>NZ_CP081502.1:0-2026498 GCF_019774635.1 Streptococcus halichoeri
TGAGCTTTTAGAAAAAGATAGTTTTATAAAAATTTACTAATTTTAGCTTCCAAAAATATACTATAAGCTAAACATTTACACAAGCAATTGTCCTCTATTTAGATAATTCTACTCTAGTATATTTCTCACGCATCAATATCCAACTTCCTTATCCGCTCAATCACTTGTTCGTAAAACTTACTATCGGTGTTCCTTATAAAATTAGCTATTCCTTCAAGGTGTTCCTTGTAATTTAATTTTCCAAATTTCCCCGTGTATATCAAATGAGATTGTACACCAAATCTTTCACAAAAATGTAACTCTTTCAGTAGTTCTTTTTTAAATTTTCTTGGAATAGAAATAGAATTTGATTTAACAATAACACCTGTCACTACCTTAGGATTAGTCCCTTTAATAATTTTTGTCTTTGACTGATTAACTTCAAAACCATTTTCCTCTAAAAGTGATGAGACCTCGTCTATAATGTCCTTCATTTCTACTATTTCTTCTGAAGCGGAGGAAATTGTGATATCATCCGAATAGCGCGTATACTTTAAATTATATTTTATATATTTCTTGCTTAATAACAGTTCATTTAAAGCATTATCAAATGATGCTAATATGATATTCGATATTATTGGACTAGAAACAAAGCCTTGTCTAACATATCCATGGTAAGTGCAAAGTCGAGCTAAATCACTTGCAACTTGATTGTTATAATTTAGTGAAATAAATATTTCTTTAACCATCTCAAAAGAAATTGAATCAAAAAAATTATGAATATCCATCTTAAGCAAAATACGATTCCCAATATGCAGTTCAGCATTTGTAAAAATCGACCGACTTTTTGTATAAGCATGAGCAAAATCAGAATACATTTGTTCATCCAGAATATTCTTCACAATCCATTTTTGAATAGCTTTTAAATGTTCCGATGGAACTGATATATATATATATATATATATATATATATCAGCTCCCCATTACTTTTTGTTTTTACATAAACTTGATTATTCTTTTTTACAAAATCATTAATATCATTAATGTCTTCTGAATCACTTATTTTAAACAATGATTCAATTTGCTCGGTGCTTGTTATTTCTATCATGATAATTCTCACAAAAAATCATCAACTTCTGTTGATGATCTTGAAGTACTTAAACTTGTAAACAAAATGAGCGAAGCTTAAACTAGCTAGATTTGCAAACGAAGTGAAGCAAATCTAGCCAACTTAAGAATTGCTTTATTAAGTATCACATAAGCATAGCATTTCTGCTATACTTTACTGCAACTTGCAGTAACACTACTTCTATGATATTTTATCATAACTTAGCCTGATAGTACAGATTCATCAATAAAATCACTAGTATTTGGTTTTAACTCAACTTCAGTAATTGTTTTCTTACCTTTTTTGGTCAATTCAATTTTAGAAATATTGTCGTTAAATTTGATAAACTTAGCGTGCTGAAGCCGACTTATTATTTCTGAAGATTCTGTTTTCGATATCTTCAAAATTGCTTCCACTATATTTATTGATTTTTCCCAACTAATCCCATCACTGAAAACTTGTAACAAGACTAGTACCATTAAAGTCACTTTAGGGTTGAAATGCATTAAATCCAATTGAGGTAATTCAATTCCTCTAGATTTTCTAAAATCATATTTATCCAATGTCTTTTGTAAAAGCTCTTCATCTTCACCATTGTATACACTAAATGCATCCGTCCTTGTGAATAGGGGCTTCCATAAGTCCTGCTTTTCCTTCCAAAATAAAGCAATTGTATTATTCGGAGTTTCTAAATATGTCGATACTAATGCTTGTAAACTATATTTGGCATCCTTGATACCAATTTCTCTACTTAAGTTTTGGTAATTACCAGTATAAGTTTTAAAATTTTGCGTATCTGACGGCACTGCGTAACTTATAAATCGGTCGAAAGAGTTTTTATGTAAAAACTCATCTAACTTATCTTTCCCCTCTTTACTAATCTCCAAGAACAAAAATAATATTTTTATATTTAGCTCTCTTATTTTATTTAATTTTGCCAAAATACCATCTGTCCCTAAAAATTTTTCAATCAAAGACGTTCCTATTCCTACAAAATCTTCAAAAATGATTATTTTCTCTAAACTATCAATCCTTTGAATATTATACGATTTCGCTCTTTTTTTTATATCGTAATATAACTCTTCAATAACATAACTTGGTCCTTCTTCAGCTAATAAGTCATGATATGCTTTCATCTCCTCTTTATATCGAATCACATAATCAAATAAATCTACCGTACGTTTTGTAAATGTTTCTGCCTTACTATTTTCTCTAATATTAAACAAGAGAGGGTAAATTATACTGGAGGATTCAGGTCTGCCTTCCTCTTTACTTAAACTAGTAAAAATAAAATAATCTTCACCCACCATTATATCTAGCAAAAATTTTTCAATTCTTTCTCTAGTATAATAGTTATAATTTAATAACATATCCTTGTATTCTTCAAATAAAGATTGATTTTTTCCAAAAAAAATCCCTTGCCGCTCAATTGCTTCAATAACTCCATCTGAAATATTTGTTTCATCTGTTTCACAAGTAATCCTGAGAAATTCATTTCTTATTTCATCTTTGAAATACATTTTATTTAACTCAATTCCCATATTTTCTCATATTGATTCAAAAAATCAATCAATATTATATACGACATGAAATTATAAAAAATTCTTATCTATTATTTGTTCTCTTAAAAACTACTACTTTCCTTCTTTGAACAACTTCTTCCGTTCTTTCATGAACTCAATCAATTCTTCACGGAAGGTTGCTTTTTCTTCATCTGTTAGACCATCTGATGCCATACGGAATAGAACTTCAACATTTGCAAGTTCTTCTTCTTCAATATTGTTATCAAGAAGATTATCAACTGATACATTGAAAATCTTAGCCAACTTTACAAGATTTTCTTGAGTTGGTTTTTTTGTTCCACGCTCCCAGTCCCCATAGGCAGGTTGGGAAATTCCAATTTTTTCAGCGATTTCTTTTTGAGTTAAATTTGCTTGTTTTCTCAATGTTTTCAAGCGTTCCGCAAAATCCATAATTGTTGTCCTTCAAAAAAATTTAAATATTTTTCAAAAAATTGTTGACAAATATAACTAATAGTTATATTATATAAACATATCCAATGGTTATATTTTAGTTAAAAATATAATACCAACAATTTATTGGCACCGTTCATTGATAACTAAATAAAAAGTGCGTCTGACAACCAGAGGACTGACCATCAAACTACACTAAACTTCGTACCTTTATTGTATCTTGTTTGAAAAAGAAAGTCAAGTCCGTTTGTGGTTGAAGTTGAGATAGTAAAATAATTCTAAAGAATTGTGGGCTCACACGCATTTCGGACTTTCGCACTTTTCCGAATAGTAAAGTGAACTGGCTTCGCCAAAGGGCGTAAGAGAATCGTGACAGGCATGATAATGACTACCTGAATGATTGGCTGGAAAAGCGATGGTAATTAACGCAAAGCACCTTGCTAAACGTTGCCACCGTGAAAGATTTATCTAGTTCCTAGATAGGTCTTTCAACCAAATAACCCTTTTTCAAACGGACTACTTCTCTTTGTTTTACAGGAGTAGTCTATGCTCAAGCTACTGGATGTTTCTAGTAGCTTTTATTTTTGCAATAAAGAAAGGAGGCATTTATGACCTCATATTTTGAACAATGCTTAGAGCGTCACTTCCAAAATTATCTTTTCACTCATAAGATGTACGCTCACAATCTAGACCTACAAGCCAGTCTCTTTAGCGCTGCCAAGGGAGAAATTGATATACTCGTCAAGAAATTCAAGGCAACTGGCTATCCGCTTGCTGAATTGACTTACTATAGTCAAATCTACAAAAACAAAATCAATCGCTTTTACTTTGCTCAAGTCAGCCCTGTGATGTACTGATTTTTTATTACCCAAATATAGAAACGGAGAACACTTATGATTCCTGAAACACTTGCTATGAAACCAGAATTTATTGGAACTGCTTATTATGAAAAACTTGGTCATGCCCCACGTACCGTCTTTGGTAAAGAAGGCAAATACCAACGTCATGTCCTGAACAATCAAGAACATGGCTCTTTCCATGTCATTACTCCTGCAACTAACACCGTCTTTGATGAGGACACGCTTGTCAAAGTCGTCAACCCTATCTTCTTCCCAGACCGTGCGGTCAATGGTTCAAACGTAGCCCCTGCCCTTAATGTCTTTGCGGAAAAACTCGAAATCGGTAAATAAGAAAGGAACTCAAAAATTATGGCTAAAACTGGATTGAACTTCGGAGAAAAACTCCAAATTGTTGATAAAAGCTACCGTGTTATCACTGATGCTCTCAAACTCGATGAAGTCTTTGGAAAACTGACCTTCCGCTCTATTGAAGGGACTGAACTAATCTATGAAGCAGACCGTAACCAGCGTAATGAAGACGGCTCCTACGCCCAAGTCCCAACTGGTGAAATTCGTGGTATCACCGTTGGGATTCACTCTGCTAACCAACACGAAACACTCTTCTTCACTATCGTGGATATGTCCGAACAACAGCTCAATGACCTTGGTCTCAATTACCGTGAAGAAGTGGAACTCACTGATATTGTCGTGACCTACTCTGCTATTGGTCGAAATGACAACTATCGTCTCTACGCTTCTGCCATTAAGAAAAAAGGGACTCAAGCTACTCCCAAATCTGAACCAAAAGCAGAAGATAAAAAATGACGCTAGGAGGTAATCATGCACCTCTTTACCTATCGGGGGCTTCGTGTCCATAAATTCTACCGTCATATCAGGGTGATAACAAGTTTTCTCATGTTATTGCCCTTTATGATTGGTAACGCTTTTTACTACTATCCCATCTATGACCTGATTATAGCTGACCCTTTATTTTACCTGCCAAAAATCCTAATGACTACTCTGTCACCTATCGTAATTATACCTATTGTCAATCTCATTCTTTACCAGAAACTCCTCTTCTTTCAGCGCCTTAACTCGCTGAGGATTATGACTAACTTTCTCCTGGAAAATCGGTACTATCTTTCAAAAACAATCAAACGTGATGGCAAAACGATTGAGAAGATTTCTCTCCCCAAAGTTTATGTCAAACGTGGTAAGTATCAGCTGCTTGCTTCCTTTATTCTCGAAGGAAATAAATTCCAAGACCGATTTATCAATCTTGGGGCTAGCCTTGAAGTCATGTATAATGGTGATTTTAGAAATAAGACCTTTGATGAGCGTTTTGTTCAGTATGAAATTACCATCAATCGTATCGCTTCCCGTATTAACGTTTCAGAAGTTGCCATGACTGACCAGGGCATCCGCCTCATGAAAGATGTTTTTTGGGATTATATTGCTGAGCCACACTTGCTGATTGGTGGGGGAACCGGTGGCGGTAAAACGGTAATCCTCATGACCATTGTCTTAGCTCTGGCAAAGATTGGTTTTATAGACCTGTGCGATCCGAAGAACGCAGACTTATCAGGTCTTAAAAATGTTCCCGTCTTCAAAGGGCGAGTCTTCATATCCAAAGAAGACATCATCACTTGTCTTAAAGATAATGTCACTAAAATGGAAAATCGCTACGAGGCCATGCAAAATCACCCTGACTACAAGATAGGGAAGAACTTTGCCCAGTATGGACTAAAGCCCAAATTCATTGTCATTGACGAGTGGGCAGCCTTCATCGCTAAAATTGAAAATGACTACCGCCTGCAAGCAGAAGCTACGGAATACTTGACCCAGATAGTTCTAGAAGGACGCCAAGCTGGAGTATTCGTTATTCAAGCTATGCAACGTCCTGATGGTAAGTATATCAAGACTGCTCTTCGGGATAACTTCATGAAACGGCTCTCTGTCGGGCACCTGGAAGACACGGGTTACAACATGATGTTTGGCGATGCCAACCGCAATAAAGAGTTCAAAAAGCTGGATAAAATCAACGGTAAAAAGGTTCACGGACGTGGTTACATTGCTAATAATGGTGAGCTGGCTGGTGAGTTCTTCTCTCCCTACGTTTCCTTTAACAAAGGCTTTTCTTTTGAGGAGGAATTTATGAAATTGCCTGTCCTAGAAGATGAGCAACTTGTCACACACACGGGCACCGTGGAAGATGTGGAACCTATTGAAGAAGACTACGAACCAATGGAGGATGATGTCATGGAGGTCTTGGAAGAAAGACGCTCGCTGACAGATTTTGCCAAAGAAAATGACCTGACAGTCAAGACACTCCGCAAAATCATCTACCTCATGGATGAGCGAGGCGTTCCTTTTGACAAAGAGGATAACTCGCTTGTTGTGACACCTTTTCAAGAACAGTTACTTCTTGAAACCTTGGCACTCTTTGAAGAGGAAGGACGGAAGTCTTATCCAAAGGCGGTTGAAAGCTGTCTCGCAAATCATGGGTTAGGACAAGAGCAAGGGTAAGCCTGACAGCGTCAGGCGCAGACCGTAGCTCGCAGTTCCTACCGCCCATGATTGTGATTCAACCCCCGATTTCTAATAGGGGGGTAACATTTGTCAAAATGACAACGTCCAACCCCCACCACGCCAATGGTACCAAGGTTTTCAAAGATTTGCCAAGTGTGTCACTTTCGTTAAAAAACTGTGTCACTCACCAGAAAGGAGGTTTACCCTATGAATGGATAAGCTAAGCCCACTAAATCTCAAGAAATTCCGAAAACAAACAGGGATGACTCAGAAACAATTTGCGGAGTCTGTTGGGATTTCTACTCGTACCTATCGTAGCTATGAAGATGGATCGCGCGGTTTAAGCCTAGAAAAATTCGGTCAATTCAAAGCGGAACTTGGCTATCACAAAGATAGTACCGATGATCTGATTGATGTTCATATCGACTACCTCCGCATGACCTTCATGTCAATCCGTGACCTATCCTACTTCTGTCAGACCTATCTTCACTGCTCCTTCACCGAATTCAAAGAGTTTGAAACCAGGCTCCTGAATTACACAAGGCTCTGGAAGCGAGGCAATATTTGGTTATTTGATTTTTTTGACAAAATCGAAACAGGAAATTACCAAGTGACCTTACAATTCTCTGGTCAAGGGTGCCGTGAAATGGAACTTGTCCTAGACAGTATCGACATGAGCTGGCAAGAATTTCTTCAAGCCCTGCTCTTTGACCTCACAGATAGCCGAGTAACACGACTAGACATTGCCATGGATGAACGCTATCTGGGACATGACAGAGAGGACGAACAATTTCTTCTCTCTGATATGATTGCCAAGGTCTATAAAGACGAGGTGAGTTTTAAGAACATCAGAACCTGGAATCACATTGGTGGTGGCAACCTAAGAAATCTGGATGAGGTGGAAGGTAGCCAAGGTATCTCCCTTTATTTTGGAAGTCGCCAAAGCAATCTCTACTTCAACTTCTATGAAAAACGTTACGAACTCGCCAAAAGTGAAAAAATCTCCGTGGAAGAATCCCTGGAGATTTTTGGTATCTGGAACCGTTACGAGTTGCGTTTCGCTCAAGAAAAAGCTCAGCTGGCTATTGAAGAATACGTTAGCGGTGTTGACCTGGCAGAAATCGCCCGTGGCGTTATCAATCATGAAATGCAGGTTTACGATGGCACCAATAAATTCGGTGCTTTTGTCCCTGACCAGAAATGGCAACGCATATTTGGTGGTACTGAGCCCTTGAAACTCAGGATGAAACCTGAACCTTACTCCATCGGTAGGACGATAAAATGGCTCATGTACCAAGTCGCCAATTCGCTCAAACTGGTGGAAGAAGCTGACAAAATCATGGAGACTGACTTTATTAAGATGATTCAGGAAAACGGCGAAATTACAGATAGAGCTGAAAGCATTCTTCAATACCTGCAAGCATCCTATAACCTAAAGAAAAAGGAGGATGAGACAATCAATTGACAAAAACAAAAGAAAGGTATACACTCGGTGTATACCAAACACATAGGAGAAAAAACATGACAGTAGTTAAAACACGACAAATCGGTAATTCTCTAAGTATCACAATCCCAAAAGAATTTGAAATTCCACAAGGTCAAGAATACAATGTCTATAAGGGCAGCGATGGGACACTCATCTTTAGCCCAAGCAAAGAAAACCTCTTGGAAGAAGCTACTGATGAGCTTATCCGTGAAAAAATGATTGATGAGCTTGGTGCTATCATTGATAAAAACATGGCAGAAATCGAAGCGGGTAACTACGTCACCATTGAAGAAATGGAGGCGGAGCTACTTGGATAGATACACTGTCAATATCCCACAAACGATTTTTGACCAAATCAAAAGCATCAAAAACTATATTCAAGATGTTTTGTTGAGTCCTGATGCTGCTTTGAAAACCAGTCAACTTCTCCTCGAAGGCATTAAAAGCCTTCAAACATTTCCTGAACGTGGGTTTGATGCGGATGAAAAAGTTGGAAGACAAATTTCTAAACAATACAAAACATTTGGCATCGTGATTGCTAACCACAAATACCTGCTTTTCTATAACATCAATACGGAAGATAAAATTGTGTACGTTACTCACCTACTTCCTGTGAAAAGTGATTACGCTAAATTGTTTTTGTGAAGCACTCCAAGGTAACTGAATTCAGTTGCCTTTTTTTGATACCCAAATTTTAAGGAGGTCATCATGGAATACAAAGTTGAACTCTCAAGCATCGACAATTTCAAGGCTTGGTCAGGTGCTAGAGAAACCCTAGACACAGTCCGTGAACGTGGCGGAATTGACCAACTCACTAGCCTCTGTGAAGATGTCTTCTCAGGAAGGACACCGACAGAAGGACAAATCAATGATTGGCTATGGTTTGATGATGATTACATTTACCAAGCTCTTGGCTATCATGACCTAATCGAAGAGTGATAAGGAGGTACCTATGACCCATGCTTGTCAAAAAAATCTACGAAGGCATCACCTGCTTTCCTGAAACTAATGAATTCTGGAATCTCTATATCGTACTCATGAAAGAAAAGGATTTTTTCTTTGATGCCTTTGCTCGCGAAACCGTTGACCTCGACTCTCCCGCCAAATATCAACACGCCTACTTTACCACTGATGGTCAAGTCTTAGACTTTAATCGAAATATGGACACCAAACTGGTCACTCTCTTTCGACAATTCATCTTAGACCAACAAGAACAATTTATGGAGGAAATTATCATGGCAAAACAATCACTCATTGAAAAGAAAATCAAAGCTGCTTCCCTTGAACTGGGCGAGCTTATGAAAGCTCACAAAGACAAGGAAGCCTGGACAAAAGCTGGCGAACTCAATCACCTGCTCAAGAATGAAGAAGCAGAAAAGCTCCCAGCTGACCTTCTCGAAAAAATCCGCCTAGAACTCCGTGGTTACTACTACGTCAACGGAGAAATCAATAAGCTCCACAAACAGCTCTATGCCAAAGGCAACAAGTTGATTGAACTGGTTAGCGCCTGATAAGGAGGGATTATGAATAAACTCAAAACACTCATCCAAAATGTCACTCACTACCTATCTCGTTTCAAGAAACAAGATAAGAAGCGTGGCTCACCAAAACTTATCAAAACGACACGGAAAAACGTGAATATCCTAGTCCTCACTGGATTGGGATTTTTAACTTTCATCGGAGCCACTGGTTCCCTGCGTGCTATCACTCTCTCAAGTAAAGTCACCTCACTTGAAAAGGAGGTCAAGAACGCTCAATCCTCTCAAGTCGTTACCACATCAACTGACACCGATTACCGCTTGACCTATTATCTCAACGACTTTGTCGCAGCCTACTTCTCTTTTTCTGATAAAGCCGAAGAACAAGAAGCCCAAATCAAAAGGCTCAATGGTTTTTATGACGTTGAACCTGAGATTAAATCACAAGGACATAAACGAACTCCTATGTCTCTGGTTTCAGCTAGATTATTGTTGCTGACGGATAACACAGCTACTTATCAAGTGACCTATAAGCAGAAAGTCGGCGATAAGGAAGAAGAAATCACCACAGGGTTTAATATCCCTTACGCTACCAAAAACGACGCCTACTATGTATCAGGGCTCCCTTGGTATTCTAGCCTGACCGACAATCAAGCCAAAGGCTTTGATAAAGAATCTGCGCTCAGTCTGACCGCTTCTGACAATCTCCCAGAAAAGACACACAAGAAAGTCAAAAAGTTCCTCAATGTCTTCTTTACTAACTACACCACAGACCAGGACAATCTGGACTTGGTCGGTAAAGACTTAGCTGTCCTTCAAAACACAACTTTCAAGTCACTGGACTACGTCTATCTGACGGAAGACGGTGATACCATTACCGCTTATGTCCATGTCACCTTTGAAGTCGCTGGCAATACTCGCTCAGAGAATTTCACCTTGACGCTCACGCCTAAAGGAAATTCCTACTATGTGACTAAAGTAGCTCACACCATTCCAAAAGATTATGCAAAACATGAAGGAGACTAACATCTATGAACACTAGCTCACTACAACAATTTCTCCAAGGTGATGGCGCTTGGATTATAACGGCTGTGGCAATCCTGCTAGCCATCAAGGCTTGGAAAAACAGCTCCTGGTTCCAACTCTTTTCCGTTATCGGATTTTGGGGAGTCATTATATCCATGACCAAAGGGCAACAGATTCTCTCTGTCATTGGTTGGTTCCTACGCCTCTTTGGTATTGAAACGGGGCTCTGATATGAACAACAAGAAAGAACCACTCTATGACTACGCTAGGGGGCTAAACGCTCCTTACTGGATTCAGGAAATCAAGACACAAAAAGGGGCACGTATTTGGTACTTTGCAACACCGATGCAGCTGTCCTTTTTTGTTGTCTTCATTCTCGTCTTTGTCGTCATGCTTTTGGGACTTTCTTTCATCCTTGTCCCACTTGCTAAAATCACACACTCTATCTCTATGCTACTTTACGCTTACGTTCCCTATAAACTCGCCAAATTCTACACAGAGTATGAACCGCACGGAAAGAAAATGCACATCTTTCTAGCGGATTACTTCCGCTACCTCTATGAATTTCGCTGGAACAAGAAAGCTATCTATCACGATGAACGAGTGGAAACTTATGACGATGAAGACATTGTCTTTGAACAGACTCACCTTTAGAAAGGAGGCACTATGGCACTAAAACTACAATACCCCATTAAAGCCACACACGAAAACTTAGCTTTTCGGAAAGACAAGCAAGTCATGGCTTACTATCGTATTCCAAACACACCCATCACCATCACGGATGATGAGAAAAAAGGAAAGCATAAAATCACAGTCAGCCAGATACTCAAAAAGTTGGCTAAAAACCAATACTTTGACATCTCCCTCATCCCAAAAGATTATCTCCTAGAAGAAAAGATGCGTGATTTCATGGATGTCCTCTCGCCAAATAATCAATCACTTGGTGAAGACTTGTTGCTCTACACGGTCGATAAGCTGACAAATGAAATGGAAATCCCTTATCAGTTTGACTGGCTGGTTAGTGTCCGTCTTAGAAAACACGACAAGGGAGCTAGTCTCGCAGACCTAGCCTATGAGCGCCTCTCTGAGATTTCAGAGACCCTAGCTAACGGGCTAGGCTTTGAACTAGAAGAAGAAAAGCCCTGGTATGAAGACTATCTTGCCGATGAACAAGTCATTTACCAAGTGCTTTCAACGCTACGCTGTCGCCGTCTGACAGATGACGAACTCTTCTACTACCAACGGATGCAATACCTCCGCTACATTCCCCACCTTAAGAAAGAAGTGATTGCTAACCGCTCTCTTTTCAATGTCACAGACACCTTGATTAAAAGCATGAACGGAGGCTTTCTCAAACTGGAAAGTCCCTACGGCCATTCCTTCGTGACCATTCTTCCTGTCGGGAAATTCAACACCATCTTCAATGGTTTCCACTTGGGCGAATTTGTCCAACGCCTCAACTTTCCCGTGGAACTACGCTTCAAGGCAGAGTTCATTGACCGCAATAAAATCAAAGGTAAAATGGGACGCTCCAACACTCGCTACAAGAACATCATGGAAGAAGCCGAGAATACCGATACCGTCCAACAAGACGAGATTATCATGGGCTCCTTCTCCCTGAAAGACCTGATGAAGAAAGTCGGAAACAAAGAGGAAATCATCGAATACGGGGCTTATCTCATCGTATCTGGTTCTTCCCTCAGTCAACTTAGAAGTCGCCGTCAAGTCGTTCTCAACTACTTTGATGATATGGGCGTTGAAATCAGTGAAGCAAGTCACGATACGCCTTATCTCTTCCAAGCACTCCTTTACGGTCAAGACTTGCAAAAGAAAACACGAACGTGGACACACATGGTCACCAGTCGTGGCTTTGCGGAACTCATGCCCTTTACCAATACCTCTGCTGGTAACCGTATTGGCTGGTACATCGGACGAGTGGATAACTGGACAGGACGTTGGGACAACATCGAAAAAGCCATCAACGCTTCCAAAAACATAGTCCTCTTTAATGCGACTGTCGGTAATAAAGAAGACATTGCTGGGAAAATCACCAAGAACCCACACATCATCATTACGGGTGCCACAGGTCAAGGGAAATCCTTCCTCGCTCAGATTATCTTCTTATCCGTTGCCCTTCAAAACGTGAAGACACTCTACATTGACCCTAAACGTGAACTGCGTCACCACTATCATGAAATCATCAACAGCCCTGAATTTGCCCACCTCTATCCAGAACGTAAAAAACAAATTGAAGCCTTCAACTTTGTCACTCTCGATAGCTCACTTGCTTCCAATCACGGGGTACTTGACCCTGTTGTCGTTCTCGATAAAGAACAAGCCGTTGAAGTCGCTAAGAATATGCTGGAATTCTTGCTCCAAGCGGTTGACAACGTCACCATGGATCAGAAGACAGCTATTACCGAAACCATCAACGACATTGTCGATAAGAGACAAGCTGGTCAAACCGTTGGCTTTAAGCACGTTCTGGAAGCCCTCAAAGGCAGTGACAATGACCAAATCGCCTCAGTTGGTCGCTACCTCACTTCCATTGTGACCAATTCTATCTTGGAACTCGCCTTCTCTGATGGAACGACTCAAGGGCTCAATTATGAGTCACAAGTCACTGTTCTTGAAGTTGCCAACCTGAAATTACCAAAGACAGATGCCTCAAAGATTTCAGACCACGAGCGAAACTCTATCGCTCTTATGTTTGCTCTTGGTGCTTTCTGTACCCACTTTGGTGAACGTGACGAAAGCGAAGATACCATTGAGTTCTTTGACGAAGCCTGGATTCTCATGAAGTCTGCCGAAGGTCAAGCCGTTATCAAGAATATGCGCCGTATCGGTCGCTCAAAAAACAACACTTTGGCACTCATCACACAATCTGTCCATGATGCTGAAAATGATGATGACACAACAGGATTTGGGACTATCTTTGCCTTCTACGAAAAATCAGAACGAGAAGATATTCTCAAGCACGTCAATCTGGAACCAACAGAAAGCAACCTGGAATGGATTGACAACATGATTTCAGGGCAATGCCTCTACTATGACGTCTATGGCAATCTCAACATGATTTCTATTCACAACATCTTTGAAGATATTGACATGCTCCTAAAACCAATGAAAGCAACGGTATCATCTAGCCTCGAAAATAAATATGCTAGCTAGAAAGGAGGGCTCACATGCAAGAAGCCTTTGAGAAACTAAAAGGCGTGGACATCTTCGCCTTAAAATCCTACCTGGAAAAGACGTCAAAAATTGAGACCTCCATTATCGTGGCTATGAATGAGATTTTCGTCAATCTCTTTTTCTTTCTCCTCAATCTTGTAGTAGGTTTCTTCTCCCTCATGATTCGTATCATGGAAAACATTGACCTCTACGACTCTTATAAAACCTACGTCTATAACGCTGCCAAATCTATCTGGCAGGGACTAACGGGTTCAACTTCTGGCGGTTTATCAAGTGGTTCCCTAGTTTCCATGCTTCTGACCATCGGAGCCTTTTACCTCTTCTACCAGTATTTCTTCTCTCGTGGAAACTTCATGCGAAAAGTCCTCCATGTGCTTCTCGTCGTCCTACTAGGCTTTGGTTACTTCGGAACAGTAGCTTCTACCTCTGGCGGTCTCTACATCCTTGATACTGTTGATAATCTTGCGAACACTGTCACCGATAAGATTTCAAATATCTCCGTTTCTTATGGTGAAGAAAAGTCAATCAAGGTCGGGAAATCAATGGCTGATAGCTATATCGCACAAACTTCCTACACTGCCTACGTCTTTGTGAATACGGGTCAAGAAAACGGGAAATACGTCAATAGCCAAACAGGTGAGGAAGAAGCCTTTGAGGATTCTAAAGTCCTAGGAAGCGTGGATGACTCAGGGAAATTTGTAGCGGTTAAAAACAAAGATAGAAAAGACAATCTGGATAAGCTAGGAGATAAGGCAGATGATGGAAAAGAAAAGAACCGCTGGGTATCTGCGGTTTGGGATTATCTTTTCATCAAGACCTTCTACGTTATCTTCAAAATTGTTGAAGCTATCGTTATTGCGGTTCCAATTATCCTGGTTCAACTCCTGAATCTCATTGCTCAGCTATTAGTCCTGGTCATGATTCTGTTGTTCCCAATCGCTCTACTCATTTCCTTTGTCCCTGCCATGCAAGACACCATCTTCGGAATTTTCAAGGTCATGTTTGGTGGGTTGGTTTTCCCAACGATTACGACACTCATCACACTCATCATTTTCTACATTGAAAAAGTCATTGAAACCTTGATTACTTCTGGGTTTGATGGTGTCATCGAATCTTTCCCATCTTTGGGAACATTCGCACTCCTCTTCAAACTCATCCTATCAGTCGTTGCTAAAGCTGCCGTCTATTATTTCCTCTGGATTTATAAAGGGGAAGTCATTGAAACCTTGATTACTTCTGGGTTTGATGGTGTCATCGAATCTTTCCCATCTTTGGGAACATTCGCACTCCTCTTCAAACTCATCCTATCAGTCGTTGCTAAAGCTGCCGTCTATTATTTCCTCTGGATTTATAAAGGGGAACTCATTGAATTTATCATGGGCTCACGGGCACGCATCAAGATGGAAGACATTGGAAACCAAGTGGAAAACAAAGTTAGTCAGGGTAAAGAACTCATCCAACAGATGCCGTCACGTAGCTTTGAAGCTGCTCAAAACCTAGGTAACTTTGCCATGGCTGGCACTGGTTTTGTGGCTGGAAGTGCTATGAATGCTTCTTCCCACATTAAGGAAGCGGGTAATTTCTTTAGACGGTCAAGACCAAACCCTGAACCCGTTGAAGAACCAAGCGTTCCAACAGAACCACCTACCGAGCAACCCGCACCAACACCTGACCAACTGACGCCAACCTCCTCTGAATCAAACATTCCGAAACAAAAGGCGCCAACAAATAGCCCTTCTCTGGAAAAACAACCAACCCCTGAAAATATCCCAAGTCAGCCGACAACTCCTCCATCACCAGAAATGGAATTCCAAGAACTCAAGGAGCAATGGGTATCACCACGTAAGCAACGGAAAATGGAACGCTTGGAAAAAGAACTCAGTAACTATGATGATGCTGGTGCCATGTATCAAGCACAAGGGTCAAATGCCTTCACCAGAAGTTCCCGTAAGACTTTAACCAGAGACGATAAAATCAAAGCCAATATCGAACGAAAAAACCGTCTCACTCAAGAACTCAATAGATTGCGAGGTGAACAAAATGGACGCTATTAGGATATATGCCAGAAATCAACTTCAACTCGTTCTTGAAAAGTACATTTACCAAGCCTATGAAAATGACCTCAAAGCTATCAAGGTAACTGTCTTTTATCCTGTTGATGACCAAGAAGCAAAACGTATTATCGAACTCTGCCGGGATATCCCTGCTGTCCTAGATGCCAAATGGCTCTTTGGGACAGTTATCTTCAAAGTCTATCTCAAACACTAAAGGAGGTGATAGGGACACATGAAAAAACTATTCAAACTGAGTCTGCTCTCTTCGCTTCTGTTGCCCCTATTACTTGTCATCATTTGTGCCGCTGCGATTGCTGTTGACTCGTCTAACACATTAAGTAATGGCGGTTCAACTGGGAAGCGAACGACACTAACAGCTAAAGAGGTAGCTCAGAAAGCATCAATCACAGAAGAACGGGCAGAGGATGTCATCAAAATCCTCAATTACCAACTCTCCCAAGAAGGTTTTACTCTAGCAGGGTCAACAGGTAGTTTAGCAGTTGCAGAACGTGAGTCAGGCTTTGACCCTAAAGCTATCAACACTGGCGGTGGGGTAGCTGGTTACTTCCAATGGTCAGGTTGGTCTAATACCGTCAATGGTGACCGCTGGGCTCAAGCTTCAAGCCGAATACTTGATGCGGATGTTGAGCTTCAACTCATGTCAACAGAGTTAAAAGGTGCCTACAAAAAAGTCAAAACAGAGATGCAAAAAGCAGCTGACCCTGGGGATGCTGCTTTGTATTGGTCTGAACATTATGAAGGTGTTGCCCTCTCAGACAGTCAGACCAAGGCTGAGAAACTACAGACGGACGCTGACAAGTGGTTTAAGGTGTTTGACGGAACAATAACCTCAGACTCCTCTGGCGCTTTCTCAGGCGATACAGGGCTTGTTACTGGCACGCTAACTTCTACCTTTAACTTGCCCCAAGAATACCTTGGAAAGCTCAAATATGGAGCTCCTACTGAAAATTCTGTCACGACTCAAGGGAATAACACCTATCCAGCTGGACAATGTACCTGGTATGTATGTAACCGCCTGATTGAGACAGGCATCTGTACCGACTCAGCTATCTACAACTACAACGGGAATGGTCAAGATTGGGTGGCTAGTCTTGTCTCTCGTGGCTGGAAACAAGTATCAGAGCCTCAAGTTGGCGCTGTTATGTCCGTTCAAGGTGGCTACGGAGGCACCTATGCAGAATACGGTCACGTGGCATTTGTCGAAGCCGTCAACCAAGACGGAACCTTCCTCATCTCCGAATGTAATGTCGGTGGTGTTCAAAACAAACCACACTATGCTGTGCTCACCAATCAAAGCTATTACAGCTTTGCGGTTGCACAATAGCTTTTACGAATTTTTACGATTCTTTATAGTTTTTACGATTATGATTTAAGATTTGTTTAGGATGACTCAGCTATACTGTATCCATCCTAAATAACTTTTCTTTTTCATAATCTCCTTGGAAGCAAGCTCATAAATGGGCTTGTTTTCGTTTTTATTAAATACTACGTATAGGAGGAAATGACCATGCAAGTTATTTTAGCAGAAGAACAAACTCTTGAAATCCAACACATGATTGGAGAGTTAATCAAATCCGAAGTTAAAAATGCAAGAGAATCAGTTGGTGCTGATTCTCCTTTTTTAAATAAACGACAAGCCTGTGATTATTTAGGGATTTCTAATAACACTCTTGACCTATGGATTTCTATGGGCTTACCATATATCAAAATTGGTAAATCCATACGATTCAATAAGGAAAGCGTCAATCATTGGATGGCAAGACTTGAAATCTCTGCCTAGAAAGGAATACCTATGTCAATAAAGAAAACTAAAAATGGTACCTATCAGCTTAGGGTTTATATTCCAGAAGACACCCAAGCAAAACTTGGACTAGGTAAGTTATATGAGAAACGATTTAAGACAAGACGTGAGGCTAAAGAAGCTGAATTAAAGCTATCTGTAGACATTGAGAAAGCTAGACACAATAAACACTTTCAACAACCTCTCAAAAAAGAAGATATTCTCTTTTCTCATTTCTATGAGGAGGTCTGGCTTGAGCCCTATAAAGCCGGGCAAACAACTAATACGAATAAGCCTCCTACAGCAGCAACAATCTTTCAAACCGAAAATCTCTTTAGACTACATATCTTACCAATTCTAGGTAAATACTCTTTGAGTCATCTCAACGAAAACAAACAACTGGTTATGTCATTACTGACACCGAAAGCAAATAGCTATGCAAATTTCAAGGCTCTCCGTGGATACATTAACTCTGTTTTTGACTGGGCGGAAGAGCTGGAATACATCCCAGTCAATCGACTACACAAAACGATTAGTCGCATTAAAGCAACTAAAAAACAAATACTAAAAGAGAGTAAACGTGAAGAAGACTTAGCGTTAGATGAAGATGAATTGCTCTTTTGGTTGCAGGCCTTTGACGATGATTTAGAAAAAGGTCTTTTAGAATTCAAGGATTATGTCCTATTCTATACTACTTTTTTTCTGTCCGATAGAAAGTCTGAATCTTATGCTCTTCAATGGAAGCATATAAACTTCAAAAACAACGAAATCCTAATCGAAAATGCCTTAGACCGCTTTGGAAATGTGAAAGCAACAAAGGGAGGTAAGCGCACATTATTCAATGCTCCTACTGAACTGATGGAATTATTGCAAAAATGGAAAGATTTGCAACGGGAAGAACTAAAACAATTTGGTATCAAGCAAACAAAGAATCAGTTTGTATTTACCTACAACGATAGACAAAACAATATAAACGTTGTCTTGCATATTGATTACCTCAATTATCGCATGAACTCTATTAAAAGACGACATCCTGAATTAGCTCCTGCAACGCCACATAAACTTAGGCATACTGGAGCCACACTAGCCAAAAAAGCAGGTCGCTCACTAGAAGAGATTTCGGAGGCATTGACCCATAGCGACCAGTCAATCACGAAAACTTATATCAATACCACGAGTACCGTTTCCCAGACAGCTGGAGAGACTGCATATAGGCACCTCAAAAAGTAAAGGTGGGAATATGGTGGAAATTTTGGTGGAAACTTTTGATTTTTGAGTAAAAAAAGACACCCAAGATAAAAATCTTGAATGTCTTGAAACGTTGATATATCGCAGATAATTAACGTTTTGAGAATTGTGAAGCTTTACGAGCTTTCTTAAGACCAGGTTTTTTACGTTCAACCATACGTGCGTCACGTGTAAGAAGGCCAGCGCGTTTCAATGAATCGCGGAAGTCTGGATCAACTTGGAGAAGCGCACGCGCGATACCATGACGAATCGCACCTGATTGTCCGCCGTAACCACCACCTACAACATTAACAAATACATCGTATGAACCTTCAGTTGAGGTAACTGCAAATGGTTGGTTAATAACAAGGCGTAAGTCAGCATGTGGAATGTATTCTTCAACATCCTTGTTGTTTACTGTGATTTTACCAGTACCTGGAACCAAACGAACGCGTGCTACAGCGTTTTTACGACGGCCAGTACCTGCATATTGTGCTTGTGCCATTATTTAATGCTCCTTTCCTCTTAGATAAGTCCTGAAATGTCAAGTACTTCTGGTTGTTGTGCTGCATGTGTATGCTCTGAACCAACGAAGACTTTTAATTTCATGCCTTGTGCACGTCCAAGAGTGTTGTGTGGAAGCATGCCTTTAACTGATTTTTCAATCAAGCGAACTGCGTTTTTAGAGCGTAATTCACCTGCTGAGATTGATTTCAATCCACCTGGATACATAGAGTGAGTGTAGTAGATTTTATCACTTGCTTTTTTACCAGTTAATTTAACTTTTTCAGCATTGATAACAATGACAAAATCACCTGTGTCAGTGTGTGGTGTAAAAGTTGGTTTGTTTTTTCCGCGAAGTACGCTAGCAACTACTGCAGAAAGACGCCCAAGTGGTACATCAGTGGCGTCAACAATGTACCATTTACGTTCAACTTGGCCTGGCTTAGCCATGAAAGTTGTTTTGTTCATGATTTCTCCTATACGAATTCGTAATATTTGTTTACAGTAATGGTGGGTGTTCCGTCCCACGCAAAGATATTTGGAAGGTTCCGGGGCCTTACAAATGGGGTAAACAATACCGTCTTTTATCATACCAAAATATAGCTATTAAAGTCAAGTTTTTTAGACTTATTTTTCACGTTTAGCACTTGCTTGCAAGTTGTCAAGTCAAGTGCAACCAGTTCATAGATAACTAGAGTTCCAGAGGTTAAGCTGTTCGGGATAGCTCAAACAGGAATTTTGAGGATTGATATTGAAGAAGTCGTCTTGGGCGCTCATTGATGGCAGTAATATAACTGTCAAGTTCTTCAGAGGTTAGTGGATTAAGTAAGACTCCTTTAGGGACATATTCTCTGAGGAGGCCATTGAAGTTCTCGTTTGTTCCTCTCTCGTGTGAAGAATAGGGATGGCAAAGTAAACGTCAACAGCTTCTAAGTTTGAGAGTAAGCTAAACTCAGAACCATTATCCGCTGTGATGGATGCAATAGGATACTGGCTGATGAGATGCGTGACAGCACAGTTAATGGTTTGGGACTGCTTGTCTTCTAGCTTAACTCCTAGTGCATAGCGTGTCTGGCGCTCTACCAAAGTCAACATAACAGCTTCACCTTTGGTTTTCTTGCCGAGAACCAAATCAATCTCCCAATGCCCAAATTCAGAACGATCATTGATATATTCTGGACGTTCTTCGATAGATTTACCTAAAGTCTTCTTATTCGTCTTCATGACTTTCTTAGAACGTTTTCTGATACTAACCATCTTAGGCAAATCGATTGGTTTAATAGCTAACACCCCCCTCTTTGATATAACGATAAATCGTTTTGGTAGAGGGGACGACTTCTTCAGGGTGGTTCACTTTGTAAGTCTGAACAAAACTATCTACACTATGGAGACGAATGTTAGCCGTCAAGGCAGATTCTAATTGTTCAATGAACCTAGCGGAGCAGTCATTCAACTTGAGATAAGAACTCTTTTGACGATTGGTTTCATAGACACGTTGCCCACTATCAGCGAAATAGGTGTTGAAGAAGGTTTGTTTTCCGTTCTTATCCTTTACCTGATCTACTGAACCACGTTTTATTTCTCGGCAGATTGTAGAACGGTGACGACCCAGGAGTCGAGCAATCTCAACGGGTTTCTTTCCCATTTTGAGATAAGCAGCAATTTCACCCCGTTCTGTGGCTGAAAGATGAGAATAGGATGATTTTCTGGTAGAATTAATGTTGGACATGTTCATCTGCTTTCCATACTGAATTGGGGAATTCTAGTATATCAGACGAACATGTCTTTTTTGTTGCACTTCATTTTACAACGCGGGTTTAGCACTTGCTGCTACTTTCCAAAATAAATTCTCTTTTATCTTTCAAACCAATATCATCATTAAGTCTGAGATATTTCTGTCAAAAGTATGCCCGACTCATTACCCCCACTTCGAAATGTAACCTGAAAAACCTGCACACTAGATTGCTCGTTTGTCGTCTTTAGAGCTCAAACAGTTGATGAAAGTCAAGTCACAGAGGGCTCTGCTTTCTAGTTGCTGTAGTGGGTAGAGCACCACCACAACGCAGCGCAGAGGGAGGGGCAGGAATTATCAAGCTCTTATTCTAATGCTAAGCTACAAGCAACCAAACAAACTAATCACAGACATTAAGCGGGACTGATTTGAGCTTTTTAAGCCTCGGAGCCTTAAAAACCAAACTCTTCATCACTTTGACTATAACAAAAGAGAAGACAAACCTTGTCTCCCCTCGCTTGCTTTAGCTATCAATCATCCTCTACAAGTCAACAATAAGCCGAGCCGATAATCAGCCAAAACTAAAAACAGGTAAACTTAGCCAAACAAACTAAAGAATCGGCGCCTGCTGCCACAACCGATACCAAAACCAAAAACAGCGAAATGTCGCCTCAAACGAGCCCTCGCTGTTTTTGATTTATTGTATTACAGTCCTAACCTAACACTAACTTCTGCTAGATTAGAACTGCAACCAAGTTAGCGGAATGACTGAGAACCTATTGATTGTCTTCTACCTCCTCGTCCTCTTCTTCATCTTCCTCTTCATCATCCTCATCTTCTTCATTGATATCAACTTCTTCTAGATCATCTTCTGGAATGATTTCATTTAATTCAGAGTCATACGATTCAACCTCTGACTTTTCATCGTCAGGATCTTCTTCATCGTACTCAACTTCCGCTGATTTTTCTGTGAAATCTTCATCTTCTGGATCATCGTCGTTATAATCAATTGCATCTTCGTCACCATCCATAAAAGCGTTGACCCGATGGTTTTTACGTTTTGAGCCGCCATCTTCTTCATCTTCAAGCGTAATGATTTCCTCATCAATTTCATCAATCGCATACCAAGAACGAAGGCCCCATTTATTATCACCTAATGGAATAAAGCTTCCATCAGTATTTAAGTCTGTATAGAAAAACGGAAGCGCTTGACGAATATCCGCGTCAGATTTTCCTAAATAGGTTTGAATATCATTGACAAGATCACTAAAATACATTTCGTTGTCACGGCCACGTTGTTCTAAAATAGCACGTGCCACCTCAATCATGGATAGTTCACTTTTTTCTTGTCCCGCAAATACGTCTAATTTCAAGGCTATTCTCCTTATTATATCATTCCCTACTATTTTACGCTAATTTTATTATTTCGTCAAAATATTTATTGCTTGCGTTCTCAAAGGCACGATTTGTATGGCCTGTAAACTATTTGAGGGTAGTTTAAGGCAAGTGGTCGCTTTTTAATCCATTTTTACCATTCACTCACCCATCACAAGCATTTCGTTTGCTAAGTAAAAAAGCTGAAATGATTGATTTCAGCTTTGCGTAACTCGCTAAAGGATGTCTATTTTGGTATTTTGCCGACTAAAAATGGATAACTTAACATTTAGTACAAGAATAAACCAAATTGTTTCCCTCTTGATCCCAGCTTTTCATTTACCCATTACATCGGACCATACAACCTTATTTTACAGTTGCTGTCTCTGTAATAACTTCTACAGCTTTTTTCATAGCAATGTCATGCTTCAACATATCTTCTGATAATAATGAACGTACCTGTTCAACTGGTAAATTGTACTCCGCAGCAAGGTCGTTGACTTCATTTTCAATATCTTCTTTAGAAACTTCAAAGCCTTCTGCCTTAGCAATAGCTTCAATAATAAGGTTCGTTTTCACCCGATTATCTGCTTGCCCTTCGTGTTGCTTGTGAAGATCTTCTTCTGTAGTACCAGTTAATTGGTAGTACATTTCTGGAGAAATACCTTGACGTTGCATGTTCCCCATAAATTCATTCATTGAACGATGAACTTCTTCATGAATCATTTCTTCAGGTAACTCAACAATTTCTGCGTTGGCAACAGCTAATTCAATTGCTGCGCTTTCAACTGCATCATCATAAGCAATTTCTTTTTCAGCTTCTAGATCTTTACGATACTTCGCTTTCAAATCTGCTAAAGTTTCAACTTCTTCATCAATATCTTTTGCGAGTTCGTCATCCAATTCTGGAACTTCTTTAGCTTTTACTTCATGAATTGTTGTTACAAATAGCGCTGCTTTACCAGCTAGATCTTCTGCCTGATAATCTTCTGGGAAGGTTACCTCAACATTTACAGTGTCACCGGCTTTTGAACCAACCAACTGTTCTTCAAAGCCAGGAATGAATTGACCAGAACCTAATTCAAGAGAGAAATTCTCACCCTTACCACCGTCAAATTCCACACCATCAACTGAGCCAACAAAGTCAATAACAACAGTATCCCCTTCAGCTGCTGCATCTTCTTTGACAACAAGTTCAGCTAGATTTTGACGTTCATGTTCTACTTTAGCATCTACTTCTTCGTCTGTAACTTCTTTAGTTGCTTCAACTTCAACCACTAAGTTTTTATAATCACCTAATTTAACTTCAGGTTTTGTAACAACTTCAGCTGTAATTTCCCAGTCCTTGCCCTTCTCCATTGAGGCAACATCAATTTTAGGTTGAGCAACAATATCTAAATCAAGCTCAGAAACCGCAGCTTCATACGCATCAGGTAAGATAATATTTAAAGCGTCTTCATAAAGCACTTCTTCACCAAACTTTTGATTGAAAAGGGGACGAGGAATATGACCTTTACGGAATCCTGGAACATTAATATCTTTTTTGACTTTGTTAAAAGCTTGATCAAGAGCTGGTTTAATTTTTTCTTGATCGATTGTAAATGTAATAACACCACGGTTGGTGGCTTTTTCTTCAAATGATGTAGACATGAAGTCATTTCTCCTTAAAATAATTTAGATACAGTTCATTCTATCATAATCAGACACTATTTAAAAGTCTTTTGTGTATTATTCCCCAGTCATAGTAGGCTTTGCTTGGATTTCATGTGCCTTCCTCTGGTTTATTTTTAGAGTAATTTTTGTTACACTACTGAAGGAAAGGATTAAATATGACTTTTATCTTGAACTATTTTAACAAGCTTAAACTTGAAAATATACTCCTTACTCTCTTAGAAAAAGCAGTCTCACTAGTACTTCTTTTAATTTTCTTTTCCCTATTAAAAAGCGTTGTTAATTACCTTTTTGAAAAGGCAGTTGAAAAATCCCTCCCTTTTTCAAGGCAAACAGCTGCACGCAGGAAGACACTCTCAAAATTACTCTATAATCTGATTAATTATGTTTTATATTTTTTATTAATTTATTGGGTATTAAGTCTACTCTCTATACCAGTTTCAAGTCTACTAGCTGGAGCCGGAATTGCTGGAGTTGCTATTGGTTTAGGTGCACAGGGCTTCTTGTCAGATGTTATCAACGGATTTTTTATTCTCTTTGAAAATCAATTTGAAGTGGGTGATACCGTTACATTAGCAGACATCAATGGAACCATTATTAGTGTAGGAATCAGAACAACACAGGTTAAAGGGTTTGATGGCACCTTGCATTATATCCCAAATCGTAACATCACAATTGTCAGTAATCTCTCTCGAGGCGACATGCGCGCACTGATTGAAATTCCACTCTATGCCACGACTGACTTAAACCTCGTCACTAAAATTATTGAAGACGTCAATCAAAAAGAAGTTGCAAACCACCCCGAGATTATTGGTCAGCCAAATATTATGGGACCTCAGCTAAATGCAAACGGTCAATTTTCATTTCGTATTACCATCTATACCAAAAATGGCCAACAATACCTGATTTACCACACCTTCTACCGCCTTTACCAAGAAGCTATTTTGAATGCAGGAATTCCCTTACCAACTACAACTAACCTTACACCTCAAGTATAGAGCTCCTTTTCTGTGGAAGCTCTTTTAATTTTTTCGAATCGCATCCGCAGTATAGCGAGCCCTAGCACCACCAATCAATTTAGGACGACTAGCTAGGGCTGTCACATGTGCCTTACCGAGTTCTCGCTTAACAGGCACCAATGGAACCTGCACCCGCTTAATATGCATACCAATTGAAGTATCTCCAATATCAAGTCCTGCCTGAGCAACAATTTCTTCTACCTCAACAGGACTTTTCATCAATTTAAAGGCAGCTAGTTGCCCACTTCCTCCCGCATGAATACTAGGTAAAACATTTACAATTTCTAAGCCTCTGCTTTCAGCCAACTCTGCTTCAACCACTAAAGCACGATTAATATGCTCACAACCTTGAACAGCTAGATAAATACCTCGACTACTAAGTTCGTGGAGAATAACTTCTACTATCAGTTCACCTATCTCAAGACTTGAATTTTGTCCAATCAAGCCTCCCCTAACTTCACTAGAAGACAAACCTAGAACAAAGATTTGACCCGACTTAATACCACTGCGTTCAATAATGTCAACAACAATCTTTCTAGTTTCTTCTTGTAAATACTCCAAGTCAATCATTAACTTCTTACTCTTTCTATTGCCTGTTTAAGAATATAACCCGTGGCCATGCCAGCCATATTTTGAAGAATGTTTCCTGGAATACTTGAAAAAACGGACCCCCAGCCATACATGCAACCACCTACTACTGCATAGCCAATCACCATAAAGCTAGTTGCACCAATTAACCCTATCAGGCGTTTCCTACCAGGTAAGCCTGCTAAAAAGCCTTGACCACCATGAATTATCAAACTAAAAAACATCCAATTGGGATAACCCTTTAAAAGATCAATTAAAAATCCAGCCAAGGCACCAACAATAGCACCCTCTTTCTTGCCAAAATAGAAAGCTGCAAAGTAAATCCCTGCATCCAAAAAAGTCAAAAAGCCTGTTGGAGTAGGAATACTAATAACCATACCTAAAACTACTGATAAGGCGGTAATAATGGCTAGTTGAATTAAACGACTTGTTTCTGCTTTTCTCATCATTGTCTCCTAAAAATATTGAACTACTCCATATTGATCTGCATTTTTGATTGCTTGGTAAACAAAATCTTTTGAGGCTGCAATAGCCTTTTCCTTGGAATCACCCAAAGCCAAACGACTGGCTATGCTTGAAGCAAAGGTACAACCTGCTCCGGCATTATTACCATTAAGCACTGGATTCGTATATGTGGAAAATTGTTGACCATCATAATAAAGATCAATGGCCTGATCTTGCTCAAGCCGGTTACCACCCTTAATAACCACGTGTTTGGCACCCATTTGGTTAAGCTTTATAGCTGCTTCTTTCATCTGGTCAAGGTTGTTAATCGTAAGTCCTGTTAATAATTGTGCCTCAACTAAATTTGGTGTAACAAGGCTTGCATATGGGAAAAGAGAGACTAATTCCTGTCCTAACTGGCTAACTTCTAAATCATGTTTCTCCTTACAAACAAGTACTGGATCTAAAACGATAGGGCAGCTTGGCATTTTGCTTAAAAATTCTAAAACTACTTGTACCGTTTGAATATTTGGCAAAAGCCCTATTTTAACAGCCGAAAAATTCACAGCTTTTAAGCTATCCAATTGTTGCTTTAATATCTGGGGATCAGTCGGAATAACTTCAAAGCTATTTTCGGTCATTGCTGTCAAACAGCTCACTGCCACAAATCCATGAATATGATTCACAGCATAGGTTGTTAAGTCAGCACACAAGCCGCCCCCTGAAAAAATATCATTTCCTGAAATTGCCAAAATGTTAGTCGTCTTCATACTTGATCTCCTTAAGGTATAAGCCATTGCCGGCTGGTGTTGGTCCAGCCAATTGGCGATTTTTACTATCTAAGATAACTTGAACTTGTTCAATCGGCATTCGGCCGTTACCAATCTTCAATAACGTTCCTACCATATTTCGAACTTGTTTATACAAAAAACCATTGCCCTGAAACTGAAAAACAAACAAGCGGCGATTGCAATCATAATCAACCGTAGCTGAGGTAATTGTCCGCACTTTATTTTTTACACTGGTTCCAGCTGCAGTAAAGCCTGTAAAATCATGAGTTCCCACTAATAATCGAATTGCCATTTGCATTCGCTCCAAATCAAGAGGATAGGGATAGTGTGTCGCATAATGGCGCATCATCGGATTTTTGGGGCGACCATTATCCACTAAAAACTCATACGTTTTAGAGTGTTTGATATAGCGAGCATGAAATGAAGTATCAACTTTTTCAATTTTTACAACATCAATATCATCAGGTGATTGTGTATCTAGCGCAAACCGCAACTTCTCTTCTATCATTTCTAGAGGAAAGTCAAAATGAATCACCTGACCATAGGCATGTACTCCAGCATCCGTACGACCAGCACCATGAACAATTATCTGTTGCCCGTCAGCAAGTTTTGACAAGGTTTTTTCTAATTCTTCCTGAACAGTTCGATGGTGAGGCTGGCGCTGAAAGCCAGAAAAAAGAGTCCCATCATAGGCAAGAATTGCTTTATATCTAATCATAGTTCTATTTTATCACGGAATTTAGGAAAGAACCACGCAAACATCCCCATCTGTCCCCAGACAAAAATACAGACTAGAAAATAGACTTTTATAAATGATTAAAATGAGTGATAAAGCAGAGCGGTTATAAATAAGAGTTACTCATTATCTTATCTACGTACGACGGACGGCTAATACCTAAGACTTAAACTACAGCAGAGTTAAACATTTTCAGTTAGTGCCGCTCCCCGTGCCAGTAAGAGTTAAGCAGGTCCACCTAGTCTAAAAAATCAATAAAATAAGGCTTTAATTTCCGCAATAAGGCACAACGCCCAGGAAAACGCTCCCCACTAACTAACTTATCTAATAATGCCCCCTCCTCTTCACTAAGCTCCTCTCTCAGGACTCTTAGCTGCTCCCTTATACATACCGACTCCCCAACGTCTAGACTACCACTCGCTAATCGATGCCCAACCTCACTGATTTCTTCATATGGCAGCTTATGAAAACGGCGCTTCAGGGACTCTTGCCCTCTAATCACATCCTTGACGTAGTTATTAAACTTCGTCTTAAAGTACACTAATAACCGCCCCCTATCCTCATATAATGTCGGGTGACTAGCTAAGAGTTGGTATAAGATAATCCGACCCTCCTGTAACCAATCTTCTTGATCCCAAAGTTGAATGTAATATTTCCGCCGACTTTTAAGAATAATAGGTTTAACCTCTTCAAATAACTTCTCTACCATTCTTGTTATTACCGACTCCTTCCTATCCTTTTACTTTTTCTTAAGTATAAAAGCTTCCACTAAAAAAGAACATGACAAGGATGTCATGTTCGAAATGCAGACTACAGACCATCCCTCTAAAACACAGAGGATAAAGAAGTGACATCTCTTAGAAATCTTCAAAGCACAGCAGGATAGGCGCTCTTACGCTTCTGCGATCAAATAAAAAAGATTGAAGCAAGCAGTCCTAACAGACGCTGTCTTCAATCTAAGAACCTGAGGCTTGGGTTCTCTTCTTTTTTGCACCCTAGAGGAGTCGAACCTCTAACCGCCTGATTCGTAGTCAGGTACTCTATCCAGTTGAGCTAAGGGTGCTCTTATCTTCCTCTCTATAGTAACCTTTTTTCGCTTAAAATGCAAACCTTCTTTCAATTCTGGCTCTATAATATCTGTAGTGGGTAAATCCACTCTGGAGATTATGGGCCTTTTTCATGCAGATAAAAAGTTCCATATGACTTATAATGAAAAGCAACAAATCAACTCATTAGAAAGTGTCATATGGAACACCTTAAGAATACCACAGAATTAATCGGAATTAAAGATAAAAATATAACTTTAGACAACGTTTTTCAACATAAGACGCACATTGAACTCTATGCAAGGCTGGATTATGAGCCTAAAGAGTGTCCGACTTGTGGTGGAAAACAGATAAAATACGACTTCCAAAAGCCGTCGAAAATCCCATTTCTTGACATCAATGGCTTTCCTAGTCTGATCAGGCTTAAAAAACGTCGGTTTCAATGCAAAAGCTGTCGTAAGGTTACTGTTTCTGAAACCAATTTGGTGCGAAAGAACCGCCAAATCTCTGAGCCTCTTAGGCAAAAGGTCGCTCAAGGTCTGCTCAACCGTCAAGCGCTGACACACATCGCTCAAAACCTAGCGGTTTCTCCATCAACCGTCCATCGAAAACTCAAGCAGTTCTCCTTCAAGGAAGACTTCTCGCAACTGCCTGAGGTGCTCTCCATTGACGAATTTGCTTATCGAAAGGGGAAACTCGCCTTCATCGCTCAGGATTTTGAAACCAAGAAAATCATCACCATCCTTGATAATCGGACGCAAACAACCCTTCGCAATCATTTCTTTAGGTACTCTAAAAAGGCTAGAAACAGCGTTAAAATCGTTACTGTTGATATGTCTGGTTCTTACATTCCCCTCATCAAAATCCTATTCCCAAAGGCTGAGATTGTCCTTGACCGTTTCCATAGTGTCCAGCACCTGAATCGGGCTTTAAACCTAACCCGCATTCAACTCATGAAGCTGTTTGACAAGAAATCCCTTGAATACCGAGCCTTGAAGTACTACTGGAAATTGGTCTTGAAAGATAGTCGAAAACTCTCGCTGCACCGCTTTTATTCAAGAACTTTTAGAGAAACAATCACGCCAAAAGAATGCCTAACCAAAATCTTCCAGCTGGTACCTGAATTAAAGGGCTACTACGACCTTTATCAGCTCCTGCTTTTCCACCTGCAAGAGAAAAACCTGACCATTTCTTTGACCTGATAACAGAGGCTTCCTCCAACCTCAATCAAACTTTCAAGACAGCTCTCCATACCCTTGTTCGCTACAAACCATATGTCTCTAATGCCATCCAGCTGCCATTCGAACGCCAAACTTGAGGCGACAAACAAACTGATCAAAGATATTAAGCGCAATGCCTTTGGTTTTCGGAACTTTGAAAACTTTAAAACAAGAATTCTTATCGCTTTGAACATAGTAAAAGAGAAGACGAATTTCGTCTCCTCTCGTGCTTAGCTATAAGTTATAAGTCACCCACTACAGTTGACAATGAGCCGCTTTTAACTATAACAAAAAAGAAGACTGCTTTCGTCTTCTCTTTTGCCAACAAGTATAAAAAGAAAAGATAAGGTTCCCTCCTAATCTCTCTTCTCTCAACTCCGCCAGTAGGACTCGAACCTACGACATCATGATTAACAGTCATGCGCTACTACCAACTGAGCTATGGCGGATCATGGCTAAGCAACTACCGTATCTAACAGGGGGCAACCCCCAACTACTTCAGGCGTTCTAGGGCTTAACTGCTGTGTTCGGCATGGAAACAGGTGTATCTCCTAGGCTATCGTCACTTAACTGCTTGGGTGAACTGTCTTCTAATCGTCCACTCAAAATTGAATACCTCTATCTTAACAAGAACTCTACCTCTATGTCAATAAACTTTTCTATTATCCTCGGATAAGTCCTCGAGCTATTAGTTTTAGTCCGCTTCATGTATCACTACACTTCCACTCCTAACCTATCTACCTGATCTTCTCTCAGGGCTCTTACTGATATAAAATCATGGGAAATCTCATCTTGAGGCGGGCTTCGCACTTAGATGCTTTCAGCGCTTATCCCTTCCCTACATAGCTACCCAGCGATGCCTTTGGCAAGACAACTGGTACACCAGCGGTAAGTCCACTCTGGTCCTCTCGTACTAGGAGCAGATCCTCTCAAATTTCCTTCGCCCGCGACGGATAGGGACCGAACTGTCTCACGACGTTCTGAACCCAGCTCGCGTGCCGCTTTAATGGGCGAACAGCCCAACCCTTGGGACCGACTACAGCCCCAGGATGCGACGAGCCGACATCGAGGTGCCAAACCTCCCCGTCGATGTGAACTCTTGGGGGAGATAAGCCTGTTATCCCCAGGGTAGCTTTTATCCGTTGAGCGATGGCCCTTCCATGCGGTACCACCGGATCACTAAGCCCGACTTTCGTCCCTGCTCGAGGTGTTGCTCTCGCAGTCAAGCTCCCTTATACCTTTACACTCTGCGACTGATTTCCAACCAGTCTGAGGGAACCTTTGGGCGCCTCCGTTACTCTTTAGGAGGCGACCGCCCCAGTCAAACTGCCCGTCAGACACTGTCTCCGATAGGGCTAACCTATCCGGGTTAGAGTAGCCATAACACAAGGGTAGTATCCCAACAACGCCTCCAACGAAACTGGCGTCCCGTTCTCTATGGCTCCTACCTATCCTGTACATGTCCTACAGATACTCAATATCAAACTGCAGTAAAGCTCCATGGGGTCTTTCCGTCCTGTCGCGGGTAACCTGCATCTTCACAGGTACTAAAATTTCACCGAGTCTCTCGTTGAGACAGTGCCCAAATCATTACGCCTTTCGTGCGGGTCGGAACTTACCCGACAAGGAATTTCGCTACCTTAGGACCGTTATAGTTACGGCCGCCGTTTACTGGGGCTTCAATTCAGATCGTCGCTTGCGCTAAACCCTCCTCTTAACCTTCCAGCACCGGGCAGGCGTCACCCCCTATACATCATCTTACGATTTAGCAGAGAGCTGTGTTTTTGATAAACAGTTGCTTGGGCCTATTCACTGCGGCTGATATCACTATCAGCACCCCTTCTCCCTAAGTTACGGGGTCATTTTGCCGAGTTCCTTAACGAGAGTTCTCTCGATCACCTGAGGCTACTCGCCTCGACTACCTGTGTCGGTTTGCGGTACGGGTAGTATGTAGTTAAACGCTAGAAGCTTTTCTTGGCAGTGTGACATCACTAACTTCGCTACTTACATTTCGCTCCCCATCACAGCTCAATGTTACAGAGATAAGCATTTAACTCATCTCACACCTCACTGCTTAGACGTGCTCTTCCACTCGCACGCTTTAGTTAGCCTGCTGCGTCCCTCCTTCACTATACATACTAGTACAGGAATATCAACCTGTTGCCCATCGGATACACCTTTCGGTCTCTCCTTAGGTCCCGACTAACCCAGGGCGGACGAGCCTTCCCCTGGAATCCTTAGTCTTACGGTGGACAGGATTCTCACCTGTCTTTCGCTACTCATACCGGCATTCTCACTTCTATGCGTTCCAGCACTCCTCACGGTATACCTTCTTCACACATAGAACGCTCTCCTACCATTACCTCTAAAGGTAATCCACAGCTTCGGTAAATTGTTTTAGCCCCGGTACATTTTCGGCGCAGGGTCACTCGACTAGTGAGCTATTACGCACTCTTTGAATGAATAGCTGCTTCTAAGCTAACATCCTAGTTGTCTGTGCAACCCCACATCCTTTTCCACTTAACAATTATTTGGGGACCTTAGCTGGTGGTCTGGGCTGTTTCCCTTTCGACTACGGATCTTAGCACTCGCAGTCTGACTGCCGAATATATCGTCTTGGCATTCGGAGTTTATCTGAGATTGGTAATCCGGGATGGACCCCTCACCCAAACAGTGCTCTACCTCCAAGAGACTTACTTCGACGCTAGCCCTAAAGCTATTTCGGAGAGAACCAGCTATCTCCAAGTTCGTTTGGAATTTCTCCGCTACCCACAAGTCATCCAAGCACTTTTCAACGTGCCCTGGTTCGGTCCTCCAGTGCGTTTTACCGCACCTTCAACCTGCTCATGGGTAGGTCACATGGTTTCGGGTCTACATCTACGTACTATTTCGCCCTATTAAGACTCGGTTTCCCTACGGCTCCGTCTCTTCAACTTAACCTCGCACGTAAACGTAACTCGCCGGTTCATTCTACAAAAGGCACGCTCTCACCCATTAACGGGCTCGAACTTCTTGTAGGCACACGGTTTCAGGTTCTCTTTCACTCCCCTCCCGGGGTGCTTTTCACCTTTCCCTCACGGTACTGGTTCACTATCGGTCACTAGAGAGTATTTAGGGTTGGGAGATGGTCCTCCCAGATTCCAACGAGATTTCGCGTGTCTCGCCGTACTCAGGATCCTGCTAGAGTCATCTACTATTTCAACTACGAGGCTGTTACTCCCTTTGGCTGACCTTCCCAGGTCATTCGTCTATAGTATCTGATCCCACGTCGCAGTCCTACAACCCCAAGGAGTAAACTCCTTGGTTTGCCCTCTTGCCCTTTCGCTCGCCGCTACTTTGGCAATCGCTTTTGCTTTCTCTTCCTGCAGCTACTTAGATGTTTCAGTTCACTGCGTCTTCCTTCTCATAACCTTAACAGTTATGGATACTAACCTTTAGTTAGTGGGTTCCCCCATTCGGACATCTCTGGATCAGCGCTTACTTACAGCTCCCCAAAGCATTTCGTCGTTTGTCACGTCCTTCTTCGGCTTCTAGTGCCAAGGCATCCACCGTGCGCCCTTATTAACTTAACCTTAGTTCCAGTCTTTCGACCTTCTTTATTTTTTTAATAGGTTCGCGTTTATCTTTTTTTCGGTTTCTTTCTTGTTACTTTTCTACAATCATTTTCATAATTGTGGAATTTGATATAGATATTCAATTTTCAATGGACTATTATGATTTTAAGAACCGTTACGACTTGTCGTAAAACTTGCGTAAAATAAGGAACAAACCAGTGAGGTGTCTTCAGACACCAGATGGTTTTGACTTATTTCTAGTAAGTTTAGGTTCGTATTCAAATATCATTTATCTAGTGGAACACGAGATTAATTTCTTAGGAAAAAAGATAAACTTCCTTGTGTGCAAGCACACAGCGTCTGTTTCCTATTTTTCTACAGAAATTTCGGCAAGCCGAACATCTCTTTGTATCCTAGATAATGGAGCCTAGCGGGATCGAACCGCTGACCTCCTGCGTGCAAAGCAGGCGCTCTCCCAGCTGAGCTAAGGCCCCCGACTAATAAACGGCTGGTTTCATTATTAGTGGTGTGTCTATTCTATTATAAGACCTCTCAAAACTAAATAAGACAAATCCCAAAAAGTTCCTTATCCTTAGAAAGGAGGTGATCCAGCCGCACCTTCCGATACGGCTACCTTGTTACGACTTCACCCCAATCATCTATCCCACCTTAGGCGGCTGGCTCCTAAACGGTTACCTCACCGACTTCGGGTGTTACAAACTCTCGTGGTGTGACGGGCGGTGTGTACAAGGCCCGGGAACGTATTCACCGCGGCGTGCTGATCCGCGATTACTAGCGATTCCGACTTCATGTAGGCGAGTTGCAGCCTACAATCCGAACTGAGATTGGCTTTCAGAGATTAGCTTGCCGTCACCGGCTTGCGACTCGTTGTACCAACCATTGTAGCACGTGTGTAGCCCAGGTCATAAGGGGCATGATGATTTGACGTCATCCCCACCTTCCTCCGGTTTATTACCGGCAGTCTCGCTAGAGTGCCCAACTTAATGATGGCAACTAACAATAAGGGTTGCGCTCGTTGCGGGACTTAACCCAACATCTCACGACACGAGCTGACGACAACCATGCACCACCTGTCACTTCTGCCCAAAAGGGAAAGCCTATCTCTAGGCCGGTCAGAAGGATGTCAAGACCTGGTAAGGTTCTTCGCGTTGCTTCGAATTAAACCACATGCTCCACCGCTTGTGCGGGCCCCCGTCAATTCCTTTGAGTTTCAACCTTGCGGTCGTACTCCCCAGGCGGAGTGCTTAATGCGTTAGCTCCGGCACTAAGCCCCGGAAAGGGCCTAACACCTAGCACTCATCGTTTACGGCGTGGACTACCAGGGTATCTAATCCTGTTTGCTCCCCACGCTTTCGAGCCTCAGCGTCAGTTACAGACCAGAGAGCCGCTTTCGCCACCGGTGTTCCTCCATATATCTACGCATTTCACCGCTACACATGGAATTCCACTCTCCCCTTCTGCACTCAAGTTCTCCAGTTTCCAAAGCATACAATGGTTAAGCCACTGCCTTTAACTTCAGACTTAAAAAACCGCCTGCGCTCGCTTTACGCCCAATAAATCCGGACAACGCTCGGGACCTACGTATTACCGCGGCTGCTGGCACGTAGTTAGCCGTCCCTTTCTGGTTAGTTACCGTCACGTAATGGATTTTCCACTCCCATTACCATTCTTCTCTAACAACAGAGCTTTACGATCCGAAAACCTTCTTCACTCACGCGGCGTTGCTCGGTCAGACTTGCGTCCATTGCCGAAGATTCCCTACTGCTGCCTCCCGTAGGAGTCTGGGCCGTGTCTCAGTCCCAGTGTGGCCGTTCACCCTCTCAGGTCGGCTATGTATCGTCGCCTTGGTGAGCCTTTACCTCACCAACTAGCTAATACAACGCAGGTCCATCTCATAGTGGAGCTGTTGCCCCTTTTAAGAGTGAAACATGTGTCTTACTCTATTATGCGGTATTAGCTATCGTTTCCAATAGTTATCCCCCGCTATCAGGTAGGTTACCTACGCGTTACTCACCCGTTCGCAACTCCTTGAACTAGTGCAAGCACCAGTCCAAAGCGTTCTACTTGCATGTATTAGGCACGCCGCCAGCGTTCGTCCTGAGCCAGGATCAAACTCTCATTTAGTTTGAACTTACTCGTTCTTTTCTGTCCGCTGACAGATTTATTTTTGCTTTGACGGAGTCTATACTGCTTATAAACCCCTCTTCACTTTTTGGTTCGTCTTATTCAGTTCTCAAAGGTCTTTCCCCTCTTGCGAGGCAACTTCTTTATTCTATCAGCTTCTTAAGGCTTTGTCAATAACTTTTTTTACTTTTTATTGATACTTGCGCTAATCAGCTGACAACTTTCTTAGTATACTCACTTTCTGGCACTTTGTCAAGAGGTTTTCAAATTTATTTTTAGTTTTAGCAATCAAAAGGGGAAAGGCGGAGCTAACACTTCGTTCAAGACCATTTAAAACAGCATAGCTCTAAAACAATCCTCGTGGTTATATTACGCAATTTTCTGTTTTGGGACCATTCAAAACAGCATAGCTCGCAAACAAAAAGAGCGTTATATCAATATCTTAAACCACACGCCCCCGACCATACCGCGACCTTTCTGGACAAGGTCTTTTTTGTTACATTATTTCTACTTAATACGCCGTAAAAGAGTCCTAAAAAATTTTGAAAAAGTGTTGACATTATATCTAAAATTAGATATAATGTAATCATAAAGATGAAAGGAGGTTAAGAAATGAACCATTTTGATGAATGGCTAGCAAGGGCTACGGTAGTTCTTGGTCTAGCTACAGCAGTTTCAAAAGAAACAAGGGCTTGGCTAGAGTATAAGAAAAAGCGCCAACCAAAATCCCGAAAAAGAAAAAGGTAAACGCTAGATAGTAAAGAGGAGGTGCAACTCCTCTTTACTATCATTATATAAAACGATAAGGAGAAAATCAATGAGTAAGCTATTTATTGTGGCACTCTTAGCAATTATTGTCGCATTATACGCAGGAGATAAAAGAAAATGAAAGCAGATAGTAAAAAAATAGAATGGTTACTCGATAATGCTACACAATACTCAATAGCAAAAGCTACTGGGGTAACTCAGTCTAAATTATCGTCTTTAAAAAATGGTAGAATAAAACTTGGAAATATCTCTTTAGAAGTCGCAAGCAAGCTAACAAAATATTCCGAAGAAATTCAAAAAAAAATAAATAAAAAGTGTTGACATTATATCTAATTTTAGATATAATATAATCATAAAGAAAAACAACAAACAGAGGAGTACCAGAATGATTAAAAGGGAAATTATCGTTGAATATTACATCAATCTTAAAACGAGAAAAGCTGGTATCGACAGAGAAGACGTTGAAGAAGACTTCAATTACAAGCGTTTTATGGACAAATACCGACTCAAAACGCTGACAGACGAGGCTATTGTCATAGAAGAATTTAAAAAGATGATATAAAAATACGCGCAAAGCCTGAACCGCGTTAAAAGCTGGCGGAAGGAGATAGAAATATGAATGGCAACAAAGTAAACAAAACTGCATATATATTATTAGCACTTTTTTTAGGAGGGGTTGGAGCTCATAAGTTTTACGCCGGAAAAATCGGTAGTGGATTGCTTTATCTAGTCTTTTCTGTATCTCTCATTCCTGCCATTATCGCATTGTTCGAGGCACTTAATGCGTTAGGAAAGCGAGCTGACGAGTTTGGCAGGATTACAGTTTAAAAATAAAAAAGCCCCACGCTCAACTTTGGTCGGTACGAGCGTGAGGCAATATGCAATCAATAAGAAGTAAGCTTTAAATAGCTCACTTTCTTATACTTTAATTATATCATTTTTAGGAGGTGATGCAAACATTCTCTAAAGTTAAGACCTTGTCCAGAAGCAAACTAAGGAGAATAAAATGAAATATACAAAAACAAAATATCCAAACATTTTTTGGTACGAAACATTAAAAGGTAAACGTTACTATATCCGACGCTGCTATTTTTTTCAAGGGAAGAAAAAAGAAGTCACAAAGAGCGGACTTAAAACTGTTTCTGAAGCTCGTGCTGCATTAACAGAAATCGAAAAACAAATTCATGAAAACAGTCTAGGTGTCAATACTAACATTACAGTCGCTGATTATTGGGAAATTTTCCATGAAAAACGTGTAGCCACAAAACGTTGGACACCAAACACAGAAGAGACTTACAAAAGTCTGATAAGAAGCAATATTTTAAAAGAGTACGGAAGTGTTAAACTGCGCAATCTTAATCGCAACGACTATGAGATTTATCTAGCTAACATGCTGCTGACAAAGCCTAAGGAGTCCGTTAAAGCAATCAATAATTGCTTTATGACACTGCTGAATGATGCTGTTTTAAATGGTAATATTCCAGCAAATCGTCTCAAAGGTGTCTATATTGGTGAAAGTGCCATACCGCCAAAAAACAAAAAAGTTACTATGGAACAGTTTCAAATTTGGTTTGCAAAGGCTGAACAGATGATGGATAAAGTCTTTTTTTCACTGACTTATCTCACACTTTTTGGTCTGCGCAGAGGTGAGATTTTTGGGATTAGGCATATGGATATACTTTTGCACAGCGACGGTCGTGCAATACTTAAATTGCGTGACAGTAGAAGCAATCATACTCAAAACGGCAGGCACGGGCTTAAAACAAAAGAGTCAGAAAGGTATGTCATGCTAGATGTCAAAGGCACTGAGTTACTACTGTTTCTGAGAGACAATGCGACTGCTATCAAGAAACGACTTTCTATCATCAAAGATAAAGAGCGTGATTATATAAGTATTAAAGAAAATGGAACACTCATTAATCCAAACCGGCTCAACGATCAATTCGAAAAAATTAACAAAGTTGTTGGTTTTCGTGTTACTCCTCACATGATGAGACACTTTTTTACAACTCAGAGCATTATTGCTGGGGTTCCTATCGAGGCTCTTAGTAAAGCGCTGGGCCACACAAAAATATATATGACAGATAAATATAATCATGTACATGATGAACTATCTGCTCAAGTGACAGACACATTTTCAGCTTTTTTAGATAACAAAATTTCCCACCTAAATTCCCCGACAAACGTAAGCGTCCAATAACAGGGTATCTACCGTGATTCTCAATCCTCCAGTATACTGTTAGTAAAACTAGTCTATCGGAGGATAATTTAAATGTCACACCCTATTGTTCCTTTGGAAGTTCCCCAATCTCGTCGATTTGAGAAGAAAAACAGAAATGATATCTTGCTTAAAGTTCGCCTTGGAAAACTGGAACTTAGTTTATTTCAAGCACTCAATCAGGACTTGTTGGAAAGCATTTTGGATAAGGTACTGAACGATGACCATTCGGCTAAATGACCTAGGACAAGTTTATCTGGTTTGTGGAAAAACAGATATGCGACAAGGCATTGATTCCCTAGCCTATCTTGTCAAATCCCAACATGAGTTAGATCCCTTTTCAGGTGCTGTTTATCTCTTTCTGTGGTGGGCGACGTGATCGGTTCAAAGCGCTTTACTGGGATGGTCAAGGTTTCTGGTTACTTTAAAACGCTTTGAAAATGGGAAACTAGCCTGGCCAAGAAATAGTGATGAGGTCAAATGCTTGACAGCTGTACAGGTGGACTGGCTTATGAAGGGATTTTCCATTAGTCCTAACATAAAAATTTCAAAAAGTCGTGATTTCTATTGAACTTATGGCTTTTCTTCAGGTATAATGAAGAAAATATCAGGAGGAAGACCATGAGTTCACTAGATAAAGTCATTAAAACACAAGCCAAAACCATTGAAACAATGGCTAATGAGCTAGCCCTCCTGCGTGAACAAGTGGCTTATTTAACGCAAAAGCTTTATGGGAAATCTTCTGAAAAAGCTATGCCTATGACCGGTCAACTCAGTCTCTTTGACCAGGACCAATTACCAGAAGAAGCGGATGACTTACCCAGTAGAAACAGAAGCCATTACTTATAGACGCAAGAAAATCAAAGGAAGACGTCAAGCTATTCTAGCTCAGTTTGAACCTGAGCTTGTTCACCACGACTTAATTGGTGACAGCTGTACTTGTCCGGATTGTCATGGAACATTGACAGAAATTGGCTCGGTGGTTCAACGTCAAGAATTAGTCTTTATCCCAGCACAATTGAAACGTATAAATCATGTGCAACACGCTTATAAGTGCCAAACTTGTAGCGATAATAGCCTCAGTGACAAGATCATCAAAGCGCCTGTTCCTAAGGAACCATTAGCTCATAGCCTTGGTTCGGCTTCTATTATTGCCCATACCATTCATCAAAAGTTCACCCTTAAAGTTCCTAACTACAGACAGGAAGAGGATTGGAATAAATGAGGACTGTCCATTAGTCGCAAGGAAATCGCTAACTGGCACATCAAGTCTAGCCAGTATTATTTTGAGCCTCTTTATGACTTGCTTCGTGACATCTTATTAAGTCAAGAGGTCATTCATGCGGATGAGACATCTTATAGAGTTCTTGAAAGTGACACACAGTTGACCTATTACTGGACTTTTTTGTCTGGTAAGCATGAGAAAAAAGGGATTACCCTTTACCATCATGATAAAAGGCGTAGCGGCCTCGTTACTCAAGAGGTTCTCGGCGATTACTCAGGTTATGTGCATTGTGATATGCATGGGGCTTATCGTCAATTAGAGCATGCCAAGCTTGTTGGTTGTTGGGCACATGTGAGGCGGAAGTTCTTTGAGGCCACCCCGAAGCAAGCTGATAAGACTTCTCTAGGGCGTAAAGGACTTGTTTACTGTGACAAGCTGTTCGCCTTAGAAGCTGAATGGTGTGAGTTATCCCCACAAGAGCGTCTGGTTAAACGCAAAAAAGCCTTGGCGCCATTAATGGCTACCTTTTTTGACTGGTGTCGCGAGCAGGTTGTCCTTCCAGGATCAAAGTTGGGACGTGCTTTGGACTACAGTTTAAAATATGAGAAGACCTTTAAAACAATTTTGGAGGATGGCCATCTTGTCCTGTCTAATAATATGGCAGAGAGAGCTATCAAATCCTTAGTGATGGGCCGAAAAAATTGGTTATTTTCTCAAAGTTTTGAAGGAGCCAAAGCGGCAGCTATCATCATGAGTTTGCTTGAAACGGCTAAGCGACATAGACTGAACTCCGAAAAATATATTAACTACCTTCTAGACCGCCTTCCTAATGAAGAAACTCTCGCTAAAAGAGAAGTGCTAGAAGCTTATTTGCCATGGGCTAAAGAAGTACAAACAAATTGTCACTAATCAAAACCTCCAGAGTCAATTCGAAACTTTGGAGGTTTTCAATACACCTTGTTATTGGACGCTTACCTTATAACTAAGCGCGAGAGGAGACGAAATTCGTCTTCTCTTTTACTATGTTCAAAGCGATAAGAATTCTTGTTTTAAAGTTTTCAAAGTTCCGAAAACCAAAGGCATTGCGCTTAATATCTTTGATCAGTTTGTTTGTCGCCTCAAGTTTGGCGTTCGAATAAGGCAGCAGGATGGCATTAGTGACATATGGTTTGTAGCGAACAAGGGTATGGAGGGCTGTCTTGAAAGCTTGATTGAGGTTGGGGTAATCCTCTGTTATCAGGCCAAAGAAATGGTCAGGGTTTTTCTCTTGCAGGTGAAAAAGCGCGCTAAAATACGCAGAAAATGTTTTAAAAATAAAAAAACACGCGCTTAAAAAGCACGTATTAACACATAAACAATTATATCATAAATAAAAAGTTTTCATAGCTCTAAAACATTAAAGATAATCAACTTGAGATTGGTTGGGTTTTGGGACCATTCAAAACAGCATAGCTCTAAAACTCGATACCAGCTTGATAACTAGCTGACAACGTTTTGGGACCATTCAAAACAGCATAGCTCTAAAACTTACAGAATCACCTCGTCCAAGCTTGAACGGTTTTGGGACCATTCAAAACAGCATAGCTCTAAAACGAAACATAACGATTTTTCTCAAGAGCATGAGTTTTGGGACCATTCAAAACAGCATAGCTCTAAAACAGCAATAACAGCGAGCTTATGGGGGCGATTGTTTTGGGACCATTCAAAACAGCATAGCTCTAAAACCTCGTAGACAGGGTTTGTCCACAATTTTTCGTAATCGCGCTACTCGTCTTAGCTGGACTTCAGTTTTGAATCGCCCGTTCATAGCACTATTATACGGCAAAAGCCTTATGAAATCAAGGTTTTTAGAAGCTAGACTATGGCATGTTTTCTGCTATCAAAAAATAGTCTTCATCTAGAACATATTGCGGAATATCATACAAACTTCTTGGCTCTAATAAGAGGACCGTTTGCTGAGATAATTCAATATATTCTCTCAGCTTCAAGAGTTCTTCTTTGGTAAGATAGGAGCCGCAATTCACAAAAATTAAGAGTTTCTTTTTAGACAGGTATTTGAAAACTTGTAAAATCTCCAAACACTTGTCAAAAATAGTATCACTCTGTGTTTCCACCTTAACCCCTAAAGCCTTTATAAGTTCCAAGATAGTAATTTCGTCATATTCCAAGTCCAATTCGTTCTCTAGACATTCAAAGGCGATTAATTCTGTTATAGTTGCTGCTAGTTTTTCAATCATTGACTTTACTTCAGGTTGGCTATTAAAACTCTCTTCTAAATCAGCATGAATCATTTTCAAAATAGCTGGTGCATTGACATCATAGCCCAAAATGTCAGTAATAAGCATGACTTCTGATTCTTTTAATGCTTTTAACTTGGTATCAAATAATTGAAGCTCATTTGTTTCCCCGTACTGATAGCATTGCCTTATTAGGGAGGAAAATACACTAACGTCTTGAACAACCAAAGTTGTCATTGCTTTAATGGTTAAGGGTTCATCCAATAGTGAAAAGTTAATCATCACCATCATAAGCCTCCCCTAGAAAAACTAAACGATTATCTGTATTTGCGATGCAACTGTTTTTCTCACCATGTAGATAAATCATCCTAGCAAACTGTTTTTCTGTCACTGTTAGCAACGTAATATTTCCTTTTTTAGGATTATTTTCTCGTAATCGTCCAATCATAGCATTGTTTGCAGTACTGTTGAGCAAAAGCTTGCTATAAATAGAAAATTGATGCATGATAAACCCCTCAGATAACAAAAACTTTCTAAATTTTCTATAAGCCTTACGTTCATCCGCTGTGTCCGTTGGCATATCAAACATAAGTAGCATTCTCATATAGCGGTAACTCATATCCTAAACTCAGGAACTCCCTTCCCATCATTATTAAGTGCTTTAATGACTTTCTTAGTATAATCACTGACAATATTGGTGAGATACATCTCTTTACCGTTGTATAAAAAGGTATCAGAAAATAAAGTGAATAACTCTCTTTTTATTTTTGGAAAAGGTTGATTTCGATTTTCAAAAACAATCTTATCCACCAAAGGCCTAAATGGTTCCATAATATCGCTAGCAAAATTGAACTGGTTAAACTGATTGGCGTGTTTGAGCCCAAATTGAGTCATACATCCAGAGACAACCACTTCACGCGCAAACATACTCAATAATAAGGTATAACCATAATCCAGACCTGCATTGATTGGATGCTCCAAATCTCTTGAGAAATCGTTCCCAAAAAGTGTATTAAAATAAATTCTCGCTGCATGCCCTTCGCGATTACTCGGATCAAAATTTTCCAAACCATGATATAAATCCATAATAGATTGGGATTTTTCAAAATAGGAGCATGCTCCTAGATAGCAAGATTGATTCAAAATCTTTTGAGCAATAATCGTCGTCCAAACCTCCGATTTGACTGCTTCTGGCCAGGACATTTGTTTCCCAAGCTGTAAACTCGAATCATGACGACCATAAAAAGGCATCAGCATAGCTGTTGGTAATCGTTTATCATCACAGAATATGACAAGGACATTCTCATCCACTAGCCGTTTTACCAGCATAGTGGACAAGACAATATCCGTCGTTTCTAATAACAAAATATCAATTTCTGATAAATGGATCAGCTCTGTTTTATAGGCATCCTTAAAAATCAGATGATTATTCTTATAAGATAATTTCGAGTGGGTATTTACCACAACAGTACGCCAACCAGCCATCAGTCACCTCCTAATTGATTCAAATCAAGACGTGTTTCATAAAGACCCGTGATTGATTGATGGATAAGGGTAGAATCTAAGATTTCTTTGGTAGAAGTATAACGTTTACGATCAATGGTTGTATTAAAGAATTTAAAAGCAGCTGGAGCTCCTAGTCTTGAAAAGGTAAAGGCATTTAGCATACTGTCAGCCTGCTCACTAATTGGAAGATGGGTATTTTTCTCATAGGTTGCACGTAGCTTATCTAAATTGGCATCTGCTAAAATGACGCGCTTTGAAAAGTGACTAATCCAATCAATAATTTCATCTAAATAATACTGATGCTGATCCACAAACAATTGTTTTTGTTTATTATCTTCTGGGCTACCTTTTAAAGTGTCATAGTGGCTGGCTAGATATAGAAAATGCACATATTTGCTTGGCAGAGCCAGTTCATTTCCTTTTTGTAATTCTGTGGCACTGGCTAGCAGCCGTCTGCGGCCATTTTCTAATTCAAAAAGGCTATATTTAGGCAATTTAATGATTAGGTCTTTTCTAACTTCCTTGTATCCTTTAGCTTCTAAAAAACTAACCGAATCTTTTTCAAAGGAATTTCTTTCCATTATTGTGATGCCAACCAGCTCTTTAACGGGTTTTAGTTTTTTCGTTTTCCCTTTTTCCACCTTTGCAATGACTAGTACTGAGTAAGCAACTGTTGGGCTATCAAAGCCTCCATACTTTGTCGTATCCCAACCTTTTTTACGGGGGATTAATTTTGCTGATTCTCCCTTTGGCAAAATGGATTCTTTTGAGAAGCCACCTGTCTGCACTTCTGTTTTCTTGACAATAGTGACTTGGGGCATGGACAATACTTTGCGCACTGTAGCAAAATCTTTCTCCTTATCCCAGACAATTTCTCCAGTTTCCTCATTAGTTTCGATTAGAGGGCGTTTGCGAATCTCTCCATTTGCAAGTGTAATTTCTGTTTTGAAGAAATTCATAATATTGGAATAAAAGAATCGCTTTGCGGTCGCTTTGCCTATTTCTTGCTCAGACTTACCAATCATTTTCCGGACATCATAGACTTTATAATCTCCATAGACAAACTCCGATTCCAGTTTGGGATATTTTTTAATCAGAGCTGTTCCAACGACGGCATTAAGGTAAGCATCATGGGCATGATGGTAATTGTTAATCTCACGTACTTTATAGAATTGAAAATCTTTTCTAAAGTCAGAGACGAGTTTGGATTTTAGGGTGATAATCTTCACATCTCGAATAGGTTTATCATTTTCACCATGTTTAGTATTCATGCGACTATCCAAAATTTGAGCCACGTGTTTAGTAATTTGACGGGTTTCAACCAATTGGCGTTTGATAAAACCAGCTTTATCCGCTTCACTCAAACCGCCTCTTTCTGCCTTGGTTAAATTATCAAATTTGCGCTGAGAAATCAACTTAGCTTTTAACAACCGACGCCAGTAGGATTTCATCTTCTTGACAACGGCTTCGCTTGGAACGTCATCAGATTTCCCACGATTTTTATCAGAACGTGTTAATACCTTATTGTCTATCGAATCATCTTTAATAAAACTTTGGGGAATGATGTGATCGACGTCGTAATCGCTCAAATGATCAATATCCAATTCTTGATCCACATACATATCTTTTCCATTTTGCAAGTAATAGAGATAGCGTTTTTCATCTTGCAATTGAGCATTTTCAACAGGATGCTCCTCTAAAATATCACTCCTTAATTCTTTCATCCCCTCTTCAATACGTTTCATTCGCTCCCGTGAACGTCGTTGCCCTTGTTGAGTCGTTTGATTTTCCCGTGCCATTTCAATAACGATATTTTCTGGCTTGTGGCCCATGACCTTAATTATCTCATCAACGATTTTGACAGTTTGTAAAATGCCTTTTTTGATAGCAGGGCTGCCAGCCAAGGCACTGATTTGCTCTTTTAGGCTATCTTTTTGCTCAAATGCCTCTTCATTAGCAGCCTTGATGTCATCCACAAAGGTCAAACTGTCATCATGGATAAGCTGCATAAAGTTTCGATTGGCAAACCCGTCTGATTTCAAAAAATCTAATATTGTTTTGCCAGATTGTTTATCCTTAATACCATTAATCAGTTTTTTCGACAAGCGACCCCAGCCAGTATAATGGCGACGTTTCAGCTGTTTCATCACCTTATCATCAAAGAGGTGAGCATATTTTTTAAGTCGTTCCTCAATCATTTCCTTATCTTCAAATAAGGTTAAGGTTAAAACAATATCCTCTAAGATGTCTTCATTTTCGTCATTGTCCAAAAATTCTTTATCTTTAATAATTTTTAGCAAATCATGGTAGGTGCCTAGTGACGCATTGAATCGGTCTTCAACTCCTGAAATTTCAACGCTATCACAACATTCTATTTTTTGGAAATAATCTTCTTTTAATTGCTTAACCGTTACTTTTCGATTTGCTTTGAAGAGTAGATCAACAATGGCTTTCTTCTGCTCACCTGAAAGAAATTCTGGTTTTCGCATTTCGTCAGTAATATATCTGACTTTTGTCAATTCATTATAAACCGTAAAATATTCATAAAGCAAGCTATGTTTTGGCAGGACTTTTTCAGTTGGCAGATGCTCATCAACATTGGTCATCCGCTCAATAAATAATTGGGCAGATGTCCCTTTATCGACAACATCTTCAAAATTCCATGGCGTGATGGCTTCATTTCTTTGCCGCTTCATCCATGCAAAACGGCTATTGCCGCGCGCTAATGGTCCAACATAATAAGGGATGCGGAAGGTCAAGATTTTTTCAATCTTTTCTCGATTTTCCTTTAAAAATGGATAATAGGCTTCTTGTCTTCGCAATATGGCATGCAATTCCCCTAAATGAACTTGGTGGGGAATGGAACCATTATCAAAGGTGCGTTGTTTGCGCAAAAAATCGTCACGATTGAGTTTTGCAAGTAATTCTTCGGTGCCATCCATTTTTTCCAAAATCGGCTTGATAAATTTATAAAACTCTTCTTGGCTGGTCTTTCCATCAATATAGCCAGCATAGCCATTTGTCGTTTTATCCGAAAAAATTTCTTTATATTTTTTGGGCAGTTGTTGCCGAACTAAGACTTTTAATAAAGCCAAATCTTGATGATGTTCGTCATAACGTTTGATCATTGAAGCTGATAACGGTGCCTTAGTTACTTCACTATCTGCCCTTAAAATGCCCGAAAGCAAAATAGCATCTGATAACTTCTTAGCAGCTAAAAACAAATCCGCATACTGATCACCAATTTGCGCCAACAAATTGTCTAAATCATCATCATAGGAATCTTTTGAAAGTTGTAACTTAGCATTCTCAGCCAAATCAAAATTTGCTTTAAAATTCGGAGTCAACCCTAATGACAAAGCAATGAGATTCCCAAACAAGCCATTTTTCTTCTCATTTGGAAATGCTGCAATAAGATTTTCTAAACGTCTTGATTTGCTTAATCTAGCTGATAATATTCCTTTGGCATCAACCTTTATTTCCTCTAGAGGACGCTCTTCAAACAATTCGTTATAGGTATGAAGCAATTGTTTGAAGAGTTTTTCCACATCACTATTGTCAGAATTCAAGTCTCCCTGGATTAAAAAATGTCCCCGAAACTTAATCATATGCGCTACTGCTAAATAAATTAATCGCAGATCCGCTTTTTCAGTTGAATCGGCTAATTCTTTTCGTAAATGATAGATGGTTGGATAGTTTTCATGATAAGCAACTTCATCAGCTACGTTTCCAAAAATCGGATGACGCTCATTGTCCTTGTCTTCTTCCACCAAAAAAGACTCTTCAAGCCGATGGAAGAAACTGTCATCCACTTTTGCCATCTCATTTGCAAAAATCTCCTGTAGATAACGAATACGGTTCTTGCGACGGGTATATCGTCTACGAGCTGTTCGTTTGAAACGAGTTGCTTCTGCCGTCTCTCCACTGTCAAATAGCAGAGCTCCCAGCAAGTTTTTCTTGATAGTTTGTTTGTTAGTATTTCCAAGAACTTTCATTTTCTTGGTTGGAACTTTATAGTCATCAGTGATTACTGCCCATCCGACGCTGTTCGTACCGATATCCAAGCCGATTGAGTATTTTTTATCCATTTTTGCCTCCTAAAATAAAAATGTTTGAATTAAATCCATTAGCATCTCAACAAGTTCAATTATACTTTTTACAACGTCTGAGACAAGTTTGATATACTTTAATCTTTTTCTATCAAACCACTTCCTTATTTTTTTCAACATTTTATCAACCTACTACATAACATAATCAATAAATCAATTATAACACAAAATCCTTCCCTTGGCTATCTTATTTTGATAATATTTAGATTGTATGCTAATATTTAGATTGTGTTATGTAGTGTTTTAGTGCTTATGAATTTTTTTGATTTTTTCCTTGCTTATTCCTTACAAAAGATGTAGAATAATCATGTTGGAACCATTCAAAACAACATAGCGAGTTAAAATAAGGCTAGTCCGTATACAGCTTGTAAAAGTGGGCACCGAATCGGTGCTTTTTTATATTTTTATTTTACGCCTAATGCACATTAAAAACAAGCGTTTTCACAGCGCTTGTTTTCTCATTTAATCCTCATTATTTCCTTGAAGCGGACAATGAGTCAAAGTTGTTCCATAGGAGGCTTTCTAATGAGTGGTTTTGTCGCTTTTCATTATAAGTCATATGGAACTTTTTGTCTGCATGAAAAAAGCCTATATCTCCAGAGTGGTGTTACCCACTACAGAAATTATAGAGCCAAAAAAAGCATCTCTTCTGACGAAAACATGCTTTAGTGGTTGTTAACCCTCAACCTTCTCTTAGTTAAGGGCTAACAAGATGTGATTCTATTGTAGTGATCGCTTAGGTTTAAGCTTGATAAACCTTTTCGCCATTTAAATAGGTCGCTTGTAAGGCAAGCTCCTTATCTAATACAATAAAGTCAGCAGCATAGCCTGGCGACAATTGCCCACAGATATCTGCAAGTCCTACCGAGACCGCAGGAACATAGGTACACATGTGAACGGCTTGCGCAGGTGTTGCAAGGCCCCACTCAACTACATTTTTTAAACCATCTTTTAGTTTTAAAATGGAGCCAGCAAGATTACCACTGTCTTTCAAGCGCGCTGTGCCATTTTCTACGACAACAGGAAATTCGCCAAGCAGGTAGTCACCATCAGGGGCGCCACCAGCTCGCATGCAATCTGTAATCATGGCCACATGGTCATAGCCTTTTTGCTGCATAAGAATATCACAGGCAACAGGTGAGACATGGTGCCCATCGCAAATGAGCTCGGCATAGGTACCAGGAAGATTGTAGACTGCTCCTACCATACCAGGTTCACGGTGGGTCAAGCCACGCATGCCATTATAGGCATGAACCCAGACACTGGCACCTGCTTCTACGGCAGCTTTGGCTTCCTCATAGGTGCCATTTGAATGTCCCAGTGCAACCGTGACGCCTTTTTTTGTGACAGCAGAGACAAACTCCGCTACGCCTGGGCGTTCCGGGGCGAGAGCGATTTTTTTAATCAAGCCTTGGGCTGCTGCTTGCCAGGCGTCAAACTCATCTACCTGCGGATTTTTCATGTAATTAGGGTTTTGGGCGCCTTTATACTTCTCAGTGAAGTAAGGCCCTTCAAAGTAAATGCCCTGAATCTTCGCCCCTTTTACTGTATCAGCCACAGAAGCAATCGTAGCTGAAATCTTCTTTAGGTGTTCAAAATCTGATGTCAGTGTGGTTGGTAAGAATGACGTAACTCCGGCTGCTAACAAACCTTGGCTGATCTGATGAAGTCCTTCTGCGGAATTATCCATAACATCAGCTCCGGCATAACCGTGAATATGCGTATCTACTAGCCCTGGTGCGATTTGATAGCCTGAATAATCAAGAATTTCGGCATCCGCTGGAACAGCGGCTTGCCACTGGCCAAATTTTCCATCAATAATCTCTAAATAGCCGGCTGCTTTGACCTGGTCAACCATGTAAAAACAGTCAGCCTTAATATAACGTGACATTAAGAAACCTCCCTTTGGTTATTATTATACGCTGATTTGCGGCGCTTGTAAATGGTCTATACCGATATTGTGCCCATTTTCTAGTGCAAGTAAGACCCTACCTGCAGTTTAGGCGATTTCATAGCCCATGATAAGACCTTCTTTTTCAACATAAAATTGGCAAAGACCTGATGCCGTAAGGTTTTTGACCTCTGCTTGGGGATATTGCTGATGAATAGCTTCTGTGATTGATTGGTAGAGCTTTGGATTATCAAGGTGAGCTAGCATGACTTTGCCGCCTTGATAGCCGGCTTTTTGCATCTCTTCAATCACTGCTGCTACAGCTTTCTTTTGGCCGCGGGCTTTGTGGAGTAATTCTAGTCGTCCCTCATGATCTGCTCGTCCGACCATGCGAATGTTCAACAAACCAACAACCTTGCCTACGAGCTTGCTTAAACGGCCATTCTTAACCAGGTTATCTACCTTTGACAAAACAAACAAGAGCGACGTTTTAGCCTGATAGGCTTCAAGCTCAGCTACAACTGCTTCAAAGGATTGCCCGGCAGCTATTAGTTCTTGTGCCTTAACAATTAACAAATCCATCTCGCCGCCTGCTGACAAGGAATCAATAATATGGATTTGTGCTTGGGGATGGTCTTCTAAATAAGCCTCTTTGGCAAGTCGTGCACTGTTGTTGCTGCCTGATAAAGTCCCTGTAATGGTAATGACAATAATCTTGTCCGCTTGATCAAAGGCTTTTACATAGGCATCAGGACTTGGACAGCTGGTGGTAGCAGCCAAATCAGATGCATACATGGTTTCCATCATATGAGCACAGTCTAAAGCAGCATCGTCTACAAAGCTGGTAGGACCAATTTGGATGGTCAAAGGCACACGCTCATAGGCCACTTCCTGGCCAAGCGTTACAATATTACTACCTGAATCGGCAATGATTTTCCACATAAAAACTCTCCTTTAGTGCTGCTGCCTGAACAGCACTGCATTTTTTAAAATTGACAAGACGTCTGATTTTGCCTAAAATTATATCATTCCCGATAGAGCTTTTACTAGTCTTTCTTGTCGGACGTCACAGATGAGAGGCAAATGTCATGACAGAGAAATTGTTATCAAAAAATTCACTTCACAATCTCAGACAATCAAACCGAGAGTCCCGCTATCTCTCTAAGGAATCGTTAGAAATTGCTTTGCTGGCCTTGCTTGAGCGAAAATCGCTGGCGCAAATCACGATTTCTGAATTGGTGCTTAAAGCCGGTGTTTCTCGAAATGCCTTTTATCGCAATTACCATTCTAAGGAAGCTATTATTGAAGGCCGACTCAATACCATCTTACGACGTATTTTTCACGGTCTAAAGCATTTTGATTTAAGCACAGAACCACGCCAGGCTTGGGTCTATCTCTTGACAGAGGCTAAAAAAGAAGAACAACTGCTTCGCATTGTTTTTAATCACCAGCTGCATGTCTTATTAACCAAGCGAGTCATTAAGCGGCTCAGAGCCTACCACAAGTGGAAAAAGCAACGCACCAATCACTACTCACACCTCTTTTGGTCCCATGCCATTATTTCTGTACTTTCTTCCTGGATAAAAGATGGCATGACCGTTTCCATTGAGGACATGGCAGCCATGAATTTACCACTGTTGAGCCATTAGAAAAAGACTTCTAGCATTCTTAATCAGAATGCTAGAAGTCTTTTTGCCATACCAGCATGCGAGCCTACTTAGTCCTCATCCTTATGATGTGGCTTTAGAGCATAGGTATAGATGGCCTGGGCAACGCCAGCCTGGTCACAATCGGCTGTAATCGCATCAGCTAATTGCTTGATCGATTCGGTCGCATTGCCCATCGCAACACCTAAGCCAGCATAAGTTAGCATTTCAATGTCATTGGCTGCGTCCCCAATCGCCATCAGGCGTTCTTTTGGAACCCCAAGGTCATTGGCTAATTCTTTTAGAGCAGACGCTTTAGTAATGCCTTGAGGCAAAACTTCCAGCAAGTAATCTTGACTACGAACAACGCTAAAGGCTTTGGCTAGCTGAGGGCGTAGAGCTCTTTCAAAAGCTGTTACAGCCTTGGGATCACCCATATAAAGGGCATTAAATACCGGCTCATTTAAGGTTTTAAATTGTGTGAGGGTGATTGGCTCAACAGTTAAAAAGACAAGGTCCCCATCAGCCTGGACGATTGGCGGCACAGTGTCAGCCAAGACAAAGTAATGTTTCTGCGTCGCTAAGGTTAAAGAAATCCCTGGAAAATCAGCTGTTAAATGGTAGAGGTAATCTAATTCGTCAAAGCTAAGGGCATGACAAGAACGAAGTGTCCAATCAGAACTGTTATAAGTTGCACAGCCATTATATAAAATAGAATATTCGTTTTCTGATAAGCCCAGCTGGTCAAAATAAGGTCTGGTCCCTGATAAGGGGCGACCTGTGCAAAGCACGATTTTGATATTGTGGGCAATGGCTTTTGCAATCGCTGTACGATTAGCAGCAGGAATTTCTTTGGAACGATTGAGTAAGGTCCCATCTAAATCAATGGCAATTAAGTCTATCACACGGCTCACGCTACTTTCTATTAATCCTATTTGCTTTTGTTAATTAAAAATGTTTCATAAAAAGCTTTCTTTAGTGTAACACTTTTTTTCAAATAAAACTGCTTTCAAACGGCCACTTGCTGCCAAAGCGCACGCAAAGACGCACCAAACTGTAGTGCCAAAGACCAGCTGACAGCTCATCTCTAAAGGGAAAGCACCGCCATTTTAACCCCAAAAATGGAATAAGCTCTAACTGGTCATGACATAGAGTAGAAAGGCTAGGAAAATATCCCAGCCTCAAAACTTATCTATCTTCCCACGAGCTTGCGGTTGCTTGGAGAACTTTGTTTAAATCAGTAATATTTTTACGGCCTATGGTTCGTAGCCACTGGCGGGCCCCTTCTTCCCCGTTTTCAATATATGCCTTGACGCTACCAGCCCAGGTTGCCCTACCACATAAAACGCCATTAAATCTGGCACCGGCTTCTTTGGCAAAGACCAATGTATCCTGGAAGAGCTTGGCAGATACACCCGCACTTAAGTAGATATAAGGAAGGGGAGTTGCTTGGTCTTGTTCCTTAAAGTAAGCTTTTGCCTCTGCCTTGCTATAGGCCACTTGATCCTGGGCAAAACCTTCTACATAGTGCATGTTAACGGGTACTTCAACTTTTAAGACATCAATATTAAAGCGTGGCTCTGAAAAGACCTTCATGGCTTCAATGACCTTGCGGGGTTTGACCTTAGCATAGGCTAAACTTCCTGCATCAGCAATGGTTTCATCATAAGATAAAATTTCGAGGTAAAAGGGAATGTCTTCGGCCACACACTCTGAGCCGATCCGCTCAATATAGGCTTGTTTTTGGGCATTAAGTTCTTGTGCGCTATCGACATCATAGTAGAGCAAAAACTTGACAGCGTCAGCTCCTTCTTCCTTGATGCGCTTAGCTGACCAAAGATCTAAGCAGTCTGGCAAGCGCTTGGTGGTCGTTGTATCATAGCCGGTTTTTTCATAAGCTAGTAGCAGACCGGCTTGCTGAGCACGGGCCTTGGTCGCAGGCAAACCAAACTCAGGATCTAATAACATAGCTGAAGCATAGGGCGTTAATTCTTTGGCAACCAAAACCTTTAGCGTCTCCATTTGTGCCACAGTGGGCTCTGTTTCTTGATACTTAGCCATGAGACGCTTTAAAGCACCGCGTTGATCAAAGGCTAGCGCTGAGATAATGCCATTTTCATTGCTCAACTGTTGCATATGTTTGTATTTTTGTTCCGTTAGTCGCATTTTAAACCTCTTTCACTTGAATTGTTTGCATCAACTGGGCAAAATTAGCCAGCTCAACATGCCCTGTGCGTTTTTCTTGGGCATTTAACATGCCTAGGGCATTAGCTGTTTTAAGCAGTTCGTGGTCTGATACACCACAAGCCAAACTGGCAGCAATCCCAGCAACTGTAGCATCGCCTGAGCCAACCGGATTTAAAACTGTAATTTTAGGGATTTCTACACGATAATAGTTGTCTGCGTGCTTAGCAAAGGCACCTTGGGCACCCAAGGTGACAATAACCCAGTCAATACCTGCAAAGAGCTCTTGGCTTAAGACTGCTTTGAGGCTGGCTGAATCAGCCAAGACCGGCTGGCCAATCAGTTGGGATAACTCAGCTAAGTTAGGTTTAATAACTGTTGGTTTTGCGCTTGAGCGCAAGACTTCAAGCAGAGCTGGACCAGAGCAATCTAGAATCACTTGCTTTCCTAAAGCATTGGCTAAGGAGATTAGTTTAGCGTAATAATTGGTCGGTAAACCAGCCGGCAAACTACCTGAGAGCGTCATGAGTTCTGCTTGCTCAAGTAGGGCTGATGCGTGCTTTAAGAATTGCTGTGCTTCTTGCTCACTAATGTTGGGACCAGCTTCTAGTATTTCTGTTTGTTGTTTAGCATGTAGAATTGCGATGCAATTGCGCGTTTGTCCAGCTATTGCTAGAAAATCGTGCTTGATGCCTGCTACCTCCAAGCCTTCTTGGATAAAGCTTCCTAGACTGCCACCTAAAAAGCCTGTCGCAAGCAAATCACAGTCCAGTTCTGATAAAACACGACTCACATTGAGTCCCTTGCCACCAGGTGTTTTTGACACTGCCTGAACACGATTAACCGTATCTAGCTCCAACTCTTCTAGCTGATAAGCAATATCCACAGCGGGATTAAGTGTTACCGTTAATATCATTTCAACTCCTTAGTCGTGATAGTCTCCTTTGTTCCATTTTTCTAAAAACTCCGCAAAAAAGTCAGGGTCTTCTTGGTGGTCATGATGGGTTTCTAAAGCAGCAATCTTAGCAATGAGGGCTTGATTTTCAGGGCTGGGTTGATAGTTAGCAGCAATAAAGGCATCTATAATATCGGTCATTAGTAAGCCACCGGTAATTTTACCACCAAAACCAATCACATTGGCGTTTAACTCTTCTTTAGCATAGATGGCTGAGGTTAAATCACGGACCAAGGCTGCGCGGATACCTGGCACTTTATTGACTGCATTATTAATCCCAACACCCGTTCCACAAATACAAATACCTAATTCAGCTTGGCCACTAGTAACAGCCTCGCCCACCTTTTTGCCATAAATTGGATAATGGGTGCGTACATGATCATAGGTTCCACAGTCAATAATCTCATGCCCCTTGCCTTTTAAATAGTCAACTATGGCAATTTTGTCATCTGTAACAATGTGGTCACATCCTACTGCAATTTTCATTTTCTACCTCATTTCTTTTCTTAGCACATTTTATTGAGCATATCAACACGTATTTGATGGCGGCCTGCGTCATAGCTTCCATTAACAAAGTCTGCTGCAATATGCTTAGCAAGGCCAGGGCCAACAATCTCAGCCCCAAGCGTAATCATGCGGGCATTGTTGTGTGCTCGAGTCATGTAAGCAGAACGTTCATCTGATACTTCAGCAGCAATCATGCCTTTAATCTTGGTGGCTACCATAAAAGGACCAACACCGTAAGCATCAACAACAATTCCCAGGCTATCTGTATCTTGCAACAATTTACTTGCCACTGCCAAGGTGTTGTCTACAAAATCTTTTGTAGTATCTGTGACATCAAGAACTTCTTTGCCTGAGGCTAATAGGTCTTCTTTAATAACATCTTTTAATTGGACACCCTTGGTGTCAGCACTGATAATAATTGTCATAGCAACTCCTTTGTTTGATTTTTGTCATAAAATGTTTAGAAATGTTTGAAACAAGCTAGTCTTTAGCACCAATAGTTTAACTACTGGTGCCGATACTTTTACTTGCTGGCTAATTGCTCTGCATAAACTGCGTTGCGTGCCTTCATTTGTTTGGCATACCAGGCAAATAATCCTAAGTAGAAAACCATAAAAATCAGTAGGCTAAAGATAGCCGATAGCTGAGCTGTTGTGGCTTGCCCAATCATATAACCAAAGATTTTTTCCATTGGACCTTCTAAGGTCGAATGAGTGATTAAGGAACCTGCCGGTGCTCCTGCTGGGAAGGCGCCCACTTTTTTAGCAAGCTCAGTTGCAAAAGGGGCAATCATGGTACCAGACAGCAAGAATAATGGTAAGAGGAGTGAACCAAAGATAATCATGCGAATCAACCGGCCACGGGTCACTACCAACAAGGCTGGAGTCATTCCCATTGCAATGATACCAGCCAAAGGTAAGATGCCATTGCCAACATGAGACAGCAAGATGGCTTCCACTAGCATGATGGGAGCAAGAATATTGGCACAGGCCCAAATTTCAGCACGACCGGCAATAAAGGGCCAATCAAGTCCGATATTAAAGCGCCGACCGCTCATCTTAGCATTAGCAAAGTTAGTAATCCCTTGTGAGAGAGGTTCCACAGCAGCGATAAACCACGAACCAATTAAAGAAAACAGTTCCAAGCAGGCGCCAGCTGTAAAACCTAATTCAAACCAATGTTTAATGGATGAAATGGTGAAATGGGGATCCCCCATAATCCCAATAACAAAACCAAGAATCATACCGATGAAGAACTTAGAGCCCCAAAAACCAATGGCTTTATTCAATTTGGCAGCATCAAAGTCATACTTATCAAGTCCTGGAAAAACCTTATCAAACAGTTTGTCCAACACCATGATGACCGGATTCATCATATAATTCATATGGGTTGAGGTCATTGGTGAATTAGGGCCTGCGCCAAGCAAGTCATCAAAAGTTGGTTTCATCAAATCAGAATTAATAATTTTTAGCACCCCAACCAAGATAACAGCAAGGGTAGCAATGATGAGAGATAAGACAAGTGGCAAGTGGTTGCGAGCAGCATACCACATAATGAGTAAACCTGTAATGGACAAATGCCAAATATCAAAGATGTCCACATCCAGCGTATTGGTTTTTTTCATGGTAATCATGACAATGTTCACAATTAACATCACCAATAAGAAATACAAGGTATAAGGCGAACCCCAGGTGATGGTGGCTAGTGGCGCCCAGCCCACATCAATAATGTTTAATTGAATCCCTGTATTTTTGACAAAGGCTTGAAGAGATTCAGAAAAAGCCGTTGTCAAGATCCCAATAATGGCGCCAATCCCTGTCAAGGCAATGGCTAACTTAATACCGCCTTCCAAGGCTTTGGAAAATTTAACACCAAAAGCCATTGCTAGCGTGGTCATGACAATCAGCATGACCACGCCAGAGCCCATACTAATGATTGGGTTAAAGGCTTTATTAATAATTTCTAAAAAAGCATGCATGGTTTATTCCCCTTTATTTACGACAGGTTATGATCTTTGATCACACGTTCTAGTTCTGTGAAAACTGGCTCACTCATCGCAGGAATGCGGTACAAAATGGGACCTGCCTCCACCACCGGAATGGGTAGGTCAAAGCCTAGGTCTGTTTTAGCAATCGGGGTAAAGATGTCATACTTTGCAACTAGTTCTTCTGTAATATCTTTGATCATAACAGCATCACAATGAACCTGATAGCCCCGCTCAGATAACTGACTTTCAATGGCATCTTTGATTTGGTGACTAGAGTTCACACCTGCTCCACAAGCAGCTAAAATTTTAATCATGAGACAATACTCCTTTTGTTAATAAATATTTTTTTAAAGCATCTTGATCTTCTCCTAGCGCTGCTAATTTTTCCAGATTACCCTTCGTCATGAAAAAAGACATCAGCTGAGAGAGAATGGTGGTTTGTCCGTCATTTCGGCTATTAATAATAAAGAAAAAATCGTTAACATAGCATTCTTGTGCAGGATTAATCATGTGTTTACAAGTAATGACATGACTGTTTTTAACATAGACGACTCGATCAACAAGGCAATAGGCCGTTTCCGTATGAGGAATGGCGGCATATTGAACTTTTGAACCGTCTTTAAAATCAATTCGTAAGCCAGTCGGAAAAAGCTGTTCTCGTTCTTTTAAAGCCTGGCGATACTGGTCAGTCACAAAATGGTGCTTGCTGAGGTGGTCAGCGACTTGATCAAAGAGTTCCTCCTGTGTGCTTGCTTGGGTCAATAGAACATCTGCTGACATTCTGTCCTCCTTTTTACCAATTGTTGTCAGATGATAGGGGTGAAGGCTGTTTAAACATGTTTAGTAATCGCTTTCAAAATTATTATAATGGATTCTCAAACATTTTTCAACATATTTTTTGATATTTTTTGTTTTTATTTGTTTGTTTATTCTGATTAATTGTAAAATCGAACAGTTTATGCTATGATTAGAAAAGCATCTAAGAAAGGACTCATTCTAATGCTAAAAAAAGAACGCCTGTTAAAAATTATGGAGAAAATCGAACTTAACGGGATTATTACGGTAAGTGAAATGATGGAAAGCTTACATATTTCAGACATGACTGCCCGCCGTGATCTTGATGAATTAGAAAAAGCCGGTAAACTTGTGCGCATCCATGGCGGCGCCCAGACGATTACGGCTCCCACAAAACTCGAAAAATCAAACTCTGAAAAATTAACAGTACAAATTACCGAAAAAAAAGAGATTGCCGCCTTAGCTAGTCAGTACATTAAAGATGGTGAAACCATTTTTTTAGGTCCAGGAACCACCTTAGAATGTCTAGCTGAGGAGTTAATCACGCGCCAACTCCGCATTATTACTAACAGTTTACCAGTTTTTAACATTCTCTCTACCAGCGATACACTTGATGTTATTTTGATTGGTGGGGAATATCGGGCCATCACAGGGGCCTTTGTCGGATCCTTAGCTAGCCAGATGATGGCTAAGCTTCGCTTCTCCAAAGCCTTTATCGGTTGTAATGGTATTTTCAATAATGACATCGCCACCTATAGTGAGTTAGAAGGCTCGATCCAACAACTAGCTTTTGAACAGGCTATTGAGCGTTTCTTGTTAGCTGATAGTCAAAAATTCAATACCTATGACTTTTCTGTTTTCTACCATGTCAATGCCATTGATACCATTATCACCGATCAAAATCTAGCACCAGCAACAAGAGACAATTACAGCACTCTGACCAATCTGGTGCTGGCGCCACATCAAAGCAAAAAAGAGGAAAACACTCAGGCTCTTTAAGCCGGTGCTTTCCTCTTTTTTATTATAGGGCTCACTTGGCACTGGTATACCACTCACCTGATAACTGGTTTTCCTTGATAAGCTTTTTGCTATTTTTTGACATCCTGGCAATGATGGGAATGTTCAAAAGAGCTCTGATCACATTCTACAGCTGATTCAATAATCTGATGTTGCTGGAACAAGTGATGAACTTGATCACGCACCAGGGCCTCATCACATCCAACTGCTACCTGAATATGCGTCATAGCCACATGGTGATACCCATCAATAGACCAAATATTGAGCTGATTGACTGCCACTAAACCAGGAATGGCTAGCATTTCTTCTTTTAAAGGGGCAATAGCTAAGCTAGCTGGCCGTTTCTCAAGAAAAACATGTAAATGCTTTAGAAACCTAGGAAGAGCCTTGATCAAAATAAAGACCGCAATCACCAAGGATAATAAGGGATCCAAAAAATACCAATCTGTAAAGCGCAAGACCACCGACACAATAATGACAGCAAGCCAGCCTAAAATATCCTCTAGAAAATGCAAACTTAACATCGATTCTTGCTCAGAATGCTCCTTATGCAGAACCTTGCTAGCTAAGCTATTCACGATAATAGCTATAATTCCCAAAATGAGCATCCCTTGTTCATTAACTGGCTGGGGTGCAAAAAGCTTACCGACATTTTCAATAATAATGGCCAGCGAGCCGCCAATGAGAATCAAAGAAGTCAACATAGCCCCAAGTAAGCTAAATCGCAAATAACCTAAAGTATACTCATGGTCACTAGACTTTTGCGAATAGTTTTCGAAATAATAAGAAAGACCAATAGCCAAAGCATCCCCCAGATCATGGATCGCATCAGCAATAATGGCACTGGAGTGAAATAGAGAACCAAAAATTAATTCAACCAGAGCAAGCCCCAGATTGACCACAAAAGCTATAAAAATCGCTCTGCTCGTCCTTGAGCCAACATGTTCATGTGTCATCAAAATCTCACAATCTAAGTATTTTTAAGCGAAGCGCATTTAAAACAACCGAAATGGAACTAAAGGCCATGGCCAAGCCCGCTAGCATCGGGTTAAGGAGCGGACCGCCAAAGAAGTAGAGCACTCCCATTGCTACTGGAATGGACAGGACATTGTAAATAAAAGCCCAAAACAGATTTTCCTTAATCACCCGCAAGGTCTTTTTACTAAGTTTTAGGGCCGTGATCAAGTCTTGGAGCTGTGGGCGCATCAAAATAAGATCAGCCGATTCTAAAGCCACATCGGTCCCTGTCCCAAGGGCTATCCCAAGGTCACTCGTGGCCAAGGCTGGCGCATCATTGATGCCATCACCTACCATGCCAACAAGTTTACCTTCTGCCTTGAGTTGGTTGATAGCCTGGGCTTTTTGATCAGGCAAAACATCAGCTATCCAACGTTCAATACCCAAGGAATCAGCAACAGCTTGCGCAGTCTTAGCATTATCACCTGTTAGCATGACTACCTCTATCCCCAGGGCTTTGAGTTGCGCTAGCGTAGCTTGGCTATCTGGTTTGAGCTGATCTGCCAAGGCCAGCAAGCCCAGCAAGTGGTGTTCCTCAGCCACATATATCAGAGTCTGACCAGCATAGGCTGTACCTGTAGCCTCAGCCTTTATTAAGTCCGAAGCTAACAGTCCAGCTTGACGCATCAACTTGATATTACCCACCAGATAATTTTTGCCAGCTATCTGACCGCTCAGGCCAAGGCCAGGGTGATTTTTAAAGTGGCTGACTGGCAAAGGCAGAGCTCCTGTCTGCTTAGCAGCTGCAACAAGCACGGGACTCAAAGGATGACTAGCCTGACTTTCCAATGAAGCAACTAGTTGCAACAATTTGTGCTCATTGCCCTGCCAGACTTTCAAACCGCTAAGCTTGGCTTGGCCCTGGGTCAAGGTACCAGTCTTATCAAAGACAAGTGTATCTAGGCGATGCGCTAACTCTAAACGGTCGCCCCCTTTAAAGAGAATACCTAATTCAGCAGCGCGGCCACTAGCTACCATAATGGCTGTGGGCGTTGCCAGTCCAAGAGCACAGGGACAGGCAATGACCAAGACAGCGATAGCGATGGACAAAGAAAAACCAAAGCTTTCTTGTAGGATTAACCACCAGAAAAGACCGCTCGCTAGGGCAAGTCCCATGACTAGTGGCACAAAAACACCTGAAACCTTATCTGCCAACCTAGCAATTGGGGCTTTTTGTAGCTGGGCTTTTTCGACTAAGGCAATGATCTGGTCCAAAACAGCATGACCTGCTGCTGTTTCAACCTGCATGGTAAAACTTCCCTCGCCATTAAGCGTAGCGCCATAAACAGGGCTTCCAGGAGCTTTTGTAACAGGCATGCTCTCACCAGTCAGCATGGACTCATCGACACTGGTTTGGCCACTGATGATCCGACCGTCTAAAGGAACCTTTTCGCCAGGCTTAACCAAGAGCTGATCTCCCACCTTAACTTCTGATAAGGGCAGCATCTGTTCTTTGTTATCGCCTACCAGGCGGGCTTGCTTGGCAGCTAGAGACATTAAGTGGGTCATAGCAGTCGACGTTCGCCCCTTGGCCAAGGCTTCAAAGTAATTTCCTAAGGTAATCAAGGTTAGAATGACTGCCACAGATTCGAAATAAAGCTGGTGACGAAAATCAAGGTAGCCCAGACCTATGGCCACTACACTGGCAAAACTGTAGGCAAAAGCCGCCAAAGTGGCTAAAGCTACTAAGGAATCCATGTTGGGATGGCCTTTGAAAAGGGATCTTAGGCCACTTTGATAATAATGGCGACCGAAGTAGATTACAGGAAGCGTTAAAATAAGCTCAAGGAGTGCCAGCCTAAAAGGTTGGGCAACCATAGAGACTTGACTAGGCAAAGGAAAGCCCAGCATGGGCCCCATAGCCAGATAGAGCAAAGGAAGCGTACACAAAGCTGATGCGACAAAACGCCGCCAAATAATCTGAGTCTGGTCTTTTTTAGGTTGAGCATCTGACAACTTGCCGCTGTTTTGCTCAGGGCGTGCCTCATAGCCTGCTGCTTTGACTGAGGCCGCAATGTCTTTAGGGCCTAGTTGATTTGGGTCATACGAGACCGTCAACTTTTCAGTCAATAAATTGACCTGGGCTTGCTCAACTGCCGGTAGTTGTTTAAGCGTTTTTTCAATCGTTTGGGCACAGGCAGCACATGACATACCTGAAATAGCATAGATCTCTTCTTTAGTGGCCATGACCAACACCTCCTTGCAAATGTTCTTGACACAGACACTGCCCTGGTATACAGTTACAGCTAACCACGGGAACGGTTTCTTTTTCTGCCAGGCGTAATTGCAGAGCTGATACCTGCTCAGGCGTGAGAGGGCAATCCAGAATCAAATGCTCTAAAATAGCATAGTGCTTGGTCTGACAGAATTTTTGTAAGACCTCGTCTAATTGCTGGGTCATAGCAGTTGTTTCATCAACAATAGCGTGATAAGTAAAGCCTTTGCCTTCTTTACAGGCCTGGAGGTAGCCCTTATTAAGCAATCGTTTCAAGAGTGTTTTTACAGTCGAGGCCGACCAGGTCTTCTTTTGATTGAGCACCGTTAAAATCATGCTACTCGTCGTTTCACCCTGTGTCCACACAACCCGCATGATTTCCCATTCTGCATTTGAAATTGACATGACATCCTCCTGCTATCGTTTACATTTGTAAACACATTATAGCAGGTCGATTGACAATTGTAAACCATTTAATCCACAGGCATGCTTTGCTCTATTGACAAAAATGTGACGTTTATTATAATAATATTGCCTTTAAAATAAAGCAAAGTTAAGGAGATCCGCTTGAAACACACTTGCCAAAAACGTATTCTACTATTAACAATGGTCACCATTTTGGCGCTCTGCCATACACTACCAGCAGACGCTAGTTCGCGCTCTTGGAAAAGCTGGTTTATCGAACAATATTTCTGGCTCAAACAAGACAAAAGTTACTACAAGGTCCAAGATGAGAGCAGTTTTAAAAAATACTTAGATGCATGCCAAGAGCAAAGCGACAAGGGCTATACGCTCGATGCCACATCAGTCAATGGCCAGCTCAAAGAGGAACAGCTTTTTGACATGCAGGTCTTCTCCTGGAATGACAATAATAAACCTAACCAAAAAACTATTTTCTATCTAGCTGGCGGGTCCTATCTCAACAACCCCACACCCTACCACATTAGCATGCTCAAAACCTTATCCACCAGCCTAGATGCTAAGATTATCTTACCCATTTATCCCAAGGCCCCGCGTTACACCTATGATTATGCTATGCCAAGACTAGTTAATCTTTATAGGCATTTTCATAAGTCAAACCAAAATATGACCTTGATGGGGGACTCCGCTGGTGGCGGTTTAGCACTTGGCCTAGCGCAAGCCTTTTTGCACGAACCAAGCCAGGAAAGCATACCCCAACCTAAAAACATCATCCTCTTGTCACCATGGTTAGACGTGACCATGAAGCACAAAGAAATTCCTCAGTATGAGAACTCAGATCCCATCCTATCCGCCTGGGGCTTGTCCCGTGTCGGCGAAATCTGGGCTAAGAATGCTAAAAATACCAATCATATCTATGTTAGTCCTAAGAATGGACCTGTTGAAAATTTAGCGCCAATCACCCTGTTTACAGGGACGCGCGAGATTTTCTATCCAGACATTCGTGATTATGCTGACAAGCTAAAAAAGGCTAACCATTCTGTTCATTACTTTGTTCAAGAAGGGATGAACCATGTCTATCCCATCTATCCGATTGACGAAGCCAAAACAGCGCAGTATCAAATCATTGATATTATTAAAAGTAGTTCCTAATGCCTTGAACCTGTTAGCACCTGGTGACTGCACCAATACAAAAAGATAAACCTGATTTGCTTTCAGGTTTATCTTTTTGTCTTTTCTAATCACCTGGCCTTTAAGTCGTTCTTTTGGCGGCTTAGTGATTTTTATCCAGATTGCGTAACATGTCATCAATTTTGTTACCATATTCAATGGATTGGTCTTTGATAAATTGCAAATCGGGAATTTTGTACATGGTCAGGTTTTTACCGAGTTCACGTTTAATCATCCCAGTGGCCTTTTCTAACCCGCGCTGCGCTTTTTGATTATCAGAAGCTAGGGTTGAATGAATCGTATAGTAGACTTTAGCCATGGAAAGATCACCCAACATCTGAACGTCAGTAATTGTGACATCCTGTACACGTGGGTCATTAATATGGAGGCGCAAAATTTCATTGACTTCACGCTTGATTTCCATTCCAACACGGTCTGCGCGATGATTTGCCATCTTAAATTCCTTTCTAAGGTTTCAAAAGTAAGTAGGGAGATAAGGGCAGGACCCTATAATTCCTTGTTAGAGCGAGCCTTATCCTGCCGACTTTTGAATGGGACTTGGTAGACCCACTACCTATTTACGCTTAATTTCTTCCATAATGTAAGCTTCAATTTGGTCGTCAATTTGGAGGTCATTGAATTTTTCAATCATCAAGCCACCTTCTTGGGCATTGCCAACTTCTTTGACATCATCTTTATAATGCTTCAAGCTAGCTAGTTTGCCATCAAAGATAACCACACTATCACGGATAACCCGAACATTTGCGTCTCGTGTGACTTTACCTTCTGTGACCATAAAGCCACCAATCGTTCCAACTTTGGAAACTTTGAAGGTCTCACGGATGATTGCCTCACCAATAATTTTTTCTTGGAAGACAGGATCAAGCTTACCTTTCATGGCTTCTTCAACTTCTTCAATGACTTTATAAATAATACTGTGCAGACGAATTTCAACCTCGTCTGATTCGGCTTGTTGACGAGCTTGAGGGGTCGGACGAACATTGAAACCGATAATCACTGCATTGGAAGCTTCAGCTAGGGTCACATCTGATTCATTGATAGCACCAACAGCAGAGTGAACCACATTAACACGAACGCCTTCAACATCAATCTTTAAGAGGGATGCAGCAAGAGCCTCAACAGAACCTTGAACATCTGCCTTAATGATAATGTTAACAGTTTTGATTTCACCAGCTTTTAATGTATCAAAGAGGTTATCCAAGCTAACACGTTGGGTACTTTGTCTTTGCTTCATCAAGGCGCGTTTAGCTCGTTCTTCACCAGCTGCGCGCGCTGCTTTTTCATCAGCATAGACTGCAAAATGATCCCCGGCCATTGGCGTTTCATTTAGACCAGTAATCGAAACCGGTGCTGATGGTTCGGCAAACTTGACGCGCCGGCCACGGTCATTTGTCATGGCGCGAACCCGACCAAAAGTATTACCAATAACAATTGGGTCTTGAACATGCAGGGTTCCTTGTTGGACAAGAAGGGTAGCCACCGCACCTTTTCCTTTATCTAATCGCGCCTCAATCACGGTACCGATAGCTCGAACAGTAGGATCGGCTTTGAGTTCTTCAACTTCTGCTACCAAGAGAACAGTTTCTAGTAGTTCATCAATGTTTTTATTGAACTTGGCAGAAATTTCTACAAACTCACAATCCCCACCCCAAGTCGTGGAAATGATCCCATGCTCTGCTAATTCCCCAATCACGCGCTCTGGGTTTGCACCTGGTTTATCAATTTTGTTAATAGCTACGATAATTGGTACGCCAGCAGCTTTAGAGTGGTTGATTGCTTCAATTGTTTGAGGCATAACCCCATCATCAGCGGCCACGATGAGGATCGTAATATCCGTTACAGAAGCACCGCGAGCCCGCATAGAGGTGAAGGCCGCATGCCCCGGTGTATCTAAGAAGGTAATTTTCTTGCCTGCTTCTTCAATCTGGTAAGCACCGATATGCTGCGTAATTCCCCCAGCTTCGCCAGTAGCCACACGCGAATTGCGCAAGGTATCAAGCAGGGTGGTTTTGCCGTGGTCAACGTGTCCCATAATGGTCACAACAGGTGCTCGTTCAACCATGTTTTCTGGATTGAGGTAGTCTTCGTCTGTAAAGAAGCGTTCAATGTCAGCATCATCAACTTCAACTTTAGCCTTAGCTTCAATCCCATAGTCTACCATTAATAATTCAATAGTATCACCATCTAAAGATTGGTTTTGCGTGGCCATGACACCCATCATAAACAATTTTTTAACAATTTCAGCCGGTTCACGTTTGATGCGTTTAGCGATTTCAGCAACTGTCATGCCTTCAGTGTATTCAAACTCTTTAGGCAGTTCATGAAATTTGCGCTCTGTTACTGGTTTTGGCGCTGATGATTGCTTGTTATTCTTACCTTTTTTGGATTTTTTATTCCAGTTACTATTTCTTTGATTTCTCACTTGGTTATGACTATTCCAACTCTTTTTATTCTGTTTTTGTCCTTCTTCGTGTCCTTTTTCTTCGTGACGCGCTTTTCCAGGACGGGTTTGCTTTTTACGTCTTACATCAGCTGTTTTTTCGACAACTGGTGCTACTGACTCATTAGTAGGGGTAGTTTGTGGATTTTGTGTTTGCTTCAAAGCTGCTTGAGCAAGCTTTTTGGCCTCTTCTTGAGCAAGTCGTGCTTGGCGTTTTGCTGCTTCTTCCTCACGAAAACGCGTTTCACGTTGCCGGAGATATTCGGCGTTTTGCTCTGCTTTTAATGCCGCAGCACGAGCTTTAAAATCAATCTTAGGCCCAGAACTGGCAGGTGATGGACTGGTCTTTTGGCTTGCTTTACGATCGCGATCACGACGATAATCATTTGAGCGTCCAGCACTTGCGGTTTTACCACGGCCTGAGTCATACTCACGATTGCTATTAGCTGAGCGGTTAGCAGCCGGACGCGAAGTAGCACGTTCAAACGATTGGCCGGCCTGTCGGTTTTGGTGCAGGCGACTGTCCCGCCCATCTGAGCTCTGCTGTCTAGAGCCACGCCGCTCATTTTGCCCATGCTGGTGTTGCTTACGGGCGGCCTGTTCTTTGGCGCGTGCTTCGCGTTCTGCCTTAAAGTTGCGACTCTTTGGTTTTACAGCCGGTTGCTGGGCTTTTGCCGCTGCCTGGTCTGATGAGCCCTCTACCGCTGCTGCTTTAGGGGCTAAGCCTTTAGCTGAAGTATCAGCTAAAGGACTTGGCTTTTCTTGAGTCGCTGGTTGTGGCTTCACAGACTGCTGCTTGGTGCTTGGTGCGGCCGCTGGTTGTGTCGAAAAACTGGCAATGATTTTTTGCGCAGCGGCATCATCAACGGTCGAGGCATGACTTTTGACTTCAAACCCTAACTGGTGTGCTTGTTCTACAACTTCTTTACTTGTCTTTCCAATTTCTTTGGCAATTTCATGCAATCTTTTCTTTGACAATTGCTGTCCTCCTATTCGTCTATTCCATAAGAGTCCTCATTTTCTTTGAAAATCCAGCGTCAGCAATAGCTACCACCTTGCGGGGCTTTCCTAGTGCTGCACTTAATTCCAGTGCTGCAAACACTGTGGAGACTTCTACATTATAATACTTACATTTATCAGTTACTTTTTTGCTTAGGTTAGGTCCAGCATCAGCTGCCAAAAAAACCAGCTGCAGGGCTTGTTGTTGAATGGCTTTTACTACCAATTCTTCTCCTGTGATAATTTTACCGGCACGTTGTGCCAAACCTAGCAATTGTAACACTTTTTCTTTATTATTCAAGGCCTAACTCTCTTCGTTTGACTTTATGATCGACATAAGCGATCAAGTCATCATAAAAGCTTTCAGGGATTTCCATTGCAAAGCTACGGTTGAAAACCTGCTTTTTCTTAGCTGCTTGGGCTTCGCTGTTATCCATTTTAATATAGGCGCCACGCCCGTTAGCTTTGCCAGTTGGGTCAATAAAGACTTGCCCTTCTTTGGTCTTAACAACGCGCAGCAAATCACGCTTGTCAATGATTTCTCCAGACACTAGTGATTTGCGTAAAGGTCTTTTTCGTTCTTTAGGCATTCAATATACCTCGTTTATTACTCTTCCTCGCTTGTTGGCTGTGGTTCAATAGCTGGCGCTTCGGTAGCTGATTCAATAGCGGGAGCTTGAGGATCGTCAGCTGCTGTAGCTGCTGCTTGAGCTTGCGCTTTTGCTTCCATTTCCTCATAGGCGCTAGCTGATTTTATATCAATCCGATAACCTGTCAAATGGGCGGCTAAGCGCACATTTTGGCCGCGGCGGCCAATCGCTAGTGACAGCTTGTTGTCTGGAACAACAACTGTGGCCCGCTTAGTGTCCTCATCATCAAAGAGGACCATGTCAACTTCTGCAGGGGCAATCGCATTGTAGATAAATTCAGCAGGATCATCCACCCATTGGATGACGTCAATATTTTCTTCGACTGGAATGTCAATGCCTGTCTTGGCATCTACGCGTGTTGGATGGAATTTGCTGATAACTTTTTTGATATTGCTACCACCACGCCCAACGATCGTACCAATAGCATCAACATTTGGATTATGGCTACGTACTGCCACCTTTGTGCGGTCACCTGCTTCACGTGAGACACTCATGATTTCGACTGTTCCATCAAAAACCTCTGGAATTTCTTGTTCCATGATTCGCTTGATGAATTCAGGATGGCTGCGGCTAACAAAAACATTTACTCCCTTGGGGTTGTTTTCAACTTTGTAGACATAAACTTCAATACGGTCATGTGATTTGAAGGATTCACCGGGAATTTGATCTTGATGCGACAGTTGGGCTTCTAGCGAGCCTAAGTTAACATAAATAAAGCGTTGGTCAAAACGTTCAACTGTTCCTGTCATGATTTCACCTTCATGTTGCTTATATTCATTGAAAGTGATTTCTCGCATCTGGCGACGCATTTTTTCCATGATGGTTTGCTTAGCTGATTGAGCAGCAACGCGGCCAAATTCGGTGACCGACTCTTCAAAGCGAATTTTATCACCCAGCTCATAAGCAGAGCTAATGGCTAAAGCGTCTTTTAAGCTGATTTCCAGGCGACTGTCAAAGACTTCCTCAACGACCTCACGAACTGTAAAGACTTGAAAATCAGCAGTCTTTTCATTAAATTCAATGACACAAGATTCCGATTGACCATAGCGACGTTTGTAGGCAGATTTTAAGGATTCTGTCACCGCGTCGATGATGTCCTCTTTGTTAATGTGTTTTTCTTCTTCCAAAATGCGGAAGGCTTCTAGCATTTCTTTGCTCATAGTCTTTTAGGCATGCTGGCTAAGGCATGCAATAATTCCTTTCTTTGTAAAACGTGGGTCTGATTGTCTTTACCTGAGCTAACCACAACCAGCAAAAGCTTATAATTTGACGGCTAAACGAGCTTTAGCAACCGATTGATAAGGAATTTCTACCTTTTTATGACGGGTTTTATCAAGGTAATCTAACACTAAGGTCTGACCATCAAATGCGACAAGATCGCCTTGAAAAACTTTAGACTTATCAATAGCTTTGTAAAGACTAACATTGATGTAGGATCCGACTGCTTGTTGCAAACTTTCAGGTGTTTTTAAGGGCCGCTCTAGACCTGGGCTTGAAATTTCCAAAAAATACTGACTAGGAAAGGGGTCAGGAGTTATCGTATCCAGCAATGGGCTAATAAGTTCTGTTAAATCACTGGTATCATCAACCGTGATACCACCTTCCTTATCAACTAAGATACTAAGGACATAGTCATGTCCTAGCTTTCCATACTCAATATCCACCAATTCAAAAGGCGCTTTAATAACAGGTTCTACCACAGCTGTGACCTGTTCAATCAGAGTTTGCTGTGCGATAAGAGCCACCTCACTTTCTTTTATTGTTCACCAGGCTTGTGCAGATCAGCAGTCCACCGAGTGGCACACATAAGAGGCGAAGTAAAACTTCGCCCCTTTTTTCTATATTGTTATCTCTTATTGTAGCACATTCTCAAAATAATGCAAGTCAAAAAGCGGTTTTAAGCCTGTCTTTTTCTGCTTGCCAAGCTTCTGCCTTCTTGGCTCCCTTGAAAACCAAAAAATACCAGGACGAGCCCTGCTATGCCCGTAACCTAGAACCACCCCAAAGTGTGAGACAACACGGTCACACCCAACTTAAGACAGGCAGCTCAGCCTGACGTCTTAAAGGAGAGCGAGCAGCCGATTAGGTCAGGCCAACAGGGCTTTGGAGCCAAACTTTTCCACAAGGGCTCTAAAAAAGGACCAAAGGATACCTGAGCAGCTGAGCCATTTGCCAGTGGACTTGGCCAAGATAAGACCCACCAATAGATAGATTAAAAAAATGACCAGAAGGTCAAAGAAATTTTTAACAATCTTTTTTAAAATCTTAAAATTGCCAGGGTGAAAAACGGGCAAACACCCTCAAAACCCTGATATATCAATAGGATAAAAGGAGAGGAGGGGATTCGAACCCCCGAGCCCCGTTAAGGACTACACGCTTTCCAAGCGTGCGCACTCGGCCACTATGCGACCTCTCCACTTGAAGAAGTTAACTTGGTAACTTCCTTATTCTATCATAGTTTTACAAAAATAGCTATTAAAATTTAGCTTCTAGTCGATAAATAACCTGACCCTTATTGGAAAACTTGGCTTCATACTCTGTCATGACATTTCCTTCATAGTCACTGGCATGTAAGTCTAACCAGACTCGCTTCAGAGTCATACCATATTGCGAGATGCTAGCTAAGCTATATTCAAACAAGCCTTGGTTGTCGGTCTTAAAATGAATTTCTCCGTGCTCTGGCAAGATTTCTTGGTAAGTGGCTAGGAAGGTTTTATAGGTCAGACGGCGTTTTTCATGCTTGGTTTTAGGCCAAGGATCTGAAAAATTCAAATACATCATTGCAACTTCGCCTTTAGCAAAATAATGGCCTAGGCTAGAGCCATCAACCCGCAAGAGGCGCACATTGGGCAAATCAGCTGCAAGCACCTTATCTAAAGCATAGCTCAGCACTGAAAGCTGCATATCAACTCCAATGTAATTAATCTCAGGATGCGCCTGAGCCATCCCTGTAATGAAGCCACCTTTACCAGATCCTACTTCAATATGAATGGGGTTGTCATTGCCAAAAAGCTCTTGCCACCGGCCTTTTGCCTGCTCTGGCTGCAAAATAACATATTCTGGGTGATTCGCTAGATGCTCTTTCGCCCCTTTTCGATTCCGTACTCGCATTATATCTTTCTAAATGTTTCTCTAAATCTGCGCAAAGCGTAAATCTCTTGGTTGACATGCTCCATATCGCGCTTATCAAAGCATCTCAAAATTTGAGTCAAATAAGATAATTGACCATACCAGACAATCTTTGATTTGACTTTTTCATTGTTTTTATAACCATAGTAAGTAAGCCATTCAGGCCAGAGAGTCTGGGGAATATAATGGCTCAACAGGTAGGCCACATCATACATCCGATCAGTCAAGCGAACAGAGTCCCAATCACACAAATAAATCATGCCACTAGTGGTAATGATCCAATTGCTATGCTTAATGTCTCCATGTACAATGGTCGCTAGATCTGTGCGAAAAGCCGGCAGGCTTCGCTTTAGTTCGGTTACAACACCTTGTATATAAGTGTTTTGCTGAATTTGCAAGGGAGCATTCTTTTCAAAATCTGCCAATAAATCATAGGGATTTTCAATCTTATAGTTTAACTGAAGCAATTGATTGACCAGCTGCTTGGATTTATGTAAGCGCAACAAGATATGAATGATTTGCTTACTATTCATATCTTGCCGGCTTAAAATCCGCCCATTAAGCCATTCTTGGGCGCTCATCATATCGCCATTAGCCATGCGTTTGGCCCACAACAATTGCGGAGCAATCTGCTCCTTTGCTAAGGCTGGCAAGATGGGCGTTGTATTTAGTTTGATAAAAACACTGTCCCCATTTGGATAGGTTCCCTTGTACGCTTTACCACTATTACCTCTTAAGGGTGTCAGCGTCAAATCTTGATCAGTTACCGTCACCTGTTCGCCCTCCTTCTTTCCTTAAATTGTCTCATTTTTACGGTTATTCTATTTTACTTGTTTTGACAAACTTAGTCAACGATCTTCTTCACCTTATAAGGAAGATAGATAACATCAAGCAGGCAAATGCCACCAAGCACTAAGCCAGCTTTTAGCAGGGAGCCAGCAAGGGCCAGTTGCGGCACCAGCAATAAGACACTGATTAGTCGCAAAAACTGTACTAATTGGCGAGCTCTGGCCTTGGGCTGATTAGCTGGTGTTAGCTGCACGAGATAGTGGTAGTCAAAATGCTGAGCCAGCGCTAGCAATTGGAACAATAACAGAAAGTTGAAAACCATGGCCACTGCAACACTAAGGTAAGACTGGGGAATAAACAGCAAAGACAGACCTGCCATCAAGAGCAAGCGGACAAACAAGCCTAGGTAATCTCCTGCCCGCAAAAAAGCGCGGCTATAAAGGTTGAGCCAGTAGCTGCTTGCCTTTTTGGGAAGAACTCCAAGCAGGGGATTGAGGTAAGTCCGTGGTTTGACCCGTGTTGAGAGACCTTTGACATTGGTAAACAGAGAATAAAAACGTAGGACTTTTTGTCGGCGCTCTGCTTCAAAGGCGATGGCTTGGTCCCACTTGAGTTGCTGCTTAGGCAGATACTTTGCTTGGCGCTGTTTAAAAATAAGGTACTTGCCAATCAGACTAAGGGCCAGGATTAGCACGATGAGCCAATAAGCCAAGTTTGCACGTAAAAAGATGGGCAAAAGGACTAAGAAAATGAGCGTCTGTAAGATGCTCCATTGGACAAAGGAACGTCTAAAAGAAATCTTTAACTGAGCTCGGATAGCTGCTTCTTGGACCAGTAAAAAGTGGCGATCGGCCGCTTCTAGATATAAGGGAATAGTTCCCATAAACATGGTTAAGAGGTAGAGGGCTACAATCAGGCAGATCAGTCCCAGCGGCTGGCTTGGAAAATGGCGCAGGAGCTGGCTATACTGATAGAGAACAAAGCCCAGCAAAAAGACCAAAACAAGGACAAAGTGGTCATTAAAGACATAGGGCAAGTACTTGAAGTGGAGGGCTTGGCTTTGAGCGCGGCGTTTACGAAAAAGAGTCTCAATCATCATGCATTATCCTCTTTAGTTAGAGCCAGATAAATGTCATTGAGACTGGCATTTGGGTCACCAAAGGCTTCTTGTAATTGCGACAGGCTCCCTTGAGCGCGAACTTGGCCCTGATGGAGAATCACAAAACGGTCACACATCTTTTCAGCCGAATCAAGGACGTGGGTACTCATCAAAATCGATTTCCCTTTTGCTTTTTCCTGCTCCAATAGCTGGATCAAATCAGCGATGGCCAAAGGATCCAATCCTAAGAAAGGCTCATCAAGAATCAAAAGACTAGGATCAATGACAAAGGCACAGATAATCATCACCTTTTGCTTCATCCCTTTGGAAAAATGAATCGGATACCAATCTAGCTTGTCTGATAAACGAAAGGTCTCAAGCAAGGGCTTGGCCCGCTCAAAAGCTAGCTCAATCGCAAGATCATAGGCCATGGCCACAGCTTCAATATGCTCTTTTAAGCTCAATTCTTCATAGAGGATTGGCGTTTCAGGAATGAAACCGATTTTTTGGCGATAACCAAAAGCATCTTCTGCCAAACGAACACCATCAATGGTAATATTACCCTGATAGGGAGTCAGCATGCCAATAATTTCATTAATGGTGGTTGATTTACCAGCGCCATTTAGGCCAATGAGGCCGACCAATTCACCATCATTTACCGCAAAGGTCACCTCTTTTAAGACAGGGATATTAAGATAACCACCTGTCACTTGATTTAGTGTTAACATAGTGTGTCTCATTTTCTAATTAATGTAGTTCTCTACTATTATAACAAAATCCCTCTATAAAGACAGCGGATTCCTTGTGCAAATCGCCGCCATTTTTCAAAAAGCTTGGATTGTAAAGGTTTGCAATATCTAAAGGCACATGCTAAGATAAAACTAAGTAACATGATTATTATTGAAGCGTGTCAAGCCACCATTCATCCTGTGGCTGGCCCTACTAAGCCATTTGCCCTCAGAAAGGATAGCCTATGAATGACTGTATTTTTTGTAAGATAATTGCCGGTGAGATTCCCGCATCGAAAGTTTATGAAGATGACCAGGTTCTGGCCTTTTTAGATATTACACAAACAACCAAGGGTCATACCCTGTTAGTACCCAAAAAACATGTCCGTAATGTGCTTGCCATGGATGCAGAAACGGCTAAAACAACCTTTGCAAGACTACCCAAAATTGCCCGTGGCCTACAAAAAGCAACCGGAGCACAAGCTATGAATATCATTAACAACAACGAGCCTCTGGCTGGGCAAACCGTTTTTCATGCCCATATTCATTTAGTGCCGCGCTACAGCAACAAAGATGGTATTGACATCCACTATACAACCCATGAGCCAGATTTTGCTGCCCTAGAAAGCTTGGCTAAAACCATCAGCAAGGAGGTCGCCCTATGCGATTAAGTACATTAGTAACTTTTGGTCTCTCAAGCGTTTTAGCCTATACCATTTTTCAAAACAAGGATAAGCTCCAAACAGCAGCAAAGCAAACCTTGCAAGAAAAAGAGGCCATTGAGGCGGATTTTAAACGCATCAAAACCAATTTAGCAACTATCAAAGCACAGATGCAAACCCTCGAAGACCTGAGTTCAGACTTAACCTATAAAACACGAGCTTTTCAACAAGATATTCAACCACGTCTTGATCTCATTAGCCAAAAACTGGCTGCACAGCAAAAAACCACTCCTCGCTCTTGATTTTAACTGCCTCGTTGCCCTTAGTAGAAGCGCAACTTAGCTTTTGCTAGTTTTAGAGGCAATTGCTAAAATCGCGCTCACTGGTACTTACGATTCAAAAAACCTCCAAGTGGTTACACCACAACTCACTCTCTAGCCAAATAAGCTAAGGATTGATTAAGTGTAACTAACTTAGAGGTTTTTATTGTGCTGTTTCGGCTGTAGATTGATCAGTAGCTGAACTAGGGGCTGCATCTGTCGTTGATGGGGCATTTGAAGGGGCAAGGCCAGCATCTGCTCCTTCAGAGGGTGTGTCTGCAAGCGAAGAACCGCCACTAAAGCGTGGCGCTGGTTCTTGCGCTTCTGACTGGGCACCGCCATAATACCTACTAGCATCAGGATAGTAATAGCCTTCTGTGTCTGACTGTGTGCCAGAGATGCCGGATCTTACCGAAACATCCGCACTGCTGCTATTTTCTTTCAAACGGCTGCCACCATATAATTCTTCATAAGTGATGGCATTAGTTTTTAAACTGGTTCTAGGACTTAGACCTAACTCCTTGCGAATGCGATTTTGCACCTCCAGCAGGTGTTCCTCGGGAACTAGCTGATAAGAGCCGCCATCAGCCAAGGTCACACCTTCGCCTTTTAGCTGATAGGTTTTGATGTGATTTAAGGCATCCTTGTATCCTAAAAGACTAGGGATTGTCCGCGAGGAAATCTCAATGTTGGTCTGCATATTATTGCTAACGGCTAGCAAGATTTTGCGATAAGAACTGACACTATCTAGGGCCAATACCTTTTTTAGCACCTTTTGAATGACTTCACGTTGGCGCTGTTGCCGGCCATAATCGCCGTCTGGGTCATCGTAACGCATCCGTGAATAAACAAGCGCCTGATGACCATTAATCTTATGGGTTCCTGGCTGTACTGTCGCTTGATATTCTGGCTCATGATCTGCTATGGAAATAGGAAAGTCAAATTTATTAGTAACCGTAATGCCACCCACAGCATCAACCAGATCAATGAGGCCCTGCATGTTGATTCGTACATACTTATCAACATTAATATGTAGCAAATCCTGAACTGTCATAATGGCCATAGGAGCCCCACCTGCGGCATAGGCAGCATTTAGCTTGGCTTCTACCCCTGTCATTTCATTGGACGGGCGGCCAGAAAGCTTGGTGAGAATATCGCGCTCCAAGCTGGTCATAGTGGTGCGTTTGGTTTTAGGGTTAATGGTCACTAAAATCATCGAATCACTATTACCTTGCCACTTGGATTTTCGTTCTGCCGAGCCTGTATCAACCCCCATCAAAAGGATAGTGAAGGGTTTGGTCTGCTTGATCACATCTTTGCGTGTGGAATTGGTCGAAAAGTCCTTAAAGGTCTTCGACAGCTCGAGTGTTGAAAACCGATAGGCACTTGTTGCATAGACCCCCAAAGCCACTAAAGTTGAAAGCAAGATAGCTGAGAGCATGACTAAAATTTTATTACGAAGTTTCATATAGTTATTCGTTATAGACATAGACCCATGAGGTCAACATCTATCAATTCTCCATCCTTAGTTTTTATGGCCCGCTTTCGGGTCCCCTCAAATACAAAGCCACAGTGTCTATAAAGCTGTATGGCTCTGTGGTTCCTGCTTTGCACTGCTAATTCAATTTTTGCCACACTAGGCGTCTCTTGGGCCCAAGTAAGGCCCAGCTTAATCAGTTCTCGGCCTAAGCCATAGCCCCAGTAGGTTTTTTTGATGGCAATAAATAGCTCAGCGATATGGCTTGTTGCCTCAAAGTCCGAGCTAACAAGATTCAATAAGCCGGCTATTTGCCCGTCCACACGTAAAATGAGACAGAGCTGATCAAGCGCGTGTAGGCTTTGCAGGAGATAATTCTCAAGTTCCCTGGCATCACCTGTCATCAAGCGCTCAACCTCACTCAAATAATCTGTTTCCAAAGCCATTTGCCTCAGGCAGGCTAACAGTTCTCTTGCATCCTGCGGTTGAGCTTCATCAATAGTAATGATCGCTTCAGGCATGCTTTATGTCCTCGCAAAGCTGCTGTGCTCGCGCGCCTTGCGCCTGCAGGATGAGTTCCCTTCCCTCTGGAACAATACGCAGCTCAATCGTGACAACATCACTGAACAAGGATTGATCAAGGAGCTCGCCCCATTCAATGACAGTAACACCATCTCCATAGAGGAAATCATCCAAATCAATCGAATCTGGATCATTACCAATTCGATAGACATCTAAATGAAACAAAGGCAGTCTTCCTTGGTATTCTCTAACAATCGTATAGGTCGGACTCTTAATCATTTGCTCAATAGCAAGGCCCTTTGCCAGACCCTTGGTAAAGGTTGTCTTGCCCGCTCCTAGATCACCAGATAAGATAAGCACATCACCAGCTTTGAGTAGACGCCCTAATTTAGCACCTAGTGCTATCAATTCACTTTCGTTGTGTGTGTAAAACATATAGTCATTATATCAAATTTATTGTGGTCTTCCAATAGTTTCCTAACAGAGCCCACCAAGTGAAGGATTTTGAACACCCAAAAGGAGCAGGAAAGCACCTTTGAAAGCCGGTTTTTTAAAGTCTTTCAAGCTTAATGAGAATTGATGCACAGCTAAATTTTCTAAAAATATCATTTCTATACGAAACAATCCCAATAGAAACAAATGATCAGGCCAGTAAAAAAGGAAACCAGACTCCAAAGCTGATTCCCATGGTGTGAGGATTCTACCTATAAAATAGCTAAGCACAGAAAATTCAATAAAAACAGAGCATCTAATATCCATAAGACCAGGTGAATTTCTCTTGCCTGTCCTTTAATCACCTTGACCAAAGTATAAGTGAGAAAGCCTGCAGCAATCCCATATGTGATACTATATGTAAATGCCATAAAAAGGGATGTAAAGAAAGCAGGAATGGCCTCAACAATATTATCCCAGTGAATGGATTTAAGGTGCGAGAGCATCATAATCCCCACAACAATCAAAACGGGTGCCGTAGCTTGGGCAGGAACAATCGAAACAAGAGGGCTAAAGAAGCTTGAAAGAGCAAATAATCCAGCTACTACCAAAGCAGTCAAGCCGGTTCTTCCACCCACACTAATCCCCGCTGCAGATTCAACATAGGTGGTCACATTGGAGGTTCCAAAAACGGCACCTAAAGTTGTCGCAACTAGATCAGAATAAAGGGCTTTGTCTAATTTTTGCGACTGCTGTTTGTCAGTTGTATTAGCTATAATGCCTACTTTTTGGCCTGTCCCAATCAAGGTGCCAATCGTATCAAAAATATCTGTCAACGAAAAGGCCAAAATAGCCATCAAGACACCTGGAATTCGCGATGGAACTGAAAACAAGGACAGCAAGCCCTCTTTTCCTAGAGCTACACCAAATACTTGCTTTAACTCAGCAAAAGAAGCTGATAAATTGGTAGCTTGCCAGTTAACCTGATCCAGCCTAACCACACCCAGCAAAATACCTACTAAGGTTGTCAAAAAAATAGAGATAATAACCCCACCGCGAGTACCTTTGACTGTAAAGAAAATAGTAAGAATTAAACCAATCAAGGATAACAGAACTGCCGGATTATCAAAAGCAACTAAGCCAGGTGTAGCAGCCGAATTTGCGGTAATGGCCGCTAGGCCCTTTGCCGCACCCTTGCCCGCTACGCTATAGGTCCCTGGATCAATGGAAAACTTCAAAAAGCCGGCATTTTTAATGCCAACATAGGCTAAAAAGGCACCAATCCCTGCAGAAATGGCTGCTTTCAGCACTGCTGGAATAGACTCAATAATCAGCTTGCGGACCTTTGTCAAGGTAATGATCAAAGAAATCAAACCACAGATAAATACCATCGCTAAAGCTTGTTGCCAGGTATACCCTAAGGCAAAAACCACAGTGTAGGTGAAAAAAGCATTCAAACCCATTCCTGGCGCCTGAGCATATGGGAGATTAGCATAAAAGGCCATCACCAGGGTACCAATAACCGCCCCAATAATGGTGGCTAAAAAAACGCCCTGGGTCGGCATACCAGTTTGAGACAAGATGGCCGGATTAACAAATAATATATAGGACATGGCAAAAAAGGTTGTCAGCCCTGCCGTCACTTCCGTACGCACATCTGTCCCATGTTCACTAAGTTTAAAAAACGTTTCCATCACTGTGGAATCTCCTTATCTTTTATTAGCACATCTATTAGCACATCTATTAGCACATCTATTAGCACATCTATTAGCACATCAAAGTCAATCACAAGAGCGCAACCCTTGCTTAGTTTGTCTAGTAAATGAGCTTTTTACGAACATTAATTATATTTTAACAGTTTATCGTTCATAAATCAATCCTAAAAAGAGAAGCAGAGCTTTTTTTCAGAGATAAGGTTTTCTTTTATCATTCTTTGCTCTCCTTTCGCGACTTTTTTGGTATAATCAATCTATGACCAAAAAAATTATTGCACTTGATTTAGACGGAACCCTGTTACGAAACGATAGCACCTTATCACATTACACAATCCAAACCATTAAACAAGTTCAGGCCAAAGGCCACCTCGTAGTCATCTCTACCGGGAGACCTTATCGAATGGCTTTAGATTATTATTTGCAACTGGAACTCAAAACACCAATGATTTCCTTTAACGGAGCCTTGACCCATCTACCGGAACAAAAATGGGCCTTTGAGCACAATGTTACCCTTGATAAAGCTTACCTCTTAAAACTCTTACAGCATCAAGATGATTTTCAGTTGGATTTTATTGCCAGTGAGTACCGTAAAAATTTCTATATCACCATGACTAACCGCCAAAAAATTGACCCCCAATTATTTGGCGTTGATGCTATTACTGATCAGATGGCCCTGGTCCGCTCTAAAATCACACGAAACCCCAACGCCCTCTTGCTGCAAACCTATCACGAAGATAAGTATGCTCTTGTCAAAAGCATGCGTGCTTTTTTCAAGGAAGAAATCGAAATTGATTCGTGGGGTGGCCCCCTCAATATTCTTGAAGTTTCTTCGAAAAATATCAATAAAGCCTACGCACTCAATTACTTATTAACCATCTTTAAAAGAGATAAACGTGACTTAATAGCCTTTGGTGATGAGCATAACGATACCGAAATGCTGGCCTTTGCTGGAACAGGTTACGCCATGAAAAATGCTAGCCCTGTACTTTTGCCCTACGCAGATCACCAACTAGACACCAGCAACGAAGAAGACGGCGTAGCTAAAAAACTTGAGGAACTTTTTTTATAAGTTAAAACGAAAGCAAATTTTCTGAAAGCTGCTTTCTTTTTTTGCACTTTTACGGCCAAATCGCTGCCGCATTTTCAATAATTGTAATAGTTTTTCAGGGAATTTTCTCTACCAAAAGCACAAAAGAAGGAGACAGGCCACTTCTGTCTGATGCCTATTTATAGCCATTTCTTTCAGCTATATGAAAGATTTTTCATATTCATTATTATTTTTACGAAAGGTATTGCTTTTTTAGTGAAAACGTTTTACAATAGAGACGTTCTTGAATTTCGTTTTATTGAAAAAGAATTGCCAAATAAATCGTATTTGGAAAGGAGATTATTCTTCTTCAATTAAGCGAAAAAAATAATTAAGGAGGAAGAACAAGAATGGGTATCGGTATTATTATTGCCAGCCATGGTAAATTTGCTGAAGGTATTCATCAGTCTGGTTCTATGATTTTTGGCGACCAAGAAAAAGTTCAAGTTGTAACTTTTATGCCAAATGAAGGACCAGATGACTTATATGGACACTTCAACAATGCTATTGCACAATTTGATGCTGATGATGAAGTCCTCGTATTAGCTGATTTGTGGAGTGGATCTCCATTTAACCAAGCTAGTCGCGTGATGGGAGAAAATCCTGAACGTAAAATGGCAATCATCACAGGTCTTAACTTGCCAATGCTGATTCAAGCCTACACAGAGCGCATGATGAACGCAAGTGCTGGCGTTGAAAAAGTAGCCGCAAATATCATTAAAGAAGCTAAAGAAGGGGTAAAAGCTCTCCCTGAGACACTCAATCCTCTTGTCGAAGCTGAAAAAGCCGCAGCTGACGTCCCTGCAGAAGCTAGCCGTGGAGGCTCTATCCCTGAGGGAACTGTCATTGGCGATGGAAAATTAAAAATCAATCTGGCTCGTATCGACACGCGTCTCTTACATGGACAGGTTGCAACATCATGGACACCAGCTTCCAAGGCTAACCGCATCATCGTTGCCTCTGACGAGGTCGCAAAAGATGACTTACGCAAACAATTAATTAAACAAGCAGCACCAGGTGGCGTCAAAGCAAACGTTGTTCCAATTAGCAAACTCATTGAAGTTTCAAAAGATCCACGTTTTGGTAATACCCGTGCACTCATCTTATTTGAAACTGTCCAAGATGCGCTTCGTGCTATTGAAGGTGGAGTTGACATCAAAGAATTAAACGTTGGTTCAATGGCTCACTCAACAGGGAAAACGATGGTTAATAACGTTTTATCAATGGATAAAGACGATGTTGCAGCCTTTGAAAGATTGCAAGAACTCGGCGTGTCATTTGATGTGCGTAAAGTACCAAACGACTCCAATAAGAATTTGTTTGAATTAATCAAAAAAGCTAACGTCCAATAAAAGACGCCATTTTCCATTAAATCCATTTTTTGTCCCATCTTCTGGCGACACGTGCATTTCAATAGAAAACTGGCTGTCTTGCTATGTTTAAGCAAAGGCTTGATGGTTAGCATCACATCTGATAACCACAGTTTATTGCTACATACAAGGCAAAATGCGTCTTAACTCATCTTTTAGCAAAGCAAAAAATAAGAGCTAAGACGACATAAAACACTCAACAATAGAATAAGTTTACTTCTTATAACTGTTCACTAATGGTAGAAACGATTAGTTGACTAATGAAAGGATAACAAAATGGCAGATATTTCAATTATCTCTATGATTTTGGTCGTTATCGTAGCTTTCTTTGCAGGGCTCGAAGGTATCCTTGACCAATTTCAATTTCATCAACCACTTGTTGCTTGTACCTTAATCGGTCTTGTCACAGGTCACCTCGAAGCAGGTATCATGCTTGGTGGTACCCTACAAATGCTGGCTCTTGGTTGGGCTAACATCGGGGCAGCCGTTGCTCCCGATGCGGCACTTGCTTCTGTAGCTGCAGCCATCATCATGGTTAAAGGTGGCGACTTCACCCCTAAAGGTGTAACCTTTGCTTACTCAACAGCTATCCCACTTGCTGTAGCTGGTCTTTTCCTCACAATGATCGTGCGGACAGTATCAACAGCCCTCGTGCATGCCGGAGATAAGGCTGCTGCTGAAGGTAACTTCTCAGCAATTGAACGTTACCACTTTATCGCCCTTTTACTCCAAGGTCTACGGATTGCAGTTCCAGCAGCCTTGCTACTTGCTATTCCTTCTTCAGCCGTGCAAGGCATCTTAGAAAAAATGCCAGAATGGTTAAACGGCGGTATGCAAGTTGGTGGTGCCATGGTTGTTGCCGTTGGTTATGCGATGGTTATCAACATGATGGCAACCCGTGAAGTATGGCCATTCTTCGCACTTGGTTTTGCCCTAGCCGCTCTAAACAACTTAACACTTATTGCCATGGGTACTATCGGTGTAGCTATCGCCTTCATCTACATTAACCTTTCTAAAATGGGTGGTGGCAAAGGTGGATCAGGCTCTAGCTCAAATGATCCAATCGGCGACATCTTAGAAGACTACTAGAAAGGAGTACGCACATGACTGAACAAATTAAATTAACAAAATCCGATCGTCAAAAAGTTTGGTGGCGTTCACAATTCCTTCAAGGTTCTTGGAACTACGAACGTATGCAAAATATGGGTTGGGCCTACTCACTCATCCCTGCTCTAAAAAAACTATACACCACTAAAGAAGACCGCGCAGCTGCACTTGAGCGCCACATGGAATTCTTCAATACCCATCCATATGTAGCGGCTCCTATCATTGGGGTTACCCTTGCACTTGAAGAAGAAAAAGCTAACGGTACGCCTGTTGAAGACAAGGCTATCCAAGGGGTTAAAATCGGGATGATGGGACCTTTGGCCGGTATCGGTGACCCGGTATTCTGGTTTACCGTTCGTCCAATCCTAGGTGCCCTTGGGGCTTCCATTGCTTCATCTGGAAATATCATGGGACCACTCATCTTCTTCTTTGGTTGGAATATTATTCGGATGGCCTTCTTATGGTATACCCAAGAATTTGGTTACAAATCAGGAAAAGAAATCACCAAAGACATGTCTGGTGGTATCCTTCAAGACATTACCAAAGGTGCTTCCATCCTTGGTATGTTTATCCTAGCTGTGCTTGTTGAACGTTGGGTATCTATCAAATTTACAGTAGACCTCCCAGCAACTAAACTGGCTAAAGGTGCTTACATTGAATTCCCTAAAGGCGTTGTTAACGGCACCGAACTTCAAGGAATCCTCGGCAAAGCCCTCTCAGGCCTAAGCCTTACACCTGAAAAAGCCAATACACTTCAAGGTCAGTTAGACTCCCTCATCCCTGGATTGATGGGACTACTCCTTACCTTCTTATGTATGTGGTTATTAAAGAAAAAAGTATCACCAATCGCAATCATTATTGCTTTGTTTATTGTTGGTATTCTTGCTCGTCTTGCAGGTATCATGTAAGAGGACACAAAAAGGGTTTCCGTCAGGGAACTCTTTTATGTTATAATCATAAGGAAATAGACTAAAGGATCGAACACAATAACAATGGTACAATCATTAAACACAACTGTCGACTTACAAACCACTGCCACCTCTTATTTAGGAATGGGAGGTAAGGTTGGTAATATTTTAGTGGGTAATCAGGCTCTGGAATTTTACAATGACAAAAATGTCAATGACTACATCCAAATTCCCTGGTCTTCCATTCAGCAAATTGGAGCTAATGTCTCACGTAAAAAGGTCAGCCGCCACTTTGAAGTCTTTACTGACCAGGGGAAGTTCCTCTTTGCTTCCAAGGATTCGGGCAAAATCTTAAAAATTGCCCGCACCTATCTGGGCAATGATAAAGTCATCAAGCTACCAACCTTGCTCCAGATCCTGCTTGCCAAACTAAAAGGTCACTAAGCCAGCAAAACGAGCTAGATTTAGCATGGGATTGAAGAAAGTAGCCGATTTGGCCACTTTTTTCAATCTTTTTTTGCTTGACGCTGACAAACCGTGACCAACTGATAGACACTTACTAGACGATGCACTGTGGGCACCTGATGCTAAAAACTGCCCAGCTCAGCTGATTTTTTCTGAGAAAAGTCAAAAGCCCTCACCAATGAGGTGGGGCTCAGTGCTAGTGAGTGGCTTGGCGGTACAGTTTTTGTCCCGGTCCTTCTTGGGGGAAACAACTAGCCTAGATGCTCTCTTTAGTCAGTCATTATAGGGGAATTTTTTGTCGAACCACGCCAAAAATTGACGAAAATGCACTTGCTTGAAAATATATAGACGCAGGCGCTCCACTGTAAAAGCCAGCAGATAAATGGCGATAGCTGCTCCTAGTATCAGCAAAGGATAAAAGAAAATGGACTCTTGTACAAAGGAAGCAGCAAAATCCCGGACAAAATAACGGACGATGAGAGGGTGAAGATGGCAAAGATAGACACCCAAGGTGGTCGGTGCTAACACAACAATCATTTTATGGAACCAAGTGCCAGGTGTAATTTGGACCTTGGCAAATAAGATAAAAAAGCAAATGGCACCCAGCGTAAGGGTCGGTGACACATACCAGTACCAGATATTGCCAACCAAGAATTTCATGATATAGGTAGCTACTAATGATAAGAGATAAATGCTGATGAGGTAGCTGTTTTTAAAAAGGGATAAATCTAAGCGCCTCAGGTAGGCCCCTAAAATGTAGAGAATCATTAACCAAGTCATCTCAAATCCCTTACTTAAAGAGAATTCACTGACACGATTATTCATTAATGCTGGCAATAATGAAAATACACCAAACATCAAAATAACGAGGTGGTAAAGTTGACGATTGGTTAACGACTGGATGCCATTAGTGATGAGTGGCATAAAGATGAGCAACCCAAAATATGCTGTAATGTACCAATATTGTCCACTAACAATAGGCAAAAAGGCATTGCGCCAATCCATCAGACTAACCGGATAACCAAACAAAGCAAACAAGCTTGTGATGCTAAACGTATAAAAGAAAACCTGAGCCCAGATCGCTAAGAGTTTAGAATAGCGATAAATCGAATGAACTCCGACATAACCACTGATAAGCGCATAGCAATTCACCGCCCCATACACCAGGACCTGGATCATCCAAGTCACAATAAAATAAGCATCCGTCTGCCCTTGCACCGACGAGCGCAGCCCACCCTTGCCTAAAACATGGGTGATAACAATCATAAACATCGAAATAATCCTAAGAAGGTCAAGCCCAGTATTTCGTTGCGATTTTTGTTCACTAAGATAGTTTTTCATATTCCTATTCTAGCATAGGCCAAAGCAGATCCAAAACCTCAAGTATGCTAGACAAAAATGCTGCATGCAGTCTGAACTTACTGACAAAGCTCAGCATTTCCCAAAGGCACAACCCTAGCCCACAGCAAATTTTTATTTACATTTAAAACAAAATGGTCTATAATGGCACTAACGGATAAGTAATATGCTTGTTGCTTTCAGAGAGCCTGCGGTTGTTGTGAGCAGGTAGCAAAAGGATATGAAATTCTACCGTGTTTATTTTGTTATCCTAATTAAGTGCACAGATTGTGAAGCTGGATGGAACCGCGCCTAAGCGCTCCAGCATGACCAAGCTGTGCTTTTTCATTTAATATTTGAAAAGGAGTTAACGATGTTAGATTTAAAACGTATTCGAACTGATTTTGCCCAAATAGCTCAAAAATTAAAAGGTCGTGGTGTTTCAAAAGACACACTGACAACCTTAAAAGAACTTGATGAAAAGCGCCGGCAACTCTTAGTAACTTCTGAAGAATTAAAAGCAGAGCGAAATACCGCATCAACTGCTATCGCCCAAGCCAAACGGGACAAAGAGGATGCCTCACAGCAAATTGCTGAGATGCAAAAAGTGTCAGCTAAAATCAAGTCTATCGATGCCGAATTAGTAGCTATTGACGACCAAGTAACTGCCATCATTACCACCCTACCAAATCTTCCACATGATAGCGTACCGGTGGGAGCAGATGAAGATGACAATGTCGAAGTACGCCGCGTTGGCACGCCACCGACTTTTGATTTTGACGTCAAAGCCCACTGGGATCTTGGTGAATCGCTAGACATCCTGGACTGGGAACGCGGGGCAAAAGTTACTGGTTCACGTTTTCTTTTCTACAAGGGACTTGGTGCTCGCTTAGAGCGTGCTATCTATAACTTTATGCTTGATGAACATGCCAAAGAAGGCTACACCGAAGTTATCCCGCCTTACATGGTTAACCACGATTCGATGTTTGGTACAGGACAGTATCCAAAATTCAAAGAAGACACCTTTGAATTAGCTGATACAGACTTTGTCTTAATTCCCACAGCTGAAGTCCCCCTAACCAACTACTACCGCGGTGAAATCTTAGACGGTAAAAAACTACCGATTTACTTTACGGCTATGAGCCCTTCATTTCGTTCTGAAGCTGGTTCAGCCGGACGTGACACCCGCGGATTAATCCGCTTGCACCAATTCCACAAAGTCGAAATGGTCAAATTTGCCAAACCAGAAGAATCCTATGATGAATTGGAAAAAATGACGGCCAATGCTGAGAATATTCTTCAAAAATTAAAGCTCCCTTACCGTGTGATTACACTATGTACGGGAGACATGGGCTTTTCAGCAGCTAAAACTTATGACGTGGAAGTCTGGATTCCAGCTCAAAACACCTACCGTGAAATCTCTAGCTGTTCAAACTGCGAAGATTTCCAAGCACGGCGCGCACAAATCCGTTACCGCGATGAAGCCGATGGCAAGGTGCGACTCTTACATACCTTAAATGGCTCTGGGCTTGCTGTAGGGCGGACCGTCGCAGCCATTCTCGAAAATTATCAAAATGAAGATGGCTCTGTCACTATTCCAGAAGTTCTACGTCCTTACATGGGCGGTGTTGATGTGCTACGACCAAGCTAATTTCAAAAGAGGCTAGGAAATTAACTTCCTAGCCTTTTGCTGCTCTTAAGTGGATTAACAAATCAATCTTTTTTGGCTCTATCATTTCTGTAGTGGGTAAATCCACTCTGGAAATGATAGGCCTTTTTCATGCAGACAAAAAGTTCCATATGACTTATAATGAAAAGCGACAAAACAACTCATTCGAAAGCATAATATGGAACAACTCTGTCCTACTACAGAATTAATCGGAATTAAAGACAAAAATATAGCTTTAGACAACGTTTTTCAACATAAGACGCACATTGAACTCTATGCAAGGCTGGATTATGAGCCAAAAAAAGCAAGCCGCAAAAACTTACTATAAGCCAAAAACGAATGAAACGATGATAAACCTGTCTCAATCGTAAGCATTCGTTTTTTAGGTAATGTTAATCAGATGATTTGATTGATTCACTGCTGATTATATAGTAAGGGAGTGCTTGCACTGATGCCAGACATGAGCACATCACATTTCCAGCTTACTTCTTAAAATTTGCGGAAACGCTGGTAACGTTGCTCTATCAATTCTGAAATGCTTAGTTGAGACAACTTAGCCAACTCCTCAATAAGCTGGTCTTTGATAGCTTGGATAATTTCACTAGAGAAGTAGCCTCGTTCAGGAATAATCCGGTCAATCACAGTCAGCTCTTTTAGCTCCTTGGAGGTCATTTTCATCAATTCTGCTGCTTGCGTTGCGCGCGAGCCATCCTTCCATAAAATGGAGGCAAAACCCTCTGGACTTAATACAGAATAAATGGCATTTTCAAGCATCCAGACTTGGTCGGCTAGAGCTAAGGCTAGCGCTCCACCAGAGCCCCCTTCACCAATAATGATGGCAATAATGGGGACTTTTAAATCACTCATTTCAAACAGATTTTGCGCAATAGCTTGGCCTTGACCCCGCTCTTCAGCCCCTATGCCAGGATAGGCTCCCGCTGTATTGATAAAGGTGATAATGGGACGGTTAAATTTTTCTGCCTGCTTCATTAGGCGCAAAGCCTTACGATAGCCTTCCGGGTGCGGTTGACCAAAATTTCGAAGCAGATTGTCCTGGAGATTCTTTCCTTTTTGGATACCAATCACAGTAACCGGCTGACCAGCTAGATAGCCGACACCTCCTATCACTGCACCATCATCACCAAAGTGGCGGTCGCCATGTAATTCCATAAACTTATCAAGAATCAGCTCCGCGTATTCTAAAGCCGTGGTCCGGCCCTGATCACGGGCTTCCTTGAGAATTCTTGACACGTCAGTCATTTCGTGCACCTCCATGCAAAGCAACTAAATAGGCAATGGTTGTGGGCAATTCTGTCCGCTTCACAATAGCATCAACAAAACCGTGGTGGAGCAAAAACTCTGAACGCTGAAAATCTTCTGGCAGATCTTCACGCACTGTCGTTTCAATCACCCGACGTCCAGCAAAGCCAACTAAGGATTGCGGCTCTGCTAAGATAATATCGCCTTGCATGGCAAAGCTAGCCGTTACACCACCAGTAGTTGGATCCGTTAAGACCGTCAAATAAAACAAACCAGCATTAGAATGGCGCTTGACAGCAGCCGATACTTTGGCCATTTGCATCAAGCTCATAATACCTTCTTGCATCCGGGCACCGCCTGAGGCGGTGAAAATAACCACAGGTAACTGTTCGTTGAGTGCCTGTTCAAAAAGCAGCGTGAGCTTTTCTCCCACGACCGTCCCCATACTGGCCATGATAAAATGTGAATCCATAACCGCAAGGGCTACGCGCTGTCCCTGAATGCGGGCCAAGCCGGTCAAAACCGCTTCATGCAAGCCTGTTCTTGCTTGCGTTTTTACCAATTTCTCCGCATAATCTGGAAATTGTAAGGGATCTTGATTCGGTAGATCCTGATAGAGTTCTTCAAACGTATCGGGATCAATCGTAATGGCTAAGCGTTCGTGCGCTGAAATCCGGAAATTATAGCCACATTTGGGACAAATCTTGGCAAGACCAAGGTCTTTTTGGTAAATCATATGGCGGCAAGCAGGGCACTTAGCAAATAATTCATCGGGAACTTCTGGAACAGTATCACTCAAAGGACCCTTCTTAGAGTGGTGCGGAGTGATGCGGATATATTTATCTTTGTTACTAAATAAAGCCATGTCGCCTCCTAGTCATTGGTATATTCAGGTAAAAATATCTCCATCAAAAAGGAGGTGTCATAGTCCCCTGCAATCACCTGCTTATTAGAGATTAAGTCCATCTGGAATTCTGTATTCGTCGCAAGACCACCAATCTCAAGCTCATAGAGGGCCCTTTGCATCTTCATCAAAGCATCAAAACGATTCTCCCCATGGACAATAATCTTAGCAATCATACTATCATAATAAGGAGGGATCGTATAACCTGGGTATACAGCTGAATCAACCCGTAAACCAAGGCCGCCACCTGGCAAGTATAGCTCATCAATCTTACCTGGACTTGGAGCAAAATCTAATTTAGGATTTTCGGCGTTAATCCGACACTCAATCGCGTGCCCACAGATGGTAATATCAGCTTGTTGGTATTCCAGGGGAAGACCGGCTGCAATGGTGATTTGTTCTTTAACAATATCAATCCCTGTCACAAATTCGGTGACGGGATGCTCTACCTGGATGCGCGTATTCATTTCCATAAAATAGAATTGCCCGCTTTCAACGTCTAGTAGAAATTCAATCGTTCCTGCATTTTCATAGCCAACAGACTGGGCTGCTCTAACCGCCGCGTCGCCAATTTTTTTGCGCAAGCTTGGGCCAATAGCAATAGATGGACTCTCTTCTAAGACCTTTTGGTTATGCCGCTGCAATGAGCAATCCCTTTCGCCCAAATGAATAATATGGCCATTATGGTCTCCTAAGATTTGCACTTCGATATGGCGCGCTGGGTAGATGACTTTTTCAATGTACATAGCACCATCGCCAAAGGCACTCTGGGCTTCTTGTGAGGCCGAAAGAAAAGCCTCCTCAAGATCTAATGGAGACCTGACTTTGCGAATGCCTTTTCCACCGCCACCTGCTGCTGCTTTGAGCATGACGGGATAGCCAATCTGATCAGCTACCGCCTTGGCTTCTTGTGGGCTGGCTAGGGCACCATCTGAGCCAGGAATAACTGGCACACCGGCCTTGCGCATCGTGGCCCGCGCATTGATTTTATCCCCCATTTGGTGCATTACCTTAGCAGAAGGACCGATGAACTTAATCTTCATCTCCTCGCACATGGTGGCAAACTTAGCGTTTTCACTTAAAAAGCCAAAGCCTGGGTGAATCGCTTGCGCACCAGTGACCAGGGCAGCTGAGAGGATGGCATTCATATTCAGATAAGAATCTGTAGCCCGGGCTGGGCCGACACAAATGGCCTCATCAGCTAATACCGTATGTAAGGCATCTTTATCTGCCTCAGAATAGACTGCTACAGTAGCAATGCCTAGTTCTCGTGCAGCTCGGATAATGCGAACGGCAATCTCTCCTCGATTGGCAATTAATATTTTTTGAAACATTTCTTAAACCTCCACAGAAGTTTCCTAAATCAAGGCTGAGATCAGTTAGCAAGGGCAAAGGTCAAGATGCCGCTGGCAGCTAATTGACCATCAACTTCTGCCTTGGCCGAAACCACAGCCATCCGACCACGTCGTTTAAGGAAGGTCACCGTCATCACTAATTGATCCCCTGGTCGCACTTGCTTTTTAAAGCGCACCTTATCCATGCCAGCATAAAAAACAAGCTTGCCTTGGTTTTCTGGCTTGGAGAGCTCCAAAACACCCGCCGTCTGGGCTAAAGCTTCCATAATAAGGACACCTGGCATCACAGGATAGCCAGGAAAATGTCCTTGGAAAAAGGGTTCATTAATGGTGACATTTTTTAAGGCAACAATGTGTTGATCTGTTTGTTCTAAAACACGATCAACAAGCAACATGGGATAGCGATGAGGCAAGGCCTCTTGAATTTTTTCATTATCTATCATCAATTCGCACCAAACCTTGTCCAAACTCAACAACATCCTCGTTATTGACGAGGATTTCTGTAATCACACCATCTGTTGGTGACGGAATTTCATTCATGACCTTCATGGCTTCAATAATCAGAAGGGTTTGTCCTTTGGTTACATGATCACCAATAGCCACAAAGTTAGCCTTATCTGGGCCAGGTGAGCGATAAGCAACCCCAACCAGAGGGCTTTCCACCACTTGACCAGCTTGTGGCTGATTTGCTTGGGATTGACTACCCTCTTTGGTTGCTACTTGCTCCTCTTGTGGTGGCCTATTGTCTTGAGTATCTAATTGAGGCTTAGCTACAAGAGAATGATGATCATTTTTACTAAAGTTAATTTCTTGATCCTGTGTTTTAAAGGAAAATTCTCTTAGACTTGAGGCATCAAATTCGCGCATCAAGTCTTTTAGTTCTGCTAACTCCAAATTAAGTCTCCCAATCTTCAAATTCCAAAATGGTTCCCCGAAAGAGGTGTTCGTCTTGTGTCAGATGATTTACTTGTGACATTTGCTCGTCATTTTGATTGACAGTAATCCTTAACTGCTCTTCTACTGGATGATTCTTTTTAAAAATAAGATCAATTTTTTCAGTCTTTAGTGAAAACTCATGTACACCTAAAGTTTCTAAATAGGAAACCAAATCTTTAATTTCTTCAAAAGTCACACTTAGTCCTCCCAGCGCTTAAATGCTAAAACAGCATTGTGGCCGCCAAAGCCAAAGGTATTGGATAAGGCATAAGGAATATCAGTTTCTAGTCCTTGGCCATAAATAACATTCGCTTTAATATCCTCTGACAAGGCCTGGGTGCCCGCCGTCATCGGGACATAATTGTGACGCATAGCTTCAATAGTAGCAATCGCCTCAATCGCACCCGTTGCCCCCAAGGCATGGCCGTGGTAGGACTTGGTTGAAGATACCGGCACCTCTTGGCCTAATACAGCAACAATCGCGCTGCTTTCTCCCGTTTCATTGGCCTGAGTCGAGGTTCCATGTGCATTGACATAGCCAACTTGCTCAGGGCTAATTCCAGCTTCCTCAATAGCTTGTTTGATAGCCTTTTGAGCGCCCAAACCAGCTGGGTGGGGTGAGGTCATGTGATAGGCATCACAGCTGCGACCATAACCGACAATCTCCGCATAGATGGTTGCCCCTCTCTTTTGGGCATGTTCTAAGCTCTCTAAAAGCAACATACCAGAGCCTTCACCCATGATAAAGCCATTACACTCCTTATCAAAAGGAATTGAGCTTCTCTTTGGATCAACTGTGGTAGAAAGGGCTGTCAAGCTTTGGAAACCAGCAATCGCAAAAGGCGTAATCGAAGCTTCCGATCCACCGACTAGCATCATATCTTGCTGGCCAAATTTGATATGATGAAAGGCTTCGCCAATAGCATCATTAGAAGAAGCACATGCCGTATTGACGGACTTACTAATGCCTTGGGCTTGCATCTTCATTGCAACATTCCCAGCAGCCATATTTGGCAAGGCCTTAGGCAAGGTCATCGGTTTAACACGTTTTGGTCCTTTAGTATTTAATCTTAGGACCTGCTCTTCGATTTCTTCGATGCCTCCAATCCCAGAAGCGACAATCACACCAAAGCGATCTTTGTTAACCTCATCAAGTGACAGCTTAGCCATTGCGACTGCTTCATTAGCGGCATACATAGCATAGAGCGAATAGTCGTCATAGCGATTAGTGTCTTTTTTGATAAAGTAACGATCAAAGGGGAAATCTTTGATTTCAGCGGCATTTTTAACGTCAAATTCACTGGCATCAAACTTGGTAATAGGACCAATACCTATTTTACCATTTTTTAGGCTGGACCATAAGGTTTCAGGTGTATTTCCAATTGAAGAAGTTACCCCATAGCCTGTAACTACTACACGATTCAATGTCATCATTTTACCTCTCTTAATACATGGTCATGCCACCGTCAATAGCCAGCACTTGACCTGTGATATATGTTTGAGCTGCTAAGTAGGTTACTAAATCAGCAACTTCGCAAGCTTGACCAATCCGCTTCATTGGAATTTGGCTTAAAATAGCTTCTTGTGTTTTTTCTGATAGCACACCGGTCATATCTGAAGCAATAAAACCTGGTGCAAGGGCATTGACAGTGATGCCACGGCCAGCAACTTCACGTGCAACAGATTTGGTAAAGCCAATCAAGCCCGCCTTAGAAGCGGCATAGTTAGCCTGACCGACATTTCCCATAAGGCCAACGACACTGGATATGTTGATAATAGCACCTTGGCGTCCTTTTGTCATCGGTTTCAAGACGGATTGTGTCATGTTAAAAGCACCCGTCAGGTTGACACGCAAGACTTGCTCAAAATCCTCTTGGGTCATTCTAAGCATGAGCTTATCATTGGTAATGCCCGCATTGTTGACTAATACATCAATAGACCCCAATTGATCAATGGCTTCTTTGATCATTCTTTGTGCGTCTTTTTCTTGCGACACATCACCGCTAATAGCAATCACTTTATTTTCTGGACCTGCCACTGAGGCGATCAGTTCTTCTGAAATAGCAGAGCGGGCATTTAAAACAACATTTGCCCCTTTTTGCGAAAAAGCTTGCGCAATTGCTAAACCAATGCCGCGGCTAGATCCTGTAATAAAGACATTTTTTCCAGTTAATTCCATATTATCCTTTCTTTCCAGTCAGGTAATGACGTAAAGACGCCACATCCTCAATACTATAACAAGGTAAATCCTTATCGATTTTTTTAATGAAACCACTTAGTACTTTTCCGGTACCAAGCTCAAGCACTTCATCAACACCATAGTTTTTTAGACTAGCAATACTGTCATAAAATCGCACCGGCTCCATCACTTGACGCGCGAGCAATTCCTTAATCCGACCGTGCTCCATAATCTGGGCTTCTGTATTTCCCACTAACGGGCAAGAAAAGGGGGCAAAGTGAAGCTTTTCCAACTCCCCTGCTAACCGCCGACTCGCCTCACTCAGAAGTGAGGTATGAAAAGGCCCTGAAACATTAAGTGGGATGAGCCGCTTAACTCCCTTGGCCTTGAGCAGTTCAACCGCCTGATTGACAGCCTTAGTCTCACCACCAATCACAATCTGTTGCGGAGTATTGTAGTTGGCTGGCGACACCACACCATAGTCACTGGCTGCTTGACAGGTCTCTTCGATGACTTGAGCGGGCGTATTGAGCACCGCCACCATCTTACCAGAACCCGCAGGCGCCGCCTCTTCCATAAACTGCCCTCGCTTAGCCACTAGCAGCAAAGCATCCTTAAAGCCAATAGCACCCGCAGCCACAAGGGCGGAATACTCACCCAGCGAAAGACCCATCACAATATCTGGCTCAACTCCCTGCTGCGCGAGCAATCGGCTAATCGCTACCGAGGTCGTTAAGATAGCTGGTTGCGTGTAGCGGGTCTGATTAAGTTTGTCTTGCTCCTGGTCAATCAAGGCCCGTAGATCATAGCCCAACAACTGACTAGCCTGATCAAAGGTCTCACGCACAAGCGGATAGGCGTCATAAATATCACGGGCCATCCCTAGTTTTTGGGCACCTTGACCAGAAAATACAAATGCGATTTTTGCCATTTTAAAACCTCACTCCTACATATCTTGAGTCAGCCAGCGCTCAGCTTGCTGACAAATAGTAGCTTTTGCCTCAGCAATAATCTCTTCAATAATTACCTGACAGCTGGCTTCTTGGGTAATCAGACCAGCAATTTGTCCGGCCATTAAGGAGCCCTGCTGCACATCACCATCAACCACCGCAGCCCGTAAGGCCCCCGCGCCCATAGCTTCAATATCTTGAGCAGATTGGTTGCCTTTTAAATACTCTTTTTCAGATTTGGCATAAGCTGTCGTTAGTTTATTTTTTAAAGAGCGAACAGGATGCCCAACAATCTGAGCTGATACGACTGAGTCAATATCCTTAGCCTGGAGAATTTTCTGCTTAAACCGAGGATGAGCGTTGGATTCTGTGGCCACGACAAAGCGTGTCCCTAGCTGGACAGCCTCTGCTCCTAACATAAATGCCGCAGCGGCGCCAGCTCCATCTGCAATACCTCCAGCAGCAATAACTGGTACAGAAACGGCCTGGACCACTTGGCGTACAAGTGTCATGGTTGTCAATTTACCAATGTGGCCGCCTGCTTCCATCCCTTCTGCAATGACCGCATCAACGCCTAATTTTTCCATACGTTTGGCTAGAGCCACACTTGGTACAACTGGAATGACAACGATACCAGCTTGGTGGAAACGCTCCAAATATTTGCCAGGATTTCCTGCTCCAGTGGTCACCACTTTGACCCCTTCTTCAATCACAAGGTCAACAATGTCATCAACAAAAGGAGACAGTAGCATAATATTAACCCCAAAAGGCCGATCAGTAATTGCCTTGACGCGTTGAATATTAGCTCTTACAATTTCTTTTGGCGCATTACCGCCACCAATAATCCCAAGTCCCCCAGCATTTGAGACCGCTCCTGCCAAGTCACCATCTGCTACCCAAGCCATTCCTCCTTGAAAGATGGGATACTCAATACCCAGTAATTGCGTTATGCGTGTTTTCATTTTTACCTTCTATAATTTAGCAATAAGACTAATTTAATTTGATAATCAAACTAATTTAGCAAGAAAGAAGAGTGAGATCCTCAAGGTCTGGTCATCTCACTCTCTCTTTAAGATTGACTTATTTTCTCGTTTATAAATGTGATTACTTGTTTTTTTCTTCAACGTAAGCCACAAGGTCGCCTACCGTATTCAAGCCTTCTTCTGACTCGATCTGGATGTCAAAAGCATCTTCGATTTCAGAGATGACTTGGAAAACGTCTAAAGAATCGGCATCAAGGTCATCAAAAGTCGTTTCCATTTTGATTTCTTCTGGTTCTTTTCCTAATTCTTCAACGATGATTTCTTGTACCTTCTCAAATACTGCCATTTTATTTCTCCTTAAAAAATGTAACGTAATAGTTTTATCACTGTGTCTGGTACACAAGCTAACTAAATTTTAACAATTAGTGTTCCCCATGTCAAACCTCCACCAAACCCAGAAAGCAAAACAAGCTTGCTGCCATCTAAGGTCAAGCGGCCCTGCTCAAAAGCTTCCGACATCAGAATCGGAATGCTGGCAGCGCTAGTGTTGCCATAATGCATCATGTTTTCTAAAAATTTGGCACGAGGTAGGTCCATTTTGCGCGCCATTTTATCCAAAATGCGCTGGTTAGCCTGATGTAATAATAAATAGTCCAGTTGGTTTTTATCAAGCCCCGACTGCTCGATAAGTTGGACAATGCTTGTTGCAACATCGCGGACGGCAAAGTCAAAGATCGCTCGTCCCTCCATCTGGATAGCTGTCTTTTTTGCCTGGCCTTGTGAATAAGGTGACGCTAGCGGGCTTGCGCCCGAGGTCAAGGTGTGGCCTCTTGAGCCATCAGTATGTAAGGATTCCGCCAAAAAGTGCGGGCGCATCGTTTGCTCGATCAGCACACCACCTGCTCCGTCACCAAACAAGACAGCTGTTGAGCGATCCGTCCAGTCCAACATCTTTGAGGTGACCTCAGCACCAATAACCAGACCTTTTTGGTAAGCACCTGATCGAATCAGCTTATCAGCCGTGGCTAAGGCAAAAACAAAGCCACTGCAGGCAGCTGTCATATCAAAGGCAAAAGCCTTGCTAGCACCAATCCCAGCTTGGACTTTGGCTGCCGTTGATGGCATGCTGGCATCTGGGGACATTGTGGCGATAATGATAAAATCAATCGCCTCTGGGGCGAGCTGTGCTTGTTGTAAAAGTTTCTCAGCAACAGCAATGGCTAAGTCGCTGGTGTTTTCTGTTTGGGTTATACGACGCTCCTCAATGCCGGTCCTTGACCGTATCCAGTCGTCTGTTGTGTCCATGATCTTAGCCAAATCATGGTTGGTCACCACTTGGTTGGGAACATAGTGTGCCACAGCTCCAATCCTTGAATAAGGCATTAGACAAGATCCTCCAAAAATTGATATAGGTTTTTTAAGCCTCTTTCCATAGCTTTAGTAGCATCGTCGTCCATTTCGGCGACAATTCGCGAAAACATATTTTTATGGAATTTAGCGTGCAAGCGATCCAGCAGTCGTCCTTTTTTGGTTAAATGCAAATAAACGACTCGCCGGTCCTCACTTGAGCGGGTTCGCTCAATATAACCTTTTTTCTCTAATTTGTTAAGGCTTGTTGTTACTGTACCTAGGGTCACCATTAACTCCCTAGCAATATCACTAGGCGTCACCTTGGGATATTTGCCAATAATCTCAATGGTATGCATTTCTTTAATCGAAATATCCTTGAATTGACTGGTCTTAAGACTCATTTCCTCAATCACTAGGATGCGGTTAAAGATGGCAACCAGATATTCATTAATTTGCTGATACTCCACTTTAACACCTCCTAACAATAAGCTTTGATAGTCGAATTGTATCAAAGGTCAAACTATATTGCAAGATAAAAACTCAAAGGAGGCTGGTAAAGCGGGGGCGTCTGCGTTCGGTAAAAGCCTGTACCCCTTCACGAAAGTCCGGCTGAAAGGCTAAGCTTGTTTGCTGCTGCAATTCTTCTTTGCCATAAGCTTCCCAGTGTGTAAATAGGCTTTGCCAGATGAGTTGCTTAATCGCGCGATAAGAGTGACTAGAGCCGCGGCGGAGCTTTTTCAAAAGCCGATCTAAGGCACGGTCCATGTCTGCTGGGGGAAATGTCTGATAGACAAAGCCCAGTTCCTTGGCCTGCTCGGCCGTCACAGCGTCGCCGGTCATGGCCAATTGCAGCGCTTTATTTAAGCCGACAGCGCGTGCTAAGAGAAAGAGCCCACCGGCATCTGGGGCCAAGCCCACATTGACAAAGGCCTGGATAAAGCGGCTGCCCTCTGCAGCTAAGCAAAAGTCAGCGGCAAGTGCCAGATTAAAGGCTGCGCCGGCTACGGCACCATGGGTGCAAACGATAACTGGCAACGGCAAGTGCTTAATGGCAAAACTCATCTCTTGGACCAGCTCAGCAATTGTTACCAAGGAGGAAATATCATCTTGGTCTATTGCCTCTTGCATAGTGGCTAAATCACCACCAATGGAAAAAAGCTTGCCTTTAGCCCGAATCACGAGAAAGCGGCAGTTAGCCGTCTCTTTGACTGTCTCTAGGGCTGCTAGAAAGGCTTGGCACATCGGTACATTAAAGCCATTGGAGCGCTCGGGCTGGTTTAAGGTTAGGGTCGCCACATCCTCTTGGAAAGCCAGTGTGATGTAATCATTAGTCATTGTTTGTCCTTTGTCTAAATCCCATACCTCTCTATATTATTTTATCGTCAAATAATTTGATAATCAAATTATCCGTTATTATTTTAACGCAGTTTACCAGACAATGCAAGTTTTTCTACAATTTTTTCTTAAAAAAATCATTATAAAGCGACAATATTTAAAAAACATTAGAAAATGATGCCTACCTAGCAGCAACAGCTCGTTTAATAACAGCTATCAGTGTTAGTGTCGCAAGCAACCACCCAGAATTAACTGAGCGGTTGCTTTTTTATTAGAAATTATCTCATGATTGCGTGGGGGCGCCAATAGGGGGATGCGGTGTTAAGAGAAATTCAATTTGGTATTAATGTTGATAAAACGTGCTCTACATTGCTTAAATTTAAACTACCTAGTCATTTTGTTAATGATACACCTTTTATTTTCATTAGTTGATACCAAAGAATGCTCTAATTTCATCTGGGTCATTAACATATTTAACGTCTGAGAGGTCAACCGTCTTGGGGGTTACGTCTCCTCTCGCGCTTAGTTATAAGTTATAAGTCACCCACTACAGTTGACAATGAGCCAGATTTTTATGCCGCTACTTTTTTCGCTACTTTTTTGATGATGTGAAGTCTTAGGATGACTTCTCATAACCTGCCAGATAAGCCTTGACAACTTTCTACCGGAGTTTGACTTGCTAAGGGTTTTTGGTATCTAAGACAATGGTCACTGGACCGTCATTGACAAGACTAACCTGCATATCAGCGCCAAAGACACCGGTCGCTACCGGGCAGTAGTGGCTTAGGGCCTGGTTCAAGTCCTCATAGTACCTGCGCGCAAGCTCGGGTCTTGCACCGCCATTGAAGGCTGGCCGGTTGCCCTTTTTGGTGTCAGCAAACAGGGTGAATTGCGAGACCGACAAAATAGCACCGCCAACGTCTTGCAGGGAGAGGTTCATTTTTCCTGCCTGGTCGGCAAAGATCCGCAGCTGGACAATCTTGCGGACAGCGTAAGCCAGATCGGCTGCTGTATCTGCTGGATCGACACCGACTAGTAGGAGTAAGCCCTTATCAATAGCGCCAGCGATTTTTCCGTCAATGGTAACACTGGCCTGGCTGACGCGTTGGATGATGATTTTCATGGTTAACCTCCTCGTCTAGCCGTTGGTGCGCTTAACGTTATAAACGTCGGGTACGGCTTTGATTTTTTCGACGACGGTAGTGAGATGAGCTAGGTTGGGAATGCCAAAGCTGACGTGGATATTCGCAAACTTCATGTCTTTGGATGGCTGGGCATTAAGGGTCGAGATGCTCTTGGTTGAATTAGAGAGGATCTGCAAGACATCATTGAGAAGGCCACTGCGATTTAGACCATAAATGTCAATCTCAGCTTGGTATTCCTGGCTAGAATGGGCCATGTCCCATTCGACGTCAATCAAGCGCTGCTCATAGCCTTCTTGCGACTTGATATTATGGCAGTCAGCACGGTGGATGGCAATGCCACGACCCTTGGTAATATAGCCTTCAATCGGGTCACCAGGCACTGGATTACAGCACTTGGCAATCCGCATCAGTAAGCCAGTCGCCCCCTGGATGATGACGCCATTTTCGCTACGGACCTTAAGCACATCGCGATTATGCTGGACAACACCCCCGCCATTGACTAATTCCTCGGCCTCAGCCTTTGCCTTTGCCCGCTCTTCTTCGCGGCGTTCTTTTTCGGTTAATTTATTAAAGACCGCAATCGCACTAATGTCACCAAAACCAACGGCAGCATAGAGGGCCTCTTCGCTTTTGACACTGAGCCTTGGTAGGACTTCTTCGATCCTTTTCTTATCTAAGTATTTATTAGGAATATAGCCCTGCTCTTGAAAATAGCTGACCAAGAGCTCGCGCCCTTTATTGATGGACAATTCCTTGTCCTGATTTTTAAAGAACTGTCGAATGCGATTGCGGGCCTTGTTGGTCCGAACCAGCTTAATCCAGTCCCGACTAGGGCCAAAGGAGTTGTGGTTGGTCACAATCTCAACCACATCGCCGGTCTTTAGCTTAGCTGTGAGCGGCACCATCCGGCCATTAACCTTGGCGCCCACAGCTTTTTCGCCCACCTGGGTGTGGATGGCATAGGCAAAATCAATCGGGCCTGAGTCTTTGGGCAATTCCTGAACAGCGCCTGTAGGTGTAAAGACATAGATGCGTTCAGAGAAGATTTCCTCCTTGACCGCATCCACAAAGTTTTTAGCATTGCCATTGGAGGCATCCTGCAGCTCGACTAGTTCATTGATCCAGTTCATGCCGACCTTTTGGTCAAGCGGGCTAACCTTGCCCTTCATGCCTTTTTTGTAGGCCCAGTGGGCTGCTACCCCGTATTCAGCCACGCGGTGCATTTCCTGCGTTCTGATCTGGATCTCAATAGGACCTGTGGGCCCATAGACTGTGGTGTGGATGGACTGATAGCCATTGGCTTTTGGAGCAGCAATGTAGTCTTTAAAGCGGCCAGGCATGGGCCGCCACAATTCGTGGATGTAGCCAACCATGGCATAGACATCGCTTTGCGTTTCCATAACACAACGAATGGCAATCAAGTCAAAGATTTGGTCAAAACGCTTCTTCTTGTCACGCATCTTGCGGTAGATGGAGTAGATGTGCTTAGGCCGGCCATAAACTTCCCCATAAAGCCCTTGTTCATTGGTATAGGCGATGATCTTTGCGACAATCTCATCTACCAGGGCTTCACGCTCGCGGCGTTTTTCCCGCATCATATGGGAAATCTTGTAAAATTCGGTCTCGTTGAGGTAACGAAAGGCCAAGTCTTCTAGCTCCCACTTAATGCGACTAATCCCCAAGCGATGGGCCAAAGGAGCATAAATCTCCATGGTCTCACGTGAAATGCGCTCTTTTTTATCCTTGCGCAGATGCTTAAGCGTGCGCATATTATGCAAGCGATCAGCAAGTTTAACCAAGATTACCCGGATGTCCTTAGACATGGCCATGAGCATCTTGCGGTGATTCTCAGCTAGCTGTTCTTCATGTGATTTATACTCAACCTTACCAAGCTTGGTAACCCCATCTACAATATCACGCACATCTTTGCCAAAGTCGGTCTCAATATTATCTAAGGTAATGTCGGTGTCTTCGACCACATCATGCAAAAAGCCACAGACAACAGTGACAGCATCCAGCTGCAAGCCAGCCAAAATACCGGCAACCTGGATGGGGTGGATGATATAGGGCTCACCGGATTGACGGACTTGGTAATAATGGGCAGCCGTCGCGTAGTTTAAGGCAAACTGAACCAAGGCCACATCGCTTTCGCTCATGTACTTGGCCGTCATCGCAATGACGTCTTCACCTGTTAAGTTAATCTCTTTAACCATGTTTTCCTCATTAAAAATACTTTCTCCTATTTTAACACTTTCACTGCAAAAGCAAAAGGACATTTCTTTTATGTGGGGTTCCTCCCCTACGGGGCCTGTTTTGTTTCATCGCAAAGCTAGCTCTAAGGCCCAGCTCACATCCTCAGGGCCCTAGAGCTATGAGATACAGCCTAGCTCAGCCTTGTTAAGCCCTATATATTGTGCTAAACTGTAAGTTAACAACAAGATATAGTAATAGGAGGCCACATGTCAAGAGTAACGATTGTATTTATTAGCCTCAGTGGCAACACGCTGAGTTTTGTTAACCGGCTAACAGATTATCTCAAGCAAACATATGGCGTTGAGACCAGGGCCATCAATATTAAAACCTTAAATCACCAGACTTTCAAGGTGACCGAGCCCTTTGTAGCGATTTTGCCCACCTATCTCGAAGGCGGCAACGGCCTAGATTCTGGCGATGTGGAAATTCTGACAACGCCGCTTGGCGACTTCATCGCAGCCCACGACAATGCCAAGCGGTGTTTTGGCATTATCGGTTCAGGCAATCGCAATTTCAACCACCAATATTGCTTAACAGCCAAGCAATACCATCAACGCTTTGGATTTCCTATGCTTGGGGATTTTGAGATGCGGGGAACCTCAGCTGATATTGAGCGTTTAGCAGCGGTGATATTGGCAGAGCAAGACCGATTCATCAGCGCCCACAGTTAGCCCTAGTCACTCTAAGAACTTGCTGGCCTAGGGTCAGTGAGGGTTTAGTTCTACTATTAACCATGCTATAATGATAAGGAAAACTTTTGTGTAGATTGGAGTTCGCATGCAAACAACGGTTTCTTATATTACTAGCTTAGCTAATATCCCCTCGCCGACAGGCTTTACGGCCAAGATTATGCAATATGTGGCATCAGAATTACAGGCCTTTGGCTATGAGCCGATTTTGACGGCTAAGGGCGGCTTGATGGTTACAGTGCAAGGGCAAGACGACCAGCACCGGCGGGTGGTGACGGCGCATCTGGATACGCTGGGTGCCATGGTGCGAGCGATCAAGCCTGACGGCCGGCTCAAGCTGGACTTGGTGGGTGGCTTTGTTTACAATGCCATTGAAGGTGAAAACTGCACTGTGCATGTGGCTAAGACCGGCCAGGAGATTTCTGGCACCATCCTCATGCATCAAACCTCCGTGCATGTCTACAAGGATGCCGGTACAGCTGAGCGCAATCAGGCCAACATGGAAGTGCGGCTAGATGAAAAGGTCACAACAGCAGAAGAAACAGCCGCTCTAGGCATCGAGGTTGGAGATTTTATTTCCTTTGATCCACGGGTGGTGGTGACTGAGACCGGCTTTATCAAGTCCCGGCACTTAGATGATAAGGTCTCTGCTGCTATCTTGATGAAACTCTTACAAGACTACAAGACCAAGCAGATCACCCTGCCTTATACGACCCACTTTTACTTTTCCGCCTTCGAAGAAGTCGGACACGGGGCTAATTCGAGTCTGCCGCCGCAAACCCTTGAATACTTGGCAGTGGACATGGGAGCTATGGGTGATGACCAAGCCACAGATGAATACACCGTCTCCATCTGTGTCAAAGATGCCTCTGGCCCCTACCACTATGACCTACGCCAGCATCTGGTGGCGCTGGCTCAGGCGCAAGCGATTCCCTATAAGCTAGACATCTATCCTTACTATGGCTCAGACGCTTCAGCCGCAATGCGCGCAGGTGCCGAAGTCCGCCATGCCCTTCTGGGTGCAGGAATAGAGTCCAGCCACTCCTATGAGCGGACACACACGGACTCGGTCCAGGCCACAGAGCGACTGGTCGACGCCTACCTCCAAAGCCCCATGCTAGGCATCAAGCCCTAACCAGCAGGCACTGCTACCTCCTCAAAGCCTTGTGGAGGTTTTTTGGTTGGCTTGCAGGGACTGGGCCGAGCAGAGCAAAACGAGCAAAAGCCTGGGCTCACGCCTTAAAGCTCGACGCGGCAAGGAGCTTGTTTAGTGGATTTTATAATTAATTACTAATTTATTAATATTTACTAATTTTGAACTCATTAAACCCTTACCTTTAGGAGAACCTTCTAGTATAATAAATCCTGTTAGGTAGAAAAACGGCGCCAAGTTTGCTAACTAGCAAATATGGAGAAGAAGGTAACTAAAATGAAAATAGTCAAGAAAAAAGCAATCGCTACAGTGGCAGTCCTTGCCCTAGCAGGCATTGGCCTAACACAAGTGTCAACTGCTTCTGCCGACACAACTAAATGGGACCCAACTACTGTTGATTTGTATCGTGGGTTTATTAAAATTTATAAAACTCATCTCCCAAATAGTCTTACAGCACAACAAGTCGAAAAACAATTTGCCCAAAAAACGGGGATTTATTGGGAAGACGCTGATCACGATTTAGAGGAGCAACTCTCAGATGCAGTTTTGGGAGATTTGCTAATCCATTATCATTCAACTTCAAAAACTAACAAAGCTAACTAAAAGCAAATGACTAGGCTTGCTACTATAATTTAAATTATAAAAACCGATCCTTAATGAGCCTTTTAAAAGGCTTATTTTTTATTAATTTATGAGTTTTTGATTAGCGTAAATTTTAATGAAAGGGTTTACTTGCAATAGTCCTCCATAGTATAATAAAGGTGTTAGAAGCAAAAGAAACGGCGCCGTTTTTAAAGTCTAACAAAGAAAGTAAGGTAATTCACATGAAACAGTTCCGCAAAAAAGCAATTGCTTCTCTAGCTGCCCTTGCCTTAGCCAGCCTATTTAGCCTAACACAAGTAACAAGTGTTTCAGCTGATGATTATACTCAACATCAAATTACCCAACATGAAATTTCCATTTCTACGTATCGTCGAGAAATCAAACTATTTAAAACTTTGCTAATGCAAAAATTTTTTGGACAAAGTCATAATCGAATTGATATGTTGACCAAAATAGAAAACTTAGAAACTGAATTTCTCAAAAATAATAAAAGATCCGAAGAAAATATTGTATGGAAAGAAGGATATAGTCGCTCTGCTCCAGACACTAACTATTTTGCTGGTGAACTAGAGGATAGTTTCACAACAGAGCAATTTAAAAAATTTGAAAAAAGTGATGGGGAAGCTGCTAAATTAGCTGATGAATATCTACATAAATTAATGGAGTTTTATCAAACAAAATTATAAAAATGAAAGGGAAAAATGAAAAAATAATCACTGTGCTAACTGTCCTTACTTTGATGGGTCTCTTTAGCCTGACACAAGTAGTAAGTGCTTCTGCTAGCCAAGCTTCAAAATACCCTATCCCGACTATTGACGCCACAACATACCTCCGAGAAATTAAATACTTTAAAAAATTATTAGAGCAACGTTTTCGTGACCAAGGTACTAAATGGACAGATGCTATTGACAAACTCGAAAAACTAGAAGCAGAATTCATCGCTAAAGCTAGGTTTGGTGAGGGTGTAGTCTGGAAAGAAAAATATGGTAGCACTGATAGAGACGGGAACTTTTATGCGCGAGAATTGGAAGATAGCCTTACTAAAGAACAATTTGAAAAGTTTGGCAAGTCAAAAGAAGAAGCTGCTAAATTAGCTGATGAGTTTCTACAAAAGCTCGTAGACCATTATGAAAACGAATATTATGAAAAGCTAGTATAGTAATTCAACGTATAACTACAAATAATAAAGGAAACAACAACATGAACAAAAAATCAATCGCTGCACTAACTGTGCTTGCCTTAACAAGCCTATTTAGCCTAACACAAGTAACTAGCGCTTCTGCTGCTGAACAAGGTACAATGACTGTGCAGTCTATGAGCGATACAAATACGCTTCGCCAAAAAATCAAAGATACAAAAGAGCAATTAAAGAAAAAATTTCAGGACAACAGTGGCCCTGCAACGGCAGAGATAGACATGGACAGCCTAGAAAAGGAAATTCCTTTTATGATTAGCAGCTTTAGAACACGTCACTATGACTGGTATCAAAAGAACGAATTTCCCACACGTGATTTAGAAGACAAACTCACTGATACGAGTGAATTAACAGATTTGCTCAATCAGTACAAAAAATTCTTAAACGGTCAACAATAACCACTAATCCAACCACTCAGGCTTAGCCTATTTTCCTGCGAACGTGAGCGGCTGGCCGAGCCGAGCCGCTCAGCGCAGCCATTTGCTCAAAAGCCAAATAATGCGCCTCTAAAAGCTTTGTGCTGGGGCCTCGTACTCTCTCTATAATAGTTGTTTACCAAGGCTGGCACGCTGGTTTAGGCTCAAAAGGCTTAACAAGCGCCGTTTGAAAAGCCAACCTTTTTGTGGCTGACTCCCCACCAGGAAAAGTTAGCTGGCTTGATAGGACTCAGTTGAACCAGGGCCAGGCACACAAAAAAGAGACATCTAGCAGCTTGCTAAGCAAGTTGGTGATGTCTTCTTTTTTTGTTTTATCTTAAGGACTAGGCAGGCAGGGCTAGCAAGCTAGCTATCTGGTTAAGCCTTAGTTTTCTTCTTTGCGTTTGCGAGCAAGAATCCCAGCAGAAGCCATAACGGTTAGAGCTGCAGCTGTAAAGAATGGGTTGCTTGCTGCTTCACCAGTTGATGGTAATTGTGCAGCCTTGTTGTCCATACTTGGTGCCATCGGTCCAACTTGAGGAGCTGATGCGTGGTTAGCTCTGCCCATCTTGCCTTTGGTATCTGCAGCTTGATGTGCTTTACCTTGTGGTGCAGCTGGAGCCTCAGATCCTTTAGGTGTTTCTTGAGCTTTTTTCATGTCCTCAAGTTCTTTTGTCTTATCGGCTAGTTGTTGTTCAAGTACTGCTAATTTTTTATTGAGCTCTTCTTGGTTTGCTTGAAGGGCTTGGTTTTGTGCTTGTGCTTCTTCAAGCGCTTTAGCTTGTTCAGCTTTTAATTGCTCAATTTGGGCGTCTTTTGCGGCCAAGTCATGTTTAGCTGACTCAAGCAAACGGTCGTAGGTAGCTTGGTCGGCAGCTTGTTTTTCTTTAGCAGCAGCGAGCTGTTGATCAAGTTCGTCCCTTTGTTTAAGGAGGTCACCAATTTCTTGGGCAGCTGAGTCTGCGCGTCTTGCAGCGTCTTCTTTGTTGGTCGCTAATTCTTGCTCTAAAGCTTCACGCTTGTGCAGGAGCTCACCAATCTCTTCAGCAGCTGCTTCACCACGTCGTTTAGCATCTTCGGTAACAGTTGCTAATTGTTGCTCAAGGGTAGCACGCTCACCCAACAAGCGGCCAATTTCATCAAGACCTGATTTTCTATTTCTTTCAGTATCTTCAAGCTTAGTTCTTAATTTTTTCTTGACTTCTTTTAGTCTGTCAACTTTTTCTCTCAGAGTCTTATTTTGCTCAGTTTTTTTCGCTAGTTTCTCTTGACTAGCATCACGTTCTTTCAAAATTTGATCGTAATTTTTGTCTTCTTTAACAAACACCGGAGCTGCATGCGCAGTTGTCCCCACGCTTGCTGCACCAAAGAGGCTGGCTGCTAGCAAGCTGCTGGTGAGAACTTGGCGGCAGAGCGTTTTTTTAGCTGTTTCTTTTTTCATTTTTCTTCCTTTTCTCCTCTAAAATCCTTAGGCCAATCAGCATATGATTGACGAGCGATAGGTGAGTCTACCGCTAGGTTCGTCCTCATTATAGTCTGTTCGAGGAAGCGAGAAAAGGCCGCTTTTATTTGATTTTAATTAGTTTTTGATTAATAAAAGATTGCCAAAAAATAGCGGGATGAGAAATTTATGGTTGGCTACATCATGTCGGCAAAAACACCGGATTAGGGCGACTTGTAGGCGTTCCCCAAGCTCGCACAGACTTAAAGTCAGCAATCCCTGAGGTCTGCAATGATGATTTTGCCTTTTTTGTGAACTGCTCTGTAGCAAGGCCAACTGTCGCGGGACTGTGGTCGCACGCTCTTTTGCTGACTCCTGCTTTTTCCCTTTGCGCCTGAGCTGACTGCTAGCTGGGCGATTTCTCTTAGACTTAGCTGGAGGAGGCCCAATCTGCTTCGACTTCTAGGCCATAGTGGTCGCTAACGATCGGGGCCTGGCCGCCATCAAAGGTAATGGCGGAGCGTTCAATGTAAAAGTCTGCACTGGTGAGGATATGGTCAATCTTATAGGGTTCTTTGCTATCTTGCCAGCCATCAATAGCAGCTAAGATGCTATGATCCCCAAGGGACACATGGGCTATCTGATGGCTGTCTTGGAGCTGCAAGTCGCTAGCCATCATCAGGCGGTAACCAGCCAAATCGGTGGGGTTGTTAAAGTCCCCCATCAAAACGAGCGGTCCATCTATTTGCTTGAGACGCTGCTCGAGTTTTGCCCATTCCTTGGCAAAGCCTTTTTCATACCAAGAAGCGTGCAGGCTGACAAAAGTCACTGCCTGGCCGTCCAGCTGTGTCTTGGCAATGAGCACGCGCCGGGTGTGGTAGTCCAAAGGATCATCCACTTCTGAAATGAGCAGGCTCTCTGGGGTGAAGGGCGTTTTTGAGAGAATAGCTACGCCTTCTTGGTAAATGTCATAGCCGATGTGATTATAGGTCCAAGACCAGTAGTAAGATCGGCCGTGCTTTTGCAGGTAGGTGACCAAAAGCAGGGCGTAGTTGTCCCGATGAATAATCGGTGTCCCTTCAATTGCGAGATAATCATAACAATTGATTGCTGGACTGCTATCTGTTAATTGGTTAATCTCTTGTAGGCAAATAACATCATAATCCTGAGCTAAAATATGCTCTGCCAGGTCAAATAATTTTTTCAAAGCATTGACTTCCATCCATGAATGGGTATTGATGGTGAGCCATTTCATCATTTCTATTTCTCCTTAACTTTAGTTGAACAAGAAGAGTGATAGCCTGCCACATGCAGAGAATCTATCACTCTTTTTGCCTATAGTTGGACAGTTGCTACAGCTGTTTTGGCGGCTTGTTTGCCGGTCTTGTCCAGTTGGACTGCTTGAATGTCCGTTTGGTTGGTAAAGACGACAACTACTGTTGTCTCGCGGTTGGCCGAGCGGATAGCGGCTAGGTCTGCCACTACCAAAAGCTCACTTGCAGCCACACGTTGCCCTTCTGTAACTTTCACAGAGAAAGGTGCGCCATTTAAAGCAACCGTATCCAACCCCACATGAACCAGAACTTCCAAACCATTATCAGTAAGTAAACCAAAGGCATGCTTGGTCGGAAAGACGCTAGTAACCAGGCCAGTAACGGGGGCATAAATATGCCCGCTGCTAGGTTCTACTGCAAAGCCATCACCCATCATCTTGCCAGCAAAGACTTGATCATCTACTGCCGTAATGGGCATAACTTCTCCGTCAGCAACACTGAGAATGGTTTCTTTGGCATGCTTAATGTGGCTGCTAGATTGGGCTGTTTGGCTGCTTGAGAAGTCAGCAGCTGGAATAATCGCCCCAGAATCCAATAAATCTTGAATATCTGATTTTAAAATATCAGCTTTTGGCCCATATACGGCTTGCACACCATTGCCCTTGACAATCAAGCCCATAGCGCCAGCTTTTTTCCAAAGGTCTTCAACACCAACCTGAGCAGGTTCTTTGACCGTCACGCGCAGGCGAGTCATGCAGGCATCCACGTCAGCAATATTGTCAGGGCCGCCCAACAAAGAAATAATCTTTACAATTTGTGAATCAGCAGCAGCGACCGGGCCTGCTTTAGTAGCAGACTCTGTCTCACTTAGCATATCTGCATCATAGTTACCAAGGCGGCCAGCTGTCGCCAGATGCATTTTCTTAATCATAAAATCGGCAATGACATACATGATGGCAAAAAAGAGGAGTGACACCCAGACAAAGTTAAGCAAATCCATGCCAAGACCGGCCTTGATGGCCATCGGTGTCCGAGTCAACAACTCAATATTACCAAAGGAATGCACCCGCAAGTGCACAAGATCGGCCATGGCAAAGGAGGCCCCTTGTACCAGCGCATAGACCAAGTAAAGTGGCATAGCTGCAAACATGAACATGTATTCCAAAGGCTCGGTGACCCCAGTAAGGAAAACAGCTGCCGCAGCCGAGATGAACATCATCTTATACTTGGCTTTTTTATCTGGGTCGACATTGCGATACATGGCTAAAGCAACCCCCATGAGCGTCCCTGTAGCACCAATCATTTGCCCAACTTTAAAACGAGCCGGAGTGACGCTGGTCATTAAATGATGATAGGCTTCTGTTTGGCCTGAACTTTTCAAGCCAACCAAATCTGTAACCCAGGCTAACCAAAGTGGGTCTTGGCCAAACACCTTAGTACCAGCACTTGCTCCGGTCATAACCTCATAGGTACCACCCAAAGCAGTGTAGTTCATGGGAATGGTCAACATATGGTGCAGGCCAAATGGCAATAAGAGCCGTTCCAGGGTTCCATATAAGAAAGGAGCCAGGATTGGGGCAGAATCTTGCGAAGAAGCAATCCACATGCCAAAGCCATTAATTCCTGATTGGATCAAGGGCCAGATGAGCGCTAAGCCAAGTGCGACTAGCGTGGAACGTAAGATAACCACAAATGGCACAAAACGTTTACCATTAAAGAAAGTTAAGACTTCAGGTAATTTGCGATAATTATAGTATTTGTTATAGGCAGTAGCTCCAACAAAACCAGCAATGATGCCGACAAAAACCCCTGTATTTAGGGCTGGTGATTCCAAGACACTGGTAAAGTAGTCCTTTACAATCATCGTGGTCCCAAGAAAGCTCTTGATCTTGGCATTAGGGTCAGCCAGCATGGCTGCATTGACACCATAAATAGCTCCAGTAATGCGATTAATCAAGACAAAGGCTAAACCTGCAGCAAAAGCTCCACCAGCTCGTTCTTTCGCCCAGCTGCCACCAATTGCTAAAGCAAACAAGAGGTGAAGATTGCCAATAACGCCCCAACCTATCTGAGCAATCACATTACCAATAGTTACCAAGGTTTGTGACTGGGGGTTAATCAGTGGGATAGAATTCCCAATACTAACCATTAAACCCGCAGCAGGCATAACGGCAATAACTACCATGAGACATTTTCCGAATTTTTGCCAGAATTCGAAACTAAACAGTTGCTTGAATGATCCTTTCATTCGACCTCTCCTTTAAAACGAGGCGCTACAAGCAGCTATAAAAGCTCTGAGCGACAAGTATGTAATCGTTTTACGCAAGCGTTTGCGTTATGTGTTTTTATTATACCTGCCTGGCCACGATTTGTAAAGCGTTTTCTTAAACCTTTCTGTGACTTTTCTGAGCACCTCCTTGCTATCGTTTAGTCGCTTATCTGTCAATTGGTTCTGCTAGGAAGCAAACAGCAAAATAAGTCAGCTCCAAGTCTTTTGGGCAAGCTTTTGATAACTGTATTGAGGCTTTGGTAACTGTCGTTGACCTTAACAGCCTAGCTCTTGCTCCTTGTGTAACAAATGGCGCTGCACCAAGTACAAAGCCTTCTCGCACCTAGCGGCTTGAAGCTACTGATGATTGATGAACCAGACAAGTATTTACCTGAACTATACGCATAGAGTCTGGCACAATCTCACTATGATATAAAGGCCAATTTCTAACATATGCCAGCTTGCCTGGCTGACTGCAGTACTTAGACTCGTCTGCCCCTCCTGCCACATGTGACAGGGCGATAGGATCTAAAAGCTCAAACTGGTTCATTTTTGTATGCATGTTAACAATCTCCTCTAGTATCATTTTCAGCTCTGACAGTACGTCAGAGTGCCAGTATAACATGCAAATCGAAGGAGGCGACTGCTTTTTCCTGAAATGCTCCTAAAAAGTCTTAAACGGTAAAAAGATAAGTGGGGCGCTGCTTTAGTGTTCAGCAAAAAAAGCTGTACCCGGCTAAAGCAAGACTTAAATAAAAAGTATTTGCTGCTAAAGACTCCTGCCCAAAGCCAATTGAACTTCATAGAAAACTTATCCCAACAAGAAAAACCGCCACCTGGACGGTAACGGCGGGCAAAATCTGCCTATGCGCTGTTTAGAGTTCTAGCCGGGCAGAAGGCGCGGGCCTGTCAGCTGATCTAAGAAGTCTAGCTCCGAGCCTACTGATGAGCAAACTGACAAGAAAGCATAATTGCACTGCGCAAGTCAACCTTGCTTGCTCAATCTTTCTCAGGCACGTGGTTTGCCAGCTATCAATGCTTGGCTTTTAACAAAGCCTTAGCCTTGTAGCTCAAGGGCATAACTAAGGGCGCTTAAGGCATAGAGCGGCGCTGTTTCTGTCCGCATAATCCGTGGGCCTAGACCCACTAGCTGTGCACCGGCCGCCTCTAGCTGAGTGACCTCTTGGGGTGAAAGCCCCCCTTCTGGCCCAAAGATAAGGAGCAACTTTTGACCCGGTTTGATTTGGGAAAAGGCTCGCGCTAAGGCTGCTTGCTCACCTCTTTTAGCCGCTTCTTCATAGGCTACCAAGATAGAGTCAAAGTCAGATAGCTGCGCTAAAAAATCAGCCTGACGAGGGAATAAGCGGACAGCTGGCAGCCGGTTGCGCTTGCTTTGCTCGGCCGCTCCCAAGGCGATCTTAGCCAATTTCTCTTCTTTTTTGGTGAGTTTCTTGCTGTCCCACTTGACCACTGACCAGTCTGCAGGAAAAGCCCAAATAGCATGGGCGCCAAGCTCAGTCACCTTTTGGGTGATCAAATCCAGCTTGTCACCCTTAGGGAAACCCGAGGCAATGGTGACCTCAACTGGTAACTCAACGCTGTCTGTCAGAGTCTCAAGGATTGCTAGGGTGTAAGCTTGACTGTCTGTGACCTGGGCCAAGTATTTTTGGTGGTCAGTAAACACGATGATCACCTGGTCTCCCTCGCTCAAGCGCATGACGTGAAACATGTGCTTAATGGTCGCTTTGTCGCTAATAGTCAGCTCTGTTACTGCTGGGCTATTGATAAAATACTGTTGCATTAGCCGCCGATCACTCCTGATATGTCATCTGTTTTTTTAAAGACAAGGGCGTTCCACTCGCCTTGTATCATATGGGTTTCAAGGAAAAAGCCTGCGCTAAAAGCAGCTTCTAGTACCAGGTCTAATTTCTCTGAAATGATCCCTGATAAGATTAGATAGCCCTCGTCTTTGACCAAGCGGTAAGCATCATCAGTTAGCTGTACCAAAATATCTGCCAAGATATTAGCGACAATCACGTCTGCTTTTTGGTCGCAGCCTTTAAGCAGGTCGCCAGTGGCCACATGAATCTTTTCGCCACCCGGGTTCAAATCAATATTTGACTGAGCCACGCGCACCGCCACATCATCTAAATCATAAGCGTAGATGGCTTTGGCGCCAAGGAGGCTACTAGCAATGGAGAGGACACCAGAACCTGTGCCCACGTCAATGACCGTTTCACCGCCGCGAAGAACTTGTTCCAGGGCAAAGAGGCTCATCTTGGTTGTGGGATGCGTGCCTGTGCCAAAGGCCATACCCGGATCCAGCTTGATCACTTTTTCTTGTGGCTGGGCTGCGTAGTCAGTCCACGAGGGCACAATGGTCACATCATGAGTGATGCGAGCTGGCGCATAATATTTTTTCCAATTTTCAGCCCAGTCTTCTTCTACTAATTGATGGCTTTCAATAGTGGCTGGCCCCACTTCTAAACCTGAATGCATGAGCCTTTGTAGCCCTGCTTGAATGCTTGCTTGGACCTCTGTCAGATTCATGGTATCTGGGAAATAACCCGTTACCGCTACTACTTCTGACTGCTCTATATCTGGGTACAATTCCCCAAAGCGATCTTCCTGACCAATATAGTCTGCACTATCAGCAATGGCTACGCCTTGACTACCTGCCTCAATTAAAATATTAGAAGTTGCTTCATGCGCATCACGATGCACATGAACCGTCACTTCTTGCCATGTTTCCATATGGATACTCCTTGTTCGTTTTTGACCATTTTTTAGGTTCTGGGCTACTGTATCATCTCGTGTTTCATCTTAGTACCTTGGGTAAGGGTAATGTGTCCCCTCTTCTAGTCCTTGTTGACCTTCTTCAAAAGCTTGCGCGTTCCATTCTAAAGCAAAATCAACCTTGCTGTCATCAGCTAAGAAATCCATTAAATCGCTGTGCCCTTCAATAGCAACATCGTTGAGAAATTGTGCAAAGTAAGCTAAGAATTCACGAGAGAAGCCCTTTTTAGCGTCAAAAGGAATGGTAACCAAATAATCTGCTGCATCAAATTGAGACTTGGCAGGGTTGTAAAAGAGCACGTAGTCCTCAAAGACAATGTCGTCTTGGGTCACTTCTCCACTGTCGTCAATGGTTTGGATAGCTTCTTTATTTTGGGCTTCTAAAATAAAAGTCAGCTCAACCGCATGATTTTTCTTATCCCAATCCATAGCATAATCATAGTGAAAATACTTGTCCATCTCTTCTTCTAATACTGATAAAAAGCCAAATTTTGCCATCTTTTTTATACCTAATCTTTCTAAACGCTGATATATAAGGTTTTGTAAGACCTCATTCGTTTACTTAAAAATGTTTTGTGTCCCTTTTTGTGTACTAAATACTATTTATTGCTTTTTCAAAGAATGAAACTGCTTCTTTTTCTTTGTCCTTGGATAAGTGAGAATAGACATCCAAAGTCATGGCTAGGGTTGCATGACCTAATCTGTATTGTAATTCTTTATAACTGATACCAGCATTCAATAAGAAGCTGGCATGAGTGTGCCTAAAAGCATGAAAAGTAAATCTAGGTATACCCGCTTCTCTACACACTCTATCTAAAGCGCTTTGTCTTACGAATGTATGAAAATACTTCCTTGGCAACACAATATCACGCGCAGGATTGTACTGAATTAACTGTAATAAGATACCATGCTGTAATATCCTGTTTGTGATTGACCGAGCGTTAACATAATTAATAGTCTTCTTTGATAAATCATTGATGAACGTTTGAACATCACTAGAGGTGATTTTATCTAATGTCATCTTACCAAAATAAGGCAGGATATGCTTGTTTAACATGCTTACCGTACTATTGTAGCTTTGAGGCTTCAAGGTCATTTTATAATTAATCAGCCACATAGCAGTTAAATCTTTAAAAGTCTTAACTTGTACTTTCTTTGAAGCCGTCTGACCGTTCGCTTGAAACTCATACTTGGCTAACTTGATATTATTCTTTAATTCTTTCTTGGTTCGCCCTGATACACTGGTCCTAGCTTTCTTACCTGTTACCCGGTCAACACCAAGATAAACACTAGCACGATAAACGATTGTACCGTTTTTCTTTTTGTATTCTGTTATTTTCATATTCTTACCTCTTCTAACCACCCACAAGCAAGTAAAGGAATTAGATAGGTAAAGTCAGTAATTGGCGTTACTGAAATATTGGAAAATAGTGGAATTTGGCGCGTGGGTATCAGATAGTCATGATTTAGATGTCAAACTTCCGTCAACTTCACCAATAATTCTAAAGTAGCGCCGACCAAAGTTGAGTGCAGGGCTTTTTTATTTGTTATCTAATTTTTTCAATTCTTGAAGAGCTTTTTGATTATTGTTAACAAGGGTTTGATACTGTTCTTTAGCTATTCGGTTTAGTTCTTTTAGTCGAGTTGGGCTATCAATTCCAGATTTTATCATTTCAGAATTGAGTAATTGGATGTTATTGATAACCAGCAGTTCCTCAATACTAGCGTTATCTCTTAGATTCCCTTCTTTATTTGGAAATTGTTTTTGAAATTGCTTGGCAGTCATCCCAAAGACAGCGACATTCACAAGGTCTGCTTCATTGGCATAAGCGTAACGTTGTTGGGCTGGTGTGATGGTTGGAACAATGTGTTCTTTAACAGCATCAGTTTGAAAACCATAATTGAGTTTAGATAGGTAGCGATTGGCTCTCCACTCAATTTGATTCTTATAAGCTTCCTCTTGCTTTAGTATTTGGTAGTCTTGTATGATGTAGAGTTTGAACTCTGGGGAAATCCACGAAGCAAACTCAAAAGCAATATCGGAATGAGCGTATGTACCTCCACCACGTCCTGAACGTGAGGTAATGCCGATTGCATTTGTTGAAGAAATCCATTTTTGAGGAGACAATGTAAAACTATTTAATCCAGCTTGATTTCTAAAGGTGTCGAATTCGACCCCTTTAAAATTTGGATTGTGTAACTTTTCCCATGCTCCTAGAAATTCAATTGTGTTTCTGTTTCTCATCCAATTTTTGACGACCTCTTTAGGCTCAGTTGGATTGCTGTACCTAGCAATATCAGTCAAACTGATGTAGTCAGTATTATCTGTAAGTAGTGTAATTTCACTCCCGTTTGCCGTAATTTTTACCATATCTTACATTCTTTTCTAACATTTCCTTTATTGACAAAAGCGCCATTTCGTCAATACATAAAAAGCCAAATTTTGCCATTATGTTTCCTGTAATCTTTCTAAATATTATGAGCTTAGGAGCCTGTGGGCTTAAGTGCTGCCTTGCACCATCAAATCAACTCCGCTTAGGCTGCTAAATATAGAAGTTCCCTTCTCTATCAGCTGGCTTAAAGAGAGCCAAAATAGCACTGATAAGAGCCAAAAAGTGAGGAATGAAGGTCCAGCTAAAGATTAGGTATAGGATGCCTCGACCTGTTTGTCCGGCATAAAATTTATGGACACCAAGTCCACCTAAGAAAAAGGCTAATAGAATATAAATCACTTTGTTTACTTTTCTTGGCATCGGTATTTCCTCCTTAATGAACACTAAGTGCAAAATCTTGTCTACTTACTATCGACTGTTTTTGGATAGCTTTAGCAAAAATGGCAAAAGGCCAAGCTGAGCATCAGGCTGATGCCTCCTGCTGGCTCGCTCCAGCTGGCTAAAGCCACACATAAGCAGCCGCCATACCATCTGTAGCAGAAATAGGGTATCTTGTGGTGATTATATCACAAAGGCTGCTAAAGCGAAATCTTTTTTCTTTATTTAAGAAAGCACTCCAAGGACTGATTTTGCCCCATAAGTCGCTAGAAAAATCTGACAGATACCCTTTTCAGATGCTTTTTGGGTAAAAATAAGATAGACTGTAATCATCGTAAAAGTAAGAGGTAAACCACATGAATAAGCAAGATATTGCCATCATTGAAACATATGAAGAGAAGTATGATCACTTTTTACCCGTCCTCAATCAGCTAAGGTCAAGCCTTGACGCCTTTGAAGAGCATTACCAGGATTATCTGGATGTCCGTGATTTTTATGGCAGCGACAAGTGGCTAGAATTAGCCGAATACGACCATGTGCCGGTCAAAAACGGCATCTTGAGTGAGGACCAGATTTTTAACTTAATCGGAGAGCATAATGAATTGCTGGGCAGACTCATGACACTGGCAACTCAAATGTATAAAGACTTATAACAGCTAGTGTCAGCCCTAGGCAAAGCCACTCTAGAAAACTCAACTGCTGATCTGCTGGAAGCACCGGGCAAATGAGGCGCCAAAAAAAGCTGACCAGCGTTCTGGTTTTTAATGTACCTATTCTTTTTTTGATTTTTGGAAGCGTTTTTCTTGTTTTTTTCTAATCCTTGATTACAATTAAAGTATTGACACTAAATAAGGAGATTGACATGGCAAAACCAGAACACCATATACAATTACAGTCACGCCCCCTTCTAATAGCTAGTCTCTTGCTAACGGGGAGCTTTTTTCTTGCCTCTCCAGCGCTAGCTCAAGCGGAGCCGGCTAATGCGTCAGTAAGCCAGCCCCCTAATACTCGTGTGGCAGCTGTAGAGGCTTGGCCCCAAGCTTTGCCTAGTGCTGATCCTAAAACCAATTCTGTGTCTGAGTCAGCTGCTCGGGCGCTAGCTATGGGCAAAGAAACGAGAGTCACTTCTACCAGTACAGTTGATGACAATCTGGTACTTGCGCCTAGTTCTGATGCTAACGCGCGGCAGGATCAGGTCAGCTCTGGGGCTCCTGGAGCTCAGGAACCAGTCAGTGAGTCCAGTCTAAGTGCTGGGGCGCGCACGCTTGGTCCCAAGATCACGCTTAAGGACTACCAAGCCGCGAGCGCCAGTCAACTGACTGATTGGGTTCGTCATAAGCAGGTCACTGGTGATCAATTGCTCACTTTTGCCCTAGAAACGATTAAGGCTACAAATCCTGAGTTAAACAATGTCATCAGTCTGCGTGAGGCGGCAGCCCGAAAAGAAAGTGCTGCGCTGCTTGATCAGGGGCAACCCTTTTATCGGGTACCACTTTTGGTTAAGGGGCTGGGGCACACCATTGCTGGTGGGCAAAACACCAATGGCTTGGCCTTTTTGCGTGGACAGACCAGCAAGGGGACGTCCTCTTATGTCAAGGCCTTACAAAATGCTGGTTTTGTCGTCATTGGTCAGACCGCCTTTCCGGAAATGGGTTGGATTAATGTGACCAATTCTGATCTCTACGGCGTCACGCATAATCCATGGAATACAGCTTATAATCCAGGTGGGTCTTCTGGTGGTTCAGCAGCAGGGGTGGCTGTAGGGCAAGTACCGATTGCTAGTGCATCAGATGGCGGTGGCTCAACTCGGATTCCGGCTTCTTGGACTGGGCTAATCGGCTTACACCCAACGCGCGGCATTTTGGCCGGCAATTCTGCTGCTAGCACCAATAATGTCAGCCATTTTGCCTTAACCAAAACGATGGAAGATACCCAAAGACTCTTTGAATTTCTCCTAAAAGCAGAGGCCAAACCCCACCAAACGACACAGCACCTAAACACCGCTATCCCAATTGCTTACACAACACAGACACCAGCTGGGACTCCCATTTCAGACGAAGCTGTTTGGGCCGTAAAAGAAGCTGTTGCCTTCCTCAATGAGCAAGGTTTTCAAACCGTTGAAGTCAACTACCCCGTTGATGGTAAAAAAATGATGGAGGCCTACTATACCCTTGCGGCTAAAGGGGCCCTTGCTATTGACTTTATGGCCAACCAAAAACTGGGGCGCCATCTCCAAAAAGAAGATGTCGAGCTGCTCTCCTTTGCCCTCTATCAAACAGGTAAAGACTTAAGCCCACAAGACTTAAATGACGCTTGGGCAAGTATCACACAAATGACCGAGCAACTCAACCAATTTTATCAAACTTATCCTATTTTTCTAACCCCAACCACGGCCTATCCAGCACCTAGGGCTGATTATCAGCACATTAGCGAGCACTTCAAGCCCATCTTAGCTGACCTGTCCCATTATTCTAAAGCCGAAAAACGCACTATCATCTACCAGCAATGGCTGCCCGCTTGGACCTTAACACCTTTTACCCAGTTGGCTAATTTGACGGGAACACCGTCGCTATCTCTGCCGACTCACGTGACCAAGGCCGGATTGCCCTTAGGGATTTTGGTTAATAGCGCAGCTAATCATGACCGACTCCTCCTAGAACTAGGCCAAGTCTTCCAAGAGCACGGCCGCTTCCAAACCCTCTGGCATCACACACAGCCAGAGCCAGCTGACCAGGCCACCATTTCCCCGGATAAGCACACAACCCATCAGCTTGCGCTACACAGACAAGGACTTGCTAGTAAGCAAGGGCAAGCTGTTAGAATCCATTTTAATAAAGCTTGGGGTAGGGAATCCGCCGCACATCCTAGGGCCGATCAGTCAAACACCAGCCAGCTGCTAGCAAAGACAGCAGTCACACTGCCTGATACGGGTGAGCAGAGTGCGCCAGCCACAGCCATTTTCATGAGCAGCCTCGTCTTCTTTTCTGGAGCCGCTGCTGCTCTGGGGATTAACAGCAAGAAAGACAGTAAGTAACTCTCAAACCAGCAGCTGCTTTTCTAAAAAGCAATAAGCAAAAGCACGCCTTACTCTGTTAGCTTGCGCAAAACCAGACAAAACGAATGCAGAATTAATCAGCAAGCAGCTGTCTTGATCATTGCATTCGTTTTTGTTTTTTACTGCTTTTAGACAAAAATTCTAGCAGCGTAACTACTGGTACGGTGCTAGAGTAAGTGGGCCTTCGAGCTGAAAAAAGAAGGGCACGAGGTACTAAATCTCTGAACTTTTGACTCTGATTACCTTCCTTTTCTTGACCATTTAACCCCCTATGTTAAGCGCTGCTATGGTATAATTTGACTATGCATAGAAAAACCATTATCGATTTCAAAGAACTTGGCCACCGCTATCTTTTTGAACATCCTTTTCTGGAATTAATAGCTAAAGAATGCGACCAAGTTGGGGAGGTCATTGCCCAGGTCCAACATTACCAACAAAGCGGCTATTACGTTGTAGGCTATCTGAGCTATGAAGCGGCTGCTTTTTTTAACGGTGCCCTACAAACATACGATAAAGGACTAGGCAAAGAATATTTTGCCTATTTTACTGTACATAAGAGCTGTCACATCGAAGAGCTGCCGCTTGACTATAAGAATGTTGCCATTGCCGATCAATGGCATAGCACGACTCAAAAGCTGGCTTATCAAAACGCTATTGCAGCTATTCATAAGGAAATGCGCCAGGGCAATACCTACCAGGTTAATTACACTATTCAACTGACCAAAGACTTACAGCTAGCTGATAGTTTAGCGATCTACAATAAGCTTGTTGTCGAGCAGGGCGCCAATTACAACGCTTATATCGCCCATGATGACTTTGCTGTCATCTCAGCCAGTCCCGAGTTATTTTTCAAGCAAGAGGGAAACCGCCTCATCACGCGACCGATGAAAGGGACGACAAAGCGTGGCGTCAATACTTACTTGGACCAAGAAGCACATGATTGGCTACAAGCTGATAGCAAAAACCGCGCTGAAAATATCATGATTGTAGATTTGTTGCGCAATGACATGGGAAAAATTTGCCAGACAGGCAGTGTGCAAGTCGATAAACTTTGTGACGTTGAGCAGTATTCGACAGTCTGGCAAATGACCTCAACGATTAGTGGAAAACTCAAACCCAAGTGTGACCTTTTAACGATTTTGACGGCTCTATTTCCCTGTGGTTCCATCACAGGCGCACCCAAAGTCGCTACCATGGCTATTATTAAAGCTTTAGAGCCAAAACCAAGAGGGGTTTACTGTGGCACCATTGGAATCTGCCTGCCAGACGGCCGTAGGATTTTCAATGTTCCCATCAGAACACTGCAACTCAGTGACAATCAAGCCACCTATGGTGTGGGTGGCGGGATCACCTGGCAAAGCAAATGGGAAGAGGAATACCAAGAGGTACACCAAAAAACAGCCTTTTTGTATCGGCAAAAACAACACTTCAACCTCAAAACAACGGCCAAGGTTGCTAATCAAGACATCCTTGGGCTGGAGCGCCACCTCAAGCGACTCAAAGAAGCGGCCGCTTATTTTGCCTACCCCTATGAGGAAAGTAAGCTAAGGCAAAGCCTCACTGCCTACCTGGAAAACAAAGATAATCGCACTTACCGACTAGGCATTTCCCTACAAAAAAATGGCGAGCTCATCCTCCGGGATCAAGAACTAACCCCTTTGCCTGAGCATTTTCTTCAGGCGCAGCTCGTTTTACAGAATCAGGCTGTGAAAGACTCACCCTTTACCTACTTTAAAACCAGCTACCGCCCGCACATTACTGTCAAGCCTCATGAGCAGATCTTCTATAATCAAGAGGGACTGCTCTTAGAAACGTCTATTGGCAACCTCTTCATTCAGCTTGGCACCATGCTTTACACCCCACCAATAGCTGCAGGTATTTTACCTGGTATTTACCGCCAAGAGCTTTTAGAGACTGGACAGGCCCAGGAAAAATGGCTAACGCTAGCTGACTTGCAAGCAGCCACTGCTATTTTTGGTGGTAATGCTGTGCGAGGACTTTATCCACTCAGTCTGCAGGCCAATCAAAAGCCTTGCTTGCTGTGAGCAGACCAGGAGAACGCCCTGCCTCAATAAGACAGTTATTAAGGAAACTATGATACTCTTAATTGATAATTACGATTCATTCACCTACAACCTTGCTCAATATTTAAGTGAGTTTGACGAAACGATTGTCTTGTGCAACCAGGACCCAGATTTATATGAAATGGCTGAAAAAGCGGATGCTCTGGTCTTTTCTCCTGGCCCTGGCTGGCCAAAAGAAGCTCAGCACATGGGCCAACTCATCCGGGACTTCTACCAAATCAAACCCATTTTAGGCGTCTGCCTAGGACATCAAGCCCTTGCTGAGACACTGGGTGGGAAACTGCGCCTGGCCAAACGCGTCATGCATGGCAGACAAAGCATCATTGAAACCCAGGGACCAGCCAGCCTCTTTCGCTCCCTGCCCCATCATATAACGGTGATGCGCTACCATTCGATCGTTGTCAAAGAACTACCCAAAGATTTTATTGTCACTGCTCGAGACTGTGAGGACCAGGAAATCATGGCTTTTGAGCACCAATCACTGCCCCTTTTTGGCCTACAATTCCACCCAGAAAGCATCGGAACGCCCGAAGGCATGACCATGATTGCCAACTTTATTGCAGCCATTCGCCATTAATCATGCCAAGAAAACAAACAGGAGGTCAAGCAGATGCCTGATAATTTAGCACTAAGAATGCGCCCAAGAACGATTACAGAGGTCATCGGCCAGCAGCATCTCGTAGGAGAAGGTAAGATCATTCGTCGGATGGTTGATGCTAACATGCTCTCTTCCATGATCCTCTATGGGCCGCCTGGGATTGGTAAAACCTCGATTGCTAGTGCCATCGCTGGCGCTACTCAATTTGCCTTTCGAACCTTTAATGCCACCACAGATAGCAAAAAACGGCTCCAAGAAATCGCCGACGAGGCAACTTTCTCTGGCGGACTAGTGCTGCTCTTGGACGAAATTCATCGCCTGGACAAAGCCAAACAAGATTTTCTCTTGCCCTTGCTTGAAAATGGTAAGATTATTATGATCGGCGCAACAACAGAGAACCCCTTCTTTTCTGTGACACCAGCCATTCGCAGTCGGGTGCAGATCTTTGAGCTGGAACCACTCTCCAACCACGATATTAAAACTGCTATTGAGCGCGCTATCACTGACAAGGAACGTGGCTTTCCTTTTGCCATTGAGCTTGATGCTGAGGCGCTTGATTTTATTGCTAGCGCAACCAATGGTGATCTGCGTTCAGCCTATAATTCACTAGATTTAGCCGTCATGTCCACCAAGGAAAATCCAAACGGTCTGCGACACATCACCCTTGACATCGTTGAAAACAGTCTACAGCGCTCCTATATTACCATGGATAAAAATGGTGACGGTCATTACGACGTGCTCTCAGCACTGCAAAAGTCCATTCGTGGTTCTGATGTCAACGCCAGCCTCCACTATGCAGCGCGTTTAGTCGAAGCCGGCGACCTGCCAAGCCTAGCCAGACGCCTTACGGTGATTGCTTATGAGGATATTGGCTTAGCTAACCCTGAAGCCCAGGTTCATACCGTCACCGCACTTGATGCCGCCCAAAAAATTGGCTTTCCCGAAGCCCGCATCCTGATAGCTAATGTTGTCATTGATCTTGCCTTATCCCCAAAATCCAACTCAGCCTATCTGGCCATGGATGCTGCCTTAAGCGACCTTCGGCGCTCAGGTAACCTCCCAATCCCACGGCATTTACGCGATGGCCACTATAGTGGCAGCAAAGAACTAGGCAATGCCAAAGGCTACCTCTATCCCCACGATTATCCGGAAAAATGGGTCAAACAACAGTATTTACCAGATAAATTAAAAACCAGAAATTATTTCCAAGCCAACGAAACGGGTAAATATGAACGCGCCCTAGGGGCCAACAAAGAGCGAATTGACAAGCTTTCTTAGGGAAGGGGTTCATTCTTTTAGCAATCGGTTTCACATTTTCGTCATTTAGGACTTGAAAAAAACTCAAAAAGTGGTATCATTAATACATCAAAACATTGCTGTGGCATACGAGTTCACATCTAAGTGTTGACCGACTATTTCTTTGTATTTCGGGAAACAAAGTCCCCCTCTAGTCTGCAAGCCGTTCCACGCGGAAGCAACTTTCAAGAGGGAGCACGTTACCCACCTGCTTATTTTTGTGCGGGATCAATACAATCCGTGAACAACCGGTGCCAATACAGCATTCTTTGTTGCCTCCTTAGCTCAGTTGGTAGAGCAGTAGACTCTTAATCTATGGGTCACAGGTTCGAGCCCTGTAGGGGGCATTAATAATAGTGTCAAAAACCTTGATTTAAAAGGTTTTTTTCTTTGTTTTGGCTAATTTGTTCTAAATTTGTTCTAGAAGATATTTTTTAAAAATTAGTTTTAAGATACTAAACTTCTGACCGTTTCATATTCCTTATTTATTACTTCTGTCAAGACGTGACCATAAGTTTCAAGTAACTGTGTAATATCCTTATGACCCATTAATCTTGCAACTACCCAAATATCAACACCCTTAGCTAATAAATAACTTCCATAGGTATGTCTCGCACCTGTTGCAGTCATTTTTGAATCAATATTTAAGACATGTAATACATTTCTCAAACTTTTATTAATGGCACTATTTGATGACACACCGTACCTATAGTCATAAAATATTTGATTATTAATATTTACAATTTTTAAATTTTTCAACATAACTTGCTGATCATCCTTCAAACGTCTTAAGATTAATGCTAAAGATTGACTAATAGGAATAGTACGAATAGAAGTTTTTGTTTTAGGTGGACTAAAAGTTCCCTTATCACCACTAAATCTTCTATACGTCTTGATTTCTAGATCCTCAAAATTAACATCATCCCAAGTTAATGCTAAAGCTTCACCCACTCGTAAACCTGTTTTAAATAACACCAGTAATAAATAATAAACGATACTATTTGAATAATCTAAATTATTTTCTAAATAAGATATTACTTTCTTGTAATCAGAAATACTATGTAGATATTTTTCATCTGCATCCTTAACAAATTGCCTACCAGCTATGACAACTCCATCTGTAAAATCAGATAATAAAATGCCATCTCTTTTTGCAAACTGAATGGCTTTTTTTATATCAGAATTTAATCTCCTGACATGATTTTTAGTATATTTTTCAGCATACATATTCAATTTTCTTTGATACGCACTATGCTTTATTTTATTTACTTTCTGATTCCCAAAAAGTTTACGAATAACCGAACCCCTAATAAAATATTTATTTTTGGTAGTCTCTGCTAAATTACTAGGTTTAATAATTAAACTATACCATTCAAACCATAGATCATACAAAGTTATATCAGATGATATAGAATTCACTAGTGACTTTTGTTGCTCCATTCTCATAGCTTCATTCATAGCCTCACGCTTTGTCTTAAAACCTGAACCAGAAGCAACTAACTCACTTTTTTCATTAAAGATTCTATAATCCCATAATTTCTTTTTACCTCTTTGTCTATATGTTGCCATTTTTCTCCTTTCCTAGACATCAAGGAATTTATCCTCAATATTATATCATTTAATTATTTAACAAAATAAAACCAAAATTTTCTTCAAAATATTTTCTAGCTCTAGTTGCTAATATTTTATAACGACTACCTTTACCCTTAGGATAAACAATAAAACCGTTTGGATTAATTGATAAATCCACATCCTTTTTAATATCTGGATTTAATAAGATATCATTAATTAATTTTGACCTACCAAGTCCCAATAATTCTTGTAAGTTATCAATATCCCACCATTTTCCTTGTTCATTATCACTTAACAAATCTAAATATTCCTCTTTTGAAATGATAACCACATCATCTGGTACCGGAACACTCACATTAAAAACCTGTTGCATACTCTTCACTCCTTTCTTAATAACGATTACCACTCACTCCAGCAAGCCTAAATATAAAAGCAAAACCAACAAATAATATCGTCAATGAAATATTCATTACTTGAAACACTATCAAATTAACTAAAATATAAATTAAGACCAACATTATAAATATAATAAAAAGCCATGAAATCTTCATGGCTCTTTGTTTACTATACGATTCAAATACTCTTTTTATAATCTTTAATATCAATAATCTTACTAAAGTCATTTACTTCACTAGATAAAAACTTATCAAAAAAAGTTTTTTCTACATAAAATAAACGTGATAAAAAATCCAAAGTAATTTTATTTGTTTTCAAAAATTGTTCGATTGTTATTAAATCGTTGTCAAATACTACGTTAAAAATACTACGTACCTTAGTTGGTCTCTTCACAGCAATATCTGTATCCAGTGGTTCTAACACCTTATATTTCTTTTTATAGATTAATCTATAAAAATAGTCATGCTGTCCTTTAGTTAATAATCCTAATTGAAATGCTCTATATTCCATTGCTTGAATTGAAACATTAAATTTCTTTTTTAAACTAATATATGAATCTGGATTACTTAATCTATTTTCAATATGTAAATCGTATATTACCTGCTTAAATCGCTTTTCTGGCAAGAGTAGATATGAAGCAAATTTATTCGCTTCAGATTCTTTTTTTTGTAAATCAAACTTATCTAAACTTTCAAAATCAACACCTCTATGAAGGAGTAAATGACCCAATTCATGAGCCAAATCAAAATTTCTTCTAACACCTGTCTTTTTTACACCTAAAATAATAAACGGAATCCCTTGTTGTGACCAAATACTATACGCATCTTCTGTACCATTCAAGTTTTTTTCAAAAATATAAATTCCAGACTTTTCTAGCTTGTAGAGTAAGTCACTATTATCATCTGATATATCTAACATTTCTCTACTAAAATCAGCTATTTTTTCAATACTTATGTTATTTTCAAGCATTTCTGCTACTTTTCTAGTCAAACTATAAAAATTTTGTTGTGGAAACTTAATAAATTGCTCTAAATAATTGATATATTTATTAATTGTATTTAAATAAACTTCTTGATAATTAATAATTTTACGTGAAATAGTATCTGAATTTCTAAAAGCAATATCTGACACACCAAAATTACTTTCAATAATACTATCTTCAAAATAATCAATATCAACTTGAAATATTTGAGCAAGCTTTAATTTTAATGTTGTTTTTGGAGAAACTTCTCCATTTTCAAATTGCCAAATCGCTTGCTCTGAAACTTCCAATTTTTGAGCCAATTCACCTCGGCTCATTTCAAATAAAAGGCGTAATTCTTCAATTTTTTCGCCATTATACATTAGTTATTACCTCTCTTATCTTAAAGAGACTGCTTCTTTTCTAGTGGTATTAAACCAAAGTTTTCTACTTCAACATCCTCATTTAATGTAGGAATAATATTTTTAGGATCTTCAATTGGTTGAATCGGGCTAGATGAAATATAAGTAGATAAGTCTTGTATATCAAGTAATTTATCCGAAATTGGATCTGGTAAAAGAACCTTAACACTTTTTAAAAGTCTTCGTTCAGATTGATTAGGTTCATAAGAGATCATCAAAAAGCAATCAAATTTACTTTTAAAATCCTCTGTAAATAAATCATCATTAAATAAATCAAGTTGAATAGTGATTTCTTTAGCATCTTTATCACCACTATAAGTTTTTACAATCTCTTTGTTAATTGATGCATTCTCATATAAATAAGAACTTTTAGTACGACTAGACTTTCCAAAAACTTGTTTTGACCTTGATTCCCCTTTAAAAAGAATCAACGTTTTTCCAAATTTTGTATCAGCACAAAATTGTAAATATTCCCAGCTTTCACCAGCTTTTTTCAATGCATCTCTCTTAAGAAATTTTGATTGACTTTTATCAAATGCATCATCTATATAATTTGATTTTGTCCAAGCAAAACCAGTTGAAACTGACATCTCTTCTTTTTTCTCAATTCTCATTTGAAGATAGTTATTATAACCTAATATAATATTATTGACAATCTCTTGTGCCTCTTCTTCGTTAAATAGTTCCATATGTTTTCTCCTTTTTTATACAGTCATTATATCATACATAAAGAAAATACAACATATTTTTTGAAAAACTTAAAGTAAAGAATTTAACATATAAAATTAAAGCCATGAAATGAATCATGGCATTATCTTATTTTTCACTTTTCTTTTTTGGTATATCTCAATAGAAACTTTTTTATTTTTTGTATATCAATCATTTAACACCTTCTATAAAATAAAAAAGCAGTCACTTTTTAAGCGACTACTGCTACTTATAATGATCTCTAAAAGATAAAAAAATAGATTTCACCATCTTCTATCATATAAATCAACCTATGTTCTTCTGTAATTCTTTGAGACCAAGCACCTGAATAATGGTATGTCAAAGGTTCTGGTTTTCCAATGCCTTCAAAAGGGGCTCTTTTAATATCTTCTATCAAACGATTAATTCGTTTCAAGACTTTTTGGTCTTCCTGTTGCCAAGAAACACAATCTTTCCATGCTTCATCAGTAAAATTAAACATCTTCTACCTCAATTAAACTATGTTTAATGACTTGCTTTTCTTTAACTTGTGATATACCTTTAGTAACCTTATGCGATAGATAATCATTTTCCATTAAAAAAGAACAAGTTTTACTTGTCCAAGATTAATTGAATTCTTCTAACTTACGACCTATACCAGCCATATTATTTTGTGCCTTTTTACCATCCCTATTATTTAGAGTCATCACCTAAGGAGCTATCCTTGCCGGCTATTTGCTCATGCCACAAAAATTTAGTCCTTTTGGGCTGAAACATGCCGACTTTTGCTATTTAGCATTGGTGGAGTCGCTATCATTTTTTTGTGAATTTGGTATAATTTAAAGGCAGCTGTCTTATTGGGCACTCATCATGGTTCTTACTGTTAATTCACTATGGATTAGGGAGCAATTCTAACGTCCCTGTAAGGTTCAATCAAGGAACAAGCCCAAAGGGCTATCAGCCCCCACCCACCATTAGACTATAGATAAGCACCGCCAGTAAAGCAATGGCAAAGGTTAATGGCATGCCATACATCAGTTGCTGCTTAAAGACGCTGTCGCGTTCTTCCTGCTCTGGAATTGACGCTTGGATGAGCGAACCTGCAGCCGAAAATGGTGATATATTGGTCGATAAAGCACCCGCTACAATCGCTACGAATAAAACATGTGCTTGAATATGAGGATGCGCCTGCGAAATAGCTGTCGCAACCGGAAATAAGGTCGGCGCTACAACTGATAGCGTTGAGCTAAATAAGGAAAGAATGCCAGCTATAAAGGCAAAAGCCAGTGGTAATAGCTGAGGGGGAAGTGTTTGTCTCATGCCATTAGCAACTGTCTCTATCAGACCAAATTGGGTCGCTAGTTTAATGAGCATCCCCATCCCAGATAACATGATTAAGGTATTCCAGGGAAGCTGTGAAAAGACACGCTTTTGATCAGAGAGGTTAAGCAAAAAAGCAAGGACTGATAAGACTATACAAATCAGGCCAATATCTGCCATTCGTGTAACTGCTGTGAGTGTGTCAATGCCAGGAAAAAGCAAGCTTAAATTGGGCAGGACTAATACCAAAGCCATCATCATGCCCATTAAACCAAGCGTCTGCTTTTGCTTGTGGGTTAAAGCTGCTGGTTTTTCGATAACCCAAGCCGGCTGATTCGTCTGACGGTAAAAGAATTTATTAATGGCATAAGCCAAAAGCAAAAACAGTAATGGATATAAGATCGTAAAGAGAAAGATGGAAAGACCAAAACTTAGGGCCTCTTTACCCCAGCCGAGCTCTTTGAACAAGCCTTGAAAAACAAGACCTGAGCCACTGGTCATAAAGTTAGCACCGCCAGCAGCTCCTAAGTTGACGACCTGAGTGGTCAGCAAAATACTTTTACGACTCTGTTTACATAAGGATACAGCAAGTGGACAGCAGATTACCATGGTTGTAAAAAAGCCCGCTCCAGCAGCTGCTATCCCCATTGCTAGAAAATATAAAATCAGATAGATTCCTTGTGAATAGCTTTGCGTTTTATAAAGGACCAGCTGGGCAAGATAGGTTAAGGTACCGTTTGTAATCGCAAAATTATAAAATAAGGATACGGCAAGTATCGTGAAAAAGAGTTGAGTGGGCCACATGTCAATCAAATCTTTTGGTGCTACTTTTAATACACCAGCACCTATTAAATAGGCAAATGCTATCGCAATCAAACCAACGTTGATTTTCTTCCAATAGCCAATGGCGATTGATAAAAAAATGGCAATAATAATAACAAACTGAATCAGCATCTATTTCCCCTTAAATTATTAGAGCTGGAAGTACTCTCCCCCATTTAAGTTGCTATGATAAGCCTGTCAACTAACTTAAACTAATGTTTTACCCTATTTGTTTTGAAAATATGATGAGCAAACTGACGCTCAATTGATGATATGGATCGTTTTACCACTTGACTATTGTACCAAAAAGACATAAACTTGTCTTGTCATGTGTAAAGACAAGTTTAATTTTACTATTTAGGAGGATTGAATGTACCCCCAACTCAATAACTTTCAAATTGATGACGTCTTAATTAGAGCTTTACAAGAGGATGTTAATTCCGAAGATTTTAGTACCAACGCTATTTTTGATAACCCTAAATTAGCAACAGTCTCACTAATAGCTAAAGAAGCTGGACTGCTCGCAGGCTTAGATGTTTTTAAGAGAGTCTTTCAGTTATATGATGCTGAGGTTAGCTTTTCTGATAGCCCGTTTGAAGACGGCAGCCCATTTCAAAAAGGCGATAAGATTTTAGAGGTTGTCGGTAAGGTAAGCACTTTATTAACGTGTGAGCGCGTTGCGTTAAACTTTCTGCAAAGAATGTCGGGTATTGCCAGCCTAGCTGACGCTTACATCAAAGCTTTAGATGATCCTTCCATTAAGGTTTTTGATACACGAAAAACCACCCCGAACCTCCGTCTTTTTGAAAAATATGCTGTTAGGGTCGGTGGCGCATACAACCATCGCTTTAATCTATCAGACGCTATCATGCTAAAAGATAATCACATTAACGCTGCTGGTAGTGTGACTGCCGCTATTACAAAAGCTAAGCAATATGCGCCTTTTATCAAGCAAGTCGAAATTGAAGTAGAGACGCTTGAAGAGGTACAAGAAGCAGTGGCAGCAAAAGCTGACATCATTATGTTAGATAATATGAACCTTGAGCTGATCAAAAAAGCTATCTCTATCATCAACAAACAAGCTATAATCGAAGTTTCAGGCAATATCACGCTAGATAATATTGCCACCTTCAAAGGTCTTGAAGTTGATTATATTTCTAGCGGTAGCTTGACCCATAACGCTAGCAGTATTGACTTTTCAATGAAACAGTTACGGTATCTGGACTAAAAAATAGGCCTATTATTTTCTACGCTAAGAAAATAATGGGTCTATTTCTAATATAGTTAAGGGTCACTAGCACAAGCTAAGCTTTATGTGTGTGGGGAATCAGGGTTCCCTAGCTATAAAAAGTGCCAAGGCTCATTCTCCAACGATAAAGCCCATCTTTGCCCACTGCTCCTCTACTTCATCTAAGATAGCTTCTGTATCTGCTACAATCGTATGGTAATGGTAGCCATCTGTAAGCCGCTTAAGCGGCCTGCTAACGCCTGATGTCATCTTAAGCAATAGGTCTTGAACATCCTTTCGTGATTTGATGTTCAATTCGATCCTGATTTTTCCATAGGCCTTGTGCCATACAAAGACATCTTTAAGGACTGCCCCGACATCAACAACAGCATTTAGCTCTCGTTCAATATCGTCATCGGTGTGCAAAACTTTTAAAATTCTACTGCATTTTGTGGATAGAAATAGCTTATAGCCACGATGAGTTGAGACAATATCATGGCTTTCTGCTTTTAAAATAGCAATATCTTGAACGATGACTTGCCTAGAAACATTAAACATGTTAGCCAGGTTGGTACCGCTGATGGGATAATCACTGTCTTTTAGAACATCTAAAATTTGTCCGCGCCTTTTACTGGTTTCCGTCATTTTTTCATGCCTCATTTTTAACTTCCTACTTCATTATATTAAGAAAAATGGGCTGAAAAAGCAACTGCTGATTCAGCAAAAAATGAGAATTGGCACCCTCAGGTAAGGGCAATTACCGATTAACAGCTGTAAGCGAATACGCCAAGTCTTAAATCACCTGCTAGCGCGATGCTATTTGTAGCATTGATGTCAGTGTCTGCCTTGCTAAGGGAAATAACGCTCTTTCTTGTTTTTTAGCAAAAAAGAGCGATGGCATCGATCACCGCTCTGCTATTTTCTTTGAGAAAAAAACTTATCAATAAGCCACTGTAAAAGGGCAACCAGGCCTACAAAAATAAGCCAAACGCTCAATGATAGGACTTTAACTGCTAAAACATTCTTCGCGCCTGATCCATCTTGCGGTCTAACCCACAGGTAGACTCCGACTAAAACGCTCAGCAAAAGCTCAAGCCAAACGAAATATTTTTTGATCATCATCTTTTCTCCTTATGCAGTTCTGCCACTGTAAAACGATTACATCACTAGGATGACATACCCATTATCAGGTGACAAGCCTGGGACCTTTGTCTAAGGACAGCAAGCTTGTGTGATTGCTCCTTGTGGCATTTCAAGAGCCAGATTGGGGAAATCAGGCTTGGTAAGCAGATAGATGAAAAAAACAAACTATTTAATTAACCAGTTAAATAATTGCCTTGCTATTTTTTTCTTGTTATAATAAAAAAGTCGGCAACATGCCACTATTTATCACATACATTATTTATTAGAAATAGGAGATTGATTAGTGTCAAAATACCTAAAATACCTTTCTATTGTCACTGTCTTGCTGGCGAGTTTTGTCTTAGTCGCCTGTCAAAAACAAACATCGCAACCAAAGGAACGCGCACGCAAACAGCGGCCAAAAGATGAATTGGTCGTTTCGATGGGGGCAAAATTACCACATGAATTTGACCCCAAAGATCGCTATGGCATCCATAACGAAGGCAACATTACGCACAGCACTTTGTTAAAACGGACACCTGATTTAAAGATCACAGGTGAGCTGGCCAAAAAATACACCATTTCTAAAGACGGTCTGACTTGGACCTTTGATTTGAATGATGATTTCAAATTCTCCAATGGAGAACCCGTGACTGCTGATGATGTTAAATTTACCTATGACATGTTAAAGGCAGATGGAAAAGCCTGGGACCTTACGTTCATTAAAGATATTGACGTTCTTGACAAAGATACCATTGCTATCCACTTAACAGAAGCGCATTCAACCTTTACAGCGCAATTAACCGAAATTCCGATTGTCCCTAAAAACCATTATAATGACAACTATAAGAGCAACCCTATTGGCTCTGGCCCTTACATGGTCAAAGAATACAAGGCTGGAGAGCAAGCTATCTTTGTCCGCAATCCCTATTGGCATGGGAAAAAACCTTATTTCAAAAAGTGGACCTGGGTCTTGCTTGATGAAAATACAGCCCTAGCTGCTTTAGAATCTGGGGATGTTGATATAATCTATGCCACACCAGAACTGGCTGATAAGAAAGTTAAAGGCACACGTCTGCTTAATATTGCTTCAAATGATGTCCGTGGAATTTCCCTACCTTATGTTAAAAAGGGTCTGATCAAAAATTCTCCTGATGGTTATCCGGTAGGTAATGATGTGACGAGTGATCCTGCCATTCGCAAAGCTTTAACAATCGGTTTAAATCGTAAGAAAGTTCTTGACACTGTCTTAAATGGCTATGGCAAACCAGCCTATTCCATTATTGACCACACACCTTTTTGGGAACCTAAAACAGCCATTAAAGACAATAAAGTCGCTAAAGCTAAACAACTGTTGACCAAGGCTGGCTGGCAAGAGCAAGCTGACGGCACCCGCAAAAAAGGGGATCTTAAAGCTGAGTTTGACCTCTACTATCCTACTAATGATCAGCTGCGCGCCAATTTAGCCGTCGAAGTGGCTGAGCAAGCTAAAGCACTAGGTATTACCATCAAACTAAAAGCCAGCAACTGGGATGAGATGGCAACTAAAGCCCATGATTCAGCCTTGCTTTATGCAGGAGGACGGCACCACGCGCAGCAATTTTACGAATCACACCATCCTGATTTAGCTGGAAAAGGCTGGACCAATATTACCTTCTACAACAATCCTACTGTTACCAAGTACCTTGACAAAGCAATGGCTTCTTCTGACCTTGATAAAGCTAATAAATACTGGAAATTAGCGCAATGGGACGGAGAAACTGGTGCTTCCACTCTTGGAGACTTACCTGATGTATGGTTAGTGAGTCTTAACCATACATATATGGGTGATAAGCGGATTAATGTTGGTAAACAAGGTATTCACAGTCACGGTCATGATTGGTCACTTTTAACCAATATTGCTGACTGGACTTGGGATGAATCTGCTAAGTAACTGTTTTAGGAACCACCACAATTTTAAGCTTGGAGTCAAGAAAGCAATGGCCACTTGGTTTGGTGTGCCAAGCATTTCTTTGACTCCTTTTTTAATGAAGGAGATTATCTGTGAAACACATTACCTCTGTCCTTACCTGGAAAATCATCAGGTGTTTGACTCTCATTTTTGGGGTATCCATCTTGACATTTAGTTTATTAAAACTATCACCCGTCGACCCTATAATGGCCAGCGTCAACTACGATACCTCATTGACTCCAACTCAGTATAAAGCCATTGCGCAGCACTACGGCTTAGATAAGCCGGCCTTCGTTCAATACCTGCTTTGGTTGAAAAACCTTCTCCAAGGACATCTGGGAACCTCGCTGATCTACCGACAACCCGTTGCTGATATTATTAAAGCACGCGCCGGGGCATCCTTTGTCCTCATGGGCTTATCCTGGCTCTTATCTGGGATCATTGGCTTTATCCTAGGAACTTTATCGGCCTTTCGTCAGGGCAAACTGCTGGATCGCTTGGTCCGTTGGTTTTCCTACCTACAAATTTCTGTTCCTACCTTTTGGATTGGCCTGCTTTTCTTACTGGTCTTTTCGGTACAATTGGGCTGGTTCCCAATTGGGATTTCATCTCCCATCGGGATCTTGAGCCAAGATGTGACCCTGGCTGATCGCATCAGGCACCTGATCCTACCTGTATTTACACTCAGCATCCTAGGCATTGCCAATGTGACCCTTCATACACGGACCAAGATGCTATCTGTCCTCTCTAGTGACTACGTCTTATTTGCCCGGGCACGTGGTGAGACACAATGGCAAATCTTCAAGAATCATTGCCTGAGAAATGCTATCGTACCAGCCATTACCCTCCATTTTTCCTATTTTGGGGAATTATTTGGAGGTTCTGTCCTTGCTGAGCAAGTCTTTTCTTATCCTGGTTTAGGCTCAACACTCACCGAAGCTGGGCTAAAAAGTGACACACCGCTCCTGCTTGCGATCGTGATGATTGGAACGCTGTTTGTCTTTGCTGGCAATCTGATTGCCGATATTTTAAATAGCCTCATCAATCCCCAACTAAGGAGAAAAGCATGACATTAGAACGTCGAACCCTTGTTTTATGGCAGCTAGGCGTCGCTAGTTTGTTGATTCTTAGCGTCTTATTCCTCAATGCTTACTTTTACCACACCCCTTTACAGACGGATGCAACACTGCGCAATCTATCTCCCTCTTTACATCATCTCTTTGGAACTGATAGCTTAGGGCGTGATATGTTTGTCCGGACCATTAAGGGACTTCATTTTTCGCTGCAAGTTGGGCTCCTTGGTGCCTTCATGGGCGTTGTTTTAGCAACTATCTTTGGGGTTTTAGCTGGCTTAGGAAATACTATTATTGATAAACTCATTGCCTGGCTAATTGATTTATTTATCGGTATGCCCCATCTGATTTTTATGATTCTTATTTCCTTTGTTGTTGGTAAGGGCGCTAAAGGCGTTATTGTAGCTACAGCAGTTACCCATTGGCCATCATTAGCCAGATTAATTCGTAATGAAGTCTATCACCTAAAAAATAAAGAATTTGTCCAACTCTCTAAAAGTATGGGAAAATCACCCTATTATATTGTCAGGCACCATATCTTACCTTTAATAGCTTCGCAAATCTTTATTGGGTTTATTCTGTTATTTCCCCATGTTATTCTCCACGAAGCCTCAATGACTTTCTTAGGTTTTGGGCTTTCTGCGGAGCAACCTTCGGTTGGCATTATCCTCTCAGAAGCTGCCAAACACATTTCACTTGGTAATTGGTGGTTAGTGCTTTTCCCGGGACTTTATCTGATTGTGATTGTTAATGCCTTTGATACCCTTGGCGAAGCATTGAAGAAATTAATCTCCCCGCACAATGACATTCTTTAGGAGCCAATGATATGACAAAGACAGTGTTAAGCATTAAAGACTTATCGATTACATTTACACAATATGGGCGATTGTTAACCCCTTTTCGTTCAACCCCAATTGAAGCATTAGATTTAGACATTAAAAAGGGGGAGCTTTTAGCCATTATTGGTGCTAGCGGCTCAGGTAAGAGCTTGCTAGCACATGCTATTATGGGCATTCTTCCGCGCAATGCTGAGGTAAGCGGCCAAATGATCTACCGTGGTCAAGCACTCACTCCTCAGCGGATGAAGCAAATTCGAGGAAAAGAAATCACCTTGATTCCACAATCAGTCAATTACTTGGATCCTTCCATGAAGGTCAAACACCAGGTACGCTTAGGCATTTCAAAAAATGCTCAGCAGGTGCAAGAAGAATTGTTTGATCAATTTGGTTTAACCAAAGCTGATGGTGAGCTCTACCCCTTCCAACTTTCTGGCGGCATGCTAAGGCGGGTCTTATTTACAACTTGCCTTGGTGAGCAGGTTTCTTTGATTATTGCTGATGAGCCTACTCCTGGTTTACACCCAGATGCCCTGCAAATGGTGCTCAAGCAATTACGCGCCTTTGTAGACCAGGGGATTAGTGTGATGTTTATCACGCATGATATTATCGCGGCAAGCCAAATCGCCGATCGGATTACTGTTTTTAAAGATGGCCGAGCGATTGAAACAGCACCAGCACATTACTTTAGTGGTGATGGCGACAACTTGCAGACAGCATTTGCTAGAAAACTCTGGCGTTCGTTGCCACAACACGCTTTTTTGAAAGGAGTGAGTGATGACCTTAGAAGCTAACCATCTCGGCTTTTACCATAACAAAGACCGATGGCTATTTAAGGATGTTCAACTAAGCCTTGAGCCAGGGCAGATTTTAGGTATTTTTGGCCAAAGCGGCTGCGGTAAAACCAGCCTATCCAAGATCTTAGCAGGTTTTGGGCAACCTCAGCTTGGCCAGGTATTAGTCGATGGGCAGCCTTTGCCGCACAAAGGCTTTCGCCCGGTGCAACTCATCCAGCAGCACCCCGAAAAAACCATGAATCCACTTTGGACCATGCAAAAAAGCTTGACGGAAGCCTACAAGCCCAGTCAGGACCTGCTCTTAGCCTTTGGTATTCAAGAAAAATGGCTAACGCGTCGCCCCAGTGAGCTCTCAGGTGGTGAGTTGCAACGTTTTTCGATTGTGCGTGCCCTGCATCCTAAGACCAAGTACCTGATTGCTGATGAGATGACCACGATGTTAGATAGTATTACCCAGGCTCAGGTCTGGCAGAGCTTGTTACACATTGTCAAAGACCGACAACTAGGCCTAGTAATCATTAGCCATGATTTCACCATGCTTGAAAAACTATGTGATGCTTGCTATCTCATTGAAGAGAATCGCATGATACCATTCAACCAGGCTAAGTGAGTGACCAGCATCGGATTTAGGCTGCTGCTGTCAAAAGCACTAGAGTTAACAGCTAGTGATTGAGGCCTATCCCACTGACAAAGCCACAATCAGACAAAAAAGTGCATTCCTCCTCCTCGTTGGGAATGCACTTTTTTATTAGGATAAGCCATTCTTTTTGCTATGTCAAAATATCGGATTTTAGCCAAAAAATGACCCCTCCCTCGGTGGCTGTTGACACCTTCAGATAGGTGAAGCCCGTAAGCAGGCCAGGGGTGGGCGCATTTATCTGATGAATGGTAAGCAAAAACAAAGACGTAAAAGGACTGAGTCCGGGGCAAACCAAACTCAGTCCTTTACTTAGTAAACTTTAAGATGCACTAACTTAGTGTTTTTCGTTTTAAAAGCTTACGTGATAAATGGAAGGCTGCTGTTAACAGCCCCCATTCCAACAGCCATAGAAGCGAGCACCATCCTTTAAGCTGGCTTTTTCAAATGCATCAAGCTTTTTAATACCTAATCTTTTTTCTTATCATTAGCGTCAAACTAAGTTCAGAAAAAGACCTGTGATAGAAAGGCTTAGTCTAGAGATTTGATTTGCTCTTGATAAGCTTCAATCATGCTCCAGACATTCTCTGTATCAATATCCAGTGTATTGTCAAAAGAATAGCCTAAAATAGTATGAGCTCTGGTGTCACCTGATACAATCACAAAGCCTGCTGGGTCTAGGGAATAGATATACAATTCATTAGTCACAGGGTTATCTAAAGGATAGATTAAGCCTTGGATTTGTCTGCTATTTGTATTCCAAGGATGCTCTTTACAGAATGCCTCGGCTATGCTACGTGCTTGTTTTTCCGTTCTAACGGTTTCTTTAGCCATCTTAAGGTTTGATTCCTACAACAGCACTTTGGTAAGCATTAAAGCCACCGGCACCGCCACCAGTACCTAATGCTCCAGGATTTAGTGCATCTAGTCTAAAGAAGCCATCTGAGATTCCGCCCCAGCCCCAGTTAACATGGTAGAAGTCGTTACCATCTGTACCATCAATAACAAAGGCATGGCCGCCTGCTGTTCCGACACCTTGGTAGTATACAGGTTGGTTTTGGGTAAGTTCATTATCAATTTGTGTTTCCCATGCTTCTTTGGTGTAAGAATCGCGGTTGATTTGGCGAACAGATTGTGAGTAACCAAAGTTTTCTTTTAGCGCTTTTTGAACAAGAGGGCTACCGCTAGAACCGCTGGATGGTCCATAGTTCATGTCTACTGAGATACCCACATCAGACATCAATTCAGAGATAGCGTCTTTTTGAACGCTACTTTCATTTCCTCTATAGGCAGGTAAAATGTTGTTCCAATTGTATTCTCGATTAGAAATGGCAGCAAACAAGGTTACAGGTTGTTTAAAGTAGTCATTTCTAAAGGTGTAGGTATGATCCTTAACGCCTTTATTAGGATAATTGTGGTACTTCATGATTTGGGCCGTCGCAGTAGCCACACAGCCTGTTGCGGAGTGTTGGCCTACATAAGACCTTTCTCCTGGTTTTACTCTTTGTACAACAGGAGTTAATAAATTATAAGGGAAGCCTTGGTTGTAGTGAATGCCTTTAGCATCTAATAAAGAGTTAACAACAGGTTGTTTAATGTCATTAGCGTTTGAATACGTCACTTTTAATTTCTTGTTGGCTGTAATTTGGTCAGCATAGGTCTTGATAAAGGAAGAAATGTTATCCTTACCATTAACATCAAAAGAACCCTTTGGTGAATAGCCTAAAATTTCAGGAGAACGTTTATCTGCTGAGACGATAACAAAGCCACCTGTAGAGATGTTGTAAACATACATATTGGCATTAGAAAGGTTATCTCCTAATGATACTTTATCAAGCTTAATATTTTGCGCAGCTTGTTCAGAACTTACTTTGAAAGTATGGTCATTAAGCCCTGCTGTTTTTTCAATAAATGTAATGGCACTATCATGAGCTTCTTTTTCATTACGGCTAAAGTTATCATCAGCCAATGCTGGATTTGCAGCAATAAAGGCACCTAGTGCTAAAAGGCTTAACAATCTGATACTTAATTTTTTCTTGTTCATCTCTTTTACCTCCTTAAAAGTCATTTCATGTCATGTGTTCACTCTTTTTAGTACATGGGACACACCTCCTTGCTGAAAAGTTAAGTTAATCTAAGAAAGCTTTGCTTTTTGGCGGCAAGTCCTTCTTAGCTTATATGCTAAAGAAAGATGGAATAATAGGGGTACGAGCTAGGTGATTAAACATCGCAAACCTTATTGTCAGCTTACGCAAGCGGTGGCAACTACTTAATTGGTTAAGTTAAAGAGCGTTTTTATTTGGGTCGACCCCTGCTTTACCATAGCAACGCTTACTGGTATATCAGCAATACTCGCTAGCGTATGGGGAAAGAAGAGCTCTTGCTACCCAACAACGTTTTATTATTTTCAAAAGCGCTTTCACAGCGGATGCCATTTGCCTGGAGTGGCATCCTGATGATTTATTGTGATCGTCGTTATAGGTTAGGAAAAATAGATTTTGAGATGGCACGCTTTATCTGGATACTCGACCTTATTTTTTTGAAAGCTGTTTCTGTTTTTATCAACTTTCCTGTTTCTGTCCTTACAAATCCTGAGATTTTTAGTGCCTACTCTAGTTGACAAGACGCCTGATAAGACTGATAATATAAGCACAATGCTTCGTACGATAATCAATGTTTTGATTGGCTTGCTCACTTTCATCTGCTATCATTCCACCTACCGTCTATAAAAACATCAACAATAACCACATCGTATTAGCCCTCCTTTTAGTCTTTTGACTACATGGTAAGGTAAGACCAGATGAAATAGACAATAGGTTACGTATTATGTATAGTGGTAACGTATTTTTAACATAGATTAAGAGGCTAGAAAAAATGGAACTAGGTGAAACAGTAGAATTTATTAGACATTCAAAAAACATTCCTATCAAGCAAGTTTGTGGTGACTATTTGACCCGGCAAACCTATTATCGTTTTATTAAAAACAATCTGGATATTTCTTCTAAAAAGTTACTTTACATCTTAGATAATCTAAATGTGAATGTTGATGAATTCTTATTTATCAACAATAACTTTAAACAATACAAAGAATTCATTGACATGGACACTGCCAAACACTATTTTGAATGTCAAAATAGTGAAGGATTACATCGCATCCTTGATGCTTACCGAGATAGCAAATCCGTTAAGGAAAAGAATCTGTTTGCACTGGTCAAAGTCTTACTAGCCACCCTAACCCATGAAGATTGTTCCAAGGAACAGATTTATTTAACAAACTATCTCATCAATATTGAAACCTGGAGCCATTATGAAACGGTACTCTTTAATAACTGCATGTTCATTTTTGATTCTAATTTCATCGAAATTGTTTTTTCCAAAGTTATCCTAAACCTCGATAGATACAATACCTTGAGGTATTATGGTAATGAATCCATTAGAATGTTTGTCAATATGCTGATTCTTTTTATCCAAAGGCAGGAATACCATAAGGCCACTGACATTCTAAACCAAATCGAAAATTACAAATTAAACGATGATTGCCTATATGAGCGCTGTTGTATCTCCTTTTTTGCCGGCATTCTTGGGATTATTGAGGGCAAACCAGGCGCCGAACAAAAATGCGACGATGTCCTTCAAATTTTTCAATTACTGAATTGCAAGACCAGTCATAAAATGTTCACAGCTTATCTCCAAACCATCAAAAAGAAAACATAACACTGGCTTTGGCGGTATTTGGAAAACCCCAACCCTACCTCCAAGCTGCTACCAGAAAAAAACTCGCAGTGCCAAGCAGCTGCACCACTGATGAAAAAACCTCTACAGACTTAGCCAAATACAGCGTATCTTTACGCAACAGGATTACAGCCTAAAAAATGCGTTCCCGATGCACCGGGAACGCACTTTATTATGTGCTAAAAACTAAAAATACACCCCTCCTATCACCCATTAAAGCGCTTCCTACGCCGCAATCATAAGTTTATACGCCCGGCAATTCCTGACCTTAAGTATATATATATATATATATACTGATGGGTGCTGTAAAAAAGCTTAGAAATGAAAAGGAGATTAAAGACTATGGCGAAAAGTCATTGGAATTGGACGAAAAAGGCAGTGTTAACAGGCCTTGTCGTCAGTGCGGGCTTACTAAGCACACAGGGGAGTGTGAAGGCGGAGACACCTGAACAGGGATATGCAAAGCACTTAGTGAGTCAATTAGATTCATTAAAATTGAAGTTAGGAGCTGCTAGTAGTAAAATCGACACTATTCGACGAGTTGTGGATAGTGTCGATGAGCTGCAAAGGCACATTACCGATTTGAATGATTTGGATAAGTTATTAGAAGGTATAACTCACAATAAAAGAATTGCAGGCTTTGATACAGCCTTTAATTTTGCACTAGATGAAATAAAAAAAGAAAAAGACACAGTTTCTAAGTTAACTGAACAAGTCAAAAAAGTTAAAGCTAATTTAGAAGATTCTAAAAAAGCAAATGCTGAATTAGAGACTAAAATGAAAGACTTACAAGTAAAGTCTGAACACACTGAACAGTCTTTAAAAACAAGTCAAGAAAAAGTTAAAGAACTTAGTGAAAAAATCACCGAGTCAACTAAACAAAATCAAGACTTAACATCTAAACTTGATAAAGATGAAAAGGATTTAGTCGCTCTTAAAGCAAAACTTGACACAACCGAAGCAACGAATACTGCTGAAAAAGCTAAGCTGCAAGCTGAGTTAGAGGCTAAGAAAACTGAGGTCAGTGACTTACAAGCTAAAGTGACTGAAAGCCAAGCCACTGTGGATAAGCTAACCTCTGAAAAGCAAGCGGCTGAGAGTCAGGTTTCTGCCTTAACTGCTGAAAAAGAGCAACTCACCAAGGACAAGGCTACTATCCAAGAACAGCTGAACAGTCAGACCCAATTGAGTGAGCAAGAAAAGGCTGAGTTGGATGCGAAAATCAAAGATCTTGATAGCAAAATCAAGGCTAAAGACTCTGATATTAGTAAGCTGCAAGAGCAGTTAAACACAAGCACGCAAAAAGTCAAAGATACCGAAACTAAATTGGCTGACTTAGCGGCCAAAAAATCTCAAGTCGAATCTAAACTTAAGGACTTAAGCAGCCTCAGCTCCGAGGAAAAAGCTAAACTGCAACAAGAATTGCAAGATTTGATGGCTAAGCTAGATATGCTCAAAAAAGAACACAACTCAGCACCAAGTACTCCTGAAACACCTAAAGATCCGGAAGTGAAACCTGAGGACCAACCAGCTGAACCGAAGCAGCCGGAAAGTAAGCCGGAAGTTCCAAGTCAGCCAGGCGTACCTCAAATGCCAGAGGTAACGCCTGCGCCTAAACCAGCACCAGAGTTGCCTCAAGCTCCGGAAACTAAACCTCAAGCTCCACAAGCACCAGAAGCTGGTAAGCCAGGCACACCGGAGAAACCGGAAATCAAGCCAGCTCCAACCCCTGCTATTCCGGAAGTGAACCCAAGCACTCCACACACTCCTGAAAAACCAGGCAAAGGCAAACCAGCGGCACCAAAAGCTAACCACGCAGCAACGCCTGCTACTCCACACATGGCAGCACAAAACACTGCTGCGCCATTGCCACAAACTGGTGACGCTGCGATCAACCCATTCTTCTCCGTGGCTGCTTTGTCTATCATGGCTTCTGCTGGTGTGCTTGCCACTAAACGCAAAGAAGACTAGTCAGATTTGAACCACATTTCTACTCCATAAAATAAAACCTTAGTGATTAACAAAATGGCTTTAACTGCTGCTGTGATTCCTTAAAGCCCCTTCACATAAGCATTTAAAGCGTTTCCTAATACTTTAATCATAACTTTGCAAGCCCGGCAAATCCTGACCTTAAGTATATATATATATATATATACTGGTGGTTGCCGTAAAAAGCTTAGAAATGAAAAGGAGATTAATTTAATATGGCAAAACACCATTGGAGCAAAAAGGCGGTCCTCGCATCACTCATGCTAGGGGCAAGCGTTTTGGTGACAAGTACCGGAGTAAAGGCGGAGGAAAAGTCCGTTAAAAAATATTTAACAGAAACGTTTGATAAAGATGCTTTTGACTTAACTAAAGAAGGAGCATATACAAAGTTAAAATCTACTGATGAAATGATCCAAAGTCTTCAAAAAATACTTATTCATTTAAAGACTGAAGATTTAATGAAGCTTTTCACTCATGAATTTGTAACTGGTACGACAATTGATCCAAATTTTATTAAAGAAATATTTAAATTTGATGAAAACTATAAAGATTATGCAAAAGAGCTCTACAATTTAGTGGTAAATCAAGACAGATTAGCTAAGCTAGGAGTTGATGAAGAGCGTTTTGAACTAGCTGATCAAGAAGCATTTTCTATACTGTTGACACAAGAACTATTCAGACGTAGCCAGAACTATGAAGAGCTGATCAAAGGTCTAAAAGAAACTGATACAGCACTAACAGATACATCTAAACAGCTAACCGAAAAAACTGAGAAAGCTAAAGAGCTAGAAGAAAAGTTAACTAAAGCTAGCGAAGATGGTCAAAAGCTAAAGGCTGAAAGTGACAAACTTGCTACTCAGCTTAAATCATCTCAAGAAGCCAACAGCAGCCTTCAAACGAAAATGAAGGACTTAGAAACTCAGGCGCAAAAAGCTACCGAAGAGGCGAACGCCCTACATGAGCAAGTTACTGAGGCTAATAATACAAACCAAAACTTACAAGCACAGCTTGATAGCAAGCAAAAAGATTTAAACGACCTTCAACAACAGCTCACCTCAGATAAGCAACTCTCTGAGGAAGAAAAAGCGAAGCTACAATCAGAATTAGATGCTAAGAAAACGGAAGTAACTAATCTTCAAGCTCAAGTCACAGCATCATCTGAGAAACTTCAAGCTCTTGAAGCGGCCAAAAAAGAGGCTGATGCTAAAGTAGCAGAATTAACAGCTCAAAAGGCTGACATTGAGGCGAAACTTAACAGCCAAACTGAGCTTAGTGAAGAGGAAAAAGCTAAGCTTAAGGAACAGTTGGCTGATGTGCAAGCGAAAATCGCTGAGAAAGACGCTGCAATCAAGTCGCTTGAAGGTCAGCTTGACGCCCTCAAACAGCAGGAGCAAGAAAAAACTCCGGAAACTAAACCTGAAACGCCAAAAGCACCTGAAACTGGTAAACCAGGCACACCGAAGAAACCGGAAATCAAGCCGGATCCAACTCCTGCTATTCCTGAGAAACCAAGCACACCACACTCTCCGGAAAAACCAGGTAAGGCTCATCCAGCGGCACCAAAAGCACACCACACAGCAACTCCTGCTGCCCCACACATGGCAACACAAAACACTGCTGCGCACTTGCCACAAACGGGTGAAGCTGCGACCAACCCATTCTTCACCGTGGCTGCTCTATCTGTCATTGCTTCTGCTGGCGTCCTCGCCACTAAACGCAAGGAAGACTAGTCAATTGCCTTTCTAGCCACGCTATTAGCACCACTCTTCTATAATCCTTTCAAAGCAAAAAAAGGGGCTGCTCTCTCCTATCAGCCCGCACTCTAAAAACCAATTCCAATGACAAGCTTTCCACGCTAGGTAGCGTGGAAAGTTTTTTTGCTCTGCCAAATTACCTCTCAAATCCAGCCAATCAAGGCTACAATCGTATTAGATTACCAATCATAAGTTTAAAAATAAAGCAAAAGCTGACCTTAAGGTTATATATATATATATATACTGATGATTACTGCAAAGAGTTCATAAATGAGAAGGAGATGAAGATCAGATGGCGAAACATCATTGGACGAAACAGGCGATATTAACAGGCCTTGTCGTCAGTACAGGCCTGCTGAACACACAGGGAATAGTGAAAGCGCAAGAAGAGCAGAGCCAAGAATATCAGGAGCAAAAAAAAATTACTAGTAACTTGGAACGTAAGTTCGATAATCTTAATAAAAAAGTCAAAAAACAATTGGGAGATTTATTGGTTGCTACCGATAATCATAAAACTTATGATTCATTAAAAGCATTTAACGATGGAGTTAAAATAATACTAGAAAGTATTACTCATGAGAATCAATTAGCGACAGTTTCTGAAGCAAAAGAACGAGCATTACAAAATTATAATGATAAACATAAAGAATGGGTTGAAGTTCATAAAGAGCTTGATAAAGAACAGCAAAAAACCCAACGGCAGCGTGAAGAGCTAGAAACAACTAAAAAGCAGCTAAATGACAGTCAATCAGAACGGACAAAACTTTCAGCTCAGTTAGCAGAAACGAATAAAGCTAAGTCTGAGCTGGACGCGCAAATGCAAGCTTTGCAAGCCAAAGCTACAGAAACAGAGACAGCGTTAGCTAATACCAAAGAAGAGGTAGAAACTCTAACCCAACAAGCTACTCAAGCAACAGCTGATAAGACACGTTTAGAGGCTGAGTTGACTAAAGAAAAAACAAATCTGTCTGCTCTTCAGGCAAAACTTGATACAAGTGCCACTCAAAGTGCCGAAGAAAAAGCTAAGCTGCAGTCCCAATTACAGGCTCAGCAAGCGCAAGTGGCTGAGTTGCAAGCCAAAGTGGCCCAATCCACCCAAAAAGTTCAAGAACTGGAAGCCGCTAAAAAGGCAGCAGACGAGAAAATCTCCAGTCTAACGAAGGAAAAAGCTGAGACAGAGGCGAAACTGCAAGAGCAAGGCAACCTCAGCACAGCTGAAAAAGCTAAGCTAGAAGAAAAGGTTAGACAGCTGGATGCACAAATCAAGGAAAAAGAAACAGCTATCAAGACCCTTGAAAGCAAGCTAGCTGAATCAACTCAGTCTATTCAAAAACTAGAAGCTGACAAGGCCCGGGTCGAGTCTAAGCTCAAAGAACAAGACAAGCTGAGCCAAGCAGATAAAGACAAACTGCAAAAAGAGTTAGATGCCCTAAATGCTCAACTGAACACTCTTAAAAAAGAGCAGGACAAAGCTCCAAGCAGTCCGGAAATGCCTAAGGCTCCTGAGACTAAGCACGAGGAAAAACCAGCTGAACCGAAAGCTCCAGAAAGCAAACCCGAAGTTCCAAGTCAGCCAGATGTCCCTCATGTACCAGAGGTGACACCTGCGCCTAAACCGGCACCAGAGCTGCCTAAAGCTCCGGAAACTAAGCCTCAAGCTCCACACACTCCAAAAGCTGACAAGAAACTAGGCACACCGAAGAAACCGGAAATCAAGCCGGCTCCGACTCCTGCTGTTCCGGAAAAACCAAGTGCACCGCACACTCCGGAAAAACCAGGCAAAGGCAAACCAGCGGCACCAAAAGCTAACCACGCAGCAACGCCTGCTACTCCACACATGCCAGCACAAAACACTGCTGCGCACTTGCCACAAACGGGTGACGCTGCGACCAGTCCATTCTTCTCCGTGGCTGCTTTGTCTATCATGGCTTCTGCTGGTGTGCTTGCTACTAAACGCAAGAAAGACTAATCATCCCCACTAACTAAAACTCCTGATACTATTTTTCAATAGTATCAGGTGCCACCTTCTCCTACGTACCTCTTGGCACCTAGAGTCATATCACAACAAGGCTTTCCATTTGAAAAGATGGGAAGCCTTTTGGGTACGACATGCCCGTCGTACTCAAAAAACGAGCTTCCCTTTGTGGGTTAGCTCGTTCCTTGTAACCTGGACTGGTTTTAAGCCAGCCTTAAGTTGACAACTTTTCGTACGATGAAAAAATGTTATGAAAACCTTGTTATATTAATCGATAAACCTCTTTTCAATGTTTAGTGACCTATTGCTGGATGAAGGATGAGTACCAATCATTCTAATCATACCACTGTTTATCTTATTTCAAAGCTGCTTGCAATGCAGCGTTTAGATTAGCAATTTCTTGGTCAACTTCTTGAACTGTTGCAGTAGGATTTAATTGGACACCTACTGCATGTGTGATAGCTTTGTTTAAGGTATTGTAAACCGCAAAGCTCTTAACATTTAACACTTTTTGGTCTCTTTGGATACGTGTTTGCCAGATGGCTTTATCTAATTTGGCTTTGGTATAAATAGTTGCTTTATCTGTTGGCTTCAAATCAGGATAAGTCAATACGGCTTGTTCTACTTTTTTAACTTCGGCCACTTGGGCTTTGATGGCATCTACAGATGCAAATGGATCGGCAATGCGAATCACTAATTTGGTGATAGCAAAGCCCATATCAATATTGGCTTGGCTAACTTTGTTTGCTAAATGTTGGGTTGAAAATGTGATGGCTTCAATAACGTCGGATAAGGCCTCTACACGAACGCCAATTGAGCTTAAATCATAAATGGAAGCAGGGTTAACTTCTAAAGACGTTTTTAGTTTTTCTACAGTGTCAAGAGCCGTGGTGACGGGTTGTTCAATATCAGTACCTTTAACATCATCTTTGATAGCTTTCAATTGAGCACCATCTTGATTTAATTGTTGTTTAAGCTGCTGATTTTGAATGTTGACTTGACTAATGGTTATTGGACTAGTAGCCTGGTCTGCATGTGCTTTTAAAACTGTGGGAGAAAATAAGGTAATCCCTGCAGCTAGCATGGCACCAGACAAATAGAGCATATGTTTTTTGATTGTCATAGTTGCCCCTCCTAAATTAAAATGTTGTATACTGCAGTATTTTAACTTATAGGTACCTACACCTGTATCATACTCTTTAATCAGAATGCCGTCAACACAATACTTTAAGCGTTTTCTTTAGCGATAGCCATTTACAGATTAAATTTGTCATGAAATTAAATTACTCATTTTTGTATAATGATTCATAGGGGATGATAATTCTAATTTTCTGACTTTTATCTTTGATGCGGCCCATTCTGATGCTGTCGCTTTTTATGATTTAGCTGCTAAAGCTAAATATGTCAGAACATTCGCGTTACTTAACTTGTTTTTTAACGAGCATTTATTCATGCTTTTTTAAAAAAATAAATTTTCTATTCATAAAATTTAAGCAGCCTAAAAAAAGCTATTAAAGGGGGTTATCTTTTGAAAAACTGCCCTAATCAGCTCCCTTATGGGCTTTTGCTCACTTGCTGCTCCTTGTCTTTGCCGGTGTACCACAGCCCCTTGCGAAGCAGGGAAGGCCCAAAGCCCTCCTGGTTTACTTGTTTTCTTTTGATCTGATGGCTAGGAACAAGCCCAAGGCCGCCAGTCCACTAATCACACTGTACGTAAACTGAAAGCCGGCTTCAAGTGTCTTTTGCATTCCCATAATACTGACAAAAACAGCCGTCCCAATAGCAGCAAAGAGTTGACGACTAGAGCTATTCATGGCACTGCCATGGGGAATCAAGGATAAAGGCAAGGCATTCATAGCTTTAGCTGTTAGAGGGGTTAGGATAAAAGCATTGCCGGTCATCAAAATCATAAAATTAATTATGATAGCATAGGGCTGAGATGCAGCCGTTAGGTGCGATAAGAGCAAACTACCTGTTAAGATTAAAAGCATGCCTGAAACGGCAAAGACCTTGCCGCCCCATTTGTCATAAAGGCGACCGGTGATTGGCGCTAAAAGCCCCATCAATAAGCCACCTGGCAAGATTATCAGACCACTTTGCAGAGCTGTTAATCCCCTAATTTTTTGAATATAAATTGGCATGAGGGTCATCGAACTATTGAAAATCATAAACATGATAATAATCATCAGGCAGGATTCAACAAAAGTCGAAGACCTCAAAACGGCCATATCCAGCATGGGATTTTCTAGCTGTTTTTGCCGGCGCACATACCAAAAGAGGGCCAAGAGAGATAGACCGATTAGGCCCCAGAGCCAGGCCTTGGAAAAGCCAATTCTGCTAGCTGTGCTAAAGCCATAGAGTAAGCCGCCAAAGGAAACAGTCGACAACACAACCGAAAGCACATCTAACTGCGAAGCATTGGTTAAGGTGAGGTTTTTTACCAGAAAAAGGCTAACGCCGACATTTAAAAGCATCGCCACTAGAACAAAGACGAAGATCGCAGGCCAATGATAAAAGCTTAGAATCCAGCCGGATAAGGTCGGGCCAAGGGCAGGTGAAAATCCGGTAATTAAGCCAAAAATCCCCATGGCCACTCCTCGTTCTTTAACCGAATAAGCCGTTAATAAGACCACCTGCATTAAGGGAATCAAAATACCCGCTCCGATTGCTTGGATTGCCCGGCCCAAAAGCAAAAGCAAAAAGGTCGGACTAACAAGGCAAAGGAGCGACCCCAGCATGAATAAAAGCGTAGCTGTAAAATACAATTGCCGCGTTGAATAATTGGAGGTGAGGTAGGCTGATATGGGAATCATAATCCCATTAATCAGCATAAAAATCGTGGTGACCCACTGGGCGGAACTTAAGGTTAGGTGAAAAGACACCATCATATCTGGCAAAGCTGTCGCTAATAAGGTCTGATTTAAAACGGCGATAAAAGACCCTAGCATCATTGTTAGCGCTGCTAAATTCCGCTGCCGGGCGCTTATGTTTAAAGGCTGTGACATTTCTCTACTCTCCTTGAAATCTTTTTACTTGAAAATGGCTTCAAATTCATTTACGATAGTATTATAATACCACTATGTAGTGATATATCAACTAATAGGGCTCGCGCTTTTAGTGGTAGCAAGCCAAAGCAACGCTACCACAGCTCAGCAATTGAAGAAATGAAAAGAGGAAACAACAATGGATATGCGTAAAACTGCTCTGATTTTAATCGACTTACAAAAAGGCATCTTAGACATGCCGACGGTCCCCCATCAGGTGCCAACGGTCCTTGCGAATGCCAAAACTTTAGTTGATTTTTTCCGGGAAAATGAGGCCTTTATTGCCTTTGTCCGCGTTCAGTTCCACGATGGCAAAGATAAGCTCGCGCCAAATGCCATGCAAGCCTTGCCGGGCAAAGACACGGCGGCTGATTTTTCTGACTTTGCGCCAGCACTTGGTGTCACAGACAATGACTATATTGTGAATAAACGTGGCTTTAGCGGTTTTTTTGGTACAGACTTAGACCTGCAACTACGCCGTAGGGGGATTGAGACTCTGGTCCTTGGGGGTATTTCTACCCACGCTGCGGTGGATTCAACAGCAAGAGACGCTTACCAATATGCCTATAATCAATATTTTATTACAGATGCGATGGCTGCTGCTCGTCTAGAGCTGCATGATTTTCCCATCCAAAACGTCTTTCCAGTTATGGGGCAAACCCTAACCACCCAGGCATTTTTGGAGCTGGCTAAAAGCCCAGCCGCAAAGGACTAAACAGGCCACATACGTAGCTTAGATGAGTAGGTCAAGAGGCGCAGACCAGCATGGGCAGGGCACGTGCGTACATCAACACTCGCAGGTCAAGATGAGCAGATCAGCACAAGTAAGCCACATAAGCAGAGCAAGATGAGCAAGTAGGCTAGGCCAAGAGGCACTCAGGTCACACCGGGCTACCTCTTGGCTTTTCATCTACTCAGCTGGTGAGCTCTCCTCCCCCGTACAAGCAAAAAAGCACTGTCCATGGAAATGGAAACAGCACTGCTGGGTGATTGAAGTCTGCTTAGAAAACTCGCCTCTTAGCAGAGGCGAGTTGTGTTACAAGGCTTGGCCGATTTTGGCTAAGGTCAATCAAGGGTGGGCTTGTCAAGCTGGCCTGTAGCTTAAGCTGGCAGCGGGACGCAGTTGTCCGGCGCCTGCTCACTCACTGAGAGACTAGGCCAAAGTAAGCTGGCGCTTTAGCTATTTTTTTGCCTGCGTAAGCTTTTTTGTTTCTTATAAAAGCTGTAGGCCTTTTTCCCAAATTTGTAAAGCCATTTGTTGCTTGGTAGATTGAACTCGCCGATGTATTCGTCAATGGTAGGCTTAAAAGATAGCTTGAAGGTTGATAAACCACCATCTAGTTTGCCTTCCACACCGCCCATATTGGCCCAGGTCAGGCCATTTTGATAACAGGTCTTGAAAATCTCTGTGTTTAAAAGATACTGGGGATAATAATGTTTAAACTGATTATTCATACCGGCATAAAGCAGCTCAATGCCGGTGGCAAATCGAATCCCCAAGACACCTGCGATGACCAATTCATTAGGGTAGTGCTGGGCCAGCTCTGCTAATTCGGCTGCTTGCTTTTGTGTGGCTGTGATTTGCTGGTTGAGGTTTTTGATGCGATTTTTCTGATGGTCTGGTGTTGCTGCCAAGTCATCTGTTAGTTGCTGTAAGCGGTCTTTTTGCTGCTTGAGCTGTTTGGCTATATCGATTTTGGCAAAGTAAAATTCGGCCTTATCACCGTAAATAGTCTTTATTTTGTTGAAATAGTCATAATTTCTGAGGTGAATCTGCTTGCGCTGTTCTGTTAGGGCAATTAAATCGGCAAAGACTTGCACCTCATTGGCATGGCCTTGGCTAATGTCAACGCCTTTTTTACGAGCTGTTTTGATTAAGCGTTTCACATGCTTTTGGTAGTCTTCGATGCTTTCTGGTGTCAAGTGCTTATTGGCCTGAAAGCGGGGTTGCACGGTATCAGATAAATCAAAGGTCAAACCTGACCAAATGGCTCCGGTCTTTTCAATGCTAGCAATCACTTGTTCGCAGGCTGCCACTTGCTTGGGATTTGTGCGATCAAAGAGCAGGCTAGGATCGCATTTTAATAGTAAAAAGCGTTCTTTTTTGGCATATTGTTGTAAGACACTAAAAACTTCTTGGACAAGGTCTTGGTTGCTATAATCAACCACTGGCCCTCTTGGTATATAGGCTACGCGAAAGTTCGCGGCAATGGTTCTAATCAAAACACAAGCACCGGCAACTAAGTCTTGATCTTGGTAAAAGGCAAGGTATTGAGATTGCCAATTATCCTTGACTTGCGACCATTTGCTGCCTTGTAGTAAATTGCCATAGGGATGTTGCTCTACAAACTGATCATATTCTGTTTTATCTATACTTACTGTATAAGTAATCATTCTTTCTTTCCTCACTTAAGAGTCATTTTCTGTCACTGATGTGCTAAAAGATATTTTTGGCACTATTTTTTAAGCTTTTTTTAGCATAGGAAAAGGGGCTACTTTTGCTTCTAGGGCCCATCATTATTAGTTGGCATAAAAGGCTCGGCTAGCCCTAAGGCCTAAAGTCGCTAGCTTTTGGCTTTTACAAGAGGAGGGTTAGTTTTTGGCTTGCTCGTTTGGGGCGATCACAAACTAAAAAAGTCCCTTATTTCCAGTTTATCAGCTTTTCTTGAATAGTCAAAACATTGCGCACCTCATTCATAAAAATCTAAGCTACTTGCCACAGCCGCACTCTGAACTGCCCGGCTCGCCATTTGCTTGGGCGCAAAGTCTAGACGGGCTTGGCACTAGCGATCTGTCAGCTGGGCGATTTGCGCTGCGCGCACGTTTGTGAAAGCGCTTACCCAAAACGCAAAAAAAGCATGCCCCTGCTATTTTGAGGGACATGCTGGCTCACGAGTCTGGGGTTTGGAAGGTTGATTCAGCTGTTATTTGGCCCGAGCTTCGAGCTCAAGGTTGACTGCTAAAACATTGACGCGTTCTTCTCCGATAAAGCCTAGCAGCTTTCCTTTGGTATGTTGAGCGATAATGCCTTTGAGAGTAGCTGTGGATAAGCCTGTTGTGCGCGCTAGACGCGGAATTTGTAAACTGGCACTTTGCGGACTGATCTCTGGGTCTAAGCCCGAACCTGAGCTTGTTACTAGATCAGCTGGCAAAGCTTCTTTGTGGATGGTTTTATTCTGACTTAGAAAGGCGTTTAAGTCATGTTGGACGCGGTTTTTTAAGGCTGGATTGCTTGGTGCTAAATTTTGTGAACCTGAAGCCACTTTAACGGTCTTAAGCTTTGCATTGTAGGTATTATAGTGGATTGCTGAGGGCCGGCCGTGCAGGAAACGATCCGATGAAAAGTCTTGGCCAATTAAAGCGGAACCGACTACCTTTCCCTGGTAGGTTACCTGGCTACCACGCGCCTGATGAGGAAAAATGACTTGCCCCACAGCTGTGACCACTACAGGGTAGATAAAACCACACATCAGGCCAAAGACTAAGGTGAGTAAGAAAGGGGTTTTGAGATGACTGAACAATTTCTTGATCATGTTGATGAATTCCTTTCGTGACATCCTTGACCCACAGTTTGCGCCAAGGATTTTTTTAAATAAGGTAGCAAATAGCATAGCACTTAGCTAAAGCCTGCTGTGATGAGCTAAAGAGCTTTGGCGACATCGCTTTAACTTTTTTTGAGTTAAGACAAAAATATCTCAAAGGCTCGCAGCAAAGGTGACATCCTCCTCACCAAGTAAACCATTGCACCAAGTAGGGGGCCTAACCTAGCAACAAAGGCAAAAAGAGTGTAAGGATAAGATCAATTAGCTTGATTCCAACAAATGGTAGTACAATGCCACCTAATCCATAAATGAGCATATTATGGGTGAGTAATTTCTCTGAGCCTTGTGGCTTATAGGCTACTCCTGTCATAGCTACGGGAATCAGCAAGGGAATAATAATGGCGTTAAAAATCAATGCTGATAAGATGGCACTTGCTGGAGTAGCTAAGTGCATAATATTAAGCACTTGGATCTGGGGAATCGCCGTCATAAAAATAGCTGGGATAATGGCAAAATATTTTGCCACATCATTAGCAATGGAAAAAGTCGTTAGGGCCCCGCGGGTCATTAATAATTGCTTGCCAATTTCTACAATATCAAGAATTTTAGTCGGATCACTGTCTAAATCAACCATATTGGCTGCCTCTTTAGCAGCTGTGGTACCTGAATTCATAGCAATGCCTACATCTGCTTGGGCCAAAGCTGGGGCATCATTGGTGCCATCGCCTGTCATGGCCACGACTTTTCCCAACTGCTGCTCTCTTTTGATGGCTTTTATCTTGTCTTTAGGTTTACATTCAGCAATAAAGGTATCAACACCAGCCTCTTGGGCAATAGTGGCTGCTGTAAGGGGGTTATCACCTGTACACATGATGGTTTTAATCCCCATTTCCCGTAGTTGTGCAAAGCGCTGAACTAAGCCGGGTTTAATCGTGTCTTTTAAGTAAATAACGCCTAAGATGCTTCTATCATCAGCAACCACGAGTGGCGTTCCGCCTTCTGAGGAGATTTCTTCTGTGATGGTCTTAAGATCTGCTGGGACCAGGCCTTGCTTGACTTTTACATGAGCGATAATGGCATCGCTGGCCCCCTTTCTAATCATGCGCCCAGAGGCAAAATCAAGGCCGCTCATGCGGGTCTGGGCTGTAAAGTCGACAAAGGCCATGTCAGGTGTGACAGCAGGCAGGGCCAAGCCTTGCTCTTTGGCAATCTTGAGGATGGATTTGCCTTCTGGGGTTTCATCTTGCAGGGAACTCAGCATGGCCACTTCCATTAAGGTGACGTGTGATACCCCAGCTACCGGCACAAAGCGAGCTGCCATGCGATTACCAAATGTAATGGTGCCCGTTTTGTCCAAAATCATGGTATCAACATCGCCACTGGCTTCGACAGCTTTTCCCGACATGGCAATGACATTAAAGCGGGTGACCCGATCCATGCCAGCTATCCCAATAGCGGATAAAAGTCCGCCAATCGTTGTTGGAATTAAGCAAACACTCAAGGCAATTAGAGTTGACACATCAATACTAATATGCAAAAAACGCGCTATGGGATACAAGGTTATAATGACAATGAGGAAAATGATCGTTAGACTCACTAGCAAGGTGCTCAAGGCAATCTCATTAGGTGTTTTTTGTCTAGAAGCACCTTCTACTAACGCAATCATTTTATCAAGAAAAGACTCTCCCGCATTTGAAGTGATTTTGATTTTTAGCCAATCACTGGCTAGGCTCGTGCCTCCTGTGACAAAGGCAAAATCACCACCGGATTCTTTAACAACTGGCGCTGATTCTCCCGTTATCGCCGATTCATCCACAGAAGCAATCCCTTCGATGACTTCACCATCACTAGGAATCAATTCGCCAACCTTAACAAGGACAATATCGCCTTTTTTTAGCTCAGCGGCATCAATCATTTCTTCTTGCCAGGTGTTACTTGTTTTTTCTTGTCGTAGACGGCGCGCTGTCATGGCTTGCTGGGTCTTTTTGAGACTCTCTGCCTGCGCCTTTCCTCGGCCTTCAGCAATGGATTCAGCAAAATTAGCAAAGAGCAGGGTGACAAACAAAATCATCGCAACGAGACCATTATAGGTACGGTTACTCTGATCACCTTGGTAAAAGACATTAGGGACCAAAACGAGCAGCAAGGTAATCACAAAGCCGACTTCTACAACAAACATGACAGGATTTTTAATCATGTAGGTGGGATTAAGCTTCATGAAAGCACCTTTTAGAGAACTTTTCACAATTGCTTGCGTTAAAAAATGCTTTTTCTTGGGAATCATTGTAAACCTCACATTGTCAAATAATCAGCCAAGGGACCAAGGACAAGCACAGGTAAGAAGGTGAGCGCTGAAATAATCAGTACCATCACCAATAACACACCCGTAAAGGTCCAGGTATCGGTTTTCAAGGTGCCTACAGAGTCATTGACGGGCTGTTTCATCATCAAAGATCCGGCAATAGCTAGCTGAATAATCACAGTAGCATAGCGCCCGAAAAACATGGCTAGGCCGGTTGAAATATTCCAAAAAAGGGTATTATCTTTTAAGCCTTCAAAGCCTGAGCCGTTATTAGCTGAAGCTGAGGCAAATTGATAAACGACCTGAGACAGGCCATGAAAGCCAGGATTGCTAATACCGGCTATTCCTGCTGGTACAGACAGAGCTAAGGCAGAAAAGCCAAGGATAATGAGGGGATGAATGATAATGCCTAGGGCAATTAAGGTCATTTCCTTACCCTCGATTTTCTTACCGAGGTAAACTGGCGTTCGGCCGATCATGAGACCGCAGATAAATACGGTCAAAAGGACATATAAAATCATATTCATCAGGCCAACGCCCTTGCCGCCAAAGATGACATTTAGCATCATGTTGATCAGGGCGACACCCCCACCTAGTGGGGTTAAGGTATCATGCATATTATTAACAGCCCCAGTGGTAAAGGCAGTGGTCACCTCGGTAAACAGACCAGACATGGGCACACCAAAGCGAACTTCCTTGCCTTCCATGCTGCCCATCAGCTGGTTGAGACCCAGTTGCTTAAACAAGGGATTACCCTGACTTTCTGACCAGAGAATCAGCAATAAGCCCGCAAGAAATAACAGTGTCATCACACCACATAAAGGCCTGGCTTGTTTGCCCAGCTGCCAGAGACGGTGCTTGATAGGCCTTGGTTTTAGGGCCAAAGGCGGAGCTGCTTCGCTTTTTTCATCAGCAACCATATAGCCAAAGGCAACTAAGGTCGCCCCTGGTAAAAGCATCATGGATAAAATGTCAATCATGTTAGTAATGACATTAGGATTTTCAAAAGGTGCGGCCGAATTAGCGGCAAAAAAACCTCCACCATTGGTGCCCAAATGCTTGATGATTTCAAAAGAGGCGACCGGCCCAAGGGCGATGGTTTGGAATTTCCCTTCTAGCGTGGTGACCTGCAGCTGATGCATAAAAGTTTGCGGTACCCCTTGGGAAATAAGGACGAGCGACCCTATGAGCGAAAGGGGCAAAAGCAGCCTAGTAATGATGCGCACCAGGTCAACGTAAGCATTTCCCATGTCCTGGTATTTGCCAGATAGACCTCTGATAAAGGCCATGGCGGCCGCAAAGCCTGAGGCAGCCGAGGTAAACATCATAAAGGTAATCACCAGCATCTGACTCAGATAAGATAAATCTGTCTCACCTGCATAGTCTTGCAGATTTGTATTGGTGATAAACGAAATGACCGTATTAAAACTAAGGTCTGGCGCCAAGTTACCAGCTTGATTTGGGTTTAAAAAAAGCCAAGCCTGAGTTCGTAACAAGACATATGCGAGCAAAGCCATAACAGCATTGGTCAAGACTAGTGCCATAGCATATTGCTTCCAAGTCATACCGCGCCGCCTTAAGCCAATACACTTGTAAATCCAGTTATCAATCGGATCCATGATAGGGTCTAAGAAGGTTTTTTGCGCGGTAGCTAGCTGATAAAGGTATTTGCCAGTTGGCAGCATGAGCAGGGCTGCGACTGCTAAGACGACAATAATCTGTAACATCTCCCATTCCCCCTAAAATTTCTCTGGATGGAGCAGAGCATAAAAGAGATAAGCAACTAATATGAAAACGATAAATCCTAAAATAAGCATTTCTGACAAAGCCTCTTTCTAATCTTCTTTAATATGTTGGTCGCACCAGTCAATCAAAATCAGCATGGTGCTAACACAGCCGATAAAAGCTAACACCAACAAACTATCTAACATAAGCGACACCCCCTTTTAGTGTGCCATCATTCTAGCACTAAACATCTAAATCTAGTGTAAAAATCAAGGAGACTATCTAAAGATAGTATAAAGATAAGGCTACTAAAAAAACCTGTGACCAGGCAAAGGACTGTGGCAGAGCACGCGCGCTCATCAGCAATTAGTCCCTCACCTGTCTACAGGTTAGGCCTTGGTTAAAAAAAGCTAGGCCCTGCTGTCTTGAGCTTTGTCACAGTCAAGACCCTCGCGATACGTTTTTATGCAATAGCCAAGCACAGCCTTTTTGCTGCTTGCGCCAAAAAAGGCGCCTTAGCGCCTCAAAATTGTGAGCAGGCCAACTCACCTCTAAAAAGCTCAAAATAGCTAAACCCCCTGCAGCAGAAGTGAACAAGCTGAGCTTTCAAGCAAAAGGCAAAATGGCAAAGAGCGCAGAAGGCCCAGCAGATGCCAAACACACAGGCCAAGCAAAGGGCAAAATGGCAGGAAAAAAGTTTACGCTTCTAATTTGACCATGCGGTAGCCAATGCCGATATGGGTTTGGATCAGTCTTGGGCTTTCTGGTCCTAGTTCGATCTTTTTGCGCAGCGTATTTACAAAAACACGTAAGGCTGAAAAATCCTCCTCATAGTAGCCCCAGATGGCCTTGACAATAAAACGATACGTCAAAACCCTATCAAGATTATCTGATAAGAGACAGAGCAGCTTGTATTCAATGGGAGTTAGATGAACGGCCTCGTCCTTAACAAAGACACTATTTGACGGGAAGTAAATGCGCAGCCAGCCATTCACAAACTCCGTTTGCTCAGCCTTAAGCTCACCTTGTTGTTGGCTAAATTGAAAGCGTCTAATGTTAGCTCTCACCCTGGCTAGCAGTTCGTCTGTACTAAAAGGCTTGGTCAGGTAGTCATCTGCTCCAGCATCAAGAGCTAAAATCTTCTCACTATCTTCTCCGCGAGCACTGACAATAATAATTGGCAATTGGGAAAAGCCACGGACCTTCTCAATGATTGCTCGTCCGTCCATATCGGGTAAACCAAGGTCCAACACCAGCAAATCTGGCAATTGGGAAACAATGTGACGCAGGGCATCTTGACCCGTTTGTACAGCGACATACTGGTAGCCTGCAACTTCCATCGTCAGTGATAACAATTTACTGACTGAGGGGTCATCTTCACATATTAAAATGCTAATGTTATCCTTTATCATCTCAAACAATCACCTCCACTAAAGGTAGGGTAAACCCAATAATCACACCTTTTGGCTGGTTATCCCGGGCATAAATCACCCCACCATGGGCAGTGATGATGCTCTTACATAGGGATAAGCCAATGCCAAGACCACGTTTAGCATCTACAGCTCTTTGGCCAGGCGTGTAAAAAAGTTCAAAAATCTTCTGCTTATCTGAGTCACTAATCCCAGGACCATCATCTGCCACCTCAACAACAATACTCTTAGCTCGGCGTTTTGTAGTTAGGGTAATGGCTGAGCCAGGAGGGGTGTATTTAATGGCATTGTTAATAATATTAATCAAGACCTGGACCATCAAGGCACCATCCATCTTGGCCATGAGAAGTTCTTTGGACAAATGCACCTGAAAATGATGCTGGCTGACATGCCGATCAATATGTTTTAAGGCTTCTTCAACAATTTCTTCAAAAACATTGGTGCTTAAGGTTAACGCAACGTCACCATCTAACTTGGTAATTGACAGCAGATTTTCCACAAGATTAATCAACCACATGGCGTCATCATAAATATAGGTGGCTAATTCGACCATTTGGGCTCTCTCTAAGGGATTTGCGGCCTCCATCATGAGGCGGGCCTGGCCGGAGATGCTTGTTAGGGGTGTGCGTAAATCATGGGAAATAGCCCTTAATAAATTTGCCCGCAGCTGCTCCTTTTGCATTTTTAGTCTGATGCTTTGTTGCTCTTCGCGCAAGTTTTCTTTTTCTAAGGCTAGGGCGGCTTCGCCTAAAACAGCAAGAAGAACTGATTTTTCAAAAGCATCAAGTGCTGGTTTACCTGCCATTAAAATCCCAATCACGGCAAAGACTTGGTCCTTTCCCTGAATAGAGAGGTACAGGTAGTGCGCAGCCGACAAGGTATTGGTGGTTGCCCCAGCGCGCTTATTATTATGCAAAACCCATTCGGCGACACCGCGCTCTTTTTGCTGGTCATAACTCTGCAAAGTTTGCGTGGAGTGACTGCTTGGAAAATAGCGAGCTTGGTTTAAGGTGCCCTGTGATACGGAATAGATAACAACATCACGCACAAGCAGTTTTTGGATCTGCACCGCTACTGCTTCTAGAATATCTGGCAAGTTAGCTGCCTGTGATAAGGCCTTGTTGGTTTGGAGCAAAAGCTCTGTACGGTAGGATTTTTCCGTCGAAATTCTGGCTTGTTCTTGCCCTCTATTGATCAGGCTAGAGGTAATTAAGCCAGCCATGAGCATAATCATAAAGGTAATCGGGTAGTTGGGGCTAAAAGCCTGAAAAGTGTAGTAGGGAAAGGTAAAGAAGTAGTTAAAGCAAAGCACGGATAGAATCGAAGAAATAACACTTGAGAGTTTCTCCTTGGTCCAAACAGCATTGATCTGCACACCTAAAATATAAATGGTTATGATGTTATCCACACTAAATTGCCAGTAGCGAAACAAAAGTCCAATGACTGTCACAACAATTAAGGAAATCAACGTTTTCCATAAATCACTCATGGAAAACTGCCATCTAGAAAGTGAGCGTTTCCGGGCAGGCTTTAGACCATCGCCTACCTTTTTACCTCTGGCATTTGGAATCACAAAAATATCCAGGTCAGGAGCGGCTTGGCTGAGAACCTCAACAAGATTCTCCTGCGGCCAAAACCTTCTGTCAATGCTCTTTCCGACCACTAACTTGGTCACGTGGCTTACCTTGGCATAGTCAACAATCGCTTTTGAGACATTTTCAGCGTAGACTAGCGAGATATTAGCACCTAATTGCTCTGCTAACTCAAGATTCTGCTGGAGATGGGTATCAGAGCTTGATTCAAGGCCTTCTTCGTCCAAACTGCCGACATATAAGGCTGTAAAATCCGCCATAAAAGCACTAGCCAGGCGCGAAGCAGCCCGAATCACGTGACGAGCATAAGGAGAGGACGACACACAAACTAAGACATGCTCTTTGGCAGTGATGCTTTTGTTGACGGTATCAGATCGTATGACGCTTTGATTAATCTGATCGGCCGTTTTACGTAGGGCAATCTCCCTTAGTGCAATTAGCTTTTCTTCTTTAAAAAAATGTTGCTTGGCACGATGAGCTTGACACTTGCCATAGATCTTTCCTTCATCTAACCGCTCTAGTAAATCTAAAGGGGCAATATCGACCAATTCAATCTTGTCTGCTTGATTAAAAATGGCATCAGGAATGCGTTCATTGACCTCAATTCCCGTAATGTTTTCAATCACGTCATTCAAACTATCAATATGCTGAACATTGACAGTAGTGTAAACGTCTATGCCGGCATGCAGCAGTTCCTTAATATCTTGGTACCTTTTTTTATTGCGCGACCCCGGACAATTGGTGTGGGCTAATTCATCCACGAGCAAAATATCTGGGTGCCGCTTGAGAGCGGCATCAATATCCAGCTCATGCAGGGTGATGCCTTTGTAGATCAAGCGTTTGGGCGGTAACTGCTCCAAGCCATTTAACAATCTCATGGTTTCTGGGCGATCATGTGGCTCAATATAGCCTGAAACCACATCCAAGCCGGCCTTTTTGGCGGCGTGAGCACCTTCAAGCATGGCATAGGTCTTGCCAACACCGGCGGCATAACCAAAATAAATTTTTAACTTTCCTGTGGACATGGCATCTCCTTAACACTTTTTAAGCACTGCTTATCCTGGCTATTTGTCGACTCTATTGTAGCACGTTTTTCTTTTTTTCTGTAAATTCTCAGTATTTTAGGTCCACATTCCTCACCTCCTTCCCACCAAGAACGACCTTAGAGGAGCTGACAAATGCCGCTGAGCAGGTTACAGCTATTTAGCATTTTTGTCAAACTTCTCCCCTACTCCACCTGATTAGCTTTGCTTTTCTTATCCGCCTGAACCATCAAAAAAAACCTCTAGAAAAGGCCTTCTAGAGATTATGGTCCTGTGTTTATGAGCCAGTGTGTGGACCAAAGCTTACTAGCACAGCTAAAGCCCAAGCAGCCAGGCTGACAGTCACAAAAATGCTAGCGCTTAGTCTTACGCCGCAGGGCTAACCAGGCATAAAGGGCCACGCTACTATAGGCCAACAAAGCGATGAGCGATGCTTCAATGCCAAATTGGCCCCCTGTTAGCAAAATGGATGAAGGTTCCAGTACATAGTGGCTAATATTGTAGGAATCAATGTGCGGTGAAATGCCGATAATACCACTAATAATGACACTGTTCCAGAGGGAATGCACCAGAGCATTGTTCCACACATGGCCTCCCTCATAGGCAATGAGGGAAAACATGCTACCGACTACCGTCCCAGATAGGAGGACCAAGGCAAGGCTGATGAGCGTAAAGTTCTCACCAATGAGATGAAGCAAAGCAAATAAGAAAGAAGGAAGAAAGATAGAGATCACCGTGCCCCACCTGTCCCTAATCAGAGTCATAATAAGGCCGCGAAAGACCATTTCTTCCACAAAACCAGCGCCAAATCCAGTGAAAAAGATGCCCCGACTAAGCACCGTCAAGACCTCAGGCAGTGATTTATGGGCCCAGTAAAAGTGGCCTGGTAAGAGAAAATAAACCAGACTGACCAGGAGTGGCAAGAGGAGACCTACCAGCAACCATTTCCCTTGCATCAAGCAGGGACCTAGACCAAATGCCGCTAGATCGCGTTTTAAATACACGTGAACCAGGACTTTTAACAAGGAATAGGTCAAACCGATATAGCTTAGACCTGACAAAGCTAGCGCGATAAAAGCAGGCAGATGGAGCCATTCCAAGCCCGCCTCTAATAGTTGACTCACCACTTGGGCTAGGATCAAAATAACGAGCGCAGCTAGACTACCTAGATAGCATTTTTTTGCAGGGAACACACGGGTTCTCCCCTCTTTAAGACGTAGCATATTTCACTCCTTTTCTTTTACAGATACAGACGCTGCTTGTCAAACAGTTTAACACAACAACCTCCATTAGGTTACACTTTTTAGTATACCTCTTACAGCAGCGTTCGACAAACCTGGTTACCATCAGGCCAAGCTCTCCTAGACCAAACAAGCTCAGGCCGCCTTGTCGGCGCCCTTTAAACTTTTTTATTGTGATGATTTCTTAGTACTAGCTTGCCAGTGAATAGCCATTTTTTAGGCTTAGGGCGGTATTCTTTTCTAATCAGGAAACCTTAGGACCAAAACGTTTCTTAATTAGAACTTTAATTTCGCAAAAAGAAACCTTATACTAAGGATAACAAACGATTCACAGGAGGCATTAACATGATTGGTGATACCATTTACCAAGAACGACTCAAGCTGGGCATGACCCAAGAAAACCTCAGTGCTTATCTGAATTTAACCAAATCAACCATCTCCAAGTGGGAGAATAACCAAGCAAAACCCGATATTGATTACCTCATTCACTTAGCCAGACTCTTTGACATGTCACTTGATGAGCTCGTTGGCTTTAATAGCATACTCTCCGCCAAGGCGCGCAAGCAGCTCTTCCAAGAACTTAAAAAGCAAGGTCAGGAACTAAGCGAAGAAAACTTTTTCACAAATCTCAAGCTTTTGGCCAAACAGCACCTCCATGATAGCAAGGTCATTCTGATGCTGGTTCAACTGGCTCTAAACCACTTCAGCCAGCTTGATAGTAAGGACTGGGCACTGGATCTGCTCAATCGCATCATTAAAAAAACAAGCCTCGAATCTGATCTCCAGGCAGCCATAGCCTTAAAAGCAGCCATCCTCTTTCAACAACAAGCCTACGATGACATCATTAGGCTCTATCAGGATCGGCCTTATAAGCTGGGCCAAGAATTGTTACTGGCTCATAGCTACGCTGCTAAAGGCAATACCGCAATGGCCAAGCAAGTGCTTCAAGTCGAAATTTACCAGCAGATTCTCCTGCTTTGTGAGTATCTAGCAAGCTTATTAACTTATGATGATACCAAAGAACAAATAACTATCAGCCGGCGGCTCAAAGAGCTCATGCAGCTCTTTGAGATCACAAGCTTACACCCTAGCACAGCTATCAAAAGTTATTATGCCTTAGCCCTTTATTATAGTGCTGAACAGCCTGACAAGGCACTAGCTTGCCTAGACCAATTAATGAAAGCCTTGGCAAATCTCCTGCAAAGCTTTGAACTACATGGTGATGCTTTCTTTTATGCCATCAGTGATTGGCTAGACCAGTTGCCCATGGGCACGCAGCCCCCTCTACATAAAGCAGAGCTGCTCCAGCAGATAGAAGCTAGCCTGACTCAGCCGGCATTTAAGGTCCTGCACCACGCGCCAGCCTTTCAAAAACACTTGCAACAAATCGCCACGCTTAAAAAGGAGCTTTCAGATGATCCACACCAAGATTCCTAGTCATTTATTACCCTTACTTCTCCCACTATTTGCTTTACAGCTGATTTTGATTGTGATTGCCCTTTTAAAACTCAGACGCTTACCACAAACTACGCATCTCAATAAGCCTACCTGGGTGCTTGTCATTTGCCTTGGCAACATCCTTGGACCGATTATCTTTTTTATACTGGAAGGGAAAAGACAATGACCGCAATCCGTATCACCAATCTCCATAAAGCCTTTAAGAACAAGGTGATTCTCGATCAGGTATCACTTGAGCTAGAGGAAAATAAAATCTATGGTTTTGTCGGCCCAAATGGTGCCGGTAAAACCACAACTATCAAGATGATTCTTGGCCTGTTAAGGAGTGATGCAGGAACCATTAAGATCTTTGACCAAGACGTTGCTTTTGGTCACACCAAGGCCAATCAAAACATCGGCTACTTGCCGGATTTGCCCGAATTTTACGATTATATGACCGCTGCTGAATACCTTGAGCTCTGCGCCAGCCTAGCTACAAAGGGACAGGCACTTGACGTTGACACCCTCTTACAGGCGGTTGGTCTAAACCATAACACAGCCAAGATTGGGACCTTTTCGCGGGGGATGAAACAACGGTTAGGGTTGGCCCAAGCACTCATCCATGATCCCAAAATCGTGATTTGTGATGAACCAACCTCAGCCCTTGATCCAAAAGGACGACAAGACATCCTAGACATTCTGGCAAGTCTAGGTGGTAGGAAGACCGTGCTTTTTTCCAGCCACATTCTATCTGATGTGGAAAAAATCTGCGATGAGGTCTTAGTGCTAACCAAACAAGGCATTTATAATTTAAAGCAATTAAAAGAAGCCAAAGACCAAACAGCCAAACCAGACCACATCCGGGTCCTATTGACCCTAACAAGTGAGCAAGCGCAGCAATTAACAAAAGTCATCCCCTTAAGCAAGAAAGGCAATCACTACCAAGCCAAACTGCTAGTCGACCAAACAGGTCAAGCCAAAAACGTTTTGAACGAGCTGTATCAGACTCTACTACAGCTAAACATCTTTCCCACTTATCTAGAAGTTAGGGATCAGCGCTTAGAAGATTTCTACTTGGAGGTGATTGCATGACAACCCTGCCTATAATGCTCAAGAAAGAATGGTTAGAAAACCTGAGAACACATAAGGCACTTAGCCTTTTGATTACGTTTGCCGCCTTTGGTATCCTGGCTCCTCTGACGGCAGTGCTGATGCCTGAAATCATGGCCAAGCTGCTCCCCCAAAACGTGGCGCAAGCCATCCCTGATCCGACCTATCTTGATTCTTATAACCAATACTTTAAAAACATCAATCAGCTGGGACTGTTGATTTTGGTCTTGCTCTTTAGTGGTAGTCTGACGCAGGAGCTGATGAGAGGTACTTTGATTAATCTGATTACCAAAGGGCTTTCTAAAGCTGTTATTATCATGGCAAAATTCATCATGATGACAGGCCTTTGGAGTCTGGCTTATGCCCTAGGTTCTCTTATTCACTACGGCTACACTCTCTATTATTTCAATGGGCGTGGGCAAGACAAGCTGCTGGTCTATGCAGCTTCTTGGCTGGTTGGGGAGTTTCTCATCAGTTTGATTTTGTTTTTTTCTGCCTTTTTTCGAAAAACAAGTGGTGTCCTCCTTGGTATCCTTGCGGTGATTGTAGTCTGCTTTATCAGCAGCTACTTTAAACTAACCAAAGATTACAATCCATTGCTTTTGCTGCAACATCAAAGCAGCTACCTAACAGGAAGCACCAGCATCCATGACTTGTTCATACCAAGCTTAATCCTAACTGCCCTTATCTTCGTCACGCTTTGGCTGGCCATTGTGAGATTGAGACACATTGACATCTAAAAGGCCACAAGAAAAAAGCCCAGGAGGCCGGACCTTTAAGCCGATGGCTAATTGCTGAGCGGCAAAGCCTACAATGACAATGGTCTAAGGCGACTAGCTCGCAAAAACCAGGCTCCTTTAGGCCAAGCTCAAGCAGCCGGCTGACAGTCACAAAAAAGCTGATGGTTGATGGCACATTTGCCGCAGAAAAAACCACAAAATAAAAAAACGAATGAGGCTAGGTGAGGTCAGTGCGACCTGCTGCTATCATTCGTTTTTGATGTCGGTGTTAGGAGTTAAGTTAGCATGAGTTTTTGGTGCAACAACGTAGGACTTGGTTTTTTGCCTATTTAACCATGAAGGTGATCATTTTTTCATCAATGACTTGGTTTTTATCAGCCTTACCCTCTTTGGCACCATAGACTTTAACCGTGGCTTTGTAGCTGTGTTTGCCATTTGCCTTTAGCTTTTTCAAAAGGGCTTTCTTTTGGAGTTTGCCCTCTTTACCTGCTAGCTGGACTTGATAGAAATAACGACCTTTTTCTAATTCTTTGACAGGTAACAGTGCCTTGTGTTTAGCTTTGCCATTATCAGACCAAGCAGCTCCCTTAGATGATGTCAACAAGAGGCGGGTTAACATGCCATCACCACCAAAGCTCTCTAGTGGGATGATTTGGTTAACACCAGCGGTGAAAGGTCCAGGGTATTTTGCCTTTTTGAGGTATTTTACGGGCACTTCTGATTTGTTAGCAACCATTGTCTTCACGCCTTCTTTGACTTCTTGGTCAGTGGTGTCGTGATTTAGGGTAATCATGACATCTTTACTAGCGACTTGGTTTGCCATGTCAGCTTTGCCATCTTTAGCACCATAGACTAAAACCATGGCTTTATAGGTCTTCATGCCGTTCATTTTGAGCTGATCTAGCAAAGCCATATCTTGTAGTTTACCAGTTTCTCCTGTGAGTTTGACTTGGTAGAAATACATGCCTTTTGCTAAATGAGCAACGGGTGCTAGGGCCTCATGTTTGGCACTGCCATTATCAGACCAAGCAGCTCCTTTGGCTGATTTCAATAAGAGGCGAGTTAGCATGCCGTCCCCACCAAAATTCTCAAACGGAATGACTTGGTTAACACCAGCTGTGAAAGGTCCAGGGAATTGTGCATTCTTTAGATAAGCACCAGGGACGTTGATGTCATCAGCTAGCATCATCACCGCTTTTTTGACGTCTTTATCAGTCGCTTGGTCCTGCATCATCGTTGTCATCATCATTTTTGATTCTGAGCCCATATCCATCTTTTGCTCAGCGATTGCAGGCTGTGCCACGGTCATTAAGAAAGCCGCACTAGCTGTCACAAGAACGCCCGTCAAGCCAGGGCCTATTTTTTTATCTGTCACATATGAAGTTTTCGCTTGAGTCATGTTGAAGTCCTCTTTTCTTTTTTCTTGACTATAGTTTAGCAAGGACTTCTTAAGTAACTCTATAGCATTTATTAAGCAATTCTTAATTAAGGCTTATGACTTCATTAATTGCCTAAGTCTAATCAGGGTGAGTAAACTTATGACCTATTAGGGTAAACGTCTACTAAGCTTGCTACTTTTTCCCAAAAGCAAGGGCTAACAGCACTAGTAACGCCTTTCTTTACTCAAGTATGCTGCTGGTAGCTAGTATGTTTTTAGAGAGACGTTTGTGACAGTTTGGGAGAAAATTCTTTTTTTCTGATGGCTTGATGATCTGCTTGCTCTGGTTTTTATGCTATCATAGTAAAAAGGGGGCTCGGGGATTGAAACAAACGATTGGTATTATTGGTATGGGAGTTAGTGGGCTGGCTGTTTTGCTGGCACTATCGCGCCTTTCTGCTACAGAACTTGCTCAGATGCAGATTTTTTGCTTTGATGATGCTGAGCATTTTGGCCGGGGAATTCCTTTTCAACAAGATGATGCATCGGCTTTAATTAATTCGCCCATTGATGCGATTTCTTTTGATTATCAGCAAATGGCGGATTTTACAGCTTGGCTTACGGCACATCAGCTCGACACCAAAGACAGTTATGTAGCACGCGCCCTTTATGGGCGCTATATGACTGAACGGGCGCAGCAATTAATCCAAAGTCTACCCGTCACTGTCATCACTCAGCAGGTCCAAGACTTGCACTACTTACCAGATATTGGGGTTTGGCAGCTGAGGCTTGACAATGGGCCTTTTGAGCCGCTTTTTGATGTCATCCACCTTGCTTGTGGGGCCTTGCCGGTGATGGATCCTTATGGTTTGGCGGGTCTGCCCAACTACATCAGTGACCCCTATCCTATTCAAGGACTCGCTAAGCTAGATTGGCAAGAGACAAGAGTAGCGGTGATTGGGACGGGTCTTGCGGCAGTGGATGTCATCAAGTGGCTCTTGCTCAATACCTCAGCCCACATTAGGGCTTTTTCTCGCTCTAACTTCTTGCCAACGGTGCGCATACTTAAGAGCCAGGCCATCCATTGGCAATTCTTAACCGATAAAGCACTCAAACAACTCCTACATCAAGGGCAAACTTGCTTTGATCTTGCCAGCTTTGAGGCGCTGCTCGAAAAAGAGCTAGAGGCACTTGGTTTTGCCGATTGGCAAAGTGCTACTAGGCAGTATCTGGCGCGTGGGATAGCTGGTTTACTTTTATCCTTAGAAAATGCAGAGCCGCTTGATGGTTTACAACAAGTGGCCAATCGAGTGGTTGACTGGCTGACTGATCTTTGGCCTTTGATGTCGCTATCTGATCGCAAAATCTACCAAAAAACCTATCATAAGGCCATCGTGAATTTGCGAAATCCCATGCCTGAGCCTTCTGCCCACGTCATCCTCACCGGTGCGAGTCACAATCAGCTGCAAATGCTTGAGTCAGTAACTACGATTCAACAAGCTGGCAAGGGCTTTAGCCTTAGGACAAGAAAAGGCCAAACTCTCTATGTGGATAGAATCATCAACGCCACAGGCTATCAGCTAAACGAGAAAAATCTCAAAAGAGCGAGCCCTTTATTGCAATCATTGATTGACCAACAGCTGGTGCAAATTGACAGTACTCAGGGACTCAGTGTCCTAGCTGCAACAGCCCAGGTCATTTCTCCCAAATATGGACTAACACCAAACTTATATGCGCATGGCGCCCTCATCAACGGCGTTATTTACCAAAACAACTCAACTATTAAGATCCAAAAAATCGCTGAGCGAGCTGTGCAGTCCGCTCATAGCAAGCAATACAGAAAAAAAGCATAGCAAGTCTCAGCCCGACTAAGCAGATCATAACCAAACTGCAAAAGTAACCTAGCCTGGGCATGTAGATTCTTGGCCTTTAATCCCTTTAGCATTACCCGCCTCTCTCTTAGCAAGACCATCTAAAAGCACCTGCCAATAAAGCAAGTGCTTTTAAGTATTATGCCAACGTCACTATCTGAGCAGGATAAGTGATTTTCTCCAAAAACGTCAGTAAATCAGGCGTGGCAATGAAAATGGTTTTTTCATTCGTATTAGGGTGAAACGTCATGCACTCTTGTGACACAATCGCTGCATCAATATACACCTGAATATCATGATCTTGGTTAAAGAGCAAGCCAAAGGGCGAGACGAGGCCTGGTTGGAGAGCCATCTTTTCCTCTAAGCTAGCATTAGAAGCTAGGCGTATCCGATTAGCACCGACCAGCTCTCTAAACTGCTCCATATCAAGCTGCTTGCGGTCATCCATGATTAACAGGTAAAACTGCGTTTTCTTTTTATTGGTTAAAAACAACGTTTTGGTCCTAACGCCAGGAAGCCCTGCGATAAAGTCATCAGCCTGTTCAGTGGTCAGAGCTGGCGCGTGCTCGATGAGCTGATAGGGCAGACCGAGCGCTTGGAGCTGGTCAAAAACAGGGGTCACTAAATCCATAATAATCTCCTTCTAAAAGGCAATGTGAACAACAAATAATGATGAGTGCTGATTGTGGGCCTTAGTTGCTTTTTTTCTATCTCAGGCAGCTGTGCTGACACGCTTTTTTTTGCCTTCCAAGCTGCCAAGCGTTCGCTGCTACATATCACGGCGTCACGGCCGCAGTCCTTAGCTTTTGGGAGGCAGACTAGCACTAGCAGCCTGATTCAGGCGCTTAGGAAGCGTCACTGTTACAGTCGTCCCTCGTTGTTCTTGACTGGTCAATGCGATGCGTCCATCCAGCTGCTTGATGATCTGAGCCACAATAGCAAGCCCAAGGCCACTCCCTTCTTGCGCATGCGATGTATCACTTTGAAAAAACTGCTCAAAAACCCGGTCCAAATGGTCTTGTGGGATGCCTTGACCATGGTCTTTTAAAATGACCTGGGCCTCCCCGCCTACCATGTGCACGGTAATCTCAAGCTCTGGAGAATTGTCTGAATATTTAATGGCGTTATCCAAGAGATTGAGCCAGATTTGCATAGTCAAGTCAGGAACGGTTCTAATCCGGACGGGCTTTGCCGCAATGTTTAGCTTGATCTGTTTATTTGACCATTTTTCTGTCAAGAGGATCAAAGCCTGGCGGATTTGCTCATCAATCGCCACACCGTCCACTGGCACTGGTTCCTTGTTTAGGCGTGATAGGCTGAGCATGCCATCACACAAGCGCGTCAGACGTTCGGTTTCTTTTTGCATCAAGCCCAGCAGCTCGGCTTGTTCCTTAGCTGGCAGACTGCGATCCATGAGCAGCTCACTAACCCCAGCTAGCGCGGCAATGGGCGTCTTGAGCTCATGGGAGACATTGGAAATGAAATCCTGACGCAATTGGGCAATATTTTGTAGGGACTTAGCCATTTTAGTGACATTTTGTGACAATTCGTCCAGCTCATTGTGGTAGGGCGCTTGGTCTTTAGGATAGGACCTGCGTACGATGCTAATGGAAAAATCCCCTTGCGCCACGCGCTGGACGGCCTGATTTAGCTGATTAATCGGGTTTGTGAGATGAAAGGATCCAAACCACATGATTAAGCTGCCGCTCACCAGCAAGACAACAGTATACAGCAGCAGCCAAATAACCAAGGAAGCTTTGAAACCAAGGAGATTTTTTAAAACAAAGATAAGGCCAAACCCTAACAGGCTGCTTGTCGATAAGATTGCGATAAACAAATAGACAAAATAATACCGCAAGGAGCGCTCAAGATGTTTAGTCTTAGTCATTGCTGATCCTTCCTTTGTAGCCAAGCCCTCGAATGGTTATGATCTGAAAGTCACGCATTCCTTGACATTTCTTTCGTAAGCGCTTGATACAAGCATCAACGAGGCGTTCGTCACGCTCGTCATCCACACCCCAAATATCATCTAGCAAATCCAGGCGCGTAAAGATCTTTTCAGGATGACTCAATAGCTTGTAGAGAACATAGAATTCTTTTGGGGGCAATTGCAGGAGCTGCTTGGTTGTTAGGTTTGTGAGGGTTAATTGGTTGTAATCTAGTCTCGTTTGCCCCACTTGTAAGTGCTGCTCAGCTTCTAATTGTGCCCGTCGCAAAAGCGCCTTGACCCGCAAGCTCAACTCTGACAGCCGCACCGGCTTGACCAAATAATCATCAACACCCAGTTTAAAAGCTTGCTCCAAGGCCTGCAGCTGCGCTTTTGCCGTAATCATCAGAATTGGCAATTGGTCGTTAGCACCACGCAGATCCTGCACGAGGGCATAGCCATCCTTTATAGGCATCATAATATCTGTAATCAGTAAATCAATAGACTCTGTCTCCATCATATCAAGGACTTGCTGCCCATTAAAAGCCGAATAGACCTGATAATGCTCCTGACGTAGCTTAGTGGAAATGATGGTATTTAAGGACTGGTCATCTTCAGCAACTAAGATTGAAAACATGGCAACTCCTTTGTTCTTTCTTTTTCTGTCATTATAGCACAAGAAATAGCCTATAGGTGGGCTCAATCTGATACAGTCTTTGAGGAAATAGCCGCTGGTGCAGATAATAACTGACACAACTGGCGGCCCTAATGACTGACACAACTGGCGACTCTAATGTTTGACACAACTGGCGGCTCTAATGTCTGGCACAGCCGGCGGCGCCTCTAGCTGTTTTTACAAGCAGCTCCCTTACCCCCAAAAAGACAAGGAGTTTACCCTTTTGACATGAGCCACAAAGTCCTTGCCTCGTTTTTTATGAGTTGACTATCCCTTCATTTGACAAAGAGCGGTTCACTTTCACCGCTCTTTTGTTCTTCTTTTTACCCAGCACACTTCTTGCGTTGCCTTTTTAGGAGAATTTTTGCAGCTGACCTTGCTTGAGCTCATAGACTGTGTCCACAAAGTCTAAGACCGAGCGGTCATGTGTCACCATAATAGCTGCCTTTTGTTTTTCTTTGACTTCTTTTTGAATCAAAGCAACAATATCACGGCCACGCTCTGGATCAAGGCTAGCAGTGGGCTCATCAGCTAGTATGACTTGGGAATTCCCTAAAAAAGCACGCGCAATGGCCACCCTTTGCTTTTGGCCGCCTGATAATTGATTGGGATGTTTTTTGGCCGAGTCGGCCATACCTAGATCCCCTAATAACTGCTCCACAGTCTTTGCAATGTCGGCTTTCTTCACCCCTTTGACCTTGGCAACTAGGGCTAACTGTTGTTCAATGGTCATAAAGGGCAGCAATTGGTGGTCTTGGAAGATAAAACCTAACAGTGCCTGGCGTTTTTTAGTCCACTCTGTTTGTTTAAGACCAGTCATATCCTGTCCGGCAATCTTTAAGTGCCCAGCATCAGGTGATAAAAGCAAGCCAGCAATTGATAACAGCGTCGATTTGCCAGAGCCAGACGGACCCAAGATGGCGACAAATTCCCCCGCTGCAACCGTTAAAGTAAGGTGATCAAGGACGAGCTGGTAGCCCTCGCCGTCCTTAAACCCTTTTGTGATGTCTATTAGTTCTAATTGATTCATCCTATTCTCCATTTCCACCAATAACCTGTACGGGATCAACCTGTCTAACCTTAAAGAGCGACAAGGAGCCACACAAAAGCGCAATGACTAGAAAGGCACAAGCTAAAAGCCCCACCCTTGTCCAGGTCAAAAAGAAAGGCATGGCCTTTGGCAAGACCTGTGCTAAGCCAACAGCCAGAGCGGTTCCTAGACCTAAGCCGGCCAAGGCCAAAAGAAAGATCTGGGCCAATTGCATACCAGCAATCTGAGCCATGGAAAAGCCAATGGCTTTGAGCACACCAAATTGTTTTAATTTTTGCAGCGTCAAAATATAGAAGAACACACCTAGAATCGCCGAAGAAGCCAAAACCAAGACCCAGATAATCATCGATAAAGTTAAAGCTTCTGCTTGATAACCAGGAATCTTTTGGATAATTTGGGCTTTGGAATACGTCTCAAGCCCTTTAGGCACAGTAGTCGGCTTGCTTGCTTTGGGCAAACTATAGGCCTGTGGCTGCCACTCATATTGCGGCATGGTTTTTTGCCATAGTTGGGTATAGGTTGCTTTGGAAATAAAGATAACCGGACTATGGCCATACTTAGCATCCTTCACAAAGCCCACAACTTCTAGCCATTGATTGGTAGTAGTGTCTTTGAGTCGATCGCCCAGGCGTAAGCCCTTATCATAAAAGCTCTCATCCAAGACTGCCTGCCTCTTTGTTTGGCCCAGCCGATGGCCCGCATGCACGGCCGGATTCAAATCTTCTTCAGGAGCAATCGCAAAGTAGGTGGCATCTTGCTTTTCACTTGTGCCTTTTGCTTGAATGGCTGCGCGTTGAATCACAAGCTCCGCACCTTCAGAGCCATACTGTTGCTTTAGCTGAGTGCTTTGCTGCGCTGTTATATTAGAAAACGTAATCAGTCCTTTAGAATCATCTGACAAGAGATAATGCCTACCTCCGAATTGCTCAATCTGGGCACTGACATCTCGGCCCAGGCCATTAGCAAGGCCGGTCAAAAAGACCACCATAAACATCATCACAACAATCAAACCTTCTACTAAAAGGTATTTTTTAGGCTGATAGGTCAGCTCACTCCATGCAACTTTCATATTATGCACACTCCTTTACTTCTCCTTTTAGTATAAACAAGAAATGTGACCTGAATATGACCTTGCTCTTTGGAGCAAAGCTCAGCCAAGGCAGTGAGCTTGCTTTAGTAAGACTATGCCAGACACTTTTTTGCCACACAAAAAACCGCAAGAAAACATGGTTTTTGGGTGGTTTTCCTGCGGTAGGTTCTTTGCTCTTATAACTATTTAGCCAGTTTGGCTGGCGCAGCCGTTTTGGCTGAACCCTAAAATGCTGACTGAGCGTACGTAAAGACGACTAAGCCGTTAGCTGTTTAACATAGGCATCTACCGCCACAAGGGCAGCAGCAATATCTTCAGCAGAAATGGCAAATGGCATTTGATGAATCGTTTCTCCTTCAATGGTGGCCTGCTTACCAACCTTTAGTAAATCTTCATAGCTAGCCTGATCAAGATGCATTTCCTTGAGGGTTGTGGGCATTTTGATTTGTTGGTAGAAGCGAATATACTTATCAATTTCTTCTTTTGGTCGGCTTTCTAAGAAGAATTGCACCAAGGTGCCATAGGCTACTTTTTCTCCGTGAGTGAGATGATGAATATCGCCTTCTAAAGCAGTAAAGCCATTGTGGATGGCATGAGCTGCAGCAAGGCCTGCACTTTCAAACCCTAAACCACTCAACAAGGTATTAGCTTCAACAACATTTTCCAGAGCTTTGGTGACGACTTTTTGTTCACAAGCAGCCATGGCTTGCAGCCCATCAGCAAACAAGGTCCGCTCACAAGCCTCAGCAATGGCAAGGCCAGCCAAGGTTTGATTGCCACCAACCATAGTCAGCCCATTTTTTTGCAAAACAGCGCGAGCTTCAGCCCAAGTTGCAAGACCATCAGCAATGCCTGATGCTAATAAGCGAGCCGGTGCTTGACATATGACTTGGGTGTCCATCAAAACCAAATCGGGGTTTTTAGAATAAAAGAGATACTTTTCAAAAGCCCCTTGATCAGTATAAATCACTGATAAGGCTGAGGTGGGAGCATCAGTAGAGGCCACAGTTGGCGCAATCACAACAGGAATATCTAACCGATCGGCAATAGCCTTAGCACTGTCAGCCGTCTTGCCGCCTCCTAAGCCTATAATCAGATCATTCTTATTACTACGGCCAATGTCTGCTACACGGGTAATCTCACTTTCTGAAGCTTCGCCATTAAAGACCAGCCGATCAACTAAAATGCCTTGGCGTTTTAAGTAGGCCTCAAAGTCTTCTCCCACTATCTGATAAACCAAATCATCACAGAGTAAAATGGGTTTGCTACCAAGCTTTAAAATGGCTTTATGACTTTCAAAAAGCGCATTCTTACCTTGAATGTAACGAGATGGACTAGCAAATACTTTCATAACACAGCCTCCTTTGTAGCGAGTTATTTTTATAGTCAGTCACCTGACTTAGACAATACTGTGGGTATGGTGGATAGCTTCCCAATCCTTATCAAAATCAGCAACAGCCTTTTGAATAGAGGGCATGGCAAAACCAGCTTCAAAGACAGCCGGACTTGCCGTAATAGCTTGGGCTCCCTGGGCAAAAGCCTTATTGATTTGCCCAACATTTTTAAAGCTGGCTGCAAGGATTTTACTAGCAAAAGCTCCTTGAGCAATAGCTTTGGCCAGCTGGCCAATGACAGCCTCAGCATCAATATTTACATTTTCCATCCGATTATAGTAAGGCGCTAAATAATCAGCTCCAGCTTCAATAGCTAGTAAGCCTTGAAAGGTGGAGTAAATCGCCGTTGCTGTAATCCGATAACCCTGAGCTTTTAAGGTCTTAATGGCCGCTAACCCCTCAGTAGTCACGGGGACTTTAATATAAATAGAATCCCCACAGTGCTGTTTAATAGCTGCGGCATCCTTTAGTATGCCTTGATAGTCTTGAGCAACTACCTGCACATGTATCGATGCCTTATCACCAATGATTGTTCGAATATCCTTGATCCGTTCAAAGAAGGCAATATCGCCTTCGGCCTTAGCAATTGTAGGATTTGACGTCACTCCAGCTAGGGGCAAAATCTTAGACCATTTTGTAATAGCCTCAAGATTTAAGGTATCTAACATGTATTCCATAAGTTTTCCTTTTTTCTCCTATAAGGTATGTTCTGTTCGTTCGATAATATCATCTTGCGTGGCCTTAGAAAGCACATTGAAGAAGGCAGAATAGCCAGCCACGCGCACAATCAAATCGCGGTGTTTTTCTGGGTGTTTTTGAGCATCAATCAAGGTTTCTCTTGAAACCACATTATATTGGATGTGATAGCCATGTAGACGATTAAAGAAGGTTCGTAGCAAAGCGATTAACTTGGCCTTGTCTTCTTCTTTGGCCAGAGTTTGGGGGTTGACTTTTTGGTTCAGTAAGACCCCACCGACAATCTCATCCGTTCGCAATTTAGCCACTGATTTTAGCACGGATGTCGGACCTTTTTTATCCATGCTATGCTCAGGTGAGCAGCCTTCTGCCAGAGGTGACCCTGCATGACGACCATCGGGCGTTGCAAGCGTTCCCTTGCCTTGGCCAACATTCGCCGAGATAGATGAGGTGCCGCAATAGCGGATACCACCAATCGGTCCACGACCATAGCGCGTGTTAGGATACTTAGCAATCTCATCAATGTAAGTATCATAAGCAGCTACCACTAATTGGTCGGCATAGTCATCATCATTGCCATATTTTGGCGCCTCATTGATTAGCATTTGCCGAATGTCTTCACCACGCTCACCTGCAAAATCACTTGCGAGCGCTTGCCAGAGTTCCTGAGGAGTCAGGCGTTTATCTTCGTAGACTAATTTTTTAAGCGCTGCTAGGGAATCGGCTAGATTAGCAATACCTACCTGCAGGCCAGAGATAAAGTCATAGACTGCTCCGCCTTCTTTTAAAGTCTTACCGCGGCCGATACAATCATCGGTCAAGGCCGAACAAAGAATATCGGGTACTTCACGCTCAAGGCCAAGGTCGATAGCGTTTTCAACAATGACACTCATGCGCGTGATTTCACGCAAGGTAGCATCAAAGGCCGCTTTGAGTTCTGCGTAAGAAGTCATCTGGGTAAAATGCCCATGCCCCTTAGCAAAGCGTTTGCCAGAAGCGGGATCAATACCGTCATTCATCGTAATGAGCAAGATTTTCGGGAAATTGATATAGCTCATGCCCGTGCAACGGTAGCCCCACTTGCCAGGTACAGCCGTTTCAACGCAACCAATAGCCGAGTAGTCATAGGCATCTTTTTCTGCCACCCCTTTTTTGATAAAGGATGGGATGATAATCTCATCATTGTTCATAGCCGGCATGCCAAAGCCTAGCTTCATGACCTCAATACAGTCATTCATAAATGCGGGGTCCAACCCCTTATGGTAACGCACAGTCAAGTTAGGCTGGGGTAGTTTGGTCTGAGCTACCGAACGCAAGACCAGGTAGGACATAGGATTGACTGCGTCTTGTTTATCCCTGGTTTGCCCACCGATAGTGACATTTTGATACATGGGGCTACCAGCAGATGAGAAGGTATGGGATTGGCTGCGCACCTTATTAATGGTGAGAGTCTTAATCCACAGATTAGTGAGTCGCTCAACAATCGACTCTTTCGTTTCAAGACCAGCTGCTATATCCGCCTCGGCATAGGGGGACATGTATTGATCAAATCGGCCATAAGACAGAGAGTGGCCGTTTGACTCTATTTGTAAGATACATTGGATAAACCAGACCGACTGGACGGCTTCGGCAAAGCTTGCTGCCGGTTCATAGGGGACTTTATCACAAATGCGCGCCATTTCTAAGAGTTCTGCTCGGCGCTTTGGCAAGGCCTGTTTGGCCAACTGACGTGCCAAGGCCGCATAGCGATGGGCATAAGTTTTCACCGCATCAATCACAATGAAGATAGCATCATAGAAATGGTATTTGTCAATATTTTCAGGTACAGTGAGATCTAGAGCAGCTTTGGCAGCACGAGCACGTTCTTCAAAGCCTTTCAGACCATATTGGAGGAGTTTTTGATAGTTAACAGCCAGATGAGCATCCCCTGAATTCATCTTGCCTTCCATGCCAAAAAAGCCCGTTTCCATGTAGACAGCAACTTCTTTTGGTAGGAGTGCACCGGCACGAGCCCGTAGGTTGTTGTTCTCCCAAAAAGGAGCAATCGAGCGCAGCTGTTCCTTTGTTTCTTCGGTAATATAGAAAACATCACCGTCACGTTTTTCAAAAAGGTCTAACTCCTTAATGACAAATTCCAATGTGTATTCTGGGAAAATCGGAGCATCTTTATTGGAAGAGGCTTGATTACCAGCAATGAAGCTATCCTCTTCAATGTAGATGGTCATGTTCTCTAAGACCTCTTGCAGCATGTAGGCCCGCTTGAGGGTCGCAGGCTTATCCAGATGCTCTTGATAAGCTTTTGTTACCAGTATAGCCCGCTCTGCATCAATGTAGGGCTTTTTATTAAGGACTTCTTCACGGTAGCGATTCATCCGTGGTGTTAACTGTCCAAAATAAGGGATTTTGTCAGTCATGGGCATCTCCTTTACTAACGTAACATACTTAAGTTTCTTTCGAAATCATTTTACCACATTTGCTCTCTCATTTGTATTTGTTTGCAGCTTTAGTCCCTTGTAAAACCAATAGTGCACAAAAGTGCATAGTTGTAACAAAAAATATATGCCAGAGCCATTTCCCCTCCACTCAATCAGCGCCGAGGAAATTTGTCTGACATATATTAAACTTTACATTATATAGAAGAAAATAGAAATAATGGGTATCTTGCTTTAAGAGTTATAAGCCATCACTATTTTTTCCAAATCTTTTTGATACTAAAGGCACCCACAGCTATCAAAGTCGTGACACCTGTTGCAGATAAAACGGTTACTGGAGATGTTGAGGTCGATTTACTCTGAAGCATATTTTTCGATTCCGATGAGCGGTCCTTATGTTTTCGTACAGCTTCACTTCCACTTAAAGTCGGAGCGGCTGGACCCCAGGTAATGTGTGCGCTAGCACCTGTGTTCTCACCTCCAAAGCCAGGAAGCTCACGGTCGCCATTGCTTCCACTTAAAGTCGGAGCGGCTGGACCCCAGGTAATGTGTGCGCTAGCACCTGTGTTCTCACCTCCAAAGCCAGGAAGCTCACGGTCGCCATTGCTTCCACTTAAAGTCGGAGCGGCTGGGCCCCAGGTAATGTGTGCGCTAGCACCTGTGTCCTCACCTGTGTTCTCACCTCCAAAGCCAGGAAGCTCACGGTCGCCATTGCTTCCACTTAAAGTCGGAGCGGCTGGGTACCAAAGTACGCACTGGTATGTATCTTGATCTTGACTACGAAGACCAGTTACATTTTGACATCCTCCATAACTATTGGCAGTGATAGCCGCTGTTCCCATGACAAGACTGGCCATTAATGCCACACCAGAAAACAGCCATTGCTTTCCTGATTTCCACATTCTAAAACCTGAAGATTTTATTATTTTCATATTAAGACTCTCTTTTCAATCTATTCCAACCTTCATATATGAATACGCTCTAAAAATATAACCTCAAATATCACAACTTTCTCCTCTCTGTGGAATCAGCAGTATATTTGACCACAATAAAGAGGGAATGGCAATCATCCCTCTCTATTACCTCTCTAACTGGTAATCACATTACCTTAGTTGATGAGTCTCAAGATTATTCCCAGTTTTCCCAACCAGGTTTCCCTGAGTCTATATCTGGAGTACCCAATGAATAGCCCCTAGTATAATCTGCTTGTGCTGATTCATCTTCTAACTCCTGAAATGGCGGAAGATTATTTTGCGCATCATGATATCCCATATCATAGAAACTTTCAAATTGTTCTTCAAAATCAGATTCATCACCACTTAGACCTGGAAGCTCACGGTCGCCATTGTTTCCACTTAAAGTGGGAGCGGCTGGACCCCAAATAATGTGTGCGCTAGCACCTGTGTCCTCACCTCCAAAGCCAGGAAGCTCACGGTCGCCATTGCTCCCACTTAAAGTCGGAGCGGCTGGACCCCAGGTAATGTGTGCGCTAGTACCTGTGTCCTCACCACCCAAGCCAGGAAGCTCACGGTCGCCATTGTTCCCACTTAAAGTCGGAGCGGCTGGACCCCAAATAATGTGTGCGCTAGTACCTGTATCCTCACCTCCCAAGCCAGGAAGCTCACGGTCGCCATTGTTCCCACTTAAAGTGGGAGCGGCTGGACCCCAAATAATGTGTGCGCTAGCACCTGTGTCCTCACCTCCAAAGCCAGGAAGCTCACGGTCGCCATTGCTCCCACTTAAAGTCGGAGCGGCTGGACCCCAGGTAATGTGTGCGCTAGTACCTGTGTCCTCACCACCCAAGCCAGGAAGCTCACGGTCGCCATTGTTCCCACTTAAAGTCGGAGCGGCTGGACCCCAAATAATGTGTGCGCTAGTACCTGTATCCTCACCTCCCAAGCCAGGAAGCTCACGGTCGCCATTGTTCCCACTTAAAGTCGGAGCGGCTGGGTACCAAAGTACGCACTGGTGTGTATCTTGATCTTGACTACGAAGACCAATTACACTTTGACATCCTCCATAACTATTGGCAGTGATAGCCGCTGTTCCCATGACAAGACTGGCCATTAATGCCACACCAGAAAATAACCATCGCTTTCCTGATTTCCACATCCTAAAGCCAACTTTATTATTCATAAAATACTTATCTCCTTTTAATTTTTTAGCCATTTATGGCAAAAACCAGTATATATATATATATATATACTCAAGCTCAGGGATTTATTTATTTTAAAACTTATAATCCCGTGTATAGAAAGCGTTTTACATGTTATTAAATAGGTAGTTTGTGGAGATTTTAAAGGAAATGAAAGGCTGATTATTACTATATATAGAAGCTAATGTTTAACTTATTTATGAGATTTTTATTTAAGCCTTTTTTAACATTAGCCATCTAAACAGGTCAACATTTTTGTGCATATTATTTTTATCACGCATATTTGTGCATAGCTTACAATAAAAAACCTAGCTCTGAACTTCCAGTGCTAGGTTTTGTTATCACATTATATTTCACTTATTTAAGCAAAGGCTAGTGGCTAGTTAGCATGGCAAGGATTTGAGTTCCTCAGAAGCCTGGTCTAACTGCAGGATCTGATGGATAGTGGCACAGTCGGTGACTAAATAGTTAATGGCTTTGGTTTTTAAGGCTGCTAAAATGGCTTCTGCCTTCATCGTACCTGTAGCCAGGGCGATCGTTTTTGGCACTTGTATGAGTTGCTCCAAGGTAATGCCAATAATGCGTTCTTGCAAGTCATTGGCGACGAGTTGGCCGTCTTTGTTAAAGAAGCGGCAGCACATTTCACCAACAGCTGCTTCTGCTTTGAGCATGTCCACATCCTGTTTATTTAGCAAATCTAACCATTGGCTTTCAATACCTGATTGGGGTGTCCCGCCTATACCAACAAGCGCGACATCAATGTGATTCCAACTGTTTTTGACATTGGCAAAATACTTAGAATCAACAATCCCATCTCTTATGGCTTTGTTTTCTTGAACAACCCTGGCATTAATAAAATCACTCTTACCCTGAAATATTTTAGCTAGACGATAAACTAGGGTGTTGACATGATAACTGATATTAATATGGCTAGGACCACCCGCCAACGGGTAAACTTCCACATGCTTCATCATTTTGGGATCGATCATATCAATCGTCCGACTAAGTGATGACCCCCAGGCTAATCCAACCTTGTCGCCATCTTGCACTATCTGTCTGAACAGTTCTGCACAAGTTTTGGCGGCCCGGCTTAAGAGGTCTTCTGGGCGATCATCGGGATGCCTAGGGACAATTTCTAGTCGTTCTAGGCCATATTTTGCTCTGACTTGCTCTTCTAAGGCAAAAAGGCTAGCATCATAGCCTATAATCTCTATCTGAACTAAGCCTAATTCCTTAGCTCTTGCTAACATGCGACAAACTGTGGTGCGGTATATGCCAAGCTCTTTGGAAATTTGAGTCTGACTTTTCCCTTCTATATAGTGTAAATAAGCTATTTTAGCTAGTAATTGTTTACGCTCTTCTTTCATCAGTGGGCACCTATTCTACAAAAATCACTTCGATTGCCTTTTGGGTCAAAGCCTCAAGGGCTTCTTTGTTCAATCCCTTGTCTGTAATGACCCGACGTACAGCATTGAAGTCTATCTGGGGCACTAAGCTTGGTTTTTCAAACTTAGAGGAATCCGTTAAAATAATGACCTGATCGGCCACCTTAGCCATTTCTTGGACAACCTCTGTCCGCATCATATCCTTACCCATAAAGCCAACACGAGGGCTAAAGCCATCTGTGCCAAAGAAGAGTTTATCTACATGGAATAAGCGAATCATTTCCTTGAGAAGAGGCCCAACAGTCACTTCCGCAGTTGGCTGATAATAGCCGCCCAGCAAAATAATTTGACAGGTCTGATAATGACGTAGGTAATTGGCAATAAAGCTAGAGTTGGTAATGATTTTGATATTCTGCTTGGTCTGACACAGGACCTCTGCTAGTAAAGCACAGGTGGAGCCAGATTCAATCATAATGGTTTCATTATCTTGGATCAGCTCGGCTGCTTTTTCGGCAATCCGACGTTTAGTCGTGTAATGATAAGATAGGCGGACATTTAAATCATCGCCATTGTTCAACACAGCATAGCCATGTTCGCGGCGGAGCAGTCCTTTAGATTCTAGTTTATCTAGGTCTTTACGAATGGTCACTTTGGATACTTCTAAGAGTTGTGATAGCGTCGTTACATCGATCTTTTTTTCTTGTGAAACAAGTTGAATGATTTTTTCTAAACGATTCATGTTATACCTCATCCCTTATTATAGCAATTTTAGGGGTAAATGGAAAGATGCCTAAACTTTCGAACGAAATTGATTTATTTACGTTTCTCTGTTATCATGGAGGAAAAGAAAGGATAGGTTATTATGGCAGCATCTGGAATGGTATTTAATATCCAACATTTTAGTATTCATGATGGGCCGGGCATCCGGACAACGGTTTTTCTTAAAGGTTGTCCTTTAAAATGCCCTTGGTGCGCCAATCCTGAATCTCAAAAAATGATGCCTGAGCAAATGCGCACAAGCGATGGTCAAACCTATGAGACCGTCGGCCAACTTAAGACCGTTGATCAGGTCATGGAGGAGGTCTTAAAAGATCGTGATTTTTACGAAGAATCAGGGGGTGGCTTAACCTTATCAGGGGGTGAAATTTTCGCCCAGTTCGCATTTGCTAAAGACATCCTAGTCAAAGCTAAAGAAGAAGGCTTACATACAGCCATTGAGACAACGGCATTTACTAATCAGCGGCAATTTGCTGATTTAATCCAATATGTTGATTTTATCTATACTGACTTAAAACATTATAACAAGGCTAAACACCGCGCCGTTACGGGTGTATCAAATGAAGTGATTATCAAAAATATCCACTATGCCTTCCAAGCAGGGAAGACCATTGTCTTGCGCATCCCTGTCATTCCTCATTTCAATGACAGCTTAGCAGACGCCCAGGCTTTTGCAGAGCTCTTTAACAAACTTGACATCAGAGATGTTCAGCTGCTTCCTTTTCACCAATTTGGTGAAAACAAATATAAACTCTTGGATAGAGATTATGCTATGGCTGGGATCGACGCTTATCACCCAGAAGATTTAAAGGACTACCAACAGGTCTTTTTAGACTACCAGATTCATTGTTATTTTTAAGCCTTATCACTGCCGCTGGCTCACGATGGCTTAAAAGCCAAGTGCTTTATGCTCACTCACCCACTACAGAAAGGGGCAATGAGGCTTTTTAACAAGCAAAAACACCCCAATTGTTAGAGTTTTTGGCTAACTTTTGGGGCGTTGGTCATTATTAAGGTAGGGGTAAACCCTCTATATATTATTCTTATTTTGTTCTTCGTAGGCTTTTTGTGGTTATTTTTCAGGGACTGTAATTTTACCAGCGGTGATGTCTTTGCGGGCTTGGTCTACAGCTGCTTTGACCTCTGCTGGCAAATCTTTGGTAGTTAGATCAACACCGTCTTCTTTAATCCCAAAGCGGTTAACTTTGCCACCTGGAAAGGTATCTTTTTCAGTCATCGCAATAACTTTTTGCATTGTTTTACCGACTTCTTTAATGCTAGAAGCTAAAACGAAGTTGGCTTTTTTCCCTGATTTATCCGTGTAATGGCCTTCGGCTTTTTGGTCACGATCCACGCCAATGACCCAGACTTTATCAGCTTGCGAACGTTTTTCATTGATGGCTTTAGCTTCATTGAAAACACCTGCTCCGGTACCGCCTGCTGCTTGGTAGATTACATCAGCGCCACTAGCATACTGCGTTGCTGCAATGGATTTTCCCTTGGCTGCATCAGCAAAAGAACCAGCATAGGTAATGGTTAATTTAATAGAAGGATCGACGGATTTAACACCAGCTGCAAAGCCGCTTTCAAAACGCTTAACAACTGTCCCTTCCATACCACCAACAAAACCAATTTTTTTGGTTTTTGTTGTCTTGGCTGCGGCAACACCTGCTAGATAAGCTGCTTCGTTATCAGCAAAGGTGATGCTAGCAACGTTGTCTTTGCCTTCAATCACATCATCGACAATGGCATATTTGGTATCTTTGTTGTGTTCAGCTGCTTTTTTAATAGCATCTGTCAGGTTAAAGCCAATCCCAAATACTAAATTATAGCCGCTAGAAGCCGCTGTTTCAAGATTGGTCACATATTCAGATTCGTTGGACGATTGGAAATAATCAAAGCCGCGGCCTTTTTGTACGTGTTGCGATTTTCCCCAGGCCTGCAATCCTTCCCAAGCAGATTGATTAAAGGATTTGTCGTCAATTCCTCCCTGATCTGTCACCATAGCGACCTTGAGTTTCGTTTCTGAAGCATCTTTAGATCCCTTCTGTGAACATGCACCTAACGTCAGCACAGCCAGAGCAGTAAGAGATAATGAGACTATTTTTTTGTTCATTGAAAAATGAACCTCCTTGAAAAGCAAAATATTTCCCTCGACCGTCACTTGTGAAGAGGAAAATCTAGTATACCAGAAAGCTTGATTTTTGCAAAGCATTTTTATTTAATTGTTCGGTATTTCTCAAAAACCAGGAAGACGACTCGCATTTCTTACTGCATTGTTAATAAAATAACGAAAAAAGAACTGATTAAGCTCAGCTCTTTTTTCATTTCTAGGCTAGTTATCCACCTAAATACTTGCCCAAACGGATTCTAAAATATTAGTTTGTTCGCGGCCTGGCCCGACAGAGAAGGTCGAGATGCGCACACCAACTAGCTCGCCAACGCGGCGGACATAGTTGCGGGCATTTTCTGGTAGGTCATCTAGGCTACGAACACCAGTGATGTCTTCTTGCCAACCTGGTAATTCTTCATAGATTGGCTTACAACGTTTTAATTGCTCTAGACTAGCTGGGTAGTGGTCAATACGCTTCCCATCAAGATCGTACGCTACGCAGATTTTAACCGTATCAAGCCCTGATAGAACGTCAATCGAGTTCAGCGAAAGGTTAGTAATGCCTGATACGCGACGACTATGGCGCATGACAACTGAGTCAAACCAACCCACACGACGCGGACGCCCAGTCGTTGTACCATATTCGTGTCCAACTTCGCGGATCCGCTCACCCACCTCATCAAATAACTCTGTAGGAAAAGGACCATCACCAACACGGCTAGTGTAGGCTTTACATACCCCAACAACCTTGTTAATCTTGCTTGGGCCAACGCCAGAACCAATCGTTACCCCACCAGCTACTGGGTTTGATGAGGTTACAAAGGGATAGGTGCCCTGATCAATATCTAGCATGACACCTTGGGCCCCTTCAAAGAGTACTCGTTTACCCGCATCAAGTGCATCATTTAAGATCACAGAGGTATCCGTCACGTACTGCTTAATTTGCTGACCATAGGCATAATATTCTTCAAAAATATCTTCAAACGTGATTGCAGTAGCATCATACATTTTTTCAAAGAGCCGGTTTTTCTCCGCCAAGTTTACCCTCAAACGCTCAGCAAAGATGTCTTTATCAAGCAAGTCAGCAATCCGAATCCCAACACGCGCCGCCTTGTCCATATAGGCCGGGCCGATTCCCTTAATCGTGGTGCCGATCTTGTTATCGCCTTTGGCATCTTCTTGTAACTGATCTAGCTTAATATGATAAGGTAAGATGACATGCGCCCGATCTGAAATGCGCAAGTTATCAGTGGTGATGCCTTCACTATGGAGATAAGCAAGTTCTTTGACCAGTGATTTAGGATTGACCACAACGCCATTACCAATCACTGAAATCTTTTCTTTAAAAAAGATACCAGAAGGAATCAAGTGTAATTTGAACTTTTTACCATCAATCACAATGGTATGGCCGGCATTGTCACCCCCTTGGTAACGGGCAATGACTTCGGCATCAACGGATAAAAAATCCGTAATCTTGCCTTTACCCTCATCACCCCACTGGGTACCAACAACTACTACTGATGTCATAATTTTTCCGCTAGCGATAAGCACCCTCCACACAAAAAAGCACTTATCGTCACCTTTCTAGAAAACAGGGCAGGACTCTCACCTGCAGTTTGTCTTACACTTCATTATAGCAAAAAATGATTTTTTATACCATCGCCGCCTGCATTATTAGGAAAAAACGTATTTGGATCCTATAAGACTCAGGTGTAGATGTAAAAAGCCGAATGTTTTTCTTTTTTATCACAGGCTGCTCGGTCTTAGTACTGATTTTTAATGACATTACCATAATTTCTTTAAGAAAAAAATAAATTGCGGTAAAATATGATAAAGTCCCCTAGGATTAGGGGTCCAAAGTCTATAGAAATCTCAGAGAAAGACCATGAAAAAAAAGCAACTGATCCGATTTATCCCCCAAATGCCGCGCTGGGCATGGCTACTCCTTTACTTGGCTTGTCTAGTCGTCCTCACCCAGCTATTACCAGACGCACTAGCCTTTTTGACATCGGTGGCCCTGGCCATCCTTTTCTACCAGACCAGACAGGCACAAAAGCAGCTAACTGCGCAACAAATGGCGCAACGCGTTCAGCATTTAAAAGACGTGATTCATTTGGCTGATCGTCAACACGAGCTGCTCGAAGACGCCTTGCTTCGCAATGACTACCAGCAATTCCAAAGAGGCGCTGCTCAGCTATTGCCTAAACTAGAAACGATTAAAGCAGAATCCTTTCAATTACAGCAACAAATCCCCACACATGTCTATCATCGGATTAACCGCAAGGCCGATGAACTCAAAGTAGATATAAGGCTAAAGCTTGAACAGCTGGAGCTCAAGCAGCAAAGTCCACAATTACTGGGCTTAGAACGCATCCAGCGGCTTGGAGATGAGGCTTTGACCACACTTTATACTTCCATCCAAAACGACCACCAGCACATTCTTCAAATCATTGAAAAGGCCGATAACAAGGCGGAACTGCTGGCGCTCCATGAAAGCAGTATGGCACAGTTTTATGATGTGCTTGAAGGCTATTTAAAGATCAAGGAAGCGCCCAAGGATTTCTACCAGGCTGAGGAACGCCTGGCACGAGCTATGAGCAGTATGCAGCAATTTGACCTCACACTGGATGAAACGCTTCGACGTCTCAATGAGAGTGATTTAAAAGACTTTGAAGTGAGTTTACGAATGATGCAAGACCAGACCCCACCAACAAATCATGTCTAAAAAGAAAAAGGAGCTGCCATGGCTGAATTTAACTTTGATAGTGATCAGATTGCTAACCAAACCCTCACAAAACCTGATCCCACTACCCAAATGATTACCGAACAAGAACTAGATGCGACTAAACCCATTGCCTTTTTTGACAATCTCACACCTGAACAGCAAACAGCTATTGTGCAAAAGGTTCCCGCTCTGGTTGACCAGTTTATAGCTGACCAAAACGTCCTGTTAGACTTTGGGCAAGCTGCCGTTGATGATGTCAACACCACCGTCACCCATATCCTCAAGGAGCAAAAGAAAATTCAGATTCCCCAAGTCGATGAGTTGCTCAAAAACGCCAACAAAGAGCTCAATGGTTTTGTAGCCAAGTACAAAGATGTGAGCCCAGCAGATTTGGAAAAGAAACCAAACTTGCTGCAAAAGCTGTTTAAGCAAGGGCGTAGTGGCTTACAAAACTTCTACTTGGATGCTCAGACCATTGAGCAAAAGATGGATGCCATGGCCGCAGTCGTGGTCAAACAAGAAGACAGTTTGGCACGTAATATCATCGCAGCTCAGCTATTAATTGAAGAAAACACCAAATCCATTGAAAATTTGGTTGGTGTCATTGCTTTTTTAGAGGCCAGCCAACACGAAGCCACACAGCGAGCTCAGCAATTACAAGCACAATTAGCCCCACTGACCACTTCAGATGCTGACTACCATGTCTTAACCAATCAACTAGCCCGTACCACCGAGGTGGTCAATACCTTGGAACAACAACACACCGAATATGTCAGCCGGCTCTATGTCGCTTGGGCGACCTCACCGCAAATGCGAAACTTGATCAAAGTTTCTTCTGATATGCGGCAAAAATTGGGCATGTTGCGGCGTCATACCATCCCAACTATGAAATTATCCATTGCCCAGCTAGGCATGCTGCAACAGTCTGTCAAATCTGGCCTTGCAGCCGATGCCATTGTCAATGCCAATAACACTGCTTTACAGATGCTAGCCGAAACTAGCAAAGAAGCAATCCCCGCCATGGAGCAATCAGCCCAAAACCCTACCTTGTCTGTCGCTTCTGTAACAGCCCTGGCAGAGAGCCTCGTTGCTCAAAACAAGGGCATCCTTGAAGCTATTGAAGCTGGCCGCAAGAAACGCTCACAACTAGAAGCAACTATCATCAAATCTGCCGAGACTATTAATGACTCGGTCAAGCTGCAAGATAAAAAAATCATTGAGGCCCTTTTAGAAGAGGGCAAGCATCAGCAAGACCAGCTGGAAAATAGCTAACCCGCACTTTAGCAGCTAGCTAGCAACGTGCGATTATGGTGCTGGCGCAGACTCTCAGGTGATAAGCTAAGGTAATAAGCTAAGGTAATAAGCTAAGGTGATAAGCTAAGGTGATAAGCTAAGGTGATAAGCGAGGCCACAGCGATTGAAGGAACTGCCAGTTAGAGCAAAGCCCTTCAATCGTTTTTTAGAAAAAAACCAGGCGGTCTCACGTCCTAGACAAGCACCATCAGGCAAGCATTCTTTACTCGCTTAAGTTTAAAAGTTGCCTCTAAAGAAGAAGCAAACTGACCAACAATATCAAGTAAGAAGAAACTCAACAGCCGCTAGTTTCCTTAACAAGCAAAGGCATGGCTGTTAAGCTAGCTTCAAGAGCTAGTATTCTGTGTAAAGACCATAGTAATAAATTGTATTTACGACTGTAAAATTGTACACTAAAACAAATGATTACAAACGAAAGGTAAGCAGAAAAAAAGAACATCGTGGTAGTAAATCAACTCTTGCAAAACTTGCCAAAGGGGACTCCTATTTTGGAAGCAACTTTTGGCATTGAACGTGAAGGGCTGCGGATGTCCTCAGGGCATCACGTGGCACAATCTGCACATCCCAAACCGCTAGGCCAAAGAGACTATCATCCTTATATCCAGACCGATTTTAGCGAAGCCCAGCTAGAACTCATTACCCCCATTTCCACTAGTACAAAGCAGGCGCATCGGCGCCTCACGGCTATTACCAATGTAGCTCGTAAGTCACTCGAAAATAACGAGTACATCTGGCCTCTATCAATGCCGCCCTTTCTTAGGAAGGACGATATTACTATTGCACAGCTAAAAAACCCAGACGAAGTTCGCTACCGCCAACAACTGGCCAAGCAATATGGCAAAAAACTCCAATCCATCTCTGGCATTCATGTCAACATGGGCTTGGGACCACAGCTACAGCAGCAGCTCCATTCGTTGGTTCCGCATCTAAGTCAGATAGATTTTCAAAATAGTCTTTATCTCAAGTTAGCTCGCCAATTTCTCAATTATCAGTGGTTCATCACCTATCTTTTTGGTGCAACCCCGCTAGCTGAAGCAGAATTCTATAGCTCTAATCCTGAAAACTTAGTCCGATCACTTAGAGCCAGTCAGGCTTACGGCTATAGCAATCCCGCTGAGCTCCATGTTTCGTTTGCCTCCTTGGAAGACTACGTTCACGATATTGAAGCAGCCGTACAGAGCAAACAGCTGGCGCTAGAAAAGGAATTTTATTCAGCAGTACGCCTGCGAGGGAGCAAGCATTGCCGAGATTACCTCACCCAGGGCATAACCTACCTAGAATTTCGTTCCTTTGATCTTAATCCTTTTGAGCAGCTAGGCATTACTCAAGAAACCTTAGATAGTTTTCACTTGCTCTTACTGGCTTTCTTATGGTTAGATGATTTGAAAAAACCAGACCAAGAACTCAACCTTGCAAAAGCCCTTAATGAACAAATCGCACTAGCTCATCCCCTAGCCCCCTTACCTGAGACAGCTAATCCCAAGCCTTTACTAAAAGCCATGCGTGAGCTGGTCGCTCATTTTGGGCTTGATCCTTACTATCAAGAGCTGGTTGAGCAAATGGCTCGCGCTAGCCAGCAGCCGCAAGAGACGATCGGTGGTCGCTTGGTCAGTGAGGTCACAAACCAATCACTGCAAGTTTTTGGCCAAGAAAAAGGCCAAGCCTATCAAAACGAGGCGCTAGCGATTCCCTACGCCTTGCAAGGCTATGAGCAGATGGAGTTATCAACACAATTACTCATGTTTGATGCTTTGCAAAAGGGGCTTAACTTAGAAATTCTTGATGAGGATGACCAATTTTTAAAACTATGGTTCAAAGACCATGTTGAGCTGGTGAAAAATGGCAATATGACTGCAAAGGACAATTTTGTGGTTCCGCTTGCCATGGCCAACAAATCAGTCACCAAACGTTTGCTGCGCGATGCTGGTTTTCCAACACCGACAGGTCAGGAATTTAGCGAGCGCCAGGCAGCCATTGACGCCTTTTCCTATCTGGCACAGCAAGCCATTGTCATTAAGCCCAAATCCACTAACTTTGGTTTGGGAATTTCGGTTTTCCAAAAACCACCAACTTTCAAGGACTTTGCTAAGGCGGTTGATCTTGCCTTTGCAGAAGACTCAGCCATTATCATTGAAGAATTTGTCGCTGGCACAGAATACCGTTTCTTTGTCCTTGATGGCAAATGCGAGGCTGTCTTACTGCGCGTGCCGGCTAATGTGGTTGGTGATGGAAAGCACACCATCCGCCAACTGGTCGCCCAAAAAAATGCGAGCCCGCTTAGGGGAAGCAACCATCGCTCACCGCTTGAGAAAATCAAGCTAGGCGACATTGAGCGCCTCATGTTAGCCCAAGAAGGCTACGATGAAACAAGCATTTTGCCTAAAGGGGTGAGCGTTACCTTGCGCCGTAATTCCAATATCTCAACTGGCGGTGACTCTATAGATATGACTGATCAGATGAACCCTTCCTATAAAGCATTGGCTGCGCAAATGGCTCAGGCCTGTGGTGCTTGGGTCTGCGGTGTTGATTTGATCATTCCAGACTATCGCCTTAAAGCCAGCCAAAACGAGCCTCATTGCAGCTGCATTGAACTTAATTTTAATCCCTTAATGTATATGCACACCTATCCCTACAAGGGACCCGGTCAAGCCATTACCCCCAAAATCTTACAAGCCCTATTCCCTGAATTAATCATCTATCCAGGCTAACTCACAAAACCTTATCTCACTAGACCGAACTTGCCTTTGCTAGCCCTAAAAAGCTCACCTGTCAAGTCAGTGCTGTTGATAAGGTTTTTTGATTTGTTGAAAACTAGGCCGTTTGAAAATTGCGGCTGCTTGCTAGTTTTGGGCATAAATGACCAGCTAAGTTTGATAGAAACACCTGACACACAAGTAAAAATAACAAGTTAAGCTTGCCCTTACAAAAATCAAAGGGGCCAAATACTGTCCAAAGATGAGGATACTTTTTCTCTCTTTAATCTTTTTGCTAAAAAATTTTTTACTTTGGGTCCTTTTTGTAATATTTCTCATCCGTGCGCTGAAAGCACTATTTTATACCTTTAAGCCACATTTCCATACAAACATTATTTATTTCTAATATTATTTATAATAAAAAACTCATAAAACCTAGTTTAATGACTTTTCGAAAAGAGAAAAATAGTATATATTATAATTACTGCATTTATAGAGCTCATTTTTTCATTTAAAATTTTAACTTATGAATATAAAATGAGTTTTTGAGGCATTATAATAACTGTAGAATAAAGATGCTAGTTTTCCGATCATCCTGTTAGAGTACTTTCGAAAGTATGGCGGTTCCCTCACAGTCTTAGAAATGACTAATCTTATTGACAAAGCATCAAAAACGTTAATCACTAAGGAGAATCCATGGATATCATCAAACACCTTTTTTCAAATCAACAAGTTCGAAACCTTAACTTAGCTAGGCTATTAAACCAAAAGGATCATCAATGTGACTATTCAGAAATCTGTCATCACCTTGACTGTTCTTTTTTAACCATGCAATCAGAAATTGCCCACTTAGCTTCATTCCCTGAAGTTCAAAGCCTTCCTTATATCGAACCTCACTTAACTGTTAGTTATCATCATGAATTTGGCCCCAGAAAGCTTTACCAATCTATCTTGCTAGAGTCCCCCTCTTTACGTCTGATTGAGGTACTCTTTTTTCAAACCTTTCCCGCACTAGATGATTTGGCTGAAGAACTCTTTATTAGCCTATCTACCTTAAAACGGCTTATTAAGCGTACAAACCTATACTTACAATTAGGATTTGACTGTATGATTGGCGTGATGGGAATTAGAAATATTTCTATCATGGGGGAAGAAGAAAAAATCCGTCTACTATATTCTAAATATTTTTCAGAAGCTTATGATAGCCATGTATGGCCCTTTGATGAACGAGTCGATGAGCAGCTTTTATCACGTCTGCTTAAATTAATTGCTAAAAAAACAGCCAGCAAAATGGACCTCTCACTATTTCACCATTTGAAAATCACTGCCGCTGTCAATCTCTTTCGCTTTTCACAAGGCCATGGTATTAATCATATCTATAGCCGTAGCCGGGTGCTTTATGACCAGTTGGAAACAGATCCAGAGTTTCAAGAATTAGCAGAGCTCTTTAGTCAGGCTTACGCTTTACCATTAGACGTTCGTGCCCTCTCAGAAATGTTTTCACATTATCTCCAACAAGAATTAGTCACTGATGCACAAGTGGATAACTACGAAACATCAGCTAGCAACTACCGGATTCCACCAAGTGCTTGGCTAGGTACACTAGAAAGCATTGAAAAGAAATTTTCACTTCAAATGCCCAATAAACGTGAAATTGCTCGGCTACTCCATAATGCCACTATTTTACAGGATAAGGATACCTATGAAGATTTCCTCGTTTATGATTACAGAGAACCCTATATTGAGTATTTTGCAAACGATTACGCTGTCTTACTAAAAGGCTTTCAAACAGCTCTGCTATCCCCCTTTGAAAAACGTGGTCTGACCTGCTCAAAAGAACAACAACGTCAATTGCTCTATCTCTTGTTGATTAATTGGGATAATCTCTTTTTGCGCCTCAGTCATGCCATTCCTCGACAAAGAGTTTTGATCATTGAACGGGGTTCTTGCAATACAGGACAATTCCTCCAAGCTTACTCTGGTCATTACTTTGATATTACCATTCATGATCACTATGAAGTAGATATGCACCAAATCAAAGATGACTATGATCTCGTTTTAACTGATATGAACCTCGAAAATGTAGATGGTGTTGATATTTACTTTTTCAGTCAGTTTGTGCCAAGCTTAGTGATTAAGCAACTCAACTTGTACTGGAAAGAAAAAATTCAAAGTCACTTTATGCAAACAGATGACGTCCCAAAACCAATTGATTAAGCTCTTTTTGTAAATAAAACCCTGCCAAGCTAAGGACTCTTTTACCGAAAATTCAAGAGTCTTCCTGACCTTAGGCAGGGTTCTTTATGTTATAATAATAGCTATGGATAAAATGATTAAGACACTTTCACAATCAGGCTCTTTTCGAGCCTTTGTGCTTGATAGTAGCGAAACTGTCAAAACTGCTCAAAGAAAACATCAGACCTTAGCCTCTTCGACCGTTGCCCTAGGACGGACCCTCATTGCCAATCAAATCCTTGCAGCCAACCAAAAAGGAGATTGTAAAATCACCGTAAAAGTCATCGGTGATTCTTCCTTTGGTCATATCATCTCTGTTGCTGACACCAAGGACCACGTCAAGGGGTATATTCAAAACCCAGGCGTTGCAATTAAAAAAACAGCCACAGGTGAGGTTTTGGTAGGACCCTTTATGGGAAGTGGTCACTTTGTTTCCATCATCGACTACGGCACCGGTAACCCCTACACCTCAACAACCCCCTTGGTCTCTGGTGAGATTGCTGAAGACTTTGCCTACTTTTTGACAGAGTCAGAACAAACTCCTTCTGCTGTTGGCTTAAATGTACTATTGGATGAAAATGATCAGGTCACGGTTGCTGGCGGCTTTTTAGTTCAAGCACTCCCTGGCGCACCAGAAGACGAAATTGCTCGGTTTGAGCAACGCCTCCAAACCATGCCGTCCATCTCAAGCTTGCTTAATAGCGAAGACCATATTGAGGCGCTTCTTGCTGCCATCTACGGTGATGAACCTTACAAACGCCTGATTGAAGAAGCGCTAAGTTTTCAATGCGATTGCTCCAAAGCACGCTTTGAAGCTGCCCTGCTGAGCTTACCTCGTACTGATCTACAGGAAATGAAAACGCAGGATCACGGCGCTGAAATTACATGCCAATTTTGCCAAACCACCTACCAGTTTACCGAAAATGATTTGGAGGCCTTGATTCATGACCAAGCTTAATTCATCTTTTATGATTGGCAATGTGGAAATCCCACATCGAACAGTTCTTGCGCCCATGGCTGGCGTTACGAATTCGGCCTTTCGGACCATTGCCAAAGAATTTGGAGCCGGTCTTGTCGTTATGGAGATGGTTTCAGAAAAAGGCCTGCTCTACAATAATGAAAAAACCCTGCACATGCTCCACATTGATGACAATGAACATCCCATGTCTATCCAGTTGTTTGGCGGTGACGCAGAAGGGCTAAAGCGGGCCGCAGATTTTATTCAAAGCCATACCAAAGCAGATATTGTTGACATTAACATGGGCTGCCCTGTCAATAAAGTCGTCAAGAATGAAGCCGGGGCAAAATGGCTGCGCAATCCAGATAAGATTTACCATATTGTCTCTGAGGTGACCTCGGTGTTGGACATTCCCTTAACTGTCAAGATGCGAACCGGCTGGGCAGATAGTTCCTTAGCAGTGGAAAATGCCCTAGCTGCTGAAGCTGCTGGTGTTTCGGCCTTAGCCATGCACGGCCGCACCCGTGAGCAAATGTATACAGGGCATTGTGACCTTGATACCTTGGCGCGGGTGGCCAAAGCCATTACCAAAATTCCTTTCATCGGTAACGGTGATGTGAAAACCGTCACCGATGCCAAATACATGATTGAAGAGATCGGTGTTGATGCCGTAATGATTGGGCGCGCAGCTATGAATAACCCTTACTTATTCACACAAATCAATCATTTCTTTGAAACAGGTGAAACTTTACCTGAACTTCCATTTAACAAAAAATTAGATATTGCAGCGGAACATTTAAAACGTCTCATCAACCTCAAAGGAGAAACCATTGCTGTCCGCGAATTTCGAGGCTTGGCACCTCACTACCTTCGTGGAACAGCTGGCGCTGCTAAGGTGCGCAGTGCCGTCTCACGCGCTAGCACTTTAGCCGAAGTTGAGGAGATTTTTGCACAAATCCGCTAAAGAGATAAGGAGACTCATGTTGATTGTACTAGCTGGAACCATTGGAGCCGGTAAAAGCTCCCTTGCAGCTGCTCTAGGAGACCATCTGGGCACAGAGGTCTTTTATGAAGCAGTTGATAATAATCCTGTTTTAGATCTTTATTACCAAGATCCCCAAAAATATGCTTTCTTGTTACAAATTTATTTTTTAAACAAACGTTTCAAATCGATTAAAGAGGCCTATGTCGCTGATAATAATGTCTTAGACCGCTCAATCTTTGAAGATGAACTTTTCTTAACATTGAATTACAAGAACGGCAATGTCACTGAAACCGAACTGCACATCTACCAAGAGCTACTAGCCAATATGCTAGAAGAACTAGAAGGCATGCCCAAAAAGCGGCCCGATCTCTTGGTTTATATTGATGTGTCTTTTGATACCATGCTAGAGCGCATCCAAAAACGCGGTCGCTCTTTTGAGCAAGTCGCTGACAATCCTAATTTACTGGATTATTATCGTCAAGTGCACGGCGAATACCCGCAGTGGTTTGACCATTACGCGATTTCGCCTAAAATGCGCATTGATGGCGATGCCTTTGACTTTGTCCAAAGACCAGAAGATTTAACCACTGTCTTAGCCATGATTGATCAAAAATTAGCAGAGCTAGACTTGCGCTAGCCTAAGCGACCAAGTCAGGCCAATTAGATTCGTTCTGATTAGTTCAGATTAAATTAGCTCAATTAGTTCAGTTCTGCTCAAATCAGATTAGATTAGCTCTAATCTGATTAGCACAGCTCACCTCAAACCCTGACTCAGCTGGCCCGTAACAAGTTAGTTAGGGCCAGTCAGCTTATTATCTGTTTTTTCACAAAACAGCATAAGGGTAAAACACTTAGCCATACTGATCAGTCAGCACAGCTAAGTGTTTTTTGTTTTGCTCGCCTAAAAGAGAGCACTTGCAAAGCGTTAGTTTTAAGTAAAAAGGGAACAAAGGGGATTTGCGGCCCAAACACACAAACCCTAACCACATCCGCTCAGAAAACCTACTGGGCTTGTTCTTAGAAGCTTACCTGCCGCTCTAACCCCTTTTTTTGAGAACAAGTAAAGGCATTTAAAAGGGGAGCTCAGCTTCTTCTACTTCTAGGTCTGCTAAGTCAGGATTGAAGTGATTTGCACGCATAGCCCGTTGGGCCTTACTTTCTAAGAGTTGAAAGGACTGGCCTAAAACCTCAGTGAAATAGACCGTCTGGCCGTCTTTATCATATTTGCGTGTGCGCAGCTCTCCTTCTACCGATAATAAACTGCCCTTATTACCGTAGGAAACCAGGTTTTCCGCTAGCTTTCCCCATAAGACCAGATTAATAAAATCAACCTGTCTGTCACCATCAGCATTGCGATAACGACGATTAACAGCCAGTGATAAACGGCAGACTGCTTTGCCATTTGGGGTTCTGATTAATTCTGGAGTGGCGACTGCCCTTCCTATTAGTATGACACGATTATACATATTTTTCCTCCTAACTGACTATTCGAAAAAACAGTCGCTAAAAGGAGAAGAAATAACAAAAAAGCCAAAAAGCAAGGCTAACTGCCCAAACTTTTGGCTTTTCATGGGATTATTAAATGCCTTATCTTTCCTACTAAGAGGGCCGGGCCTGACTGACTTACTGGCTGGCTGATTGCCTGACTAACTGGTTGCTTTTTAGGCCTGCCAATGTTTGCTGGCCGCAAAAGCTTGCCCAACTGGCGCATCAGCAGCCAACTCAATAATGCCCCGTTTTTGTGGAGCATTTGGCAAAGCTAACTCCCTAGGGGAGCACATCATGCCATAGCTAGCAACGCCGCGTAATTGCCCTTGGAAAATAAGTGCTCCACTTGGCATCATAGCCCCAGGTAGAGCAACGATGGTTTTAAGACCTACAGCCGCATTAGGGGCGCCAGCAACAATTTGAATAACGCGGTCTTGGGCCACTTGCACTTGACAGATATTCAGGTGATCGCTATCTGGATGGGCAACCATTTCCTTAATCTCCCCGACCACAAAAACCGGATAAACAGGGACTTCTAAACGCTCACGAAAACCTGCTTCATCTAGCAGGGCATTTAAGTGAGCAATATCAGCGGCACTTGGAAAAACTTGTCCTTGGCCTTCTAGCGCGATTTTCTGGCTCGCCTCAAAAATATTCCAAGCCACTGTCCGTCCGTCTTCCAAAGCATAGACACGGGCAAAGTCGCCTTTACGTTCAACGGCTCGTTTGATGTCCTTTTTGTCCTCTAAAAGGACCATTAAGACATCGCCAACTTGTGCTTTATTATATGCAAAAATCATTTTTCTTCCTTCATCTCTTCGTTAAATTGGGCTAAAAAAGCCGATACTTCTGCCTTGGTCTTGCGTTTTTTATTCACCAAGCGCCCAAGCTCTCGGCCATCTGCAATGACCACAAAGCTAGGAATGCCATAGATGTCCCATTTTTTGGCTAAGTCAAGAAAGCTATCTCGGTTAACCTCTACAAAGTTTAGATTGGGATGGTCTTGTTCAATAGCTGGCATCAAAGGAGCGATAAACTGACAGTCCGGACACCAATCAGCCGTGAAAAAAAGCACGCATTTGCTCCCACTGTCAATGATTTGGGCTAATGCTTCATAAGAGGCTGGTACTTGCATTCTTCCTTCTCCTGTTCTGTTATCTGACCGTGGTCATAGCTAAATAAAAAAACACGCTGATCAGCCAGCACGACACCACCTGTCAAGTGCGCCAAGCTAGCGGAAAAGTCATTGATATAAAGAACAGCCACTGGCCCTCTAGAGGCAAAGTAAGCCCGAATTTGTGCCTTGACTTGCGCCAGGTGCCTTTCTTGCCATTCTTGTTTGAGCCTGAGTCCTGCCGCCAAAAGCATCCCCACCGACAGTGCCAGCGCCCATTGTTTTCCCTTTGCTTTGTTCATACAGTCTATTTTATCATAAAGCTTGCCCTTTTTACCAGTAGCTAGCTGGCGAAAATCAGCCGAAGCCCCTTTTTTTAGGAAAAATCGCTGCGCAAAGAGCCAGCCAATTCTTTAGACTTTGTCCTCCTTTAGCTTCATTTTCCAGCAGAACGTGGTAAAATAAAAGAAATATGAAAAAAAGGCTTGGCCGATTGAGTAGAAAAGAGGTAAACAATGTCAACATTATTTGAAAAAATCAAAGAAGTTACGGAATTAGACGGGATTGCCGGCTATGAGCACCAGGTCCGCCATTTTCTTCGCCAAAAAATGACGCCACTGGTTGATCGCGTGGAAACAGATGGCCTGGGCGGGATTTTTGGAATTAAGGAAAGTCAAGCAGTCGATGCTCCCAAGATTTTAGTGGCTGCTCATATGGATGAAGTCGGCTTTATGGTCACTGAGATTAAAGCTAATGGCAGCCTAAGCGTGGTTGGTATTGGTGGCTGGAATTCCCTCGTTGTGAGCTCACAGCGCTTCACACTCTATACACGCCAAGGCAAAGCAATTCCAGTCGTTTCTGGTTCTGTTCCGCCTCACTTTCTGCGTGGTGCAGCTGCCAGCCAAACGCTCCCTGCTGTTTCAGATATTATTTTTGATGCTGGCTTTAGCGACAAGGCCGAAGCCGAAAGCTTTGGCCTAGCTCCAGGTGATATTATTGTTCCACAAGCTGAGACGATTTTAACTGCCAATCAAAAGAACGTCATTTCAAAAGCCTGGGACAATCGTTATGGTGTGCTCATGGTCACTGAACTCCTAGAGGCTCTCAAGGACCAGGCCCTTAATAACCATTTGATTGCCGGCGCCAATGTCCAAGAAGAAGTTGGCCTACGAGGAGCCCATGTCTCTACGCACCAATTTGATCCGGAGTTGTTCTTTGCCGTTGATTGTTCGCCAGCTGGTGACATTTATGGTGACCAAGGAACAATTGGTGAGGGCACCTTGATTCGCTTCTACGATCCAGGCCACGTCATGCTCAAGGACATGCGCGATTTCCTTTTGACCACAGCTGAAGAAGCAGGCATCACCTACCAATATTATTGTGGTAAAGGAGGCACCGATGCCGGCGCAGCCCACCTCCAAAATAATGGCGTCCCATCAACCACCATTGGTGTTTGTGCCCGTTATATCCACTCCCACCAAACACTCTATGCTCTTGATGATTTTATCCAGGCCCAGGCTTTCTTACAAGCTATCGTTAAAAAATTAGACCGCACAACCGTCAATACCATCAAAGGTTACTAGGAGGTCAAACCATGAAGATTGGCTTTATCGGAGCCGGTAAAATGGCTAGCGCTATTATCCAGAGTCTGCAAGAACATCAGCCTATGCACCAGCTGATCATCTCAGGTTCCTCGCTTCAACGCTCAAAAGACATTAGCCAGGCATTAGGTGTTGCCTACGCCAATTCACACCAGGCATTACTCGATGACGTAGATATTGTCTTTTTGGGCATTAAGCCGCAGCAATTTCAAGAAGTCCTAGCGCCTTTGGAGTTTAAACAAGCGGTGATTTCAATGGCTGCTGGTGTAACACTAAAACAACTCGAAAGCCTCATTGCCAAAAAACTTCCCCTCATCCGGATTATGCCCAACATGAATGCTACAATCGGCCTTAGCACCACCGCCATCACCGAAAACGCACAAGTCCAAGCAGACTTACTAGCGCAGGTGACAGATCTTGTGAATGCCTTTGGCACTGCTCATGTGATTGCTGAGGAACAGTTTGACACCTTTACTGCCCTTGCTGGCTCTAGCCCAGCTTATATCTATTATTTTGCAGAAGCTATGGCCAAAGCTGGACTCAAGCATGGCATGCCAAAACTAAAAGCCCAAAAGATTGTAGCCGAGACGATGCTAGCAACAGCCCAACAACTCTTAACAACCAATCAACATCCTGGCCAATTGATTGATGACATTTGTAGCCCCGGTGGGGCAACGATCACAGGTCTCATGGAGCTTGAACGTACGGGCTTTGCACATTCGGTTAGCGCAGCTATTGATGGCACCATCAACAAGGCAAAACAGGCAGCTGGTAACCGACCAATCAAAGACTGAGCAACTCGATTTGCCAAAAAAACGCGAGAGAATGGGCGGGCTTTATTAGACTCTTAAGCTAGCTGACAAGCCCTTGTGCAGGCTTACTTGTGCTAATACCTCTCATTTTTGAGGGCTTAGGCTAACGTGCAGTGGCTCTAACATTTCACACCTTTGTCCTGGTAACAGGGTTTTGTAAAAAAACTGGGAGAATTCCCAGCTTTTTTGTTTGCTTTTATTTTTTCTTTACCAGACTTGGCTGAAATACCCCTTCAATAGCAGTTCTGTTCCACTATGGGGCGCAGGGTCTCTCTAGATTTTTTTACTAGCTAGCTTCACTTCTGTCTTTTTGCTGTTAGTGAAAGTTAGTCAAAAAAGCATTGAGCCTGCTGGGCTTACTGCGCACATCATCGCTGTTCTTGCTTGTTATTGTAGCTGTGGTAAAAAGAGCATGAAGAGCACTGAAATACCATTATTCAAAAAATGAAGCAAGATACTGTAATGAAGTTTTTCTGTTTTATAATAAATAAATCCTAAAACGAGGCCCATTCCGCCATAGACAATCCAACTGCCAAGACTAGTCAGGTCCGTTGTCATATGAAGCAGGCCAAAAGCCAAACTGCTAAAGACAAGGCCCCAGATTGATTTTGGACCAAAGAGTTTGCCAAATAGTAGGCCTCTAAAGATCGTTTCTTCAACAATGGGAGCCACCACTACAGCCAAAGCAATAAGCAGCAGCGGCGGTAAGCCTGCCTGCTCAAGCGCCATTTGGTTGGCCGTATTAGCCTGGCTGCCTTTTTCCAACACAAGCACCAAACCACCTAGCATCTTAATCACAGTGAGGGCTACAAAACCAAACCCAAGCCACAAAATAGTGACATCTACAGCATCGCTTTTGAGCGTTTCGAAGAAACCCAAACGATAGGCAAGATAGGCTGTTGCAGCAGCAATGCTCAATAAAAGTAAAGCAATGAGCTCAGTCTGCCAAAAGGGTTGGTCCTTTCTTACCAACAATAAAGGAGCCTGCTCGGCCACCAAAATAGCAAGAGCTAACAACAACCATTTGATCTTTGTAAAGACTGTTTTCATAATTCTCCTATATCTCTCTTTCCAAAAGCCACTTGATAGCAATAAAAGTTAACAAGCTTAAGTATAAATCAAAAATCAGAAAGAATCTAATATTAACTCCCTTGAACCAAAGGACAACTCAAATGAAACACCTGCTACATAGGACCAAGTAACCTACTAAGGTCAAGTGCTGATGAGATGTAGGAGAATGTTATTGTGCCTACCAAGCTACTTCATATATAGATCATACAAGACCTGCTTACAAGGGGGGCGAGGAAAACCAAACTATTTCTTAGCCTGGCGCCTTAGAGACTGACCTGCTAAAAAGCCGTTCCTTGGAGACTGCTGCTACTTGCAAATGGGAAAAATGACCTATTTTAAAAAATGCTTACTATAGGCTGTTATTTAGCATTTTTAAAAACGAATGATTCTAGCTCGTTCAAAAGACAGTAAGCTAAAGTCATTCGTTAAGTATAGTGAACAGATCCAACCAGATAAAAAAGGAGAAACTGAACTTTTCATACAAGCGTCCCTTGCCAAAGCCTTAAAAGGAAGTGCTTGAAATCTTGCGCGCTTTTCTTTTATTCAGAGACGTTCGATGCTGGCCTGTCTTATGACTATTTTTTTAAGCGCTCAACATCACGTGCAATGCAAAGCTCCTCGTCGGTAGGAATAACAAATACTTTGACTTTGGCATCAGCAGTTGAAATATCACCAGAGACACCAAAGACATTTTTTGCTGGATCAAGCTCAAGGCCAAAGCAAGTTAGGTCTTTAATGACAGCTTCACGGAAGGTATCTGAGTTTTCACCAACTCCCGCAGTAAACACAATGGCATCCACACCATTTAATACTGCTATATATTGACCAATATATTTTTTAACGCGATCAACATACATGTCAAAAGCTAATTTGGCGTGTTCATCGCCTGCTTCCCAGGCACTAATAATATCACGCATATCACTAGAAGTACCAGAAATACCCAGTAAGCCAGACTCACGATTAAAAACATTGCGGAGTTTTTCGGCATCTGCCAACTCTGGCTCGCGATCAATTAAGAAAGGAATGATAGCTGGATCTAAGTCACCAGAGCGGGTCCCCATCATAATCCCACCTAGCGGTGTCAAACCCATAGAAGTGTCAACTGACTTTCCACCTTTGACAGCGGTAATAGAGGCACCATTACCAATATGACAGGTGATAATTTTAGTATCTTCAAGTGGACGACCCAGTAATTTGGCTGCTTCTTGGGCTACATATTGATGGCTGGTCCCATGTGCACCATACTTACGAACCTGATAGTCTTCATAATAGCGATTAGCAATAGGATAGCGATAGGCAACAGCTGGCATTGAGGTATGGAAGGCTGTGTCAAAAACGGCTACATTCGTTACCTTTGGTAATACTTCTTGAAATGCGCGCATAGCGGCAACATGAGCAGGGTTATGAAGCGGTGCTAAGGCACTTAATTCTTCAATTAATTGAATTTCTTTTTCGCCAATGACTGTTGATTCTTTGAAAATCTCACCACCAGCAACGACACGGTGACCTACTCCTGTAATCTCAGAATAATCATCTATAATATGCAAACGCAATAAGTCTTCTAAAAGAATCTTAACAGCCACTGTATGATTAGGAATATCAGTCACTTCTTGTTCGCTTTTACCTTGAAATTTTACGGTAGAAATTCCATTGTCAATACCGATACGTTCGATCAGCCCCTTAGCAACTACCTCTTCTTCTGGCATATTGTACAATTGCCATTTAAGACTGGAACTTCCTGCATTGATTGATATTGTTTTTGACATTTTTGCTCTCTCCTGTAATCGTTTTCTATAATGCGCTACTATTATAACAAAAAATTTTATTTGGTTACACTATCCGCTTGCCATTTTTTAAATTTTGTCATAAAATCCCGTATGTTTTCCGGGCTTGAGAGGTCATTTATCGGGTAAACAAAGGTCTGTCCTGTAACAAAACGACTTTTCTGTAGTATAATAATCGCTTTTTGCATTGCCTTATCACCAAAGATATTTGCTGGCAAGGTAATCAAGGCTCTGATTTCAGCATCATTTTTTAACCATTTTTTGAGGAGCGGACTCTGAGGACTGGTCAGTAAATCTGCTGGAACTAGGAAAATAGCAAAGCCATCAGCTTTTAGATATTTTAATGATTGCTCCATCAGCAAGTGATGCGCATAGGTATGTTCATCTGGACTTGCCACCTGATACCTTTTAGCAATTTGGTCATTAGGATAATAACCAATTGGCAAATCGCTAATAATAACATCACTTTCTTTAAGGATTTGCGGACGAACAGCATCCTCTTGAACAAAGTCTACTGGACAAGCCATCACTTCTGCAATACTAGCTGCCAGATCAATTAACAAATCATCTAGTTCAATCCCCAAATAGGTAATAGCTTTGGTAGATTGCTGCAGAATTGTAAAAGCTAGGTTGCCTGTCCCACTGCCGATTTCTAGCAAATCCACCTGCGGAGCTACTGCTAATTGGTCAATCAAAAAGGTCATTAAAAAGCCAATGCTATCCGGTGTAAACTGGTGATTCATCTGCAGCTGCTCTGTTTGATTAGCTTTTATAAATAGGAATTGGAAAACACGTCGCCATTCTTTGGCTGTTAAGTGGAGAGCATGCAACTGCTTGTTATTTGCTGCAACTGCTTCAGGTGCGCCCTCAGCCCCTAAATAATAAGCATTTTGCTCAATTAAAGCATCGTAAATATGTGTTTTAAGCTCATTTTCAAGGCTCTGGCAATTGTCTAATAAAAGCTCATAAGCTTGTTCGATTTTTTCAAAATTCATACTCTTATCATAACAGAATCTCTTAGAAATATAAAGAATAGCTCCGCTGGGTGAGGGACGCCTTAGCAAGCAAACCCCATAACTAGGACCACTCCTTCTTGATCTCCTCATCTGGCAACAAAGAGGCGTGTTCTTCCTTTGGAAAGGCTCACACAAGCTATTTTCAAAGTGAGAATGACTAACAGCTTATAAGAGTCTAACTAACTGTTAGGGTGCTTTGCTGAGCTCTGCTTATTTTTTCTGGGTGTATCTGATGAGATTGGTCGCTTGCTTTTAGCGCCAGGTTGCAAGCTTTCTTGCTCTAAGGAACGCTCTTGCTCAGTCTTAACGAAATCAAAGCGATAGCTATTCTTAGAATTTGTGGTAACTGTGACCTGGGTAGTGTCTGTGCTTGATTGGTAGTGGACCTGTCCAAGGTTGTACCAGATGGTTCCTGTTTTTGCCTGCAAATCGGATTTGCTAAGTTCAGCCATCAGAGCTGCTTGCGTGGCTTCAACCTGCCTAAGATGGGCGGTGCGCTGTAAGTGGAAATGATACAGATAAGCTTGAATCACAAGGACAAACAAGGAGGTCATTAAGAGGGCATAGAGTAAGATGCCTCCTTTAACGGTTTGTTTAAAAAGCATAATAAAAGGTCCTCCTAAGGCCGCTGCGCCACTCCAAATCAATGGTTAGCTGTTTATCTTGCAGCGTCATGGTCGTTGCTTTTAGGTCCAATAGCATGGGATTGTAACCTTTTCCACTGCTAGCTGATTTTCGAAAATCGCCCTTGCCTAATTGACCAAAACGAAGCGCCTTTCCATTTTTGGTCACGTAAAGGTAGTTATCCTGAACCTTTTGCAGCTGGCTGCCATTAAGCTCAGCTCGCATTTGTTGAATAAATAATAGCCACTTATCCTGGTCCTGAAACCTTAAACCATGCATTTGCTGAAATAAGGAACGGCTCAAGAGGCTAAATAGCATGAGCGAGGAGCTCAATACCAACAATGCAGCTAGGCATTCCACTAAGGTAAAGGCCTTAACCCTTGTTTTGCAGCCTACTTTTTGCTCCTGCTTCTGATTCATTAGTGCTGTCACTTTTTTGTTTAATTTTTTCAATGGTAACAATCGTTTTCCTCTGTTCCTTAATCCTTACGAAATGTTCTGTTTTTTCAATAGTCAGGTCATGCCCGTTGAGACCTAGCTGGTCTTGCTTGGTTTGAATGGCCATCACTGCACCTGCTAAGGCCTCTTCTTCTTGACGCCATATGTTGACCTGCCTTTGCTGCGTTTGTAAGCATGTCAATAAGACTAGGGCAATGTAAGCAAAGAGGCCAACTGAAATGAGACACTCAAGGAGTATGTAGGCGTTGATGTTCTGTCTTTTTATAATTACCACTTCCCAACATTAATTGATAGCTGATTTCCTGGTGAGGGGTTAAAAATTGGATTTTGCCCAAGGAATGGTGCCCACCTAGCGTATTGATTGGCAGCAACATTGGCTTTTTGACGGTAATAGTCCTTGGCAGGGCAAGCCTGCGCCCCTCAAAAGTAACAGCCCTGTCCTTAACGACAAATTCGCCCTGGCTTTGGCTAAGGACAGCCATTTTTTGCGCATGGCGGTAGAATTGTTCAAAGGAAAGAAAAAATAACCGTTCTTCTACCCGGGCATGCAGGTCATGCCAGGGCCCAGAGATGAGAAGAGTCATTGAAGTAATCACTAATAACACCACTAGGGACTCTGCTAGGCTAAAGGCCTGTATCTGGCACGCTGGTTTTTTGGTTTGTGTGTTTGGCATAATCATCCTTGTAACCGTTAATCTAAAAGCTTGCGTTCTTGTTTTTTGTGTTTTTCATAATAATCCTTGTAAGCCTGAACCTGCTTATCACTGAGGCTTCCCTCTTTCTTTAATGCCGCAAGACTGGCTTTTTGCCCCTGCGTTAGCTCATACAATTCTGCCTGATTTTCCACTACCTTGACAACGGCAGCATTGCCAGTGTCTGTAATCTTGGCCTTTTGCTTACTTAAATTTGGGATAAACAAAAGCATCAAAACACTGATGACAATCAAAACCAGTAACATTTCTAAAAGAGTAAAAGCAGGAACAGGCTTATTGAGCCTTAGCATTGTGCGGTGTTTGGTCATTAAATGATTCCTCCCATAGTTTCATACATCGGTAATAGCAAAGCAGCATAGACCAGCACGATAATCAAAGCAACCCCTAGAAAAATCAAGGGCTGAATCCATTGCGTGGCCTGGTGGCATTTGCTAAAAAAGTGTTGCCAGGTTTCTTGAGCATAAATTTCTAACTCTTGGCCTAGCTTTGCTTTGACTTCTCCATATTCAATCATCAGGGCTAATTCCTTTCTAAAGAAAGGATAGGTGGCAACCTTTTCATGGAAAGCCTGGCCGGACTCCAAGGCGGCTTGCAGGTCCAAACTGAGTTCTCGCATCAACGGAGACTGTTCTTGCCCCAAGACCTGCAAGATGGTCGCTAACTCTAAGCCCTGCCCGATCAAATGGCCCCATTCCCTTGCATAAAAAGCCGTTAGGTAAAGCCGAATAAAGGAACCAAGCAAGGGCCAACGGCTCAGCCCTGTAAGCCAATTTAGGCGTTTCCCTCGTTTCCAAAAGTACGTCAAGATAAGGCCAACCAAAGCAAGACCGACCGCAGAGAGCAAAAAGAGAGTCGGAAAATGACTAACCAAAGTCATTAGCCTACTTTGATGTTCTAATTGCGGTATCAGATAGTGCTTCATTGCAACCATAATCACTAGTAAAAATAGTAACAATATCAAGGGATAGGTCATGACACTAAGGAGCTGTCTTTTAACAACTTGAACCTGCTTGAGATAAGCGACCATCTTCTCTAGACATAAGTGAATATTGCCATGCACCCCAGCCAGACTCATCTGAGTGACTAGCCCTTCTTTGTAGCCTAAGTGCTCTAGCATCTGAGCTAAGCTATGACCTGCCTCTAAATCTTCATACATTATCCGAACAAAAGCTGGTGCAACTAAGCGGCTCTTATCCAAAAACTGCACCATTTCAGGTAGGCTAAAGCCACTGGCATAAAGATTACGAAGCAGCTGTAAGAGTTGATATTGTTCCTTAGCAGTCAAGCGTTTCGGTTTGATATTGATCTTTTGAAATAAGACCTTCTTCATAGAGTGCTTGAATCTGTTGATTCCATGCATTTCCTGAATAGTTTTCATAATCTGAGGCACAGCTATCGATGACCCCCTTTCCTCCTAATAATCGCTGGTAGATAATAGCTGATAAGGTATGCGATAGCTCTTTGCGACTAACGCCCAATTCAAGGAGGCGGGCAAAGACGCCGGGGATACTCTTAGCATGAATAGTTGAGAAAACCACAGCTCCCGTTAGACTAGCCCGAACTGCTGCCGCAGCCGTAGTAGGGTCACGAATCTCACCAATAATTAATAAATCTGGGCGATGTCTAAGGGATAATTTGATGAGCTCATCATAGGTCATGCCAATCGTGGTATTGACTTGGAGCTGAAGCATGCTGTCATTTTGGATCTCAACGGGATCTTCAATGGCAATCATTTGCTGCTTGGCAAACTTTTCCCGAGCAAGGGCATGCATCAATGTGGTTTTGCCTGAACCCACTGGCCCTGCAAACAAGTAGAGTCCGCGTCCTTTAATCTTAGTTAAGACTTGTGACCAGCCATCACCCCAATAAGCCAATTCTCTAGAGCCATCCTGTAAGAGCCGAATGACCAAGCTTTCCCGTCCTTGATAGTCTCCAACCGTTGATAAGCGCAGCCTTATTTTTTGATGATCTGGTAGGTGATAAGTACAGGCTCCCAGCTGGCTTCTACGTTTTTCACCAACGTTCATCCCTGAGAGGAATTTCAGATGGCTAATGACTTGGAGCATTAGCTCGCTTGCTTGTGCACTGAGGTGCTTTCTTCCCGCAAGTGTTTTTATGTAAATCTGATAAGTCTTTTTATACGGTAAAAGATAAAGATCTTCTGCTCCAGCAGCAATCGCTTCTTGTAGTAATTGTTGTGTAAATCCTTTAACCATAGAACCTCCTTACCAGATTATTCGAAAAAAATAAGCAAGATTTAAAAAAATCCTGCTTATTTTTTATAAATTGAGTTTGCAAAACGAAGTTGCCGAGCAATCATTGCGCTGTTCCATCTCAACAGCATTCTTTTCTGGTCCAAGCACTGCTCCATCTTTTAGCAATAAGAGGGAGTGGTATTGCTGAAGGTCGTCATCGCATTTTTCACACCAGCGTTTTTCTTCTTCGGTCCAAAAAGTGGCCAGCCAATTTTTTTGGCTGTGGTATTTGGGAAAGCGTGCTTTCATTTGATGCCACTCTTTCTGGTAAGCCTTTACCGCTTCGTCCCAATTGGAATAGGTTTTTTCTTCTGTAATATCCTCTTGCCAGTCTTCCATAAACCACCAAGGTTCCCAATCTCCATACATTTTGATTACTTGATACATAACTTCTTCCTTCTGCTACTCATTATATCGAAAGATGAGAGTTTAATAAAAATATTTGCTCATTTCCGACAACTGTAACCAAATTGTCCCGTTTTTGAAAATCGCTGAGCAAGCAGTGAGCGTGAAACCAGGGCATTTGAGCCATTTATCAGTAAAAGCTTACAGCTCTTTCCCTCTAAAGCTTGCAGAGGGCTTTTTATAGATATTTCGAATCTAAACTAAAAAAGATTGAAGAAAAGTCCCAGCAGGGCAATTTTCTTCAATCATAAAAGCTTCTAGATGCTTAGTTACCTTCTTCAATCGTTGCCACAAATTCATGTGAATGGTCACTGTCAATGATTTCTACATCATTAATTGCTTGTGGTTCAATGTTTCGGTAACGCGCCATACCAGTACCAGCTGGAATGATCTTACCGATAATAACATTTTCTTTAAGACCAAGGAGATGGTCTTTTTTACCACGGATGGCAGCATCTGTAAGGACACGAGTGGTTTCTTGGAAGGATGCAGCAGACAAGAAGGAATTGGTCTCAAGCGAAGCCTTGGTAATCCCCATAAGCACCGGACGAGATGTCGCAGGAATGCCACCAGAAATAACAATTTCTTTGTTGGCTTCGGTAAAGTCGGCAATGTCCATAAGTGTGCCTGGTAAAAGATCTGTATCGCCTGGATCCATTACTCGTACTTTGCGTAACATTTGACGGACCATTACTTCGACGTGCTTGTCACCGATTTCAACCCCTTGACTACGGTAAACTTTTTGCACTTCGGCAAGGAGGTAGGTCTCAACAGATAGTGTATCGCGCACTTCTAAGAGATGTTTTGGCTGGATAGATCCTTCTGTTAAGGAAGCACCGCGGCTAATCTCATCACCAACAGCAACTTTCATCCGGGCAGTGAACGGTACCACGTATTCACCTTTACCAGTTTTACCTTCAACATAGACTTTCTTGGTACGGGTTGCGGCGTCTTCTTCAATGTCAACAACCCGACCTTTAACTTCGGTAATCACCGCTTCCCCTTTAGGGTTACGAGCTTCGAAGATTTCTTGGATACGTGGAAGACCTTGAGTGATGTCGGTATTAGAGGCTACACCACCCGTGTGGAAAGTACGCATGGTAAGCTGTGTACCAGGTTCACCGATGGATTGCGCAGCAATTGTACCGACTGCTTCACCGACTTCAACGGCATCACCTGTCGCAAGGTTAATGCCATAACAGTGGCGGCAAACCCCGTGACGGGTGGCACAGGTAAAGACAGAACGAATCGTGACTTCTTCGACACCGGCATCAACGATCTTACGAGCCATGTCTTCAGAGATTAATTGGTCGGCACCAATAATCACTTCACCCGTTTCAGGGTGTTTAACAGATTTGCGGGTGTAGCGGCCTTGTAGGCGTTCTTCTAGGGTCTCAGTCACTTCTTTGCCATCAGTAATAGCCTTAATGACAAGACCACGGTCAGTACCACAGTCATCTTCACGAATGATGACGTCTTGGGCCACATCAACCAAACGACGGGTTAAGTAACCAGAGTCGGCTGTTTTAAGGGCCGTATCAGTCATTCCTTTACGCGCCCCGTGCGTGGAGAAGAACATTTCCAAAACGGTCAACCCTTCGCGGAAGTTCGAAAGGATTGGCAATTCCATGATGCGGCCATTTGGTGCGGCCATCAAGCCACGCATACCGGCAAGTTGGGAGAAGTTCGAAATATTACCACGCGCTCCTGAGTCCATCATCATAACGATTGGGTTTTTCGGATCTTGTGTTTCCACCAAGCGTTTTTCAAGCGCTTCTTTGGCTTCTCGCCAAGTTGTCGTTACGGCAATGTAGCGATCATCTTCTGTCATCAGACCACGCCGGAAGGCTTTATTAATTTCTTCGACTTTGTGGTGAGCAGCTTCGATAATCTCAGCCTTATTGTCAATCACCGGAATATCAGCGATCCCCACTGTCAAACCAGCAAGGGTTGAGTGATAGTAACCTAGGTCTTTCAAACGGTCAAGGAAAGCAGAAGTCTCAGTTGTTCGGAAACGTTTGAAGGTTTCGGCGATGATATTTCCCAAGTTTTTCTTCTTGAATGGCCCATTAATTGGCAAACGATCAATCAAGTCTTGGATGTCTTGACCAGGTTCAAGGAAGTATTGATCAGGAGTTCCATCAGTTAGGTTAGCATTATTTGGCTCTTGTAGGTAGGGTAAATCTTCTGGCATAATCGCATTGAAGAGAATCTTACCAACAGTTGTCACTAAGATTTTATGCCTTTGGCTATCTTTCCATGGCTTATTTAGCATAGAATCAACAGCAATACCAACCCGGCTATGTAAGTGAGCGTAGCCATTTTGATAAGCCATCACCGCTTCGTCCTTATCCTTGAAGATCATGCCTTCGCCTTCACGACCAGCATCTTCCATGGTGAGGTAATAGTTCCCCAAAACCATATCCTGAGATGGCGTAACAACCGGTTTACCATCTTTAGGGTTAAGAATATGCTCCGCAGCAAGCATCAGGAGGCGAGCCTCAGCTTGCGCTTCTTCAGACAGTGGCACGTGGATAGCCATTTGGTCACCATCAAAATCGGCATTGTAGGCTTCACACACCAGTGGGTGCAAACGAAGGGCTTTCCCATCAATCAGCACAGGTTCAAAAGCCTGAATACCAAGTCTGTGAAGAGTCGGTGCGCGGTTTAGAAGAACTGGGTGTTCTTTGATAACTTCCTCTAAAATATCCCAGATCCGCTCATCACCACGTTCTACCATCCGTTTAGCAGCCTTAACGTTGCCAGCAAATTCACGGGCTACGATTTCGCGCATGACAAATGGCTTAAAGAGCTCAATAGCCATTTCACGTGGCACACCACATTGATACATTTTAAGCGTTGGCCCAACCGCGATAACCGAACGACCTGAGAAGTCTACACGTTTCCCAAGTAAGTTTTGACGAAAACGCCCTTGTTTACCCTTGAGCATATGGCTCAATGATTTTAGCGGACGGCTACCTGGTCCTGTAATCGGACGACCACGCCGGCCATTATCAATCAAAGCATCTACGGCTTCTTGCAACATCCGCTTTTCATTTTGCACAATGATACCAGGTGCATTTAATTCTAAAAGACGGGCCAAACGGTTGTTGCGGTTGATCACACGGCGATAGAGATCATTCAAGTCAGAGGCCGCAAAACGACCACCATCTAATTGCACCATCGGCCGCAAATCAGGTGGGATAACCGGTAAAATATTGAGAATCATCCATTCAGGCTTGTTGCCAGATTTGTGGAAGGCATCAAGTACGTCAAGACGACGAACAGCTTTGATGCGTTTTTGACCGGTAGCTGTTTTTAGCTCTTCTTTAAGCAGAGCAATTTCTGCTGGTAGATCAACACGCTTTAAGAGGTCTTGAATGGCTTCTGCTCCCATCTTGGCTACAAAAGCACCGTGACCGTATTCTTGGACTTTTTCACGGTATTCACGCTCCGTTAGCAAGGATTTGGCTTCTAATGGGGTTTCCATTGGATCAATAACCACGTAAGCAGCAAAGTAGATAACTTCTTCAAGAGCACGCGGACTCATATCAAGCGTCAAGCCCATCCGTGATGGAATGCCCTTGAAATACCAAATATGGGATACGGGTGCTTTTAATTCAATATGGCCCATCCGTTCGCGCCGAACTTTAGCACGTGTGACTTCGACCCCACAGCGGTCACAAACGATACCTTTGTAACGGATACGTTTGTACTTACCACAGGCACATTCCCAGTCTTTTGTTGGGCCAAAGATGACTTCATCAAAGAGGCCTTCGCGTTCGGGTTTTAGTGTACGGTAGTTGATTGTTTCAGGTTTTTTAACTTCTCCATAAGACCATGAGCGGACTTTACTTGGTGAAGCTAAGGTGATTTGCATACTTTTAAAACGATTTACGTCAACCACTAGTATTACCTTTCTTCGTTTGTCACATACCAGAGGCTAACAGCCAAAAGAGGCTGTCTAGCGTGGTAAGAGGTAGTGTCGTTTTACTTGTTAAAACTTAGTTTTCTTCAGCTGTTTCAGCCACTTCAGTGACCTCTTGTGCTTGCTTTTCACGCGCTTTTTCAAGGTCATCAACGTGCATCACATCATCATCTTCACCTTCATCAAGGTCACGGAGTTCGACTTCTCTATCATCCTCATCAAGGACACGCATATCAAGACCAAGTGATTGCAATTCTTTGACAAGAACGCGGAAGGATTCTGGTACACCTGGTTTTGGAATAGGTTTACCTTTGGTGATGGCTTCATAAGCTTTCAAACGACCATTAACATCATCAGACTTGTAGGTTAAGATTTCTTGCAGCACATTTGAAGCACCATAAGCTTCAAGGGCCCAAACTTCCATCTCCCCAAAACGTTGCCCACCAAATTGGGCTTTACCACCAAGTGGCTGTTGGGTAACAAGCGAGTAAGGTCCAACTGAACGGGCGTGAAGCTTATCATCAACCATGTGGTGGAGCTTGATCATGTACATGACCCCAACTGAGACCCGGTTGTCAAAAGGTTCACCGGTCCGGCCATCGTAAAGGACGGTCTTTGCATCAGCGTCCATACCAGCTTCTTGGACGGTTTCCCATAAATCTTCTGAGGTAGCACCATCAAAGACCGGTGTCGCAATGTGAATGCCAAGGTTACGAGCAGCCATACCAAGGTGCAGTTCCATAACCTGACCAATATTCATCCGTGATGGCACCCCAAGAGGGTTCAACATGATGTCCACTGGTGTTCCATCTGGAAGATATGGCATGTCTTCCACTGGGACAATCCGTGAAACGACACCCTTGTTTCCGTGACGACCGGCCATTTTATCACCGACTTTAATCTTACGTTTTTGAGCGATGTAAACACGCACCAGCATATTGACACCTGATTGCAACTCATCGCCATTAGCACGGGTAAAGATCTTAACATCACGGACAATACCATCGCCACCGTGCGGCACACGAAGAGAGGTATCACGCACTTCACGTGATTTGTCACCAAAGATGGCGTGAAGCAAACGTTCTTCGGCTGAGAGGTCTTTTTCCCCTTTTGGTGTAACCTTACCGACCAAGATGTCGCCTTCTTTGACCTCAGCACCGATACGGATAATCCCCATCTCATCAAGGTCTTTAAGAGCTTCTTCACCAACGTTTGGTACTTCGCGGGTAATCTCTTCCGGTCCAAGCTTGGTATCACGTGTTTCGGATTCAAACTCTTCTAAGTGAACAGAAGTGTAAACATCTTCTTTGACCAAGCGTTCACTCATGATAACGGCATCCTCAAAGTTATAACCTTCCCAGGTCATATAGGCAACGACTGGGTTTTGACCAAGAGCCATCTCGCCGCTTTCCATAGATGGGCCATCCGCAATAAAGTCGCCTTTTTCAACAATATCTCCAACTTTAACAAGTGTGCGTTGGTTGTAGGCGGTTCCTGAGTTTGAACGGCGGAATTTAGTAATGTGGTAGACATCGAGCGAGCTGTCTTCACAGCGGACTTCGACTTTTTCTGCATCGGAAAAGACAACCTTACCATCGTGCTGAGCAATCACAGCCGCCCCAGAGTCGTGGGCTGCCTGATATTCCATCCCCGTACCAACAAATGGTGCTTTGGGATCAATCAATGGCACAGCCTGACGCTGCATGTTGGCACCCATGAGGGCTCGGTTGGAGTCATCGTTTTCTAAGAAAGGAATACATGCCGTCGCCACAGCAACTACTTGTTTTGGTGACACATCAACGAAGTCAACAATGCTTGCTGCAAATTCTTGGTTGTTCCCTTGATGGCGACCCATGACAATGTCCTCAGCAAAGGTGCCGTCTTCATTTAGCTTGGAATTAGCTTGCGCTACAGTATATTCATCTTCTTCATCGGCCGTTAACCACACAATCTCATTGGTGACTTGGCCCTTAGAACGGTCAACTTTCCGATAAGGTGTTTGGATAAAGCCATATTTATTGAGGTGCCCATAAGATGACAAGTTATTGATCAATCCAATGTTTGGTCCCTCAGGTGTTTCAATCGGACACATACGGCCGTAGTGGGTATAGTGCACGTCACGCACTTCATAGCCAGCACGGTCACGGGTCAAACCACCAGGCCCTAAGGCTGACAAACGCCGCTTATGCGATAATTCTGACAGCGGATTATGCTGGTCCATGAACTGGGACAATTGGGATGAGCCGAAGAACTCTTTGACAGAAGCAGTCACCGGCCGGATATTGATGATTTGTTGTGGGGTTAACACATCATTGTCTTGGACAGACATCCGCTCACGCACATTACGCTCCATGCGGGCAAGACCAATGCGGAATTGGTTTGCTAGCAATTCGCCGACAGCCCGGATCCGTCTATTCCCCAGGTGGTCAATATCATCCACCTTGCCAATTCCCTCAGCTAGATTGAGGAAGTAGGACATTTCAGCCAAAATATCAGCAGGTGTCAAGGCACGTACTTTATCATCAGGGTTAGCATTCCCAACAAGTGTCACCACGCGGTCAGGATCAGTTGGCGCAACAACCTTGAATTTTTGTAAAACAACTGGCTCTGTCACTACCGCGTAGTCATTTGGCGTGTAGACAAATTTGTTCAGATCACCGTCAATGTGCTCAGCGATCGAATCAATCACCTCGCGAGTCATCTCGGTACCCGCCTCAACCAGGATTTCGCCGGTTTCACTATCAACCAAGTTTTCAGCAATCACTTGATTTAACAAACGCGTTTTCAGATTGAGTTTTTTATTGATTTTGTAGCGACCAACAGCAGCCAAGTCATAGCGTCTGGCATCAAAGAAACGAGCGATCAAAAGACTCCGTGAGCTGTCCGCTGTTTTAGGTTCACCTGGACGCAGACGCTCATAGATTTCTTTAAGTGCTTCGTCAGTCCGTGAATCAGATGGGTTTTTATGAATATCTTTTTCGATGGTATTACGTACCAGCTCGCTATCCCCAAAGATGTCCACGATCTCATCATCGCCTGAGAAACCAAGCGCCCGAACAAGCGTCGTAAAGGGAATTTTCCGCGTCCGATCAATCCGAGTATAGGCAATATCCTTGGCATCGGTCTCAAGCTCCAACCAGGCGCCACGGTTAGGAATAACCGTTGACCCATAACCAATCTTGCCATTCTTATCAACCTTATCATTGAAATAGACACCAGGAGAACGAACAAGCTGAGAAACAATGATTCGTTCGCCACCATTAATGATAAAGGTTCCCATTTCTGTCATAATTGGGAAATCTCCAAAGAAGACTTCTTGGGTCTTAATCTCACCGGTTTCTTTGTTGACTAAACGAAACGTCACAAAAATCGGTGCTGAGTAGCTAGCATCATGGATACGAGCTTCTTCCAAAGTATACTTAGGTTCCTTAAATTCATAACCGACAAACTCAAGTTCCATGGTATCTGTAAAGTTTGAAATAGGAAGCACATCTTCAAATACCTCTTTCAAACCAGCATCAAGGAAGTCTTTGAATGAGTCTGTTTGGATCTCAATCAAATTTGGTAAATCAAGAACTTCTTTAATTCTTGAAAAGCTACGACGTGTACGGTGTTTCCCGTATCGAACTTCATGTCCTGCCAAGTTTTTAGCTCCTTTTTCTTTTTAACAGTTGCTGTTATGCAAAAGCGTCGCCATCATCATTTGCCGCATGTGTAAATTTTTAGAATCTTTAAATTTAGGTAACAATTCCCTATTTAAGGCAAAAATAAACACAAAAAGAGCAGCTAAATCTGACTGTTTCAGTATGATTTAACTGCTGTTCTTCCTAGTTGGACAATAGATCAACTAGATTGGACGACAAATAGTTGATACTATTATACCTTATTTACTTATATAAGTCAAGCACTATCATCTCACACTAAAGCTTGACCAAGCTTTTTGATAATCACTGTCGGTACCACCGATGGCAAATTTGTAAGTCATCGCTCCTGGGCCATTTTTAGCCCACAGACTAGTCGTTGTCGGCCCACCGATCGTAATCTTGCGGCCATTAACTGTGACCGGCCCCGGCCGTAGGCCCGTGCTTCTTAGGACATTAGCCTTAATCACACTCCTATCCAAGGCAAATCTCTGCGAAGCACCAAAAGCATTTGGATCCGCCTGGTGGATCGCATTGACAAGATGCGCCATGAAGTTTGATTCATTGTTGTAGCCCGTCCATTGTTCCATTGAGGCATTATTATCATGACCAGCCCAACCGCCCAGTGTCACCTTCGGCGTAGCTAGCATGAGCCAAACATCAGAATAGTTCTCTGTGGTTCCGGTCTTACCGATCCAATCCGCCTTAGCAAGGCTCGGATTGATCCCTGACAAGCGTCGTTTGAAGGTGGTTGTTGAGCCTGAGTCAATGGGGCCTCGTAAGAGCTGTTGCATGATCGTTGCTGTCGCAGCAGAGAAAATCCGCTGCTCCTTATCCTCATGCTGGTAAACCACCGTCCCGTCCGTCTTAGTAATACGGTCGACCACAAACTGCTTCTTGTAAACACCGTTATTAGCCAGCATCTGATAGGCATTGGTCTGCTGAGCGACGGAGACATCCACACCTGCTCCTAGAGGTAAACTTTCAATCGAATAATCGGGAATGCGGTAGCCCATTTCACTCATATAGCCTTCCACATCAACGCCTTTGCTGCGCAAGAGCTTTTGCGTCCAGTAAGCAGGAATATTCCATGACGTATTTAGGGCCTCTTGCAAGGGCATCATGGCCGTTCCTTCACTATCAACGTGCATGATCTTTTGCCCACTAGAGTAGGTCGTTGGGTAGTTGGACAATATGCTAGCGCTGCCCATTAAGCCTTGGTCAATAGCTGGGCCATAAGCAATAATCGGCTTGATACTAGAACCCGGTGAACGTTCGGTATTAAAGGCATGATTGTTTTGGTTGGCACTGTAATTACGCCCTCCGATAAAGCCAAGTACAGCACCGGTCTTATTATCCATCAGGACATTACCCAGCTCTGGCGCACCGCTTGCGTCATTGAGTAAGCCGGCGTATTGGGTAACCGCTCTTTGCATAGCGGTATAAATCGGCTTATTAATGGTAGTCTTGACGGTATAGCCGCCTTGGCGCAGCTCTTGGTTGGCCCGTTCTTGATAAGCGACCTTGGTCTCATCGTTTTTTAGATCTTTTGCTGAGACATGGTCACGCCGCACCAGGTAATCATACATGGCTTTTTTAGCTTCCAAAAGTACGGTGTAGTAGAGATAATCATGCTCATTAAGCGTCTGCGCTTCTGATTTTCTAAAATCCTTTTCAATCGGATAGTCTTTGTAAGCTTGATAGTCTTTTTTGCTTAGTTTACCCGTCCGGTACATGTTATAGAGCACATTTTTTTGCCGCTTTAAGCCAAAGGCCATGTCCTCTTTGGATTTTAACTGACCCGTCGCCAGATAGGGCGAATAGGTGATTGGGCTTTGGGGCAAACCGGCCAAGAAAGCAGCCTGGGGCACGGTTAAGTCTTTAGCAGAAACATTAAAAATCCCTCTGGCAGCTTCTTCAATGCCGGCAATATTTTGTCCCTTATTATTGCGACCAAAAGGCGACACATTTAAGTAGATGGATAAAATAGCATCCTTAGAAATATAGCGCTCTAAGGCCAAGGCATAGATAATTTCTTTTGATTTTCGTTTGAAGGTGGGGGCATCTCCCAATACTTGTTGCTTGACGAGCTGTTGAGTCACGGTAGAGCCGCCACTTGATTCACCCAAGCCCAGCAAAGAACCCAAGGTTGCCCGAAAAACGGCCTTAGGAACAACACCCTGATGCTCAGCAAAGTGCTCATCTTCGGTTGACACAATAGCATTTTTGACATTAGCTGAAATGGCCTCACTAGCCACAGGCGTTCGCAAAAGGTCGGTATCAATGGTTGCGATTTGACTGTTATCAGAATAGGTCATGTTTGAGATTTGGGAAATGGTTTGCACCTGTTTCACAAGCGTTTCTTTAGCAGGGACCTTAACACCATCAACTTGGCTTGCCAAATAACCCAAGGCTAAGCCCAGTCCAAGCATGCCAAATAAAAAGAGGATGACATATAAAAAATTAGATAAGACTTTGACGATTCGTAACCCTACCGCCCCAAAATCACCATAATTCAGCGCGGGGTTTTTCTTTGATTTCACATTCTTTTTTTGTTGCAACATACACTACCTCAACATCCATTATACCAAACTTTAGGCAAGCTTGCATAGCGCGTGCGCTTTTTGCTATAATGATTAGAAACTATAGAAATTGGAGAAAGCCTATGAATATTTTTGAAGAACTCAAAGCGCGGGGCTTAGTCTTTCAAACAACAGACGAAGACGCCCTGGTCAAAGCATTAACAGAAGGGCAAGTATCCTATTATACTGGTTATGATCCAACAGCCGACAGCCTGCATCTCGGGCACTTGGTGGCTATCTTGACATCGCGACGCCTGCAACTAGCTGGGCACAAGCCTTACGCCTTGGTTGGTGGGGCAACCGGTCTGATCGGCGACCCCTCTTTTAAAGACGCAGAGCGCAGCCTGCAAACCAAAGAAACCGTGCTTGAGTGGTCCGACAAAATCAAAGGGCAGCTGGGGCAATTTTTAGATTTTGAGCACGGGCAAAATAAGGCCGAGCTGGTTAATAACTACGACTGGTTCTCCCAGCTTAGCTTTATTGATTTCCTACGTGATGTCGGAAAATATTTTACTGTTAACTACATGATGAGCAAGGACTCCGTCAAAAAAAGGATTGAAACCGGTATTTCCTACACTGAGTTTGCCTACCAAATCATGCAAGGCTATGACTTTTACGAATTGAACACTAAGTACAATGTCACCTTACAAATCGGCGGTTCCGACCAGTGGGGCAATATGACCGCCGGGACTGAGCTTTTGCGCCGCAAGGCCGACAAGGTCGGGCATGTCATGACCGTGCCGCTCATCACCGATGCCACTGGCAAGAAATTTGGCAAATCCGAAGGCAATGCTGTCTGGCTCGATGCCAGCAAAACCTCGCCTTATGAGATGTACCAATTTTGGTTAAACGTCATGGATGATGATGCCATCCGTTTCTTAAAGATCTTTACCTTCTTATCGCTTGATGAGATTGCTGAGATTGACCGGCAATTCCAGGCAGCGCGGCACGAGCGCTTAGCACAAAAAACCTTAGCGCGTGAGGTCGTCACACTCGTGCATGGTGAAGCCGCCTACAAACAAGCCCTTAAGATTACTGAGCAGCTCTTTGCCGGCCAGATCAAAGAGCTATCGGCCAAGGAACTCAAGCAAGGCTTGAGCAATGTGCCAAACTACCAGGTCCAAGACCAAGACAGCCGGAGCCTAGTTGAGCTGTTAGTCGCAGCTAAGATCTCACCGTCTAAGCGCCAAGCACGGGAGGATATAACCACCGGCGCCATCTACCTCAATGGCGAGCGCATCCAAGACTTAGCCTACCAGCTGACAGATGCTGATAAGATCGATGATCAGCTCACCGTCATCCGGCGGGGTAAGAAAAAATACGCAGTGCTGACCTACTAGAGGCCACTCGCGCTAAGCCAAACCAAAAGCCTTCGTACGATTGCACGAAGGCTTTTTAACTTTACTGGCTGCCTGACAAAGAGCAAGGACTAGTAAAACATTCCTGTGAAGTTCCACCACTGGTCACGAATGCTGTCACCCAGACGTTGGTACCAGGTTTTGGAGTTGTCGTAATTGATATATTCGAGGTACATATCTTCCATTTTCTCATCTTCAGCCCTTTGCTTGGCTTCAGTTATAGTTTCTGAATCCCAAAGGTAGACACTGCCCGCATAAAAGCCACCACCTTGAAAGGTGATTGCAAGTGTATCTCCTTTTTTCGTAGGAGATCCTAATGTAATAGTTACTGGTATTGATGCTGGTCCCTGATTATCATTATAGATAGAACTTAATCCTAGGTTTTCACCTTGGTTGCCAGATACATTTACTTTGGGACTCGTATTTGGTTGTCCCTTCACTCCATACTCTGAAGTTGGTGCTGACGTTTCTTGATAGTCCGTAAGCGGTTTATTATTTACTTTTGTTGGTCTACCCCCAAACCACATAGACCACCCCTTGGGTAGCGCAACTGTTATATTATTGTCATTATCAATACTAACATGGATAGGTTGATTGTTACCATCGTAAACCTTTTGTTGATCTGGAGCTAAGCCCCATTTTCGACCTGCTTCCGCGTTTACCGCCACCGCGCAGAAGGCTAAGCACATGGCCACCACCATAAGCAGCTTTTTCATCTTTCTCTCCTTAAGCTTTAGTTTTACGTGTTTGCTAAAAAGCAACAGTATTCATCCTAACAGGTCGTACTCTGTTCGCCTAAGTCTTTTTTTGTGGTTTTTGACAATATCTGAGCCGGTTGTTTTCGCCGTTAGGAAAGGGCTTACTTGACTGGACTTTCCTGGCTGCTTAGGCTGCATAGGGGCGACCTTGTCGTCACAGCAGAAGTGGCGCAAACTCCGCCTGCCTCTCACGACTCACTGCAGGGCTCTGCGATTTTTTAAAACGAATAAAAACGGCTAAAAGGGCTACGATCACACAGACCGCAAGCCCTTTCTAGCCGTTTGTTAAGTTTGACACCGCAGGGAACATAAACCATTATCTGGCCATTTGCTAGGCTAGCGATGCTTCGGGTTCTTTTTGGCATTTGAAAAAACCGGCAAGCCAAAAATATAGCGGTAACGCTGGCCTGCTAGCAGCATGAGGCCTGCTGAAGCAAAGCCACACAAGGCCACAAAGAGCATAATGTCAGCGGCGCGATTGTGGGCCACAAGCTTAGCAGCAAGGACCGGGACAATGTAAGCTCCTAGGGACATGATCAGATAGTAGAAACTGGTATTGCGGCCCTTATGTTTATCAAAAAACTGATTGAGGACGGCATTGCCCATCTGAAGTAAGCCACCCGCCGCAAAAAAACCAATCACAATGCCCGCAAGGATCAAGGTTTGAGCAGTCGGTACAAAATACACGAGGAGGCCAGCAAGCCCGGCAAAAATCGGGCTAATCATCAAAAGCGCAATGTCGCGAATGCCACGAGCCATCAAGATGGCAAAGACAAGGGTTGCTACCAAGCCACCCAACTGGTAATAAGAGGTGACCGCAGAAGCACCCGTCTCAGACATGTGGATGACATTTTGGGCATAGAGTTTTGAAGCTTGCTGGAACAAATAAAACGTTGAATAAATCATTAAGGCAAAGGCAGAAAGAATCCCCCCATCAATGGCAAAGTTGGGCGTATGCTGTCTAGGCATGGCTGCCTCTGTTACTGCTGTGCTTTGTTTTTCTTCTAATAGCTTAATCGCCTGACGCGGGGAGACCCGTTTTTCCTTGCGCAGATCATTGTCAGGAAAACGGGAGAAGACCACCCCAAGCAGTACTAGGGCACTGAGCACAAAAGGCACAAGAATGCTGAGTTCTGGCGCCAAATGGTGACTCATCACATAGGCCACAAATAAGGGATAAAGCATCGAAGCGATGGAGATGAAGGTCTTGCTCATAATGGATGCCGTTGCTTTATTGTTCGGATACATTTCAAATAGCGCAGGGTTAACGGCCCCATCATAAAAGGACGTCATCGCACCACCAATAAAGGCCAAGCCATTTGCAAGCCAGATATTGCTTGCGACCAAAAGCATGCCAAACATGATAACATAGCCCAGCAAACCAAGCACAATCACGGGCTTGCGGCCAATCTTATCTGAGAGGGAACCAGAGAAGGTCAAAAAAGCGATTTTGCCAAGTCCGGTCCAAGCGATCACACCAAAAACAGCTGCCGCTTCAACACCCCACTTCTGCGCAAAGAAAGCGGCGTTTTGCGAAATGAGGATGGCTTGGATACCATGACAAAAATAAGTCAACCATAACAAGATGGCCGTTAGATTATAACGATTATTCTGAAACATCTTTTTTTAAAACTCCTATTTAATTTTTGAACTCTTCATTAGTCAGACTGACTCCTACTTTAACATGGTTAACACCTTTAGAAAAAGCTAGGGAGCAGCCATCGACTAAAAGCACGAAGGCGTAAGGCAGATCAATCTGGTCCAGGCATTTGCCCAGCGCAGCTCCTAAGGCTAGCTTCCCTAGTAAAGCAAGATGTGTTACAAAAGCAAAAAAGGGGGCCTACTCCTACTAGCAGCATTTTTTGCTGCGGCTGAGCTCTTGACAAATGTATATCTTCTTTTGATCTGATCATTTTACCTGCCTTTTTATTATAGCGCATTTTTTGTGGTCAGTGACAGGCTTGTTAGTGATTTAACAAAAAATCCATGAACTACTTCTTGAGGCGAGAGCAAACACCTTATGGGGTTTAGCCAGCCGTCCAGCGGCTAAAGTAGGCGACAAAACAGCAAACAACCCGACTCTTACTGGGCAAGAATCAGGTTATTATACTGTTGAAAAAACGTGAGAAGGGTTAGGTTAGAAAGCCTCATCCACAAGTGAGCGATTGCGCATTTAGTCGACGGGTGAGAGGGATTAGATAGATAAGTGCTCAGCCTTAGTGCTTATCTCCCTACTCAGTCAAGACTGACACAATGGCCTAGCTGAATGTCTTGCGCAGCGCTCCAACCAGGCTGACCACCAAGAAAATACTGATAAAAATCATGGTAATCGTAGCACTGGCTGGTGTTTCCCAAAAGTAAGAGAGGAAAATGCCAGACAGCATGCCAACAAAACCAATCATAATGCCAAGAGCAATCACGGTCTTAAAGTTTTTGCCTAAGCGCATAGCAATACTGGCTGGCAAGACCATGATCGTTGATACCAAAAGAGCACCCGCAGCCGGAATGGTTAAGGCAATCGCAATCCCTGTCACGATATTAAACAATACCGACATGAATCGCACCGGCAGGCCATCAACAAATGCCGTATCCTCATCAAAGGTCAAAATATACATCGGCCGGAAAAAGAGCAGCGTCAAGCTTAAAATAACAGCGGCAATCGTGTACAAGGCAATGACTTGCTGGTGGCTGATCGTCACAATCGAACCAAATAAATACTGGTCCAAGCTAATATTAGACGAACTCGCTGACTTACTCATAATAATCAAAGATAAAGCCAATCCCAGCGACATCAAAATAGCCGTCGAAATTTCCATATAATGCTTGTAAACCACGCTGAGATACTCCAGTAAAACAGCGGCTAAAACGACCACAAGCACCGTTGTCCAGGTTGGGTTAATCCCAATCACAACACCAAGCGCCACCCCTGCTAGGGAAACGTGACTGAGCGTATCACTCATTAGGCTCTGCCTGCGCAGAATCAAAAAAATCCCTAATATTGGTGCAAAAATACTGATAGCAATCACAGCCAAGATGGCACGTTGCATAAAATCATAAGAGAGAATTTCCAGCATCTAGCCAACCTCCTTTGTTTCAGTGTCATGCACATTGAAACAACGCCAAGGCAGGTTTTGATTGCGAACCAGGTGAATATTACGATCTGCATAATCCACAACCTCATCTGGATCGTGTGTAATCATCAACACCGCTTTGCCATGCTCATGGGCATTATGGTGCATGAGACGATAAAAGGTTTCGGTGGTATGACTGTCCATTCCTGTTGTCGGCTCATCTAGGATAAAGACATCCGGATCAGAAGCAAACATCCGGGCAATAACCACGCGCTGTTTTTGTCCACCAGATAGACTGCCTATGCGTTTTTGCCGATTATCCCACATGCCGACAGATTCTAAGCTAGCCTTGATATGCTCTTCGTCGTGCTTAGATAAGCGCCGAAACCAACCAGTTCTTGGGTAGCGACCAGACTTGACAAATTCATAAACCGTTGAAGGAAAGCCCGCATTAAAACTGGCTACTTGCTGGGGCAAATAGGCAATCCGTAATTTTTTGCCATCCTTATTGACAGCAGATAAGGTCACATGGCCTTGCTTGGGCTGCAAAATGCCCAGGGTTGCTTTGATCAAGGTGGTTTTGGCCGCGCCATTTTCACCCGTTAGGGTCACAAACTCGCCACTATCTAAATGGTAGTTAATCCCTTCAAGGACAGGCTCACTCTCGTATTGAAAGGAGAGGTTTTCAACAGTAATATATCTCAATAGTTTACCTTTCTAATGTATGAGCAAAGACATCCAAGAAGCGTTCAATAATATCTTTTTCCTGGTCTGAAAACTGCTCAACGAGGACTTGATAGACGTCTAGCGTCTGATCATGGTGATGGGTATGCTCATGGGCAATCGGCAAAGCCAGTTCTGTTAGTTCAAAGTAGGTCACACGGGCATCAACCGTATCTTTTGTTGCAGCTAGCATGCCCTGCTTCACCAAACTTTTAATCGCCTTGGTCACAGCAGCCTGGCTAACATTTAATTTGCGGGCCAAGTCTGTGTTGGTCAAGCGCTCTTGTGAGAGCAACATCAAAATATGCTCTTGCGTATTGGTCAACTTGACATCGCTTTGGCAGGCGCCAAAAAGCAATTCATGCTGATTTTCAGCCTTTAATAAAATAGTATTTACGAGTTGATCAATCTTTTTCTCTAACGTCCCCATGGCAGTTTCCTCCCTTTGTTAACCAGTTAATTATAGCAAACTTTTCCCCGAGAAGCAATATAAAAAGGCATCTTGAGGCCGTCATAGACATGACGAAAATGCATGTAACTATTTTGAACCACGCCTCACCAGTTAGACACAACATCTATTTTTTTGAAGGCCGTTCATTGCTAACGACATGCTTTTTTATATATTTTTAATAAATTGGCAGGCACATCTAAATGGTCTTCCAATTAGCTTGATTATACCATAAATGATTCCAAAAAAGGTTCAAAGGCAACCTAAAAACTGCTGATTTCCCAGCAACTCTGGTCTGCCTCACGCGAGGCTTTGGCTCACAGCAGCGTGCGAACCTTATATACCTCTTGGCAAAAGCCTTTTAGGCTATTAACCACACGATTCGCTTGTTTTTCCGTGCGGCACAGGGCAAACACTGATGGACCACTCCCTGTCATCAAGGCAATATCTGCGCCAGATTTTGCCATGCGATCTTTCATTTTTTGGATGAAAGGCCGTTTAGCAATCGAAACATCTTCTAAAGAATTGCCCATGGCTGCCAGTAAACGGGGATAATCATTGCTCTTTAAAGCTTGAACTAGCGCAGCGATATTCACCCGTGAAATCTGATCACAATCGATATCTGGAAAAATCGTTCGTGTCGAAATACCAAAGTGTGGCTTTGCCAGCACCACCCAACAAGACAGCTCACAGGCTATCGGGGTTACAATCTCACCCTTACCGCTGACCTGAGCACAACCACCTTTGAGACAATAAGGGACATCACTCCCTATTTGCATACCAATAGCAATCATCTCAGGCAAAGACATATTCAGTTTCCAGAGCTGGTTCAAAGCACGGATGGTTGCTGCGGCATCACTTGAGCCGCCACCCATACCCGCACAAACGGGGATTGATTTTTCAACAAAAATCGAGACCCCTTGGGTGATATGATACTTTTCTTTAATCAATTGAACGGCTTTGTAGACATCATTTTTGCGATCATTTGGCATCTTCAAACAGTCTGAATCTACCTCAATGACATTAGCCTCAAGCGGGGTAACCGTAACATAATCACATAAGTCAATACTGATCATGACCATATCCAAATCATGATAGCCGTCAGCGCGCTTGCCAAGCACATCAAGGCCAAGATTAAGCTTAGCAGGCGCTCTCTCAATTATTGAAACCATTTACTACTCTCTTTCTGCCTCCATATCATAGTAAAGACTATACACAATATCCCCTAAAATAGCAACTATCTATCACTTGGCTCCCACTCCTAAAAGGCAGAAAGATAATGGTGGTCATAAGCTCCTAAATGCGGTAAAATAATAAAGAATTAGCAACAAGGAGAAAAAGCATGCCACAGTACTGGAAACACTTCCCAGATATTCAAAATCAACTCGATGACGTCTGTACGATGATTGCCACGCGCACAGCTATTCGTAATACCGATATCTCACAAGCGATTGTCCAGTTAAGCCAAGCCGGTGGCAAGTATCTGCGCCCAGCCTTCTTTTTCCTTTTTGCCTCCCTTGGTTCTTTACAGCGACCACAACAACAGTCCAAGCAAGAAGGCCTGATTAAGATTGCCACCTCACTAGAAATTCTCCACATGGCCACCTTGATCCATGATGACGTGATAGATGATTCGCCGCTGCGCCGCAATCAACCCACCATACAAACAACCTTTGGCAAGGATGTCGCCGTCTACACTGGTGATTTTTTATTCACCGTTTTCTTTGAGTTAATCTTAGAAACCATGGAAGGCAGCCCCTTTATGGCGATTAACGCCAAGGCCATGAAAAAAATCCTGGTCGGCGAACTCGATCAAATGGCCCTTTATTATAACCAAGCCCAAACCATCCAGGATTACCTGCGTGCCATCTCAGGCAAAACAGCCGCCTTGTTCAAACTCGCTTGCCAAGAGGGAGCCTATTTTGGCGGCAGCGACGCAAAAACCGTCCACTTAGCCGGACGCATTGGCTACGCAATTGGCATGACCTTCCAGATCCTCGACGACATCCTCGACTACACCGCTAGCCCCAAGGACTTCACCAAGCCCGTCCTTGAAGACGTGCGCAATGGCGTCTATAGCCTGCCCCTCTTACTAGCCCTTAGGGAAAAGGCAAGCCAGATACAGCCTTTATTAGACAAAAAGGCTGCTATTACTGACACAGAATTAAAACAATTAGCTAAGCTAGTCAAGCAGGCCAAAGGCATTGATCAGGCTCGCAGCCTGGCGAATCGGTTTACACAAAAAGCCCTAGCAGACATTGAACGCATCCCAGATAGCAAAAGACGCAAGGAATTACTAAGCCTCACCAAACACCTCCTTAGCCGCCAAGTCTAAAAGGACTGCTCGATCAAGCTATAGCCCAGAAGTTAGAGTGTAGCTCAAAGATTAGGGCTCTAAGGAATTGCAGCTCTAAGGAACCGGGGCCCCAACCTTAGCGCGGGGCACAGAAGAGCGGGGCCTAAGTACCAATCCAGGGCTCTGAAAAATTGGGGCCTGAGGGGCTAGGCCAGCTTTGTGAAGTTTGCTTTCTGAGTGCTGGGGCCTGAGGAGCTACTGCTCAAACTTGTAGAGTTTGGCTCTAGGGAGCTGGGGGCTCAAGCATTCGAATCTAGCCCCAAAAAACCGCAAGCCCAAATTTCTAGAATCTGGCCCAAAAAAACCGCAAGCCCAAACTTCTAGAATCTGGCCCAAAAACCACAAGCCAAACTTCTAGAATCTAGCCCCAAAAACCGCAAGCCCAAACTTCTAGAATCTAGCCCCAAAAAACCGCAAGCCCAAATTTCTAGAATCTGGCCCAAAAAAACCGCAAGCCCAAACTTCTAGAATCTAGCCCCCAAAAAACCGCAAGCCCAAATTTCTAGAATCTGGCCCAAAAAAACCGCAAGCAAGCTTTACCTTGCAACTCCTCTAAGGAGCCGGGGCTCTGAAATGATCTAAAAAACACCCCAACCGTTAGACACCTGATGGGTCCTCAAAATCCAGGACACCTATCTCCAACTCTAACATAGGGTGTTTTTTTCTAAAGTCACACAGGCGACTACACCTATAAGGGCACTTGCTGGCTCCTAGCCAAAGCAGCAAGTGCAAGTAAAAAGGATTAAACGCTTGATTCTCCTTGCATTTAATCCTTTTCTAAACACATCGTGATCTGCCTTGTGAGTAGGTAGGCTCACTGAAACTAATTAAAACAGGTTGTTTTATCATTTCGGCGGCAAGGACTGCCCAAGCAGGCCTACTTTCACCTCACCTTGCTGACCTCGGACTTTTTTATAGCTGACCATCATCTACTGCCTTTAGCCGCCGGTAACGAGCGCTGATTTTGCTCAGTTCAGTCGGCGGACCGTCTAACTCCAATACACCAGCTTCAAGGAATAGCACACGATCCACAGCTTCAATGCCTTTCAAATGATGGGTAATCCAAATCAGGGTTTTTCCTTCTAAAGTTTTTAAGAAGGTATCAATGAGGGCCATTTCCGTAATCGGGTCCAGCCCAACTGTTGGCTCATCTAGGAGGACGATTGGGGTGTCTTGCAATAAAATCCGCGCCAAGGCCAAACGATGGCGCTCACCGCCAGAAAAACGTAGACCAGCTTCATCGACCATGGTCGCAAGACCTGCCGGCAGCTGACTTACCATCTCTTTTAGGCCGACCTGTTCTAAGGCTCGCCACATGGCCTCTGGAGTTGCAGAGGGATTGCCGATGCGTAGGTTATTTTCAATTGTCGTGTGGAACAAATAAGGGGCCTGCTGGATGACGCCAATAACATCAGCAATACTTTCTGACAAGTCACTGACAGCAAGGCCTGACAGCGTAATCAAGCCCTGGTCAGGCTGCAAATCGCCTCGCAAAAGGCTAGCTAAAGTACTCTTGCCCGAGCCGCTTTTTCCTAAAATGGCCAGTTTTTGCCCCTGCGGGATGGTCAGACTCAGATCTTTTAGCACCTCGCGACTATGCTTGTCATAGGCAAAGCTAACTGATGTGACCTCTAAATCATAAGGAGCTGCTGGTGCTAGCATAGATTGCTCAGCCGGATGAATGGCCGGCAAAGCGTTCAGACGATTAATCGAATCGGCATAGCTGCCCGTCTCTTGTGCCGCTGCCGACAAGCCTCCAAAAGCTTCCACCAAAGGGAAAACAGAAAGGACAAAAGCAGCTATCCAGTTTGCAGCACCGCCATAATGCCCTGTAAATTGATAGGCTGCCCAGATGAGGACCAAGATGGCTAAACAGCCAAAACTCATTTCCAGCAAGAGTTGCCGGCGATTGTTAAAACGCCGCATACTAGCCTGAACAGCCATGAGCTTAGCTTGTGATTGCTGATGCAAAGCCACATAGTCATGCCCACGACCACTAAAAATCCAGTCAGATACTCCCAAGATATTATCGGTTAAATCCTGATAGAGGGCATTTTTGAGACTTTTTTCCCGTTCCTGGCGTGCGCCATTGACAATCACCGACCACAAGGGAAAAACAAAGACAATTATCCCTAGATAGAGCAGCATCAATAAAGCAAAGGGCAGCGAGAAAAAGCCTAAGCCGATCACCAAAAAGCAATAGAACAACCACGCAATGATAGTTGGAAAGACCGTACGCAAATAGAGGTTTTGAATGTGATTAATATCCTCAGATAACAAGCCCATAATATCACCTAACCGATACTGCCCCTTGATAAATACAGCATCTTGTTCAATGGTTTCATAAAGCCTGCGCCGCAATTGCGAAGTCATCTTCAAGACCCAGTTATGGCTGGTCAGACGCTCCAGATAGCGAAAAACCGGACGGCCAATCCCAAAAGCCCGAGTCAAGACAATCGGCACATAAACTAACAAGATATTACTTGGTAGCGCAGCTGATTTACTAATGAGAAAGCCTGAATTAAACATCAAGCCACTGGCACAAAAGAAAGTCAAAAACCCTAAAAACAACGCCAGCAGCAGCGAACGCCGGTATTTCTTAAAAAAAGGTTTAATCCAACTATCTCGCTGCAAGGCTGCTATGATTGGTAATTTATGCATTTTCCCCTCCCATGGCATGACGCAGACGGTACAAATGCCCCTTTTGCGCCATTAAGTCCTGATAGGTCCCAAGCTCAACCAGGTCACCGCCTTCTAAGACCATAATCAGATCCATTTGGTGCAACCAATGCAGCCGGTGTGTCGCAAAAAACACCAGCTTGTCTTGCATCAGGGGTACCATTTTCTCCTTTAGCTCCAATTCAGTCTCAATATCCAAGTGGGCTGTTGGCTCATCAAAAAGCAGGATCTTGCGCTTTGGATCCAAAAAAGCTCGCGCCAAGGCGATTCGCTGCGCTTGACCACCACTCAAAGAGCGGGCACCATTACCGATAGGCGTATCTAAGCCCAGAGGTAACTCAGCCAATAGGTCATCCAAACCAACTAGCGAAATGGCCTGCAAAATTGCCGCATCACTGGCCTTTGGCGTGTAAAAAGCAATATTATCTCGCAAGGTCTGATCAAAAATATAAGGATTTTGCGGGATATAGGCCAGCTGTTGCCGCCAGGCTGCTTGATTAAAGTCAGATAGGGCCTGGCCGTTTACAAGGAGCGAGCCGGCCTTTGGCCTAAGAAAACCTGATAAGACATTAATCAATGTTGATTTACCAGAACCACTCATACCGATAATGCCTATTTTCTGATAGCCTTTAACTGTAAAAGCAGCCTCCTTTAGCATGAGCTTGCCGTCATAGTCAACCGCGATGTTAGCCACAGAGAACTGACTGTCTGGTCCCCATTCCCCCAAAGGCAGCTGTGGAGCTTTAGGGCTGTCTTGTTGCAGAATGCTTTGGATGGCCAAAAAGGCATTTTTCCCATCTAAGGTGGCATGGTAATCACTTGAAAAATCACGAACAGGTAAAAAGTAATCGGGTGCTAAGATTAGGACTGTTAAGGCAGGAAACAAAAGTATTTGTTGATTAATTAAGCGCAAGCCGAGCATGACAGCCACAATCGCAATTGACAGCGTGGTAAAAAAGTCCAATGCAAAGGTTGATAAAATCGCGATTTTTAAAGTGCTCATCGTCGCCTTACGGAAGCGCTCACTCGTTTGATAGATGCTTTTAGCATAATCTTTGCTTAAGCCAAAAAAACGTAACGTATCAATTCCGCGAAGCGCATCTAAAAAATGATTAGACAATAGCTGATAGGAAGCATACTGCTTATCGGCCTTGGCCTTAGCAGCATAGCCCAAGATAATCATAAATAGAATAATCAAAGGGAAAACCAGCAGCAAGACGAGACCCGATTGCCAATCCAAAAAAAAGATAAACACTAACAAGACAGCGGGAATAATCGTCATGTTGATCATCTTATTCAAAACCAGGTGCAAATAGTTCTCAACAAGACCAACGCCATCAAGTGCCATGGTGATAACATTGCCCGAGCCTTCTTTTTGCACGAGAGTTGGCCCCAATTCGAACAGCTTATCTAGGAGCTGCTGCCGAATGTGCTTGGCTTCTTGTGCCGCAAATTGGTCTAATCGCTGGTCCTTGATAAAATTAATCAGATGCCGCCCCAAATACACAGCCAAAAAACCAGCAATTTTTAGGGCTTGTTGATCTAAAGGCTGACCCTGCCATAAGCCTGTAATGGCGCCACTTAAAAAATAAGCTTGTCCAATAATAAAGATTGCTTGTAGGAAATCTAGTCCTGCAAGCAACCCCATTAACTGATGAATACCCGACAAGCGCATAACTGCTTTATCCAGCATGTTGCTCTCCTGTCACTACCACTGGTAAGTGAATTCTTTTTCTAAAAATGTAATATGCCCAAACGGTATAGGCTAATACAAAGGGCACTAAGGTAACAGCCACGATTGACATCACCTTAAGCGTGTAGGGTGTTGATGAGGCATCCTTGATCAACAGATCATATTTGGTACTGATAGAGCTGATCAGCACCCGAGGAAATAGACCCTGGAATAATAGTACAACTACTGCAACCAGTGTTAAGCCACTAGAAAGGAAGGCTGCCATCTCTTTTTTGGCAAAAACACTAGCATGCGCAAAAACAGATAAAGCGACAATCACTACTAACAAAGCCAAGGTCGCAAGTAAATGCTTACTAAAGAAATCCGTCTTCACAAACAAAAGAAGCGCAAAAGCAAGTAAACCTACATATAGCACCCAGTAGAGTAAGCGGGCATAATTAGCTGCGCGATCACGAACTGGCCCAGTAGTCTTTAAGGCAATATAGTTCAACCCATGCAAATAGGTCAGCAAAAGCATAGCTACGCCACCAACAAGGGAAAAGAGATTAAAATAATCTCCAAAAGCTGCCGCCATATTGCCTTTAGCATCAATTGGCATACCTTGAATCATGCTAATAAACATCAAGCCAAAAAAGAAGGGGACCAAGGCAGAACCAAGGCTAAGCGTCCAGTTCCAAATCTGTTTCTTTTCAGGTGCGACATTGTGACGAAACTCAAAAGACACGCCGCGAATAATCAGGCCAAAGAGAATCGCAAACAAAATCAGGTAATAACCACTAAAGAGTGAAGCATACCAGTAAGGAAAAGAAGCAAACATCGCGCCACCAGCTGTTAACAACCAAACTTCATTCCCGTCCCAGACCGGCCCGATAGTTGAGACAATCTGATCTTTTTCAGCTTCATTATGAGCTAGCGTCTGAACAGCCATCCCCACACCAAAATCAAAACCTTCTAGAAAGAAGAAGCCAGAAAACAGCAAACCGATTAAAAAGAACCAAAAGAATTGTAAACCTGTCATCTTAGTAAGCCCCCTTTTCAAATGGATCAATACCTGCTTGGCCCAAACCAGTCAACGGTTCATCACCATATTCAGGACCCTTATTTAACTGACGAATGGTCAAGGCAACCATCATTGCGCCAAGGCCTGTAAAAAGCAAGAAATAAACGGTATTTGAAACTAATAACGAAGCAACCGATACATTTGGTGAGACGCTGTCTTTAATTTTAAATAAGCCATAAACTGTCCAAGGGTAGCGCCCTTGTTCCGTAATAATCCAGCCAAAGGTGTTAGCAAGAAAGGGTGCAAAAGTGGTTAAGGCAACAATTCCTAACAGCCATTTATGCTGATAAAGAATTGGTTTTTTCTTACGTGTCAAAATGAGGCCTAAGGCAGAGACACCTAACATTAAAGTACCAAAAGCGGCCATAGCCCTGAAACTGTAAAAGAGCAGGTTAACCATTGGAAAATAATTATCTTGGCCATACTTTGCCACTAATTCTTTATTAGCCGTATTCATGCCCTTAACAGAACCAGAAGGTTTACCATAAGAAAGGATACTGAGCATATAAGGTATCTTGACACCAAAGACTTGTTTTTTGTCAGCTTCATTGGCCCAGGCAACTACTGTCCAGGCAGCAGGATCACCTGAGTCTTCATAGTCGCCTTCCATCGCAGCAAATTTCATAGGCTGTTCATGCAGCAAAGCTTTCATCTGTAAATCCCCTGCGCCAAGCACAGCAATCGAACCAAACAAAGCAATCACTAGACCAAGTCGCAGTGATTTCTTGTAAATGGCCTGGGTGCTGGCCGCCAGACTGTCTTTTTTAAGCAGCTTAAAAGCAGCCATCCCAGCAACCACAATCCCACCCATGGTGATTGCACCTGTGATCACATGGGAAAATTCATAAAAGAATTGGGGATTCGTGATTAGGGCAAAAAAGTCAGTCATTTGGGCACGGCCATTTTTAATTTCATAACCCACAGGGTTTTGCATGAAACTGTTAGCTATCAAAATCCACATAGCCGACATCAAAGAGCCAAAAACCACTAACCAGATAAAAGCGGCATGTAATTTCTTACCAATCTTTTTATTATCCCAGGTAAACATCCACAAACCTAGGAAAGTTGATTCCATAAAGAAAGCTAGGAGGGCCTCAACCGCCAAAGGTGCCCCAAAAATATCTCCTACAAAGCGCGAATAATCAGACCAATTCATTCCAAATTGGAATTCTTGAATGATTCCTGTCACTACCCCAACAGCAAAGCTTAGGAGCATGATGTTGCCCCAAAACTTCGTCATTTTTTTGTACTCTTCTTTTTTTGTGACCACATAACACGTTTCCATAATAGCCACTACCAAGGCTGTTCCAATTGAGAATGGGACAAAGAAGAAGTGGAAAATGGTGGTCATTGCAAATTGGAAGCGTGCCAAAGCTTCAATAGTCATAATAATCCCCCAATTTTTACAAACAAGAACATAAAGTTACCAGCCTCACAACAGGTGGCTTTAGGCATTAGCTAATAGACAATCCAATCTTAATGGTATAGATCAAAGCGGCCCTTGGCGAGCAGCTCTTTTAAGCCACCCATCTCTACCAATGATTTATTAACAATGTTCTTTTTGACAAAGGAAGCTGGATACCCCTTGACCTTTGCCTTACCAACCAGTCCCAAGGCGTTGGTATTACCAATCGAAGCTACTGTTCCAAGGGCTTTATAAGTAAAATCTTCTAGAGCTTCTCCTTTTAGCTGATGGACAATGTTAGTGGCAACATGTGCACCCATCCGAGTTGCTATTTGCGCAGTAGTTGGGAAGGGGCGATTCGTTTGTGAATCCATAAAGGCCGAAACATCACCAATAATGTAGACATTGTCATGATTTGGATCACGCAAATCGGCGTTGACCACCACACGACCGCGCCGTTCATTAAAACCAGACTCTGTCATCACGGCGCTACCACTAACACCCGTTGTCCAAACAATCGTTTCAGCAGAAATGGATTGCAGTGGCGCAGCATCTTCTTGGCTAGTGACATAAACCACTTCGCCTGGTTTGATTTCTTTAATCATTGAACCTAGCATTAGAGTGATGCCTCGTTTTTTAATGAGATCTACGCCATACTGGGCTAGCTTATCATCAAACATTGGCAAAATGCGCTTGGCTGCTTCAATGCAGACAATCTCAATTTCATTTTCTGAGACGCCCGCTAGCTCAGCATAACGCTTGCGCTCATCTGCAAACGCTCCTGCCAATTCAACACCAGTAAAGCCAGCTCCACAAATCAAAATACGTAAGTAATTTTTATCTTTTGTTTCTCGGTATTTAGCCATCATATTAACAATATGATGATGAATATGCTCAGCAGTATCAATGTCAACCATTTGTAGGGCATTTTCTAACGCCCCTTTAATACCAAAGGTTTCAGAGCGAAAACCAAGCGAGACAACAACAATATCATAGGTAAGGGTTCTATCACTCTTTAGGACCACGCTATTTTTTTCAGGGATAACTTGTGCCACTTCGTCTTGGATAAAAGTGACCTTATCATTAATAACATCGGCTACTGGGAAAATAATCTTCTCTTTTGAATGACTACCAGCTGCTACTTCGTGCAACTCAGTCGCCTCGTAATGATATTTATTGCGATCAACCAGCGTGATATGGAAATCACCTGAATGCTTTTGTAGGCTGCGCACAGCCTTTAATCCTGCATAGCCAGCTCCTAAAACTAACACTTCTTGCATAATGTGTCACCCCTCTATAAAATAAACATACCAAGAGCGTACAATAGCACGTAGGTTATCGAACCAACTGCTAAAATACGCACCGCACAGATAAATGTCTCGCTTTTGACTTGCTTTTCAAGCAAGAGTCGCGTCTGCTTAGTGATATATGGAATCAACAGCAAACAAAAAACAACTGATGCCGGAGCAAGTCCCAAGCCCGCTTGTATTACAATAGCTATCATTGCCAAAACATTAGCCAAAACGAACAAGATAAGCCCATATCGACGCCCTGTATAGTGAACGAGCGTGTACCGATGATTGCTTTCATCTTCTTCCTTATCACATAAGTTATTGGCGAGCATCAAATTAGCAATCCACAGGGTATTGGGTAAGGCAATGAGAAAAACTTGACCTAAATGCTCAAAATCCCAGACAAATTGCTGATAAGTGTTTAGATAGACACAGATTAGGCTAATCATGAAGCCCATGGTAAATCCTGAAAAAAGCTCACCTAAAGGCAGGCTTGACAGGGGGCGTGGCCCTGCTGAATAAAGAATACCAATGGCAAAGCAAAAAAGTCCCATTAGTAACAAGGGCCAGCCAACCAAATAGGTTAAGATTAGACCAATGATTGCCGAACTAGCAACCAGGCCCATCATCACTTGCTCAATCAATTTTAGTGATAGATTTTCTCTTCCAATAATGTTAACTTCTTTTTTATAGCTACTATTGATCGCCTTTTGATAATCGTTGTAATTATCCCAAATATCCACGAACATATTAAAGAAAAACATGGCTATAAAAAACAACATAACATAAATCGGATGTACCGATCCATAGTAATAATAGCTAAAGCATAAACCAATCAAAAAAGGTAAAACACTAGCTGTTTTTGCTTTTATTTCTACCAATTCTAAAAATTGAGTTAAGGACATTCAAGGACTCACTTTCAAAATATACTTTAACATTATTATTATAAAAGAAAAGCTTGAAATAAGAAACCAATTCGATTGCATTTTGTACAGATTCTCACAAAAAATGAGTCTTACTCATCTAAGAGGGTAAATTGTTCTCATTATTTTAATTTTAGGACTACTGCCGCTTGCGACATTTTTTACCAAGCTGATATATCTGATAAAAAAGAGGGTAAAAAGGGTGTACCGGAATGTCAAATTCCCCAATAAACTCTTCAATTGTCGGACTAAAATGTGATTTGAAAATCGTCAAACCATCATTAAGCTCCCCTTCAACACCGCCCATATTAGCCCACCTGATTTGCTTGGCTGAGGCATCTGTAAACACCCGCGGGTAAAGAAGATACTGCGGGTAGCATTTTTTAAAGCGGTCATCCATCCCGGCATAGAGCATCTCCATCACATCCCCATAAGCGACCGATAAAATTCCCGCTACCGCAGGACTATCAGCCGATTCATTTTCCTGATAGTGCTCAAATTCTTCAATATATTTGTCCAAAGATCTTTTTTGATCATTGAGCATCTGCAGACGCCGCTTTTGATGCTGCGGTGTTTGAGCAAGCGCCTGCTTGACCTGACTCAGATGCTCACGAAATAGCTCAAGCTGAGCATCAATGTCAATTTTAGCAAAATGCAAAAAAGCATCCTCCCCATAAACAGTCATCAATCTGGCAAAGTAATCTCGGTTTCTTAGGGAAATCTGCTTGCGCGTCTTGGTCTTAGCAATCAGCTCACAAAAAGCATCCAGCTGATCAATTGACCCTCTAATCGTTTGCACTCCCCGCTTTTTGGCGTCTGCCATTAAACGTTTCGTGTGCTTGGGAAATGGGATCTCTCTGTCTGGTAAAAGATATTTGTTAGCTTGAAAACGTGGTTGAATACTCTCAGCCATCCGACTGGTCAAACCAGCCCATTTAGCTCCCGCTGCTAGTAAATGGTTGATGGCCTGCTCGCCTTCTTTGGCAATCTGGGCTTCTTGCCCAATCCTAAATTGCCTATACAAGACAGCCGGGTCACACTTAATAAAGAGGGCTTTTTGCGCTTTGCCATAGGCTTTAAGATAGCTCAGCGTTTTGTGAACCAAGCAAGCATTCCTATAATCCATAACAGGCCCACGCGGAATATAGATAAGCGAATAACCCAGCGGCAGCCTCTTAATAAGTAAGCTCATCGATGCGACTTGAACGCCCGCCTGGTAAATGCCAATCCGTTCGTTTTCCCAGTTATCTTTAACCTTAGCCCAGCGACTACTTTGTAGAAGGTTAATTTGCGCGTGACCTGTCACAAAGCTATCGTGTTCTGCTTCTGAAATACCAATTTTACAACTATACTGTTCCATCTCATATCCTTTTCATATTATCCAACTATTTGGTTCACTTATTTATTCGAAAAAAATGAGACTTCTTTTTACTAAAAGCTAATTTTTTTGATATTTATTCATTTTTTGTAGAAACAAGGCAAGCCTGCCAGTCAGCTGAACTCTATCTGCTTTAGGACTTAGCAGCATGGGAGCTTAGCGATAACCCCTTAAATGAACAAACTTGCGAAAAAACCATGGAAAAATGGAAACTGCCATTCAAAAAGTTGCAATATTTTGAATATTAAAAGAAAATGCTTGAAAGCGTTTCACAAAAGTGGTACACTTAAACTATCAAACAAAGAAAAGAGGACTTACGATGGTAAAAGTAGCTATTGTCACTGGAGCAGGCCAAGGAATCGGACTTGCCATTGCCCAAAGACTTCATAAAGATGGTTTTAAAATTGGCATCGTGGATTACAATAAAGAAACTGCCCAAGCAGCTGTTACCAAATTTCCAGAAGGAGATGCCTATGCCGCTGTTGCTAACGTTGCTTCGCGTGAAGAGGTCTTAACGGCTTTTGATCAAATCGTTTCTCACTTTGGTGACTTGCATGTGGTGGTTAATAATGCTGGCGTTGCCCCTACAACTCCTCTTGATACTATCACTGAAGAACAATTCTCAAAAACCTTTGCGATTAATGTCGGTGGGACCATTTGGGGAGCACAAGCAGCGCACAAGCACTTTAAACAACTAGGCCACGGTGGGAAAATCATTAATGCCGCTTCTCAAGCTGGATGTGTCGGAAATCCTAATCTTACCGTCTATGGGGGAACAAAATTCGCCATTCGTGGTATTACCCAAACCTTGGCGCGTGATTTAGCAGAAGAAGGCATTACGGTTACAGCCTATGCCCCTGGTATTGTTAAAACTCCAATGATGTATGACATTGCCCATCAAGTCGGTAAAAACGCTGGAAAAGATGATGAATGGGGTATGCAAACATTTGCTAAAGACATTGCCCTCAAACGCTTGTCTGAACCCGAAGATGTTGCAAATGCCGTTGCTTTTCTTGCAGGTCCAGATTCTAATTATGTCACTGGCCAAACCCTTGTCGTTGACGGTGGTATGGTCTTCCATTAATGAAAAAAGCTGACCATGTCAAAGATAGACCTTTTGGGCGATGGGTTTTTCTGTCCTTAATGCTATTTTTGAGAGGAAAAGCCAACTGATAAAGGATATTACCGCTAAATGAGGTAGGCACAAAACATTCTGATAAGACTTGTTTCCTGTATTAAAACGAACAGAAGACAAGTCTTTTACATTGGGCTGATTGTTCCTTACGACCCAAATGACCTTTGCCATAAAACTTGCTTGACAGCTGGGCCATTCTACAGAAAACTTGACAGCTCTAGCTCGCCACAACATGCCTAAACCGCCTAGCTGTCGGACTGATTCTACTTAGCCCTCAACTTCATGTAAAGAAGACTGTAAACAAGTGCTAGGTAAGCTGTTTGGTCGGTTTACAGCTCTGTAAACGAGCTAAACACAGCTGCTGTGAGCGATTAGCACGAGGTCAAATGTGATTTTATCACAAGAATAGAGTATAATGTAAGTAATTCAACGATTGTTTGAGAGACTTTAAAGAAATGGAGAGAAGTATGGAGCAACCAATCATTGCATTTCAAAACATCAGTAAAGTATACGGGGATAACGTCGCTGTTGAGAAGATGAGTTTAGAGGTTATGCCTGGCGATTTTATTTGTTTTATCGGGACCAGTGGCTCCGGGAAAACAACGCTTATGCGGATGGTTAACCGGATGCTAAAACCAAGTAGTGGTAAGATTATGTTTAAGGGAAAGGACATCGCCAGCTTTAATCCGGTCCAATTAAGACGAAAAATCGGCTATGTGATTCAAAACATCGGCCTCATGCCGCACATGACCATCTATGAAAATATTACCTTAGTTCCTAAACTGTTAAAATGGCCAGAAGATAAAAAAATGGCCAAAGCTAAAGAATTAATGAAGTTGGTCGAGCTTCCCGAGGAATATCTAGAACGCTACCCTTCTGAATTATCAGGCGGCCAACAACAACGGATCGGGGTAATCCGCGCTCTCGCTGCCGAACAAGATATTATCTTAATGGATGAACCTTTTGGTGCACTAGATCCTATCACGCGCGAAGGGATCCAAGATCTGGTCAAAAACCTGCAAGAAAAAATGGGAAAAACCATCATTTTAGTAACGCACGACATGGATGAAGCCCTAAAATTAGCAACAAAAATTGTTGTCATGGATAAGGGCAAAATGATTCAAGAAGATACGCCAACCGACCTCCTACATCATCCCGCCAATAGCTTTGTCGAAAAAATGATCGGGCAAGAACGGCTGCTGCGAGCCCAGTCTGACATTACACCGGTAAAATCCATCATGGTCAAAAATCCTGTTGCTATTACCGCCGATAAACCGTTATCTGAAGCAGTTACCCTCATGCGACAACGACGGGTTGATACTCTCTTAGTTACTGATAAGGAACGCTTGATTGGCCTTATTGACCTTGAATCCTTAAGTAATTATTACCAAAATAACCTTTTAGTATCTGATCTCATGACCGAGGTTCCCTTTAGCGTCCAAGAAGATGCCATCTTACGCGACACCGCACAAAGAATCCTCAAACGCGGCCTCAAATTTGCTCCAGTTATTGACAAAGACAAACGACTTAAAGGCATTATTACAAGAGCCTCACTGGTGGACATGCTCTATGACTTTATCTGGGGTAGCAATGACCAAGACAAGGAGGAAAGGTAATGGTTACATTTCTATCTCAATACGGTAGTAGGCTCCTTGTAAAAACCTGGGAGCAGACCTACATCTCAGCCACGGCCTTAGCTTTTGGGATTATCGTGGCAATCCCACTAGGTATCCTTTTAACCCGCTTTCCTAGAGCCGCCAAACTCACCATCGGCATTACCGGGATGCTACAAACCATCCCCAGTTTAGCACTCTTAGCGATGATGATCCCAATTTTTGGCGTGGGCAAAGTACCTGCGATTGTTGCTTTGTTTATTTACTCTCTTTTGCCCATTCTAAGAAATACCTATATTGGTTTAAACAATGTCAGCCCCGTGCTCAAAGATAGTGCCAAAGGAATGGGCATGGAGCCTATCCAGTCCATTTTTCAAGTAGAGTTGCCCCTAGCAATGCCAGTTATCATGGCTGGCGTACGCTTATCAGCTATCTATGTCATTGCCTGGGCTACCTTGGCTTCTTACATCGGTGCAGGCGGCCTGGGTGATTTGATTTTTAGTGGCCTAAACTTGTTCCAACCCGAATTAATTATTGGAGGAACTATTCCTGTCATCGCCTTATCACTACTGTCTGATTATCTGCTTGGCTTATTAGAAGACCGGCTCGTACCAAAACAAAGAAGGGAGGCGTAATCACTCATGCGCAAAAAAATCTACGCTTTCACAGGCTTACTGGTCGTGATTATCGCAGCCTTCTGGTCCTATCTTGCTTTTAACGGCCAAAGCACACCGAGAATCAAAGTTTCTGCACAGAGTTCGACAGAATCTAGCATTATGGCCAATGTAGTCGCTGAGCTCATTAACCATGAAAGCAAATACCAGGCAACTATTATTCCTAATCTTGGTTCTTCAAATGTCTCACATCAAGCCCAATTACGTGGCGATGCTGATATTTCAGCCACCCGTTATACCGGAACAGATATTACGGGCGCTCTTGGCATGGCGGCTATTAAAGACCCCAAGGAAGCCTCTAAAGTTGTCAAACGCGAGTTTGCCAAACGTTTTGATCAAACCTGGTTTCCCACTTACGGCTTTTCTGATACCTATGCCTTTATGGTGACCAGCGACTATGCTAAAGAAAATGGGCTTACGACCATTTCAGATATGGCAAAAATCAAAGACAGCGCCAAAGTCGGTATTGATAGCACTTGGATGAATCGTAAGGGAGACGGTTACCCTGATTTTACTAAAACGTATGGCTTTAGCTTTGATCACATTTCTCCTATGCAGATTGGACTAGTCTATGATGCCGTAGCCAGTAATAAAATGCAATCTGTTTTAGGGTATTCAACAGACGGGCGCATCAAAAGTTATCATTTGACGATTCTTAAAGATGATAAGCACTTTTTCCCACCTTATGAATGTTCCATGGTTGTTAACAACAAACTCTTGAAAAAATACCCTGAATTAAAGCCATTGCTTCACCGGCTTGATGGCCAAATTAGCTTAGAAGAAATGCAATCTTTAAACTACAAGGTGGACGACCAATTATTAGAACCTTCCGTAGTTGCCAAACAATTTCTTGAAAAGCATCATTATTTTAAAGAGGGGGATAAAAAATGAGTGATTTATCACTTTGGCAACAACTAATCTACTATTTTAACCATAACGGCACTTATATTTTGACACAGTTTTTAAGGCATTTTCTCATTTCTGCCTATGGGGTAATGCTTGCCGCTCTTGTTGGCATTCCTTTGGGCATCTTGATTGCCAGACGACTCACCCTGCGAAAAGTGGTTCTTGGTGCAGCTAATGTCCTACAAACGATTCCCTCACTAGCGATGCTCTCCATTCTCATGCTAGGTTTGGGCTTAGGGACAAAGACCGTTATTGCGACTGTTTTTCTCTATTCCTTATTACCTATCATCAGCAATACCTACACCGGTATAAAAAATGTCAGCGATGATTTAGTTGATGTCGCAAAAGGTATGGGGATGACCAAAAGCCAGCGTCTCTTTATGGTCGAACTTCCTCTATCGCTCTCTGTGATTATGGCTGGGATTCGAAACGCCCTAGTCGTTGCTGTTGGGATTACAGCCATTGGGGCCTTTGTCGGTGGTGGTGGCTTAGGAGATATTATCGTACGTGGTACCAATGCCACCAATGGCGGTGCTATTATCCTTGCTGGTTCCCTACCAACTGCCTTGATGGCCATCTTATCTGATAGCTTATTAGGCTTGCTCCAAGGCTTCCTAGAACCAAAAGGCAATCGGAAAAATAAGAAAAAGACCAACTAAAATCACCCTATTATCTAAGACTGAGTCAGAAGCCCGATTACAACTATAAAAAAGCAAGACCAGCTAGTTTCCTATTAAAGGACAACGACTGGTCTTGCTTTTTTTATGAACAGTTTCCCCTACGGTAAACCTGACGATAAAGATTTTTTAAAATGAAAAGTATTCTAATCTAGCCTGTGTTTTTTAGGCAAATCTCGTAACGCTGCTGCAGTTGCAAGTAAAGGGGTCTCTAAAGTACAGCCTATATAGCCAAGGCAAAAGATTACAAAGCTAGCTGTAATAGCCGCATGCTTCGACCAAAACGATCCGTTACCTCACGCACAAAGTGAAAGCCAGATTTTTCATATAAGCCTTGATGAGCAGTAATTGTATAAATCTCCGTGAAACCACTGGCTTTTGCAGTTGCAAGAATAGCCTCTACCAAAAAACGGCTCAAGTCTTGTCCTCTATGTGATGGTGCAACATATACTGTTGATAAAAAAGGACCAAAATCAGGCTTTTCAATAATATCTTCCTGCAAAAGACTAGCAAAGCCAATTAAGGTTTGCTCAGCATCTGTCAAAGTAATCACATAATCTGTTGCAGCTAATTCTCCCTCAATAATCTGCTGATACAAATAAGCACCGGCTTTCCACTCCACATCCCGGATCTGCGTTAAAATGGCTTGCGGTATGCCTTTACCCTGATAAGCAGCAACTGTCTTTAACTGCCCAGCTGCTAATTGCTTAGCAATCACACGTTGTTTTTCGGAATGAGTCATCTCCTACCTCCATGATAAAATCAATTATTAGTAACAACACAGTTTAAAAGCCAACCAAGCTACCTAGGTTTTTTTAGCTGGCTCTTGTTGAAATTCCAGACCAAGCAAGCCCTAGCCTGGAAAAAAGTCTCCTGCATCAAGTGCCCACCAGATCAAGTGATTACAGCCAATAGCCTAAAAACAGAGGCTCACAGCTAGCACCACACCTCCTCCATAAAGCAAAGATTGTCTGCTTGCTAACCTAAACAACAAGACAAGCAACCACAGCAAAGCGCTTAAGAAACTGTTGAAAAACGACAGCAAAAGCAAACGACAAGCAGCCCTACTGATTTGCCACATCTTTTGTCACATCCAAGCTATCTATGAAGACGGTGAGAAATCTCTTACGTATTACTATAACCATTGTCATGCAAAATTGCAATTTTAAGCAACCTGATTTTTATAGGACTATGGCATATAAGCATTCTAAAGAACTTTTTGTTGCTTGCTTGTTTAATCGCCCAGCTGAAACAGACAGCCTCTTCATGCCTAATTTTTCCATCAGGGCATAGGAAGCCTGATTCTGGCTATCACAGCGCGCAATAAAATGATTAACATGAAAGTTTTCAAAAAAATACCGCATCGCAGCTTTAGCTGCCTCAAAAGCAATCCCCTGCCGCCAAAAGGCCCTGTTTACAATCCAGCCAATCTCAGCAAAGTCCTCATCAGCAATTTTCGTAAGGTTCAATCCCCCAACATGCTCGCTCTGATAGAGAATCGCAAAATCAAGTTCAAACTCCTGTTCAGAATACTGTTGCCAGTTCTGTTCACAGTTTATTAAAAAGTCTTTTGTTTCCTTGATCGAATCGCTGGGCAAATGAAGCATATAGCTGTTAGCCTCTTTGTCTTTAGCATAGCTATGAGTTGAAGCCATAAACGCCCTATTCATTGGTTTGAGTTCTAATCTTTTTGTAACTATAGTGAACATAACACCGCTCCTTATTGTTGGTTTTTCTTTCATTTCATGACCCTTAGCTTGACAAGGCGCGTGAGCATTTCCGTCAATTTCTTTAAATCAATTGCCGAAAAAAACATGAATCTGGCCGATGTCATGCACTAGCCACGAGTCCCAAAAACAGTTCAGAAAAAGTTCGTATAGCTTTCACACCACACAGATACAAGACTATTGTACACTAAAACGAAGACCAAAAGTGACCTAAAAATAGCTCGCAGCCAGCGAAAATAGCATTTCCCCTTACCCTTTTAGAAAATAGTGACTGACAAATACCTCAAGAGTGAGGCCAGAGCTAGCTGGAACCTGAAATGGACCAACGTTTACTTTTAAGTCTCTAAAAAATGCTAAATAATAGTTGCAGTTGATGATGAGAAATAGTAAAATGAGATAAATAAAATAAAAACATTATAAAGTTAAATAAAGATTAATAACAGAGCTTGTATGGTGAAGCCTCATAACTACTGAGCAAACGAGAGTTACAAAAAATAAGCTAAAATCAAAAAATTACTTTCTGTGATGAGGGACACTTGACACTGAACAAGCTAGGAACTTTTATTAGGTGATAACAGTTTACAGTACTTGTGCCAGCACTTACTGCTTTGTTGTTGACCATTGCTCTTCCAGTTCTGGCTGCATCTCATCAAGGGGGAGTTTGGACATATGGTGGTCACCATGATCCAAATAATTGGGGAGCTTTTTCAAATTATTATCACCGTTCAAGCTGGCATTGGTCCTATGTGGGCAGTGCCGCACGTAACAATCAACGAACGGCTACAGCAGGAGCGCGTAGCACATCCTATGCATTTATCAATACAAACTTTGGTGAACAGGTCGTATTTGATGCTGGAAAATAATTCCTTCGTCTAAGTTTTAGTGACTGTTTACGATGTCACTTATCATGAGTAAACCTTTGAGGGACAGGAGAACTTCTGTCCCTTTTTAGAAAAGGAGAACTGCTGTATGAAAAGAATGTTTGTCCTAATATCTAATGTATTAGTGACTTTCTTTTTAGTCTGGGTATTTAACATTTGGTCAGATTCTTATGTCTCTTATTTTTATCCCAATGTTTCTGTATTTGATACCTCAAGAGAGGTTAGCTTTGCTAACGTTTCAAAAAGCATGGCAGCATTAGCAAAAGAAACAAACAGCCTTATCGCCATTCAACATCAAGAACCTGGTTCAGATGGGACGCCTATTTTTTCCTATTCTACTTTTGGAACGGGAAACCTGCCTACAAATCTGTCTAGAAAAACAAGGAAAAGCGCGCAAAAGAGTAGTGTAGAGACTAATTATTTTATTTTTAGAGGGAACTTAAACGTAGACAGATTACGAGACACACTCAGTGAGGTGGGCTTGACAAACCTACACATCTCCTCTCCCTCTCATCTAAATATTCTAGCTGCTATCTTTGGCTATGGCTTTCAGTTAATCGGCCTATTGATCTTTACGTTAACTTTTGGCTCACTTAGTTTAATTGGACAGATTCGGACTTTGAGATCAGCTGGCATTCAACTGATTTCAGGTGAGCGGAGATGGAAAATTTTTCTGAGCCCCGTTGCCTGCGACTTATTAAACAGCTTTATTGGCATGAGTCTTGGGCTTAGCTCTGCCATCCTATTGAAAAGTTTTATTTCCTTTCCTACCATTGGCTTTTATACCATTGCTACGGGATTAGTCGTGTATAACCTTACACTTTTAGCTATATCACTTCTTTTTGCCAGCCTATTTGCAGTTGGCATTCACAAGGTGCATCTCATGCAGGTGATAAAAGGCCAAATACCTGTGCGAGGAATCATTAGCTTAATCTTACTAGGGCAATTATTAGCTGTGGTTATCGTATCTATAGGAGTTAGTCGGACATTGCTTTATTCTCAAGCTTGGCACCAACAAGAGCACGGAAATAAAGCCTGGTCTAGGGAAAAAGCATTATTTTCCCTAAGCTTGGGACGAAGTGGAATAAGGCCAGGATTTGATGATGACGCTATCGCAAAGCAAAAAACCTGGTTTAAAGTGATTGATCACGCTGTCGCAAAACAAGGAGCACTCTTATCTCGCCACTATTTAGCAGAGCACGGCCTTCAACAAGGACCAGCTTCATCTCATGTCACACCTCCCACTTTTCAAGAAAAATACAATCCACAGGGAAATGTACTAATAGTGACTCCTAACTATCTAAAACAGCAACAAGTCGTCGTAGCATCTGATATTGAAGAGAAAATGACTCACCTGACTACTGGAGAATTTGTGCTCCTCTTGCCAAAGCATCTCAAATCAGAGACAAAACACTATAAGGCAACCTTTGAAAAGAATATAACTGATATAATGTCTAGTCGACATGCGCACCAAGACATGGTTGCAACCCTAGCGTATTTAGAGACCGGACACGATCGCTTCATTTATAATACAACACCAATAGCCTACCAGCAGTTCTTAAGAGACCCCATAATACTAGTATTAACACCCCAATCAACAGGACCACAAGCGTTTTCGTTTTGGGCGCAGGCACTTCAATCTTATTTCTTTTTTAACCATTTAGATGATGCACAAAAACTGATTAAAACATACGGACTTGAAAGTTGGGTAGGCGAATTTCAGTCTGGTTATGCCAGCCATCAAAGTTTATTGAAGAAAATCCAAAGGGAAGTATTAGCGATGGTTGCCGAGGCAATCTTGGGAATACTGACTGCTCTACTAATGTTCAACACAATGAATAAACTGTATTTTGAAGAATTTAGACGTGATATTTTTATTAAGCGTATCGCTGGTCTACGATTTTTAGAGATTCACCGTAACTACCTCTTCTTACAGATAGTTGTATATGTGCTTGGCTTTCTAACTAGTATTTTTCTAGCAACTGATATAGTAATAGCTCTCTTTGTGCTGCTATTATTTATTGGAATAGCAACGCTACAATTACACATTCAAATGCAAAGAGAAAATAAACTGTCTATGATGATTTTGAAAGGAGCCTAGAATGATTCAATTAGAAAATGTCAGTAAACAGTTTAGCGAGCAATTCTTATTTTCACACCTTTCCCTGACACTTGAGTCTGGCAAAGTCTATGCCCTTATTGGTCCAAGCGGAAGCGGTAAAACGACCCTGATGAATATCATGGCTAAATTAGAATCTTACGAGGGAAAGATCTTCTACCGCGAAAAAGAATTAAGCAAGTACAAATCAAGTGATTTCTTCCGTTATGAATTAGGCTATCTCTTTCAACATTTTGGTCTGATAGAAAATCAAACGATTGAAGCCAACTTAAAATTAGGTTTGATAGGGCAAAAATTAAGCAAATCAGAACAACAGCAAAAAGAAAAAGCAGCTCTAGAAAGTGTCGGACTGCCTTATCTTCATTTAAAGAAACGCATCTTTGAATTGTCTGGTGAAGAGGCCCAGCGCGTTGCCTTAGCTAAAGTCATCTTGAAAAATCCACCTTTTATCTTGGCTGATGAGCCGACAGCTTCCATTGACCCGGCAACGTCAAAACTAATTATGGAAATACTTTTATCTTTAAAAAATAAAAACCGATTGATTATTATTGCTACTCATAATCCTGCTATCTGGGAAATGGCTGACACCATTATTACTATGCCTAAGCAATAAAAAGTTACTGATTTATGGACTAATTTTGCATTACCAAGAGGTCAAATGCAATAAAAAATGGAACATAAGTCAAGAAAAAACAGTTTGGATCCCCAAAACTTTACAACTAAACACTTCATCGTCTGACATCTAAAAAGAGATGATACAACTTGGGCTCTATAATTTCTGTAGTGGGTGCAGCCAGCGCAGGGATGATAGAGCCCTATCTGCTATCTAAGGCACGGCCTCAAAAACCTTACTGTTTTAAGTATAACGGCGGGCCGGGCCGCGGGCAAAGAACGAAACTGGCACGTCCGCTAGAACTCTGACTTTTAATCCTACCGTTTAGTTTTTAAAGGTAACAACGTTTGATTTAAGAAGGTTTGTGTTTTGACAATTATGTTAAAAGCCAACTTCTTTGGGGGTTTTAGTGATTTGATAGTACCTGAATGACTAGAACCTTAATCATGCTTTCTTTTTCTATTGATTTTTGAACAACTATTTTTAGAGTCATTCTTTTAAAAATAATATTTTTTAAAAATGCACCCTAAACAGACCACATCTTTTTACATATGTGTGGTTTCTTGATATAATAGATTACAATTACGATTTAGAAAAGGTGAGCATATGAAAAAATTAATGACAACTAGTCTCGTTTTACTATCAACTGTAACCCTAACAGCTTGTTCTGATGGTAGTTCCAGTAAAAAAATTTCTAAGGATAAAGCAACTGATATTGCTTTAAAAGATGCCAAATTAACCAAAAAAGAAGCATCTCATTTCCAAATAAAATCTGATAAAGAAGACGGTAAAGCAACTTATGAGATTGATTTTGACACAGACAAAAAAGAGTATGATTATACTGTAGATGCTGAAACTGGAAAAATTTTAGAGAAATCAACCGATAACAAAGGGTTATCAGGAACTAAAGACCTGACCAAGGATACTATTTCGCAAGATAAGGCTAAAAGTATCGCTTTAGAAGATGCTGCTATAAAAGAAAAAGATACCTCAATGATGTCTATTGAAAAAGACATGGATGGTACTACTAGTACTTATGAGATTAAATTCACAGCACACAACAACGAATACGACTATACGATAAATGCTAAAACCGGTGACATTATAGAAAAATCAACCGAAAACTAACATGTCTTTTAAAAACAAAGGCAAATAAAAAGGCAAGGCCGAAAAACCTTGTCTTTATTAGTATACCGGCGGCCGGGGTCGAACCGGCACGTCCGTGAGGACACTGGATTTTGAGTGCTACCAAGCCCTTTTTTAAGTTAACAAATGTTGATTTAATAAGGTTTGTGTTTTGGAAATCAAGTTAAAAACTACGTAATTTTGAGATTTTAGTGATTTTAAAGGGACTATTCAAATGAAGGAGAGTAATGCTATTTATCAAATTACTTTGATGTCGTCATATCATCAATCAACTTCTTCTACCAATGTAAATAATGTTATTATTATTTTGTGAAATAAGTTCTTTAATTTTTTTTGAGTCAATTTCAGTTGTACAGTTAATTAACTTATCATAATTATCTTGACTTACTTTTGTAAGTTCATATTCAGTTTCCTTTTTATTGACTTCAAGCTGTTTTTGAGAATTTAAAACAAAGAACAAACATCCTAGCAGTATGACTAGGACAAAGAACCAGTAGTAAAAAGCTTTTCGCTGATTCTCAAAACCACCTATACTAGATTCAATATATTTAAAGATTATCCATGAAATAACTATTAATAATAAAGGAACACCGAAACTCAAAAAAGTTAACTTAGGAACTCCAACTAAAATAATATTAATTACTGTTACTATAGCAAATATTAAATAAAATGGTAAATTTTTTTCCACATTCTAATCCCCCTATTCTAAACTAATATATATTACAGTTTATTACATGAAAGCATTGTTCTCCATGCATTTATTCCAATAATAGCACCACCACCCAATGTGGTAGGTACAGTGGCTACCACGAATGGCATTGAATAAGCATTCACAACACAGTTCCATTGTTTAGGGGTTAACCAAATATTAGCACCAGTTGGTCTTCCTTGAGAGTAACCACAATTTCTTGGAGATAGCTTCCCAACTTTAACTAATTCCATACAACTTCCTCTATCTCTAAAAACAGTTCCGGGAAGTGAGGAAATTCCTTGAGCAGTTTGAGGTTCATACACTTTCGTATCAGCTGAAATTGCAGTTCCAGACAATATTACTGTAGGAAGTAGAGTTAAAATTAATAAAAAACTTAACAAAATATTTTTTCATAGACTATCCTTTCTCTACTTAAGATTAACAACTTTTCAAATATATTATATCACCATGTTTTGTAAGCGGATTCAAATTTGATGTATTATAATCTTAATTTATTTATTCTAAATATTGAATGTTTAAACTTTAAATGAGTATATATTAGCAAAAGTGGTTCGCAAATTATTAATATTATAATAATTACTAGCATTTCACTCATTAAATAATCTTTTCAAAATTATTGATCAGATAGAAGTTCTTTTAAAGACACTCGCTTTATCTCTTCTTGATAAGAATATCCAAATATTGGATCATAATCGTCAAGACTGTCACTAATACTCTCTTTTAACTCATTAACCTTATTATTAAAATAATTATCTAGTTTAATTTTTATGATATTGCGATTTTCCTTGTCACTGATAGCAAGTTCACCACCTAGTATGAAATTTAAATCTTCTGAGCTTAAAAATTCTTTCTCTAATTCAAACCTAACGATTTTATATAAACGTGCCATTAAATTTACATTATTTATGGCATTAGAATAATATGGATTAGTTTCAGCTTTTTCTAGAATATATCCTGCAAGAAGACGATCCTCTATTTTTTTATTATTTCCAACCATCTCATCCAATGTCATATCTAGCGCCGATGCTATGAGTACCATATGCACCTAACGAAGTGGAAACTTTTGGAACATTTGATTATGAAGTTTTCATTGAAGATAACAAAGCAGATTTTTCTAAACGCTATGCCGTTGCTAAAAGAGAAAAATCAGACGAAAGTCTAGATAAAGTCTTTCAAGAAATCATTAATGGGAATCTGACAGAAGATGATATCTTTGCGGACAAAGAATTAACTTTTCTTTGGTCTTATAATCAAACAAGACTTGATGAAGCTTTTAGAGCTTATGGCAAGATTGCTTCTAAACGAACCTTAAGGGAGTTAGAGAATGGAGGCTTTAAGCCTACTATTATTTATATACATGGATCTTCTGGCATTGGCAAAACGACTCTAGCACTTGAAATGATTGAGGAGATTATTAAAAGAGCTAAAGAAGAGGGTCTCAACTGGAAAATGTACAGTGCTGGTGCTAAGAATATTTTTGATGAGTATTTTGGTGAAGAAGTTATTCTCTTAGATGACCCAAGGTCTGATAGCTTATTGCCAGCAGACTGGTTAAAACTCTTAGATCCTTTAAACAAGTCTTACCTATCCGCACGTTATAAGAATAAACTGGTCATTGGTCGTCTAATTGTGATTACTAATTATCAGTCCCTGAAGTCTTTCTTTGGAAAGATTCAAAATAAGGATTTAAACCAGTATATCAGACGGTTTAATAACGTCCTAGAGATTTCAAAGAAAAAAGGGAATCACGACAAAGAAACAGATAGATTTTACAATCTATCAGAAATTAAAGAATTGAACTATAGAGATTATTACCAAACAGGATATAATCAAGAGATTCAATTACACTTTGGCGAGGAAGATATCTATTGCACTGACAATAAAGCAGATTTTATTAATCGTGTTTTAGATGAGCATATTCTTCCTCGCATTTTACCACAAATAAAAAAGCGCATCCCAAATCCCGCTAAAGAAAAAGGAAACGCTTAGGACAAGCCGAGGAGCTGGAACTCCTCAACCTGTCCTTAATTATACCATAGTTATTAAGGAGAATACACATGATAGCAACCGTAACAAAAGATGATTTAGTAACCTTAGGCTTTTCAGAAGGAACATCCCGTTCCATTATACGTAAGGGAAAACGCCTCCTCGTTCAACGTGGTTTCTATGTTTATGATAATAAACCTATTGGAACTATACCTGCAACAATTGCGGAGGAATTATTAGATTAAAAACTAACTTCCAAGGTATAAAGCTATGGCAATACGTAAAACAAAGAATGGTGGATGGATTGTCGACGTCAGTAATGGCGTTGATCCCATTACCTTAAATCAGCGACGGATTGTCAGGAAAGGATTTAAAACTAAGAAAGAAGCTATAGAGGCTGAACAGTATATTCGTGGTGTGGAATTAAAATCAAAAGTTTCAAACGGACGAATCACTATCGACATGTTATATCAATTACTCAAACAAGAAGATGTTATCAATCATAAAAAGCAAAGTTATATCAATACTCAAGATAATAATCATAATCGACATATAAAAGATTACTTTTCAAAAGTAAAAGACGTCAGTAAACTAGATTATGATGATGTCTATAAGTATAGAGAATACTTACGAAATACAATTGCCCAAAATAGTAATGAGCCACTTAATCCAAATACAATTAATAAAATAATGGTACTTCTCAAGAAGATACTTGATATCGGAATCAAAAAAGGTTATTACACAAATAACCCTGTTAAAATGTTAAAGAAACTTCCAATTGCAAAAGCTCAACTTAATTATTGGTCAATCGAAGAATTTAAAGAGTTTCTAAATTTGTTTGAACCAGAGGAATATAATTATCAATTATTATTTACTTGCCTGTTCTTTACTGGAATGCGACTTGGCGAAGCCTTAGCATTAACGTGGAATGATATTGACTTCACAACACAAACAATTCACATTACAAAATCAATATATATTAGCAAAGGTATTAGTTATATATCAACAACTAAAACCAAAGCAGGAATGAGACGTATCACAATACATAAAAAAACTAAATGACGAGTTAATAGATTGGAAAAAGACTCAATATAAACAGCTTAACAATTTTATTACTGGTGATATAAATGAATTACAGATATTTCAGAACTCCCCAATGGTGATCACTAAGAATACTACTGAGAAGTTTTATAAAAAGGTATTAAAAAGGGATCCTAACCTTAAAAGAATTAGGATCCATGATTTCCGTCACTCACACGCCTCTTTACTTATTAATCAAGGTGAAGATTATTTCGTAGCAAAAGAACGCTTAGGGCATGCTTCTATCACTACTACAATTGACACCTATTCACATTTATACCCGTCTAAACAGAAGAGTTTGGCGGATAAATTAGATAATCTTATTTAAAGTAAGGAAATTCCTTGCTTTAATTTTTTGTTTAATTAGAAACCCAAAAGCAAAAAACTATTCCTATTTTTTCCATAAAATTATTGTTTTTATGTAACCAAAGGCATTATTTATTCGTTATACTAATGAAGAAAGGTTAATAAAATAATGAAAGGAGGTCAAATGTCAATTTTAGATGACTATGAAAAAGAATTATTAGACATTTCACATCAAATAATAGCTTATCTTATTAAATCTGGTGTTGATCCTAACCAAGCACAGGACATTACTCAAGACGTCTTTTTACAAATATTAGAATCTGAACCTTCCCTTCCGTTTAATAAAATAAAGGCTTGGATGTATCGAACTGCAATTAGAAGATATATTGATCTGTATCGAAGAGATAAACGCTATTACGAAATTTTACAAGAAGAATTTTTTACTGAAAATAATCTCAATTACAATGAAATAGACAATTTTTTTGAACTACACGAAGCAATGTTACACTTGAAAAAAGAAGACCAATATCTGATAGACCTATATTACTTTCAGGGATTTTCCATTAAAGAAATATCTCAAATAAATGGACAACTACAAAGCACCATTAAGGTAAAACTTATGCGTACTAGAAGAACTTTAAAAAAATATTTAGAAAAGGATAATTTAAAACATGACAAAAAATAAGTTTAGCGATCCGCTGGCAGAATTAGCAAAAAAAAGAAAAAGAGCTACATTAGTTAAAACAGTCCTAATTGCTTTGATAACAGTACTATTAGTTCTCGGAATAACTTTTAAAGGACTGACATATTTCACTTCTAAAAATGGTCAAAAAGCTTATCGTAGCTTTGAGCTGCTTTCTGAGGTAGCATATCCAAATATTTCCTATGATAGCCTATATTATCATCCAAGTGGTCAATTCACTGGTAAAGTACATGCTGATAGGTATAAAGATATTAATGGTGTACAAATTCCATATTCAAGTTTTGAAGAGAATTATAGTATATCGGGTACTTTTGGTACAAGTGCGGATGAAACATCGGCAAATAATAATCTATTTGACCGAGGTACTAGACAAAAAGTTCCTCAATTCTATAATACAAAAGTAAAATACGATAAAGGAGAAGTTAAATCAACTCCTAACAATGAACTGAAATATATAAATAGTTTAAATAATGAACTCGTTGAAGTAGCAATAACTTTTGATAAATCCTATAGTTATAAAGAAATAAAAGCAATGATCCCAAATAACCTAAAACAAAATTGGTTATGGATAGGTACACAAACAACCCTAGATACGTCTTATTGGCCTACTAAATACCAATTTGGTACAAGCCCTGAAATTTTAAATACTCCACAAATATTCGTAAACAATATAAAGGAAAACTTAAAAGTGAATTCCGAAATATATTATAAGAACGTAAATATCTTATCAGATCTCAAAAACTATTCTAAAAAATATGAGAATACAAGTAGTGGAGATAAACTCGAGTTTTCAGGCATAATAGTGACGGGTAAAGCTGAAAACTTTAAACAACTTGAAGAGAAAAATTGGATATACGCTTCAAGTATAGGTGCTACTATTGAAAATAAACCCTATTATCATTTAGATAAAAAATAAGTAGGTTATAAAAGTCTTCACTAAAAGTTTGAAATAAAAACAGAAAAAAATATTCATAAGTAATTTTTAGTAACTTGAGGAGATATATAATCAAATAAATACAAAAAGACAAGGTCTAGAAACCTTGTCTTTTTGTATACCGGCGGCCGGGGTCGAACCGGCACGTCCGTGAGGACACTGGATTTTGAGTCCAGCGCGTCTGCCAATTCCGCCACGCCGGCTTTAAATATAAAATTTAAACTGGGGTAGCTGGATTCGAACCAACGCATGAGGGAGTCAAAGTCCCTTGCCTTACCGCTTGGCTATACCCCAATAAAATAGGCGAGTGATGGGAATCGAACCCACGAATGTCAGAGCCACAATCTGATGTGTTAACCACTTCACCACACCCGCCATATTTTAACACGGGCAGTAGGAATCGAACCCACACTGAAGGTTTTGGAGACCTTAGTTCTACCTTTAAACTATGCCCGTTAAGGATGGAAAGAGAGGGATTCGAACCCCCGAACCCGAAGGAGCGGATTTACAGTCCGCCGCGTTTAGCCTCTTCGCTATCTTTCCTCTTATTAAATTGTTATGGCGCGAGACGGAATCGAACCGCCGACACATGGAGCTTCAATCCATTGCTCTACCAACTGAGCTACCGAGCCAACTATAAGTATTATCTCTAATACTCTATATTGCGGGAGCAGGATTTGAACCTACGACCTTCGGGTTATGAGCCCGACGAGCTACCTAGCTGCTCCATCCCGCGATATCTTTTAAAAGGAGGATGTGGGATTCGAACCCACGCACGCTTTTACACGCCTGACGGTTTTCAAGACCGTTCCCTTCAGCCGGACTTGGGTAATCCTCCGTTTAATATAATAGTCCGTACGGGATTCGAACCCGTGTTACCGCCGTGAAAAGGCGGTGTCTTAACCCCTTGACCAACGGACCATATAAACTATAATGGGCACGAGTGGACTCGAACCACCGACCTCACGCTTATCAGGCGTGCGCTCTAACCACCTGAGCTACGCGCCCAAGACAATAACCATAGTCTTGGAATAAACTATAAAGCGGGTGACGAGAATCGAACTCGCGACAACAGCTTGGAAGGCTGTAGTTTTACCACTAAACTACACCCGCTAAAATGGGAGTTAACGGGTTCGAACCGCTGACCCTCTGCTTGTAAGGCAGATGCTCTCCCAGCTGAGCTAAACTCCCATGGTTGGAACTTTAACTCCATTGAGCTAAACTTCCTTTGGCTAAGCAACTACCGTATCTAACAGGGGGCAACCCCCAACTACTTCAGGCGTTCTAGGGCTTAACTGCTGTGTTCGGCATGGAAACAGGTGTATCTCCTAGGCTATCGTCACTTAACTGCTTGGGTGAACTGTCTTCTAATCGTCCACTCAAAATTGAATACCTCTATCTTAACAAGAACTCTACCTCTATGTCAATAAACTTTTCTATTATCCTCGGATAAGTCCTCGAGCTATTAGTTTTAGTCCGCTTCATGTATCACTACACTTCCACTCCTAACCTATCTACCTGATCTTCTCTCAGGGCTCTTACTGATATAAAATCATGGGAAATCTCATCTTGAGGCGGGCTTCGCACTTAGATGCTTTCAGCGCTTATCCCTTCCCTACATAGCTACCCAGCGATGCCTTTGGCAAGACAACTGGTACACCAGCGGTAAGTCCACTCTGGTCCTCTCGTACTAGGAGCAGATCCTCTCAAATTTCCTTCGCCCGCGACGGATAGGGACCGAACTGTCTCACGACGTTCTGAACCCAGCTCGCGTGCCGCTTTAATGGGCGAACAGCCCAACCCTTGGGACCGACTACAGCCCCAGGATGCGACGAGCCGACATCGAGGTGCCAAACCTCCCCGTCGATGTGAACTCTTGGGGGAGATAAGCCTGTTATCCCCAGGGTAGCTTTTATCCGTTGAGCGATGGCCCTTCCATGCGGTACCACCGGATCACTAAGCCCGACTTTCGTCCCTGCTCGAGGTGTTGCTCTCGCAGTCAAGCTCCCTTATACCTTTACACTCTGCGACTGATTTCCAACCAGTCTGAGGGAACCTTTGGGCGCCTCCGTTACTCTTTAGGAGGCGACCGCCCCAGTCAAACTGCCCGTCAGACACTGTCTCCGATAGGGCTAACCTATCCGGGTTAGAGTAGCCATAACACAAGGGTAGTATCCCAACAACGCCTCCAACGAAACTGGCGTCCCGTTCTCTATGGCTCCTACCTATCCTGTACATGTCCTACAGATACTCAATATCAAACTGCAGTAAAGCTCCATGGGGTCTTTCCGTCCTGTCGCGGGTAACCTGCATCTTCACAGGTACTAAAATTTCACCGAGTCTCTCGTTGAGACAGTGCCCAAATCATTACGCCTTTCGTGCGGGTCGGAACTTACCCGACAAGGAATTTCGCTACCTTAGGACCGTTATAGTTACGGCCGCCGTTTACTGGGGCTTCAATTCAGATCGTCGCTTGCGCTAAACCCTCCTCTTAACCTTCCAGCACCGGGCAGGCGTCACCCCCTATACATCATCTTACGATTTAGCAGAGAGCTGTGTTTTTGATAAACAGTTGCTTGGGCCTATTCACTGCGGCTGATATCACTATCAGCACCCCTTCTCCCTAAGTTACGGGGTCATTTTGCCGAGTTCCTTAACGAGAGTTCTCTCGATCACCTGAGGCTACTCGCCTCGACTACCTGTGTCGGTTTGCGGTACGGGTAGTATGTAGTTAAACGCTAGAAGCTTTTCTTGGCAGTGTGACATCACTAACTTCGCTACTTACATTTCGCTCCCCATCACAGCTCAATGTTACAGAGATAAGCATTTAACTCATCTCACACCTCACTGCTTAGACGTGCTCTTCCACTCGCACGCTTTAGTTAGCCTGCTGCGTCCCTCCTTCACTATACATACTAGTACAGGAATATCAACCTGTTGCCCATCGGATACACCTTTCGGTCTCTCCTTAGGTCCCGACTAACCCAGGGCGGACGAGCCTTCCCCTGGAATCCTTAGTCTTACGGTGGACAGGATTCTCACCTGTCTTTCGCTACTCATACCGGCATTCTCACTTCTATGCGTTCCAGCACTCCTCACGGTATACCTTCTTCACACATAGAACGCTCTCCTACCATTACCTCTAAAGGTAATCCACAGCTTCGGTAAATTGTTTTAGCCCCGGTACATTTTCGGCGCAGGGTCACTCGACTAGTGAGCTATTACGCACTCTTTGAATGAATAGCTGCTTCTAAGCTAACATCCTAGTTGTCTGTGCAACCCCACATCCTTTTCCACTTAACAATTATTTGGGGACCTTAGCTGGTGGTCTGGGCTGTTTCCCTTTCGACTACGGATCTTAGCACTCGCAGTCTGACTGCCGAATATATCGTCTTGGCATTCGGAGTTTATCTGAGATTGGTAATCCGGGATGGACCCCTCACCCAAACAGTGCTCTACCTCCAAGAGACTTACTTCGACGCTAGCCCTAAAGCTATTTCGGAGAGAACCAGCTATCTCCAAGTTCGTTTGGAATTTCTCCGCTACCCACAAGTCATCCAAGCACTTTTCAACGTGCCCTGGTTCGGTCCTCCAGTGCGTTTTACCGCACCTTCAACCTGCTCATGGGTAGGTCACATGGTTTCGGGTCTACATCTACGTACTATTTCGCCCTATTAAGACTCGGTTTCCCTACGGCTCCGTCTCTTCAACTTAACCTCGCACGTAAACGTAACTCGCCGGTTCATTCTACAAAAGGCACGCTCTCACCCATTAACGGGCTCGAACTTCTTGTAGGCACACGGTTTCAGGTTCTCTTTCACTCCCCTCCCGGGGTGCTTTTCACCTTTCCCTCACGGTACTGGTTCACTATCGGTCACTAGAGAGTATTTAGGGTTGGGAGATGGTCCTCCCAGATTCCAACGAGATTTCGCGTGTCTCGCCGTACTCAGGATCCTGCTAGAGTCATCTACTATTTCAACTACGAGGCTGTTACTCCCTTTGGCTGACCTTCCCAGGTCATTCGTCTATAGTATCTGATCCCACGTCGCAGTCCTACAACCCCAAGGAGTAAACTCCTTGGTTTGCCCTCTTGCCCTTTCGCTCGCCGCTACTTTGGCAATCGCTTTTGCTTTCTCTTCCTGCAGCTACTTAGATGTTTCAGTTCACTGCGTCTTCCTTCTCATAACCTTAACAGTTATGGATACTAACCTTTAGTTAGTGGGTTCCCCCATTCGGACATCTCTGGATCAGCGCTTACTTACAGCTCCCCAAAGCATTTCGTCGTTTGTCACGTCCTTCTTCGGCTTCTAGTGCCAAGGCATCCACCGTGCGCCCTTATTAACTTAACCTTAGTTCCAGTCTTTCGACCTTCTTTATTTTTTTAATAGGTTCGCGTTTATCTTTTTTTCGGTTTCTTTCTTGTTACTTTTCTACAATCATTTTCATAATTGTGGAATTTGATATAGATATTCAATTTTCAATGGACTATTATGATTTTAAGAACCGTTACGACTTGTCGTAAAACTTGCGTAAAATAAGGAACAAACCAGTGAGGTGTCTTCAGACACCAGATGGTTTTGACTTATTTCTAGTAAGTTTAGGTTCGTATTCAAATATCATTTATCTAGTGGAACACGAGATTAATTTCTTAGGAAAAAAGATAAACTTCCTTGTGTGCAAGCACACAGCGTCTGTTTCCTATTTTTCTACAGAAATTTCGGCAAGCCGAACATCTCTTTGTATCCTAGATAATGGAGCCTAGCGGGATCGAACCGCTGACCTCCTGCGTGCAAAGCAGGCGCTCTCCCAGCTGAGCTAAGGCCCCCGACTAATAAACGGCTGGTTTCATTATTAGTGGTGTGTCTATTCTATTATAAGACCTCTCAAAACTAAATAAGACAAATCCCAAAAAGTTCCTTATCCTTAGAAAGGAGGTGATCCAGCCGCACCTTCCGATACGGCTACCTTGTTACGACTTCACCCCAATCATCTATCCCACCTTAGGCGGCTGGCTCCTAAACGGTTACCTCACCGACTTCGGGTGTTACAAACTCTCGTGGTGTGACGGGCGGTGTGTACAAGGCCCGGGAACGTATTCACCGCGGCGTGCTGATCCGCGATTACTAGCGATTCCGACTTCATGTAGGCGAGTTGCAGCCTACAATCCGAACTGAGATTGGCTTTCAGAGATTAGCTTGCCGTCACCGGCTTGCGACTCGTTGTACCAACCATTGTAGCACGTGTGTAGCCCAGGTCATAAGGGGCATGATGATTTGACGTCATCCCCACCTTCCTCCGGTTTATTACCGGCAGTCTCGCTAGAGTGCCCAACTTAATGATGGCAACTAACAATAAGGGTTGCGCTCGTTGCGGGACTTAACCCAACATCTCACGACACGAGCTGACGACAACCATGCACCACCTGTCACTTCTGCCCAAAAGGGAAAGCCTATCTCTAGGCCGGTCAGAAGGATGTCAAGACCTGGTAAGGTTCTTCGCGTTGCTTCGAATTAAACCACATGCTCCACCGCTTGTGCGGGCCCCCGTCAATTCCTTTGAGTTTCAACCTTGCGGTCGTACTCCCCAGGCGGAGTGCTTAATGCGTTAGCTCCGGCACTAAGCCCCGGAAAGGGCCTAACACCTAGCACTCATCGTTTACGGCGTGGACTACCAGGGTATCTAATCCTGTTTGCTCCCCACGCTTTCGAGCCTCAGCGTCAGTTACAGACCAGAGAGCCGCTTTCGCCACCGGTGTTCCTCCATATATCTACGCATTTCACCGCTACACATGGAATTCCACTCTCCCCTTCTGCACTCAAGTTCTCCAGTTTCCAAAGCATACAATGGTTAAGCCACTGCCTTTAACTTCAGACTTAAAAAACCGCCTGCGCTCGCTTTACGCCCAATAAATCCGGACAACGCTCGGGACCTACGTATTACCGCGGCTGCTGGCACGTAGTTAGCCGTCCCTTTCTGGTTAGTTACCGTCACGTAATGGATTTTCCACTCCCATTACCATTCTTCTCTAACAACAGAGCTTTACGATCCGAAAACCTTCTTCACTCACGCGGCGTTGCTCGGTCAGACTTGCGTCCATTGCCGAAGATTCCCTACTGCTGCCTCCCGTAGGAGTCTGGGCCGTGTCTCAGTCCCAGTGTGGCCGTTCACCCTCTCAGGTCGGCTATGTATCGTCGCCTTGGTGAGCCTTTACCTCACCAACTAGCTAATACAACGCAGGTCCATCTCATAGTGGAGCTGTTGCCCCTTTTAAGAGTGAAACATGTGTCTTACTCTATTATGCGGTATTAGCTATCGTTTCCAATAGTTATCCCCCGCTATCAGGTAGGTTACCTACGCGTTACTCACCCGTTCGCAACTCCTTGAACTAGTGCAAGCACCAGTCCAAAGCGTTCTACTTGCATGTATTAGGCACGCCGCCAGCGTTCGTCCTGAGCCAGGATCAAACTCTCATTTAGTTTGAACTTACTCGTTCTTTTCTGTCCGCTGACAGATTTATTTTTGCTTTGACGGAGTCTATACTGCTTATAAACCCCTCTTCACTTTTTGGTTCGTCTTATTCAGTTCTCAAAGGTCTTTCCCCTCTTGCGAGGCAACTTCTTTATTCTATCAGCTTCTTAAGGCTTTGTCAATAACTTTTTTTACTTTTTATTGATACTTGCGCTAATCAGCTGACAACTTTCTTAGTATACTCACTTTCTGGCACTTTGTCAAGAGGTTTTCAAATTTATTTTTAGTTTTAGCAATCAAAAGGGGAAAGGCGGAGCTAACACTTCGTTCAAGACCATTCAAAACAGCATAGCTCTAAAACCTCGTAGACAGGGTTTGTCCACAATTTTTCGTAATCGCGCTACTCGTCTTAGCTGGACTTCAGTTTTGAATCGTCCTTTCATAGCACTATTATACGGCAAAATTCTTGCGAAATCAATGCGTTAAGAAGGCTAACTATCATGGTTGTCGGCTGATTAATCGTCAGTACCTTTTCAGTTTAGGTTCAAAAATTTTTATTAAGCCTCTAATCTCTGATTCCTCAGCTGCTATGCTAGCATTTGGCTGGTGTTTTGTATTCCAAATGCTTGGCTTGATTGATGGCAGCAATCGATTTATCAGGAGAGATATGAACGATTGGATAGCGTGACTCTTTTTTTCTGTCTATTCGGGGGATGACAAATACTTGCTTTGGACTATGGTCTAAGACACTGTATCGATCCCCAAAGCAATTTATATGCTCTTATATTCTCAGTTTTTACTGCTTACTGGGATGCTTCAACGGACTTTTCGGGAGATTAACGTTTGGTCTGTTGCTAGTTTTTAGCTGTTTTTCTTTTTTCTAGAATCAAGCACCCTCTAATGTCTTTGCTCAGTCAGTGTTAGAGATGCTCCTTTTTGGCGGCTCATTAGTTTGCACCTTAGTCTCCTTCTGATCTGCGCTAGGCAATTCTATTAGATTTCTAAGCTGTTTTTTATACTCTCAGTGGCTAACTTCGTTTTAAACTGTTTATTAGCATGGTGTTTATGAGTCTTTTAGCTACCATTAACGCCGAAACAAGCTCCAAGATGGTTGTCATTATTACTTATCAGCAACTTCTTCGTAGGGAGAATCATTTGACCGGGATATTGGCAAAGCTGTTAAAAAACCAAGGACGTGAGCATGCTGTTTCTACTTTAGCTAGCACCAAGCGCTAGCTATTTTCCAAAACTATCAGAGTTGTAGTAATGGAGCGACTAGATGAGCCAGAGGCTTTTTAAGCTTGTTCAGAACGTGGAAGTTTTAGACTATATTGAAAAATAAGAGGTTAGAGAGGCTAAGATGCTTCGTGCAATCATCAAGGTGTTCAAAATCAGGCTAAACAGAAATAACCGTCAAAAAGCGCTGCAATGGCCAAAGTGGGTTTACTCATGACAGTTGACAATGAGCCGAATCCTCATCGCTTTGAACATAGCAAAAGAGAAGACGAACTTCGTCTCGTGCTTAGCTATAAGTCACCCACTACAGTTGACAAAGAGCCATTAAAAAACACCTGCTTACGAAGTAATTCTAGGCTTAGAACTATTTCGTAAACAAGTGTGACCTTAATAACATGATGAGTGTTCCCGCTAGAGAATGAATCCCTAGCGGTAGACCAGAGCTAGACTAAGAAAAGCAGTCAACTTTTCCATCATCATAACACTCAACAAAATTGATAAAAATTAAACTAATTCAATGATGGCCATTGGAGCAGCATCTCCACGGCGTGGTTCAGTTTTAAGGATACGTGTGTATCCGCCGTTACGTTCGGCATAACGAGGTGCAATTTCTGAGAAAAGCTTTTGAAGAGCTGTTGTTGATGTGTATTTATCACTAGCTTCATCATAGCTTTCTGATGCTACTTCATTGCGTACATAAGCTGCTGCTTGACGACGAGCATGAAGATCACCACGTTTACCTAAAGTAATCATTTTTTCAACGGTTTTACGGATTTCTTTTGCACGTGCTTCAGTCGTTACAATGGATTCGTTGATTAAAAGATCTGTGGTCAAATCACGAAGCATTGCTTTACGTTGTGAGCTAGTGCGTCCTAGTTTACGGTAAGCCATTTTGTCCTCCTATTTTATTTATCGTTTTTTAATCCGAGTCCTAAATCAGCAAGTTTGACTTTGACTTCTTCAAGACTCTTGCGTCCCAAGTTGCGGACTTTCATCATTTCAGGCTCAGTTTTTTCTGTCAAATCAAATACAGTATTGATTCCTGCACGTTTGAGACAGTTGTATGAGCGTACGGACAAGTCTAATTCCTCAATCGTGCGATCAAGTACCTTTTCATCGTTCACTGTTTCAGTTTCTTTCATAACGTCTGTTGCTTTTGCAACTTCTGTTAGGTCAGTAAAGAGATTTAAGTGTTCAATTAAAACGCGAGCGGATAAACCTAAAGCGTCTTCAGGAATGATTGTTCCGTTTGTCATGATTTCAATGGTTAATTTATCAAAGCCATCGTTACTACCAACACGAGCAGGTTCAACTTGATAATTAACTTTTTTAACTGGTGTGTAGATGGAATCTACTGCCAATGTTCCAACAGGTGCATCATCTTTTTTATTGCCTTCAGCAGGTACATAGCCTCGTTTTTTAGCAACAGTCATTGTCGCTTTTAAGGAATGTCCTTCAGCAATAGTAAAAAGATAATGATCAGGGTTAACCAGTTCGATATCGCTATCTGTTAAAATGTCACCAGCAGTTACTTCGGCTGGTCCTTCAACATCTAATTCGATAATCTTTTCGTCTTCGACGTATGACTTTACTGCAAGTCCTTTAACGTTAAGGATAATTTGCATCACATCTTCGCGTACACCTGGGATTGTATCAAATTCGTGTAATACACCATCAATCTTAATAGATGTCACTGCTGCACCCGGAAGTGAAGACAAGAGCACACGACGAAGTGAATTACCAAGAGTTGTTCCATAACCACGTTCAAGCGGTTCAATCACAAATCTCCCGTAATCTTTATTTTCATCAATTTTTGTTATTATTGGTTTTTCAAACTCAATCATTTTTTCACCCCTCGAAACGAAACTTGTGTACTAGTTATTATATGATTATACACGACGACGTTTTGGAGGACGAGCACCATTATGTGGCACAGGAGTCACATCACGAATTGCAGTTACTTCAAGACCTGCAGCAGCAAGAGCACGAATAGCAGATTCACGACCTGAACCAGGACCTTTTACAGTGACTTCAACAGTTTTAAGTCCATGTTCTTGTGCAGATTTTGCAGCAGCTTCGGCAGCCATTTGAGCAGCAAATGGTGTTGATTTACGTGAACCTTTGAAACCAAGAGCACCAGCTGAAGACCAGGCAAGAGCATTACCGTGAACATCTGTAATCATAACAATAGTGTTGTTAAATGTAGCGTGAATATGAGCAACACCTGACTCGATGTTCTTTTTCACACGACGTTTACGTGTTGGTTTAGCCAATTTTTTTACCTCCTATTTTATTTTTTCTTACCTGCAATCGCAACTGCTTTACCTTTACGAGTGCGGGCGTTGTTTTTAGTGTTTTGTCCACGGACAGGAAGTCCACGACGGTGACGGATACCACGGTATGAACCGATTTCCATCAAACGTTTAATGTTTAAGTTCACTTCACGGCGAAGGTCACCTTCTACTTTAATAGAATCCACTTCGCGACGGATAGCATCTTCTTGATCACTTGTTAAATCTTTAACACGGATATCTTCTGATACACCTGCAGCAGCTAGGATTTTTTTAGCGGTTGCAAGTCCAATACCATATACATAAGTCAATGAAACTACTACACGTTTGTCACTTGGAATATCAACTCCAGCTATACGAGCCATTTGTTCTCCTTTCTATATTATCCTTGACGTTGTTTGTGCTTTGGATTTGTTGGACAAATTACCATAACACGACCGTTACGACGAATAACTTTGCAGTATTCGCAAATTGGTTTAACCGATGGTCTTACCTTCATGTTTTAATCCCTCCAATTATTTCGATTATTTAAAGCGGTATGTGATTCGTCCACGGGTTAAATCGTATGGGCTCATTTCAACTGTCACACGGTCACCGACTAAAATACGAATGTAATTTTTGCGGATTTTCCCTGAAACAGTTGCAAGAATCTGGTGTCCGTTTTCCAATTCAACTGTAAACATTGCATTAGGCATTGTTTCGACAACCTTGCCTTCAATTTCAATCACGTCTTCTTTTGCCACGCAAAAGTACCCCCTAAATTTCGATTTGATGTCCTCTGAGCACAGAGGTAACAATTATAAGTCAGACTAGCCTATTATATCACTTGAGTATGACTTTAGCAAGTTATTTCCCTGAATTATTTCAGGTCAGTCAGCACCTGCTCAATGTCAGCAAACACGGCTGAAATTTCCTGATTTCCTTGAATATCATGTACCATTCCAGCTTCACGGTAGTGGTCAATAATGGGTTGCCCTTGGGCAATATTGACGTCTAGACGACGTTTAACCGTTTCTGGTTTATCATCTTCACGTTGGTAGTAATCTTCTTCTTTATAGTTTGCTGGTGGGTTAAAGACTTTGTGGAATGTTTCACCGGTTTTTTTGTTGATGATCCGGCCACTCAATCGCTCAACTAGAGAAGCTGGATCAACATCAATATTAATGACACCATCTAGCTTTAAGTTAAGTTCTGCTAAGGTAGTATCTAGGGCATGTGCTTGATCAATTGTCCGTGGATAACCATCTAGTAGGAAGCCTTTTTCTGCTACATCAGCTTGGCCCAAGCGTTCTTTAACAATGCCATTTGTTACCTCATCTGGTACCAGTTCTCCCTTATCAATGTATGACTTGGCAAGAAGCCCCATTTCGGTTTGATTAGCCATAGCTGCGCGGAACATATCGCCTGTTGAAATGTGAATTAGTCCAAATTCTTCAACAATTTTAGCAGCCTGTGTTCCTTTGCCAGCACCCGGCAAGCCCATAATTAAAAGATTCATGTCATTCTCCTTGTTTGACAAAATTGTTATCAAAATGAATGGAATTCATTTTGTTTTTAAGTGATGATGCTTACAATTAGTATCATCACTTAAAAACAAAATAGAAGGTTGACACTGTCAACCTGTATTCTATTTCGCTGTATTCATAAACCCAACATATTGACGCTTAAGAAGGTAACCTTCTAGTTGTTTCATGCCTTCGATTCCTGTGGCAATCAAGATTAGTAAACTTGTCCCACCTAAAGCAACCCCTGAAGAGAGATTCAAAGCTTGCTGCGCAGCGATTGGCGCAAGCGAGATAAAGGCTAAGAAAATCGAACCCACGGTTGCCAATTTTTTAAGCAATGATGACATAAATTCTTCTGTTTCGCGGCCTGGTCTAACGCTTGGAATGTAAGAGCCATTCTTTTGGAGATTTTCTGCTGTTTTTTCTGGATTAACCTGTACAAAGGTATAGAAAAATGAGAACAAGATAATCAACAAGGCATAAATCATCATACCAAGTGGCGACTGATAGTTGAGAATTTCTTGGAGTTTGGTTAACCAAGGAACATCTCGACCGTTTTGGAAGAAGGGAATCAAGGTACTTGGAATTGTCGTAATTGAGCTAGCAAAGATAACGGGAATAACGCCAGCTGGATTGACCTTCAATGGCAAGTATGAACTTGTTGGTGCCCCTTGCATCAATTTTGTGTATTGAATTGGAATTTTGTATTCTGCTTGTTGAACAAATGTTGTAAAGAAGACAACTGCTAATACAGCTACAATAATAATACCAACCATAATGTAGGAATGGAGGTGTTGATCTGCTTTTACATTAACAAAGTAATCTTCGTGGATTGTCGCAATGGCGTTTGGAATGGAGGAAATGATACCTGCAAAGATAATCATTGACACCCCGTTACCAAATCCCTTGTCTGTAATTTGATCGCCAAGCCAAGTAACAATTACGCTACCTGTTGTCAGCAAAGCACCGATTAATAAATAAGTCTTCACATCGGGTGTTTTCACAAGAGCAACACTAGAAATGGTGTTAAAACCAGCAGTGATACCAATTGATTGGATGAAGGCTAAGACAAGTGAAATATAACGCGTAGCTTGGTTTAACTTTCGTCGACCAACTTCGCCTTGCTTGCCCCATTCAACAAATTTTGGCAAAATGTCCATTTGCAACAGTTGAACAACAATGGATGCTGTAATGTACGGACTTACCCCCATTGAAAAGACAGAGAAATTGCGCATTGCATTCCCGCTGACCAAGTTCAACATATTTAGAAAAGGAAGTTCACTCAACTGCTCTAAGCTCTTGGCGTTGACCCCAGGAACGGTAATATGTGTTCCGATGCGGAATACTAGAATGATAAAGATGGTGAAGAAAATTTTATTTCTGACATTCTTTACCTTCAAAGCATTGATTAATATTTTTAAGAACATCATGAGTTACCCCTCATTAGATGACTTCAATTGAACCACCTTTGGCAGTAATGGCTGCTTCTGCAGATTTTGAAAATTTCGCTGCTTTTACAGTCAATTTTTTGGTCAATTCGCCATTTCCAAGAATTTTAACGCCTGATTTTTCAGCACGAACAAGGCCAATTTCTTTAAGCATAACTGGCGTCACTTCTGTACCATCTTCAAAGACGTTTAATTGATCAAGATTAACCAAAGCATATTCTTTAGCATTGATATTAGTAAATCCACGTTTTGGCATCCGACGGAACAATGGTGTTTGTCCACCTTCAAAGCCTAAACGTACACCGCCGCCGCTACGCGCTTTTTGACCTTTTTGTCCGCGGCCAGATGTTTTACCATTACCTGAAGAAGTTCCACGTCCAACACGATTACGTACTTTACGTGAACCTTCAGCTGCTTTTAATTCATGAAGTTTCATTTTTTCTCCTTTTTTGTAAAATGCTAGCGCCCCTATGAGGGGAAAGGACTCCTCATAGAAACTCGCCTATACAGATAAAATGACCATTAAGTCGCCAAGTTGACACTTGCGACTTAACCATCTTATTATAGCACTACGATTTGTACCCCCTAGTAAGCGGCACACTTAGCAGCGCTGTTACGAATGTGTTTTCTAAAGAAACACAGTTAATGTTTTAGCTTATTTAACGTCTTCAACAGTGACCAAATGAGAGATAGCTGTTACCATACCACGGATAGCAGAGTTATCTTCTTTGATGACTGAAGAATTTAATTTACCAAGTCCAAGAGCAACAACTGTTTTACGTTGTTCTGGCTTACGTCCGATTGGAGACTTAGTCAAAGTGATTTTAATTTGAGCCATTTCAATCCCCTTTCTTATGCTAAGTCAGAAACTGAGATGCCACGAAGAGCAGCAACTTCTTCTGCGCGTTTAAGTTGTTTTAATCCTTCAACAGTCGCACGAACAATGTTGATTGGAGTGTTTGAACCAAGAGATTTTGAAGTAATATCAGCCACACCTGCCAATTCGATGACGGCACGCACTGCTCCACCAGCAGAAACTCCAGAACCTTCAACAGCTGGTTTCAACAAGACTTTTGCCCCACCAAAGTTTGAATAAACTTCATGAGGGATTGTTGTGCCAACCATTGGGACTTCAATCATATTCTTTTTAGCAGCTTCAACTGCTTTACGAATAGCTTCTGGTACTTCTTGAGCTTTACCAGTACCAAAACCAACGCGGCCCTTACCATCACCAACAACTACAAGAGCTGCAAAACGTAGACGGCGTCCACCTTTAACAACTTTTGTAACGCGGTTAATTGCAACAACGCGTTCTTCTAGTTCAACTGCATTATCTTTAAATGCCATTATTATGTGTCCTCCCTATTAGAATTTCAATCCGTTTTCACGAGCTGCATCAGCTAAAGCTTTTACACGTCCGTGATAGAGATATCCACCGCGGTCAAACACCACTTCAGAAATACCTTTAGCCACTGCACGTTCAGCAACAAGTTTGCCGACTACAACGGCTTGTTCAGTTTTAGTTCCTTTGGAAACGTCTTTATCAAGAGTTGATGCACTTGCGAGCGTTACACCCGCTACGTCATCAATTACTTGAGCGTAGATGCCTGTATTAGAACGGAAAACGTTCAAACGTGGGCGATCAGCAGTCCCAGAGAGTTTACCGCGCACACGACGATGGCGTTTTTGGCGGATTTTATTTTTATCTGGTTTCGAAATCACAATTTTCACCTCTTATATTATAGAATATGTCTTTTTGACATGTTAGTAGTTGCCCAATCAAAGCAAGCCCTGCTCTGACTAGGCTTCTATTATTTACCTGTTTTACCTTCTTTAAGGCGTACAAATTCACCAACGTAGCGAATCCCTTTACCTTTATATGGTTCTGGTGAACGCAGGCTACGAACGTAAGCAGCTGTTTGACCAACGACTTCTTTGTTGATACCAAGAACGTTGATAGTTGTTGGTGTTGGCACTTCAAACGTGATGCCTTCTGGAGCTTCTACCTCATCTTGGTGAGATTTACCAACAGAAAGGACAAGTTTTGAGCCTTGAAGTTGTGCACGGTAACCAACCCCACGCATTTCAAGAGCTTTTTTGAAACCTTCAGAAACACCAACAACCATGTTATTCAAGTTAGCACGTGTTGTCCCATGGATCGTTTTCATTTCTTTTGAGTCATTTGGACGTGAAAGAGTGATTTCATTTCCTTCAACTTTGATTTCAATATTTTTGTTAAACTCACGAGTGAGTTCGCCTTTAGGGCCTTTAACAGTAACAAGGTTGTTGTTATTTGTTAATTCAACACCGGCAGGCATTGTAATAACTTTATTACCAATACGTGACATGTTTATTTTTCTCCTGTTAGATTATCAAGCCGCATGCGCGACTAGTTTTCACGGGGTGAACTAAGATACTAAGGGCAAAAAGGCATAGTGAAAATAGAAAACTTTACGATGAAACCAAGGTTTCTAGAAAAAGTTTATCTTTTTCACACAGACTTTAGCCCGTGTTCAATTAGTTCAATATGTTTGGAATTAGAAACCGTCAATTCAATCTGCAATCGAATTGAACTCGAGCTATGGTCTTTGTGAAAAAGATAAATCTTCCTAGAGTGTAAACACTCTGCGTCAGATTTCCTATTTTCACTTAGCCCATGACGCTCTTAGTATCTTTTTAAATTACCAAACGTATGCGATCACTTCCCCGCCAACATTTTTTTGGCGCGCTTCTTTGTCGGTCAAAAGTCCTTCAGAAGTTGAAATGATAGCTGTTCCAAGGCCGTTAAGCACTTTAGGAACATCCTCACGTTTTGTGTAAACACGAAGACCAGGTTTAGAAATGCGTTTGACGTTAGTGATAACGCGTTCACCGTTTTGACCATATTTAAGGAAAACACGGATGATACCTTGTTTGTCATCTTCGATAACTTCAACGTTTTTGATGTAACCTTCACGTTTAAGGATCTCAGCGATTCCTTTTTTAATATTTGAAGCAGGTGCTTCTAACACTTCATGTTTTGCTTGGTTAGCATTACGAATGCGTGTTAAAAAGTCTGCAATTGGGTCAGTCATAACCATTTGTTTTTTTCTCCTTTTACTAGCAGTTTGATTGAATCACTTGCTAGTTACTATTGCCCGACTGGGCAGGTTGTTCAACCGAGCCAATGAGCTTAGTTGAACACGAGCTTTGGGCTTTGATGAAAAAAGATAGATCCTCCTAGAACGCAAGCGCTCCTGGTTAGATTTTCTATTTTCACTTTGTCCGCTAGGCTCTTTGTATCATTTTCTTACCAAGACGCTTTAACAACACCTGGAATTTGACCTTTATAAGCCAACTCACGGAAGCAAACACGGCAAAGTTTGAATTTGCGGTAAACAGAATGTGGACGTCCACATTTTTCACAGCGTGTGTATGCTTGCGTAGAGAATTTCGCAGGACGTTTGTTTTTAGCAATCATCGATTTTTTAGCCAATTTCGTTACCCCCTATTATTTTGCAAAAGGCATTCCAAGACCTTTAAGCAATTCACGTGATTCTTCGTCAGTATTTGCAGTAGTGACGATTACAATATCAAGACCACGTACTTTATCAACATCATCGAAGTTGATTTCTGGGAAGATAAGTTGCTCTTTCACACCAAGTGTGTAGTTCCCACGGCCATCAAATGATTTTGTTGGCACACCATGGAAGTCACGAACACGAGGAAGTGAAACGCTAACTAATTTGTCTAGGAATTCGTACATACGGTTGCCACGAAGGGTTACTTTCGCACCGATCGCAACACCTTCACGAAGACGGAAGCCAGCGATTGATTTCTTAGCTTTAGTAATAAGTGGTTTTTGTCCTGAGATAAGTGCTAATTCAGCAGCAGCTTTTTCAAGGTTTTTTGCATTTGAAACAGCATCACCAACACCCATGTTAAGAACGATTTTCTCAACTTTTGGCACTGCCATTACTGAAGTATAGTTAAATTTCTCTGTCAACGCAGGAATTACTTCGTTAGTATATTTTTCTTTTAAACGATTTGCCATTTATGCTTCTCCTTTCCTTCGTGATTAATCAAGCACTTCGCCTGATTTTTTGCTGTAACGAACTTTTTTGCCGTCTACAACTTTATAACCAACACGGCCAGCTACACCATTTTTATCAAGAACTTGAACGTTTGATACATGGATTGGAGCTTCTTTTTCCACGATAGCACCTTGTGGGTTTTCAGCATTTGGTTTTTGGTGTTTTTTGATCATGCCAACACCTTCAACAACAACTTTATTTACTTTTGGAAGAGCCTTAAGAACTACAGCTTCAACGCCTTTGTCCTTACCAGCAATAACGCGAACTTTGTCGCCTTTTTTTACAAACATGTGGTATTTTTCTCCTATTAATTTCTTACGCCCTGAGGGCACCCTAGGGAGTTTCCTAGGGGACTTTTAGTTTGTGTTGATTAAAGTACTTCTGGTGCTAAAGAAACGATCTTCATGAAGCCACCTTCACGCAATTCACGTGCAACTGGGCCAAAGATACGTGTCCCGCGAGGAGTTTTGTCATCACGGATGATGACTGCAGCATTTTCGTCAAATTTGATGTATGATCCGTCTGCTCGACGTGCACCAGACTTGGTACGAACAATAACAGCTTTCACGACATCGCCTTTTTTAACTGCTCCACCAGGAGTAGCTTGTTTTACAGAAGCAACAATGATGTCGCCGATGTTAGCGAATTTACGTCCTGAACCACCAAGAACTTTGATAGTCAAGATCTCACGAGCACCGCTATTATCAGCAACTTTCAAGCGAGTTTCTTGTTGAATCATTTCAATTTTCTCCTTTTAGTTTGATTAGATAATAACAGCTTTTTCCACAACTTCTACAAGACGAAAACGCTTTGTAGCTGAAAGTGGGCGTGTTTCCATGATACGTACAATGTCGCCTTCTTTAGCAATGTTGTTTTCATCATGGGCTTTGTATTTTTTAGAATAGTTGATACGTTTACCATAGACTGGGTGGTTACGTTTGGTTTCAACTATAACAGTGATTGTTTTATCCATCTTGTCAGACACGACGCGTCCGTAAAGAGTTTTACGTTGATTACGTTCCATAATTAGAATTTCTCCTTTCCCAATCTATTATTTCATTTCAGATTGCACGGTTTTAACACGGGCAATTTGCTTTTTCACTTCGTTCAAACGAGCAGTTTGATCTAATTGACCGGCTGCAGCTTGAAAACGAAGGTCGAAAAGTTCTTTTTTAAGTTCGTTTTCTTTTTTTGCAAGCTCTTCTTGAGACAAGCCACGAAGCTCAGCAACAAACTTTTTGATTTCTTCAAGTTTCATGTCTTCTCCTTATTCTGCGTCACGTTTCACGAATTTTGTTTTCACTGGTAATTTGTGGCTAGCAAGACGCAAAGCTTCGCGGGCAACTTCTTCAGAAACCCCAGCGATTTCAAACATTACTTTGCCACGCTTCACTGGTGCTACCCAACCTTCAGGTGCCCCTTTACCAGAACCCATACGTACACCGATAGCTTTAGCAGTGTAAGATTTGTGTGGGAAGATTTTGATCCAAACTTTACCACCACGTTTCATGTAACGCGTCATTGCGATACGGGCAGCTTCGATTTGGCGGTTTGTAATCCAGTGGCTAGTTGTCGCTTGAAGTCCATATTCACCGAATGCAACTTCTTTGCCGCCTTTAGCCTCACCGCGCATTTTTCCACGGAATTCGCGACGGTGTTTAACACGTTTAGGTACTAACATTTGTTATTTGCCTCCTTTAGTGTTTTTACGAGCTGGAAGAACTTCTCCACGATAAATCCAAACTTTAACACCAAGTTTACCGTATGTTGTGTCTGCTTCTTCCCATGCGTAATCGATGTCCGCGCGAAGGGTGTGAAGTGGAACAGTTCCTTCTGAATAGCCTTCAGCACGGGCAATATCTGCACCGTTCAAACGACCTGATACTTGGGTTTTGATTCCTTTAGCACCGGCACGCATTGTCCGTTGGATAGCTTGTTTTTGAGCACGACGGAAAGCCACACGTTGCTCAAGTTGACGAGCAATGTTTTCACCAACAAGGTGTGCATCAAGGTCTGGTGACTTGATTTCGATGATATTGATGTGTACTTGTTTTCCAGTTAATTTGTTAAGTTGAGCACGAAGGATGTCAACATTTGCGCCACCTTTACCGATAACCATTCCTGGTTTAGCAGTATGAAGCGACACAATCACTTTGTTTACTGCGCGTTCGATTTCAATAGTTGAAACAGATGCGTCAGCTAATTCTTTATTGATGAATTTACGGATTGCAAGATCTTCATGAAGGTAATCCGCGTATTCTTTTTCAGCATACCATTTCGCATCCCAGTCACGGATGATTCCGACACGCATACCAATTGGATGTACTTTTTGACCCACGATTTTACCTCCTTATTTTTCTGCTACAACTACTGTAACGTGAGTTGTGCGTTTGTTGATTGGTGAAGCTGAACCTTTCGCACGTGGACGGAAACGTTTCATAGTTGGTCCTTCGTTTGCGAATGTTTCAGAGACGACCAAATTAGCTTTTTCCAAACCAAAGTTGTTTTCTGCGTTAGCAATTGCTGAGTTAAGAGTTTTCTCAATAACACGAGCAGCTTTGTTTGGCGTGAATTTCAAGATTGCGATTGCATCAGCAACTTTCTTACCACGGATAAGATCAAGTACTAAACGTGTTTTACGAGGTGAAACACGCACTGTACGAGCCATTGCTTTAGCTGAAGTAATTTCTGCCATTGTGTCCTCCTCCTATTAACGACGTGTTTTCTTGTCGTCAGCTGCGTGACCTTTGTAGGTACGTGTTGGTGCAAATTCACCAAGCTTGTGACCTACCATGTCTTCTTGGATGTAAACAGGTACATGCTTACGTCCATCATAAACTGCGATTGTATATCCGATGAAACTTGGGAAAATCGTTGAACGACGTGACCAAGTTTTGATTACTTTTTTCTTTTCGTCATTGGCTTGAGCTTCAACTTTTTTCATCAAATGCTCATCGACGAAAGGTCCTTTTTTAAGACTACGTCCCATTTTGTAGTGTTCTCCTTTAAATGTATGTACCACAGCGGCTTGAGAATGAGGGTAAAACGCTTGTCCTTTTTGTTCCTTATCTTGCCTTGCAGAGTTGATTTGATGCTTTCATATCAGTCAGCAATTGCATCAAACTGGCATTTCAAACAAACTAACAGACAATAAGTTAAACCATTATGAAACTCTACCGAGTTGGCGGAAATAGATAGCAGAGCTATGCTAACGTTCACCTAGCAAGTTTTAAGCAACTTGTGGCAGATTATTTGTCGTTACGACGACGAATAATAAGTTTGTTAGATTTCGCTTTTTTATTACGAGTTTTAAGACCAAGCGCTGGTTTACCCCATGGAGTTGATGGCGCTTTACGTCCAACTGGTGCTTTACCTTCACCACCACCGTGTGGGTGATCGTTAGGGTTCATTACAGAACCGCGGACTGTAGGGCGAACGCCTTTCCAACGGTTACGTCCAGCTTTACCAATGTTGACAAGGGATTGTTGCTCATTACCAACAGTACCAACAGTTGCCCGGCAAGTACCAAGAATCATACGAACTTCGCCTGATTGGAGACGAACAAGCACGTATTTACCTTCTTGGCCAAGGACTTGTGCTGAAGCACCGGCTGCACGCACAAGCTCTCCACCTTTTCCAGGTTTTAGCTCAATGTTGTGAACAACGGTACCAACAGGGATGTTGACTAGTGGCAAAGCATTACCAATTTTGATGTCAGCATCTGGTCCAGAAACGATGCGTTGGCCAACTTCAAGTCCCTTAGGAGCAATGATGTAAGCCTTAACACCGTCAGTATAGTGTACTAAGGCGATGTTTGCCGTACGATTTGGATCATATTCGATGGTTTTAACAACAGCTTCGACACCGTCTTTATTGCGTTTAAAATCAATCAAACGGTAGTGACGCTTGTGTCCACCGCCTTGGTGACGAACAGTGATGCGACCGTTATTATTACGACCTGCTTTGTTTTTAAGCGAAACAAGCAATGATTTCTCAGGAGTGCTTGTAGTGATTTCTGCAAAATCCAAAGAAGTCATGTTACGACGGCCATTTGTCGTTGGTTTATAAACTTTAATACCCACGTTATTTCCTCCTTAGATTATTCAGCTTCTGCTGCAAACAACTCAATAGCTTTTGAATCAGCCGTAAGTGTTACAATAGCTTTTTTCGTTTTTGAAGTGAACCCTGTATAACGACCAACGCGTTTTGCTTTTGGCTTAACAGTAACAGTGTTCACGCTTGCAACTTTCACACCTTCAAACGCAGCTTCGATAGCTTGTTTGATTAGTAGTTTGTGCGCACGTGTATCCACTTCAAATGTGTATTTCCCTTCTTCAAGAGCATACATTGATTTTTCAGTGATTACTGGCTTTTTGATTACGTCGTACAAATTCATTATGCAAGAACCTCCTCAATTGTAGAGATTGCTTCTTTCGTTACAAGAAGTTTGTCTGCGTTCACGATATCAAGTACACTTGCAGTTGTTGCTGTTGCAACTTTAACATTTGGAAGGTTACGCGCTGATAAAGCTGCAAATTCATTTCCTTCTTCAATGAGTACAAGTACTTTTGAATCAATGCTAAGTGCTGAAAGCACTTTTGCAAATTCAGCAGTTTTTGGTGCTGCAAAAGAAAGGCTTTCGACAGCTACAAATTTATCTTCAGCAACTTTTGCTGAATAAACTGATTTCAAAGCAAGGCGACGAACTTTTTGTGGAAGTTTGTATCCGTATGAACGTGGAGTTGGTCCAAAGACCACACCACCACCACGCCATTGTGGTGAGCGGATAGAACCTTGACGTGCACGTCCAGTTCCTTTTTGACGCCATGGTTTACGACCACCACCAGATACTGCCGAACGGTTTTTAACCGCATGTGTACCTTGACGAAGGCTAGCGCGTTGGCTAATTACAACATCAAAAACAACTGATTCGTTTGGTTCAATACCAAAGATAGCATCGTTTAATTCAACTGAGCTAACTTCTTTACCAGTTTGGTCAAATAGTTTAACGTTTGCCATTTTAACTGTTTTCTCCTTTCTTATTATTTAGCAGCTTTAACTGCTGATTTGATAGTGATAAGAGATTTCTTAGCACCTGGTACGTTACCTTTGATAAGGATAACATTTTTTTCTGGAACAACTTGGACAATTTCAAGATTTTGAATGGTTACGCGGTTACCACCCATACGGCCTGCCAAATGTTTGTTTTTGAAAACACGGTTAGGCGCAACAGGTCCCATAGAACCTGGACGACGATGGTAGCGTGAACCGTGAGCCATTGGACCACGTGATTGACCATGGCGTTTGATAACACCTTGGAAACCTTTACCTTTTGAAGTACCAGTTACATCAACAACATCGCCGGCTGCAAAAGTTTCAACTGTAATTTCTGATCCTACTTCTAAGCCTTCAATGTTTTTGAATTCACGAATGAAGCGCTTAGGAGCTGTGTTAGCTTTTGCTACATGGCCTTTGGCAGGTTTGTTACTCAATACTTCACGTTTGTCATCAAAACCAACTTGGACTGCTTCGTAACCGTCTGTTTCGACAGTTTTAACCTGAAGCACAACGTTTGGTGTTGCTTCAATGACAGTAACAGGGATAAATTCACCAGATTCAGTGAAGATTTGAGTCATTCCCACTTTTTTCCCTAAGATTCCTTTTGTCATGAGAAAATATTTCCTTTTCCTTATATATTTCAAAAAGTTTTTAATGAGCGTTTTTCATGCTCAAAAAAGTTTTTTACGAGCGTTTTTTGTGCTCAAATCAAGATGCTCGAGGCATCAAACTCAAACTGAAAATAGAAAATCCGAAGATTTAGCTTTTTCACAAAAAGTTTAGCCTGTGTTCAATTAGGATTAAACACGCGCTTGCCTCGGCCGTATCCAGCTAATTAAAGCTTGATTTCAACGTTTACACCACTTGGAAGATCCAATTTCATAAGAGCGTCAACTGTCTTTTGAGTTGGGTTCACAATGTCAATAAGACGTTTGTGTGTACGCATTTCAAATTGTTCGCGAGAATCTTTGTATTTGTGAGTCGCACGAATAATAGTGTAAAGACTACGTTCTGTTGGAAGTGGAACTGGACCAGCTACAGTAGCACCTGTACGTGTTGCAGTTTCAACGATTTTTTCGGCCGCTGTGTCAAGTGTACGGTGTTCGTACGCTTTCAAACGGATACGGATTTTTTTGTTTGCCATCTTTTCTCCTCTCGTCTATTTACGATAATAGGCTAGCTCCTCGAGAAAACCAACAGCCCTTGCGTGGCAATGCAACCGAGCGTGTCGCAACCTCTCGTATCATAGCTAAAAGCTGCTTTTAACAGCACCATAATATAATATCAGAAAAATAAACCCAATGCAAGGGTTTATTCGCTTTTTTTAGTTGTCTATTTGGAAAAACTCTCTAAAAGGCAGTTGGCACTTAGAGCTCTCTTAACACTCCCTTTTGCTAAGCCTCACTATTTAGTTCATCGACTTCGTCTTTTTTCTTTTTTGCTAATTGCTTCGCGTAAAGGCGCAACAAGAAGAACCAGCGAAAGGCGTTGTCTAAGCCAGTTGCTATCCAGATCCCCGCGTAGCCAATTCCAACCGAAACAGTGAGAAAGTAACCACCGAGAATCCGTATCAGCCACATCCCGATGGTCGTGGCGTAAAAGGGCAGGCGCGCATTGCCTAGGCCCTGCCATAATGCTGTGTAAACCAGTGTTCCTGCCGTACAAGGTGCAAAGAGTAAGGAATAGCCTAAAACCGTTAGGCTAGCTCCCTTAGCCAGGCTGTCGCTAGTGAACTGACTAGAGAGACTATCACCAAATAAGAAAACCAGTCCACTTATCACTAGCATCATTCCTAGGCTCAGCCAATAGGAGTCCCGTACTAGCTTCTTGACGCGCTCTGGATGACCCTGACCGACTTCTTCAGAGACAAAGAGTAGCGTTGCGGTCGCCACAGCAAGGCCTGGCATGTAATTGAACTGTGAAATGCTCTCGCCAATGGCATTTCCTGCTACGACTTTTGTCCCTAATCGGACAAGAATCGTGAGAATCATCAAATCGCCAAGCCGCATCATCAGGCGTTCGCCGGCTGCCGGCAAAGCAATTGCCATTACTTCTGCCATTTTGTGACCTGGGCTTTTAAAGCGAAGTTGACCAAGGGGTAACTGCCGAACTAAGAGCAAAACACCCAGAAAGCGCGCTATAACCGTCGCAAAGGCAACACCTGTTAGTCCCCAACCAAGGACAAATAAAGCCAACAGTGATAATCCGGCATTTAAGATATTGGTGATTAAGCTAACTTCCATTGGCAATCTGGGAAAGCCCAGCGCTCGTACAATCCCTCCTAAGACGGTTAGTAGCCCCAGGCTCACCACCAAGCCACCAACAATAGCTAAATAGCTAGCCCCTGTTTGAGCTACCAGTGGCTCAGCTCCCAATAAATGTAACAAAGGGTAGCCAAAGAAAAAACTCAAAAGCCCTAAAATGAAAGACAGCAGCAAGCTTAAAAGGAGTGCATTTGCTATGTACGCTTGTTGCTTACTATAATCTGATTCCCCTTTAGCCTTAGCGACAAGACTGGTGGCGGCTGCGCCGATGGCAATAAAGATGGCCTGGTAGATAGCTAAAAGGTTATTAGCCATGGCCACCCCCGAAACAGCAACTAAGGAGATTTTAGCAATTAAATAACTATCCACTAACCCCATCAGCATTTGGAGAATATTTTCCACCATTGCTGGCAAGGCTACTGTTAACAACTTTCTTCTATTATTTGGCATATTCTATGTTCCTAATGATACCCTGCCAACTTAATTACTTAAAACCAAGCTAGATGGATTGACTGACTGCGACCTATTTTTACTGTTTACCCGTCTATAGCTGCCGCAACCATTAAAGACAGGTCCTCCCCCATCACCAAACCAAGAGGGAAAAAGCTTAGCCAAGCAGCAGCGCTCGTCATTTGACTAACCATATAAGCTTTTGTTTATACTAGCCAGAAGCTTAAAGGCACTCAGTCAGCTAACCACCCTAACAAGGTGCGTGTTTTTTGTAGGGTGATTGATGCCTGATAACATCCACCTCAAAAAGCAATCATTTCATTTTCTACAGGATATTCTTTTCTTATTTCTACTGTCATCATATCTAAAAAGGCGGGGCATTTCAACCAGGAACACAATGCTTAGCTACCTGATCTGCACCAAAAATCTGCCAATTAGTGTGCCTTACTAGATCTAAGGAGATTGACTGACCAGCTTTTTTCTTCCTTTAAAATCACAAGAATAAAGAGAGCAAAAAAAGAGACAACGAACGAAAAAAGCTCTGTAACATCTATCATGTATTACCTAGCCTTAAGTGCAATAATGACCAAAGACAGGGCTAACTTGGGCTTGATTCTTCATCTCCTCACTAGAAGCGAAGAACCCTAAAAAGACAGGAAAGCAATTTTTCCTGTCTTTTTTACTAAGTTATGGCAAGAGCATGTGTTCGCCCCAAGCTTGCCAAACCTATTTCTTATACGTCACGAGCGAGTTATTTCCAAAAAGCTGATAACTGACTATTTTAATAGGAAGAAAACTACCATTGATACTTTAGCACTGTCCTTACAAGCTAAAAGCTGATACTGACGTTAGCTGTGTTAGAGAGCGGTAAAATCTAAAACTTTACGGCCTTGAATTTTGCCTGCTTCCATTTCATCAAAGACTTGAGGAGCAGTATCCACACCGACAGTTTCGACTACTGGTACCACAAGGCCCTCAGCTCCAAAGGCAAAGGCTTCTTCTAAGTCTTTACGTGTCCCAACTAGTGATCCAACTACTCTGATACCATCTAAAACAGTCTTCACAATTGAAAGTTCCATATATTCTGATGGTAAGCCAACGGCAACGACTGTACCACCCGCACGCACACTGTCAATGGCTTGATTGAAAGCAACTTTGGAGACTGCTGTCACGATTGCTCCATGACAGCCACCTGTTTTTTCTTGGATATAGGCTGCAACATCTTCGATTTCTTTGCCGTTAACCACAAGATCCGCACCAAGTTTTTTTGCTAAGGCTAATTTATCATTGTTGATGTCCACTGCAACCACATGCGCATTGAAGACCTTTTTGGCATATTGTACTGCCAAGTTACCTAGACCACCTGCACCAAAGCAAACAATCCATTGACCAGGAGCTGCTCCAGCTTCTTTGATAGCTTTGTAGGTAGTAACTCCTGCACAGGTAATGGAGGATGCTTGGGCAGGATCAAGACCTTCAGGTACTTTTACTGCATAATCAGCAGTAACCAAGGCGTATTCACTCATTCCACCATCAACGGTGTAACCAGCATTTTTGACACTACGGCACAGCGTTTCACGTCCTGTGGTACAATACTCACAGTGGCCGCAACCTTCAAAAAACCAAGCAATAGAGACACGATCACCTACTTTAAGTGAATCGACCCCCTCACCAATTTCTTCTACTATACCAACACCTTCGTGTCCTAAGATCCGACCTGGCACTTTCCCAAAATCACCATGAGCAACGTGTAAATCGGTGTGACAGACCCCACAATATTCCACCTTAACCAGTGCTTCACCATGGCCTACCTTTGGTCGTTCATGATCTACAACCTCAACTCCAGTACCTTCTTTGTTAACAACTACGGCTTTCATAACAATCCCTCCTTAATGTTAATACAAATGGTTATGGCTATAACATCATTTTGTAACCGTTTTCCAAATACATTGTACTTTATTTCACATACTCTGTCAACAAAATTAGTTATTCTTACTGAAATTTTCTGAAAATATACTTTACCAGTTAACAATACCGTCTAATCTCTCTAAAACTTATCTGCTTAGCACCCGACGCAAATCCCACAAAGAAAAGGTGCGACTAAAAAGTCAGCACCTAACGACAGCAAAAAGAGCTGGTCCGCTTAGCTGTTGCGTAAAGGTAGCAAGCGGCAAGTCTGCTTAGCTAGCATTTCCACAGAAAAAGCCAATTCAAAAGAGCGCAAGCTAGGAGTTGTAAGGTTTGATGCAGACTATTGGCTCCTAGCTGACCTTAAGTAATACTGCAGCGCGATGACACAAAAGAGCCAGCACCCTTGTCCTTGCTGACTCTACTTGCATTATAGTAACCAACGCCCTTATTTGAGACGGCCTGGGCGTTTGGCATAGCCATAGTAGGCATCGGCCATAATTTCTTCCATGTCGGCTACCATTGGTAAGCGTGGGTTGGCTGGTGAGCATTGATCTTCGTAAGCCAGCAGGGCAATGTCATGCAGGCTATCCATCCACTCTTTTTCGTCAATGCCTTGATCTTTGAAGTTCATCTTAATACCAACTGCAACACCTAGGTCATAGACAGCTTGGGCGTAAGATGCCACTGCCTCTTCTGGTGTGGAAGCTGGCAGGCCAAGTAAGCGAGCAATGTCTTGGTATTTTTCATCAGCTTTCCAATAATTGTATTTTGGCCAGGTTGAGGTTTTAGAAGGGCGCGTACCATTGTAGCGGATGACATATGGTAACAAGATGGCGTTGGTGCGGCCGTGCACGGTATGATGGACCCCACCGATTTTGTGGGCCATAGAGTGACTCATACCCAAAAAGGCGTTAGCAAAGGCCATACCAGCCATGGTAGAAGCATTGTGCATTTTCTCACGCGCTTCAAAATCAGCATCGTTTACAGAACGCACCAGATAATCAAACACAATCTTGATTGCTTGTAGGGCTAAGCCATCTGTAAAATCATTAGCCATTTGAGATACATAGGCTTCTGTTGCATGGGTAAGAACATCCATACCAGTATCAGCAGCAATAAAGCCTGGAACTGACATCACTAAGGATGGATCGACAATCGCAATCGTTGGTGTCAATGAGTAGTCTGTAATAGGGTATTTACGATTAATTTTCTTATCAGAAATAACGGCAAAGGGTGTTACTTCTGATCCGGTTCCAGAAGTTGTTGGAATAGCAATGAATTTGGTTTTCTTACCGAGTTCAGGGAACTTAAAGGCACGCTTACGAATGTCCATGAATTTTTGCACAAGGTCATGGAAGTCAACCTCAGGTTGTTCATAAAAGAGCCACATAACCTTAGCTGCATCCATTGGAGAACCACCACCAAGAGCAATAATGGTATCTGGCTGGAAGGTCCGCATAAGCTCGGTTCCCTTTTGAACGGTTGTAATATCAGGATCTGGTTCCACATCTGAGAAAATCTGATAAACCACTTTGTTACGGCGCAAATCAAGTTGCTCAATAACACGATCTAAGAAACCAAGCTCAACCATAGCATGGTCTGTCACAATCATGACCCGTTCGACATCACGCGCTTTTTGTAAATATTGAATAGAATCACGTTCGAAGTATGTTTTTGAAGGAACCTTAAACCATTGCATATTATTTCTACGTCTTCCTACCTTTTTAATGTTCAAGAGGTTGATGGCACTAACATTATCTCCTACAGAGTTACGGCCATAAGAACCACAACCAAGTGTTAATGATGGAATGAAAGCATTGTAAACATCGCCAATTCCACCAAAGGTTGACGGAGAATTCCAGATAATCCGCATAGCTTTCATGACGGTACCAAAACGCTTGGCTAGGGCACTATCTTTGGTATGAATAGCTGCTGAGTGGCCTAGGCCATTAAATTCCACCATTTGCCGGGCCTTATTAAGACCATCCTCAGTTGACTCTGCCCTAAGAACAGCGATAACTGGTGATAATTTTTCACGGGTAAGGGGTTCTTGTACGCCAACTTGTGCACATTCTGCTGCCAAGATATTGGTGCCTTCTGGCACTGTAAAGCCTGCTTGCTCAGCAATCCAGCTTGCTGGTTTACCAACAATATCAGCGTTTAATTTGGCACCTGAACAATCTTTGCTGTTTGCTTTGACACCAAAGCAAAATGCTTCAAGCAGAGCTTTTTCTTTTTTATTAACAAAGTATGTTTTATAGGATTTGAATTCCTCAACAAAAGCATCATAAATCTCATTATCAATAATAACAGCTTGCTCAGAAGCACACACCATTCCATTATCAAAGGATTTGGACATGACAATATCATGAGCAGCTTGTCGAATATCAGCGCTTTTTTCAACATAGGCTGGAACATTACCAGCACCAACGCCAAGAGCAGGTTTCCCACAAGAGTAAGCAGCCCGCACCATCGCATTTCCACCAGTAGCAAGAATGGTGGCAATACCATCATGATTCATCAAGGCATTGGTTGCTTCCATAGAAGGTTTAGTAATCCATTGAATACAGTTTTCTGGCGCCCCTGCTGCAACCGCTGCATCACGCACAATTTGTGCGGCATGAGCCGATGATGCTTGAGCGGAAGGATGGAAGGCAAAAATAATGGGATTGCGTGTTTTTAAGGCAATCAATGATTTAAAAATAGCGGTTGAAGTCGGATTGGTGGTCGGCGTAATACCACAAATCACACCAACTGGTTCAGCAATCAGTGTTAACCCTGTAACTTCGTCTTCTTCAATGATACCAACAGTTTTAGTGTGGCGCATGTTGTTAACCACGTGTTCACAAGCAAACAAGTTCTTAGTTGCTTTGTCCTCAAAAACACCCCGTTTTGTTTCTTCAATTGCATGTTTAGCTAAAATACCATGGGCATCAAGGGCAGCCACCGAAGCCTTAGCAACAATATAGTCCACTTGTTCTTGATTTAATTGTCGAAAGGCATCTAAGGCAATCAAACCTTTTTCGACGCGTTCATCAACGTGTGCTTGTGCTTCTTGTTGTTTTTGTTCAGGCGACATTTGTTGTTCCACCATTTGATTCTCCTCTTAAAATAAGATTGTTAAAAGTTTCACAATTTGTTTACAAAAATAGTATACCACAAAAAGAAAGTTTGTAAATAGTTTCACAATAAAATGTGAACTTTTTTTCAAACTTTCAATTTTCCACCACCAGTTCCATTTTCTTTTCACATAAAATTAAGCTAAAGCCTTTAATCAAATCAATAAAAATGGCAAAAAGCCTTTATTTTTGGCTAAATGAGGCTTGAATCCGGCACTTTTGAACAGCAGACAGCAGTATCAACCAACTATATCCACCTTATGCCAGTATCAAAAACTGGTAGCCAGCCTTTGACGCCTTTTCTACTATACCTAGACAGCTTGCTCTACCCTAGTCCCGATGTTTTCAGGCTCTCTATCATTTTAGCACTATGATTTTTTGTCATTTGTAATGGGAATCTCCCCCACCACAAAGACCCGTAAAAGGAACTATTCGCTGACTTATGAGCAATTCTTGCCTCTTCTTTGACAGAAAGATTCCAAGTGCTCTCAGTCATCCTCCACAGTTTCTTTAAGGTAATTTAATTTTTGTAAAACAACAGGCAGAGTGGTCAAGGCTTCGTGCTTTTCTAGGACTGATATTCATTCTTGTGTATAGCTTAATTTAGCTTCAATAGTATCTTCTTAAGGTTTACTAGGAAACCCTACCTTAATCTCTTTTTCTGAATACTGGTAAATCGGCTTGCAAAAGGCCTTTGAATAGGGACTAATAGCTAAAGTCAACTGACTATCAAGCATACCATCATCTCAACTTTAGTGTAGCAAAAAAAGCCATCAAACGATGACTTTTTCAATAGGCTTTTGCTATTGTCTCTTCTCGTGCTTAGCTATAAGTCACCCGCTACAGTTGACAATGAACTTTCCTTTTACTGGCAGTTCTTGCTGCACGATAAGTGGCTAGTTGGTGTCCTTGTTAGCTGTCAACCCAATTTTGTTTATGTGTAGTGGATATAATTCTTTTAATAGGATTAGTTTTAGGCGTTTGTTTTTTCTCTTTTGGATTGATAAACGAGGACACCAGCACTAGTCATGGCAGCTAGCGCAGCTGCGGTAAAGAACGGGTTAGCCTTCTCACCGGTTGCTGGTAAGCGTTGAGCTCTTGGAGCAACAACGGTTGCTGGTGCAACCTGAGCTCTTGGCTGCGCTGCCTTAGGTTGGTTATTAGTGTCAGCTGGAGCTGGTTGTTGCTCTTGTGGTTCTTGCTTAGGTTGGCTTGGCTGTTCTGGTTGGTTAGGAGTAGGAGTTTGAGGCTGCTCAGGTTGCTGAGGAACGTGTGGACGTTCTGGCGCAGGCTGAGGTTGAGGGGTCACCTCTGGTACTTGAGGTTGATCAGGTGTATGTGGTGGATCAACTTCTGGCTCGTCAGGGATTTGTGGAGTTCCCTGTGGGCCTTGCTCACCACGATCACCTTTTTCGCCTTTTGGTCCAGGTGCGCCATCATGGCCGTCTTTACCATCATGACCGGCCTCACCTTGCGGACCTTGGATACCTTGGTCACCCTTAGGTCCGATTTCCCCTTGAGGGCCTTGTTCGCCACGGTCTCCCTTATCTCCCTTAGGGCCGATTTCTCCTTGAGGCCCACGCTCACCTTGAACACCAGGTGCGCCATCATGACCTGCTTCACCTTGAGGACCTTGGATGCCGCGGTCTCCCTTGTCACCCTTAGGACCTTGAATGCCTTGAGCACCGTCATGACCAGGTTTTCCTTCAGGTCCAACTGGGCCTTGGGGACCAACTGCACCACGGTCACCGGTTTCACCCTTGTCACCGCGTGGGCCTTGAGGGCCGACTAATCCAGGATCGCCTTTTTCGCCTTTTGGTCCCTGCTGACCAGTAGCACCTTGGGGGCCGCGCTCGCCACGAGCACCAACTGCACCAGGTTCTCCGCGTTCGCCATTTTTACCAGCAGGTCCGACAGGACCTGCTTCGCCACGAGGGCCGGGTAAACCAGGTTTCCCTTCAAGACCGCGTTCACCACGTGGCCCTGCAGGACCAGCTGGGCCTGCGGGACCCGTTTCACCACGCTCTCCACGTGCACCATCTGCGCCACGAGGACCAGGAATTGGCTTTTTAAGAATTTCTGGCTGGACAGCGTCTCGCCAGGTCCACTCACCTTGCATATATTGTTTTAAAAAGTCCTCAAGTTCGTCTAGGTAGTCTTTTATAGAATCTGTCGTCCAAGTGTTTCCAACTCTCGGGAACTTCCCAGGCTTCAAACTATCTTCCACTTTTGGAAAATTGGGAACAACTTTGTTAAGGCGTTCTCCTGCCTGAATTATTTTAGCTGCGGTTTCTATTTGTTCCTCTGCTTTAACACTTACCCCCCCCCGAGGGTTACTAAAAGGGCTGCGGCTGAGGTGAGTCCATAGCGGCAGACCAGACGATGGAGGCTTTTCGGTTTGCTTTTCAATTGTGTTTCTCTCTTTCTTCCCTATAAATTAGAAATTCTTCTCCTTAATGAGTATTTCACTCAGAGTATTATAAGGGAATGGGAATATGATTTGAAGGTCGCAGGAATGTACTTTCTATTATTTTGTGACCTTATCATGCAAAAACTGTCCTCTGTGGCTTTTGTATCAGAGTCTGTGACTGTTTTTGTTGAAGACACCCTATCTAAAGGTTCAATTTTTTTAAAACAAAAACAAAGAAGGACGATTGCAGAAAACCCACTGAACAAGCCATCAAACGATGACTTGTTCAGTGAGCTTCTGCTATTGTCTCCTCCTTTGTTATCTGCCCCCCTACTGGCCTGGCCGTTAGCTCTCGTCTATTTTGGTAAAAGTCACTAACTTCCCACACCTGAGCACGTTTTAGTTTTTTAAACAGCTTGCTCAGCAGATGATGCAGTTCAAAGCAGCATGGGCTTATTTTGCTTGATGCTTAGCAACTTCTTGAATCGCCTTTTGAATAGTGGACACATAGAGCTCCGCTCCTTTTGGCGTCGCATTGCTGTAGTGCACACCATCGCTCCCATCCCAAATATCAGTAGTTTCAACAGCGACCTTGTACCAATCGGCAAGGCCAACATAAGAGTATTTCTTAGCTAGTTGCAGTTCATAATTCCGCACTTCAGCCACCTGGGCTAAGTTTTTAGCATTATAGGGCGAGACTAGGACCAAACGATGCCCTTTTGGCAATTTATCAATAAACGCCTCAAGATCTGCCTTATAATTGTCTAAAGAATTAACACCGACAGCAAGGACTACCGTTTTTGAAAGCGATTTATTCTTAATACGATTGTCATAAATACTAAAAGCCCGCACAAAATTCCGACTAACCGCCGCATCTAGCTGCGCCGCCGGCATCAAACGTGAAAAGGCATCGCTCGAACGAAGGGCTACCGAATCACCGATAATACTAATATCACTCAAAGCATTGGCATCGCCAGCTGCCAAAGTATGGGTGCGATTCAGCTTACTTTGATTCTGCTGCAGGGTTCCGACCAATAGCTCCTGCTCAAACTGGCCGACTTGTGGAGCTGTCGCGCTCCGACCCAGCAACACAACAAACAAGACCGTAGCCGCTAGAATCAACCAGGGCTGATAAGTCCGAACGTCAAGTTCATAGTCAAATATCCTTGGCTTCTTCCCAGCAATAATAGGCTCAAGAACATAGTAAGATAGGCTCGAGAATAAAACTGAAAAGAATAAGGTTAAAAGAACCGCCAACCAGTTGACCATCAACTGAGAAAAGATGATGTAAAAGGGCCAGTGAAAAAGATACATCCCATAACTTATATCTGCAATATAAGTGACAATTGCTGGCTCATCAATCTGAGGTGTTTGCTCATGCAAGACACGGGCTGCATAAATCATGATTGCCGTAAATAATGAGGCCAACACAAAACCAAAAAGATAAGTAGTCCGATGGTTAAAATCAAGCCCCAGTGTCAAAACAAATAGTAGAGCAAAGGCGCCCACCATCGCTGCAATGACATACTTACGCGGCCACAGACGAACATTTTTTTGAAAACGAATAGTGGTATCCCTAATCCCTGTCGTAGTTGCAAACATCGCTCCCAAAAAGAAAGGAAAAATATGTGATAGGCTAGAGAAATACAGCAAGGAGTAGTTATTACCCACAAAGAAGGCTCTAACAAACATTGTCAAAAAGCTAATCCCAAAAATAAAGCTGGAAATAATAAAGAGTAGCCCCCGAAATTGACTATGTCCCCGCTTTTGCTTGGCTAAAAGCCAGACTGCTAAGCCCCACAAGACATAAAAATGCACTTCAATCGCCAAACTCCAAGTGTGTACAAAGAGATGAGGGATAAACTGACTCTCATAACTACTACCAGATAAGATCTCATAGTAATTCGTCGCAAAGCCAATAGCTGCCGCCATTTGACCGCCAATAGCTGCAACAAAATCACGCTTGACCAAAAACGTAAAGGGAATGACAAGCAAGAGCATTAAGGCCAGCGGTGGCACAATCCGATAAAAGCGCCGCCGGTAAAAGCCAATCAAATCTATTTTTTCCTTTGTCGCATACTCATCAATCAGCAAAGCCGTAATAAGATAGCCCGAAAAGGTGAAAAAGACATCAACGCCAATAAACCCACCCGGAAAACTATTTTTAAAAAAATGGTAAAGTAAGACCAGTGTTAGACCTGCTACCCTAATGAATGAAAACCATTTTATTCTCATTTTTGATAAATCCCCTGTTTAAACGTTCCTTTATATACTTTGTTGTTTTTTGCTTTTAGGACACCTTGACCATTAGGTTCGCCATTAGAGAATTCACCCTTGTAGTACCAGCCATTTTTGGCTTGAAAAGTGCCTTGACCATCAAAGGTACCGTTAACAAAATCACCTGTATAGGTATCGCCATTAGCATACACCAACTTACCCTGTCCGTTCATCCGATGATTGACCACATAGCCTGTATAGGTTATTTTTCCCTTATCATAGGTCAATGCGGCATGTGATTTTGTCTTTAATGTCAACACTGACAGCCCACAGGCAACAATTATTATTATTGAAAGCACTTCTACATGTACCCGTGTCACTTGGAGCCAATTGCTACTAGCGAAAGCTTGCCATTTATCTTTGAACTGCTTTAGCCCTTTTTCACTTTTCATCCGTTTCAATTCTTTCTAACCATTCTTGACAGCCTTTTGTCACTAAGGCATAAGTTTCCTCAAAATCACCTGTATACCATGGATCAGGCACACCCGCCTGATTAAAAAGAGCAATTTTTGCGGCATCTTTAGGCGAAGCTATGGCATATAAATCCTCAACATTCGACTGATCCATCCCGATGATATAATCAAACTCTTGCAAATCAGCTTGGCTAATTTGTTGTGAGGTCTTGGTCGGGTCATATGGAATTTCGTACTTCGTTAATATCGCTTGGGTCCCGTGATGGATGGGATTCCCATGCTCCCAGTTAGAGGTCCCGCGGCTTTCAACCACAATACCTTGATGCGTTATATAAGATTTCATGACAAATTCTGCCATCGTACTGCGACAGATATTTCCCAGACAAACAAAGCAAACTTTCTTCATTTTACACCTCATAAAACATTATAACAGAAATGTCAGCAAGGTCCGACAAAAGCTTTGATTTTTTTGGCAATTCCTACAAGAAATACCCATTTGTTTTTCAAACAGGACGTAAGAGCAAACCGACTTCAGATTGGAGGTTTGGGAAGGCCCAATTTTTAGAATGCCACAGGTGACAATTGGCATTTGAATAGATTAAAACCACACCAGACCAGCTTGATAGCTGAGTCCTCACTGCTTTAGAGGAGAGTTTTCCCTATTGCTTGCTCACACTCCCAAAAGCGAAGCAGATTGTGAATCGAGTTTTTAGGGTTATAGGCTTACTCCGTAATTTTTAGCAAAGCTATTTTGGTAATCTCTCTTCTTTTAAAGCCTGACCTTTTTTTGGTAATTCCCTAACTCACAGAGGGGCTAGGCCTTTCTTTATAAACATGAAGCTGCGCCAGCATAGTTGATTAAAAAACTGGGGCAGAGTCGCACCGCCCCCAAGCCCTTGTTGAAGCCAAAAAAGCTACCACTTGCAAAAGGCAAGGCAGCAGCTATTAGTTATTTCTATCAAAAGCAAACAAAAAGTTGAAGCGGGCGTTCTAGGGATTTACTCATACAGCAGCTCACAGAAAAACAAGTTAGACTCAACCACATGCTAATAAAACAGGCTCACCACCCTTTTACCTTCTCGCGGTCTGATGGTCTTACTAGCATTTGTGACAGACAAGGTTAAGCCCTTGAGCCAAATGTTGTCAGATGGGACATTTGGCACTTGCACCCTCTAACAGAAAAAAAACAGCTCATTTCTAAAGCCAGCTCTGATAAGACGTTCAAAGCTTGCTGTTTAGGCTTTTTTAGCAAGTATCCCATTTTGTTATATTTTATTTTGGATAAGGATAATGCAAGTGCTGGTAAGCTTTTTCAGTAGCCACACGGCCAGATCGTGTCCGCATAATAAACCCCTTTTGGATGAGATAGGGCTCATACATGTCTTCGACGGTATCCCGTTCTTCGGCAATATTGACAGACAAGGTCCCTAGTCCAACTGGCCCACCATTATACATCTCAATCATGGTACGTAGAATCTTTTGGTCAATGTAATCGAGGCCTTGATGATCAACATCAAGCATTTCTAAAGCTTTATCTGTAATCGCTGCCGTGATCACCCCATCACCCATAATCTGAGCGTAGTCCCGAACACGCTTTAACAAACGGTTAGCAATCCTTGGTGTTCCTCGACTTCGCCGAGCCAATTCAAGTGCTGCTTCATGGACAATCTCCATTTCAAAAATGGTAGCTGTCCGCTCAACAATTTCCGTCAAATCCAGGTCGTGATAATATTCCATATGACCTGTGATACCAAACCGAGCACGTAAAGGATTAGAAAGCATTCCTGCACGTGTCGTTGCTCCAATTAAGGTAAAGGGGGGTAAATCAAGATGAACACTTCGGCTACTGTCACCTGCTCCAATCATAATGTCAATGTAGAAATCTTCCATCGCACTATAGAGCACTTCTTCCACAGCCATCGGCATTCGATGAATTTCATCAATGAATAAAACATCTCCTGGCTCCAAATCATTAAGCACTGCCACTAAATCACCAGCTTTTTCGATAGCTGGTCCGGAAGTTTGCTTAAGATTAACACCAAGTTCATTTGCAATCACAAAAGCCATGGTTGTTTTCCCTAAGCCCGGAGGGCCAAACAATAGTACATGGTCTAAAGATTCATTTCGCAGTTTTGCAGCTTCAATAAAAATACTCAATTGATCTTTAACCTTGTCTTGACCAATATATTCTCTTAAATATTGCGGGCGCAGCGTCCGCTCAACCAGCTCTTCATCGGCTCGCTGATCACTATCTAAAAATCTTGTCATGTAATTATTATATCATGAATTCTATTTTTTCAATAGTATTCAAATTGTAAAAAATCAGAATATTTAATTTTGTCTCTATGCTATAATCGGTTTATTCCTAAGGAGGTGGTGTCCATATCTAAGATAAAAAGCTCATATCTGTGTTCTTACTCCCTACTTTCACCTTTTTGATTTTTTAGGAGAACTACAAATGAAAAAGATTTGCCTAACCCTAACCACTGTATTTGTTAGCCTACTGATCTTGCTAGGATTTCCACTCGCACCCGTCGCAGCTATTTCGTCTGGTGATAACATGGATGACCATCGACCGGTTGAGCCAACAGGCGACTTTATTACGATTAATGTCGATGGCATCATTGATGGTTACCCCTCTCATCTGATTAGGATTCCCTTTATTGATTTAGCACTCACAAGTCCGCATCAGATTGAAAAACAAGAGATTGTCAATGCCATTAATTATAAGTTACTAGGACTTAGACCGGATTTTCCTATCGAAGTCGATAATCTGGCCTATAATGCTAAGCTGAGTGACCGGGATCAGAATACCTATAATTTAAACCAGGAGATTATTGTTCTTAAACCCAAGTACAAAACAGCCCAGCAAAAATATAACCTCCTTGGGCAAATTAAGCTTAAAAGAGCAGCTGACTTTATCCATAATCCTGCCCAATTTGTCAAATTGAGTTACCGCGCTAAATTTTTCACTAAAGATCCCAAAACAAACGAGCTAAAAGAGTTTAGGACCTATACCCATAATGATATTGATACGCTAGCTATTAATCGTGAGATTTCATCCTTAGAGTTTGTTAATTTTGCCAAAAAACTGGTTGCTGAAAACAAGGATTTTGATGGCTATCAAATCACACAACGCCAGCAAACAACCCTAGTTGAAGACTATGACCACGAGACAGATTATATGGGTAAAGAAATTAAGCTTTACAACAGTGAGAACCCTGCAGCCTTTACTTATCATGTAAAAAACAGACCTCAACAGATAAGCCGTGATAAAGCAGGAACCATTACACACGAAGTGAATCGCGATGCCATCCTTGAAGAATATGTGGTCGCCCCTAAAAAACAAGATAGCCCTTACTTTGATGAATCACAAATAGCAATGTATCCTGCCCAATTTAAATATGGAGAGCAAGTTACCCAAATAGGTGAGATTCAAGCCATTAATGACAAGCAGGCCATCTCTTGGGACGGAAGTAAGCCTGTTATTACAGGAAAAGACGGACAGACTTACTACATTGATCAGGCAAACTATGACCCAGATACTCAACAATTTGTTGTCACCCTTGCAACAGCTACAGATCAGCAGCCATCTTAACTCTTTTATCAGCCAACAAAAAAGTAAGAGGAATAATTTTTCTCAGGAATTGGCTGAGCAAAAATGTTTAGGAACACAAATTGAGCTCCATTCTCTCAAATAGTAAATTAGAATTATGTAACCTTAAATTAATATAGTTATAAAACCTGTCACGAAAGTCTGGCTGATTTCAGTAGGAAGTGATTCATAGCTAAGCACAAAAACGAAGCAGGGAGATTTTCTCTTCGTCTGTGTTCTTCATTCCCCCTACAGTTGATAATCAGCCTTATTAAAGTGGTAAGACCTCAAGTTAATCCAATCTTAGCTTGAGGTCTTATCTATTTAGTGATGGATAAGACGTCTAGAAAGGTTCACTTGGTCTTGACTCCTTTAGTCCAGTCAAGCAAGGCCTTCCACCGATTATCATCTCTTCCTACCATAATAGCTATGGGGAAATCGTCCGCCTAGCTATTAAATGCCCTCTCTACAATCGTGGGATATGCTAGTTGGCATCAATCAGTAAGACATCTGATCGCAAACCACTATAAAGTATTACTAGAAGATTTATTTTAATAATAGTTTCATTATTTTATACAAATTCCAACATCCTAAAATGCTGTCAAATTTCTAATTGTAAGTTTGTCTCCGCTGTAGGTTTGCTGTAATTAAAGTACGTTTCTATAAGTTAGAAGCGTACTTTGTCTATATTTTTTAAAAGTTTTAAAGTTGATGGTTAAGTCTATTTAATCACAAAGTTATCCATGTGAATGTTATCCCATACTCCACCATTCAAGAACTGATGCAGCTGACTTCCCAAGAAAAAGTAGCGCAGCAAGTAATAACCAAGAATACTTTTTGATTATTTTCATTTGGTACCTCCTTAATTATATTTCTAAAGCTATTATATTACTTATTCATTTATTTAAACATGACATTAATGTCATGTTTATAAGAAATCACTCATTTCAATGAGAATCTTTTTCCCACTCCTCTCGCAACAGTTGAGTTAAGTGCTTTGCATCAATTAATTCAGAAAAATGAATCGCTTGTTGATAATATAGCACAGCTTCATCAGGTTTCTTATCAATCCATAAACAGCATTTCCATCGATACATATAGTAAAGAGGCATTTTTTGAAAATCTTGAGTTTCTCGCATAATTTGTTGGCTAAGATTTAATAAACTTTGAATATATTCAGCTTTTTTCAAACGTAAACATACATACGTTGCATTAAGTACCACATGATTTAGCCAAAATTTATCTGATAATTGTAAATTTTCTCGCTGTGTTAATAACCGGTAAGCCACAGTTTCAAATAGATACTCATCAAAATGAGCATAGGCAAATTTCGAAACAACAGCACATGTCAAATATAAATCTAGTATAACTAAATCATTAAGACGATAAATCGACCTTAACATTATCTGATCAATATAATCTTGCAGAATATCAATTCCAAAATTAATATCACCTGTTTTATATACTTCAAACTTTGATTGTAAGCAATCAATAACTACTTGTTCTTCTTCAGGTAGATTATCATAGTAAGTTTCAAATATCTCATCAAATTGGGCTTCTCGTACATCTAGTGTAGCCTCATCAGCATATGTTGGGATTCGCAGAATGACATATTTTAACTCTTGATAACGTTTTGGAAGCTCCAAGCTTTCACCACCTGTAATTTCATCAATCGTCACCTGGAGTTGTCTGGCAATATATACTGCCCTGGCTAAATTAGGAATTGATTCTCCTGACTCAATTCGCGCTAATTGCCTAATTGACAATTCTGATTCATCTCCACACAATTCTTCACGGGTCAAACCCTTCTCAATTCGAAGCTTACGCAATGATTTGCCAAATCGCTTCATATCTGCCTCCTCCATACATTTTTTCTATTATAACACCTTTGTAATAATTTGTTAATGAAATGATAAATCAAAACAATTATATACTTATAATGTCAGCGAATTCTATTGAATTTTCGGTGTAATTGCCCTTATTTAGCCATTTTCCCTCCTATGTAATAGGTTAATAATTTCTCATCAACTCATAATGGTACAAAAAAAAAGACTGAAGAAACAATTCTTAGTGAACGACTTCTTCAATCTTGTCTTAGTTTTTTTAAAGTCCTAAACGGTCAAAGATTTGATCTACGCGTTTGGTGTAATACATTGGATTGAAGAGTTCATCAATGTCGTCTTGACTGAGACGTGACGTCACTTCTTCATCTGCTTCCAAAAGAGGTTTGAAGGCAACCTGGTTGTCCCACGCGTAAGCTGTCTTGGGTTGCACCAAGTCATAAGCTTGTTCACGCGTCATCCCTTTTTCGATTAACTTGAGCATCACTCGCTGGCTAAAAATAAGACCAAAGGTTGATTCCATATTGCGTTTCATATTGTTAGGAAATACAGTTAAGTTTTTGACGATAGTGCCAAAGCGGTTAAGCATGTAGTTAATCAGAATTGTCGTGTCAGGTGTAATAATCCGCTCAGCAGAAGAATGTGAAATGTCACGCTCATGCCAGAGAGCAACGTTTTCATAGGCGGTGAGCATATGACCACGAATCACACGCGCAAGCCCTGTCATGTTTTCTGAACCGATTGGATTTCGTTTGTGAGGCATGGCCGAACTCCCTTTTTGGCCCTTAGCAAAAAATTCTTCCACTTCTCGCTGTTCGGATTTTTGCAGACCGCGAATCTCGGTCGCCATGCGCTCAATTGAAGTAGCAATGCTAGCAAGCACCGCAAAATATTCCGCATGCAAATCCCGCGGTAAGACCTGGGTCGAAATGTCCTGCGGGCGAATGCCTAGTTTACCACACACATATTCTTCTATAAATGGTGGGATATTGGCGAAATTACCTACCGCGCCAGACATTTTTCCCGCCTCAATACCTGCCGCTGCATGCTCAAAACGTTCCTGATTACGCTTCATTTCACTGTACCAGGTCGCTAATTTAAGGCCAAAGGTGGTTGGCTCAGCATGGACACCGTGCGTGCGTCCCATCATAATCGTCAGCTTGTGCTCACGCGCCTTATCAGCAATAATCTCAAGGAAGTTTGCCAGATCGCGACGAATAATAGCATTCGCCTGCTTGTAGAGATATCCATAGGCAGTATCCACAACATCAGTTGAGGTCAAGCCGTAGTGGACCCATTTGCGCTCCTCACCAAGCGTTTCAGATACTGCACGCGTAAAAGCCACCACATCATGGCGCGTCTCTTTTTCAATCTCAAGAATGCGATTAATGTCAAAGTCAGCATTGGCACGGATTTTGGCCACATCTTCTTTGGGAATTTCCCCCAACTCAGCCCAAGCCTCATCCGCTAAAATCTCAACCTCTAACCAAGCACGGTACTTATTTTCTTCACTCCAAATAGCCGCCATTTCAGGGCGTGAATAACGTTCGATCATCTTTTCTCCTTCTAAAACTTATCCCTATTTTAAACTATCAAGCCGATCAAAGCCAGGATAAATCTAATCTTCTAGCTACTTCTTGCGCCTTAGCAGCCACAAAGAGCAAGCATTAGCAAAATGCCTTGACTTTATCTGCATCCTCTGCAAACACCGTCACATGGCCCATTTTGCGATTATGTTTCGCTTCTAGTTTACCATAAAGATGAAGATGGGCGCTAGGGTTTTTCCGGCAATAAGCTAGCGCCTGATCCATATGCTGTCCTAAAATATTGAGCATAACGGCCGGAGCGTGCAAATGAATGGCTGGTAGCGGCAAGCCAAGCACCCCTAAAATGTGGGTGTCAAACTGTGAAAAATTACAAGCCTCAATCGAATAGTGACCTGAATTATGGGGACGCGGGGCAATCTCATTAACCACAATGTTATCTGAGGTCACAAACATCTCTACACACAAAGTGCCAGCAAGTTTTAATTGCTGTGCAATCGCTAAGGCTATCTTTTTAGCCTTGTTAGCCAGCTCATCAGAAATCCGAGCTGGTACAATGGTCTTAGCTAAAATATTCTGTCTGTGACTATTTTCTTGTACCGGAAAGACTGTAAATTCTGTCTGGTTACCTGAGACGATGACAGACACTTCCAGATCAAAAGCAAGGAACTCTTCCAAAACACACGGGGCTGCGCTAGCCATTTTCCTAGCCGCTACAAGGTCTTCTTCAGAAGTCAGCACGATTTGTCCGTGCCCATCATAACCACCTGTCGCCGTTTTTAAAACGTATTTTTTACTGAGATCAATGTCGTCCAAATCGGCAGCACTCTTAACCACCTTGTAAGGTGCGACAGTGACTTTGGCTTTATTAGCCAAAAACGCCTTCTCAAAAATCCGATTCTGCGAAATCCGAAGCAAGTCTGTTCCCTGAGGCAGTTGATCCTCTTTGATGACAGCATCCAAGCTATCTGCATTCACATTTTCAAACTCATAAGTCAGCACATCACAGCGCTGTGCAAGGTCAGTCAGGGCAGCCACATCGTCATAAGGTGCCACAATCACGTCACTGACACGCGAGGCCGGACAATCAGCCACCGGATCTAGTGTAATCACTTTATGCCCCAGATAAATAGCGGAGATGGCCATCATTTGCCCCAATTGACCACCACCAATAATACCGATTGTTTTAGATGAGTTCATCTGTCGACTCCTCTGCTATTTTCCTTTGCTCCTCAGTGTAATCAGCTAGCGCAGTGACAAGCTCTTGCTTTTCCAGAGCTAAGAGCCGCAGGGCAAAGAGAGCAGCATTCTTAGCTCCCGCTTCTCCAATTGCCATAGTCGCCACCGGCACACCGCCAGGCATTTGGACAATGGAATATAAAGAATCTACACCTGAGAGGGCACGTGATTTCACTGGGACACCAATGACAGGCAAGCTCGTTTTGGCAGCGACCATGCCTGGTAAGTGGGCAGCTCCGCCAGCCCCGGCAATGATGATTTTGATGCCTCGTTCACCTGCTTTTTCTGCATATGTAAACATGAGGTCCGGGGTGCGGTGGGCTGAGATGACCCTTTTTTCATATGGAACTTTAAATCGGTCCAAGAGTTCTGCTGTCTGACGCATGGTGGCCCAATCCGACTGGGAGCCCATGATAATTGCAATTTCAGTTGGCATGCTTTCCTCCTTTTTTAGAGAAGCTTACTGTTGAAGGTTAGCTTTTTTTCTGTAACAGCAAGACGTTTGAAGTAACCTACTTGATAAAGCCATTTGGTCAACTATTTCTAAAAGACGATGGCTTTATGGGCTGAGAGCTGGCCGGCTCTTTGCTTGGCAAATCTAAGGATTCAGCAAGCAAGCTGGCCTTTAGTTTGCTTTATCGCCAATATCCGAACGATAGAATAGTCCTTGTATTTTTTGGCCTTCAAGGGTTTTGTAAATTCTGCTCTGCGCAGCTTGGACGGTATCAGCTGTGGTGACTAGCATATAAACCCGACCACCATCAGAAAGCAGAGCCTGGCTATTTTTTGCAAAACGCGCACCAGCGTAATAAGTGATAATGTCGCCTTGGGTTTTAGCTGGCAGCTGGACGCCTTTGTCATAGGCTAATGGGTAACCTTCTGAGGCAACCACGACGCCTAGGGTGACACCATCCTCAAGCCACGTCAACTCAGGCTCTTTGCCTGCAAGAATATCAGTTAGGTTTTGGGTAAAATCAGAGGTCAAGCGGGGCAGGATAACCTGGGTTTCAGGATCACCAAAACGAGCATTGAATTCAATCACCTTGGGCCCATCTGCTGTAAGGATTAAACCACAATAAAGGATGCCCAGATAAGGGCGGCCCTCTTCAATCATGCCCTTAAGAACCGGCTTTAGAATGGTTTCTACTGCCCTATCTACCACGTCTTTGGGCAGGTGGGCTACTGGTGCATAGGCTCCCATCCCACCCGTATTTGGTCCCCGGTCTCCATCGTAGGCCCGTTTATGGTCTTGGGCCGTTGGCATCAGGTAAAACTGCTCACCGTTAACAAAAGCAAAGAGCGAGAACTCTTCTCCAACTAGAAATTCCTCAATAACAACACGCGCACCTGAATCACCAAACTTGTTTTCAAGTAACATCGCATGCGCTGCAGCCACAGCTTCATCGATTGTTTCGGCAACGACTACCCCCTTTCCAAGAGCTAAACCATCGGCCTTAACGACAATCGGAGCCCCTTTTTTCTGGATATAGGCCTCAGCTTCTTTGAAATCTGTAAATGTGCCAGAGGCTGCTGTGGGAACCTGATATTTGACCATGATTTGTTTAGCAAAGTCTTTTGACCACTCAAGCTCTGCAGCCAAACGGCTTGGTCCAAAGGCTTTTAGACCCGCTTGGGCAAAATCATCCACAATCCCTGCAGCTAGCGCATCATCTGGTCCAATAAAAGTCCAAGCAATCTCATTTTCTTTAGCAAAAGCAATTAGCTTGGAATGTTCGTGTATTTTGATATTAAGACGTTCCAAGCCATCTAGCGTCATCCCAGCATTACCAGGGGCTACAAAAACCTGGTCAACTCCTTTAGATTCCAGTAATTTCTTAGCAATGGCATGCTCGCGGCCACCTGAGCCAACTACTAAAAGCTTCATAATAAAAATACCAAAAGCAATCAGAAAAACAAAAGCAATTTAGGAACTAAGACAGGATGCTGCACACAAGCTGATTCATCTAGTACCCAAGCTTTCCTCTTAGCTTTAATCCCTTTCAAATACGAATTATATAATGCTATTATAGCATATTTGTTCGTAAAATAAAGATTAAAATGCTGCCTTGCTAAGGAAATCCGATTTATTGGCAGCTTTTTTTGCTTCTTATAACTGTCTATCAGCATTTTCTAGGATCAGTGCGTCAGTCAGTGACGCTTTGTTAGTTTTTCTTCCTATTAAAATAGCAGATAAAATCTTTCCTGCCCCGCAATGCTTTCTCAAAAAAAGCTGGTTTACCATCTAAACCAGCCTTTAGTTTTATGCATTACTCATCTAGCAAGTTTACTTCCAGCAATTTCGGATAAAGTTTGCCAGAAAGCAAAAAAGTATGATCTTTAAGGTGAGCAATGCCATTTAAAACATTGATGTTCGGATAATGCTGCGGGGTTAACTGCTGGCTTTCAAGTAAATCAGAGAGATCATAATGTGCAACAACCCTGCCTTCTTGTGGTTGAATTTTGACGATCGTATTGGTTTGCCAAATATTGGCATAAAGATAACCATCCACATACTCTAGCTCATTTAGCATGGAAATGGGCACGCCTTCAATGCTGACTCGAATTGTCTCTAGTAAAGCAAAGGTGTTGGGGTCACGTTTTTGAAGAAAGGCATTGCCGCTTGTCATCCATAGGCAATTGTGCTGGTGATCATAAGCCAAGCCCCAACCCTCACCCTCATAAGTTGCTGTTTGAAGCAAGCTAAAAGTATTTTTGTCATAACGATAGGCAAGCCCTTCTTTAAAGGTTAATAACCAAAAACTATCCCCAACAATCGTCAAGCCTTCGGCAAATTCTTGGTCTGACAAACAAAAAGCTTGCTGAAAGCTTTCATTATCCAGCTGGTAAACCCCAACTCGTGAATGGCTATAACGTCCAACACTAATAAGAATAGTGTTTTTTGTCAATTGCTCAATGCCTTGTGTGTACAAGTCCTCAGAATAAGCGTAGGTTTTTACTAGCTGCACCTGTCCTTTAATCATCACGCTTGCAATCCCTCTCTTTTCTATTAGATTTTAGTCAAAGAAAAAGTTCACGAAAAAGTCTCATGAACATTAAAGTAATCTATTAATGATATGTTATATAGTATAGCATTTTTTAATAATAGATAACAGTAAAAAGCTGCCTCTCCTTTTCTAAGAACCCTTTTGCAAAATGCTCTTTTCAATGGTATAATCTGAATATTAAGAAATAGGAGAAAAATATGGAATGGATTAAATTAATCGGCATAGTCATTATTGTCCTTGGTTTCATTTTAAAATTTGACACCATTGCAACAGTCGTGATTGCCGGCCTTGTCACCGCCCTTGTCTCAGGCATTTCCTTCATGGATTTTTTAGAAATTTTAGGAAAAGAATTTCAGAACCAGCGTGTTCTTTCCATCTTCTTTATTACCTTGCCGCTAATTGGGCTGTCTGAAACCTATGGCCTTAAGCACCGTGCTACTCACTTGATTCAAGGGGTGAAAGCTTTTACCGTTGGTCGTTTCTTCACCTTGTACTTAATCATTCGTGAACTAGCTGGTTTCTTCTCCATCCGACTTGGAGGGCACCCCCAATTTGTCAGACCATTGATTCAGCCAATGGGGGAAGCGGCAGCTATTGCCAGAAATGGTAGCTTAACAGACAAAGAAAAAGATGATATTAAGGCAATGGCCGCAGCCAATGAAAATTTTGGGAATTTCTTTGCCCAAAATACCTTTGTTGGAGCCGGAGGTGTCCTTTTAATTGGTGGAACCTTAGACCAGCTTGGCTATGATGGTAACTTTGCAAAAATTGCGTCAGCTTCCGTTGCTATTGCTTTGATCACTATTGTGGTAGTAGGCATTTACAACTATCTCTTTGAACAAAAATTACATAGTAAAGCGCAGAAAAGGAGATAAGGAATGGCACAAGTAGCAGATATTGTTTTAGAAATTGTCTATGTCATCATTGGCCTACAATTAGCACACACAGCTTATTGTGCCTTTAAAGATCACACCAACCCCGTTCGAGTTGGAACAGCTCTTTTTTGGGGCTTGCTCAGCTTAACTTTCATGGGTGGAAAAATCCTACCAAATAAAGCTGTCGGTGTTATTGTCATTATTATCGCCGTCTTAACCCTATTGAAAAAGGTTAGGATTGGTACTTTACCACCACTTGATGAAGAAAAAGCCGAACAAAGTGCACTGCAATTAAAAGATAAGATTTTCATCCCTGTCATGTCAATGGCCGTTGTCGCTTTAGTACTCGCGCGGGTTCTACCGGAATTTAGCAAAAGTGCCATCGGGATTGCCGGAGTTTTAGCAACGATTGTCATTTTAGTGATTGTCAAAAAAGGACCCGCAGCTTTACTTCCAGAAAACAACCGAATGAACCAGCAAGTCTCAACCAGTGGTATCTTACCTCAGTTACTGGGAGCATTAGGAGCAATCTTTACAGTCTCTGGAGTGGGGGAAGTCATTTCCTCAATGATCAGAGGACTTGTGCCAGCTGATAGTCGCTTCTTTGGCGTCCTGGCTTATGTCCTTGGGATGGTGATCTTTACAATCATAATGGGCAATGCCTTTGCAGCCTTCACCGTTATCACAGCTGGTATTGGTGTACCCTTTGTCTTTGCACTTGGGGCTGACCCAATTGTAGCGGGTGCCTTGGCTATGACAGCTGGTTTTTGTGGAACCTTGTTAACACCTATGGCCGCTAACTTCAATGCTTTACCGGTAGCATTAATGGAAATTTCTGATCCCAATGCTGTCATTAAAAAGCAAGCTCCAATCGCTATCATTCTCATTCTTATCCACATTGTATTAATGTATTACTTAGCTTTTTAGTAGCTATTCCTATCAAATAGAAAGGACCTTCCATTATGAAAATTCTTGTAACTGGTTTTGACCCCTTTGGTGGTGAAACAATCAACCCTGCCCTTGAAGCTATTAAGCAATTACCAAAAACCATCAAAGATACCACCATTGTCACAGCGGAAATTCCTACTGTTTTTCATAAATCTGCCGATATTCTTGAAAAACACATTAAAGCAGAACAACCAGATGTCATTTTATGTATTGGTCAGGCCGGTGGACGCACAGGCCTAACGCCTGAACGCGTTGCCATTAATCAAGATGATGCACGAATTGCTGATAATGAAGGAAACCAACCCATTGATGTGGCTATTCGCGAAGATGGCGAAGCTGCTTATTTTTCAACCTTACCCATCAAAGCTATGGTTGATTACATTCAAAAAGCAGGGCTACCAGCTGCTATCTCCAATTCGGCAGGTACCTTTGTTTGTAACCATTTAATGTATCAAGCTCTCTACTTAGCTAAAAAATATGCTCCTTCAGCCAAAGCTGGCTTTATGCATATTCCTTTTATGATGGAACAAGTGGTTGATAAGCCAAATACCGCTGCGATGAATCTAGATGACATTACGCGTGGTATCCAAGCAGCTATCGAAGCTATTATTGACTATAACAACCAAGAAGACCTCAAAACAATTGGGGGAACCACCCACTAAACTATTAAAAACGTCACAGCTGTGGCGTTTTTTTCGTGTCTCAATCCCTTCCCCTTTTCCTTTTGTTATCTCCTCTTCACAAAATTTATCAAAAAATGTCACTGATTGCTCCATTTTGATGAACTTCTTCGAATAATCAATTACAGGAGGAATATCATGACATTTAAAAAACAATTATTAACACTAGGGCTATTATTTGGTATGCCCTTGTCCTTACTGACCACAACACCAGCAACACAGGCTGCTGTCCTTGGGGATAACTATCCTAGTCAGTGGCGCCTTAGTCAAGGTGTAGACACTTGGGGCATGTACACCCGACAATGTACATCCTTTGTTGCCTTTCGTTTAAGTTCTGCTAATGGCTTTGCGCTGCCTAGAGGTTACGGCAATGCTGATACCTGGGGCCACATTGCACGTCAGCAGGGCTACCGCGTTGACCATCAACCAACGGTGGGCTCCGTCGCCTGGTTTGATAAGGGCATCAATTTCTCAGATTATAATTACGGCCATGTGGCTTGGGTAGCTGAGGTCAATGGCGACTCTGTTACTCTAGAAGAATACAATTATAATGCTGGCCAAGGGCCATATAAGTACCACCGGCGGCAGATCCACAAACACCATGCCAGTGGCTTCATCCACTTTAAGGATCTCAAAGACAGCCATGGTATGACAACTACTGAGGACACTCGCACCGACTTGGCACCAAGTGGTGTCTACTACTTTACAGAGCGCAGCGCCGTTCGCCCTCAACCTAACGTAAACACTCAAGAGTTAGCTTACTATGACAAGGGTCAGTCTGTATTTTATGATAGCGTCTTAACTGCAGATGGCTACCAATGGCTCTCCTATATTGGAGCAAGTGGTAACCGCCGCTATGTGGCCATCAAAAAGCTCAACGCTCCTAAGCAACCTCACCAATCTGAGCTTAATCCGGCGGACTTCAAAGTTGGAGATTTAGTATCCTTTCCTGGTGTCTTTAAGATAAGCAGCGTGAATGGCATCTTCGTTACCAGCGCTGACTTGTCCGGTGACAACCCTGGCCCCTTGAATTACCTTGATCCAACACCTGTCAATGAAACGGATCAAGAAGGACACTTCTTTGGGGATCAACTCCTTCATGTAGGAGAATACATCACCATCCCCGGTAAATTCACTATTTTAGCTGTAGATAAGGCCACAAGCGGGATTCAAGTTAAAATTGGCAACAGAAATACCTGGGTAACCATGCAAAGAGCTCAACGAGAATAATATTCTTGGTCAAACTTTGTTTACTGCAAAGCGATTCTCTAAATAAAGAGACTGATTTCTGGACGTTTCAGACATCAGTCTTTTCATATCCCCAACGATTCTAATAAAAAACTAAAACCAGGCTTGCCCCTTGCTCTAGTGGATGAGTGAACAGTTAGTTCCCCTGTTCCTCTATACTTTGGGCGGATTTTCTTAATGTCTAAAGTGACGGACACCAGTAAAGACCATGGCGATACCATGTTTGTTGGCAGCATCGATGGAGTCTTGGTCACGCACGGAACCACCTGGCTGCACGATGACTTTGATGCCAGCTGCGGCAATTTCTTCAATGTTATCAGAAAATGGGAAGAAAGCATCACTGGCTAAGACTGCGCCATCAAGCCGATCCTTAGCCTGCTCAATCGCAATGCGAACAGAAGCTAGGCGGTTGGTTTGACCAGGACCAACGCCAAGAGTCATGTGGTCATTAGCGATCAAAATGCCATTTGATTTCACGTATTTGATCGCTTTCCAAGCAAAGGCTAGCGCTTCTTTTTCCTGCTCACTTGGTTGCCGCCTTGTCACCACTTGCCAGTTTTCTGGCTGTTCTACAACCACATCTTGGTTTTGTACCAGCATCCCACCGACAACACCGGTGTACTCTGCTTCAACCTCACTGGCAGCTTGCGCATCAAAAGGTAATTCTAAGATGCGAAGGTTCTTCTTTTTACTTGTCAAAATGGCTAGCGCTTCTGTAGAATAGCCGGGTGCAATGATGATTTCAAGGAAAATAGCATGCATTTTTTGCGCTGTCGCTGCATCGACTATGCGATTCAAGACCACAATCCCACCAAAAATCGAAACAGGGTCAGCAGCATAAGCATAGTCCCATGCTTGTTCAAGCGTATCGGCCTGGCCAATACCACAAGGGTTCATATGTTTCAAAGCAACTACAGTGGCTTGGTCTTTAAAGTCACGGATAATACGGATGGCTGCGTCAGCATCCCGGATATTGTTAAAGGACAAGTCTTTGCCGTTTAATTGCTTCGCTGAAGCAATGGAATAGGCTGTTGGTAAAGCCTTTTGATAAAAGTCAGCCGCTTGTTGGGGATTTTCTCCATAGCGCATTCCTTGCTTGAGGTCATAGGTCAGGGTCAGTTTTTCAGGCTGAGTTTCACCAACTTGAGTCGTAAAATAATCAGCAATTAGAGCATCATATGCAGCCGTATGTCGAAACACTTTAGCAGCTAAGCGTTGGCGTGTTTCATAAGTGGTCGCACCCAGATCTGATAGCTCTCTTAAGACGAGATCATAGTCCTTGGGATCAACAAGTGCTGTCACACTCGCATGATTTTTAGCAGCTGAGCGTAGCATGGAAGGGCCACCAATATCAATATTTTCAACAGCTTGCTCATAAGTCACTTGTGGCTTACTAATCGTTTCTTTAAAAGGATAAAGATTGACCACCACCAAGTCAATCAAGCTGAGCTGATTTTCTTGGACAGCAGTGAGGTGACTTGCTAAATCACGACGCGCCAATAACCCACCATGGATATTAGGATGTAGGGTTTTAACCCGTCCATCCATCATTTCGGGAAAGCCCGTCACATCTTCAATTGCAATAGTGTCAATCCCAGCCACATCAAGGCTTGCCTTTGTTCCTCCCGTTGAGATAATCTCCCAGCCAAGCTGCCTTAAGGTTTTGGCAAAGGCAACAATGCCACTTTTATCAGCAACACTTATAAGTGCACGTTTTGTTATCATATCAATTGTCAAGAACGATTAGAAAGCAGAGCTTATTTAAACTATCTCACATAGACCTTCTCTTAAAAGTATCTTGTTTAAAGGAGCAACTTTCCGCTCAGACCTCTTTCCTTTCTTTTACTATCTTTTCTATTAATCAAACTAATATTATTTTGATTTAAGCCCAAGTTCACGTAAAACTTCAGCATAGAGCTTGCGTTCTGCGGCATGAATTCGGGCTTCAAAACTTTCTAAGGTGTCATCTTTGAGGCGAGGTACCCGCACTTGCTTAATGATCTGACCTGTATCAATGCCCCTATCAACCCAATGAACCGTTACTCCTGATGTTTCCACACCGGCCTGCCAAGCATCTTTAATACCATGTGCCCCTGGAAATTCAGGTAAGTAGGCGGGGTGAATATTAATAATACGGCCTTCATAGGCTTGTAACAAGGCTGGTCCCACAATTTTCATGTAACCCGCCAGACAAATTAGATCGATGTCATGTTTTTCTAATAAAGCAATGATTGCTTCTTCATAGGCCACCTTGCTTGAAAATTCATTCAGCTCAAAGCTATAATATTGGACCCCCAGTTTTGCTGCTCGTTTTAAAGCGTAAGCTTGGCGTTTATCGGTGAACAAAAAGCTAACAGGGAACTGCTCTGCTATTTCCTGAAAGTTAGACCCCTGGCCCGAAGCAAAAACAGCTAGGTTTTTTGTCATGCAATCACCACACTTTTATCTTTTTTACTAATAATGCGACCCACTTCATAAGCCGGTTCAGCTAGACTTTCTTTAACCAGGGCAAGGTGTTCTGGCGCAACTGCTAAGATCATGCCAATACCCATATTGAAAATTTCAAACATTTCTGTGTGCTTGATGTGACCATGCTTTTCGATAACCTTAAAGATTGGTGGCACTGGCCATTTTGTCTCATCAATCTCTGCGGCCAAGTCTTGGGAGAACATTCGGGGGATATTTTCCACAAAACCACCACCAGTGATATGGGCAACACCCTTAATCAGGCCGGTTTTAAGGAGAGGTTGCAGGGCTGTTACATAGATCCGTGTGGGCTCAAGCAGTACTTCCTTAAGTTTTTTACCTGCTAATTCAGGAAGCACCTCCTCGCCTGTGTAATCAGCAAACACCTGTCTGACTAGCGAGTAGCCGTTGGAATGCAAGCCGCTTGAGGCTAGACCTAAAAGAATATCTCCTTCTGCAACTCTAGAACCATCAATAATCTGAGACTTCTCAGCGACGCCAACTGCAAAGCCAGCTAAATCATACTCATCTGACCCATACATACCAGGCATTTCTGCCGTCTCGCCCCCAATCAGTGCAGCTCCTGCTTGAAGGCATCCAGCAGCTACACCGGCAACTATTTGTTCTAGCTTAGCTGGTTGATTTTTACCGGTTGCAATGTAATCCAGGAAATAAAGTGGTTCTGCTCCGGCAGCAATAATATCATTGACGCACATGGCCACACAGTCTTGGCCAATCGTGTCATGTTTATCATATTTCATAGCCAGCATTAGTTTTGTACCCACGCCATCTGTACCAGAAATTAACACAGGCTCCTTTAGAGCCATGCCTGACAAATCAAACATGCCACCAAAGCCACCCAGACCACCAAGTACACCTTGGCGTTTGGTCCGCTCCACATGCTTTTTAATTCGCTCGACCACTTCATAGCCTGCTTCCACATCTACACCTGATTGCGCATAAGCATTTTTTTCTGTCATTTAGCACTCCTTTTTATCGCAAAGCTATTTTGTCACTTGATCAATATGAAAGCTAACCTGTTCTTCTAAACTTTTTAGGTAAGCTGCTTCGTAATCATAGAGAGGTGTTGGATAGTTACCATCAAAGTAAGCCACACATAGGCCACCATTTGGGGCATCTGTTTCTAAACCAATGGCATCAATCAAGCCGGGCAAAGATAAATAAGTTAAACTATCAGCACCAATAATCTTGCAAACTTCATCTCGCTGATGATTTGCCGAAATCAATTCCCGCCGCGTTTGAATATCAATGCCATAAAAACAAGGGTATTTTAATTCTGGGCTACCAATAGCGACATGCACTTCTTTAGCACCAGCTTCGCGTAAAAGCTTGACGATCCGCCGGGAGGTCGTCCCTCGAACAATCGAGTCATCAACCATCACCACGCGCTTGCCCTTAACCACTCCTGAAACAGCTGACAGCTTCATACGCACACCTTGCTCACGCAATTCCTGAGTGGGCTGAATGAAGGTTCTTTGGGTGTATTGATTCTTAACCAGCCCCATTTCATTTGGCAAACCAGATGCCTCGGCAAAACCCATGGCCGCTGATAGGGAGGAATTGGGAACACCAATCACAATATCCGCCTCATGCTTAAATTCCTGAGCTAGGCGCCGACCCATATTTTTTCTAGCAGTATGCACATTCACACCATAAATTGTTGAATCTGGCCGCGCAAAATAAATATATTCCATAGCACAGATGGCAAGCTGCGTATCAGCGGTGTAATGATCAATCTTAAGACCAGAATCATCAATAATAACGATTTGTCCTGGTAAAACATCACGTATCCACTTTGCACCAATCACTTCAAAGGCACAGGTCTCACTAGAGACAACCCAGGCTCCATTTTTCATTTGACCGATGGACAAAGGTCTAAAGCCATTTGGATCCAAGGCGGCTATCAGCTTATCCTCAGTCATCAAGAGATAGGCAAAACCGCCCTTGACTTGGTTTAAAGCAGCTTTTAACTTATCTAAAAACTCAGGTTCTTGGCTACGGCGAATCAAGTGCATCAAGATTTCCGTATCCGATGACGCATTAAAGATCGCCCCTTCTCTTTCCAATTCCTGTTTAAGCGACAGGGCATTGGTTAAATTACCATTGTGACATAAGCCAAATTGAGCATCAGTAAAGTTATAAAGAAAAGGTTGAATGTTATTAATAGAAGCTGTTCCAGCCGTAGCATAGCGCACATGGCCAATAGCAGCTGTTCCGATGAGTTTTTCTAAATCTTTAGGGTCTTTAAAAACGTCTGACAAGAGACCTGTAGCACGATGCTGGTGTAATTGTCCTTTAGCATTTGTGATAATGCCTGCACCTTCTTGACCACGGTGTTGCAAACTATGTAGACCAAAATAGGTGACTTGAGCAGCTTGAGGGTGTCCCCAAATGCCAAAGACCCCACACTCTTCATTGAGTGATTTTACTTCGTATGTCATATTTACCTCATAAACGAGTTGAAAGGAAAATAATTGCAAAACAGCTCCCTCTGGGCTATTTTGTCTAACTTTCTCTTGAATAGTCAATTATCAAGTTCTCTAGCAGGAACAAGGGTGACTATGCTTAATCTTTTAATCCTTTTTGTGTAAAGTGTTTCACAGCTGACACAAACAACTGTTGTTCTTTTTGACCGGGAATATTTTGAAACAGACCAGCTTCATAACGTTCAGAGTGCCCCATTTTGCCAATTATTTGACCGTTCTTACTTGTAATCCCTTCAATAGCATGAATAGAGCCATTAGGGTTATAGACAGAGTCCATGCTTGGTTGCCCATTAAAATCAACGTATTGGCTAAAGATTTGCCCATTATCACGTAATTCTGCAAATTCTTCTTGTGATACAACAAATTTTCCTTCGCCATGTGATACGGGAATGGTATGAATATCGCCAACCGAGACCCCCTGTAGCCAAGGCGAGTTGGTATTAGCGATACGGGTTTCCACCATCTTGGCGACGTGTTGATTAGCATCATTGGCAAAAAGGGTGGGGCTGGTTGCACTAGCTGTGTCAAACTTTCCATAAGGAAGTAAACCAGATTTTATCAGTGCTTGAAAACCATTGCAAATCCCAATCATCAAACCACCTTTTTCCAGAAAAGCTTCAATGGCTGCACGCACTTGGGCATTTAAAAGAACGTTGACGATGAATTTTGCTGAACCATCTGGCTCATCGGCAGCTGAAAAGCCGCCAGCCAAAAAGATAATATTGGCTTTTTCGATATGGTCTACCATTGTGGCAACAGATGCTTGAATCGCTGCTTCAGTTAAGGTAACAAATGGCACTACCTCAACACGCGCCCCGGCCTGTTCAAAAGCCTTGGCAGAGTCGTATTCTGAGTTGGTTCCTGGAAATACAGGAATATAAACCAAGGGCTGGTCAATGACTTCTTTGGCTTGGACAACTGCCTTTGAGGCTACTGCTGGTACATCGGCTAGTTCAGTGGCCTGGTCAAATGTGGTGGGATAGACAGCTTCTAGTTTGCCTTCGAAGGCTTCAAGCAGCGCTGCTCCAGAAAGCACTGTCTGGTTAACCGTCACCGTAAAGTCCTCAGTGGTCTGCCCAATCGGCACAAGCTCTGCAATTTCCAAAGGACTGGTAAAGATAAAGCCTCCCAATTGTGCACTTAAACTGTCTTCAACCTGATCGAGCTGGACCTGGGCGCCAATGCGATTGCCAAAAGTCATGAGCACCAAACTCTCCAGCACTCCGCCGTATTTGACAGCTGCTGCCGCTGTGATGGGATACTTTTCTTGGATGGCTTTAAAGTTAGAAAAATTAGCTTTAATCAGGTCAAAGGCAATCTCTTGGGATAAAGCCGCACCTGGCAGATAGTAGATCTTCTGACCAGCAGCTTTAAATTCTGGTGATAGGACTTGATCCGTATGGGCAGTAGTAATACCAAAGGCCACCAGAGTGGGAGGTACCTTTAATTCTTCAAAGGTGCCTGACATAGAGTCTTTCCCACCAATAGCAGGTAAACCTAGCTGTATCTGAGCTTCAATAGAACCAAGGAGAGCCGCTACTGGCTGACCAAACCGCTCTGTTTGCTGATCCATGCGCTCAAAATATTCTTGATAAGAAAAGCGAGCCTTGGTCCACTGCGCTCCTGTCGCCACCAAGCGTGCTGTTGCTTCAATAACGGCAAAGGCTGCTCCGTGGTAGGGCGACCATTCTGCAAGAAAAGGATGATAACCATGAGCCATCACAGAAGCTGTTTTTGTTAGTCCATTTTGGACAGGGAGCTTTTGCACTGAGCTTTCCGTTGGAGTCAGCTGATAGCGACCACCTAGAGGATGATTAACAGTTGAGCGACCAACCGAACTGTCAAAAAGAGTCTGCAGACCTTTTTGAGAACTATGGTTTAAATCGGCTAAAACAGCCTTGGTGTCAGCTTCTAAAGTCAAAAGACTGGTTTGTCGCACTTCTGGTAAGGCAAGGTCCTTGTCAACAACCTTGGCAGTCACTTCTGCTCGTACCCCATTGGTATCAAGAAAACGACGCTCAATATCAACAATGGTTTGACCATTCCATGTCATCACAAGGTTAGCTTTTTCAGTGACATGAGCCACCACAACGGCATGAATATTTTCTTGATGGCACTCATTTATAAATGTTTGAGCATCTTGTTCTCGTACCACTACGGCCATCCGTTCTTGGGATTCTGAAATAGCAATTTCTGTCCCCGTCAGACCTTGGTATTTTAGAGGCACCTTGTTTAGATCAATTTCAAGGCCAGCAGCAAGCTCACCGATAGCAACACAAACACCGCCCGCCCCAAAGTCATTGGCCTTTTTAATCAAACGGGTCACCTGGCGTTTACGAAAAAGTCGTTGGAGTTTACGTTCTTCTATTGCATTTCCTTTTTGAACCTCAGCGCCAGCCGTTTCGACAGAAGCCTGAGTCTGAACCTTAGAAGAACCGGTCGCACCACCTATGCCATCACGGCCAGTCGCACCACCTAAAAGAATCACAAGATCTCCTGCTTGTGGTTTTTCCCGCACTACATTGTCTTTTGGAACAGCTCCCACCACAGCCCCAAGCTCCATTCGCTTGGCTACAAAGCCCGGATGGAAGAACTCTCTCACATAGGTGGTCGCTAGGCCAATTTGATTTCCATAGGAAGAATAGCCCTGCGCCGCTGTTTTTGAAATCATCTCCTGTGGCAATTTCCCCTTGCGGGTAGCCGCATAAGGCAGGGTAATATCGCCGGCGCCAGAAATGCGCATAGCCTGATAAACATAGGAGCGACCAGACAAGGGGTCACGAATGGCTCCACCAATACAGGTTGCTGCTCCACCAAAGGGCTCAATTTCTGTAGGGTGATTATGCGTTTCATTTTTGAACATCAATAGCCATGGCTCTTTAACCCCATTGACATCCACTTCAATTTCCACCGAACAAGCATTGATTTCATCAGACACTTCCATATCATCAAGCCGCCCCTTTGCACGTTCATAGCGACCAAAGATTGTTGCCATATCCATCAAGGTTTGCGGCTTGTCTTCTCGCCCTAATTCCCGGCGCATAGCTACATACTTGTCATAGCTTGCCTGCAGTTGCTTTTCAAATTTGGAAGCCGAAAAATCAATCTCTTTTAGCGCTGTTTCAAAGGTCGTATGCCGGCAATGATCCGACCAATACGTATCTAAAACCTTTATTTCCGTTTCTGTTGGCACACGGTCCATTGACTTGTAATAAGCTTGAATGTAAAGAAGATCAGCCACCTCCATTGCAAGACCGGCCTCAGCCTTATAAACCGCAAAATCATGAGCATCATACCCTAAAAAGAAATCCAACCGTGGAATAGTAGTCTCTTGCGCTAAAAAATCTTGCATCACCAGAGGCCCCGTCACATCTTTCAAACGAGAATCCACAGGGTTGAGTAGATAGGTCTTAATAGCAGCCAATTCTTGCTCGGAAATGTCTTGATTTAAGAGATATAGCTGCGCTGTATGGACACACGTCTGCTGAGCTCCGCCTAGCAAGAACAAAGCATCCTGGGCACTAGCTGCCGCCTGGTCAAATTGGCCAGGTAAAGGCTCAATCGCAAAGAAAGTAGACGCCTCTAAGCAAGCATGCATCTGTTGCTCATCACGTAAGGTATCTGTGACCGACTCTGCAAATAAATGCTTTTGGGCTTGCTTTAAAAGATCCTGCTCAATATTAAAGATTTCATAAACTTGAATAAGACGCAGGTCTGTTAACGTCGTCAATTGCAAATGTTGAATCAATTCGTGACGAAGTGCGTGTGCTTTTGTCCCAAAGACTGCTTTTTTTTCAACAAAAATCCGTTTATCCATGCTTTCCTTCCCTTAAAAGGTTATTTCTTTGCTCAATCATTATCAGGCACTAAGCCTCGTCTAAGGCTTTTAATTTATCATAAACAGCTTGGTACACTTCCACGAGGTTTCCCAAATCACGCCGAAAGACATCCTTGTCCATATGCCTTCCCGCCCTATCCCATAACCGACAATTGTCTGGGGAAAATTCATCAGCTAAGAGCAAACGCTGGTCATGAGCAAAGCCAAATTCTAGTTTAAAATCAACCAGTTGCAAATCTATAGAAGCAAACCAAGCTTTTAATAAGTGGTTAACTCGCTTAGTCTCTGCCTTAATTGCCTCAATGGTAGCCTGATCTGCAATCGCTAGCGCCCGAATATGATCCTCATTCATCAAAGGATCGTCTAAGGCATCTTGCTTATAATAAAATTCAATAATCGGCTCTGATAGGAGCTGCCCTTCTGGCAAGCCAAAGCGTTTACAAAATGAACCTGCTGCCACATTTCGTAGAACAACTTCAAGTGGAATAATCGTCACACGCTGGTTAAGCTGTTCTGTCTCAGATAGTTGCTTAATAAAATGCGTGGAAATACCAGCCTGATTTAATTTAGTAAACAACAAAGATGAGATTTTATTATTAAGAGCGCCTTTGCCGATAGCAACTTCTTTTTTTAGCCCATTAAGCATGGTCACTTGATCTTTGTAAACTACTCGGATCATCTGTTCATCAGCAGTGCTATAAAGGTCTTTAGCCTTACCTGAATAAATAAGTTGATTCTCCTTCATATCGTTCGCCTTTTATATTATTTTTTATTAAATCATACCATAATAAGCATAAATGTTCAACTTTTATTGGATATTCCATCTTTTAATAAAGTTAACATTCGTTTTCTTTGCACAAAAACCTGCTAACAAAAGTCAAGGTGCTTTTTCACTTTGACTTTTGTTTTTTGTGCATGACAAAAAAGCTGATTAAAATCAATAAAATCAGCTAGGTAATTTGTTTTATTTGAAGTTTATGCTGCTTTTCTTTGCTCCGTTCTCAACTTAGCTTGCATGACTTTTGCATAATAGATTCGCAGAAATTTATTCAAACCTGCAAATTTACATACTTTCCTTGGCTTTCCTTCTTTTTCTTTCTTTATCATGTATAAGTAAATCTCATTGTCTTGATTTTTCGCACTCATCATGCATTTCATTGCCTGGTAGCCGACTTTTCTCAGGATTGAATTTCCTCTTTTTGATATTTTTCGTTGGGTGGCTTTGAAGTTCCCTGATTCATAGGGCGGGGCATCTATTCCAACAAAGGATATTAGGCATTTCTTATTCCTGAACTTGCTTAAATCTCCAAATTCCGCCGTTATTTGAACGGCTAATTTATCGGATATTCCTGAAAATTTTTTTGCTTCTTGATATTCTTCTAATGGCTCGGCAAGTTCGATCATTTGTGATAATATATGATGTAAGCTTTGGTTAATTCCTTTAACCAGCTTAATGCTCTCTTGTACGTCCGCTTCTATATATGGGCTGTTAGAGGGTTGAGTGGAGATACCTTCCTGAGCAAGGCTATAGATGGACTTAGCCTTTTGTGTATTCGGATGGTATCTCTTTTCTTTTGCCCAGATGTGATATTTTTTTACAAATTCTTCTTCTGATAGTTCTAGAACCTTATCCTTATGCCACCATTTTTCAAGAAAGTCTAGTAACTTGTCTTTCGAAAAGTCTTGTGAGCCGTGCGGAATTAATTTTTTTATGCCAGGAAATGTTTGGTCAATGATATGGTCAATAAAATTGATTTGACAGACCCTTAGTTCCATGTAGTGTTGATAAGAACGGTTTAAATGCTTTAGTTCTTGGTAGTTTGTATTATCTAGATTGTAATTTTCTAGGGTGTCCCAGTAGATTAAACCGTATTCGGCTATCTGTTTGGCATCAAGCCGATCATTTTTAGCTTTTCTAAAACTTATTGATCGACAGAATTGCTTCATCTTTAGGGGGGTTACTACGCTTACAAAGTATCCATTTGCCTTTAAGGTATATAAAATGGGCAGATGGTATTTACCTGTGGCTTCCATAACAATTCTTACATCTGTTACATCTGCCATTCGTCTGAGAAATTTTTCAATTTCAGATTTGGAATTCATTACATCATATGATTTCCAAATCACTTTATTTCCTTGCTCTAATGCACATGCGGTGAATTTTTCTTTAGTAATATCAATGCCAATAGAAATCATCCCTTGTTCTCCTCATTATTATTTGTAGTTTCTACCTGCACCCATTTCCAGTCATTTTAGCTCGTTACGCGGACTTTTTGTCCAACCTGCTTAATCGAATACTGATAATGAATCGGTAGATGACAGTTTTTGTGACGGATATCTATAATCCAAAAAGAGCCTCGTCATACTACCTTTTCATTATATAAAAATAGTGCAAGTAAGAGTTTCCTCTTTCTTACACTATTTATGGTACTAAAAAGAGCACACAAGCAGCGCCTAACCAGCACAGCCTCGTCCTCACTATTTTTAAAATCATTCTTTAACTGCTTGCTGCGTCGATTACCTCAGCACAGCTATGAGCTTGTAAACGCAAAAACTAGACGAATTAAATGATGTTGCCACATAACAGTCACCCTTATACACCAAACTTCACGAGCTTCATGGCCACTTTTTGCTCCTCCAAGCTTGCAGCCAAAGAAAGCCTATATAGGCACGAAGAATTGGCTCAGCCAACTCAGCTAATGGACACAGCTTAGCTATTCCTCAAAAGCTTGCTCTTGTGCAAAAGTTTCAACCAATTGCCCAACAACATGTGAGTCAAGCATTTGACGAATCTGCTTAAGCGTAAAGAAGATGGAAGTTGCATCACTTGAACCGTGTGATTTTACCACGGGAGCTTTAATACCAAATAATACAGCTCCGCCGGCACTTGAATAATCCAAAGATTTCTTCATATCATACAAACTACTTTTAAGGAGCAAGGCTCCCACTTTAGCTTTGAAGCCACCACTTTTAATAGATGTTTTTAATTGGCTAAGAATGGCTTGCGCTGTCCCTTCAATCGATTTTAAAACAGCGTTTCCCGTGAAACCATCAGCGACCACAACATCAGCCACACCAGTCATTAAATCTCTTGCTTCAATATTACCAATAAAATGAAATCTGGCATCACTAGCAAGCAGTTGGTAGGCTTCCTTGCGTAAAGGATCACCTTTCATCTCCTCAGTCCCGTTATTTAATAAGCCTACTCGTGGTTTGTCAATCCCACGGACATGATGAGCATAAAAAGAACCCAAAACAGCAAACTGCTGAAGCTGACTAGCCGTATTTTCAGCATTAGCCCCCAAATCCAACATATCAAAACCTGTGCCATCAGTCGTTGGCAAGGTCGATAAAAGACCGGGTCGGTCAATACCCTTGATACGTCCTACCACAAATAAGCCTGCTGCCAGCAATGCACCGGTATTTCCAGCTGATAATACTGCATCTGCTTGACCATCTCTAACCGCCTTAGCGGCTAAGACCATTGAAGCCTGCTTTTTTCGTCGAATGGCTTTTGCCGGTTCATCATTGGAATCAATTTTTTCATCCGTATGGAAAATCGTAACGCGTTCTGTGGCAGTTAAATAAGGTTTAATTTTTTCCTCATCACCAAAGAGCTGAATCTCAATATCCTCAAAAGCTTCAATAGCTCTATTAACGCCTTCAATAATTGCCTTAGGAGCATTATCGCCACCCATAGCATCAACTGCAATTCGTTTCATACCTCATCACTCCTTATTCTTATTACCTAAAATTAAACAGAATAACTCCATTATAGCATAAAGCTAAGCAGCCTTCAGCAACAGCCTCATGTCATCAAGACTTCCTCTCAAGATCACTCGCAGGATCCTTAATCTCAGCCGAAGGGCGCATAATATCTGCCCAACTATCTAATTGATCAATAAAGGTTTTACTCTTCAAACGAAGACCTACATAGTCCTCATAAAGCTCATCAATAAAAGCACGTAATTGCTTCTTTATAGAGGGGTTTAAATTAATGGCCGTTAAGTGATCAATACTCATCAAATGGAACTGATCAAGCAAATACAGCACATTGGGATTGAGATGATGACGCCGCTTGTCCAGATGATAATGTTCTGGGCACAGCACTCCTGAAAATTGATGTGAAAAATCAAATGCCAATCCCACCCGGTGACAAACACTACATTCATGAAAATTTAAATGAATGCCAAAACGATCAAGCAATTGAATTTCAAAAATGTTGGTTAAAATATCATAAGCAAGACCACTTTCCATCAAATCTAATGTTTTTCTTAAAAATACAAATAAAGCAGGATCCGGCTCCCCATCAGGTAGCGCAGCATCAACTAAAGCTAATAAATAGGAAGCATAGGACAACTTAAAAATATCACTATTGATTTTGGGATAGGTCTCAACTTCTCCCGTATCATCAATATAAGAAAGACCCTTATCGTTGATTTTCAGTATAAAATCTGCCCTCGTCAAGGGTTGAACCAGAGCTGCTGCTTTAGATTTACCAGCATGCTTAACAAAAAACATGCGCTTTCCCTCTGTCTCTGTAAACATTTTAACCAGTTTATCATCTTCACGATAATCACGATTAAAAAGAACAATACCCAAGGATTGAACGCTTCGCATAAGTCTCCTTCCTATTTCAATTTCTGCCTTCTTAAGCCTAGTTTTATTATACAAAATTTAAGAAAATCCTACCGTTTAAAGCCATTAAAAAAGTAGCCCAAGGACTACTTTTTAATGGCCGATCTCAAATAATGGTGACAACGGACGTTTTTCATGAATTCTAATAATAGCTTCCGCAATCAAATCAGCAATGGAAATTTGCTCAATCTTATCAATTAACCGTTCCTCTGGCAAATAAATCGTATCCAAAACAATCAGTTTTTCAATAGCCGATTTTTGAATATTTTCAAGAGCAGGACCAGATAGAACGGGATGCGTACAAGAAGCATACACAGCTGTTGCACCAGCTTGCGCTAAAGCATCTGCTGCATGACAGATGGTCCCAGCAGTATCAATCATGTCATCAATTAAAATACATTTCTTACCAGCGACCTTACCAATAATATGCATAACTTCGCTCGTATTCATCTTATTAACACTACGGCGTTTATCAATAATCGCAATGGGGGTTTGGAGGAATTGTGCTAATTTCCGTGCGCGTGTGACTCCGCCATGGTCAGGACTGACAACAACCACATCATCCCCAACCAAACCTTGACGTTCAAAGTAATTAGCAATCAAAGGTGCACCCATTAAATGATCAACAGGAATATCAAAGAAGCCTTGGATTTGTGCCGCATGCAAATCAATTGTCAAAAGACGATCAACCCCAGCCACTTCTAACATATTGGCAACCAATTTAGAAGTAATTGGTTCTCTCGAACGAGCTTTACGATCTTGTCGTGCATAACCATAATAGGGCATAACCACACTAATTTTTTCAGCACTAGCACGTTTTAATGCATCAACCATAATTAAGATTTCCATTAAATGATCATTAACAGGCGAACTAGTTGATTGCAAAATAAAAACATGATGCCCACGAATGGATTCTTCAATATTAACTTGAATTTCACCATCCGAAAATTGACGAACCGATGATTTCCCCAGCTGAACACCCATTGATGATGCCACTTTTTCCGCCAATTCCTTGTTTGACGATAAGGCAAACAATTTTAAATCAGAATAAGACATGATTTCCTCCAAAGTTTTAGTCCTCTACCATTTTAACCCTTTTTTAGCATTTTTTCAAACGTAATTCAACAAGGAGAAATACCTGCAAGCGCCTGAATCACAGGAATTTTCAGCATTCAGCCTGCAATGATAAGCAAAAGCCACATCAGTCCTTCACTGCAAAACTCACTGCCTACAACTGCTTAAAGTACTTTTAAAGCCATCTACCCCTACAACAAGACCAGGCAAACAGCGCAATGACTTCCCAACAACAGCTACCTCAAAGCATTTCCAATCAAGCCTTAAACCTTTGTAATGCCATAACATTCATTAATTAATGTTGGGTAAAAGTAAACCAAAGCAATATCCTACTTAGTGATCAATCATCCGCTGCAAATAACACTGATCCCAAACTAGAATCAACAGCCAACCAAAGCAAATTCAAAAAGGACTAGCTTAAAGCTAATCCCTATCATTTAATTTCTTATTAATGTGGGTAGATGTAGACCGCAGCTCCTTGGTAGGTTGAAGTTGGGTCAAACCAACCACGATGATCATCAATAAATTGTTTTCCATTAAAGTTGGATTCCATTACACGAATTCTAGACGAACTTTCAACAGAAGTTACCACTGCTACGTGGCCATATCCCCCATCATTCCAAACAGCAATCGCGCCAGGTACTGGTGTTGAACCAACCTTAAAACCAGCTGCTCTTGCACTTGTAGCCCATTGGCCACCATTGCCCCAAGCGTTTCCTGCCCAAGGAGCAAGTGCCTTAGCACCCCAAGTACATTGACCCATTGGATAAGTATTATCTGCGTTTGAAATAGATGGTGTATATGAAGCTGGTGTAGAACGACGAGCCCGTGGTTGTGGGACTGCAGTTGGTGTCGCTGTAGCAGCAGTTGCTGCTGTTTGAGCTGCAGGTGCCACAAGTGAACTTGGTGCTGCTGTAGGTGCAGTTGAACTCTGTTTCGCTAATTGCTCTTGTGCAGCAACTACTGATGCTGCTTGGGCTTTAGCCTGTTCTTCTGCCTTAGCCTTAGCTGCTGCCTGTTCGGCAGCTGCTTTACGAGCAGCTTCTTCTGCGGCCTCTTTTTTAGAAATTAACTCAGCTTTTTTATCTTCAGCAGTAGCTAGCTGGGCTGATAATTCTAATTGAGCAGCTTCTAATTGGGCTTTTTGAGTAGTTAAAGCAGCTTCATTATCCTTTAAAGCTTGTTGATTTTCACTAACAGTATTAATAGCTGCTTGGTTAGCTTCTTGTTTTTCTAGAAGAGCTGCTTTATCAGCCTTTTGATGTTCTAACAACTTAGCATTTGCAGAAACTGCTCTGCTAATTGCAAAAAAACGCGTTACAGCATCAGAAATGGACTTAGAATTCAAAAGCGTATTGATATAAGTTGAAGTCTGACTACCACGCTGTGCACTACGAGCTTGCTCTGCTAATTTTTCGTTACGAGCAACAATCTGATTAGTCAGAGATTGGATTTCTTGTTCATATTGTTTTGAACGCTCTTTAAGCTCTGCGTTTTGTGCTGCTAAGCTATCTTGTTCAGATTGTAATGCACTAACTTGCGATTGTAATGCATTAACTTGTTTACTTGCTGCTTGCTGTTGACTAGTAAGGTTTGAGATTTTTTTGTCAGCATCAGAAATCTTCACATCAATGTTATCTGCACTAACAACTGTAGCTGCTCCAAGGGTAGCACCACTTACAAGAACGGCTAATAATATTCTCTTTTTCATTTTAAAAAAACTACTCCTTTTCGATAAGACATCTTATATTTTATCAGATTTTTCACGATTTAATATTACGCTATTATTACATTTATATGTAATAATCACACAAATAGCTGATTAAGTAGCTTTTTCCCAATGACAGCTGCAAAAATGGTAACCAGTAACGACGGCAATAAATGGAAGGTAATAAAATAGGCCCAATCCACAAAAATCCGGTGGTAACAACGCAGAAGAAAATAAGCAGTTACTTGAACCAAGAAAAGATAGATAAGCAGAATTAGTATCTCTTCAAAATATCGCCATCTATACTCCAAAAAACGAGAAATAGCAAGGGCAAATAAAGTAATAACTGGTAGTATAATGACCATTATTCCTAAATAGGCAAAATAATGATAATCATAAAGCATTCCCAAGAACACAGCAAGTAAACAAGAAGTCGTCATTTTAAACTGCTTACAAAAGTAATAAAAGGCTGCCAAAAAAAGCATAGGGAAAATTGTAATATGACCATTCACAAAAAAATGAACCAAGGCAGCTAAATGCCCTTCGATGAGCATCAATAAAATAATGAGGAAAAATTGAAATATTTTCTTGAAATGTACTTTCATCTTATTTCCCCACTACCGACACATAATTAACGTCAGAAGCCTCATCAAATAGTTGAATCATAATTTTCCTTTTCAATTTATCATCATCATTGACAGTTCTCACAACTTTGCCAATAGGAATATCCGAAGGCGATTTACCATCCAAACCGCTTGAGTATACCGTTGTACCAATAGAAATAGGAGTATTAGAATTATATTCACTAGAGGAGATGAGATTAGCAGCTGAATCATAGCTATTTAAGCTACCAAATATTGTTCTTTTTCCATCGTTAATTTTTATTGGAAGATGAAACGTTTGACCACTTGTTAAGAGGGCAACATCCGAAAAATGAGGTGTAACTTGATTAATTACCCCAATTAACCCCTTAGAAGTTGAGACAAGCATCCCTTTTTGCACACCTTGACGCTTTCCTAAAGCTATTCGCATGGTATTACCCCATGTTTTTGGAGTTCTAACAATGACTTCGGCAGATTTCTGAAAAGACTGCTTATAGTCAATACCCAACAAAGCTTTTAATTCTCTGTTTTCTGAGGTTAATTGTCTAACACTAACTGTATCTCTTTTTGAGGTCGCTAAGCTTGCTTTTAATTCTTTATTCTCATTATAGGTATTGATAAAACTTTTTGCCTCACCAGAAATTTCTTGCAAAGTAATAATAGGGCGTGAAATAACCTGATCTACTCGTGACAAAGAGCTTTGCGTTAAAGATGACAAATAAGGCGAGAACGATTCTTTTACCAATAAAAATAAAAATGATAAACAGATAAATAATATGGTTAAAATAAAAAAGAAGCGTGAAATTTTAAACTTATTCATATCAAACCCTCAAAAATAAAAAAAGGAATATCGAAACGATATTCACATTTGCAAAACGGAGAATAAGGGATTCGAACCCTTGCGCCAGTTTCCCGACCTAACGATTTAGCAAACCGTCCTCTTCAGCCTCTTGAGTAATTCTCCATAATAATGGGCACGAGTGGACTCGAACCACCGACCTCACGCTTATCAGGCGTGCGCTCTAACCACCTGAGCTACGCGCCCAAGACAATAAAATAACTATAGTCTTGGAATAAACTATAAAGCGGGTGACGAGAATCGAACTCGCGACAACAGCTTGGAAGGCTGTAGTTTTACCACTAAACTACACCCGCTAAAATGGCGCGAGACGGAATCGAACCGCCGACACATGGAGCTTCAATCCATTGCTCTACCAACTGAGCTACCGAGCCAACTATAAGTATTATCTCTAATACTCTATATTGCGGGAGCAGGATTTGAACCTACGACCTTCGGGTTATGAGCCCGACGAGCTACCTAGCTGCTCCATCCCGCGATATCTTTTAAAAGGAGGATGTGGGATTCGAACCCACGCACGCTTTTACACGCCTGACGGTTTTCAAGACCGTTCCCTTCAGCCGGACTTGGGTAATCCTCCGTTTAATGGACCTTGTAGGACTCGAACCTACGACCGCTCGGTTATGAGCCGAGTGCTCTAACCAGTTGAGCTAAAGGTCCAAAGTCAATCCATATAACTAAATTATAGCGGCGGAGGGGATCGAACCCCCGACCTCCCGGGTATGAACCGGACGCTCTAGCCAGCTGAGCTACACCGCCATAAATCGGGAAGACAGGATTCGAACCTGCGACACCTTGGTCCCAAACCAAGTACTCTACCAAGCTGAGCTACTTCCCGAAAAAAATGCACCCTAGAGGAGTCGAACCTCTAACCGCCTGATTCGTAGTCAGGTACTCTATCCAGTTGAGCTAAGGGTGCTCTATAAATGTTATGCCGAGGACCGGAATCGAACCGGTACGATGTGAACCATCGCAGGATTTTAAGTCCTGTGCGTCTGCCAGTTCCGCCACCCCGGCTCCTCACAAGCGAACGACGGGATTCGAACCCGCGACCCCCACCTTGGCAAGGTGATGTTCTACCACTGAACTACGTTCGCATTCTATTAATGCCGGCTACATGACTTGAACACGCGACCCTCTGATTACAAATCAGATGCTCTACCAACTGAGCTAAGCCGGCTCTCTATTATGCGGGTTAAGGGACTTGAACCCCCACGCCGTTAAGCGCCAGATCCTAAATCTGGTGCGTCTGCCAATTCCGCCAAACCCGCTGACATGACCCGTACTGGGCTCGAACCAGTGACCCATTGATTAAAAGTCAATTGCTCTACCAACTGAGCTAACGAGTCTTTTCATCATTTAATGTTTTTAATTGATTTTCTTCAATTGAGTAACGAATGACATAAGCTCCGCTTATTCAATCCGCAACTTTTATAAGTCCAACGGACTTATAAAACGGTCCCGACGGGAATCGAACCCGCGATCTTCGCCGTGACAGGGCGACGTGATAACCGCTACACTACGGGACCTGTATCTTTTCAATACTATGGGAGTTAACGGGTTCGAACCGCTGACCCTCTGCTTGTAAGGCAGATGCTCTCCCAGCTGAGCTAAACTCCCATGGTTGGAACTTTAACTCCATTGAGCTAAACTTCCTTTGGCTAAGCAACTACCGTATCTAACAGGGGGCAACCCCCAACTACTTCAGGCGTTCTAGGGCTTAACTGCTGTGTTCGGCATGGAAACAGGTGTATCTCCTAGGCTATCGTCACTTAACTGCTTGGGTGAACTGTCTTCTAATCGTCCACTCAAAATTGAATACCTCTATCTTAACAAGAACTCTACCTCTATGTCAATAAACTTTTCTATTATCCTCGGATAAGTCCTCGAGCTATTAGTTTTAGTCCGCTTCATGTATCACTACACTTCCACTCCTAACCTATCTACCTGATCTTCTCTCAGGGCTCTTACTGATATAAAATCATGGGAAATCTCATCTTGAGGCGGGCTTCGCACTTAGATGCTTTCAGCGCTTATCCCTTCCCTACATAGCTACCCAGCGATGCCTTTGGCAAGACAACTGGTACACCAGCGGTAAGTCCACTCTGGTCCTCTCGTACTAGGAGCAGATCCTCTCAAATTTCCTTCGCCCGCGACGGATAGGGACCGAACTGTCTCACGACGTTCTGAACCCAGCTCGCGTGCCGCTTTAATGGGCGAACAGCCCAACCCTTGGGACCGACTACAGCCCCAGGATGCGACGAGCCGACATCGAGGTGCCAAACCTCCCCGTCGATGTGAACTCTTGGGGGAGATAAGCCTGTTATCCCCAGGGTAGCTTTTATCCGTTGAGCGATGGCCCTTCCATGCGGTACCACCGGATCACTAAGCCCGACTTTCGTCCCTGCTCGAGGTGTTGCTCTCGCAGTCAAGCTCCCTTATACCTTTACACTCTGCGACTGATTTCCAACCAGTCTGAGGGAACCTTTGGGCGCCTCCGTTACTCTTTAGGAGGCGACCGCCCCAGTCAAACTGCCCGTCAGACACTGTCTCCGATAGGGCTAACCTATCCGGGTTAGAGTAGCCATAACACAAGGGTAGTATCCCAACAACGCCTCCAACGAAACTGGCGTCCCGTTCTCTATGGCTCCTACCTATCCTGTACATGTCCTACAGATACTCAATATCAAACTGCAGTAAAGCTCCATGGGGTCTTTCCGTCCTGTCGCGGGTAACCTGCATCTTCACAGGTACTAAAATTTCACCGAGTCTCTCGTTGAGACAGTGCCCAAATCATTACGCCTTTCGTGCGGGTCGGAACTTACCCGACAAGGAATTTCGCTACCTTAGGACCGTTATAGTTACGGCCGCCGTTTACTGGGGCTTCAATTCAGATCGTCGCTTGCGCTAAACCCTCCTCTTAACCTTCCAGCACCGGGCAGGCGTCACCCCCTATACATCATCTTACGATTTAGCAGAGAGCTGTGTTTTTGATAAACAGTTGCTTGGGCCTATTCACTGCGGCTGATATCACTATCAGCACCCCTTCTCCCTAAGTTACGGGGTCATTTTGCCGAGTTCCTTAACGAGAGTTCTCTCGATCACCTGAGGCTACTCGCCTCGACTACCTGTGTCGGTTTGCGGTACGGGTAGTATGTAGTTAAACGCTAGAAGCTTTTCTTGGCAGTGTGACATCACTAACTTCGCTACTTACATTTCGCTCCCCATCACAGCTCAATGTTACAGAGATAAGCATTTAACTCATCTCACACCTCACTGCTTAGACGTGCTCTTCCACTCGCACGCTTTAGTTAGCCTGCTGCGTCCCTCCTTCACTATACATACTAGTACAGGAATATCAACCTGTTGCCCATCGGATACACCTTTCGGTCTCTCCTTAGGTCCCGACTAACCCAGGGCGGACGAGCCTTCCCCTGGAATCCTTAGTCTTACGGTGGACAGGATTCTCACCTGTCTTTCGCTACTCATACCGGCATTCTCACTTCTATGCGTTCCAGCACTCCTCACGGTATACCTTCTTCACACATAGAACGCTCTCCTACCATTACCTCTAAAGGTAATCCACAGCTTCGGTAAATTGTTTTAGCCCCGGTACATTTTCGGCGCAGGGTCACTCGACTAGTGAGCTATTACGCACTCTTTGAATGAATAGCTGCTTCTAAGCTAACATCCTAGTTGTCTGTGCAACCCCACATCCTTTTCCACTTAACAATTATTTGGGGACCTTAGCTGGTGGTCTGGGCTGTTTCCCTTTCGACTACGGATCTTAGCACTCGCAGTCTGACTGCCGAATATATCGTCTTGGCATTCGGAGTTTATCTGAGATTGGTAATCCGGGATGGACCCCTCACCCAAACAGTGCTCTACCTCCAAGAGACTTACTTCGACGCTAGCCCTAAAGCTATTTCGGAGAGAACCAGCTATCTCCAAGTTCGTTTGGAATTTCTCCGCTACCCACAAGTCATCCAAGCACTTTTCAACGTGCCCTGGTTCGGTCCTCCAGTGCGTTTTACCGCACCTTCAACCTGCTCATGGGTAGGTCACATGGTTTCGGGTCTACATCTACGTACTATTTCGCCCTATTAAGACTCGGTTTCCCTACGGCTCCGTCTCTTCAACTTAACCTCGCACGTAAACGTAACTCGCCGGTTCATTCTACAAAAGGCACGCTCTCACCCATTAACGGGCTCGAACTTCTTGTAGGCACACGGTTTCAGGTTCTCTTTCACTCCCCTCCCGGGGTGCTTTTCACCTTTCCCTCACGGTACTGGTTCACTATCGGTCACTAGAGAGTATTTAGGGTTGGGAGATGGTCCTCCCAGATTCCAACGAGATTTCGCGTGTCTCGCCGTACTCAGGATCCTGCTAGAGTCATCTACTATTTCAACTACGAGGCTGTTACTCCCTTTGGCTGACCTTCCCAGGTCATTCGTCTATAGTATCTGATCCCACGTCGCAGTCCTACAACCCCAAGGAGTAAACTCCTTGGTTTGCCCTCTTGCCCTTTCGCTCGCCGCTACTTTGGCAATCGCTTTTGCTTTCTCTTCCTGCAGCTACTTAGATGTTTCAGTTCACTGCGTCTTCCTTCTCATAACCTTAACAGTTATGGATACTAACCTTTAGTTAGTGGGTTCCCCCATTCGGACATCTCTGGATCAGCGCTTACTTACAGCTCCCCAAAGCATTTCGTCGTTTGTCACGTCCTTCTTCGGCTTCTAGTGCCAAGGCATCCACCGTGCGCCCTTATTAACTTAACCTTAGTTCCAGTCTTTCGACCTTCTTTATTTTTTTAATAGGTTCGCGTTTATCTTTTTTTCGGTTTCTTTCTTGTTACTTTTCTACAATCATTTTCATAATTGTGGAATTTGATATAGATATTCAATTTTCAATGGACTATTATGATTTTAAGAACCGTTACGACTTGTCGTAAAACTTGCGTAAAATAAGGAACAAACCAGTGAGGTGTCTTCAGACACCAGATGGTTTTGACTTATTTCTAGTAAGTTTAGGTTCGTATTCAAATATCATTTATCTAGTGGAACACGAGATTAATTTCTTAGGAAAAAAGATAAACTTCCTTGTGTGCAAGCACACAGCGTCTGTTTCCTATTTTTCTACAGAAATTTCGGCAAGCCGAACATCTCTTTGTATCCTAGATAATGGAGCCTAGCGGGATCGAACCGCTGACCTCCTGCGTGCAAAGCAGGCGCTCTCCCAGCTGAGCTAAGGCCCCCGACTAATAAACGGCTGGTTTCATTATTAGTGGTGTGTCTATTCTATTATAAGACCTCTCAAAACTAAATAAGACAAATCCCAAAAAGTTCCTTATCCTTAGAAAGGAGGTGATCCAGCCGCACCTTCCGATACGGCTACCTTGTTACGACTTCACCCCAATCATCTATCCCACCTTAGGCGGCTGGCTCCTAAACGGTTACCTCACCGACTTCGGGTGTTACAAACTCTCGTGGTGTGACGGGCGGTGTGTACAAGGCCCGGGAACGTATTCACCGCGGCGTGCTGATCCGCGATTACTAGCGATTCCGACTTCATGTAGGCGAGTTGCAGCCTACAATCCGAACTGAGATTGGCTTTCAGAGATTAGCTTGCCGTCACCGGCTTGCGACTCGTTGTACCAACCATTGTAGCACGTGTGTAGCCCAGGTCATAAGGGGCATGATGATTTGACGTCATCCCCACCTTCCTCCGGTTTATTACCGGCAGTCTCGCTAGAGTGCCCAACTTAATGATGGCAACTAACAATAAGGGTTGCGCTCGTTGCGGGACTTAACCCAACATCTCACGACACGAGCTGACGACAACCATGCACCACCTGTCACTTCTGCCCAAAAGGGAAAGCCTATCTCTAGGCCGGTCAGAAGGATGTCAAGACCTGGTAAGGTTCTTCGCGTTGCTTCGAATTAAACCACATGCTCCACCGCTTGTGCGGGCCCCCGTCAATTCCTTTGAGTTTCAACCTTGCGGTCGTACTCCCCAGGCGGAGTGCTTAATGCGTTAGCTCCGGCACTAAGCCCCGGAAAGGGCCTAACACCTAGCACTCATCGCACTCATCGTTTACGGCGTGGACTACCAGGGTATCTAATCCTGTTTGCTCCCCACGCTTTCGAGCCTCAGCGTCAGTTACAGACCAGAGAGCCGCTTTCGCCACCGGTGTTCCTCCATATATCTACGCATTTCACCGCTACACATGGAATTCCACTCTCCCCTTCTGCACTCAAGTTCTCCAGTTTCCAAAGCATACAATGGTTAAGCCACTGCCTTTAACTTCAGACTTAAAAAACCGCCTGCGCTCGCTTTACGCCCAATAAATCCGGACAACGCTCGGGACCTACGTATTACCGCGGCTGCTGGCACGTAGTTAGCCGTCCCTTTCTGGTTAGTTACCGTCACGTAATGGATTTTCCACTCCCATTACCATTCTTCTCTAACAACAGAGCTTTACGATCCGAAAACCTTCTTCACTCACGCGGCGTTGCTCGGTCAGACTTGCGTCCATTGCCGAAGATTCCCTACTGCTGCCTCCCGTAGGAGTCTGGGCCGTGTCTCAGTCCCAGTGTGGCCGTTCACCCTCTCAGGTCGGCTATGTATCGTCGCCTTGGTGAGCCTTTACCTCACCAACTAGCTAATACAACGCAGGTCCATCTCATAGTGGAGCTGTTGCCCCTTTTAAGAGTGAAACATGTGTCTTACTCTATTATGCGGTATTAGCTATCGTTTCCAATAGTTATCCCCCGCTATCAGGTAGGTTACCTACGCGTTACTCACCCGTTCGCAACTCCTTGAACTAGTGCAAGCACCAGTCCAAAGCGTTCTACTTGCATGTATTAGGCACGCCGCCAGCGTTCGTCCTGAGCCAGGATCAAACTCTCATTTAGTTTGAACTTACTCGTTCTTTTCTGTCCGCTGACAGATTTATTTTTGCTTTGACGGAGTCTATACTGCTTATAAACCCCTCTTCACTTTTTGGTTCGTCTTATTCAGTTCTCAAAGGTCTCATGTTTATTTTAATAAAATAAACATCGGGAAGACAGGATTCGAACCTGCGACACCTTGGTCCCAAACCAAGTACTCTACCAAGCTGAGCTACTTCCCGAAAAAAATGCACCCTAGAGGAGTCGAACCTCTAACCGCCTGATTCGTAGTCAGGTACTCTATCCAGTTGAGCTAAGGGTGCTCTATAAATGTTATGCCGAGGACCGGAATCGAACCGGTACGATGTGAACCATCGCAGGATTTTAAGTCCTGTGCGTCTGCCAGTTCCGCCACCCCGGCTCCTCACAAGCGAACGACGGGATTCGAACCCGCGACCCCCACCTTGGCAAGGTGATGTTCTACCACTGAACTACGTTCGCATTCTATTAATGCCGGCTACATGACTTGAACACGCGACCCTCTGATTACAAATCAGATGCTCTACCAACTGAGCTAAGCCGGCTCTCTATTATGCGGGTTAAGGGACTTGAACCCCCACGCCGTTAAGCGCCAGATCCTAAATCTGGTGCGTCTGCCAATTCCGCCAAACCCGCTGACATGACCCGTACTGGGCTCGAACCAGTGACCCATTGATTAAAAGTCAATTGCTCTACCAACTGAGCTAACGAGTCTTTTCATCATTTAATGTTTTTAATTGATTTTCTTCAATTGAGTAACGAATGACATAAGCTCCGCTTATTCAATCCGCAACTTTTATAAGTCCAACGGACTTATAAAACGGTCCCGACGGGAATCGAACCCGCGATCTTCGCCGTGACAGGGCGACGTGATAACCGCTACACTACGGGACCTGTATCTTTTCAATACTATGGGAGTTAACGGGTTCGAACCGCTGACCCTCTGCTTGTAAGGCAGATGCTCTCCCAGCTGAGCTAAACTCCCATGGTTGGAACTTTAACTCCATTGAGCTAAACTTCCTTTGGCTAAGCAACTACCGTATCTAACAGGGGGCAACCCCCAACTACTTCAGGCGTTCTAGGGCTTAACTGCTGTGTTCGGCATGGAAACAGGTGTATCTCCTAGGCTATCGTCACTTAACTGCTTGGGTGAACTGTCTTCTAATCGTCCACTCAAAATTGAATACCTCTATCTTAACAAGAACTCTACCTCTATGTCAATAAACTTTTCTATTATCCTCGGATAAGTCCTCGAGCTATTAGTTTTAGTCCGCTTCATGTATCACTACACTTCCACTCCTAACCTATCTACCTGATCTTCTCTCAGGGCTCTTACTGATATAAAATCATGGGAAATCTCATCTTGAGGCGGGCTTCGCACTTAGATGCTTTCAGCGCTTATCCCTTCCCTACATAGCTACCCAGCGATGCCTTTGGCAAGACAACTGGTACACCAGCGGTAAGTCCACTCTGGTCCTCTCGTACTAGGAGCAGATCCTCTCAAATTTCCTTCGCCCGCGACGGATAGGGACCGAACTGTCTCACGACGTTCTGAACCCAGCTCGCGTGCCGCTTTAATGGGCGAACAGCCCAACCCTTGGGACCGACTACAGCCCCAGGATGCGACGAGCCGACATCGAGGTGCCAAACCTCCCCGTCGATGTGAACTCTTGGGGGAGATAAGCCTGTTATCCCCAGGGTAGCTTTTATCCGTTGAGCGATGGCCCTTCCATGCGGTACCACCGGATCACTAAGCCCGACTTTCGTCCCTGCTCGAGGTGTTGCTCTCGCAGTCAAGCTCCCTTATACCTTTACACTCTGCGACTGATTTCCAACCAGTCTGAGGGAACCTTTGGGCGCCTCCGTTACTCTTTAGGAGGCGACCGCCCCAGTCAAACTGCCCGTCAGACACTGTCTCCGATAGGGCTAACCTATCCGGGTTAGAGTAGCCATAACACAAGGGTAGTATCCCAACAACGCCTCCAACGAAACTGGCGTCCCGTTCTCTATGGCTCCTACCTATCCTGTACATGTCCTACAGATACTCAATATCAAACTGCAGTAAAGCTCCATGGGGTCTTTCCGTCCTGTCGCGGGTAACCTGCATCTTCACAGGTACTAAAATTTCACCGAGTCTCTCGTTGAGACAGTGCCCAAATCATTACGCCTTTCGTGCGGGTCGGAACTTACCCGACAAGGAATTTCGCTACCTTAGGACCGTTATAGTTACGGCCGCCGTTTACTGGGGCTTCAATTCAGATCGTCGCTTGCGCTAAACCCTCCTCTTAACCTTCCAGCACCGGGCAGGCGTCACCCCCTATACATCATCTTACGATTTAGCAGAGAGCTGTGTTTTTGATAAACAGTTGCTTGGGCCTATTCACTGCGGCTGATATCACTATCAGCACCCCTTCTCCCTAAGTTACGGGGTCATTTTGCCGAGTTCCTTAACGAGAGTTCTCTCGATCACCTGAGGCTACTCGCCTCGACTACCTGTGTCGGTTTGCGGTACGGGTAGTATGTAGTTAAACGCTAGAAGCTTTTCTTGGCAGTGTGACATCACTAACTTCGCTACTTACATTTCGCTCCCCATCACAGCTCAATGTTACAGAGATAAGCATTTAACTCATCTCACACCTCACTGCTTAGACGTGCTCTTCCACTCGCACGCTTTAGTTAGCCTGCTGCGTCCCTCCTTCACTATACATACTAGTACAGGAATATCAACCTGTTGCCCATCGGATACACCTTTCGGTCTCTCCTTAGGTCCCGACTAACCCAGGGCGGACGAGCCTTCCCCTGGAATCCTTAGTCTTACGGTGGACAGGATTCTCACCTGTCTTTCGCTACTCATACCGGCATTCTCACTTCTATGCGTTCCAGCACTCCTCACGGTATACCTTCTTCACACATAGAACGCTCTCCTACCATTACCTCTAAAGGTAATCCACAGCTTCGGTAAATTGTTTTAGCCCCGGTACATTTTCGGCGCAGGGTCACTCGACTAGTGAGCTATTACGCACTCTTTGAATGAATAGCTGCTTCTAAGCTAACATCCTAGTTGTCTGTGCAACCCCACATCCTTTTCCACTTAACAATTATTTGGGGACCTTAGCTGGTGGTCTGGGCTGTTTCCCTTTCGACTACGGATCTTAGCACTCGCAGTCTGACTGCCGAATATATCGTCTTGGCATTCGGAGTTTATCTGAGATTGGTAATCCGGGATGGACCCCTCACCCAAACAGTGCTCTACCTCCAAGAGACTTACTTCGACGCTAGCCCTAAAGCTATTTCGGAGAGAACCAGCTATCTCCAAGTTCGTTTGGAATTTCTCCGCTACCCACAAGTCATCCAAGCACTTTTCAACGTGCCCTGGTTCGGTCCTCCAGTGCGTTTTACCGCACCTTCAACCTGCTCATGGGTAGGTCACATGGTTTCGGGTCTACATCTACGTACTATTTCGCCCTATTAAGACTCGGTTTCCCTACGGCTCCGTCTCTTCAACTTAACCTCGCACGTAAACGTAACTCGCCGGTTCATTCTACAAAAGGCACGCTCTCACCCATTAACGGGCTCGAACTTCTTGTAGGCACACGGTTTCAGGTTCTCTTTCACTCCCCTCCCGGGGTGCTTTTCACCTTTCCCTCACGGTACTGGTTCACTATCGGTCACTAGAGAGTATTTAGGGTTGGGAGATGGTCCTCCCAGATTCCAACGAGATTTCGCGTGTCTCGCCGTACTCAGGATCCTGCTAGAGTCATCTACTATTTCAACTACGAGGCTGTTACTCCCTTTGGCTGACCTTCCCAGGTCATTCGTCTATAGTATCTGATCCCACGTCGCAGTCCTACAACCCCAAGGAGTAAACTCCTTGGTTTGCCCTCTTGCCCTTTCGCTCGCCGCTACTTTGGCAATCGCTTTTGCTTTCTCTTCCTGCAGCTACTTAGATGTTTCAGTTCACTGCGTCTTCCTTCTCATAACCTTAACAGTTATGGATACTAACCTTTAGTTAGTGGGTTCCCCCATTCGGACATCTCTGGATCAGCGCTTACTTACAGCTCCCCAAAGCATTTCGTCGTTTGTCACGTCCTTCTTCGGCTTCTAGTGCCAAGGCATCCACCGTGCGCCCTTATTAACTTAACCTTAGTTCCAGTCTTTCGACCTTCTTTATTTTTTTAATAGGTTCGCGTTTATCTTTTTTTCGGTTTCTTTCTTGTTACTTTTCTACAATCATTTTCATAATTGTGGAATTTGATATAGATATTCAATTTTCAATGGACTATTATGATTTTAAGAACCGTTACGACTTGTCGTAAAACTTGCGTAAAATAAGGAACAAACCAGTGAGGTGTCTTCAGACACCAGATGGTTTTGACTTATTTCTAGTAAGTTTAGGTTCGTATTCAAATATCATTTATCTAGTGGAACACGAGATTAATTTCTTAGGAAAAAAGATAAACTTCCTTGTGTGCAAGCACACAGCGTCTGTTTCCTATTTTTCTACAGAAATTTCGGCAAGCCGAACATCTCTTTGTATCCTAGATAATGGAGCCTAGCGGGATCGAACCGCTGACCTCCTGCGTGCAAAGCAGGCGCTCTCCCAGCTGAGCTAAGGCCCCCGACTAATAAACGGCTGGTTTCATTATTAGTGGTGTGTCTATTCTATTATAAGACCTCTCAAAACTAAATAAGACAAATCCCAAAAAGTTCCTTATCCTTAGAAAGGAGGTGATCCAGCCGCACCTTCCGATACGGCTACCTTGTTACGACTTCACCCCAATCATCTATCCCACCTTAGGCGGCTGGCTCCTAAACGGTTACCTCACCGACTTCGGGTGTTACAAACTCTCGTGGTGTGACGGGCGGTGTGTACAAGGCCCGGGAACGTATTCACCGCGGCGTGCTGATCCGCGATTACTAGCGATTCCGACTTCATGTAGGCGAGTTGCAGCCTACAATCCGAACTGAGATTGGCTTTCAGAGATTAGCTTGCCGTCACCGGCTTGCGACTCGTTGTACCAACCATTGTAGCACGTGTGTAGCCCAGGTCATAAGGGGCATGATGATTTGACGTCATCCCCACCTTCCTCCGGTTTATTACCGGCAGTCTCGCTAGAGTGCCCAACTTAATGATGGCAACTAACAATAAGGGTTGCGCTCGTTGCGGGACTTAACCCAACATCTCACGACACGAGCTGACGACAACCATGCACCACCTGTCACTTCTGCCCAAAAGGGAAAGCCTATCTCTAGGCCGGTCAGAAGGATGTCAAGACCTGGTAAGGTTCTTCGCGTTGCTTCGAATTAAACCACATGCTCCACCGCTTGTGCGGGCCCCCGTCAATTCCTTTGAGTTTCAACCTTGCGGTCGTACTCCCCAGGCGGAGTGCTTAATGCGTTAGCTCCGGCACTAAGCCCCGGAAAGGGCCTAACACCTAGCACTCATCGTTTACGGCGTGGACTACCAGGGTATCTAATCCTGTTTGCTCCCCACGCTTTCGAGCCTCAGCGTCAGTTACAGACCAGAGAGCCGCTTTCGCCACCGGTGTTCCTCCATATATCTACGCATTTCACCGCTACACATGGAATTCCACTCTCCCCTTCTGCACTCAAGTTCTCCAGTTTCCAAAGCATACAATGGTTAAGCCACTGCCTTTAACTTCAGACTTAAAAAACCGCCTGCGCTCGCTTTACGCCCAATAAATCCGGACAACGCTCGGGACCTACGTATTACCGCGGCTGCTGGCACGTAGTTAGCCGTCCCTTTCTGGTTAGTTACCGTCACGTAATGGATTTTCCACTCCCATTACCATTCTTCTCTAACAACAGAGCTTTACGATCCGAAAACCTTCTTCACTCACGCGGCGTTGCTCGGTCAGACTTGCGTCCATTGCCGAAGATTCCCTACTGCTGCCTCCCGTAGGAGTCTGGGCCGTGTCTCAGTCCCAGTGTGGCCGTTCACCCTCTCAGGTCGGCTATGTATCGTCGCCTTGGTGAGCCTTTACCTCACCAACTAGCTAATACAACGCAGGTCCATCTCATAGTGGAGCTGTTGCCCCTTTTAAGAGTGAAACATGTGTCTTACTCTATTATGCGGTATTAGCTATCGTTTCCAATAGTTATCCCCCGCTATCAGGTAGGTTACCTACGCGTTACTCACCCGTTCGCAACTCCTTGAACTAGTGCAAGCACCAGTCCAAAGCGTTCTACTTGCATGTATTAGGCACGCCGCCAGCGTTCGTCCTGAGCCAGGATCAAACTCTCATTTAGTTTGAACTTACTCGTTCTTTTCTGTCCGCTGACAGATTTATTTTTGCTTTGACGGAGTCTATACTGCTTATAAACCCCTCTTCACTTTTTGGTTCGTCTTATTCAGTTCTCAAAGGTCTTTCCCCTCTTGCGAGGCAACTTCTTTATTCTATCAGCTTCTTAAGGCTTTGTCAATAACTTTTTTTACTTTTTATTGATACTTGCGCTAATCAGCTGACAACTTTCTTAGTATATGTTATTTAACCCCTATCTGTCAATACTTTTTTTACTTTTCTTGCATATATTTTACATTTACATTGGAATTACTTAACAACTGCCTGTTGTGCCAGTTAATTTCAAAATAAAATATAATAAAAAACCTAAAAGGATGATACTGTTGCTGGTCACCCTCTCAGCCTATATTCAAACCTATATTGTCAATCCCGGATAGGGAGAGAAGTCCACGTTTTCAATATACTCCGTCATGGGGTTGCTTACGCTTAAATTTTTAGATTAGCTTACTTCATATAGATTAAAAAGCAACCTAAATTTGTATCTAAAACAGGGGTTAGGGAACCTTCTTGGAAAAAATATTTTACATGATCTAACTCCTTACTGAGATTGGAATGCATAGGTAATTATGATAAAACAATAACAACTATTATAAAATATTTTAATAAAATTATAATTTGGTTTATCTATTAGAATAATGGATACAAGGAGACGAAAGTGAATATTTTTATTTTAGAGGATAATTTTATTCAACAGGCATATTTAGAGAAAATAATTGAGGAAGTTAAATGTAGGAGAAATATACATAGCAAAACGATCAATACCTTTGAAAAACCAGCTCAATTACTAGAATCAATCTGTGAAAAAGGTATGCATAATTTATTTTTCTTAGATATTGAAATAAAAAATGAAGAGCGAAAAGGTTTAGAGGTCGCAAGGCAGATTAGACAAATTGACCCCTATGCTCAGATTGTTTTTGTCACAAATCATTCAGAATTGATGCCTTTAACGTTTCGTTATCAAGTATCAGCTTTAGATTATATTGATAAAGAGCTATCCAAGGAGAAATTTAGTCAAAGAGTTGAAAACGTTTTATTATATGCCAGTAGCGCTTGCAGTAAAACGTTACTGGAAGATTCTTTTTATTTTAAATCACGCTATAATCAAGTACAAGTGCCTTTTAACGATATCCTTTATATAGAAACGTCATTAAGATCACATAGAGTAGTCCTTTATACTGAAAAAGATCGAATGGAATTTACAGCTACTTTGGAAAATGTTTTAAAACAAGAACCCAGACTTTTCCAATGCCATCGCTCTTTTTTAGTAAATCCCTTAAATGTTTTTAAAGTGGATAAATCAACTAAACTAATCTATTTTAAAAATGGTGCAAATTGTCTGATTTCTCGTAATAAAATAAAAGACATCATGGTAGTAATAGAGAAAAGTCAAAGAGGTAGAGGAATATGAGTTCTATGATGAGCTCTATTTTATACATTTATGTCTTATTTTACGTTAAATCATAAACAAATTTTTATAATAAAAAATTCAAGTAAAGAAAAGGCAGTTGATACATCAACTTTATTCAATTATGAGATAAGTAGCAAAGGTCAGAATAGAGGAATTGGCCTTTATAATGCCATAGAAATTATTAATCGTTATCCGAATATTTCTATCGCAACAAGTAAGCAAGTTTGCAAGTTCCGCCAAACTTTTGAAATCATATTATAGTTTTAAACATTTCAATTTATCTAAATTGATTATTTTCTTGATATTATCAATCCAACCACCTCCAGAAATTTTATTTAATTGGTCGGGCGTTAGTTGGGTAAATTTAGTTTTAAATGTCAAAGTTTTATTTTGATTCATCTTGGATTTCTTTTCTAAATAGTAGTATTGTTTGGTTATCGCATGTCTCTCAAAAAGTAAGATACTGGGATCTCATTCTAGCTTTGTCTCAAATACCGAACTAATAGGTTAATTTTCCAGTTTCATTAGATTTTGCAGTCATGAGAATTGCCACTCTAGTCATTTAGACTCCAAATGATTTTTAGTCAAGTGGATTATTTCTGACATTAGGATCGGACTCTCCAATAATTAAACTTTCTTTTTAAGAGTTTGCCATAAAAAATAGATACTTATTGACATAAGCTTAAATAGCTCTAGAAACGCTGTCAACAATTCTTACGAGAGCATAAAAGATATAGTTTTCCCATTTAAGGCGATTCGATGACATTTCAGGAAATAAATCTTTTATAGGCTTATTTAATGCTATATTTGATGTATCAAGTTGCAACAGACGAACATTCTACCCAGGAGATATTCAAAATGAATATAAAATCAATTGAACCATTAGAATTTGTGGATAATGAAGCACATGTTGAAGGTGGTGTAGGTTATAGATGGATAGGCAGTAAGAATGGTAAGCACACTGATACAAGTGCATGGCATCTTAGTTATGGCACTGCTTTGACTAATGCAAAAATCATATGGCCCTTTACCCTGGAAGCGTTTGTCGTGTCTACAATGTATAATTATTTTTTTTTAAATTAAGCGATGGGGAGTCTTCTTCTGTCGCTTAAATTTGTATAAAGAGAGACAATACTATGCTATTAAAGCTAGATAATATCACTAAAAGCTACGGTAAAAAAATAGTACTTAACCAGATTTCCTATCAGTTTACCCCTGGTTTGTATGGGCTTTTAGGAGCAAATGGTACTGGAAAAAACCACCTTATTGAATTTGATGAGTCATTTTACATTTGCAGATAGTGGTCATATTTATTGGAATGACCAGGAGCAGTCCGAAGAATTCTACCGCCATATTGGGTTTTTACCGCAACATTTTCGCTATTATGGTCAATTTACTGGCATTGCTTTTTTAAATTATATTGCTACCTTAAAAGGTATTGATAAAAAGAAAGCTAAACAAGAAATGCCTAGGTTACTAGAACTTGTTGGACTAGATGATGTTGGTAAAAAGAAGATTTCGTCATATTCTGGTGGTATGAAGCAGCGTCTAGGCATTGCTCAAGCCCTAATCAATGACCCTGAAATACTCATTCTGGATGAACCAACTGTCGGGCTTGATCCTAAGGAACGGGTTAAATTTCGCCATATTTTGAGTCAGTTAGCCACGAATAAAATTATCATTTTATCAACGCATATTGTTTCAGATGTAGAAGCAGTCGCCAAAGAAATCATCGTATTAAAAAATGGCAAATTTATCGAACATGGCAATACCGCACAGTTATTGAAAACCATTGAGGGAAAAGTGTGGGAAATAACGAGGGAATCAGACTTATCTCAGACACCAAATATTGCCATCGTTAATGAAAAAGTCACTTCAGATAATCGGGTATTTCGCGTAGTGAGTGATATTTGTCCTAGTGATTCAGCACAGTTGGTCATGCCAACTCTAGAAGATTTCTACATTTATCATTTTAGAGGGGAGTAAGTCAGATGCTATCAATTTTTCCTTTTGAATTAAAAAAACTGCTACAACGTAAGGTAGTATTGGGGACTTTTACTATTCTCCTTCTTGCTATCTTTGGTCTATTTTATCAGCATTTTTTTGTCGGGCAAATTAGCGGCTATTCTGCAGATAAGGTACATGGTCCAGAAGCGGTTGCCATTAATCGTAGAATAGCTGAAAAATATTCAGGGGATTTATCTGAAGAACGGGTGACAAATATTATTAAAAATTATGTTAATCCGCCGGCAGGACGCCCCCCCTATATTTGATGTTTTTAGTTATTATGTTCTAGATACTTTTGATCGGGATTTCTTGATTTACTATAATCAATTGAAAGATGATAAAACCATTGATTTTAATAAAATAAATATTAAGAAGCAAAAACAGCTAGGTTCTGCGCTGCCACTAAAACAATTAAAGCTTGGTAACTTTGCTCCCTGGAATCAACTTTTCGAAGTGAGTAACAGTGCTTATATTGTGATTGTCTTATTTACTCTATTTTTATCAGCTCCGCTTTTTTCAGGAGATAGGGCTAAGAAGATTAATCCTATATTACTGACGACTCAGTATGGACGTGGTCAACTGACCTGGGCTAAGTTAGCGAGCACAATGACTATCGGGATTTCCACATTTATCTTAGCTTATGCCATCATCCTGATGGTATTTGCAGATTATTTTAGTTTTAGTGGCTGGGAGACAAGTGTTCAACTCAATTTATATTGGACATCCCCCTTTGCTAATATTATGGGATTTCCTGTACCGATGACAATATCAACTGCTTTTATTCATATTATTGTCTTACAATTTGTTGGGCTCCTTTTTATAGCCAGTCTTAATTTCTTCATCTCAAGTATCACAAATTCGCCATTAACGTCTTTTGCTGTTTCAACGCTTGCCTTTTTTGCGCCTGGCTTTTTAATGGTTATTTTTAATCAAGGTGTGATCAACAAGTTATTAACTATTTTCTCGGTATCAACGACAGATACTCCAGGTTTACTTTTAAAATTATCACGTAATGGCAGCAATGGCTTTTTCTTTGATCATTTTTTTGCTAATGAAATCTGTCTAATCAGTATTCGTCTGTTAATTGCAGGGCTATTGATCAGTTATACCTATCGTTTAATGCGACGAAGAAGTTTATAAAGAATCTAATAATTATCTGAACACTAAAGGCTCATTGGCACTCACTACAGTTGACAATGAGCTTTTGTTTTCTAAGCTGATTTCCTTTTGAGAAAGCAGCTTTTTTTAATCCTAATAATGCTAATAGAGCATTGAAAATAATTGTCACATACCATTTAAGGCAACTGAGATATTTTTCTAGGGAGATTGGTAAAATGGGAATGATCATTTACAGAAAGTAATGTTACAGATGACGAGAAAGCCGTGCGCAGATAATAATCAATATAACACCTCAATGATTAGCTTGCTACAATATCCTTTTTCCATACTGGTCATTTTAGTTCATAGTGGAAGATTATTTAGTCAAGATACCATTCATTTTACCTTTAAAAGTTTTCTAGGTCGGATGGCTGTCCCTTATTTTTTGATCTGTACTGCTTTCTTTTTGAGAGGTCGTATACATCAAGGTTTGTGTCATCAAGCCTATTGTCGTAAACGGATTAAAAAGTATAGCATATGGACCCTAATCTATTTGCCTTATGGCTATTTCTTTTTTGAATCTCTAAATATAGCAAAGGTCTATTTATTGCCTGGTTTTATTGTGGCCTTTTTGTATTTAGGGATGTCACATACTCTGTGGTACATTCCTGCGGTCATTTTAGGTTGGGTGATTATTCAAGGATTATTGAAGTATCTAGGAACTAGAGGAACAGTTATCACTGTTGTTGCACTTTATTGTACTGGAGCATTAGAAACCTACTCTGCTTTTGTCCAGCCGACAAAGTTTTATCCACTGATTTCCGCCTACATGTCAGTTTTCCAGACAACGCGAAACGGATTATTTTATACTCCAATTTATCTCCTAGCAGGCTATTTACTTTATGATTATTTTAATACTGAGCTCTTTACCACATCTCGTGGTCTTAAGTATACTGTATTTCTCTTACTCTTAGCTGTAGAGAATGTGCTTATTTATTTTAGGATTGGATAAAAATTTCTTCCTACTAGGGCCTTTATGTGCAGTGTTCTTATTTAACTGGAGTATACGTACGTCACTGTTTAAGGACCATTGCTTAAGTCATCTTAAGCAATTAAGTGTCTATTACTTTTTCCTTCATCCTCTTTTTATCGGCATAGTCTCTTACTGTTTAAAAGCAACGCCTTTAGCTGTGCCTAATCAAGGAAAAGTTATCTTTGTGGTGACATTAGCATTAACACACGCTAGCGCTCTCCTCATAATGAAGGGCTTTATTAAGCTACCCTATCAAAAAATGCTCTCCTTATCTCTTTTGAAATAGTTAGTCACATAAGAGCAGTTTTGTAAAAAAAAAACGTTCCAAAGTCAAGCTGACTCTGGAACGTTTTCACTATACTCTGTTACGGGGCGTTTAGCGAGTTCTTTGACTAATGCTTAGATAATAATATAAAAACACCTCATAAATGGAGCTGTTATTCTCCATATTTATGAGATGTCAATAAGAATAAGAAATAGACAACTGAAACGATTAACTATAATCCTATTTATGTTCTTTTGAGTGCTTATAACCATAGTAAATATAGACCAGAGTGCCTAAAACAGTCGTAACAGTAAAAGTAAGCCAAGTAAAGACTGTATATTGACTCATAAAAGAAGCACAAATGACAATCGCTAAAACTGGTAAAAAAGGAACTAAAGGCGTTTTAAATTCACCAGCTTTTGGTTTTCCTTCTGTTTTCCTGAGTCTGATAATGGCAAAGGACATGATAATCAAATACGCTAGAGTACAAATATTAACAAACTCTGCTAAGCTTGCTAATGGAAATAGACCAGCACAAATCATAGCAAGTCCTCCAACTAGGATAGTCGCATTTTTAGGGATTTTGCTCTTGTTAGTGAGGGCAGAAAGTGATTTGGGTAGTAAACCATCTCTACTAATACTATAAACAGTTCTAGCTAGAGCATAGGTCATAGAAATACAGACTGTAATAAGTGTTAAAATAGCAACGACGGAAACATAGTTTGCTGCCCAATTAAGACCAATACTTCGCAGAGCAAAAGCAACTGCATCAGGTACATTTAACTTGGTATAGTGAACAATACCAGTTAGAATCATGGTAACGACGACATATAGTATAGTAACAATCGTTAATGATAAAACAATTCCTTTGGGAATTGTTTTTTGGGGTTCTCTCACTTCGTCAACTGTCATGGAGATGGATTCAAATCCTAAAAATGCAAAGAACATGACAGAAGCTCCTGCAAATATACCAGATTTTCCCCCATAAAGCTGTCCTAATCCATAAGGAGCAAACGGCGACCAATTATGACCATTAATAAAAAAAAGTCCCACTAGGATAAATAAAGCCAATGCTGAGAATTTTAAAAGCACCAAAAAACTATTAAACCTCAAAGCAGCTTTGGAATTCATCAGTACAATACCAGTAACAAAAATCATGACTAGAACAGGTAAAAGATCAATGTAAGTTCCACTTTTAGGATCAAAAGTCCCATTTAAAGCATTTGGTAAAACTATTCCATAATTAGCTAGTAAACCTTTTAAATAACTGCCCCATCCGACCGCAACGCTAGATACTGCTGTTAAGAATTCCATCATAATATACCAACCGACAATCCAGGCTGGGAATTCACCTAATGTTGCATAAACATAGCTATAAGCTCCGCCATTAGAAGGAATTCGAGACGCAAACTCTGCATAAAATAAGGCTAAAATACCAATCGCAATAGCTGAAATGATAATCGAAATCGTTAAGGCAGGTCCAGCATAATTGGCAGCACCGATACCTGTAATGGTAAAAATACCTGTCCCAACCATTGAACCTAGTCCTAAGAAGACTAAATCAGTAACCTTAAGGTGTCGATGCATTTCTGTTTTAGTGAGCTCTTTCTTTTTTTTACGAAAAATAGTCATAGTATCACTTTCTAATAATAGTAAAGAGTTATTTACTAAGTTTATCATAGTTACTAATGATTGTAAATTTCATCTCCCTAATTGATTGCAGTTAGTCACTAACTAAAAAAGTTAAGCTGAGCTACCTCAAACTTAACTTTTTATATAATCATTATTATTCAGCAGATTTTGATTCGGTCATTTTATCTTTTACTTCATCATATGATAATGCATGAACATCATCATTTTCTAAATTGTTCTCCTCTGGCATTTTACCCGTTTCATAAATAGATCTAATTTGCGCTGCATCAAGTGTTTCATATTTAAGAAGCGCTTCTGCAATTAATTTATGTGTTTCACGATTTTCGTTGATAATATCAGCTGCTTGATTACGAGCTTGGTTAAGGAGTTCTCTGACTTCATCATCAATGAGCTGGGCAGTTTGAGCTGAGTAGGATTTTTCAGCTGACATTTGTCCTGGCATCATGGCATGATTACCTTCATATTGAACAGGGCCGAGTTTATCACTCATACCATATTCTGTAACCATTGCCCGAGCCATTTGCGTTGCTTGCTCAAAGTCATTTGATGCGCCAGTGGTTTGAGCATTAAAAATAATTTCCTCAGCGACACGTCCACCCATAAGGCCAGCTAGCTGTTCTTTTAAATCACTCTTAGAAAGTAAGTTTTGATCTTCCTTAGGAAGAGCAATCATATAACCACCAGCTCGACCACGAGGAACAATGGTTACTTTATGAACAACACGCGCATTGGAAAGGACTAAACCAACAATGGTATGTCCAGCTTCGTGGTAGGCAACCATTTCACGTTCTTTTTGAGAAATAGTTCGATCTTTCTTAGAAGGACCAGCTATAACTCGATCTTCTGCTTCATCAATGTCACTAGCGTCAATTTTTGTTTTGTTACGACGGGCAGCAACAAGAGCGGCCTCATTCAGTACATTTTCAAGATCAGCCCCCACAAAACCAGGAGTTTGTTGGGCAACAACTTTCAAATCCACATCTTCTGCCATTGGTTTATTTTTAGCATGAACGCGCAAGATTGCTTCACGTCCTTTAACATCAGGTTGACCTACTAAGACTTTTCGGTCAAAACGTCCTGGACGTAGAAGCGCTGGGTCTAAAACGTCACTACGGTTTGTTGCCGCAATAACGATAATGCTTTCATTTCCTTCAAAACCATCCATTTCAATGAGAAGCTGATTGAGGGTTTGCTCCCGTTCGTCATTACCGCCGCCCATTCCGGCGCCACGGCGACGTCCCACAGCATCAATCTCATCAATAAAAATAATAGCACGTTCGGCTTTTTTAGCATCCTCAAAAAGCGAACGAACACGGCTAGCACCGACTCCGACAAACATTTCCACGAAGTCTGATCCAGAAATACTAAAGAAAGGAACGCCAGCTTCACCCGCAACAGCTTTCGCAAGTAGGGTTTTACCTGTTCCTGGAGGGCCCTCTAGTAAAACGCCAGATGGGATGCGTGCACCCAAAGTGGTATATTTTTTAGGATTTTTTAAGAAGTCAACAACTTCTACCAGTTCTTGTTTTTCTTCTTCAGCACCAGCAACATCGGTGAAACGAACTTTTACATCTGATTTTGATTGAGATTTGGCTTTGTTTTTACCAAAACTCATCGCACCTCTGGCACCACCGCCGCCTTGGTTCATCATCATAACCATAAAAATGGCAAAGATGACAATGGGAAGGAAACTAACTAAGAAGGAAATCCAGGCACCACTTGAGCTTTCTTGCTTAACAGTTATTTGTGTCCCATTTTTATTAGCAACATCTGTTATTTCTTTTAGCGTCGAATCATTTGCCAACACTAATGAGGTAAATTCATTAACTGTAGTGGTTGCTGATCCACCAAGAAATGACAAACCTTCATTTACCGAAACTTTTTGAGGGGTGGTATATTTACCGCGTACTTCAATGATGCTTCCACTTGGTTGGTAAGTAATATTTTTAACATCACCAGCCTTAATGTGTTTAACAAGTTTACTATAGTTAATTTGCTGGCTTTGTGTACTCGTCCCTTTTACGTAATATTGAAAACCAGTGATAATGACCACAATCAATAGAATATAAATGAACGAGTTTTTTACAAAGCCGTTATTTTTATTATTTTTCATAAAGTATTAATTGACCTTTTTTCTAGTTAGTATAGACTTCTTCCTTTAAGACACCAACGTATGGAAGATTACGATACTTTTCTGCATAATCTAAACCATATCCTACAATAAATTCATTTGGCACATCATAGCAAACATAGTCCGCTTCAATATCAACGACACGCCCCTCTGGTTTATCAAATAATGTGGCAATTTTTACAGAATTTGCTTTACGGTATTTAAACATGTCTCGCAGATATTTTAAAGTACGACCAGTATCAATAATATCCTCAACAAAGATAATATCTCGTCCTTCAATATTAGTATCTACGTCTTTTAAAATTTTCACTTCACCACTGCTGGAAGTCCCACCATGGTAGCTAGAAACCACCATAAAGTCAATTTCAACATGGACGTCAATGTGCTTCATTAATTCGACCATAAAAGGAACAGAGCCTTTTAAGACTCCCACCATTAAAGGATTTTTTTCCTGATAATCTTTAGTGAGTTGTTGTCCTAATTCTCTCGTTTTAACGATGATATCTTCTTCAGAATAGAGGACTTTTTTAATATCTTGCTCAAGCATGATGTCACCTTTTCTCTATTTTTGCAATATACAACTTGCCCAACATTATATCATGATTAGCTGCTTTTCTCAAATATGTTTCACCATTCACTAATATAAATATGACTTGACCATTTTGCTCACCGATAATTGCTCTTTCACGCGCCTTCTGTGGAATTTTGTTATCAATAAATAGGCGCCGCAATTTTTTAGTAAAGGTCCCAAAATTAATACTATCCCCCGCTTGCCTTCTTCGTATAGTCACTGAAGAAAGACTATATAATGGAATCATAGTATCATATGCTAAGCAAGGTTCAAAAAGGGAATAGAAAAACTGATACCCTAAATAGTCTGTAGCACTGTTACAGTTTAACACAATTGGAGACAAGTCTTTATCAGTCTTGGGAATGATTTTAGCAATTGTAAATGTATGTTCATCAATGCTTAATGCATAACCTCCTTTAAGCGGATAAGTACCACACTTGTGATGTTGAAGCAAGGTTAAAACCGTGTCAAACTGAGACTTAGCTAAATTCAAATGGCCAATTTTTGCAATATAATCTTGCAAAAGAAAATACTGAATAGCCGCTGGTTGTTGAAGAAAACTTGCCATATTTGTAATTGGTATATCTGCTGTTAAATAGTGAAAGGCTTCATTTAAGAGACTTATCTCACTTGCGACCTCTGATAAGGCTTTAACAAGTTGGGGGTTTTCCTTTGTTAATTCAGGCAGTAACGACTGTCGGATCCGATTACGGAAATAACTGTGGTCAGAGTTACTCTCATCCTCAAAATGATAATAGCTTGGCAGCTCCTTTTTTCTAAATGTCAAAAAAGGACGGATCAGTTCGCCAGACGCAAAAGCTTGAACAGGTCTGATTCCTGCTAGATGCCGAAGCCGGCTTCCTCGAATTAGTCGCATTAAAACTGTTTCAGCTTGATCATCCATATGATGGGCTGTTACCAAAGCTGTGTACTGTTCTTTTTCCATGATGGAGGCAAAAAAATGATACCGAAAGTCTCGTGCTCTTTGCTCTGTAAACAAACCAGAAAAGTAGCCTACATAGATCGGAATCTGATTTTTTTGGGCCCAAGAACGTAGATAAGCTTCCTCATCTTCAGAAGCAGCGCGTTGCTTGTGATTGACATGCGCAATGCCAATGCTTATACCAAGTTTCGTCTGGTAGCACTGCAATAAATGAAGAAGAGCCATCGAATCTGCTCCACCTGATACAGCTATTAAAACCTTTTGGTGGTTTTTAAAAAATGCATTTTTTACAATATACTGGTAAATTTCTTGCTTCATTATTTTAAAATGGCATAAATATCGTCTGATATAGCAGTTATTTTGTCATAAGAAGAATCATTAGTAAAAATTGAAATAATATAAGGTGATTTTGCATAAACGATGGCGACATCATGCCGGTAATCATAAGCATCACCAATTTTGTGAGCTACTGGCACATCGATATTCTTTGGAATGCGTTGTTGATCAAAATCAGTCTTTGTTAGATAAGTCGTCAATCGTCCTTTTTGATAATAAATAGCTTCCATTAATAGCGCAGCTTCCTTAGCAGAAAGGTCACGCTTTTCCATGTCCCAATAACTCCCAGACAAGGACTGTATGTGATTATGGAAGTCTTTATCATATTGATTAGCCACATAATAACCTAACAAATTAGTTGCGACATTATCTGAATGTTTAGCAACGGCTTGTAAGAGAAAATCAATGGAATAGTTAGCATTATCAGCTTTTTTTGGCATATCACCACTGCCTAAAGGACTATAATCACCATAAAAATGATTAACAGCTTCAATATATTTCAATGTATCCTTACTCTTAATGCTGCCATTATTAAGCTTATGTTGCACATAATAGAGTGTTGCTAATTTTGCAATGCTGGCAGAATACATTGTTTTGTCAGCATTTACCCCTACACTAGCTTGCGTATCTAGCTGCTTCACAAAAATAGAATAATTGGCTTTGTTATATTTTTGATTGAGCAGGTCTTGCACCTTGATCATGCGATTATCAGCAAGAGAAAGGTCACTCTCAGCAATCCAGCCTTTGCCTTCAATGTCGTAGAAGATGCCTTTGGGTGTGGTAGCTACTTGGTCAGCATGTACTTTTTGAAAAGCTTGTAAAGAGGTCCTAACAGAGCTGGTTCCATAAACATAGGGTTGACTATAGACCGTAAAATGCGGCTGTAGCCAAAAATCTTGGGAAATTGATCTTTGTGACACAATAGTATCTTCAGTGACATCCTGTTTGGCAGCTACAATATAAGAGCCATTAGATAGCTCAAAAACGGGAAGTTGCTGACTATTAATCTCCATATTGACAATTTGAAGAGGTTGATTTGACCCTATTATCTCAGATGATAATGTTAAATCAGCATCATGGTAAGTAGTAATATCTTGCTTAGCAGTTGGATTAATAGGAATAGTAGAAAAGTATAGGGTCTGGTTGGCAGCTGTTTGCTGTAATTGGAATAAATTGGCTTGACTGTATTTCGTACCCTTATCAGTACTAATGATTGGAACGGGAGCTAGAAAAAAAGGAATTAACATAACAGCTAATAATTTTTTCATGGTAACTCCCTTCTAGTCATTTTCTTCTTTTGGGTCCTTCTCACGTAAGGATTGATTTTGCTGATGCAAGTCTTTGAGCTTCTCTTCTGAGTGGGCCAAAAAGAGCTCTACTTTTTTTAGAATATCTTCCATATTTATTTTGGTAATAAACCTGGGGTTGGATAAATCGTCTCTCCCTCACGAGAAAGATAGTATTTTGCCCGGGCATATTTTTTGACATAGTCATCGTCTTTCAAACGATTAGCCAATTCCTTTTCTTGTTGTGTATGTCTCTCTAAATCCTTATATTCTTGATGCAGGTGCTTTACTTGCTGAGCCTGTTTTTCAAGTCCTACATAACTTTTAACCAGGTTATAGGTCGGCAGGATAAATAGAAACACCATAACAATTAAAATCCAGCCTAACAGACGGTTGTGTCTATGATGTTCCTCTTCTTCAAATCGTTTTTTAGTATTTTCTTCATTGATATAAGAATTATTTAGTTGAACGATACTAGACTTCTTCATCAGAGTGAATCCTTGTTTCTTTGATTATTTCATACATTTGTCTGGCGTCTTCTTTTTTGGTACTGTCTTTCATTTCCAAAACACGAACACTTAAAAGCTTAGTTCCAAACTGAATTTCAATGGCATCATTGACTTTTAAATCAGTCGAGGATTTCGCTAAAACGCCATTAACCTTAATACGTCCTTTATCTGCTACTTCTTTAGCTACCGGACGACGCTTTATAATTCGAGAAACTTTCAAAAACTTATCTAATCTCATACCTTACCTCACAATCCCTTACATTCTATCATTTTTTAGTGTTAATTGGTAGATAAGACCATAATTTTTGGGGAAAGATCCTTAGGAAAATCGCTAGCGCAACAAAAAGCGCTAATCCTGACAATGTTGCTATTAGAAGTGTGATGAGACTAGACATTCTTCCAACATGGGGTAAAAGGCGAGCTAAACTTATAACAGTCAAAACCATTATCACCAAAATAACATAAAATTTACCATTAGCTAAGCTTTTAAAATCTATTTTGCAATAATAAGCGTACAAGCCTAAAACAACCAGCAAAGGTAAGACAGTCGCCAAGGCACTGCCAACAATGGACCACTGCATGGTCATTGGAACGGTTAACATGATTTTCAAGCCAAGTCCAATTGTTAAAAACAAGAATGACACCACACTATGTTGCTCAATAAACAATTGCTGATGAAAAAATTGTATTAGGCTGGCTAAACTGATGATGATAACATAAAAACTCAATGCCAACCAGCCACGATTATCCTTAAATAAAACAACATTCATTAAAGGTAAGATAGCCAAAAATCCCGCGGTCAAAGTGACATTAAAATAATAAATAAAGGTAAAGAAAGATTGGCTTTTAGTCCGATAAACGTCGCTATTAACAGCATAGTAACGTGTCAACTGAGGTAAAAAACTCGTAAAGAGAGCGGTTGAAAAAATAAGTCCAAATTGTAATAAGGGTTGGCCACGATCATAAATGCCTTTAGTAGTCTCTGCCAAGGCCTCTGACATCCCTTTGGCTATCAGGCTATTTTTAATCACTAAGGCATCAATCAGCTGAAACAATAATAAATACAGGGCATAAAAAATATAAACAAAACTTGAAAGACCCAGCTTTTTTAACACCTGACTTGGCACAAACTTCTGATGAAAATAAGAACTAAGCGAATAAGGACTAGTGAAATAGAAATAGAGTAAAATAACGACACTAGCAATAACATTTCCTGCCGCAGCAACATTGGCAGTAAGATAAATAGTCCAATGAAAGCAATAGTAACAAAGAGCTGCCGCAATAATTATGGCAATGCGAATGGTCTGCTCAAGCACTTGACTCACTGCTGTTGGGACCATATTATCATCTGCTTGAGCTAAGCCACGATAAAACGAGGTGAAAGGAACGGTTAGTAAAACCAATCCACTGATGATAATTGCTGGCGCTAAAGCAGGACTGCCAATACTATTTGCAAGCCATTGATGACATACAATTAAAACAAAAGACAACGCAGCACTCACTAAGAGTTGTAATTGAAATAAGTGTCCTAGCTGCTTTTTTTCTGTAGTTTGAGAGAGACTAGCGACAACATTTGGCAAAGCAGTTAAACTCAAGGTTGTTATAATAGCTAAAAGCGGGTAAATTTGCTGGTAAGCAAAGAAACCTCTATCACCCACCAGGTTTTGATAGGGAATCCGATAGATAGCAGCCAAGATTTTGGACACTAAACCACTAATTGTAATGATGAAGCTAGACTGTTTTGTTAATTGAAGATAGTTTTTTTTGTTTAATCTCACTGAGTGCTTCCCCAAATAGCATTAATTCTTCTAATATCTGATAATCTTTTTTTCCTCTAACATCAAATGTAATTTCGATTTTACCTCGCTGCTCACTAATCGTAGCTTTCAATTGCGTTTTTGATAAGGCCCCAAAATAATCTTGGGTCATAAAATAATGTAAAGAGACTTTTTCAAATCGAACAAAGACTGTAGAACCTCGTTTTTCAATTATTTCTGCAAAAGCAGTGTCCATATACCATTTTAATAAACCAATTTCTAGCAAATAGGCCACTTGATCAGGGTATTCCCCAAATCGATCGATTAATTCATCCTGCAAAGCTTGATAATCTGTGTGGCCTTCTATTTCTCTAATGCGTTTGTAAATATCAATTTTTTGTCGTTCATCTTCAATATAGTCACTAGGTAAAAAAGCATCAATCATAAGGTTAATTTCCACATTACCTTTGAGACGAATGTGCTGTTTACCTTGCTTTTCAGCGATTGCTTGTTCTAACATCTGGGAGTACATTTCAAAGCCGACTGAATCAATAAAGCCGCTTTGAGAAGCGCCCAAGAGATTACCTGCACCACGGATAGAAAGATCGCGCATGGCAATTTTAAAGCCTGAGCCTAGTTCGGTGAATCCCTTAATCGCTTCTAAGCGTTTTTCAGAAACTTCTGTTAAGATCTTATCAGGACGATACATCAGATACGCATAGGCAATGCGGTTAGAGCGACCAACCCGTCCTCGCAATTGATACAAGGTTGACAAGCCCATATGATCTGCATTTTCTACAAACAACGTATTAACATTGGAAATATCCACGCCCGTTTCAATAATGGTAGTAGCAACTAAAATATCATAGTCTCCGTTGATAAAATCAATCAATGTATTTTCCAGTTGCATTTCACTCATTTGACCATGAACAAAACCAATGGAGGCTTCTGGCACTAATTCTTGTAGCTCAGCAACTTTCTTGTCAATAGTGTCAACTTTGTTGTAAACATAAAAAATCTGCCCGCTCCGCTCTATTTCCCGAATAATCGCATCGCGAATAATGCCTAGATTTACTTCCATGACATAAGTTTGCACTGGGTAACGATTGGTCGGCGGTGTTTCTATTACAGATAGATCCCGAATACCTAACATAGACATGTGTAGAGTTCGTGGAATTGGGGTCGCAGTTAGAGTTAGGACGTCAACTTTTGTTTTTAATTCTTTGAGCCTTTCTTTATGTTTTACGCCAAAACGCTGCTCTTCGTCAATAACGATCAATCCTAAATCTGAAAAAACGACGTCTTTTGATAACAAACGATGGGTCCCAATAATAATATCAATGTGGCCTTGCCGAAGTTTATCTAAAGTTTGATTTTGCTCCTTCTTGCTTCTAAATCGGCTCAAAACATCTACGTGTATGGGATAATTTTCAAACCGTTCTCGAAAATTATCATAGTGTTGCTGAGCAAGGACTGTTGTGGGAACCAAGATAGCTACTTGTTTATTATCTTTTACAGCCTTAAAGGCTGCACGCATAGCCACTTCTGTTTTCCCAAACCCAACATCACCCACTAAAAGGCGATCCATAGGACGGTTACTTTCCATGTCACGCTTAATTTCTTTTATGGAGCGCAATTGGTCCGCAGTTTCCACAAAGGCAAAGTCATCATCAAAAGCATGCTGTAAATCATCATCAGGAGAAAAGGCAAAACCTTTTTGTTGGCTACGTTCAGCATATAATTTTAATAAATCATCTGCTATATCTTCAACTTGCTTTGAAACTTTTTGCTTTGCTTTTTGAAAATGCCCATCATTTAGTTTGTTGATTTTAGGCGTTTTACCATCAGCAGAGACATACTTTGATAAGGTTTGGATTTGTTCTACTGGCAACGAAATACGATCATTATTTTGATATTGGATGGTCACATAGTCGCGATGGACGCCCTGGATTTTGATGGTTTCAATGCCCATAAACTGGCCAATACCATGAACACTATGGACAACATAGTCTCCTTTTGTTAGTTCGTCATAGTCTTTAAGCCGCTCAGCATTCGTAATAGAAGTACGACGAACACGTCGCTTGATTTTTTTATGGTAAATTTCCTGTTCTGTGATCAGAGCAAGCTTTTCATCGGCAAAATAAAAACCTGCAGATAATTGACCAACAATAATTTGAGTAGTTTTTGGTTGAATAGCTTTGCTATCAACAAGCGGAATACTATAATCAAAATCAGCCAAATTTTTAAGTAACCGCTCATACCCCTTATGAGAATCAACCTGGATAATAACAGTAGCCTGATTTTTATGATAACGTTTTATTTCATCGATTAATAAGGGAAATTGATTGAAAAATTCTTGCATAGGGTATTGGGTGAAATTATAGATCTTTTCAAACTTAATATTTCCTAATCCCTTATGAAAATTTGAAAAATAAGTAGCTGGTTTATAGCTCCTAAGTGCTTGATAGGAGTCTGCAAAATAACGAAGACTTGACACTGCTTTACCTTGTTGTAAATCTTCTGTTAACAAATGAGCGGTTTCTAAATCAAATGTCGCATTTTTATCTACTATTTTTTGAAAGTCATCAATAAAAATGGGAGTTTCTTTTGGTAGGTAGTCTAACAAAGTCCATTCTTTTACATAAAAAAGGGAACTAAACTTTCTTAAATCCCTATGTTTAAAGTGTTCCTTGCTTGCTGCAAATATATCTTGAAGATAGGTCTTATCTTCTAATTGGCTTAATTGAATTGCTTTTTCAAGTGCCTCTACTCCTCTGATATAATCATCATCCAGCAAAATAAACTCCGTTGCTGGGGTAATCAAAAAGTTCTCTAAAGTTTGAGAGGATTTTTGATTTTCCGGATTAAATTGACGAATGCCATCAATCTCATCACCAAAAAATTCTATCCTGATAGGCCATTCTTGGGTCAGATCATAAATGTCAATAATATCACCGCGTTTACTAAATTCACCCGGATTCATAACTTGATTAACACGTTCAAACCCCATAGCCACCAATTGATGAACCAAAGAGTCAGGATCTAGGTCTAAACCTACTTGTAAATGAGGCATACTATTTAAAAATATCTTAGGATCTGGCAATAAAATACGCGTTCCTACAAGGCTCGTTACTACAACCCCTGATTGGGTAGGATCAAGTAAAAATTGTAAAGCCTGAATCCTTGAAACAGCTTTATCTAGTGACGAAAACAGGAATTCTGCAGCGGCAGCGTCATCTGCAAAAAATGGAAAAACAGCTTTTTCTCCTAGCAATGTCACTAATTCACTAGCTAACTTTTCAGCTTCATTTTGACTGGCAGTAATAATAAGTAATTTTCCTGAAGTGGTACGATAAGCACAAGCTACCGCAAGGGCTTTACTAGAAGCCGATAAGCCTATGATTAATTGACGAGATTTTTTTCCTAATGCCTCTTGCCAAGCTGCAATTTGTTTATTCTGCCTAAATAATTCTATAATATCCATAATTACCCATTGTATTTTTGCATGGTCAATGCAAAGTCTTGTTCTTGTAAATAAAAGTTGACAGCATTGACAACATTTTCTAAAGCAATATCAATCGCAATTGCTGCTTCCTTATCAAATTTTCCTAAGACATGATTGATAACCGTCATATTTTTAGCAGGTCTGCCTATACCGATTTTAATGCGATTAAATTCCTGTGTTCCGACTTGTGCAATGATTGACTTTATGCCATTATGACCACCTGCAGAACCCTTTTGGCGAAAGCGAAGTTTACCAATCTCCATATCTAAATCATCATAGATGACAATCATATCTTTGACCGAAATATTGTAATATGTTAACAGTGCCTTGACAGCTAAGCCACTATTATTCATAAAAGTAGTCGGCTTTACAAAGTAGACTTTTTCCTGATTGAGGAAAGCAGCTCCAACAAGGGCTTTGAACGTTTTATTTTCTGTAAAGGTGACGTCAAGATTATTGACAATGCTGTCAATTGCCATAAAACCAACATTGTGTCGTGTCCCCTCATATTTAGAACCTGGGTTACCTAGTCCCACAATCATTTTTACCATTTTTTATCCTTTCTTAAATAGGAAAAGGGCTGGAAAGTTTTTCCAACCTTTTCATTATTCAATCTTCATCTTAGACATTAAACCGAAATTCCATTATGTCACCATCTTGAACGACGTAGTCTTTACCTTCTTCACGTAGGCGGCCTGCCTCTTTGACTGTTTTTTCTGAACCATAGGTCATTAAATCGTCATAAGACATGGTTACAGCACGAATAAAGCCTCGCTCAAAATCAGAATGAATAATACCAGCAGCCTGTGGCGCTTTAATACCTCGCTTAAAGGTCCAAGCCCTTACTTCTTTTTCACCAGCAGTAAAGTAAGTTCCTAAACCGAGCAGATGATAGGCAGCACGGGTTAATTTATCGACGCCAGACTCTGTTAAACCGATAGCTTCCAAGAATTCTGCCTTATCTTCATCATCAAGTTCTGAAATTTCTTCCTCTGCACGCGCTGAAATAACAACTACTTCTGCATTTTCAGTAGCAGCAAATTCACGAATTTGCTTGACATAGGTAATAGCATCTGGATCAGCAACCTTGTCTTCATCAACGTTAGCTACATAGAGGACTGGTTTTGTTGTCAACAAAAATAATTGCTTGACAATACGTTGCTCTTCTTCTGTAAATGCAATAGTACGAGCCGACTTGCCGTCTTCAAGAACAGGTTTGATTTTTTCAAGAACAGTAAATTCTGCCACTGAATCTTTATCTTTTTGTGTGCGAGCCATTTTTTCAACACGCGCATAACGCTTATTAATAGACTCTAAGTCAGCTAAAATCAATTCAAGATTAATGGTATCAATATCAGCCATTGGATCAACAAAAGCGTCTTCACGGCCCTGTTCACGCATGACATTTTCATCATCAAAAGCGCGAACAACGTGTACAATCGCATCAACCTCACGAATATTTGCTAGGAATTTATTCCCTAACCCTTCGCCTTTAGATGCTCCCTTAACGATACCAGCAATATCAGTAAATTCAAAAGTTGTAGGAACAGTTTTTTTCGGAGAAATCAGCTCTGTCAATTTTTGTAAGCGCTCATCTGGCACCTCAACCATTCCAACATTTGGATCAATCGTGGCAAAAGGATAATTAGCAGCTTCTGCCCCTGCTTTTGTAATAGCGTTAAATAAAGTTGATTTACCAACATTTGGTAAGCCTACAATACCTGCTGTTAATGCCATGGTTACTAAATCTCCGTTCAAAATTTCAATCACTTATATTATATCAAAAAATAGGGTTAAATGCCTACTAACTAAGAAGGAATCATTCCCGTAGTTAATATTGTTGTCCAATTTGTTATAGTCCAAAGGGAGATAATAATGACTTTCCTTGTCTTAACAATTGCTCAACAATATTCACTGATGCCCTTTCTTCCAATTAAATGCAAAAAAGGGCGAAATAACCCCTTGTTTATGTGGTGATTTTTTTGAACCAGTTAAACTACCCAGCTCGCAAGGTGAGTCCTTGTCCCTGACTTGGCTTTCCTTAAGGCAAAGCCGAGCATGACTAAAAAGCTCATGGCAACAGCTAAACTCATCTTCTTTAACCCTCGAATAGTATGGGTCTCAAACCTAAAGTCTCTGTCTAATCGTCCATTCACTCGCTCCACAGCTATTCGCTTCCTGTATAGCCTCTTGAACTTCTTACTATCTCGCGCTACTTGATTAAAGATAATCGGTTCAACACATCGTTTTAAACGAAAAATACAGTTATCTTGATACTTAGGGTGAAAACCATATCGTAAACTATCACTAGAAGAATCATAGCCCTTGTACATGAGCTGAATCGCTTGGCCTCTATCATCTACCCAAAACACTTCTCCTGATTGGTTATAAATCAAATCGGTATCCAAATATTGCCTAGTGCCATTCTTTTTCCACTTATGTGGGTTATCAATGATTGTGACGATATGAGCCTCCTCCAAAAGAGCTTGAAGAGGGCTGCCACTGTAGCCTTTGTCTGCCATTAGGTACTTCCCTTTTTCAAGCGTCATTGGACTGAGGTTCCTGATGAGCTCTTTCGCAACCGTTGGTTCCCCTTTTGAGGCTGGTGTTACTCTCCAAGCCACAGGTAATTCATAGGTCGTATCAACGATAAGATGACAACGATAGCCATAATGGGTTTCTTTAGTTACCATCCCATTTTTATGAGGGCACTGTTTGATTCCACTATCGGCATCTAAATCGGCACGCTTATCTTTCTTTTTCTTATATTTACCATAAGGACTAGCATAGCTATCTATGAATTTACCATCTAAGGCCAAGTTAACACCGAAATTAGGAAGAAGGTCATATAGTTCAGATATGCCAGATAATACCCAGTCCTCAATATCAGGGCAGACCTCTTCCAAGTCCTGGATGAAACGGGAATAAGCAGATTTAGAGGGGGCATGGACTAGTTTTATCGTCCCATTTTTCAATTTAACCCCGTGGGTTTCAAAGCCACAGATTTGACGTAGTTGACTATTCATATTAAGCTGACGAATCAACTGTTGATCGGTTTCCAATTGAAGAACTATTTTAGCAATATAGGCAATGAAATAGGACTGGATGGTGTAATCTTTTCGACCATGTTTTCGTTTGGCTTCTAACTGGTCAAAGAAATCCGTTTCTGGAAGACCATCTAATACCATCAAAATTTTTTCCAAATCACCCAGTTCCTGATCTTCAAAAAGGTTAAGCTGTGTTATAATTTTCATAGTGAGACCTCGTTAATAGAGATTTTTGCTTAAAACTATTATAACGCTTTGACGTTTCATTGAGGCTCACAAAAGGGAAAAATCGCTACTTAACGTGGCGATTTTTCTTTTTGAGGGTTTGAAAAGCTATGATGGCTATGGAATAACTAACTACGGGAATGATTCAAGAAGCATTTTATACCCGAGAATATTAAAATATTATCCAAAAGATAAAAACTATCCAAAATATCAGGATTACAATCCACCAATATTCTGATACAAGGTCAATAAAAATTGCAAGGCCATCACGTTTTTCATATTTTCCTGTCTCTGGATTAATGGCATATTCTCTACCTTTAAGAAGATTCAGGCTGTCATTTTCTAGAATAGTTTCCTTATCTAATGATGACGCTGATTCTTTTCCTCTCACTAAGTAATCAAGTGTCACGTCAAAAATGTCAGCTAGCCTGATTAAATTATCTAAATCCGGAGTGCTATCTCCGTTTTCCCATTTTGATACGGCCTGCCGAGAAACAAATAACTGTGCTGCTAGGGCATCTTGAGATAACTGATGTTTCAATCGTAATTGCTTTAATTGTTCTGCAACTGTTGTCATTAGTTATGATTACCTTTCGTCTTTTAATACCTTTAGAATAACTGATTTTTCAAAGACATACTAGCAATTATTGAAGCAAACATGGGTTGCAAATATGACTAAAATCCCTGGCTTAAAAGGATTTTTACGGTTGCAGCACTTTTTTTAATCTCCGCTCAAAATCATGCCGACTCATCATCACAAAATGCTGACAGTTAGTGCACTGAATTTTAATATCTGCCCCTAGTCGCATAATTTGCCATTCATTTGCTTTTTTTCCAGTTGCCTTAATGATACAAGCATGGGGTTTTTTTAATTCCACAATTGAACCAAGTTGATACATAAGGTCTCCTTACCATGATTAGTTTAGTTATATCATACCAAAAAATAAGCCCCAAGGACTTATTTTTGATATAAGAAGAGTCGTGTTTAAGGGGCTAGTCTTAATTTGTTCTAACTGGCGTAATGAGCTGAATAAAATCCGTTTCTTCTTCACCAGGCATTAGTGTAAATGGACGAACAGGAGAAACAAAACGAATGCGGACTGTTTCACTTTTTAAAGCCTTCAATGACTCAATTAAATAAGTGGGGTTAAAAGAAATGGTTAAATCAGAACCTGATTTTTCTAAACTTTCCAATTCTTCATTGACTTTACCAACTTCTGGTGAATTAACTAAAGCAGTGATGGTATCACCAGCAATTTCAAGCTTAACCGTTCCACTTTGGGTAGCATTTGAAACTAAGAAAGCTCGTTCCATGGCGTAGCGTAAAGCTTGAGTATTAAATACGACTTCGGTTTCAAATTGCTTCATTAACAAACGATCGGTATCAGGATAATTTCCTTCAAGCAGCCGCGTATAAAAGGATATATGTTCACTTCTAAAGAGAATTTGACTAGGTGAGAAGAAAATTTCAACCTGTTCAATATCATCTGTAAAGACGGTGGCAAATTCACGAAGTGATTTACTTGGGATAACCACATCAAAATTACTTGCTGTTTTATCTAAGGTTAAAAGGCGTTGCGACATACGATGCGAGTCTGTAGCCACAGCTTTAAACTCTTTATGATTACTCAAGACCAAGTGCACCCCTGTTAGAATTGGCCGACTTTCTTGAAGACTAGCTGCAAAAGCAGTCTCTGAAATAATCGTTTTTAGCAATTTTGTTTCCAAAACAAGAGGATTTTCAGTTGAAACTTCTTGTAACCGTGGATACTGAACAACATCCTTTCCCTTTAAGGTGATTTCTGATTTACCACTGGTTAACACAACTTGTTGATTTTCAATTTCCTTAAACTCAAGGCTGACATCTGGCATACTAGAAACAATATTGATGAAAAAAGATGCCTCTAATAGAATAGCTCCTGTATCAGTAATCAACAGCCCTGCATTTTCATTACTTACTGGAATGGTATTTTCAATAGATATTTGCCCATTAGATCCTGTTAAGGTAACATCTGTTTGATTAACCTCAATTTTGATAGTAGATAAAATCGGAATAGCATTCTTTGAACTGATAGCTCGTTTAGTAGCACTTAGTGCTTGGATAAATAAAGAGCGATTAATAGAAAATTGAATCATGGGAACTCCTTTAATTATAATATAAATTGTAATAGTAGTAGTAGGTCTTGTGTACAAAGGGGATAAGTAAGCCTAGTATAGTGAGGGCAATGCTTCTAGTCTGTTCACAACTTGTGGATAACTTAGAAGAATTGCTAAGACTTATCAACAGCCCTATTTTATTTTATTTTTGATGGTTTCAATTTCAATTCTAAGACTGTCATCTTGGGCAATCATATTTTTGATTTTATTGAAAGCGTGTAGAACAGTTGAATGATCTCGGCCACCAAATTCTTTTCCAATTTTGGGCAGTGAATTATCCGTCATTTCACGCGCTAAAAACATGGCTACTTGTCTTGCTAAGACAATATCTTGAGTGCGTTTGGTAGCTTTGATTTCCTTTACAGTAACCCCATAAAATTTACCGACCTCTTGTTGAATATCTTCAATTGGGATAATGGTCATTTTTGGTGTGTCTAATTTGCGGGCACGGATAGCTTCAGCTGCAATATCAACGGTAATCACATCAATTTGCTTAAAGTTAGCCACTAGGCTAATGTCTTTTAAAGCCCCCTCTAGGTCACGTACATTGGAATCAAATTGCCCAGCCAGGTAGTCAATGGTATCTTGTGGAAAAGTAAAATGATAGTCTTGAATTTTATTGGTTAAAATAGCTACACGTGTTTCAAAATCTGGTGGTGTGATTTGAACCGTCAAACCCCATTTAAAACGCGTCACAAGCCGCTGTTCTAAATCATTTAGCTGGTCTGGTGTTCGATCACTGGTTAGAACAATTTGCTTATTGTTATTATGCAGAGCATTAAAGGTGTTAAAAAATTCTTCCTGGGTACTTTGAAGGGTTTTTTTAGCTAAAGATTGAATGTCATCAATTAACAACAAGTCCAGGTTTCTGAATTTTTCTTTTAACTCATCCATAGTGTCTAATCGGATATTAGTTACGAATTCATTAATAAAATTTTCAGCAGTAATGTATTTAATGCGAGCATTTGGCCGCTCCAATAAGACAGCATTACCAATGGCATTTAATAGATGCGTCTTTCCAAGTCCAGGTCCACCCCAAATAAATAAAGGGTTATAAGTGGTCCCTGGGGTATTAGCGACAGCTATTGATGCAGCTACAGCCCAGCGATTTTCATCTCCTTGAATGAAATTTTCAAAACTATATTTAGGATTTAAATCGGAAGTCATTAGAGGGACTGGTTGGATAGCCTCTCTGGAAAAAACATGATGCTGTGGTTGGGTTTGTGGATTTAATGCTTCTAAATCATCTTCAAAGACATATTTGACTGAAATTTGAGCATTAAAAATCTCAAAACCGGCTGTCAAAATAACATCTTTTAGATTTTTTTCCCAAAAAAGTTCCTTCATATGGTCTAGGTAAATTGTTGCTACTTGGTTTTCGACATTAATAAGGCGTGCATCAAGCACAAAAAATTCAAAAGTAGCTTGTTTTAATTGGCTTTGTGCAAGCTCTAAGATCCTATTCCAAAACAATTGTTCATTTTCAGTCATTAGGAATTCCTTCTAGTAGGTTATACGTGCTTTATTCTACCACAAAATAAAAAAGTTTTCCACAAGTGTGTGTGGAAAACTGGACTTACTCACAGGATGTGGATAAGTTTTGCACATTGTTATTTATAGTTTTCCACAGCTTGTGGAAAGAACTTAAAAACCACTAGAATCAAGGAAGTAACACCATTCTCTCTGTGGAAAAATCCGTACAAGATAGTAGGCTTATAAACAGTTTATGTCAATTTGTTGATAATTCTGTTCATTTCTTGCTCATTGGCAAAATGAATCGTAATAGCGCCACTTTGTTTTTGAGGATGATAAGAAACAGAAGTATCTAAGCCTAAAGATTGGGCTATTTCTTGTTCAATTGCTTGAATGAAAATGTCCTTAGATTTTACTTTTTTGACCTTTTGATGTTGCTCTCTAATGAGCTGTTCTGTTTGACGAACACTTAAATGATGGCGCCGAATGTTATCAAAAAACAAAAGCTGTTCTTTTTGGTCGTCAACACTTAATAAGGCGCGTGCGTGACCAGAGCTGATTTCTTTTGCCTCCAAGGACTGACTTATTAGTGCAGGAAGTTGCAATAAACGAATAGTATTAGTAATGTAAGGTCGTGATTTGCCCATAAATTTGGCTAATTGCTCATGGGTCATTTGCTTTTTATCAAGAATCTTTTGATAAGCTTTAGCTTCTTCCAACGGGCTTAAATTGCTTCGCTGTAAATTTTCAACAATAGCTTGCTGCATACTTTCAGTGGTTGATAACTGTCTGACAATAGCTGGAATTTGCGTTAAGCCTGCTATTTGAGTGGCCTTAAAGCGCCTTTCACCAGCGATTAATTCATAACCGTATACCTCTGATTTTCGGACCAGGATGGGTTGAATCAGCCCATTCATTTTTATTGATTCTGCTAGTTCTAATAATTCAGCTTGGTCAAATGTTAGACGAGGTTGGTGAGGATTTGCTACAATTTCTTCTACCGGAATATTAATAATTTGTTCAGTCATAAGTACCTCTTTACACTGTAAAAACCTTTACATTAGTGTAAAGGTTTTTAGGATAGTTTGTCAAGCTAAGCTATCTTCGAGGTAAATCCTTAGTAGTTTTTGTCAACTTAATAGTTGTTGTTTTTTTACTATTTCCTCGATAGAATGTGATTTTAATGGTGTCATTTATTTCATGACCATAAAGTTGACTCTGTAAATCACTGCTTAATTGGACGGCCTCACCGTCAATTTCAGTAATAATATCATATTGTTCTAACTTACCGGCTGCTGGCATATGCTTGTTGACAGAGGCTACGACGATACCACTTGTGACATTTTTGGGGACCCCTATTTGATTAAGTGCATTAGTAGAAAGATCACTTAAGTTCACCATTCCAATGCCAAGTGCTGGGCGGATAACTTCACCATTTGCTTCTAATTTATTGATTATTTTAAGGACATCATTTGCTGGAATGGCAAAACCAATCCCTTCAACAGCACCACCAGATGCACTGGCAGAAGTAGATGAAATCTTACTAGAATTAATCCCGATAACCTGACCTTCAATATTAATAAGAGGCCCTCCTGAGTTCCCAGGATTGATTGCAGCATCTGTTTGAATAGCGTTTGTAGAAACAGTTTGGCCACTTTCGTTTTTAAGGGTTACTGTTCGACTCAAACTTGAGACAATCCCTTCAGTAACAGAGTTAGCATACTCAGTTCCAAGTGGGCTACCAATAGCAATGGCTTCTTCCCCAACGCTTAATTTAGCAGAGTTGGCGAAATGGGCAACTGTTTTTACCTTATCAGATGGAATTTTAACAACAGCCAAATCAGAATAAGTATCTGCACCAATTAATTTACCAACAACTTTTGTTCCGTCTGCTAGTAAGATTTCAATACGTTCAGCACCGTCAATAACATGATTATTGGTAACTAAATAAGCAGAGTTCCCATCTTTTTTATAGATTACTCCGGAGCCTTCGCTGTAGATAGCTAACCCATCATCTTTTTTGGAATTATCATTATTATTGCCAAATAAATTTTTAGATGGATCAAGAATGGAACCAGAGGATACTTTTTGATAGTTAATAACTGAAACGACCGCATTTTGCACAACTTTAACAGCCTTTGTAGTGTTAGTTGTGTTTTTATAGGTTACTTTACTGACGGTTGTAGGATTAGAATTGACTTCTTGTGGCGTATTGGAATGGTTGATTCCATTTAATAAGAGGGTCGCAAGGAAGCCACCTAAAAAACCTGCAATAAGAACCCAGAAAAATTGAGAATATTTTTTGAATGTTGACACGAACTTTCCTCCTAATTTTCTACATAGCTTATAAAACTCTGCTTAATTATACCTTAAATGCCTGTAAAATGAAAGAAATCCACAGCTTGTGGAAAACTTTTACTAAGGATTATAAAAAAGCTTAGTTTATGCACTTTAAGGGAAAAACTAAGCCTTTAAGAAATGTGGATAAAGTGTGATTTGCATTATTTTATGCTACAATGATGAGCATGAAAGTAAAAATTATTTGTGTCGGCAAATTAAAAGAAGCTTATCTTAAAAACGGTATTGCTGAATACCAAAAGAGGCTATCGCGTTTTTGCCAGTTTGAGGTCATTGAGTTACCGGATGAAAAAACACCAGATAAAGCAAGTTCGACTGAAAAAGAGCTTATCATGGCAAAGGAAGCAAAGAGAATTCTCAACAAGATTGGCGCAAGAGACTTCATTGTTGTGTTGGCTATTGAAGGAAAGCAGTTATCCTCTGAACAATTTAGTGAGATGATCCAGCAAGCTACTTTAAGGGGATATTCCGATTTAACCTTTATTATTGGAGGCAGTTTAGGCCTAGCAAAAGAGATTAAAAACAGAGGCCACCAGCTTTTAAGTTTTGGAAAGCTGACCCTCCCTCATCAATTAATGCGCTTAGTTCTTGTTGAGCAAATTTATCGTGGTTTTATGATTCAAGAAGGTAGTCCTTATCATAAATAAACAATAACGGTTTCATGTGAAACAAAAAAAGCAGCAAGTAATCACTTGCTACTTTTCCTTTGATCCCAGCAGGATTCGAACCTGCGACCGTTCGCTTAGAAGGCGAATGCTCTATCCAGCTGAGCTATGAGACCTCAACTCCATTATTTTACAAAAATGCTCTACTTTTGTCAAATTGCCTTTAACACTACTTGTTATGATTGTCATTGATAAAATAAAAAACATTTAGAAAAAATAAAAAATTTTTTTAAAAAAGTCTAGACAAACCAAAACATTCTGATATAATAATAAGAGTGTTAAGGAGATGCCTCTCTTAAACAACTTCTGGTCCGTTGGTCAAGGGGTTAAGACACCGCCTTTTCACGGCGGTAACACGGGTTCGAATCCCGTACGGACTATTTAATTGCCTATGGCAATTATTTAGCTCTATGTTTACTGTAGTGGGTGACTTATAGCTAAGCGCGAGAGGAGACGAAATTCGTCTTCTCTTTTGTTATGTTCAAAGCGATAAGGATGCGAGTTTTAAAATGTTCAAAGTTTCGAAAACCAAAGGCATTGCGCTTAATATCTTTGATAAGTTTGTTTGTTGCCTCAGGCTTGGCGTTCGAATAAGGCAGTTGGATGGCATTAGTGACCTATTTTTTGTAGCGAACAAGGGTATTGAGAGCAATCCTGAAAGCTTGATTGAGGTTGGGGCAAGCCTCTGTTATCAGGTCAAAGAAATGGCATTTTCGACGGCTTTTGGAAGTCGTATTTTACTTGTTTTCCTCCACAAGTCGGACACCCTTTAGGCTCATAATCAAACCTTACATAGACTTCAATGTGCGTCTCACATTTAAAAACGTTATCTAATGTGATATGTTTATCTTTAATTCCGATTACTTCTGTAGTATGTGATAGAGTTGTTCCATATGATGCTTTCTAATGAGTGGTTTGGTTACTTTTCATTATAAGTCATATGGGACTTTTTGTCTGCTGGAAAAAGGCTCATAATCTCTAGAGTGGCGTTACCCACTACAGAAATTATAGAGTTTTTTTATGTTAAATTATCCGGCATAGCTCAGTTGGTAGTAGCGCATGACTGTTAATCATGATGTCGTAGGTTCGAGTCCTACTGCCGGAGTCTTAAAAAGTGATTGATTCTCAACAAGAGTGCGTCACTAGGGCCAAGTGAGGATTAACTTGATTTACTCTTGTGTTAAACATCAGTCCTCTTACCAAGCATCAGTTAACCCAAAAGGACAGACTTAAAACATTAAGCCTGTCTTTTTTTCTTACTGTAATAATAGCTACTAAAGTATAATAGGCAACCTAGAACACTGATTAAACCGCCCGTTTTTAGCCCATAAGGAAGAAAAGTTAGAACCACTTTACCTTTACCAGATGGAATGTTAATGCCAACAAGTCCATTTTGAATTTTGCGTAAGGTGACAGATCGACCGTTCACCTTAGCCTTCCAGCCCCTATCGTAGGGAATAGTGTAGATTAAGGTGGAAGGGTGGGGAGCTTGATATGTTGTGAAAATGTTGTTTTTAGCCACTTGACTTGTTACTTTTCGTTGCATGATAGCTGTAAAGCTTTTTTGATAAGTGTCAATATCCAAGGCATAAAAATGCGGTTGATCAAAAGAAACGCTCTGACTATTTGGAAAAATCAATTCGACATCACTAGTTTTTTCTTCATTAATGTATCCTAAATCAAACAATGAAAAGGTATTATCAAGGGTATAGTTCATTAAACCTTGGTTTATTCGAATGGAAAGGTTTTTTTCTTGAGCATTGGAAACATTTAAGTGAGGCAAACTAAGGTAGACTTGCTGATTGGCTGGTATTTTAAGGGTATAGCGAACGAGCGTATCTTTGGAGTTTTCTAAAGCTTTAACCGTAAAGCGATGATTAAGGCCTACTAATTTAGTTACTGGCTTTGCCTGAATTTCTTTAAAATAGTTGTACTTGGTTTGATTGATGTGATTTAAAAATCGCGTTTGATTATCAAGTGTGTTTATGGAGATTGGAATATCTTGATACACTTTTTTGGACATGATTGCCAAATCATTGGCATAGTGATTTTGATAAAGGATAATGCCATTTTTGAAGGCTTGCCTACTAAAGCCAAATTTAGCTAAGGGCCAGGGGCTTAGATTGTATTTTATATTAAAAAGACTATCCATCAAGAGAGTATTGTTTTGGTATCTCAGATTGAGATTGCTACCATCTGATTTATAGCCGAGGCGATCAAGCAACTGGCTGGAAGAACGATTACGAATAGATGAAAATTGAGATATACCATAATAATTGTATTTCATACTATCGTTACCTGTTTGGGGAACTAACTGCTCCATACGGTAGAAATTTGAATGGGTAGCACGGGTTTGTTTGACTAGTGTATCTATCGCTGTTAAATTTTTATGATAGGCAGAACGTGAAGGAAAGACCCATTCATTACTGATTCCTTGAATTTGATAAAAAGTATTTAGAGATACATCAAGTAAACTAAAAATAAGTAAAAAACTAATAATCACCAGACGAGGAACATTATTTTCAAACTCTACCCAAATAATAATAAAGTAGGCCACTAAAATTGCTAGTGTTAGAAATAAAAGATGAACTGCTAAAAAAGAATAACGATCAAGATTAATATAAGGAAGAGCTAAACAGGTTCCTAAGATAAGAAAGCTAAGATAGAGTTGCTTTTTAGTTATTTGGTGAAATTGTGATAAGGTTTCAAATGAGATGAGGATAAGCAATAATGAAAAACACCAAGCATAACGATGCAAAAACATATTTGGCGCGTGCATCCCTTGCCAAACTAAATCCAAGGGTTCAATGTAAAAACTGACACCAATAATCAAGAGGCTCACGGCATAGGCAAGACGACGCTTAATGGAGAAAGCAGACATGGTGAAAAAGATACAAGATAAAAACAAAGGCAAAATCCCAACATAGATCATAGGAATTGCATTAAATTTAGTGGTGTCAAAAGCACCTAATTGGTATTTTGCTAATAGATCTAGTACCCCCCTTCCTTCAATAAAGAAATGAGTGCTGGTTGACAGGGTTTCACCATGTTCTTTTAAATCTAAAATAGTAGGCAAAAGCATCATGGCACTGGTTAAGGCTGCACATATTGACACAAATGTAAATCTACCAAAAAAAGCCACTTTTTGTTTTAAAGGCCTTATTTCAGAAACTTCAATACTGAAGTAGATAATGAGAAACAAGGACATCATATAACCAAAATAATAATTTTGGAAAAATAATAAGGCTAAGGTAAAGTAGTAAAGTAAACTTTGCTGTTTTCTTTTTAAGTGTTGAAATCCTAATAAGATTAAGGGAATGAGAATAAAGACATCTAACCAGGTATTCAATTCAAGTTGGCTGGTCAAAAAACTCATAAGTGTAAAGCACATGGCTAGTAGCAATGTCAAGTAGTCCTTGACACCCTTGTAAATGTGCTTGAAGCTAAAAAAGGAAGCCAAGCCGATGCTAGCAAACTTTAATAGGGTAACAAGATAGATTGCATCTGGCATCCTCTTTATATCAAAAAAGTAATATAAAGGCGAAAAGAAGCTACCGAGATAATAACTAATTAAGGCATAAAAATTTAAGCCAAGACCACTTGTAAAGGTGTAAAAGAAGCTGTCATTTCCATGTAAAATATTGCGGAATGCTTGTGCAAAAATCACATATTGATGAAAGGCATCACTTGCTAAAATCGTCTTATCACTTCCCCAGTAAATTCCCATTGAAAAAAGAACGCTTCCAAGTATAAGCGGAGGAAGTAGAAAACTGCACAAATAGTAATAAATAGAACTCTTGGACTTGGTAGACATTATTGATACCTTTCTATGCCAAAAAGATAAGCTCAACTAGTCTTATCTCAGATAAAAGCTTAAATTGATTGGCCTATTTGCTTCTATCATTAGTTTATCGCTTAAGCAAAAAATTCTTATAAACTCTGTTAAAACAGGATTTATAAGAATTTATATTTTTAAAGTTCTCTTTGTTGCTTAACGAAGTAAATCCTCGAAACATAAAAAAGTGTTAACGCCATAGTTGTGCAACTTTTGCTTGAATTTCTTCATTTGCCAGAAATTCATCATAGGTTTCATCAATGCGGTCAATGACGCCATTTTTTGAAATTACAACAATATGATTGGCGATTGTCTGGATAAATTCGTGGTCATGACTAGCAAAGATTACGGATTCTTTGAAATCCTTAATACCATCATTAAGACTTGAAATAGATTCTAAATCAAGGTGATTAGTCGGATCATCAAGGATCAGGACATTTGATTTCAATAACATGAGTTTTGATAACATGACACGTACTTTTTCTCCACCTGAAAGCACGTTGACAGACTTGTTAACGTCATCGCCAGAAAAGAGCATGCGTCCTAAGAAACCACGTAAAAATGTATTATCGTCTTCTTCTTTTGCAGCAAATTGGCGAAGCCATTCTAAAATAGACTCATCTGTGGCAAAATCTTTGGAATTATCTTTTGGTAAGTAAGAGCGACTGGTGGTTACTCCCCATTTGATTGTTCCCTCATAATCAATATCATCCATAAGAGCACGCATTAAGGCAGTTGTTTGAATATCATTTTGACCAATAATAGCAGCTTTATCACCTGGTCGAAGAATAAAGCTAATATTATCAATGATTTTTTCACCTTCAATTGTGACAGATAAATTTTCTACGGTTAGAAAATCATTTCCCATTTCACGTTCGGATTTGAAGTTGATAAAAGGGTATTTCCGACTGGACGGGACTATTTCTTCTAATTCAATTTTATCAAGCATTTTTTTCCGAGAGGTTGCTTGTTTAGATTTAGAAGCATTAGCTGAAAAACGGGCCACGAATTCTTGTAATTCTTTGATTTTCTCTTCTGCTTTTGCATTGCGATCAGCTTGTAAGCGGGCGGCTAATTCTGAGGATTGCTTCCAGAAATCGTAATTACCGACATATAACTTAATCTTTCCAAAATCTAAATCAGCCATATGGGTGCATACTTTATTTAGGAAATGCCGGTCATGGGAAACAACAATAACTGTATTTTCAAAATCAATGAGGAAATCTTCTAACCAAGCAATCGATTGAATATCAAGTCCATTGGTTGGTTCATCAAGTAATAAGACATCTGGCTTTCCAAATAAAGCCTTTGCTAAAAGGACTTTAACCTTATCACCATTTGCGAGTTCACTCATATTTTGATAATGAAGGGCTTCAGCAATATTGAGGTTTTGTAGCAATTGTGAAGCTTCACTTTCAGCTTCCCAACCTCCTAATTCAGCAAACTGCCCTTCTAATTCAGCTGCTCGGACACCATCTTCTTCTGAAAAGTCTGCTTTCATGTAGATAGCATCTTTTTCTTTCATAATATTATAGAGCTGTTCATTACCCATGATAACAACATCAATAGCTCGTTCTTCTTCATAGTCGAAGTGATTTTGGCGCAATACTGACAGACGCTCATCCTGGCCTAAAGCTATGTGACCTGTTGTTGGTTCAATATCACCAGCTAGAATTTTTAAAAAGGTAGATTTTCCAGCACCGTTGGCACCAATTAAACCATAGGTATTTCCACCTGTAAATTTGATATTAACATCATCAAAAAGTTTGCGGTCACTAAAACGGAGTGACACATCAGAAACTGTTAACACTAGTTCACCTCATCTATTTTCTCTAAACATTATTGTACCTGAAAAAGCCCCTTTTTTCAATTGTAAGGGGGAGTTATCAGTCTACATTGGAAGTAAGACATCTTGATCTTCCATTTTGTAATGTTTGGTAAGGCTAAAGCCGCGTCCCATAACTTGTGCTGCGGGCATAACGACCATAAATGCGGTATCATCAATCTCTAGGATTTTATCTTGAAGAGCAGGTAGCTCATAGGTGGTAACAATGGCCATTAACATGACCTTGTCAGTAACTGTGTAACCACCTCGAATAGGGATTTTGGTAACGCCACGATCCATAACTTGGGTGATATGGTCTTTAATTGGTTGATAGTGTTCTGAAATAATCATAACATTTTTAGAAGAAACAAAACCAGTTTCCATGGCATTAATAACATAGCCAATCACCAGTAAACCTATAGTTGAATACATAACATCATCAGGTGATAGAGCAATAAAGCCTAGTAATACACTGATACCATCAACAATTGTCATGGCTACTCCAAGCGATAGTGGTGAGTATTTGTGTAAGATTTGGGTCAAAATCCCTGTTCCGCCGGTTGAGGAATTTCCCCAAAAAACTAAGCCAAGGCCTAAACCAACAATAATGCCGCCAAAAATAGCAGCTAGTAATTGATTAGTCGTTATTGTGGGGAGAAAGTTGGTTAACTTAATAGCAAAGGGATAAATCCACGAACCATATAAGGTTTTTAAAAAAGTCTGCTTACCTAGAAAAAAGTAACAAAGCAATAATAATGGAATATTGCTAAGCATTAAAAAGAGTGATGGACTGATGCCAAATAATTCTTTTATAATAACAGAAATACCAACCATTCCACCTGAGGCAATGTTATTATGAACAAACATCGTATTAAAACCCACAGCGGTAATTAAAGTTCCAATGGTAACATAAAAAAAATCCATGACCCTTTTTTGCATGTCATCAACTCCTTTTCTTTATTTTAGATTATGTTGAAATTGTAGAGACTTATTATCTCTTAAAGACAGGACATCAGTCAAGTAAAATCTCTGAAAAAAATGAAAAGTTATTGACAAAGGTTTCAAATTTTCATAAAATGAAGCTTAATTAGAGAGTAGTCTTGAAGAGCTTTATAGAGAGCTAGTGGTTGCTGCAAACTAGTATGCCTCAGGATGAATTGGACTAATGGTATGATTGAGAGCAAACCATAACTCTCAGGATTAGCACTCCTTATCGTGCAGCTTCTTTGGTTATAGAGAAGAATGAGATAATTCCTAATTAGGAGGAATTAATTGAGGTGGTACCGCGCTAACAAGATTAGACGCCCTCGCGTTTTTTGACGTGAGGGATTTTTTAATAGTTTAAGGAGGTAATAATGACAAAACCAATTATTTTAACAGGCGATCGCCCAACGGGAAAACTGCATTTAGGTCATTACGTTGGCAGTCTGAAAAATCGAGTACGATTGCAAAATGAAGACAAATATCAATTGTTTGTTTTTCTAGCAGACCAACAGGCATTAACAGATCATGCAAAGGATTCTGAAATAATTAAAGAATCTATTGGCAATGTGGCTTTGGATTATTTATCAGTTGGCTTGGATCCTAAAAAATCAACCCTTTTCATTCAAAGTCAAATTCCGGAGTTAGCTGAATTAACGATGTACTATATGAATTTGGTCTCTTTAGCTCGCTTAGAACGCAATCCAACTGTTAAGTCAGAAATTGCTCAAAAAGGTTTTGGAGAGAGTATCCCAACAGGCTTTTTGGTATATCCCATTTCACAGGCAGCTGATATTACTGCTTTTAAAGCAAACTTAGTACCAGTAGGTAATGATCAAAAACCAATGATTGAACAAACACGTGAAATTGTTCGTAGTTTCAATCATACCTATAAAACAACTTGCTTAGTGGAACCAGAAGGGATTTACCCAAGTAGTGCAGGAGCTGGTCGTTTACCAGGGCTAGATGGCAATGCTAAAATGTCGAAGTCATTAGGCAATGGTATTTACCTTTCTGATGATATGGATACTGTTCGCAAAAAAGTTATGAGTATGTATACAGATCCTAATCATATTAAGGTGGAAGATCCCGGTCAGATTGAAGGAAATATGGTTTTTCACTATCTGGATATATTTGCCCGCAAGGAAGATTTGGCAGAGGTGCAGGCAATGAAAGAACATTATCAAAGAGGTGGGCTTGGCGATGTCAAAACAAAACGCTACCTTTTGGATATTTTGGAACGGGAATTAGCACCTATTCGTGAGCGCCGCTTAGACTATGCTAAAGATATGGGAGAAGTCTTTCATATACTAGATCAAGGAAGTCAAGCAGCGCAAGCCGTTGCCGCAAAAACCCTTTCAGAAGTAAAAGCAGCTATGGGAATTAATTATTTTTAAAATCAGGAAAGTTTGCTTGCTTTCTGGTCGTCATTTTCCGTTATTGACAAATGGTAATAGCGTGTTATGATAGTAACAATAAAAATAAGCTGGGTATTTTTACCTATAATGTCTAAAGAAAAGAGGATGATTGAATGTCGAATTGGGATAATAAATTCGTAAAAAAAGGCTATACCTTTGATGATGTCTTGCTAATTCCTGCTGAAAGCCATGTTCTTCCAAACGAAGTGAATCTTAAAACAAAACTTGCTCCTAATTTAACATTGAACATTCCGATTATTACAGCAGCGATGGATACCGTTACAGACAGTAAGATGGCCATTGCAATAGCACGTGCTGGGGGGCTTGGTATTATTCATAAAAATATGTCCATAGCTGAACAAGCCGAGGAAGTTCGTAAGGTAAAGCGCTCAGAAAATGGGGTCATTATTGATCCGTTCTTTTTAACTCCTGATCATCAAGTAGCTGGAGCTGAAGAATTGATGCAACGTTATCGCATTAGTGGGGTGCCGATTGTTGATTCCCTTGCAAATCGCAAATTAGTAGGGATTATTACCAATCGTGATATGCGCTTCATCTCTGATTTTAATTCTCCAATCTCTCAACACATGACTAGTGAAAAATTGGTAACTGCTCCAGTAGGGACTGATTTGGAAACAGCAGAACGCATCTTACATGAGCATCGTATTGAGAAATTACCGTTGGTAGATGATAACGGGCGATTATCTGGTTTAATTACAATTAAGGATATTGAAAAAGTTATCGAATTCCCTAATGCTGCTAAGGATGAATTTGGCCGCTTATTAGTTGCTGCTGCTGTAGGGGTTACTTCTGATACTTTTGATCGGGCAGAGGCCCTATTTGAGGCTGGGGCGGATGCTATTGTCATTGATACAGCACATGGTCATTCTGCCGGTGTCCTTCGTAAAATTGCTGAGATTAGAGCGCACTTCCCTAAGAAAACACTCATCGCTGGTAACATTGCAACTGCCGCTGGGGCACGCGCTTTATATGATGCCGGCGTTGATGTGGTCAAGGTGGGAATTGGCCCAGGATCTATTTGTACGACTCGAGTAGTTGCTGGTGTAGGTGTTCCACAAATAACAGCTATTTATGATGCCGCAGCTGTTGCGCGTGAATATGGAAAAACTATTATTGCTGATGGTGGGATTAAGTATTCTGGTGACATTGTTAAAGCCCTTGCTGCTGGTGGTAATGCCGTGATGCTTGGTTCTATGTTTGCAGGTACTGATGAAGCACCGGGTGAAACAGAAATTTTCCAAGGCCGCAAATTCAAAACCTATCGCGGAATGGGTTCAATCGCAGCTATGAAAAAAGGTTCAAGTGATCGCTACTTCCAAGGTTCAGTTAATGAAGCTAACAAACTTGTTCCAGAAGGAATTGAAGGACGTGTGGCCTATAAAGGTGCAGTAGCCGATATTGTCTTTCAAATGCTAGGTGGTATTCGCTCTGGGATGGGTTATGTTGGAGCTGCCGATCTAAAAGCATTACATGACACGGCTCAATTTATTGAAATGTCAGGTGCAGGCTTGATTGAAAGCCATCCACATGATGTTCAAATAACCAATGAAGCACCGAATTACTCTGTCAAATAAAGTAAGATATAATCGTGACTTAGTTGCAAGCATTGCTTATTTTCTCACCTTTATCAATAAAGCATAACTTGTTTTTTTGCTCTATGATGATAAATGAAATGTGATTTACTCTAAAGAATAGTTAGCTGATTTTTAACTATTCTTTTTTGTTTGCGTGAAGTAGGGATGAAAAGAAGGTTGTTTAAGTGATAAGAAAAAGCAGCTCCTTGTAAGAGTTGCCGAGCTATGGTTTGCCTTACATACTTTTTGCTCTGCAATTCTTGTGGACTAAGAAAAAGCAATCGAAGAATCGATGCTAGTCTTTTTTAGTTCCTTGAAATTAATGGCAGCTTACGATATAATAATTGTTCAAGTGCTGTAAATAAAGCTATCTTTACTAGTTGTTTACAGTTTTGTAAATTATATTGACAGTAAAAGGAGTGTAAATGGAAGGGATTTTATATGCTCTAGTTCCAATGGTTGCCTGGGGAAGTATTGGTTTAGTGAGCAATATTTTTGGTGGAAAGCCATCGCAACAAACCTTTGGTATGACCCTTGGGGCTTTAGGGTTTGCCCTTATGGTTTTTATCGTTGTAAAACCAGAGATCTCTCTGAACTTATGGGTATTTGGTATTTTAGGTGGTATTTTATGGGCTATTGGGCAAAATGGCCAGTTCAAAGCCATGCAATACATGGGAGTCTCAGTCGCAAATCCATTATCAAGTGGATCACAGCTAGTCTTAGGGAGCCTAATTGGAGTGCTCTTTTTTCATGAATGGGTCCAAACTTGGCACTATGTTTTAGGTTTCACCGCTTTAATACTCTTAACGATTGGATTTTATTTTTCAAGTAAAAAAGATAGCACGGGTCAATCGGATACGCAGCACCGCGATTATCCAAAAGGTTTTAGAGCCTTAACCATTTCAACAATAGGTTATGTTATGTATGTTGTGTTATTTAACAACATCATGAAATTTGATCTTCTTGCAGTATTATTTCCTATGGCTATTGGGATGGTCCTTGGTGCAGCTTATTTTATGTCCTTCAAGCTTAGTTTTGATCGTTATGTCATAAAAAACAGTGTTGTCGGTCTCATGTGGGGAATTGGAAATGTCTTTATGCTACTAGCTGCTTCAAAAGCCGGCTTAGCAATTGCATTTAGTTTTTCACAAGTAGGAGCAATTATTTCTATTATCGGCAGTATCTTTTTGTTAGGTGAGAAAAAGTCAAAACGAGAAATGCGTTGGGTCTGGATTGGTATTGCCTGTTTTGTCCTTGGCGCAGTTATGTTAGGAATTGTAAAAGCTTAGTTAAGCCAATAAAAAGCAGACTTTAGGAGTCTGCTTTTATGCTACCTTTTTCGATTGTAAACGTTTTAATATCAGTTGGCAATTGTGAGAGGTGTTCAAGACTAGTTGTGGTGATAAATGTCTGGACATGCTCATTAATAACAGTCTCTAATAACTTAGTCTGTCTGGTATTGTCTAACTCACTCATCACATCATCAAGAAGTAAAATAGGATTGTCCCCGGTTAAAGCTTTCATTAAGCCAACTTCTGCTAGTTTTAATGAAAGGATTAAACTGCGGTGTTGGCCTTGACTTGCGTAGTTGGCGTCTACCTCATTAATATAAAAAATTAAGTCATCGCGGTGGGGGCCAAGGCTAGTATTACGTCGAAACATATCTCGTTTGTGATTAGCTGCGAGTGCCTTCATAAACTGTGTGAGGAGTTCTTCATTCTTATTTAGAGGAAAGGATGACTGGTAATGGATAGCTAATTCTTCTTGTTGATTAGAAATGGATAAATGGTGCTTTTTAGCTTCTTTTTCTAAAGCAGTGATAAAATCAAGGCGTTGTTGGATGACACGACTGCCAAAGTAAGCAAGTTGTTCATCTAAAACAGCCAAAAAGTCCTTATCAATTATCTGATTATGCTTAAGGTAGCTATTGCGTTGCTTTAAAACATGGTTATATTGAGAAAGATCAGCAAGGTAGACAGGCTTTATTTGCCCCAAATCAATATCAATAAACTTTCGTCGAAGACTAGGTGCTCCCTTTACCAATTGTAAATCTTCTGGTGCAAACAAAACAACCATCATATTACCAACGTAGTCCGATAGCTTAGACTGTTTAAGTGAGTTGATTTTGGTGATTCGTCCTTTGTCTGAGAGTTGAATCTCTAGAGTAATACTACCACTTAGACGATTAATTTTACCGGAGAGTTCGACCTCTTTTTTAGCAAAATGGATTAGTTCTTTATCGGTTCTAGTTCGATGGCTGCGCGTTAAAGATAAAAAATAGATGGCCTCTAAAAAATTAGTTTTCCCTTGTGCGTTATTTCCGATAAAAACATTTAAATGTGGAGAAAACTCAGCATTTAAAGAAAGATAATTACGATAATGATGTAGGGTTAATTGCTCAATCCACATTAGTTAACTCCTGGAAAGCGCATGCGTTTAGTTGTTTTAGCTGGCGTCTGCGCATTTTTCTTCGTTTTCCCCTTTTGCTGTTGATTTATTTCTTTGACCATTTGAGCAACCCGCTTTTTTTCTTCTATCTCTACAAGGTGTTGTTCTTGTTCTTCAGTTGTTGGCTCAATAATGGTGATTGTTAAGTCTTGCTCAGGTAATGTAATCATATCACCAAGACGGATTTTTTTGCCGCGCCTTGTTTCGACCTCATTGTTGAACAAGACTACATGCTCGGCAAGAAAGCCTTTGATCGCACCGCCACTTGGGATAAGAGATAATTCTTTTAAGAGGGCTTGAAGGGTTATGTATTCAGAATATAATTTGTATTGCATGGTGTTCTCCTCTAACTAATTCAAGTCATTATAGCATAAATGAAGGTAAATTACATTTTTACAAAGAAGTAATCGATGCTGCAGTTATATGCTAGATTCTTATTTTATATGGTAGGTCATTAAATAAAAAAGCAGGTTTGAAACTTTTTGAGAGATTAAATGTAAAAGTCTAAACCTAAGGCTAAATAAATAGCTCTAAAAATGGTATAATTTAAGGAAATACCGTTTGATGCAAGGAAATAATATGGAAATTGTTGAAGGTGTTAACCTACATCTGCTTAAAACCGATAAATTTAAGACTAATCATCTCACTATCCGGTTCTCTGGAGAATTGGCAGCAAAGTCTGTTGCTAAGCGTGCTTTAGTTGCTCAAATGTTGGAAACAGCAAATGAAGTATTTCCAACGGCAAAGCAGTTTCGCGCAGCTTTAGCTCATTTATATGGTGCAACCTTGTCAACAAGTGTCTCAAGTAAAGGTTTGACGCATATTGTTGATATTGATGTTATCTTTATTCGAGATGCTTTTACGTTACAAAGAGAGTCACTCTTAGAAGAAGTTATCACCTTTATTAAAGGCGTTCTCTTTTCTCCTTTATTAAAAGTTGCCCAATACCAACCAAAGGTCTTTGAGTTAGAAAAGAAGAATTTAATCTCTTATTTGCAGGCAGATAATGAAGATTCTTTCTATTATAGTCATTTAGCATTAAAAAAATTATTCTATCACCAGTTAGATTTACAGGTGTCTAATGAAGCAGATGCTGACTTAGTTGACAAGGAAACTGCCTTTACAGCCTACCAAGAATTTCATAAAATGATAATGGAAGATCAGATTGACATCTACTTGGTGGGTGAATTTGATGACTATAGAGTTGTCCAATTATTTCATACTTATCCATTTGAAGCTCGAAAGAAAAGTCTTCAATTCCAATATGAGCAGCCTTATCATAATGTTGTCCAAGAGGTTACTGAAAGTAAGCCAGCTAACCAGTCAGTTCTAGAAGTTGCTTACCATCATCCTGTTTCTTTTGCTGATGAAAATTATTATGCACTGATTGTGCTTAGTGGTTTATTAGGATCCTTTGCCCACTCCAAGTTATTTAGTCGGCTAAGAGAGCAAGAGGGCTTGGCTTATCACCTAGGGTGTCGTTTTGATAGTTTCACAGGCTTGTTTGAAATCTATGTAGGCATTTCTAAAGAGGATAAAACAAAGGCACTTCAGCTCATTATCAAAGAATTAAATGACATTAAGCTGGGACGTTTTTCTATTGATATGCTAAATAAGACTAAAAGAATGATTATCAATGAAGCCCTTCAAACAGATGACTATTATAAAAATTTAATTGATATTTCCTATATCAGAGATTATATTGACAAGGATTATGCTCTGTCAACATGGGTTAACAAGGTTGACAAGGTAAAAAAATTAGACTTAATTTTGCTGGCTAAACAAATGAGGCTACAAGCAATTTACTTTTTGAAAGGAATATAAAATGGTTAAGCTGACACAACGCCTTTTTCCAATAATAAATGAAGAAATAATTTCCGCTAAGTTGGCTAATGGTATGACAGTGCAGTTTATTCCTAAGAAGGCCTACTCAGAAAAGTTAGCGATACTGTCAGTCGCCTTTGGTTCGCTTGACAATATATTTACTTATTACCGAAAGAGACGGTCCTATCCTACAGGGATTGCGCATTTTTTGGAGCATAAGTTATTTGAAGATGAAGATGGAAAAGATTTTACACTAAAGTTTACAGAAATAGGTTCTGATGTCAATGCCTTTACAACTTTTGATAAGACAAGCTTTGTAATGTCAACGAGCGGAGATTTTTATCAAAGTTTACTACTCCTGTTAAAATTAGTTAATACTGCTCACTTCACCCAGGATTCAATAGATAGGGAAAAGAAAATAATTGCCCAGGAGATTGACATGTACCTTGACGATCCTGACTTCAGGCTTTACAGTGGAATGTTGGGAAATTTGTTTCCCAAAACCAGTTTAGCAGAAGATATTGCTGGTTCAAAAACGTCTATTGAAAAGATTAGTCCAGAATTCCTGCTGGAAAACTATCATTTGTTTTACAGGCCCTCTCAAATGAACATGATTATCATAGGTGACCTTAACCCATCTGAATTGTTTAGCCAATTAGAAAGTTTTGAACAGCAATTTGAGAAAAAAAGAAGAGCAACTATAACAAGAGAATCAATAACTTACCACCCAGTAATTACAACCAGCTCTATCAGTATGGAAGTTTCATTTCCCAAGCTAGCTATTGGCTACCGAGGAAAGCCGTTAGGAGACGACATTTCTCTTTTGACTTATAAACTTGCACTACGGTTATTATTAAATATGCTGTTTGGATGGACTTCTAAGACCTACCAGGCGTGGTACGAAGAAGGAAAAATTGATGATTCTTTTACTGTTGAAATAGAAGTTCAACAAGAATTTATTTTTTTAATGATTACTTTGGATTCTAATCAACCGATAGCTATGTCCAGTAATATCAGAAAAAAAATTAAGCATTATCAAAGAGCTGAGGATGTTAATGAGCAACATTTAGAGTTGGTTAAAAAGGAACTCTATGGAGATTTTATTCAAAGTTTAGATAATATTGAAGAGTTAGGTAGCCAATTTAATCTTTATTTCAGTGAGGATGAATCTTATTATGATTTGCCAAGTGTCCTGCAATCCTTAACGTTAAAGCATGTGATAGCAGCGGGTGAGCATTTTTTTAAAAATGCTGAAACTTCTGATTTTACTGTTTTTCCAAAGTAAAAGTAAATTTAATGTAGAAATTTGATATAATAGTAATAACGTAAAAATTTCATAGAGGTACCAGTATGAGAAATTATAGTTTAGGTGACTTACTACGCGAAACACGTGTTAGTAAACAAATTACTTTAGATGATCTTGAGAGGAAAACAGGCATTTCCTCTCACTATTTGTTGGCCATGGAATTAAACCAATTTAAAATTATTCCAACCAATGATATTGATTATTTTTTAAGAGTCTATGGTCAAGAAGTTGGTCTGGATTATGATTTGCTAAAGGCACGTTACATGCAGCAAACACGGATGAAAAAAGTGTCTGATCATCCCAGTGTGACGGAAATTGTAGAAGAAAAATTAAGCAAGCAACATGCTTATTCAGAGCCTGATTTACCACATTCTGATTTATCACATAGTAATTTTCAAAATGCGAAAAATACTTATAAAGTATCCTATTCCCATAAAAAACCTTATAAACCCTATAAAACGGCAAATGAACCAGAATTTCTTGCAGCTAAGCCTCACTCTCGCAAAAAATCTCATCACGAACGTTTGAGTCGTCAACAGGTCTTAGAAAAAAAATCCAAACCTTTTCTATCAGGTCTTTTACTAGGTTTATTAACTTTACTAGTCTTTAGTTTGGTCTTATTTGCTGTGTGGAAGCAATTTGGAAAATCACATGTTTCTCCTCAAGCTCAAAAAACAGTTCAAGAGACGGCAGATGACAGATATTTAAAGGATAATTCGACAGGTTTATCTTCTTCGAAAAATCATAAACCCAAATTAGTCCTTGTCCCACAAGAAGATAATCTAGGTGTGACGGTAAAAGGTGCAAAAGAGCAACCTGAAATCACAGTTACGCTTAAAGAAGGTGATAGTAGTTGGATTTCCTTGACATCATCTGATATTGCTGAAACCGGAATGACCTTAACCAAAGAGACACCGTCTTATAGTGCGGTTCTTCCAGCGCAAACCAAACAATCTATTCTCACCTTAGGAATTACTCAAGGAATGGAAGTCACCGTTGATGGTCAAGTAGTTGATTTATCTGGTCTAGCAAATACTGCAACCAATTATATTACGTTCACTTTTGAAGATTAAAAAGGACAAATTATGACAAAAAAAGAAAATCTGCCAAATGTATTGACCATTTTGCGAATCCTGCTGATTCCCTTCTTTTTGCTGATAACGTCATTGACGCATGCAGTTGGTTGGCATGTATTTGCGGCTATTCTTTTTGCAGTTGCCAGCATAACAGATTACCTAGATGGATACCTGGCTCGCAAGTGGCAAGTGGTTAGTAACTTTGGTAAATTTGCGGATCCTCTTGCTGATAAAATGCTTGTTATGAGTGCTTTTATCATGTTAGTTGGATTAGGATTAGCTCCTGCCTGGATTGCAGCTATCATTGTCTGTCGAGAGTTAGCGGTGACTGGTCTGCGCCTCCTCCTTGTGGAAACTGGTGGAACGGTGCTTGCGGCAGCTATGCCCGGAAAGATTAAAACAGCCACGCAGATGCTTTCTATTATCTTTTTACTATGTCATCTCACTCTTGTAGGAACGATTCTCTTATATATTGCATTATTCTTTACTATATATTCAGGCTATGACTACTTTAAGGGTGCTCGTTTCTTATTTAAGGATACGTTCAAATAATGGTTGCAACAATGATTGAAGTGGAAAATGTCTTTTTTAAATACCATAAAGAGCAGTCAGATTATACTCTCAAGGATGTTTCGTTTCACGTGGAACAAGGTGAATGGCTATCTATTATTGGTCACAATGGTTCTGGCAAATCCACAACTGTGCGTTTATTAAATGGTCTCTTGGAAGCTGAATCCGGTCGGATTTTTATTGACGGTGAACAGCTAACTGCAGATAATGTGTGGACTATCCGACAAAAAATAGGCATGGTTTTTCAAAATCCAGATAATCAATTTGTTGGTGCGACAGTAGAAGATGATGTTGCCTTTGGTTTAGAAAATAAAGGGATCCCTCATCAAGAAATGGTTGAACGGGTTCAAGAGTCCTTGCGGTTGGTTGGAATGACTCATTTTTCTTCTCGTGAGCCGGCGCGACTGTCTGGAGGGCAAAAACAACGTGTTGCCATTGCTGGGGCAGTTGCTTTGCGCCCAAAGATTATTATCTTAGATGAGGCCACGAGTATGCTTGATCCAAAAGGGCGTTTAGACCTGATTCAGACCATTCAAGCGATTCGTAAGGATTATGGTTTGACAGTTATTTCGATTACTCATGATTTAGATGAAGTTGCGTTAAGTGACCGTGTTCTTGTTATGCAGAAAGGTCAAATTGAATCAAGTTCGACCCCTGCCCAGTTGTTTGAACGAGGTAATGAACTTATTGAGCTTGGCTTGGATGTTCCTTTTACTAATGCAGTAGTAAACATGCTGCAAGCTGAAGGTTATCCTATCAGTGGTCACTACCTTACAGAAGAGGAATTAGAAAATCAATTATGGCAATTCATTTCCAAAATGTAGACTATACTTATCAAGCTGGTACACCTTTTGAAGGGCGTGCCCTTTTTGACATTTCTCTGGATATTCAAGACGGTTCCTATACTGCTTTCATTGGCCATACAGGATCTGGTAAGTCAACGATTATGCAGTTGTTGAATGGTTTACTGGTCCCGTCCACTGGAGAGATTAGGGTTGATGATCAAGTCATTACATCTAAAACAAAACACAAATCTATCAGAGCCATCCGTAAAAAAGTTGGTCTAGTTTTTCAATTTCCTGAAAGCCAATTATTTGAAGAAACCGTTTTAAAGGATGTAGCATTTGGACCACAAAATTTTGGTATTGCGCAAGAAGAAGCTGAGCAGATTGCCCGTGAAAAATTAGCTATTGTGGGGATTACAGAGGATTTATTTACTAAAAATCCCTTTGAGTTATCTGGTGGTCAGATGCGCCGTGTGGCAATTGCTGGAATTCTTGCGATGCAGCCTTCAGTATTGGTACTTGATGAGCCAACAGCTGGACTTGATCCAAAGGGACGTCTAGAGCTCATGACCTTATTTAAAAAATTGCATCAAGCTGGTTTGACTATCGTTTTAGTAACGCATTTAATGGATGATGTAGCTAATTATGCTGATTTTGTCTACGTATTAGAAACAGGACGCATCATCTTATCTGGAACACCAAAACAGGTTTTTCAACATGTTGCCTTTTTAGAAGCAAAACAGTTAGGGGTTCCTAAAGTGACTAAGTTTGCAGAAGGTTTGGTTAAAAGGGGATGGCAACTAGAACAGTTACCTGTTACCTTAGAAGAATTGAGAGAGGAAATGCAACATGGATAAATTAATTCTAGGAAGATATATTCCTGGAGATTCGATTATTCATCGCTTAGATCCAAGAAGTAAATTATTAGCTATGATTGTCTATATTATAATCATTTTTTGGGCTAATAACTTAATCACCAATATTATTATGCTTGTGTTTACACTTCTTGTGGTCTTCCTTTCTAGGGTAAGCCTGTCTTTCTTTTTGAAAGGTTTAAAACCGATGATTGGAATTATTCTTTTTACAACCTTGTTTCAAATGTTTTTTGCTACTGGGGGGCACACTTACTTTCATTGGGGAATTCTAAATATCACCTCAAATGGATTTAATCAGGCGGCATTGATTTTTACGCGTTTTGTTTTAATTATCTTTTTTTCGACTCTATTAACCTTAACCACTACACCTTTGAGTTTATCAGATGCTGTAGAGTCGCTCTTGAAACCTTTAGCAGTGATTAAAATTCCGGCACATGAAATTGGGCTGATGCTGTCTCTTAGTTTACGATTTGTGCCTACATTAATGGATGATACTACTCGTATTATGAATGCACAAAGAGCAAGAGGTGTTGACTTTGGAGAAGGCAGTCTCTTTCAAAAGGTTAAATCCATTATTCCGATTTTAATTCCCTTGTTTGCTTCGAGTTTTAAGCGTGCTGATGCTTTAGCAATTGCAATGGAAGCACGTGGTTATCAGGGGGGAGAAGGCCGAAGTAAGTATCGTCTATTACAATGGCATTTTCAAGATAGCTTAGCCATTGTTGGGATGGTAATACTAGGTATAGTGTTATTTTGCTTAAAATCACCTTCAAACAACTAGATATAGTGTCTTTATTATTATAATTACATCTCTTTGTAACATTTTTAATATATTCTCTACCGCGTAGTAATAATCATAGGTTATGATGGACACTGGAGAAAAAAGAGGTATTATTTTATGTTTAAGAAAGAAATGTTTAAAAAACGCTATATTAGTTTTGGAGTTGCTGCAATTGCAGTGAGCATACTTGCTATCTTATTTACATTTTCCAGTAAAAGTGTAAACACTGACTCTTTATCTCATGCTAAAGCAGTCAAAAGTACAAAAACAAAGCAGTCTTCTGCTAATAAAAAAACGCAAGCAAGTCAAAAAGCTGTGCCCAAAGAGCCTGCAAAAGTAAAAACAGAGGCGAAGCCAGCTGCACCAGCGGCAACTCAAGCTGCCGCTGCAGAAGCACAAGATACTCAAGCCCCATTACAAGAAGTAGCTGCTGTTCAAACAACAGCTGACCAACCACAAGCACAGGCTTATACTGTTGCTCAAACAAGCCATATTGTTAGTGCTTCTAATGGGAATACTGCAGGAGCTGTGGGTCGACAAGCAGCAGCTCAGATGGCTTCTGCGACAGGAGTTTCACAAGCAACCTGGGAAGCCATTATTGCCCGTGAGTCTAATGGTAACCCCAATGTAGCTAATGCTTCAGGGGCATCAGGACTTTTCCAAACAATGCCAGGCTGGGGGTCAACTGCAACTGTTCAAGATCAAGTAAATTCAGCTATTAGGGCCTATAATGCTCAAGGTCTAGCAGCTTGGGGTTATTAAAACTGTCATCTGAAGGTGCCATATTATAATGGAGAACTTGTGTCATGGCTTTATATAGAGATTGGGCTTGACATAGGACTATTAGGTTACTTGTAAGAGGTGGCTTATATACTCTATCTAAGTGTTCCCTGTCTAGTGTCTTCATAAATAAGGCAATCAGAGCATTTTAATAAAACGTTGATTCTTAGGTTATAAAATAGTGGAGTAAAGCATGATGAGAAAATTCATCTGCTCTACTCCACTTTTTGTATGCGTCTAGATTTAATATAACTAATCATCTTATCAGAGAAAATAAGATAATCGGTTACAGGTAAAGGGGTGTCATTAATGGTTGCTAAAGTGGCTAAATCAGGGCTAGGTATTTGTGATTGTTGAAAAGTATTTTTCATACCTTCGCCTTTACTTGAGTGAGCTAGAGTTCCATCTAAGTCAAACAATGCATGTGCCTCTTATCCTTCTTCTCTACTCTCCGAAGATTTGGGCTTGTAGTTTTCGTCCTGTTGGCGTTGCAGCAAGGCCACCTTCTGCGGTTTCTCTAAAGGCAGATGGCAAAGCAGAGCCAACTTGATACATAGCGTCAACCACTTCATCTACTGGAATTTGAGAACGGATACCAGCTAAGGCCATATCAGCTGCTACAATAGCAAAGCTTGCTCCTAGAGCATTACGCTTTACACATGGTACTTCAACAAGTCCCGCTACAGGATCACAAATTAATCCCAACATATTTTTGATAACAAAGGCAATCGCCTGACTGGCTTGAAAGGCTGTTCCACCAGCTGCCATAACGAGCGCAGCTGCACACATAGCTGATGCTGAGCCCACTTCAGCTTGACAGCCACCTTCTGCTCCAGAAATGGAAGCATTATTACCAATAACAAGGCCAAAGGCACCAGCAGTAAACAAGAATTCTAACTGCTTTTCTTCTGAAAGATTGAGCTTTTCAATTGCCATAGATAAGACAGCTGGTAAACAACCAGCACTGCCTGCTGTTGGTGTCGCACAGACAAGCCCCATTTTAGCATTGAGTTCATTAACAGCCATTGCATTGCGTACAGCAGAAAGCACTGTATAATCGGCCAAGGTTGATTTAGTTGCCATGTATTTGTCCATCAAAAGAGCATCGCCACCTGTTAAGCCACTAATTGACTTACTAGGTGTTAAACCATCAACCACTGCTTCTCTCATAACTTCAAGATTACGAGACATAATAGAAATGATTTCTTCTTTGCTACGTCCCGTTGACTCTATTTCAGTTGCAATCATTAATTCAGCGACATTACCGTTGTAATTGTCGTCGGCTTGTTGAACAAGTTCTTTAATCGTGTAAAACATGGCGAGCCTTTCTATCCGAAGAAATTGACATTGTGAAGGTTGGGAATTTTAGCAATTTGCTTGACAGCTTCTTGACAATCACGACTGTCAACTTCGATAATCATAATTGCTTTTTGCCCAGCAGATTCGCGCGTGACATTCATTTGTGCCACATTGATATTATGCTCAGAAAGAATTTCAGTTACCTGAGCTATCATCCCAGGAATATCTTGGTGAACAGTAATGATAGTAGGGGTGTTCATTGATAAAGAGACAGGGAAACCATTTAGTTCAGTAACGTTAATATTACCTCCACCAATTGAGATTCCAGTGATACTCATGCTCTTATCCCCTTTTTTGACAGAAATCTTGACAGTATTTGGATGGGGAGCGTTGCTTTCTTTCATGACATTCCAATAGATTTTGATGCCTTTTTTGGAAGCAATTTCAAGAGAGTTTTTAATATCGGGATTATCAGTATCCATTCCCATGATACCGGCGACTAGTGCTTTATCAGTCCCATGCCCACGGTAGGTTTTAGCAAAGGAGTTATATAAGTGGAAAGTTACTTCTTCAGGGATTTCTCCGAAGATTGAGTTGACAACTTTGCCAATTCTTACAGCGCCAGCTGTATGACTACTGGAAGGTCCGATCATTACTGGGCCAATAATATCGAAAACGGATTGAAATTTTTGTGTTTTCATAAGCAACTCCATCCTTTTTTTATCTACCTTTATTATAACAGAAAAGATTAAAAATAGTGTGATTTAAAATAAAAAATTATTCTTATAATAAAAAATTATTCTTATCGCGATATTATTGGCTTTCCTTCTATATAATTGTTATAATATAGACTGCGCTGAAAGGGCGCATCAAAATCGACCTTCAAATCGACTTTTGATTAACGACGACCTTCAAATCGTTCGTTATAACGAAAAGATGGGAGACTAATTATGGCAGATAATGCAAATACTCGTGTTGTTGTTGGCATGAGTGGAGGTGTTGACTCCTCCGTTACCGCCTTGCTATTAAAAGAACAAGGCTATGATGTTGTCGGTGTATTTATGAAAAACTGGGACGATACTGATGAATTTGGTGTCTGCACCGCGACGGAAGATTACAAGGATGTGGCTGCGGTAGCAGATCAAATCGGTATTCCCTATTACTCCGTAAATTTTGAAAAAGAGTACTGGGACCGAGTTTTTGAATATTTTTTGGCAGAATACCGCGCTGGACGAACGCCAAATCCCGATGTGATGTGCAATAAAGAAATTAAATTTAAGGCTTTCTTAGACTATGCATTGACTTTGGGTGCCGATTATGTGGCTACTGGTCACTATGCACAAGCTGTACGTGATTCTGATGGAACGGTACACATGCTTCGGGGAGCTGATAATGGAAAAGATCAGACTTATTTTTTAAGTCAGTTATCACAAGAACAGTTGCAAAAAACACTCTTTCCACTGGGGCATTTGCAAAAACCAGAGGTACGTAAAATTGCTGAAGCAGCTGGATTAGCAACTGCTAAAAAGAAAGATTCTACAGGGATTTGTTTTATTGGTGAAAAGAATTTTAAAGAATTTCTTGGCCAATATCTCCCTGCTCAGCCTGGACGCATGCTTACAGTTGATGGACGTGATATGGGGCAGCATGCTGGGCTGATGTATTATACGATTGGTCAGCGAGGTGGGCTTGGTATTGGTGGTCAACACGGCGGTGATAATCAACCTTGGTTTGTGGTTGGCAAAGATCTTAGTCAAAACATTTTATATGTTGGGCAGGGATTTTATCATGAGTCATTGATGTCAACTAGCTTGGATGCCTCTACTGTTCACTTTACACGGGAGATGCCTGAAGAATTTACCATGACCTGTACAGCCAAGTTTCGTTACCGTCAACCTGATTCAAAGGTAACGGTTCATGTCAAGGGTGACCAGGCCGAGGTTGTCTTTGATGAAAAGCAGCGAGCTATTACACCTGGCCAGGCGGTGGTGTTTTATGATGGAGAAGAATGCCTTGGCGGTGGATTGATTGACATGGCTTATCAAGATGGGCAAGCCTGTCAGTATATTTAAATCTTTCTGGGCAATCAGACTAAGAATAAGAGGAAGGTTGAATGTTGTCGAAATTTTTCCTAGCCTTTATGGCGTTTTTTGCCATTATGAATCCTATTTCTAATTTACCTGCTTTTATGGCTTTGGTGGCTGATGATGATCAGAATATTTCACGTAAAATTGCTGGTAAAGGAGTGTTGACAGCCTTCATTATTGTCGTATTTTTTATTTTGACAGGTCACTTTATTTTTACCATTTTCGGGATTACTTTGGGTGCTTTAAAAATTTCGGGCGGTATCTTAGTTGCTGCTATTGGCTATAAAATGATTAATGGTGTGCATTCACCTACTAATAAACACTTAGAAGAAAGCAGGCAAGATCCCATGGATGTTGCGATTTCACCTTTAGCCATGCCACTACTAGCAGGGCCTGGCACTATTGCTACTGCAATTAGTTTAGTAGGAAATGATACTTCAACCAAGCTTATTACTATTTTAGCTTTTGCTCTCCTATGTCTGATGATGTACATGATCCTCCTTAGTGCAAAGAAAATAACACAGCTACTGGGTTCTAATGCCATGAATGTCATGACACGAATGATGGGCTTAATATTGATGACAATCGGAATTGAAATGTTAATGACTGGAATTAAGATGACCTTATGACACAGTTGTCACTATCTTTACACCGTTGTCAAATAAGTTGATACTATCTTTACACTGTGATTCTTGACATCTTTCCAGCTTTTGGTAAAATAGATAGCAACAATATTAGTGATGGTCAAAGCTCATGAAAATTGTAGGTTTTTTGTCCTGCAATCTTCTCGGGTTTTGGCTCTTTTTATGGTTTGGTCTGTGTAGCGAGGAAACAAAATGAAACAAGATTTTAGAACAACTCAGGGCAAAACAACTTTCAGTTTAAGAGCTAGTGCTTTGATTGTTAGAGATGATAAGATTTTTTTAACCAGAGATGCAACTGGCAAATATTACACGATTGGTGGTGCAAGCCTAGTGGGTGAAAAAACACGTGAGACTGTTTTACGTGAAACGTTGGAAGAAATTAACATTCCAGTTGAGGTAGGTCAACTTGCTTTTATTGTTGAAAATCGGTTTTATATCAACGATGTTTTTTGGCATAATATTGAATTTCATTATTTCGTACGACCTTTAGAAGAACCTAAACTCAAGATGATGGAGAATGCCACGCAACAGGTTTGTGAATGGATTCCAATTAATCGGCTAGATCAGATTAAGCTAGTTCCTGAATTTTTACAAACTGAGCTGGCTAAATGGTCAGGTCATATTGTTCACATTGAAGACTAAACTAAAGAAGATTACTTTAATTAATAGACTTAAATAAAGGATTTGAAAAAAATGACACATGAATTTACAGAAAGCTATGACGTTATTGTCATCGGGGCAGGTCACGCTGGGGTTGAAGCGAGCTTAGCGGCTAGCCGTATGGGGTGTAAAACCTTATTAGCAACAATCAACCTTGATATGCTGGCCTTTATGCCGTGTAATCCTTCAATTGGAGGTTCTGCCAAAGGGATAGTGGTGCGAGAGATTGATGCTCTTGGTGGTGAAATGGGTAAGAACATTGATAAGACCTATATCCAGATGAAAATGCTCAATACGGGTAAGGGGCCAGCTGTTCGGGCCCTACGTGCGCAGGCTGATAAGGCTTTGTATGCACGGGAGATGAAGCATACGGTTGAAAAGCAGGACAACTTAACCCTAAGACAGGCTATGATTGATGATATTTTGGTTGAAGACGGTCGGGTTATTGGAGTCTTAACAGCAACGGGACAAAAATTTGCGGCTAAGGCTGTGATAGTGACAACAGGAACAGCCCTGCGTGGGGAGATTATTTTAGGAGAGCTTAAATATTCTTCTGGGCCTAATAACAGTTTGGCATCAGTAACCTTGGCTGATAATTTGAAAAAACTTGGCTTAGAAATTGGACGGTTTAAAACCGGAACTCCCCCTCGTGTGAAAGCCTCAACAATTAATTATGATGAAACTGAGATTCAACCAGGTGATTCAAAACCTAACCATTTTTCTTTCTTATCCAAAGATGAGGATTACCTAAAAGACCAGGTGCCTTGCTGGCTAACCTACACGAATCAAACTAGTCACGATATTATTAATAAAAATCTTTACCGTGCACCAATGTTCTCAGGGATTGTCAAAGGCGTTGGTCCACGTTACTGTCCATCTATTGAAGATAAGATTGTGCGGTTTGCTGATAAACCAAGGCATCAGCTATTTTTGGAACCTGAGGGCTGGGACACGGAGGAAGTTTATGTGCAAGGCTTGTCAACTAGCCTTCCAGAGGATGTCCAAAAAGAATTAATTCATTCCATCAAAGGCTTGGAAAAAGCAGAAATGATGCGAACAGGCTATGCCATCGAATATGATATTGTCTTGCCACATCAATTGCGAGCAACTCTTGAAACCAAAGTTATTGCTGGGCTATTTACCGCAGGTCAAACAAATGGCACTTCTGGTTATGAAGAAGCAGCCGGTCAAGGATTAATTGCGGGAATTAATGCTGCGCTAAAGGTCCAAGGTAAACCAGAGCTTATTCTCAAGCGAAGTGATGCTTATATTGGAGTGATGATTGATGATTTGGTGACAAAAGGGACATTGGAACCCTACCGTCTTTTGACGTCCCGCGCTGAGTATCGTCTGATTTTACGGCATGACAATGCAGACATGCGCTTGACAGAAATTGGACGTCAGGTTGGACTAGTGGACGATGTGCGCTACCAGCAGTTCAATATTAAAAAATATCAGTTTACTAATGAACTAAAGCGCCTAGAGAGTATCAAATTAAAACCAATTAAGGAAACCAATGAGAAGGTGCAGGCTCTAGGCTTTAAGCCACTAACAGATGCTATGACAGCCAAAGAATTCATGCGCCGTCCGGGTGTCAATTATGAGACAGTGGTTTCTTTTATTGGTCCAGCAGCTGAAGAACTAAGTCCTAGAATCATTGAATTACTGGAAACAGAAATCAAATATGAAGGCTATATCAATAAGGCACTTGACCAGGTAGCTAAGATGAAGCGCATGGAGGAAAAACGTATTCCAAAAACTATTGACTGGGATGCCATTGATTCGATTGCTACTGAAGCTCGGCAAAAGTTCAAAAAAATTAATCCTGAAACAATTGGCCAAGCCAGCCGTATTTCTGGGGTTAATCCTGCTGATATTTCTATATTAATGGTTTATATTGAAGGCAACGGAAAGGCTCGCCGCAAAATCGATTAATCACTTAATCCAGATAATCACAAGGAACAGTTCTGTATCTCAGGGCTGTTTTATGGTATAATATGGGCTTAAGAGGATATATGATGAAAAAATTTCGGTTTAGGACAATCCATCTTGTCATGATGGGCTTAATCTTATTTGGCTTATTGGCATTGAGCGTTCGTTTGCTTGAATCCAAAGAGCTTATTATATCAGCCATTTTTCTCGTTTTGCTTTTTGTAGTGGCTCTATTGTGGTATCAAAAAGAAGTCTATGAATTGGAAAATCTCGGTCATATTGAAGTGCTCAATGAGCAAACAGAAAATAATCTTAAGGCCTTGTTAGAAAAAATGCCTGTTGGAATCGTGCAATTTGACCAAGAAACGAATACTGTTGAATGGTATAATCCCTATACAGAGCTGATTTTTACTACAGAAGATGGTTTCCTAGATGATGCAGGCATTCAGCAAATTCTTGCTGAAAAGCGTAAGGGTGATATTTCTCAGACCTTTGAAGTTTCAGGAAATCGCTATACTTCGTATGTTGATGAGTCTGCGGGCATGTTCTACTTTTTTGATTGTAGTCATGGCAGTCGTCAAAGCTCAGATGCTAATATGCTACGTCCGGTTATTGGGATTATCTCTATTGATAATTACGATGACATTACTGATAATCTACCTGATACAGAAGTCTCAAAAATCAATAGCTTTGTCGCTAGCTTTATTGCCGAATTCATGGAAAGTCGCCATATTTTTTATCGCCGTGTCAACATGGATCGGTTTTACTTCTTTACAGATTATGCGAATTTATCTGAACTCATGGAAAATAAATTTGCCATCCTTGAGGTTTTTCGAAAAGAGGCTCAGGAAGAAAAGCTGCGCTTAACCTTGAGTATGGGGATTTCATATGGTGATGACAACCATGACCAAATCGGTCAGGTCGCCCTAGAAAATTTGAATATCGCCTTAGTCCGTGGGGGTGATCAGATTGTTATCCGAGAAAATGACGATACTAAAAATCCGATTTATTTTGGTGGGGGATCAGTATCAACTGTTAAACGTTCAAGAACAAGGACGCGCGCGATGATGACGGCCATAGCTGATAAAATAAAGACTGTAGACAATGTTTTTATTGTTGGTCACCGTAAGTTAGATATGGATGCCTTAGGGGCATCGGTAGGAATGCAGTTTTTTGCTCATAATATTATTGAAAATAGCTATGCTGTATACAATCCTGATGAACTAGGTTCTGACATTGAACGGGCGATAGAGCGTTTGCAGGCCGATGGTAAGACACGCTTGATTAGCTTGGCTCAAGCAACGCGCCTGGTTACTTCACGTTCACTACTGATTATGGTTGACCACTCAAAAGTCTCTTTGACCTTATCTCAAGCCTTTTTTGACCTATTTAAAGATGTTATTGTCATTGATCACCACAGGCGTGATGATGATTTTCCAGAAAATGCGATTCTCACTTTTATCGAAAGTGGTGCTAGTAGCGCAGCTGAATTGGTAACCGAACTGATTCAGTTTCAAAATGCGAAGGCACGCCTTAGTAAAGTCCAAGCCAGTATTTTGATGGCAGGGATCATGTTAGATACGAAAAACTTTACAACGCGGGTTACGAGTCGTACCTTTGATGTCGCTAGCTATCTGCGAAATCGAGGAAGTGATAGTGTAGAAATCCAACAAATTTCTGCGACAGATTTTACAGAATATAAGCAAATTAACGAGATTATTTTGAGAGGGGAAAAGTATCATGAATCAATCATGGTCGCAACTGGTAATCCAGAAACCTTTTATAATAATGTCTTTGCTAGTAAGGCTGCTGACACCATGTTGCAAATGGCAGGTATTGAGGCAAGCTTTGCAATGGTTAAAACTAGCCCAAACCGAATTATTGTATCAGCACGTAGCAGAAGTAAAATTAACGTGCAAAGGATTATGGAGCGAATGGGAGGCGGAGGCCATTTCAATTTAGCCGCTTGCCAAATGGAAGACATTTCCTATGATGATGCCAAGCAATTACTTATTGACACTATTGATACTACAATGAAAGAAACTAAAGAGGTGGAATAATGAAAGTTATTTTCTTACAAGATGTAAAAGGTAAAGGTAAAAAAGGAGAAATTAAGGAAGTTCCTAATGGCTATGCTCAAAATTTTCTATTGAAAAAGCAGTTAGCAAAGGAAGCAACTAGCCAAACAATTGGTGAATTAAAGGGTAAGCAAAAGGCAGAAGTTAAAGCACAAGCTGAAATTCTAGCAGAAGCTAAAGCACTTAAAGAAAAGTTAGCTGATGAAAAAACAGTTGTTTTATTTACTGAGAAGGTTGGACCGGATGGTCGCACCTTTGGTTCGATTACAGCTAAAAAGATTTCAGAAGAGCTGTTAAAACAATATGGCTTAAAAGTGGATAAACGCCACATTGAATTAGACCATCCCATTCGAGCAATTGGTCTAATTGAAGTTCCTGTTAAATTGCATAAAGAAGTCCTTGCTGAAATCAAATTAAATATTAAAGAAGCTTAAATATGTTAAGATGTGGAGGTGCTGAGGTTGCCTGAAGTTTCAGAACTACGCGTTCAACCCCAAGATTTATTAGCAGAGCAATCTGTTTTAGGTTCAATCTTTATTTCTCCTGATAAATTGATAACGGTTAGAGAATTTATTAGCCCAGATGATTTTTACAAATATGCACATAAAGTCATTTTTCGGGCAATGATTACTCTCAGTGATCGTAATGATGCTATTGATGCTACCACTGTTCGAACCATTCTTGATGATCAAGGTGATTTACAAAATATTGGTGGCTTATCCTACATTGTTGAACTTGTCAATAGTGTGCCAACAAGTGCAAATGCAGAATACTATGCTAAGATTGTAGCTGAAAAGGCTATGCTGCGTGATATTATTGCCAGGTTGACAGAGACTGTCAACCAAGCTTTTGAAGGTGCAACCGCCTCAGATGAGATAATTGCTGGTGCTGAAAAAGCATTGGTAGAAATTAATGAGCATAGCAATCGGAGTGGTTTTCGAAAGATAGCAGATGTTTTAAAAATCAATTATGAAAATCTGGAACTGCGCTCTAAGCAAACCTCAGATGTGACAGGTTTACCAACTGGCTTTCGAGATTTGGATAAGATTACAACAGGTTTACACCCTGATCAATTGATTATTCTTGCAGCAAGACCAGCTGTCGGGAAAACAGCTTTTGTGTTGAATATTGCCCAAAACGTTGGAACAAAGCAAAAAAAAGCAGTCGCCATTTTTTCTTTGGAGATGGGTGCAGAAAGTTTGGTTGATCGAATGCTTGCAGCTGAGGGCTTGGTGGACTCACACAACCTAAGAACAGGTCAATTAACCGATCAGGATTGGACTAATGTCACCATAGCGCAAGGAGCCCTTGCAGAAGCTCCAATCTATATTGATGATACTCCTGGGATTAAAATTACTGAGATTCGAGCTAGAGCACGTAAATTGGCGCAGGAAGTTGAAGAAGGCTTAGGCTTAATTGTTATTGACTACTTACAGTTAATCACCGGGACTAGACCTGAAAATCGTCAACAAGAAGTGTCAGATATTTCACGTCAACTAAAAATTCTAGCTAAGGAACTAAAAGTTCCAGTGATTGCCCTTAGTCAGTTGTCACGTGGAGTTGAGCAGCGCCAGGATAAGCGTCCAGTTTTATCAGATATTCGGGAATCTGGTTCGATTGAGCAAGATGCGGACATTGTAGCCTTCTTATACCGTGATGATTACTATCGTAAAGAAGGAGAAGACTCTGACGATGCGATGGAAGATAACACTATTGAAGTGATACTTGAGAAAAACCGTTCTGGTGCACGTGGGACAGTCAAATTGATGTTCCAAAAAGAATACAATAAATTTTCAAGTATAGCCCAATTTGAGGAAAGATAAAGGAGAAAAGTGTTATGAGTGATGCATTTGCTGATGTAGCAAAAATGAAAAAAATAAAAGAGGAAATCAAGGCTCATGAAGGCCAATTAGTGGAACTCACCCTTGAGAATGGCCGAAAACGCGAAAAGAATAAAATTGGTCGATTAATTGAGGTGTATCCGTCATTATTTATTATTGAATATAATGAAGCATCTGATCAGCCTGGTGCTGTAAATAATGCTTACGTTGAATCTTACACCTATTCGGATATTCTCACGGAAAAGACCTTAATTCGCTATTTTGACTAAGCTGATTAGCTAATTGAAAGATTAGCTTTTTTAATAACTTTTCTTTACTTTTGTTGATAAACTTGCTATAATGACCTTTGTGTGAAATAACAGCAGAAAAATATGAAGCTCGTCAACAGGTGGTTAACTATTCTAGTAACCTTTGCTGTTTAGGCGAAAGCCCCCTGCACGAATCAGGATTTTTTAAATCGTTATTTCCTCACTATATATATTCGAGGAGGACATTAATAATGTCACGTTATACTGGTCCATCATGGAAACAATCACGTCGTCTTGGCTTGTCACTTACAGGCACAGGTAAAGAATTGGCACGTCGTAACTACGTACCTGGTCAACACGGTCCTAACAACCGTAGCAAGCTTTCTGAATACGGCTTGCAACTTGCTGAAAAGCAAAAACTACGTTTTTCATATGGTTTAGGCGAAAAACAATTCCGTAACTTGTTCGTACAAGCTACAAAAATTAAAGAAGGAACCCTTGGTTTCAACTTCATGATTCTTTTAGAACGTCGCCTTGACAATGTAGTTTACCGTTTAGGTCTTGCAACAACTCGTCGTCAAGCACGTCAATTCGTTAACCATGGACACATCCTTGTAGATGGTAAACGCGTTGATATTCCTTCATACCGCGTTGAAGCAGGTCAAGTCATCTCAGTTCGTGAAAAATCAATGAAAGTTCCTGCTATCCTAGAAGCTGTTGAAGCAACACTTGGACGCCCAGCTTTCGTATCATTTGACGCTGAAAAATTAGAAGGATCATTGACACGCTACCCAGAGCGCGATGAAATCAACCCAGAAATCAATGAAGCTCTTGTCGTTGAATTCTACAACAAAATGTTGTAATATTTTATTGAACAAGAGAGGCTTAAAAGCCTTGATATTAGGCACTTTGGAGCTTTATTCCAAGGTGCTTTTTTGTGTTTAACTACCCTTTTAGTTATCCCTTGTTTGATTTTTGTATAGTAAGAGGGTAGCCTCAAAGTGGGATACCCTTGTTAGTTATAAATTGCTGATAGCTGCTTCAAATATGGAGACAGCTTTTTTAGCGCCTTCTTTTGTAGCATGGACGTAAGTATTCAATGTCATTGAGATATTAGAGTGACCTAGCCGATATTGTAAATCTTTCGCTTCTATACCAGCATATAACATGATTGTGGCATGGGTATGACGAAAACCATGGAAACTAATATCAGTTACACCTGCTTCTTTAAAATGCTTTTGCAATCTCTTTCTGAGTAAACAAGCATAGGCGTATTTTGTGGTAAAGGGAGTAAAAACAATCATCTCAGACCGTCCCAACTCCCATGATAAAACTTGTTGACGTTTTTTATATTGTTTGAGCAATAAGACAGTAGCTCTATCAATATCAATGTCTCTTAATCCTGCTTTTGATTTAGGCGTATTTGTCTCCTGGTATCTATTCAGAGTTTTAGAAATCTTGATGGTACCTTTTTTTAGATCAATATCAGACCATTCAAGAGCTAAAGCCTCTCCAATACGGCAACCAGTAGCAAGCAAGGTTTTGTAAAGAACGTAATCAAAGAAATTTTCATAACTAGATAAATCTAAGTTATCTAGATAGTTCAGGAATTGCTTTAATTCTTGATTGCTGAAGAATTTAACCTTGTGTTCTCTATTATTTTGTTTCCGTGGAATAATGACATCACGAGCTGGGTTATGCTCAATAACTTGCATGGTTACACCATATTGTAGAATACGGCGATTGATATTATTCAGAAAGCTGTAGTTAGCGTACGCCCCTTTAACGCCCTTATTAGCGTCGTTAGCCCACTTATTAACTTGTTGCTGAATAACAGGGGTGGGTTAGCTTAGATAGCTTGCAATCCCCAAATGCGGGCAAAATATGAAGCCTTACGATACCTTCCATAGATTGCCTAGAGTTTGGTTTGATCGTATTCTTGTAGCTTCCCCACCAAAGGGCTGTCAACTCTCGATAAGTGGTTACTGTTGGTTTCTCTTTGACGGTGTGACCATTCTTAGCAAAGCTATTTAAAGCTTCACGAGCTTTTATTTTAACCCCTTTTTTAGTTGAAGCTGTGATAGTTGTACGAGCCTTCTTACCTGTTACCTGGTCAACACCAAGATAGACACTAGCACGATACACGATTGTGCCGTTTTTCTTTTTGTATTCTGTTATATTCATGATAATACCTTTCTAACATCAGTAAGCAAGTATGGGATTTAGTTAGGTATTTAGTTTTTATCATGGGTAGTGGCAACATTTAGAGGAGACAGCTTTTTAAGCCATTTTAAAGTGATTAAATTTATTTATTTTCATCGTGACTTACCTATAGGTAAGTAATAAAGCAAAATAAAAAGGTTAGTAAGTATTTCATGATTTTCTCCTATTTCAGGTCTTAAAAAGGTGGGAACCGTAGCTACTGGCTTGATTTTAAATAAGAATACGATACAATACTAATAAGGACTAGAGATGTCGTTCGCCCATAGGCGGTCGGTGTTTCTAGTCTTTTTTTGTATCAAAAATACCAATTATATCATTATTTTTTTAACAATAACTTTCCTTATTCCTCTGCGTCCCCAACGATAGATATCGTCTAGTTGCATTAACACTTCATCAATTGGGCTTTGATTTAGAATACAATAAGTTTAGTTAGTTTTTATCACTATCCAAGTATAGTGACTTTTCAAAAAAATCATATGTCGCAGGTATATCATTTATAAAAAATTTAAGATATTCATACAAATTAGCTAAAGATTGTCTTTCAATATCTGTTAATTCTTCTTTTGGGTATCGATCCAGCATGGATATTAGTTCAATTATGTCACCATGTAACCAATCTAGTCTCTTAGTTAAACGTTGGCTGAAAGGAGCGTAATCGAAGTATTTAGATTTTTCTGCCAACTCTTTTTTAGATTTTTGTGCTACTTGAATATTTTTTTGGGTTTGTTTTAGTGCTGAAATAACTGGTTTATAATAAACATCATCTATTGCTGAATAGTTAATAGTGAAAGGTTTATTAGGATCAATTCCGTCATCATATCCCAATAGATATGAAACCGGGACTTCAAAGTAGTCTGCTAATTGCTTGGCTTTATCGGATTTTGGTACACGTTCACCGTTTTCCCATCGAGCAATAGTTAATTTTGTAACGCCTATTTTTTGAGCTAACTCTTCTTGAGTTAGCATTTTATTTGTTTCAGGATTAATTGTATCACGTCGTAGTTTTCGTATATTTGGTTTTATTTCATTAGTCATAGTATTACCTCAAAATGATTATAGCATAGATAAAAAAATAAAAATATACTTTTGGCTATTTTTTGTTGATAATGTTTACAAATGGATATATAATGACATCATAAAGTATCCGAAAGGATGTTTTAAATTTTTAAAAAAGGAGAAATCTAAATGATAGTTATCACCTCAACTATCGCTAAAGTCGTCCGTCGTAAAATGGCAGATGGGCAATTAACTGCGAAACAAACAAGTAAAATTATTGGAATTAATCCAATTACATTACGCAAAGTTTGTAACGGCGGAACAGTGAAAAACACTGTATACATCAAAGTTACTGAATGGTTAGCGGAAGATTATTAGAACAACAAAAAAAGCCTTGACCTTTGGCGAGAGACAGGCTTTTCACTTAAACAACTAAAACCACAAAAAGCAAGTATGGGATTTAGTTAGGTATTTATTTTATTATACCACAATCAGTGGTATGTGACCATACGCAGGGAGCTACCCCTTTAAACTAGCATGAAACTAGTATAAGAAACAAGCAAAAATAAAAACGAGGGAAAATATAGTGGAAGACAAAATGACACAATTAACTAGCAAACAGCTTCAACGCCTTGGCAGTGACTTAGCAGATATTACAGGCGACATTAATGCCTTAGAGTTGTTAGCAACTTATCATTTGAATTATCAAACAGTTTGCCAACGGGATAGAGGGATGGAACATTATCTTCTCAATTCCAATACACAAGTTTTAAGATCTCTTCATACTTCCCTAGCGAAACTGGCGAGACGAGTAGATGATATTTCTTATATTTTACTTGAAAACGATAATATCAAAGAACTTAAAGCAAGTCAGTTATTTTAGGAGGTAAGACATAATGAAATATAGAGTAGAAAAAATCCTTTTTCAAAAGATAGATACACTCCTGAACAACGAGAAATGTTCAAAAATCGCCAACTCAGCAAAGAAAAGGCTGAGGCTTATTTCACTCGACTATATAACCAACATATCGCATGGGTGATTATTGCTAACGTTATGACAGAATACGTCAATAAATTCAGAAAAAGTGCCACCAGCTTTGAAGAAGCATGGGATACTTTAGGTTATCAACGAACCACAGAGATTGTCTTTAGAGCCGTTAACGGTTTACCTTGTTCAGAGAAAGACACAGGGGAACTAGAAACTTATTTAAGTGAGGTATCGGCATGATGCAAGAATTTAACCTCACACCAACAGAAATGATTACTATATTAATTGTCTCAGGTATCCTATTACTCATTTTAATCCGTTCTAAGACCGATGTATCTATTGACATACCTGAGGGCAAAACCGTAAAGAAACAACAGTATAACGCAAACTATGGAGCATATATTCAAGCACAGAACCATTACTACAATTAGGGAGGACATATGCAAATATTATCACGAGAAGCAGAGTTAGAGCTGCTAGAAAAAGTAGATAAGCACCTAGAGCAGCGGTTGAAGATAGAGTTAGAAAACAATGACGGTTGGGACTTAATCGCAAGACCAGAACTTATTAAAAAGCTAGGCATTTCAGGAACAACCCTAAATAATTGGGAAAAGTGTGGTTTGAAACCCTATCAATCGCCGTTTGAGAATAGCAAGAAAATCTATTATCGAAAGAGTGACGTTTATAATTTTTTGAGTGTTGACTAAGGAGGTATCTGGGGTGCATTATCTTGAAATCACATTAAAAAAAGATTGTCTAACAGTGTTTCCTTTTTTAAAAGATTATCCCACTGCAGCTTATCGAAAGAGAGATTATTTCAAGCTACTTTACTTTAAGCCTAAGGATCGCTTTTTGACAGAATTTAATTTATCAGGAATAAAAATTGGCATCAGCACTGCCCCTAATTTAGCTGGGTGGCAATTAATTAGAGATTTAAAGCCTAATTTAGCCACTGGAGAGCTGTTAGAAGTTATTGAAGACTTAGAGGTAAGTTATTTAGCTAGTCATCGTATGGCTTGTTATCTTCAAATAAAAGCCTATATAGAGCACTTATTAAGCTATGGTATCAGGACGCGCTATGATATGCAATATTTCACTAAATTATTATTCTGCCATGGTTATGATCAAGAGACTGTGATACAGATTTTTAGCAATTTAACTAAGAATCTAAAGTTGTCAAAAGAATTTATTCTATTGCAGTCTAAACTTTATCAAACACAGAAAGGAAAACATGAGTATTAAAGAACACATTGATAAATTAGTATCTATGGAATGGTCTGAAGCAATTTTTGGCCAGTCTAAAATGAAAGCAGATTATAAACGTCAGTTATCAAAGATTATTGAATTGGATTCATTAAATAATATACACCATAATGGAAAAACATACATCATTGCCAATCAAGAAGTGATGTATCTAAGCGAAAGTAAGGGGCAGACGCATAAGTTTATTGCAGGTAGTGTTAAAACAAAGTCTAAAGGCAAAGGAAAAGAGAAACAAGAATACCTTGCAGTAACCTTTGACCCTCACTTTCAACCCTTTGCTAAGTTAGTGGTGGATTATTTACTTGGACGATTTACCTTCTTTAATAACAAGTTATATGATGTCAATAATCGTCAAGCGCAAGTGTTAGATGATTTCACTATTCAATCTTTATATGGCTTTAAAAAGGATAATCCATTCATTTTAGAGATTTTACAAGGAATCCACCAAACCTTAAATATCCAACCAGCAAAACAACTTGAGGCTTATAAAATTTCTGGAAAAGATTTCATTATTGATCTTAAAGAACATAGGTTATATCGAACAAATCCCAGACCTGATAGTTCATTTTTTAAGTTTTATGATGTTGATTTTGACACCGCTCAACGAAGTGAGCAAAAGGCGGATAAGTTTCTAAAGTATGTTATTGCTGATACAGATAGCCTGCACAATGCAACGTTACAAGCTTACTATATTGCCCAAGTAGCATGTGGCTTAAAATCAAAACAAAACTTCTTCATCTCAAAATCTGGAGTGAGGACTGGTAAAGGCTTAAGACATATAGGACTTAGCGGTATCTTTAATAAAATCGATGTTGAGCTTGATTTATTAACCAAAGGTGGATTTGAAGCCAATAATGCTTGGGGGGCTTTTGCTGGCGGTGAAATGGCTCTAGCAACGGAACAGGGCGATATTGTAGGCGATAAAATGGAGCGTGTGCTTAAAATTATTGCTACTGAGAAGACTCATATTGCTAGAAGTATTGGTGGAAATTTAGGTCTTGTAAATCTTACCAGTGTGCTATGTATTGATACCAATAGGACTGTTGCGTTATCTGATGAAATGAATGGTAGAGCGGTATTGATTCAATACCAAGATAGACCCGAAGAAGAAACCGATTTAGAACGTGAAAAAAACTTTGAAGAATATTGGAAAGTCTTCACTGAAATGGATAAAAGCCCAAAAATAGAAGGAGTAATAGGTTTCTTACTCGTATCACTTGATTATTTTCAAAGAAACGGAATGAAGTTCGATTGGCGAGCAGTTGAAGTGGTGAATAATGATGATTTAGATGATTTTCAAATTTATCTGATTAACCGTCTTTCTGAAACAGATTTTGTCGAACGTGATTACATAGTTAAAGAATTGTATAAATCTACTTATGGGACGAATAATAACCAAGCTAGCCAAAAAATGCGGACAATAGGGGTTAAAAGTTATCGTAAGCAGACAACAGGTAGTCGTAAAATACCAGGTTACAAAATCGATAACATAAAACGATTCAACAAATTCTCAGGAGGTCAAAAGGAAAATACCAATATCTTTGATATGTTTGAAGATCTAAATTCACCATAACAAGACACAACCACCCATAACCCAGACAGTAGGGGTAGTGGGTGGTATAAATTCAGTAACGTCAAGCGATTAGGTGTAATCACCCATAACCACCCATAACTTTATAAGAGAAAAAATTATTTTTAGTAGGTATTTTACTTTGCACTGTACTATTCATTTATCTCATTTATTTTTCTATATAGAAAAGTGGTGGTTGGTGGTGGTTGGTGTCTATAAATGGCTTAAAAATGCGCCTTTAGCGTCTAATTTCACTTTTTAAGGGTGGTGGGTGGCACCCACCACTTTGAAGCAAAATAAGAGGAAAATATGAAAATAAAACTATTTTATCGAAAATACAAGGAATCACTAGATGACTTTGAACGTCGGGTAAACTTATTTACGGTGTCAGTATCGGTGATAGACGTCAAATTCCAAGAAGCAACTTATGGTCATTATGAGGACATGGATACATGCACAGGTCTATTAGTCTTATACAGGTAACTTAATATGAAACTTAAACTGCACACACGAGGTGGCAACGTTATAACAATACAAGGTGATCGTACCTTTTATGATGAGTTGGTCAAATACCTTCTATCTGGCAAGCAACCTAACTGGGTAGCGTGTCCTTCTGCCATCATCAATTTATCAGAAATTATAGCCATTACAAAGGAGAAATAACATGAGAACAATTTCAGACACACCAAAAACATTCACATTCCACTACACTTTTAAAGACTTTGACACCGCTCAAGTAGCCTGTCATGCAATTCTAGGGTATATGACTGGCACTTATGAGTAACCAGTGATTGAAGCGACTTATCACAATGATGATGAAGGCGGTCATGCTAATCAGTTAGTGTTAGAATATGCAGAGAACAGAAAGCTAAACAAAGTATTTAAACGTATCTGTGACAGCTTTAAGGACTATTATGATCAACCTGAGGAAATGGATGATATGGTTCAGGGAAATGAGTTAATCAAGGAAGTAGAGTAATAAGATGGCGGGATTTAAGAAAGGAAAAAACATGATGTATACACCACAAAACAAAACTTACGCAGATATTATGGCTAAAGTTGAAAAAGCTACTGATAATTGGGTAGCGAGCAAAAAAGCTTCAAGTCTTAAAGATGAGGTGGTTATCCCAGCTGAGGATATACAGGCCGAAAAAGAGCGCATTTTTATTGAGAAATACGGCAGTGCTTTATATGATTATAAGTTAGACTCTTATCGTCAAGAATTGGAAGATCTGAAATTTAAAGTTCGTGAACAAGTTGACCAATTCAATAACTTTGTAAAAGAGCTAGAACAAGATGACCGTTACACAGAGCGTGGTCAAATAGATTTATATCGTGTAGAACGCAAAAAAGTTGAAGAAAAACTTAGAGAGATTGGGGAAGCTCAACACAATCTTAATATCGATATCCAGAAAATTGAAGTTGAAGCTGCGCAAAACGCTTGGAAAAAACTAGAGCAAGAAATGACACCTAATTCAATTTCTCCTAGTGAGTTTCAGTATATTGAAATGTTAATGTCTCGCAATGACAGCGAAGAAATGCGCCAAAAGATTGCTAAGCAATTCCATTATCACATTGCTGTTTTAGACTACTTAAATGCTGATCGTCAGTTCGGTGAGCCAATCATTAAACATCCACTGGAAGAGGTTAAAAATCGCTCAGTTAATTATCTTCAGGTAGGAGATGTAAGGTTGCCAGAAATTTATGCAAGTAAATATTTAGTTGATTTGTTACGTAATTTTAAAGGGAAAATTTTCTTTGAAGGAGATTATGATAAGCCTAGAGGTTCAGTATCTTAGGGGGATTTTATGCATTTAGATTATATTAGGATGTATTTGAAAAAAGGGTATTTCATGGAACTAGAACATTTATTATTCAGAATCATAGCTCTCGGAGAGTATCCTGAGGATATGTACTTTTCTTCAAGGGTTCGTAAGGTTATTACAAAATTGGTTAATGACATACGACAGGAGTTAGATTCTGAGGGGCATCGTAGTGTTGAGGAATTGGAAGAAACCATCAGAACTGTGATTTTGGCCGCAGAACAAAAAGAATGACATTCTCAGTCAAAAACAAAACTAAACAAATAGAGGGGGTGGTTTTTATCGATAAGAGTTTAACGCCTAAACAAGAAAAGTTTATGGCTGCGATGGTGACTAGTAAAACCATTACGGAAGCAGCTGAGAGAGCAGGTATTGGTAGAGTAACAGCACATAAATACCTGAAAGATATTACATTCAAGAGGGCTTTCCGTCGCTATCGTAGCGAATTAATGCAACAGACGACAGCTTTATTGCAGAGTGCTAGCATTGAAGCTGTTGAAGTGTTACGTGAGATTATGCTAGATAAGTCTATTAGTCCGTATGCAAGGCAACAATCAGCACAGAGTGTCTTAAACGCTGCTTACAGAGCTCATGAATTAGATGATATTGTGGAAATGGTCGAAGAACTAGAAGCGAGGTTTGAAGATGACCAGTAGCCTAAAAAAACGAGTTGATAAGTTAAGGCGACTACATAGTTTAGATAACGCTTCTGGCGTTGTCTTTGTAGAGTATGAAGATGGCAAATATCAGATAAAGAAGCAAGATCATGCTCCTAAGTTCCTTGAAGCTAAGCTCATAGCGGAATTGGAAACTGAAGAAGAAGCAGAACGCTTTTTAAACACCATTCCAGATGGTTATATTATATTTTGGGATATTATTCCAGAGGATGACTGATGGTAAAGAAAAATAATATTTTAAAACGGTTAGAACATATTAATTAAAAACTTTGATGACATCTTCACTTCATGGGTTAGTGCGACTAATTACGCTTCAACAGTAGATGATACGCTTGATGTTCCCGATATTGTGGCATTTAGTCAGAATAAAGAAATTAGGGATAGGATAATAGCCATGGTGGAGTAGTAAGGATACTCCACCATTTTTTGGATAAGGTTCGTTTATAACTCCCATAAGACTAAAATGAAGTATGATTTTAGCGTTTTTATCTACCAAGTTGATATTTAATATTACTATTCTAAAAAGCGCTTAGAAATGATTTTAGAAGCTCAAAGCGAAATACTATAAAACGAACAAATAAACACAAAAAAGACGTCCACATGGAACGCCTTTCGATTAATAATTCGATAAATATATTATACCAAAAAGGAACTATCATGGGGGTTAAAGAAAAATTAAAAGAACTAAAGTCAATCTATGCCTTAATAGATCTATTTGAGGAACAAAGAGACAGGGATATTAAGCTCATGAATGCTTTTCAGTATCCTGGAGTCTTGGAAGGGATTGAAAAAGATATTGCCAAGCATCTTTTAGACTTGACCAAGAAACGAGATGAGAGATTGGCCATGATTGCTACTTTGCAAGATGACAAACAGATAGCTGTTATTAAAGCTAGATATGTGGATGCTTTGTCATGGGATGAGGTACCCGACCAGTTGGGTTGTTCAAGGAATACAGTATTCAAATTACACAGAGAGGCGCTAAAGGTATTAGATGAACAAGAAGAATGCCATCGTAAACTAAAAGAGTTCCATAGATGGCAACGTATCGCCAATAGCCTTGATTTGACCTATAACGAGCTTTACCAGTTTGATATAGATTATTACCATTCCACGCCCAGAAAACGCCTCGAAATAAGTCGCAAATGTGCTCTAGAAGAGCTGGATGCTATTAAACACGCCATCAATCAACTATCTAAGTCAGAATATAGGCAAATACTGATTGAATGTTACTTGCTTAGTGAAAACATATCTAATCAGGAACTTATGAAGAAACTGAATCGATCTGAAAGCTGGTACTACGAGACTAAGAAAAGGGCCTTGCTTGAGTTTGCGAGGTATTATAGGAATGGATGCTTGTTGTGGTATAATTAGTATTAAGATATGAAGTAGAAGAGAGGTATAACCCTCTTAGAAAGTGGGTGAATTAATATGATTACAAAATATTTTTTTATAAAAACTGAACACCCCAAAATTGTTAGATACTCTAATGGTTTAACAGAAGTTTATAACAGCGCAAAAGGCTGGGAAGAACAAGAAGCTTGGTATGATCGTTTATTCTTTAGTGATTTCAGTGATTTTGAAGAGGTAACAGAAAAAGAAGCTATAAAATATTTAAACAATTAAACAACAAAAGAGATTTAATGGGAACGATGTCAAGACCAAGTCAAGAAGTATTAACATTTTCTAAAATCATCCGTCGATGGATTGTAGGCGATGAAACTATTGGCGGAAAGAATAAGTGCTTTTTCTTTTCCTAAAATCGAAAAACTGCAAAAAATCCTCTTAAAATTATGATAGAATAGAACATTCAATAAAAACTATTGACAAAATGTTTAATTTATTATATAAATGGTATTTTTATGTTAAAATGTAATTGTATAGGAATATAAGTTCTTGTATTAGTAAACTCCTATATTGAAAAGGAGGAAGGAAACATGGAAAATAAATTAGAAGCAACTATCAAGTATTTAATTGATATAAAAAAAGTTCCAGAAATGACACCCAAAAAATTACAAAAAATGCTATTTTACTGTTTTTCTTGGCATCTTGCTTTAACAGCAGAAAATGATTCAGACGAAGAAATCAAAGCATCTAAATTGTTTAACTCTGATTTTGAAGCATGGGCGCACGGCCCAGTTATCCCTGAAGTTTACAATCGATATAAGAAAAATCGTTACTCAATTATTGATAATAGTGAAATTGAAATTAACATTGATAATGTATTAAACGATGATGAAATCGACACAATTAACCAAGTAATTGAAATTTATGGTGATTTTAACGGTAACAAACTAGAGCAACTTTCTCACTCTGAAGATCCATGGATGGAGGCAAGAGGAGATATAAAACCTCTTGATATTAGCACTGAAATAATTGATTGTAAAAAAATTTATAATTTTTATTCTTCACAACTTGTTTAACAAATATGGCAAAAAAGAATAAGAAAATTCCCAAAATTAAAAGCAAAAACAAACCTCAAATTCCAAATGTAAATGACAGAATAAATAATGATGAAAAAAGAGTTTATTTTTCTTTTGTCTATCCAAATTGGATAAAATCTTTTAAACACAATGACTTCACAACTTATTTAAAAGATGAGACAATGTTTGCAAAACAAATGACATTTTTATTTAATGAACTTATGCCAAAAGTTTCTGAAGGTTGGTTAAAATGTAGTAATACAACAGAATTCTATCATTGTCATAAAGTTAATAATACTCGTGTAATCGGAAAATATCAAAAAGCGATTAGGGTTATTCATCCCCAAATAAGTGTGGAGAGTTTAGAAATTTGGCAATTTGGATTTAAAGGCAACTCTATGAGATTAATTTGTCATAAAGTGTCAAACACTAATAATTTGATACCTTTACTTATAGATCATCATCATCTTGGTTACGAAAGTCAGTATTACAATCAAACCGATTACTCAGCGTTTTCATTTTGTCCTATAAATAATTACAATTAAAAGACACCCATTAAGGTGCCTTTTTTCTTGCTTACTGAACTCATTTTTTAATTCCTTTTTAGTTACCCTTTATGTTTTCCGTAGTGTAATTAGTTTACACTGTTATTAAAGAAACTAGGAGTGATAACTCACCTAGTTTACAGCTACTTTACACCACTAAAATCAAGTAAGATAACAAAATGCTTTAAGATAAGATTTGCACTAATGAAAAGCCTACAACAGTGGGCTTTTTGCTTTGGCTTAAATCGTTGTCTTCTGGGTTTGCTTACCTTTTTGTTGTGAAAAATGGGGAAAATTTGTTTAGCTTTGCTTTTAACTGAGTTAGAAAGCTTGTCAACTTAGTTGACAATGTTGTTTCAGTAATTTGGATGTTGCCGGCTAGCTATTTTAAACGTGATGAGGTAATATAGGATTGCTATTTTGTCGCTAATGCTGATTTGGTTTAATACCTGTAAAGGTAAATGGCTTTACTTGACACGTAAGGGTTAAGAGGTAAGCTCTTCATATAGCAATTTGCTATTCATCCAAAATAGGTTTCCTTGCTAAGACGAAGTTGTTCTAAGGAGTTAATATGGTTGATTTTCTTGCTAACTATCTTTTTATGTGACCTTTACAAGGTCTATAAGTTACTCTATGATTATTATTTGATAGTTATTTTACGATTTTATGGCTATGCTGATTTTAGCTAAGATAAGAGCTTACAGGTATTCGTAAACATCTTAGTTGTGGTGGTGTGTACTAATCCTACTAGTAGGTGATTGACTAGATGTCTGTTGAATACGAGTGTGGGCAGCTGAAGCTGCAAAGCTTAATTGACTTAACAGGAAACAAGGCGTGGCTGAAATGAAAGTTCAGGTTGCTTTTTTTGAACTCCTTGCTAGTGCAAACTGGTAATTTAGGTTAGAATAAAGAAAAGACCACCTGCCAGGCTTGTTCTAGAAGTTTAGCTAAGTCTCTCTTGTTGAAATTTGTTTAGAAGTATTATTAAATCTTAAAATAACTTTTTAGCTAGCAAATCAGCTAAGAATAATCTTTTGCTGTGAGAAAAGTGATGGAAAATGGAAATAGGATTATTTTGCCAGTTGGAAACAGTAGAATCTAGGAAGACTCTTTAAGTATGGCTGGCATGGGTTTTCCTGACATCACTGACTGTATAATGACGCTTAACCTTGTTAGCACTTAAAAGTAGCAAAAAAAGACTTTGTCTTTAATCTGAGTTTATACGGATAAAGTCTGGCAAGGCGTATTTAAGAATTTTTTCTTTCTAAGAGCGAGCAGAGGTAACAATCTGTTACGTTTTCTAAGGTTACTGATTTATCTGGCAGAAGCAGAGGCTAAGTACTGTTGTACAAAGGCAATGGGCTTTTAGGTACTAATGGGGATGTGTTTGTTTTTATAAATAGGAAAACATATAACATGCCAGGTTCATTTACTCAGTTGTTTCTTAGGTAAGAAGCTTGAGTTCATTTTTGAATTAGTGCTGAATCGATCTATTTATGAGATGCATATAGTCTTTTTTACCAAGGGCATTTGCTGCGATTAGCTATTAGCAAAATAGAAAGCAAGTAAGGCTATGCTTAGGCCTTTGTCCGGTGTTGTTTTGTCTATCAGTCAAAAATGTCATCTATGGACTATGATTAGAGGCTGGGACAAAAGTCCACAGCCTTAGTCACTTTTAACCAAGTTAAGCCATTGATACAGTGATTGTTTGTTTGAGCTTGCCTTTGTTAAGGTTAACACTTTTTTTCTGTTGTCTTTGTGCAAGCGGCTTGACAGCATCCTTTGTTATTCAATCACGTTTTGTGCCTTTTTTTCTGTCTATTTGATAAAGATTATCTGTCTAAAGATATAATGCAAGGAGTTATTTATGAAAAAACATAGTTTACACACGGCTGTCCTGCTGATGGTTTTTGGCTTAGCCTTGGCTTTAAATTATCTGTCGGTGACTGGTTTAATTACGCCTTATACCAGTAAAGAAATCTCTGACCGCTACCAAAGCTTATTGACTCCTGCTCCCTTAGCGTTTTCGATTTGGTCCTTGATTTACTTATTATTAACCCTTATTTTACTTTGGTGGCTTAAGACACAAGATGTTCAGCTTTTGCGCATTCAACATAGACTTTTTAGACCCTTGCTAGGTGCTTTAGCGACCAATATGCTATGGGTTATTCTGTTTAATAATAATTACCTAGGCCTCTCTGCTTTAGTTATCACCCTTTATTTTCTCTTTCTGCTTTGGATTATTCGAGAGGTGAAAGACGAGCAAAATTTTTGGTTAATTCGAGTAACTTTTGGTCTGCATGCGGGCTGGTTATTAGTAGCAAGTTTTATGAATTTTGCTGCTTGGTTTAGGAAACTTAGGATTAGTTATCCTTTATCTTTGACAACAATGGCCCTTTTGGTGTTAATTCTAGTTAGCTTACTTGCTTTTTGGTTGGTCTTTTATAGTCACAATCCTTCTGTTTTAGTAGCAGTTAGCTGGGGTTTTGTGATGATATGTAAAACACATGCGGCTGGTACTTTTCATGATTTATATCCTGTGGTGGAATATGCAGCTGGTGGCTTGGCCTTAGTGTTGTTTATTAGTTTTATCATCTTGCTAGCTTGGCCATTTTTCAAAAAGCTAAGTGCTTAAAATAAGCTAGATGGCGCTATAGGAATATGTGCTTGTGTAGTCAGTAATATAAGTCTGTTTATCTGTTAGAAAGGACTGCCCTTCTTGTGTTGACAAGGCAGTCCTTTTTTTAGTTTTATCTTTGAGGTTGGCTAATCTTGGACGACTTTTTTAAATAAATTTGATGATAATGATTTCTATTAAAATAAAGACAATAAAGCCGATGACAAACTGCAGAAAGCCACTGGAGATAGAATTTTCATTTCTGAAAAAGATGCCAGTGATGATGGTACTGAGCCCGCTCAGAATGAGGATAGCACTGAGGGCAAGAAAAAAATGTATTTTCATAAAAAGTGTCCTTAATCGTTATCTCCTATGCAGGATGTTTCCTAATATTGGATACAAGTGATTAACCAGTGTTATTATTTTATCTCTTTTTTTAATAAAAATATAGTATATATACTTAAAAAAAGAAGTCTTTAAACTTCTTAAAAAAATCTCTGTAATTTGAGGGTAACCCTTTCATCTTTTTCCTGTTTTTAAACGGATGGTCATTACCCAATATACGTCAACAGATCTCTAACGAGCTGACTTATCCAGCATTTTAAGGACAAAATTAGTCATTTCTCGTGGTGTTTCTTTTTTGCCTCGTGCAATCCATGTTTGACAGGTCCCAAAGAAGGCATAGGCTAAGTAAATGCTCTGATAGTCAATTTCAATTTTTGACATGCCAGCTGTACCTAAGCGGTCTTTCAATTCTGAACTCAAGAGAATGCGCACTTTATTAATAATAAAATTTTGTAGTTCTTTTGTACCATTGGCGGAAATCAAAGCTGATAGCAGTTGCTCTCGCTCCAGGAAGTGAAATACTTCTAAAAATGCCTGCTCACGGCTTTCATACTCACGCTCAAAGATATATTCTAGCTTATGAAAAAGCATCTGTTGATAAGAATCAATCATTTCATATTTATCTTTGTAGTGTGTGTAAAAGCTTGAACGACTGACACCGGCTGTTTTAGCTAATTCAATGGTGGTGATGTCATCAAAGCTTTCTTTGTTTAAAAGGAGAACCATTGCATCAAGTAGGGCTGTTTTTGTTGCTTCTTTTCGTTTATTTGTCATAATTTCTCTGTTACCATTTTTTAAAACACATTACGTTTATTTTTCTATTTTAGCACATTTTTATACACGGTGTCTATGTAATTGAATGGTTTTTAGAAAAATTATTTGAGTATTAGGTTATTTTTCTAAGAAATAAAGAAAAGTCAATACTTACTAAAACGGACAACATGTCTGAAAAAATCAAAATAAAAGCTGCTTCGCTCTTTCCTAGGGCTGCTTTTTTCGTGATTTATAATGTTGTGATAATGAGTGAGGCATGGTGAGAGAAGATGCGATGCTTGCTATTAGAGCTAGCTTATTTTTTATGGGATGCTAATGCATGAAGCTCAGCCAGTAGATAAAGGGTGTGATGGATTATTTGTACTTTGCCTCAAGGCGACTCATCCAGAGGCCAAGCCAGATTCCCAAAACAAAGAGAAGAAGAGCAAAGCACCAAGTCGCAAAACTACTGCCCTGGTAAGAGATGGATTCGGGGTTACCTGGGGTAGGGATTAAGATTAGTAGGGTGCTTGAGAGGACAATGCCTAGGATAAAGTGATAGACGCGGGAATGATGGTGCTTGAGCGCGTGATCCATGGCTTTGGAAAAGGTAAGGATAGCGATGATACCACCCAAAGCTATGGGTAAGAAGGTTCCTAGGAGGTCAAAGGATTTAAAACCTTGGAGCATGGGACTATAGAGCCCAAGGATCAGTAAAAGGTTTGAGGGACTAAGGCCAGGCACTAGGACACCAAGGGCAATAAGTATGCCAGCTAAAATGAAGCTAAAGAAGTTGGCTGAAAGGGTGCCAATGAAGTCATTGAGGTAGTAAAGAAAGAAGCCAGAAAGAAATAAGGTGCACCAGAACCAAAGGTGATCTTTAACATCGGGTTTAGCGTCTTTGGTGGCTTCTTTTAGTAAACTTGGCAGGGTGCCAATGATTGCTCCAGCGAAGCCCCAAAGAACGGGCACTTGAAAATGTTCTAGGAGGTACTCAACAGGATAGGAAAAAAGGGCAATTCCTAAGATGCCGCCAATCCCCACTGGTAAAAAGTATAAAATGTTGTCAATGAAGTGCATCCGCAAATGGGCTAAAAAGTTAATCAAACGCTCGTAGATGCCTAAAACGGCAGCTAATACGCCACCTGAAACACCGGGTAAAATAAAGCCTAGGGCAATAATCATGCCTTTGATGATACGTGTAATAAATGATCTCATGTGGTCCTCCTAAAGTCTAGACTATTTCCATTGTATCATATGCTTGGATATCCAAAAGGCTTACACATAAAAAACATACCACAGAAAACTTAAGCTTAGCTATGACAGATCTGACTGCTCGAAAAAGCTGATTATTTTTAAAAAAGAATGATAAAAAGAGATTTTAACGTGATGAGTGCTGATTTATAGATTCGCTTACTTTTTTATTCGAAAAATATTTGTTCTAGTAACGATTTTTTACCACACTTTTTAAAAATATAATAGATAACTGTCAATAAGTACAAGAATAGGGTTCCTAGGACCATTTTTTATTTCTTTAAAATACTTGATAAAGCAGATGGTAAAAGGGCTTAGCGTCTTTTGAATGATAGAAAAAATTGATAGACTTATAATAGGAAATAATATATACTAGATAGGGAAAAAATGAAACTAACCGTAACCAAGGAGATAGAGATTAACGTTTTGAAAAAAGAGAGATATATTGCTTTATTCATGTTGTTGGTACTGCTGGCTTCAAGCATGCAAACGCTTAGTGTTGCTGCTCAGGAAGTGCAAACGCCGAGTGCTCAGACAGTTACAACTGCTTCCAAAGACCCAGAAATAGCTCCCAAAGAGGCTGGCCATACTGAGTCAGCTAGCCAGTCAGCCCAAGCGACACTACCTTCAGAGATTTTGTCCATGAATTCAGCAACTAACACAACAGCACCCACTCAAACCAATTCAAGTAAAGACCTTCAAGAAGCATCAGAGGCATCACAAGCACCTGTAGCACCTAGTACTGCACCCGCAACTACTCCAAGTACCTCAACTCCTTCGAGTAGTTCTAGTGCAAAGCCTTCAACCACCGTCCCTAGTGCCACAGAACCTAAGCCAAGTCCAGCACCAAACGTTGGTACTAAGCCAAACCACGTAACACCTGTTCAACCTCAAGCACAGGTTCAAGCGCCTCTGCCTCAGTTCGCTAGCTCTGCTCCAGCAGCGCTTTTTGATGATAGTGACTTAGATATTATGGAGCTGCCTTCGGCAATTGCTAGCGCTTCTTATGTTAAGCATTGGTCTGGTAAGGACGCTTACACTCATAATCTCCTATCTCATCGTTATGGCATCAAAGCAGAGCAGTTAGATGGCTTTTTGCAATCAACTAAGATTGCCTATGATCAGAATCGGATTAATGGGAAGAAAATTCTAGAGTGGGAAAAGCTATCTGGACTTGATGCGCGAGCAATTATTGCAATTGCAATGGCTGAAAGCTCACTGGGAACTGCCGGTGTTGCTACAGAACCAGGTGCTAATATGTTTGGTTTTGGTGCTTTTGACCATAATCCAAGCAATGCCAGAAATTTCAATGATGAAAAAGCTGTCATCAGAATGACACAAGAAACCATTATCCAAAACCACAATACTAGTTTTGCCCTACAAGATAAAAAAGCAAAGCTCTTAGCAATAGGACAGCTCAATGTTTCCTTAGAAGGCTCGGTTTACTTCACAGATGCGAGTGGAACCGGAAAAGCTCGGGCGAAAATTATGGAAAGTGTTGACGAGTGGATTGACCAACACGGCGGTACGCCTGAGATTCCTAAGGAGCTCTTATTGCAGTCTAGCGCCAGCCTAGCAGCTGTTCCTGTCGGCTATAAACTTGCTAAGACCAACCATGTCTTAGATTATGTGGCCGGAACTTACCCATGGGGACAATGTACCTGGTATGTTTATAATCGGGCACAAGAGCTTGGTTACCGCTTTGGACCTTACATGGGAAATGGCGGTAGCTGGAAATATGCTGCTGGCTATGAAACGACTCATCAGCCTAAAGTTGGTTATGCCATTTCATTTAATCCAGGCCAAGCCGGCGCAGATCCAACCTTTGGCCATGTGGCTATCGTCGAAGACGTCAAAGAAGATGGTTCTATCCTTATTGCAGAGTCAAACTGTTTAGGCCTTGGAATGATTTCTTATCGGACCTTCACGGCTGGTCAAGCAGCTATGCTGACTTATGTAGTTGGCCAATCTATAAACTAACAAACCCTTGAGAGGGTATATCTAGAAGGTTCCCTTTTTGATTAGATGATATGACAAAGCACATTCTCCACCTGAGGTGTGCTTTTTTATTAGATTTGATAGGTGGAAAAATGTTACTAAAAAAGCAAACAAAAGTAGCCTTCCGATTAACGGGAAAACGACTTTGTTTGCTTTTTATATTTGAGGTAGGACCATGGTCCTAGCCCCTTTTGGAGTTGAGAATGAGATGTTAGGGGTTGACAAAGCTGTCAAGTCTTTCATCACTAAGGATTTATTTTATGGAAAAGAGTTGGAGTCTAGTCTGTGTAAATCTAGCTAGAAATGATGGGACTAGTCTTCTTTGCGTTTAGTAGCAAGGACGCCAGCAGAAGCAATGATAGAGAGAGCTGCTACGGAGAAGAATGGGTTGGTCGCAGCATCACCTGTTTGTGGCAATGGCGCAGCAGTGTTTTGTGTTGCCATGTGTGGAGCCGCAGGCGTTACTGCATGGTGTGCTTTATCATGGTGTGCTTTTGGTGCTGCTGGATGAGCCTTACCTGGTTTTTCCGGAGTGTGTGGTTTGCTTGGTTTCACTTCCGGAATAGCAGGAGTTGGAGCCGGCTTGATTTCCGGTTTCTTCGGTGTGCTTGGCTTACCAGCTTCAGGTGCTTGCGGAGCTTGAGGTTTGGTTTCAGGCTGTTGAGGTTCAGCTGGTTTGTCCTCAGGTTTCACTTCAGGCACTTGAGGTGTTTCCGGAGTACTTGGTGCTGTGTCATGCTCTTGCCGTTTGAGGGTGTCAAGCTGACCTTCAAGTGACTTGATTGAAGCATCTTTTTCGGCAATTTTACTTTGAATATCAGCTAATTGCTTTTCAAGCTTCGCTTTTTCTTCTGCGCTGAGCTCAGTTTGGCTGTTCAGCTGAGTTTGAATGCTGTTTTTTTCTTGAGTTAGCTTATCTTTTTCAGCAGTTAATTCAGCAACTTTAGTATCGGCCTCAGCTTTTTCAGCAGTCAGTTTATCAAGAGTAGCCTTGCTTTCATCAACTTTGGCTTGTAGTTGGTTAACTTCAGCTTTCTTAGAATCTAATTCGGATTGAAGTTTCGCTTTGTCTTCCGTATTAGCTTTTGTAGCAGCATCGAAACGTTGTTGAAGGTCAACTAAGTTTTTCTTTTCTTGTTCAAGACTAGCTTGCAAGTTTTGGTTTTGGCTAGTAGAGTCACTAATCTGCTTGTTGAGAGCGTTTACTTTTTCTTGACTAGCTTTTAAGTCAGCAGAAGTTTTTTGAGATTGAGCCTCTAAGTCCTTCATTTGAGCTTGAAGTTCTTGTTTGGACTTATTAGAATCAGCAAGCTGACTTGTCAGTTTTTCACTTTGTGCTTTTAGATTTTTGCTTGTTTCTTTAGAATCTTTAAGCTCTTGTGCTGTTTTTTCGAGATTAGATTTCAGGTTGGTAAGTTCGATTTTCTGTTGCTTATTTTCCCCAGTAAGTTTTGAAATATTTTCATCGTTTTCTTGTAACTGGGCTTCAAGTTCATTCTTATCTTGTCTCCAACTGCTTAAAATATTTTCATAATTTTCACCACGCCGAGCCAGTTCTCCCAGAAGCAAAGCTGGAAATAGTTCTGAGCTCCACGCAGTATGACGTTCTTTATTAAGAATAACTAAATCACGTAATCCAGCATCTTTAACTAACCTTAATGTAGAGTCTGCATCCTCTTTTGTGTCTGTGGTTAGTTTGAGAAACTCATCAATTACTTCGGGATTTTGGCGAGGACCACTAAAATACTCTGCTATAATTAATTTCATTAAATCAGATGTTTTAAGTTCTTTAAGAGTATCCTGCACTTTTTTAGGAAGTTTTAGTCTTTCACTATCATCTTTTAGATGATTTATTGATGCTAAAGATGTTAAATCAAAAACATCTTTAGCAAATGTCTCATCGGGCACTTCTACCGCCTGACTGGTACTTGTCACCAATATGCTTGCCCCCAGCATGAGTGATGCTAACACCGCCTTTTTTGTCCAATTCCAATGGTGCTTTGCCATATTAATATAATCTCCTTTTCATTTCTAAGCTTTTTACGGCAACCACCAGTATATATATATATATATATACTTAAGGTCAGGAATTGCTGGGCTTACAAACTTATGGTTAGAAATTTAGGAAGCGTTTTAAACCGTGTTTTGACGGTACTTGTGGGAGTTTTAGTTCTTGTTTTTGGGGCTGTATGTTTAAACATATTTATTATTTTTTAGGCATTTCTTTTTTTGTTTTTCGAATATAGGTAATGGAGAGGTTTGTTAAGTGTCGGTTTATGGTTTGGTGGATTCGATGGCTGTGAACTAGCTGTTCAGAGGAGGGCTTGGCTCAAAGAGATGGTTCTAATGGTTAGTTTTTGTGAGGGGAGACAGCCATGAACTCACTAAGAGGTAAACTGTAGGGCGTAAGCTGATAATTAAAAAAACTGGAGCAATTACTCCAGCTAAATGGGGCATTTTGCCCAGTATTATAGAAGCGTTGGAATTACCGGTCAAGGCTAAAATTATCAGTTTGAATTTTGATTTTATTGATTACCAATCTGATTATTTATCCCAAGTGATTAAGGAATTGAGAGAAAAGCAATATCAAGAAGTTTTAAAGACTATCTTAGATAATGGCCAACCAGTATAAAGCCTTGACCTCTGAAAAAATGACCATTTATGACTTAAAAACAACCATTTAAGATTTAGGCGATTATAAAAGTAAAAGTATGTTAAACTAAAATTATCTAGCTTGATAGCAGTACTAAATTAAAGAGGCTTTTACTAGCTATTATCGTTTGTTTAAAATCAACAAAAAAGCCTTTGAAATGTTGATTTCATAGGCTTTCTTTATATAGGGAACAAAGCTTCCCTCATCCCTTCCTTGCTGTGCTGTTTCAAGGCTCGGGCTTTTCATAGTCCGCTGGTCTATGAGACTATTTCACTTCTGTGAAAACGACGTGTTTACGTAATTTTGGTGAGTATTTTTTCAATTGTAGACGGTCTGGCGTGTTACGTTTGTTTTTTGAAGTAAGGTACAAGCGTTCACCAGATTCTTTGTGTTCAAGTGTGATATTTACGCGCATGGTATCTCCCTTCTATTATTTAGCTTCGTTTGCTTTAGCGATTTTACGTCCTTTGTAGTATCCTTTGAGGGATACACGGTGAGAACGTGAGTAATCTCCAGTAGTTTCGTTGAATTGTACAGATGGAGCTGTCAATTTGTAATGTGTACGACGTTTATTCTTTTTAGCTTTTGACGTGTGACGTGCAGGAACTGCCATTTTTCTATCCTCCAATTAGTGTTAATGTTCTTGATTTTGAATCAACTGTAATAGAATACCATATCTTTTTTGTAAAGTAAAGTTACTTGACAGATTTTTTTGCCTTTTTGGAGTGCTCCCTCTTTAAACTACGAGTAATCGTGGTATGATTAGGTGTAATGGAAGTAAGGAGAGATTAAAAAATGACTCATGCTATTGTTAAACGTTTTGATACTCTGAGTGATGGCATTATTGCAATCATCATGACAATTTTAGTTTTAGAAATTAAACTACCCATAGGGCTGGCTGATTTGCCATCTTTTGCCTATGCTATTGGAACTTTTTTAATTTCCTTTATTATTGTTTTTAACTTTTGGTTTCGTCGAACGCAGGTTGTGAGCAATGTGGAGGAGATTGGGTTTACGTCTTTTATGCTTGATATGCTGGCTCATTGGTTTTAGCTTTGTTTCCCCTAGCGACCAAGATGCTGGTGACTTTTGATGCTAAATGGGTAACAATTCTCTTTTTTGGTATTATTAATTTATTAACGGGCTTTTTGCTTAGTTTATTAACAATTCGTCTAACGGTGCGTAGTACAGATAAGCAATACCAGACTAAGCGGGACCAGATTCATGACTTCTATCATAAGCGTTTATTGCTGTTTTCGGTGATGGATATAGTGGTTATGCTTTTGGCTCTTATGTTTCCACATTTAGGTATTTTGCTTTATCTTTTATCCCCAATGCTTGAGTTTTGGTTTAATTATAAGCGAGGGCTCGCCTTTGAGCGGGCTGTGAAGCAGGGCTTTTCGTTTGAAAATTATATTATGGGCCATTTCAATCAAACTCCTCAGAGTCGTTCTTTGCCGCCTCGTGGTAAGCATTGTTTCTAGCTGAGCCCATTTCTTTAATAGAAAGTTTTGTGGTAAAATAAGGGAGGTTAAACGTTAATAGAAAGGACGAAAGTTAGCCCATTTTGGGGACTTTCTGTGTATCTAAGGGATGAAACTTCAAAAACCAAAGGGAACACAAGATATTTTGCCGGCAGATGCTGCTAAGTGGCAATATGTTGAGCAGGTTGCACGTGAAACTTTTAAAAAATACCATTATGGGGAAATTCGCACGCCGATGTTTGAGCATTATGAGGTCATCAGCCGTTCGGTTGGAGATACAACGGACATTGTCTCCAAGGAAATGTATGATTTTGCGGACAAGGGAGGTCGGCATATCACCTTGCGTCCGGAAGGCACGGCACCGGTAGTTCGCTCCTATGTGGAAAATAAGCTATTTGCTCCAGAGGTACAAAAACCACTTAAGTTGTACTACATTGAACCCATGTTTCGTTATGAACGACCTCAGGCGGGGCGGCTGCGTCAATTCCACCAAGTGGGTGTAGAATGCTTTGGCTCAGCTAATCCAACTACTGATGTTGAAACCATTGCTATGGCCTATGATTTCTTTGAGGCATTAGGGATTGATCACTTAAAGTTAGCGATTAATAGTTTGGGCAATCCACAGAGTCGTGCAGCCTATCGTCAGGCCTTGATTGACTATCTAACCCCCTTGCGTGACCAATTGTCCAAGGACAGTCAGCGGCGTTTAGAAGAAAATCCACTGCGTGTTTTGGATTCTAAAGAAGCTGCTGATAAAGAAGCTGTAAAGCACGCGCCGTCTATTTTAGATTATCTGGATGAGGAGAGTCAGGCTCATTTTGCTGCAGTGAAGCAGTTGCTTGATGCACTGGGAATAGCTTATACTATTGATACCAATATGGTGCGAGGGCTTGACTACTATAATCATACGATTTTTGAAGTTATGACTGAGATTGATGGCTCAGAGTTGACGGTCTGTGGTGGTGGACGCTACGATGGTTTGGTCACTTATTTTGATGGGCCAGAAACGCCTGCCTTTGGTTTTGGGCTTGGTTTAGAGCGTCTATTGATGATTATTGATAAATTGAAGATTACATTGCCAATTGAGGATCAATTGGACACTTATATTGCTGTTTTGGGTGATGAGGCTAACTTTGCAGCATTGGAATTGGTCCAAGCTATTCGTCGCCAAGGCTTTAAAGCAGAACGTGATTATCTTGGACGAAAAATTAAAGCGCAATTTAAATCAGCTGATGCCTTTAATGCTAAGACAATTATGACTATTGGTGACAGCGAGGTTGCGGCTGGTCGGGTCTCTATTCGCAATAATCAAACACGTGAGGAAATCCAGGTGTCATTTGATGACTTAAAGTCAAATTTTGCAAGTGTTTTAGCAAAATTGGCTTAAGTCCTGCATAAAGCTCCTTTTTGGGGCTTTTTTAAATGGCTGTGCTGGATAGTTGAAGCAGCTAGGCTTAGGCTAGTGTTGATAGTTGACCTGCTTTAGTCCTCATAAGAGATGAAGATTTGCTTTCATTAAACATTCCGAAAAACTCTACCTAAATGGGTGGGGTTTTTAAGGGCTTTTTGTTATAATGAGTAGGAACTAAAATGTATTGGAGATCAGGAATGAAACGAAGTATGTATGCAGGACGTGTGCGCAAAGAGCATATCGGACAAGAACTGACCTTAAAAGGCTGGGTTGGCCGTCGGCGTGATTTAGGTGGACTTATTTTTATTGACCTACGAGATCGCGAAGGTATCATGCAACTTGTTATTAATCCAGAAGAAGTAACTCCTGAAGTGATGAGGGTCGCTGAGAGCCTGCGCAGCGAATTTGTCATTGAAGTGAGTGGTAAGGTTGCTCCACGCGAACAGGCCAATGAGCACTTGTCAACGGGAACAGTGGAACTGAAAGTAGAAAGTTTGATTGTTCTCAACACGTCAAAGACAACACCGTTTGAAATTAAAGATGGTATTGAAGCTAATGACGACACACGTATGCGTTATCGTTATCTTGATTTACGGCGGCCTGAGATGTTTGAAAATTTCAAACTACGGGCGCAAATCACCCATTCTATTCGTAACTATTTAGATGAGTTAGCCTTTATTGATGTTGAGACACCTATGTTGACGAAATCAACTCCTGAAGGGGCGCGTGACTATTTGGTTCCAAGTCGGGTGAGTCAAGGTCATTTCTATGCACTGCCCCAAAGTCCACAGATTACTAAGCAATTGCTGATGAATGCGGGTTTTGATCGCTATTACCAGATTGTGAAATGCTTCCGGGACGAAGATTTGCGTGGAGATCGTCAACCTGAGTTTACACAAGTTGACTTAGAAACCTCTTTTTTGAGCGAGCAAGAAATTCAAGATATTGTAGAGGGTATGATTGCCCGTGTTATGAAAGAAACTAAGGGAATTGAAGTAACGCTGCCTTTCCCACGGATGGCGTATGATGATGCTATGAATTACTATGGCTCAGATAAACCAGATACCCGCTATGCAATGCTTTTACATGACTTGACAGAAATTGTCAAGAAAGTTGACTTTAAAGTGTTCTCAGAAGCTCCTGCTGTAAAAGCAATTGTGGTTAAAAATAAGGCAGATCATTATTCTCGCAAAGCCATTGATAACTTAACTGAAGTTGCGAAACAGTATGGAGCTAAAGGATTAGCTTGGGCTAAATATAGTGATGGTAGCCTTTCAGGACCCGTTGCTAAATTCTTGACAAGTATTGAACTTTACTTGACAGATGCTTTACAGCTTGAAAACAATGATTTGGTATTATTTGTGGCTGACCGCTTGGAAATTGCTAACGAAGCTCTTGGGGCTCTTCGCAGTCGGATTGCTAAAGAGCTTGATTTAATTGATCAGGGGCTGTTCAACTTCCTCTGGGTGGTTGATTGGCCAATGTTTGAATGGTCTGAGGAAGAAGGCCGCTATATGGCTGCCCATCATCCCTTCACCTTGCCAACAAAAGAAACTGCCCAGGATCTTGGAGGTGATTTAGCCAAGGTTCGTGCGGTTGCTTATGATATTGTTTTGAATGGTTATGAACTTGGTGGTGGTAGCCTACGGATTAATCAAAAAGCGATGCAAGAGCAGATGTTTGAGGCTCTTGGATTTACAGCTGAGGCTGCTAAAGAACAATTTGGCTTCTTGCTTGAAGCAATGGATTATGGTTTCCCACCTCATGGTGGCCTGGCCATTGGTCTTGATCGATTCGTCATGCTTTTAGCTGGTAAAGATAATATCCGCGAAGTGATTGCCTTTCCTAAAAATAATAAAGCTAGTGATCCAATGACACAAGCACCTAGCCCTGTTTCAAAAGCCCAATTGGAGGAACTTAGTCTCCAAATAGAAAGTCATGAATAAGCAAGTTAGACACTATAAAAAAACACCAATCAATAAGCAAGTTAAATATGTCATTAGTCGTGGGGCAAAAAAGATTGGTTTACTTCATGCTTTACGAAGTATTTCTAAAGAAAAATATGCCGAAAAAATTTCTGCTTCTTTACTATATGGGATATTATCCAGTATTGCGGTCAACTTTTTCTTTCAGCCTGGCCACGTCTATGCTAGTGGGGCAACAGGACTTGCCCAAGTCATCTCAGCGTTGAGTAAGCATTTGGGAGGATTTATGATACCGGTTGCCCTGGCTTACTATGTGATTAATATTCCCTTAATGCTGCTTGCTTGGTATCGTATTGGCCATAAGTTTACTATTTTTACCTTCATCACTGTTACGATGAGCTCGCTTTTTATTCAGATCATGCCAGCAGTAACGTTGACCCAAGACCCATTGATTAATGCCATTTTTGGCGGTTTGGTCATGGGACTAGGGATTGGTCTTGGCTTGAAATCACGCATTTCAAGTGGGGGTACCGACATTGTCAGTTTGACCCTTAGGCAAAAAACAGGCCGGGATGTTGGTAGTATTTCTTTTGTGGTGAATGGCTTAATTTTGGTTTTTGCTGGCATTCTTTTTGGCTGGCAGTATGCTCTTTATTCAATGGTTTCTATCTTTGTTTCGAGTCGTGTGACAGATGCCATTTTCACTAAGCAAAAGAAGATGCAGGCTATGATTGTGACTGAAGTTCCTGAGAAAGTTATTTCGGCAATTCATCATCGTCTCAATCGAGGTGTTACCTGTATTAATAATGCAGAAGGCACTTACAACCATCATGAAAAATTTATCCTTATTACAATTTTGACTCATGAGGAATATAATGATTTTAAAGCTTTGATGATGAAGGTTGATCCAAAGGCCTTTGTCTCTATTGCTGAAAATGTGCGGATAATTGGAAAATTTATTGAAGATGACTAGTTGTAGAAGGGAGCTTAATGCAGACTGGTAAAACCTTAAACCTGAAAAGCATGGGGTTAATTGTGTTAGGCTCTGCGGTCTATGCCTTTGCTTTTGTCTATTTTTACATGGCTAATAAGATTGCTGCCAATGGCTTGGCTGGTCTGACCTTGGTAGGTAAGGCCTTGTTTAATATCAATCCGACCATTACTGGTTATCTCATTAACTTGCCACTTGTTTTTTTAGGTAGTCGCTTCTTTGGGAAACGCTCAACCATGTATACTGTAATTGGAATTATAGCCATGTATTTATTTGTTTGGGTTTTTCAACAGTTCCCTTTGGCAATTGATTTAGATCATGATAACTTGGTAGTTTCACTTATGGCCGGGATTTTAGGTGGCTTAGGTGGCGGTCTGGTTTTTCGTCATGGTGGTACGATAGGCGGAGCGGATATTATTGCCAAATTTATTGAAAATCGTTTTGGCTTACAACTCAATCAGGCCTTGCTAGGAATTGATCTGTTTGTCATGGTTATTTCCTTGACTTATATTTCCCTTCCACAGATGATGTATGCACTAATCGCGAGCTTCATGTATGGGCAGATTGTTCATTTGGTGCAAAATGGTGGCTATACTGTCCGTGGAACCATTATTATTTCGGATCAGGCAGACTTGATAGCAGATTTTATTATGCGTCAGCTCGGTTTGGGGGTTACTTATTTAAATGGTGAGGGCGCCTACTCGGGCAATGTAAAAAAAGTAATTTACGTTGCTCTTAGCCGGCGTGATGTGCGCGATGTCCGCCAGTTGATTAATACGGTTGATCCTCAGGCTTTTATTTCTATTTTTGATGTGGATGAATTCAACCAGCCTGACTATTTTGTTCCTAAGCAGAAAAAACGAAAAAAATAAACTAGTTTGTCTTTTATGAGGCAACTAGTTTTTTATGAAAATAAGATAAGGAGTGAACCAATGACGATTGAAGGAATTGTTTCTAAATTTAGAGACCTATGCTTAATTACCTTAGGGGTTGCGATTTATGCTTTTGGTTTTGTTAATTTTAATATGGCAAATCACTTGGCCGAAGGTGGTGTAGCAGGGATAACCTTGATTATTCACGCGCTGCTGGGCATCAATCCGGCTTATTCTTCCTTGATTTTAAATATTCCCTTATTTATCATTGGCGCACGTGTCCTTGGCCGTCGGCCGCTAGTCATGACCATCTATGGCACCTTGATGGTTTCTGTTTTCATGTGGCTATGGCAAAAAGTTCCTTTGCAGCTTGGTTTGCAAGATGATATGATGTTGGTCGGGGTGATGGCTGGACTTTGTGCCGGAATTGGGAGTGGCATTGTCTTTCGCTATGGGGCAACTACAGGAGGAACAGATATTATTGGCCGTATTGCCGAAGAAAAATGTGGTTTGAAATTAGGACAAACGCTTCTTTTTATTGATGCTATTGTTTTGTTTGCTTCCTTGTCCTATGTTGATTTAAAGCATATGCTTTATACCTTGGTTGCCAGTTTTGTTTTTAGTCAAGTGTTAACAGTGGTGCAAAATGGCGGTTATACGATTCGGGGCATGATTATCATAACCAAGCATTCTCGGGCGGCTGCGCAAGCTATTCTCACCGAAATCAACCGAGGGGTCACCTTCCTTAAGGGCGAGGGCGCCTACTCTGGTAATGAATATAATGTCATGTATGTTACGCTCAGTCCCAATGAGGTACGAGATGTGAAACGAATTTTGGCGGACTTAGATCCAGATGCCTTTATTTCCATTGTGGATGTGGATGAGGTTATCAGTTCGGATTTCAAGATTCGCCGCAAAAATTATGATAAGCCAGTCTAATCGTAACAAAGAGATTATTCGTGATAAAACCCCTAGCTATGCTACATTTACAAGCACTGCTAGGGGTTTTGTATGTTACACCAAAAAAGATTGAAGAAAAGTGACCGAATCGCCCTTTTCTTCAATCTGTCGGATTTTGACTTCACTGAGGTTACATTTTTTCTGGTGCTTCTACACCAAGCAGGCGAAGTGCTTCCTTTAAGACCACACCGGTCGCATAAGACAGTGCAAGGCGGCTTTGGCGTTCAGGATCTTCCTCAAGAATGCGCGTATGTGCATAGTATTTGTTAAAGGCCTGAGCCAATTGAATTGCATATTTTGCAATGATTGAAGGGTCGTACTTCTCAGCCGCACGCTCGATATGGCGAGCAAAATCTTGTAGCAACTTGATAATTTCCCAGCTTTCAGCATCATTTAGAGAATAGCTAGCGCTGCTATCAGGCGAGAACTGAGCTTTGCGAAGAATGGACTGAATCCGAGCGTAAGCGTATTGGACGTAAGGACCAGTCTCCCCTTCAAAGGAAACCATGGCTTCTAAGTCAAAGTCATAGCCATTATCGCGGTCAGTCTTGAGATCGTAGAATTTAATCGCACCAATCCCGACTTGTTTAGCCACCTCTTCTTTGTTGGCGAGCTCGGGATTTTTAGCTTCAATTTGGGATAGCGCGCGCGATACCGCTTCATCAAGTGTAGGTTCTAAAAGAATGATGTTGCCTTTACGGGTTGATAATTTTTTCTTATTTTTAGTAACAAGACCAAAGGACACATGAATCATGTCGTCTGACCAGTCAAAGCCCATTTCTTTTAGCACAGCTTTGAGTTGCTTGAAGTGGTTGGATTGTTCTTGACCAACCACATAGATATTTTTCACAAAATGAAAGGTTTTTTGCCGGTACATGGCTGTGGCCATATCACGGGTAATATAGAGCGTAGCACCGTCAGATTTTTTAATCAAAGCAGGTGGTAAATCATATTTTTCGAGGTCAACAATCTTAGCCCCTTTGGAATCCTTCAAGAGATGTTTGGCTTCAAGAATAGCAAGGCCTTCATCCATTTTGTCATTGTAGAAAGCCTCACCGTGATAATGGTCAAAGCTAATATTGAGTTTGTCGTAGATGCGATTGAATTCGACAAGGCTCTCATCGCGGAACCATTTCCAGAGGTCCCAGGCTTCTTGGTCACCATCTTCTAGTTTTTTGAACCACATGCGGGCTTCATCGTCTAATTCAGGCTTTTCTTCAGCTTCAGCATTGATGCGCACGTATAATTTGAGGAGTTCAGCGATAGGATCAGCTTCCACGGCCTTTTGGTCGCCCCAAAGCTTGTAGGCAACGATGAGCATACCAAACTGCTTGCCCCAGTCACCCAGGTGATTGATACGAAAGAGCGTGTAGCCCAATTTTTGGTAAAGGTTAGCAATGGCATCCCCAATAACTGTCGAGCGCAGGTGACCAACAGAGAAGGGCTTAGCGATATTAGGGCTGGACATGTCTAGTGTGATGTTTTGCCCATCGCCAATGTGTTGTTGTCCGTAATCAGCCTTTGTAGAAAGCACGGCATGTAGCACATCTTTAGAGATAGCTTTTTTATCTAGGAAGAAGTTGACATAAGGACCGGTTGCCACCACTTTTTCAAATGAGCTAGCATCAATCTTTTCTGCTATCTCGCTAGCAATCATTTGAGGAGCTTTACGTAATACTTTTGCCAGGCTAAAAGCAGGGAAGGCGAGGTCTCCCATATCAGAATTTTTGGGCTTTTCAATCAAGTTTAAAATAGCTTCTTGATCCAACTCGGGAACAACTTTTGCTATTTCACTTGCAATCAGTGTTTTAGTATCCATCTTGTTTCTCCTAAAATAGTTTGTCATCTCATTTTAACACAACTATGGAAATAATACGAGTGGCCCAATGAAAAAATATACTAAAAATAAGGAGATCATCTGGTCCAAAGGGAAATGAGAAAAACAGCGGCTGCTCTTTTAGGAGATAGGTAAAAGGCAAAACTAAAAAGCAAGAAATAAGGTTTTTAAATCAACCTTTAGCTAGCCTTGCTTTGAAAAAAAGATAGAAGAATAATGCTAAAATACTATTTTTTTGATATAATCCAATAGGATAATTATACAGTCGGGGATAAAGATAATGAATAAAATCGAGCGGCAGCAGCATATCAAACGCATCATTCAAGCACAGCGCATTGGCACCCAAGAAGAAATCAAAAAGCATCTGCAAGCAGAAGGGGTGCTTGTAACCCAAGCTACCTTATCACGAGATCTAAGAGAATTAGGTCTACTAAAATTAAGAGATGAACTGGGAAAGCTGTATTATAGTTTGGCTGAGCCAATGACCACACCTTTTAGTCCGGATGTTCGTTTTTATATCTTGAGCGTTAATCGAGCAGGCTTTATGCTGGTTTTACATACCAACCTTGGTGAGGCAGATGTTTTGGCCAATCTGATTGATAATGATGGCATTGAGGATATTTTGGGTACAATTGCTGGCGCAGACACCCTGCTCATTATTTGCCGTAATGAAGCTATTGCGAGGCAATATGAGCAAGATTTGGCGGCGGGCCTATGAGTGACTATGAGCTAGCTTTAGCACACTTAATCACAAGGCTAAAGCAGCATCCAAGTATTCTTGCTTATCATGCGGCCAAGCAAGAACTGGATCAACTACCAGCTCTGTCAAAGAAAGCTTATGAGATGAAGGTGAAGCAACAAGATGGGATCATCTTCACTCATATTGCAAAAGATCTTGCTGCTGAGCAGTCCTTACAAAGAGCCCAGTCGCTGGCAAGAGAACTAGATTAGCACCCTCTTGTCGAAGCTTACCGTGCTAAAATGCAAGATGCCAGTGACTTGTTACACCATATCACACAGATGATTGAAGAAGAGTTAAATAAGGAGTTTTGACATGACAAAAACGACGATCTCTCCTGGAATGCAACAGTATTTGGCAATCAAAGAAAATTATCCCGATGCCTTTTTACTCTTTAGGATGGGAGACTTTTACGAATTATTTTATGATGATGCTGTCAAGGCAGCGCAAATTTTAGAAATAGGACTAACCAGCCGCAATAAAAATGCTGAGAATCCTATTCCAATGGCGGGAGTACCCCATCATTCAGCCCAGCAATACATTGATATTTTAGTGGAAATGGGCCATAAAGTGGCCATTGCCGAGCAGATGGAAGATCCAAAACAAGCTGTCGGTGTTGTCAAACGCGAAGTTGTCCAAGTGATTACCCCAGGAACGGTGGTGGATTCTGCCATACCAAACACTGCTAATAATTTCTTAGTTGCGGTGGATTTTATGGGGCAAGATTATGGCTTAGCTTATATGGATTTGGCAACAGGAGAATTTTTTGTTACTAATCTAGATAGTTTTGCTAGTGTCTGCAGTGAAATATTGAATCTGCAGGCCAAAGAAGTTGTTTTAGGGTTTTCTCTGTCAGCAGAAGAGAAGGAGCGCTGTGTAAAGCAATATCAGTGGCTACTTTCTTATGAAACAGACCTCATTGATGAAACAGATTTAATTGTGGATACCTTAACGACAATTGAGGTGCAAGCAAGTAAACGCTTGTTAAGCTATGTTCATAAAACACAAATGCGCGAGCTTAGCCATTTACAAAAGGCGGTGCATTACGAGGTAAAAGATTACTTGCAGATGTCTTATGCCACGAAAAACAGCCTTGATCTAGTAGCGAATGCGCGAACAGGCAAAAAGCATGGCAGTCTATACTGGCTGTTAGATGAAACTAAAACAGCTATGGGGATGCGTCTGCTCAAAGCTTGGATAGACCGGCCCCTCCTTCACCATGAGCAAATTCTTGAGCGGCAAAATATTATACAAGTCTTTTTAGATGCCTTTATTGAGCGGGTGGATTTGAGTGATAGTTTAAAAGGTGTCTATGATATTGAACGCTTGACCAGCCGGGTTTCGTTTGGCAAGGTTAATCCCAAAGATCTCTTACAGCTTGCCCAGACGCTTAGCAAGATTCCAACGATAAAATCAATTTTACAGAGTTTTCGGAGTAAACACCTTGACAAGCTTGTCAAGGACTTGGATCCTTTGCCAGAGTTGGCGCATTTGTTGAGCTCGGCGATTAACCCGGATGCTCCGGCAACGATTAGCGAAGGGGACATCATTAAGACCGGCTTTGATGAGCGCCTGGACCATTATAGGCTTGTCATGAAAGAAGGGACGAGCTGGATTGCAGATTTAGAAGCTAGAGAGCGCGAAGCATCAGGGATTAACAACCTCAAGATTGACTATAATCGAAAAGATGGTTACTATTTCCATGTCACTAACTCTCACCTGGATTTAGTACCTGAACATTTCTTTCGAAAAGCAACGCTGAAAAATTCGGAGCGCTATGGCACCACTGAGTTAGCCAAAATTGAAGGGCAGATGCTAGAGGCGCGAGAAGAATCGGCCAATCTAGAATATGATATTTTCTTGCGTATTCGCAGTCAAGTGGAAGCTTATATTGGACGCTTGCAAGCCTTGGCCAAGGCCATTGCAACGATTGACGTTTTGCAAAGTCTGGCAACTGTAGCTGAAAATAATCATTATGTGCGTCCAATTTTTAATAGTACACGAGATATTATTGTTGAAAACGGGCGTCATGCTGTTGTAGAAAAGGTTATGGGGACGCAAGAGTACATTCCTAACAGCATTGATTTACAAGCAGGTAAGACCATCCAACTGATTACAGGGCCTAATATGAGTGGTAAATCCACTTATATGCGTCAACTAGCCTTGACAGTTATCATGGCGCAAATGGGATCCTATGTAGCAGCTGATCAGGTTAAAATGCCAATATTTGACGCTATCTTTACACGGATTGGTGCAGCAGATGACCTTATCTCTGGCCAGTCAACTTTTATGGTGGAAATGATGGAGGCTAATCATGCCATCCAGCGCGCAAGTAAGCATTCCTTAATTCTCTTTGACGAGTTGGGCCGTGGGACCGCGACTTACGACGGGATGGCCCTAGCGCAATCTATTATTGAATACATCCATGATTATGTGGGAGCAAAAACTCTTTTTGCCACTCACTATCATGAGTTGACAGAGCTGTCAAGAAAACTCAAACATCTAGAAAACGTCCATGTTACCACCCTTGAAAAAGACGGCGACGTGACCTTCTTGCATAAGATCAGTCAGGGACCAGCCGATAAATCTTATGGGATTCATGTCGCAAAGATTGCCGGTCTGCCTGCTTCCTTGTTGCAGCGTGCTGATACCATTTTGAGTCATCTCGAGGGCCAATCACATGCCATTTTACATCCAGAAGCAGAAGACTCTGCGCTGGTAGAGGCACAGCCAGCAAGCCAACAGCTCTCTTTATTTACAGAGGAATCAGCAGTAAGAGAGAGCTTGGTTCAAGAACTAGCTCAGTTAGACCCACTCAACATGACTCCATTAGAAGCAATGGCAGCCCTTATCTCACTCAAACAAAAGCTCTAAATTGCTAAACACTAGTTACACACCTAAGTGACTAGTGTTTTATGCTATAATAAACAATATGAAAAGCGAGGAAAAGATATGTCAAAAATAACCGAATTGCCAGAAGTTCTCGCCAACCAAATTGCTGCTGGTGAGGTCGTTGAAAGACCAAGTAGTGTTGTCAAAGAATTGGTAGAAAACGCCATTGACGCCAATAGCACGCAAATTAGCATTGAAATTGAAGAATCTGGCTTAAAGAAAATAAAAATTAGTGATAATGGTTCTGGGATGTCTGAAGAAGACTTACCCCTTAGCTTGCTTCGGCACGCCACCAGTAAAATTAAAAACCAAGCGGACCTATTTCGCATTCGGACGTTAGGTTTTCGGGGCGAGGCCTTACCTTCTATTGCCTCCATCAGTTACCTGACGATTGAAACAGCAACAAAAACCTCATCGCACGGTGCCCGGTTAGTGGCTAAAGGCGGAAAGATTGAGACCTTAGAACCATGTTCTACACCTGTGGGTACTAAAGTCACTGTTGAAAGTCTCTTTTTTAATACCCCAGCCCGTTTGAAATACATGAAAAGCCTACAGGCTGAGCTGGCTCATATAGTGGATATTGTTAACCGCCTTAGTTTAGGGCATCCGGAGATTTCCTTTACCTTGATAAGTGATGGCAAGCAGATGACAAAGACGCAAGGAACAGGGGATCTGCGCCAGGCAATTGCTGGTATCTATGGTTTACAGACAGTTAAGAAGATGATTGCAATTTCACAAACTGATTTGGACTTTGAAGTCAGTGGCTATATCAGTTTACCTGAATTGACCAGGGCTAATCGCAATTATATTTCTCTCTTAGTCAATGGCCGCTACATCAAGAATTTCTTACTTAATCGGGCCATTCTTGATGGCTATGGTTCTAAGCTAATGGTGGGCCGTTTTCCCATTGTGGTCATTGCCATTAAGATTGATCCGTACTTAGCGGATGTCAATGTCCACCCTACTAAACAAGAGGTGCGGATCTCTAAAGAGAAGGAATTGATGGCGCTTATTAGTCAAGCAATTGCTGAGAGTTTACGGGAGCAGGATTTAATTCCTGATGCTTTAGAAAATTTGGCCAAATCAAGTATTAAGTCATCAAATAAGCCCGAGCAAACAAGTTTTACACTGCCGTCAAGCCCTGAAAGAGATAACTTTGATTTTGCTAGCTTGTTTCAACCTCAAACCGTTACGGAACAATCATCGCCAGCTTATGCTGTTAATCACACAGAAAAAAGCACTGAGCCTTATGAACCAAGCTTACCTAATATGGGAGAAGAGCATAGTGTTGACCAAGGTCAAGTGCGCATCAAGCACGCTAGCCGCCTAGCACCAGACGATGCAGACCATGGTGACCACCCTAGTTTACAGGGTGAAAGTAAGGGGAAAATTGATCGCCTTTTGCATCGTTTAGAAGAAGAACAAGCCTCGACTTTCCCGGAAATTGATTACTTTGGCCAAATGCATGGGACCTACCTATTTGCACAAGGCAAAGATGGCCTTTTTATCATTGATCAGCATGCTGCCCAAGAGCGGGTTAAATACGAATACTATCGCGAGAAAATTGGTGATGTTGATAGTAGCTTGCAGCAATTATTAGTACCTTACCTCTTTGAATTTTCTGGTGCTGACTTTATTAATTTGCAAGAAAAGCAAGCTATGCTGGAACAAGTTGGTATTTTTTTAGAACCCTATGGGCATAATACCTTTATTTTAAGGGAGCATCCGATTTGGATGGCAGAGAGTGAAATTGAATCCGGCATCTATGAAATGTGTGATATGTTGTTGCTTACAAATGAGGTTTCTGTGAAGCGTTACCGGGCTGAATTGGCCATTATGATGTCTTGCAAGCGTTCCATCAAAGCTAATCATACTTTGGATGATTATTCTGCTAGGCGTTTGTTGCAAGAGCTAGCGCAGTGCCAAAATCCTTATAATTGCCCACATGGACGCCCTGTCTTGATTCATTTTACCAACTCAGATATGGAAAAGATGTTTAGGCGGATACAGGAAAATCATACGAGTCTAAGAGAGCTTGGCAAATATTAGAGAGGTAACTATGGGAGAATTTCTAGCATTACCAAAACAAATCAAACTGCGGCAACTGGTTCGGTTTGTTACCATTACTTTAGGTAGTAGTGTCTTTCCGTTTATGGCTATGTATTATACTCACTATTTTGGTACCTTTTGGACAGGAATCGTCATGATGCTGACCAGTTTAGTGGGGTTTTTAGGGACACTCTATGGTGGCCATTTGTCAGATGCTATTGGTCGCAAATGGGTCATTATCGTGGGCTCCTTTGGAGCAACCGGCGGCTGGCTTTGTACCATCCTTGCGAATTATCCTGGGCACACCCTTCCTGGTCTCACGCTTATTGGTATTTTACTGGTTGAATTTGCGTCTAGCTTTTATGCGCCAGCTTATGAAGCCATGCTGATTGACCTTACTGATGCAAGCAATCGTCGCTATGTTTATACTCTTAATTATTGGTTTATTAACATTGCAGTCATGTTTGGAGCAGGTCTTGCTGGTTTGTTTTATGATCGGTATTTCTTTGAATTATTGCTGGCCTTGTTTGTGGTTTCACTGATCTGCTTAGGCGTTGCTTATCTGTACTTTCAAGAGACTAAGCCAGCTAGTCATCATTTTGAACATGGCTCAGGAATTTTAGCAACTTTTGCCAATTATCGTTCGGTCCTTAGTGATCGGTCCTTTATTTGGTACACACTGGGTTCAAGTTTGTTTGCTTCGATTTGGATGCAAATGGACAACTATGTTCCGGTACATTTAAAGCTCCATTTTCACACACAGGTCCTTTTTGGTCAGACGATTAGTAGTGCTAAGATGCTTTCTATTATGGTGTTTACAAATACGATACTAATTGTCGTTTTTATGACTTCGGTTAATAAATTGACAGAAAAGTGGTCTTTATTACCACAACTCGTCGTTGGCTCAGCTATCTTTTCGTTGGGCATGCTCTTAACCTTTTCCTTTGATCACCTTTTGCCAATTTGGATTGCCGTTTTAATTTTTACGTTAGGAGAAATGATTAATGTTCCAGCTAGTCAGGTGTTACGTGCCGAAATGATGAATCAAGAAAAAATTGGTTCTTATACAGGATTTGTCTCAATGGCTAATCCCATTGGGTCTATCCTTGCTGGTTTATTAGTATCCATTAGTCATTTTGGAGGGAGATTGGGAGTACAGCTGCTTTTTATTGCAATTGCCTTTACAGGTATGTCAACCATTGTCAAGGCTGCTCAGATGAAACAAGAGGGAACAAAACATGTTTGATTATATTAAAGGACAATTGACCAAGATCACTGCCAAATATATTGTTGTTGAAGCGAGGGGCCTGGGCTATATTATCTATGTAGCCAATCCCTATAGTTTTACAAATAGTGTCAACCAAGACGTGACAGTTTATTTGCACCAAGTCATCCGTGAAGATGCCCATTTACTATTTGGCTTTCATACGGAAGATGAAAAGGCTGTCTTTTTAAACTTAATCTCTGTCTCTGGGATTGGACCAACGACAGCGTTAGCAATAGTGGCCGTTGATGATAATGAGGGCTTGGTGGCCGCAATTGACAATAGTGACATTAAATACTTGATGAAGTTTCCTAAGATTGGTAAGAAAACGGCCCAGCAGATGATTCTCGACTTGGCTGGTAAGTTTACAGACTTGACAGAAAACGAAGCGCAAGCTAAAGCAGCCCAGCAATCAGACAATCACAATCTGGATGAGGCGATGGAAGCCCTCTTAGCGCTGGGCTATAAAGCAAATGAGCTCAAGAAAATACGGACGTTCTTTGCGGGAACGGAAACGCAGACGGCTGAGCAGTACATAAAATCAGCCCTCAAGATGCTGATGAAAGCTTAGGTGGCAAAAACGATGAAGCGATGTTCCTGGGTACCAAAAGGCAATCACCAATATGAAGCTTATCATGACTTGGAGTGGGGCAAGCCCTTGACAGATGATCGTGCTTTATTTGAGCTGTTGTGTTTAGAGACCTATCAGGCGGGTCTATCTTGGGCGACGGTTTTGAAAAAACGGCAAGCCTTTCGTCAGGTGTTTCATAACTATGAGATTGCCAGTGTGGGGCAAATGGGAGCGCAGGACTTGGCTAACGCTTTAGAGAATCCACAGATTATCCGCCATAAGCAAAAGCTACAAGCCACTATTACCAACGCCAAAGCGGTGCGGATCATTCAACAAGAAAGGGGCAGTTTTGCAAACTATCTCTGGGAGTTTGTCGGTGGTGAAGTCATAATGAATCGTGTTGATGCGCAACACCCTGTTCCCGCTCAAACACAACTCTCACAGCAATTAGCTAAAGATTTGAAAAAGCGAGGTTTTGCTTTTGTCGGACCAACAACGGTTTACGCTTTTTTAGAGGCAGCAGGCTTTGTTAATGACCACGAGGTAGATTGTGATTTTCGTTAATAGGAGGGGCTTTGGCTTTCTCACTTTACTGGTCAATTCTTGGGAAAAGAATTGACTTTTTGTTAAAATAAGGATGTAAAATTCGAATAATAAAGTAGGTGACAGGATGAAAGCTGAACTGATTGCAGTTGGTACGGAAATCTTAACAGGACAAATTGTGAATACTAATAGTCAATTTCTTTCTGAAAAGATGGCTGAATTAGGTATAGATGTCTATTTTCAAACAGCTGTCGGTGATAACCAAGAACGCTTATTGCAGGTTATTGACCTGGCCAGTAAGCGGAGTGATTTAGTTATTTTATGTGGAGGGTTAGGTCCAACCGAGGATGATTTGACGAAACAAACTCTTGCAGCTTATTTGCAGCGTCCTTTAGTAGTGGACAAGCAAGCCCATCAGAAATTAGATGACTTTTTTGCTCAACGGCCTAAGCACCATAGAACCCCTAATAATGAACGTCAAGCCCAATTAATCAAAGGGGCTATCCCTTTGCAAAATGACACAGGTCTAGCTATTGGTGGCTTTTTAGAGCTTGATCAGGTGACTTATGTGGTCTTACCTGGTCCACCAAGTGAATTGAAACCCATGGTGAACCACCATCTTATTCCTTTACTAAGCAAGGATCAGTCGCGCCTTTATTCCAAAGTGCTACGTTTTTTTGGTATAGGGGAGAGCCAACTGGTTACTGTTTTAGCGGATTTAATAGAGGGGCAAACTGACCCAACGCTTGCCCCCTATGCCAAGATTGGTGAGGTCACTCTACGCTTGTCCACAAAGGCAAGCAGTGAAGTGCAGGCGCAACGCCGCTTGGCTGATCTGGAAAGACGCATATTAGCTCGTAAGAGTTTAGATGGCTTACCTTTGAGTGATTTTTTATATGGTTATGGAGAAGACAATAGTTTAGCAGCAGAGACGTTTCGCCTCTTAAAGAAAAAAGATAAGACAATTACAGCGGCGGAGAGCTTAACTGCTGGTCTCTTTCAAGCAAAATTGGCGGAGTTTTCGGGCGCATCAGAGGTGTTTAAAGGTGGCTTTGTCACCTACAGTATTGAAGAAAAGGCAAACATGCTAAAGCTTTCGTTACCAGATCTCAAAGAGCATGGCGTGGTTAGCGCCTATACTTCTGAGCAAATGGCTCTAGGCGCAAAACGGCAAGTTGGTGCCGATTTGAGTGTTGCTCTAACAGGGGTAGCTGGTCCATCTATGCTAGAAGGTCAGCCTGCTGGTACAGTTTTCATTGCTGTTGCTAGTCAAGACGATGTAGTGGTCAATAAGTTTTTAATTGGCGGAAAAAGCCGAAATGAGGTAAGATATATAGCAACACTACACGCCTTTAACATGGTCCGAAATGCTTTATTAAGTGAGGACAGTTTGATATAATAGATTGATTGTGACCTAAAAAATAGCCGATCTGTTTTTTAGTCAAAGGTAGTGATATGAGGAGAAAAGAGTGGCAAAAAAAGGAAAAAAAGCTGAAGAAATCAGTAAAAAATTTGGCGATGAACGTCGCAAGGCACTAGATGATGCCCTAAAAAACATTGAAAAAGATTTTGGTAAAGGTGCCGTGATGCGCCTAGGAGAGCGTGCCGAACAAAAAGTTCAGGTAATGAGCTCAGGGAGTTTAGCACTAGATATGGCGCTTGGAGCAGGCGGCTACCCTAAGGGCCGGATTATTGAGATCTATGGACCGGAATCTTCTGGGAAGACAACAGTCGCTTTGCATGCCGTCGCTCAAGCTCAAAAAGAAGGAGGCATTGCTGCTTTTATTGATGCTGAGCACGCCTTGGACCCAGCTTATGCTGCTGCTTTAGGAGTTAATATTGATGAGTTGCTACTGTCTCAACCCGATTCTGGTGAACAGGGCTTAGAAATAGCTGGCAAGCTGATTGATTCTGGTGCCGTTGATTTGGTGGTAGTGGACTCAGTTGCTGCGCTGGTTCCCCGGGCCGAAATTGACGGCGATATTGGTGATAGTCATGTCGGTTTGCAAGCTCGGATGATGAGTCAAGCTATGCGCAAATTGTCTGCTTCTATTAACAAGACAAAGACTATTGCTATTTTTATCAACCAGTTACGTGAAAAAGTTGGGGTTATGTTTGGTAACCCGGAAACAACGCCAGGTGGTCGCGCGCTTAAGTTCTACGCATCTGTGCGCCTAGATGTCCGTGGTAATACTCAGATTAAGGGAACCGGTGACCAAAAAGATAGCAATATTGGTAAAGAAACAAAGATTAAAGTTGTAAAGAACAAGGTAGCACCTCCGTTTAAGGTGGCAGAAGTGGAAATCATGTACGGAGAAGGCATCTCGCGTACAGGTGAACTCATCAAAATAGCTTCTGATATGGATATTATCCAAAAAGCTGGCGCATGGTTCTCTTACAATGGTGAAAAGATTGGTCAAGGTTCGGAGAATGCAAAACGTTATTTAGCAGATCATCCTGAGGTTTTTGATGAGATTGATCGTAAAGTCCGTGTCAAAGCAGGTCTAATTGACGATGATCAAACGCCTAGTGAGGCAGCTGCTGTTCCTGAAGAAACAGCAGCTGAATTGGTGCTAGACTTTGATGACTCCATTGAAATCGAAGAATAGCACTCTGTGGCAATCAAGCTTTTAGTGAGTAGATTAAAATTAAGCGGCGAGCGGTGGTTCCTTGCTGGGATTAGAAGTGAAGTTTATGAAGTTCATTTAGATTAACAATAGGAGAGCCGCTCAATGTTTCGTTGTTTACCCAAGTAAAATGAATGAAGATAGTCGGTCCCTAAGGGCAGCGGCTATGTTCCATTCATTTTTTTGTGTTGTTTAGGGCTCAGAAAAAGGGGCCTTCATATGTATATGTAAAGGTCTTCCTCCTAGCCATTTTTGAAGTCGGAGGTTGACCTTAGCATGTGTTCCTGAGTTTCTTTTAAAAACTGAGAGCATAGTGTCCCTTATAGCTTACTCTTTGTTTTTTGCTGTTCTTGCTAACGAGGACATTGCCAGTTTATTGCTAGTTGCAATGTTTATGATACTGTTCAAAGGGCCAAGTCGTACAGCTGTGCAGCCAAGGACGTGTGCTTGTTATAGCAGAGCTTTGATTGCAAAATGCTCAGCAATCCCTCTAAATCAAGGATTATAAGGTCTTAATAGCCAATATTTGCCTAACCCTATTTGAAAAAATAGGTCCAAAGACCGATACTTCTCCAATTCTGTCTATGTTACAATGACAGTATCACGAGATAGAAAGTGAGAACTAACGACATGATTAAGATCTATACTATTTCAAGTTGTACCAGTTGTAAAAAAGCAAAGACATGGCTTAATGGTCATAAATTAGCTTATAAAGAACAAAATTTAGGAAAAGAACAGCTCACAAAAGAGGAAATTTTAGCTATTTTATCCAAAACAGAAAATGGTGTTGAGAGCATTGTCTCTTCAAAAAATCGCTATGCTAAGGCCTTGAACTGTAATATTGATGAGTTAAGTGTCAGTGAAGTGGTGGATTTAATTCAAGATAATCCTCGGATTTTAAAGAGCCCGATCTTAATTGATGATAAACGTCTTCAGGTTGGCTACAAAGAAGATGACATTCGCGCCTTCTTACCTCGTTCGATTCGTAATATTGAAAATACTCAGGCACGTTTGCGTGCAGCCCTGTAAGCTGTTTTAGGTAGAAGCTGACTTGTTGGCAGTCTTAGTAAGTGTGAGCCTATCATGAAACACGTTTGAAAAGCTTTTTCCGGTTGCAATTAGTGGCTATTTGTTTTTGATGAGGAGTGGTCTGCGGAGCTTGAAATAAGTCTCAAGTTTTCCTGGCACTCCTTTTTAGTGACCTTTAATTAGATTTCTTGTTAATTCCTAAAAAATAGGCTATAATATAACATGGTACTTAATGTTAGAAAGAAGGTGTAAGTATGGGATTTACAGATGAAACAGTTCGTTTTAGATTAGATGATGGTGAAAAAAAAGAAATCAGTGAAACTTTAACGGCTGTTTACCAATCTCTTGAAGAAAAAGGTTACAACCCGATCAATCAAATTGTAGGGTATGTATTAAGTGGTGACCCTGCTTATGTACCTAGATACAATGATGCGCGAAACCAGATTCGCAAGTACGAACGTGATGAGATAGTAGAAGAGCTGGTCCGTTATTATCTACAAGGAAATGGAATCAACGTAAAATGAGAATAATGGGGCTTGATGTCGGCTCAAAGACAGTTGGTGTTGCCATTAGTGATCCTTTGGGTTTTACCGCTCAGGGATTGGAAATTATTGCTATTGATGAAGAAAAAAATAGTTTTGGTTTTGAGCAAATTGGTGACCTGGTAAAGCAATACCAAGTGGAAAAATTTGTGATTGGTTTGCCCAAAAATATGAATAATACTTGTGGACCGCGCGTGGAAGCCAGCAGAGCTTACGGGGATAAACTTGAAGCATTATTTCATCTACCGGTTGTGTATCAAGATGAGCGTTTAACTACAGTTCAGGCAGAGCGAATGTTAGTTGAACAGGCTGATATTAGCCGACAGAAACGCAAAAAAGTTATTGATAAGTTAGCTGCTCAGCTGATATTACAAAATTATTTAGATAGATCTTTTTAAGGAGAAGCATATGGCACATACGCACGACCATGATCATAATCATGAACACGATGTTATCACGCTTGTTGATGAGCAGGGCAATGAGACCCTCTTTGAAATTTTGTTGACCATCGATGGCCGGGAAGAATTTGGTAAGAATTATGTTTTGTTAGTCCCAGCTGGTTCAGAAGAAGACGAGTCAGGTGAGATTGAAATTCAGGCCTATTCATTTATTGAAAATGAGGATGGAACAGAAGGTGACCTTCAACCCATCCCTGAAGACTCCGATGCAGAGTGGGATATGATTGAAGAAGTCTTTAATAGCTTTTTAGACGAAGAGTAAGGAATAGCCAGCTTGGCTATTTTTTTGTTTTTTAGCATGGTAAGGGCGATTGGCTCAACAAAGAGCCTGGCAAAAGGCACAGGCTGTTTAGACCCTTTTTTGCTAGTGAAGGAGGCTAAGGTCGAAAACGGGGAGAAATTGACTAAATGTCAGTTTTTGATATACTTGTTGTAAGATTATTCAAGGAGAAAACAGTGAATCACAGACCTGATGCATTACAGTATCAACCCCCAACAACTATTGCCTATAATGGTTCCACACTACATACGACCAAGTATGAGACCAAGGTGCCCCATTTACATAAGCTGCAGATTCTAATTTTAAGTTTCTTGGCCAGCTTTTTAACAGTGGCTAATCCTTTTTTGGCAGATTTGTCCAATAGTTTGCAATCGCAATATTTGTATATTGGTCAGCTGTTGCTACGGGGCCAGTTACCTTATAGCGATATTTTTTCCACGGGTGGTATCCTTTATTTCTTGTTAATAGCGATTAGTTATGCCTGGGGCTCTTCTTTTTGGTTGATAGCTTGGCAGACCCTTTTCTTTTACGGTGCGGGCATTTATTTTTATAAACTGGTAGCCTATTTTACGTCTAATCAAAAAGTAGCCTCCGTTTTCACTGTTTTTTATTTTTTAGGCTCGTTCGGCTTAGGCTTTGGTGGGCTTTATCCCATCCAGTTTGCGATGCCCTTCTTGTTGGCTGGCCTTTGGTTTTTAACAAAGTATTTTGCCCAGTTGACTAAGGATGAAGCCTTTATTTTCTTTGGCTGCGCTTGTGCTCTAGCCATGCTCTTGGAACCACGTAGTCTGGTGTTTGGGCTGGTGAGCCTTGTGGTGGTTATGAGTTATAACTATCAAAAAAGGCATTTGGCTCGCGGCTTCTATCAATTCTTGGCAGCTGTCTTTGGCTTCTTACTTGTATGTTATACTGCTGGCTATTTTATTTTAAGTCTGCAACTCTTAAAACCTTATCTTAACCAAGCTTTTCTCTATTCATTAACGACTCCAGGCTCAGGAGTTCACCCGCTACTGCTTGGTTTCTTGCTACAACTGGTGGTGGCTGGTGGCTTAGGGCTCTTTACAGGGCTTGGTTACTTTCTGGAACACCGTAAGGAAGAAGACGATTCTTGGGTCAAATGGTTGATGGTAATTGTGGCGTTTGGCTATCTTTTTCTGGCTTTATTTGCAAGGGAGTATCTTACCTATCCTTTGCTAGCGATGCTACCTTTTGCACTTATTTTAACAGCAATTCCGGTTAATCAGCGTTTTAACAAATATACCCAACGGACAACGCACCATCGCTCAAAGAATCATAGTGCTTCTTGGTTGATTAGGTTCATTTACCTGCAGCGACACTTCTATCTGCCTTTAGTAACGATTTTGCTTCTGGTGGCTTGGCCGCTCATTGGCTATGTGCGTGATTTGCCAGTTCACAAGGAACGCCATGCGATTAGCCAATACCTCTTAAAGAATGGTAGTATCACTGATCAGCTCTATGTTTGGGATACTTCTGCTCGCATTTACCAAGAAACGCAGATGAAATCCGCATCGCATTTTCCAACGCCACTGGTGAATTTATCTACTAAAGCTAATAAGCAACTCTTGGTGGATGAATTGCTCCAAAACAGGGCTCGCTACATTGTCGTTAATCAAAAGCTTCCGCTTCCTGCTAAAATAGGTAAGGTATTAAAAACAAATTATCGAAAAGTTCGCAAGGATTCTAGCAAACACTTTCATTTATATCAGAAAAAATGAGCATTTCAGTTTATAAAGTCTAATAAAATCAATATATTGTGGTAATAAATTATATTTACCACAATATATTGATTTTTTCTGGTTGAGTGATATAATATGTCAGTAAGGAGAATAAGAATGACCCAAGAAACTCTTAAGCAAGTTGAGCAACCTGAAATAAAAGTAATTAAGCGCGATGGTCGCCACGTTGATTTTGATACTCGCAAAATCTACAGTGCGCTTTTGAAGGCCAGCAGCAAGGTGACACGGATGTCACCATTGGTCGAAGCAAAGTTAGAAGCGATTTCAGAGCGTGTGGTAGCAGAGATTAGTGAACGTTTTCCCACAAATGTCAAAATTTACGAAATTCAAAATATTGTTGAGCATGAGCTGCTAGCAGCTAATGAATACGCGATTGCACAAGAATATATTCATTACCGTACTAAGCGTGACTTTGCCCGTTCGCAAGCAACTGACATTAATTTTACCATTGATAAATTGCTAAATAAGGATCAGACGGTGGTTAATGAAAATGCTAACAAAGATAGTGATGTCTTTAATACCCAACGTGATTTAACTGCTGGGATTGTGGGTAAGTCAATTGGTCTAAAAATGTTGCCGCCCCATGTGGCTAATGCGCACCAAAAAGGGGATATTCACTATCATGACTTGGATTATAGTCCTTATACCCCAATGACCAATTGTTGCTTGATTGACTTTAAGGGTATGTTAAGCAAGGGCTTTAAGATCGGCAATGCTGAGGTGGAGAGTCCTAAGTCCATTCAGACAGCGACAGCTCAGATCTCACAAATCATTGCTAATGTCGCTTCTAGCCAGTATGGTGGCTGTACTGCCGATCGTATTGATGAGTTTTTGGCACCCTATGCGGAGTTAAACTACGCTAAGCACATGAAGGATGCCAAGCGTTGGGTGGCAGAGGATCAGCGCGAGCAATATGCCTTGGAAAAAACCAAAAAAGATATTTATGATGCTATGCAGTCCCTGGAGTATGAGATTAATACCTTGTTTACTTCAAATGGGCAAACACCTTTTACTTCTTTAGGTTTTGGTTTGGGGACTTCCTGGTTTGAGAGGGAAATCCAAAAAGCTATTTTAGAGATTCGGCTCAAGGGTCTTGGGAGCGAGCATCGGACGGCTATTTTCCCAAAATTAATTTTTACCTTAAAACGTGGGCTTAATCTGGAAGAGGGCTCGCCTAACTACGATATTAAGCAATTAGCCTTGGAGTGTGCAACCAAGCGCATGTATCCAGATGTGCTCTCCTATGATAAGATCATTGATTTAACTGGCTCTTTCAAGGCTCCTATGGGCTGTCGTTCCTTCTTGCAAGGCTGGAAGGACGAAAACGGGCAAGATGTTACGTCAGGGCGGATGAATTTAGGAGTTGTTACGATGAATCTACCCCGTGTGGCGATGGAATCAAACGGTGACATGGACAAGTTCTGGCAGCTCTTCTTTGAACGGCTAGCAATTGCTAAGGATGCCTTAGTTTATCGTGTTGAACGTGTCAAGGAAGCGACACCGGCTAATGCGCCTATCTTGTATCAATATGGAGCATTTGGTAAGCGGCTTTCTAAGAATGGTCATGTCGATGAGCTTTTCAAGAATCGCCGTGCAACGGTTTCACTAGGCTATATTGGCCTATATGAGGTCGCCTCTGTCTTTTATGGGGGAGACTGGGAAGGCAATACAGAAGCAAAGGACTTCACGGTAGCCATTGTTAAAGCGATGAAAAAAGCTTGTGAGGAATGGTCTACCGAATATGACTACCATTTTTCAGTGTATTCAACGCCGTCTGAGAGTCTGACCGATCGCTTTTGTCGGTTGGACACTGAGAAATTTGGTATTGTGGAAAACATTACAGATAAAGAGTATTATACCAACTCTTTCCACTATGATGTACGTAAGAACCCAACACCTTTTGAAAAGTTAGACTTTGAAAAGGTCTATCCAGAGGCTGGTGCATCGGGCGGCTTTATTCATTATTGTGAATACCCTGTCTTGCAGCAAAACCCTAAAGCTTTGGAGGCTGTCTGGGATTATGCCTATGATCGTGTAGGCTACCTGGGCACCAATACCCCCATTGATAAGTGCTATCAATGCTACTACGAGGGCGATTTTACGCCAACTGAACGGGGTTTTATGTGTCCAAACTGTGGCAACAGTGACCCTAAGACCGTGGATGTGGTTAAGCGGACCTGTGGCTATTTAGGCAACCCTCAGGCGCGTCCAATGGTTCATGGCCGTCACAAGGAAATAGCGGCGCGTGTGAAACATATGAATGGTTCCACCATTAAATATCCCGGACGTTAATGGACGAGCTTATTTGCGTGTCCTAGCCCTTAGGGGAGGAAGTGCGAGAGCTTGACTTAGCAGATAGAAAGAATTAGAGAATAAAGGAAAGAGAATGGGAAAATACCAATTAGACTACAAAGGCATGCAACAGGTAGAAAAATACCACGAGAAGCATTCGCGTGCTAAGCAGGACAAAAAAGCCAAGCTTGAGGCGCTAAAGGAGCAATTTGTCAAGAAAACAAGAAAGCAACAGTGAGGTTTGCGAATGACTGGTGCCATGATAGCAATTGGCAGCATTTCGCAGAAAGCTTCGTTACCCTATATGCGACAAATCCCTGGGATTAAATGCATGTGTTTACACAAAAACAGCTGTGCAAGCAGCTGTCTGTAGCTTATGCCTAGGCTAGCGATTAGTGCCGCAAGGGAAGAATGAGGTATGCATCTACCCAAGTAAGGAGTGAGAAGATGGAATTACGTCGGCCAAGTCTAGTGACCAAGCAGCTGTCATGGAAATGATGGCTGAGTTTCAGGCATTTCAATCCCCGCATGATGGTGGTTTTTGGGACCTGACGGATTTTGACTATCAAGCTTGGCTTGAGCAAAATCAGCTGCGAGAAGCCGGTCTTTCCTTGAGAGCTGATCAGGTTCCTTCAATCCAATTGGTTGCTTTTAATCAGCAAGGGCGGGCGCTAGGCTTCTTAAGTTTACGCTTAGCACTAAATGCGGCTCTACGCCAAAAAGGCGGCCACATTGGCTACTCGGTCCGCCCTTTAGAGCGGCGCAAGGGCTATGCCACGGCCATGCTGGCCCAGGGCGTGAGCTTAGCGAGGCAAAAAAATATCACCCGGGTCTTGGTGACTTGCTCAAGGACTAATCTAGCCAGTAGAAAGGTTATTTTAGCTAATCAAGGTCAACTCGAAGATATTCAAAACGGGGTGGAGCGTTATTGGATTAGCAAAGGAGACTCATGACAAATAGTAATTGGAATAACCCTAAACCCCAAGAATGGAAATCTAAAGACTTAAGCCAGGGACGGGTTATTGATTATAAGGCCTTTAATTTTGTTGATGGGGAAGGCGTGCGCAATTCCTTATATGTCTCAGGCTGTATGTTTCATTGCAAAGGGTGCTACAATGCTGCCACCTGGTCCTTTAAAGCAGGCATTCCCTACAGTCAGGAATTAGAAGAACAAATCATGACAGATCTGGCCCAACCCTATGTGCAAGGCTTGACCTTGCTTGGGGGGGAGCCTTTTCTCAATACCGGTATATTGCTCCCGCTGCTCAAGCGTGTTCGAACAGAGTTACCAGAAAAAGATGTGTGGTCTTGGACCGGCTACACCTGGGAAGAATTAATGCAAGAGACGCCGGACAAACTGGAGATGCTAGAGCTGATTGACATTTTAGTTGATGGTCGCTTTGACATTACAAAGAAGAACTTGATGTTGCAGTTTCGTGGTTCAAGCAATCAGCGGATCATTGATGTGGCTAAGTCCTTAGCGACCAAGCAGGTCGTTATCTGGGAAAAGTTAAATGACGGCGATCAAGCTTTTGAGCAGGTATCGCGAGACCAGCTCTTGTGACATGTCAAAAAAGCTAAAGCTAAGCTCGAACTTGGCAGGACTTGCGGCCAAATCTCAGGGGCCTGCTTCCCTAGAAGAGCAGGCTTTGCCTGACAAGCTTTCCCCACATTATCCTCATACTTATCCACAGTCTGTGGATAAGTATGAAAATGGTGTATAACTCCCGTACTTAAGGCTTTACAGCTCCTTTTTGGCGGATCTTTTAAGGCGGCCGAGCCAAATAAAGCGATGATAATGCTCTGGATTGAATAGATAGGCCAAGAAATGACGGGTGCGTCTAAATGCCTCTACAGCAGAAACAAGAAGGATCGTAGTCATCCCCAGGGCTAATCCTATATCATCAGCAAAGCTTGTATTGTAGAGCAGCCATCAATCATTAATAAATGTCTACTAGCTGTCCATCACAAGAAATCTGTTAAGCCTTTTTCCGGCAGTCGGTGAAAGGCTTATTTGGGTTTTGTCTGGTCTTAAAGCTCCATAGCTATTGTGTGTGCCCTCACACTAATAAGGCAACTGGTAAGTGGAATGGAAAAAGAAAGAGCTAGGACCAAACAAGACCCAGTGGCCATCCTCAGGCGCCTTTTTAAAATCAGTCAGGACAGCACTGAAGCAAGCCTAAAAAAGCAACCTGAGGGGGCAGGTTGCTTTTTCATATTGGTGACTATAATAATAAGGTGTAAAGCATAGTCACACTGCTAGAAGGTGTTTCTAGGATATTTAAGTTTATTTGTTGTAGACTGGTGCAGCTTCTAAGAAGGTCTTACTCATTTCAGTAGTGACTTCTAGGTTTGTTTCCTGAGCTGTTTTAGCTTGGAATTTAACCAATAATGTCTTGAAATCTTTATCGGCATGCTCTTCTAAGTAAGTTTCGGCATAAAAGTCTTCAACACCTTGCTCTTTTAAAAAGTCAAGCAATGCGCTATAGCCATCTTTTTTAGGTGCTAAAAGAAATTCGTCAAAGTCTGAGAAGTCAGAAAAGTCATCTGCCTTGCTAGTGTGAGCAGCAGTCAGGCAAGCTCCGGCTAAGGCTAGGCTGGTCATCGCTGCAATGGCAAGTTTTTTGCAAAAAGTTGTCATCTGGCTATCCTCTCTCTTATTTTTTATTTTAGGATGGGTTTCCCATCTGTAAGGTTAGTGTAACGAAAAACAGCTCAAAAATCAAATGTTTTTATAATCAGATTAAGAAATTTTCTCATAAAATTGAACGCCACTGGGAAAAGAAAAAGTCCCAGCGATCAGTGAGTTAGGGCCAGATTGGCTACAGGCTACAAGCTCTGCTATTTAGCCAGCATGGCTCAGGCCTGTCTAGGCTTGACTTTTTTGGCTTTAATGTAACTCATCTTTTTTTAATGATCAGCAGGGCAGTTCTTTTTGACATAGGTAAAAAGCTGAGCGGTGGATAATTCTGCCTGCCAGTGAAAGCCGTCGAAGTTTAAGTTTTTGAGGTCTTCTGGCGTTTGGCAGTTTGCTTTGGCGCAGGCCTGTAAAAAGGCACCGCGGGCTTTTTTTGAAATGGTTGAGTGCGTCTTTAATTGGCCTTCGGTTTCTTCTTTAAAGGCGATTTGCAGCCAGTTTTCTTGGCCGCCTTTAGAAAAGACCTGGGTGAATTCACTTGATAAAAGGGAAATGATGGGGGCATTGGCATGGTCATGGGCAAAGCGATCATAAAAAGGGCGCCAGTAGAGCTTGAGGCTTTTGCCTGTGATTTTGATGCTGCTGTGAAAATCGAGACGATAAGGAGCAATCGGGTAATCAAATGGGATAATCCCATACAAGGCAGAGGTGATGAAAACCTGTTGCGTGAGGTAGTTGAGTTGGCCAGCAGTCAGGCTGTCGCGTCCTAAAGAGCGATACATGAGTCCATTGAAGAGTTCAAAGGCTGGAGAGACGCAGGCCTTTTCTTGCTTGATGGCCTGAAAACGTGCTAATTCTGCTTGCGCTGCTTGCGGTGTCAGCTTAAGGGCAGTGGCTAATTGGGCTGGACTCTTGGCAGTCAGTGTGTGGAGCACTGCTGGCATTCCTTTGGGAAGGTGTCCTGCTTGTGCTGTCTTGGGCTGGTTGAGTTCTTTTGCTGTTGGGATTAAAAAAGTTAACATAGTGTCATTTTAGTCGAGCTCAGGCTGGTCTGTCAAGGTGAAATGTGGCTGGGCCTTGCTTTGGATAGTTTGCTTAAGGTTTTTATTTAATATTCAGTAAGATTTCTTTTTAATGCTAGTTAGTTTACAAACAAATGACTGGGCTAAAATGTGTTTTGTGGTAAACCCTGCTAAAGACTGTTATAATAAGGTATGGTTAACTTTTTAATTAAGACTACTTAATAAATTAATTTTTACATTTTTTACAATATGCTTAAATCGTCTATATTGTGGTATTTTGTGTTGAAGACCACTACATTTTGTGTTATTATTGATTCAAGCCTGTTGATAAAACAGAAAATCGGAGCAAGTAAAACGAAGACCTGTTTTTCGTTTTACAATAACACAGTTGACTTTGGGTGATGACTCAATGTTAAGAATAGATTATCAATTAACTTTTCAAGATGGGTACTTTTTATCAAGACGTCCCGTCTTGAGAGGTTTTTTGTATGCCAAAATAACGATTAGTAGAAATCATGAAATGGAGTAACTTATGGCCTTAGACTATTATCAGAAGTCACAATCCCCGCTTGCTTATACCCTTGGGGCAGAAAATAGCAGTATGCGTTCTGTCAATTGGAATAAGATTCAAGACGACAAAGACTTGGAAGTGTGGAACAGGGTGACCCAGAACTTCTGGTTACCTGAAAAAATTCCCTTGTCCAATGACTTGACGTCTTGGCAGCAATTGGATGCTAACTGGCAGCAGCTGATAACCCGGACATTTACGGGGCTGACCCTATTAGATACAGTCCAAGCAACTGTGGGTGATATTGCGCAAATCCAGCATGCACAGACAGATCATGAACAGGTGATTTATACGAATTTTGCCTTTATGGTAGCGGTCCACGCGCGCTCTTATGGTAGTATCTTTTCTACCCTGTGTAATAGTCAACAGATCGAAGAAGCGCACGAATGGGTGATCGCAACGCCCAGTCTACAGGCGCGTGCGCAAAAGTTAATTCCTTATTATAAAGGAGACGATCCTTTGAAATCAAAGGTTGCGGCAGCTATGATGCCTGGCTTTTTGCTATATGGTGGCTTTTACCTGCCTTTTTACTTAACAGCGCGAGGCTTTTTACCTAATACGGCAGACGTTATTCGACTGATCCTGCGTGATAAGGTGATTCATAATTATTATAGTGGCTATAAGTACCAACAAAAGGTCAAGCAGCTGTCAGCCGAGCGGCAGGCCGAAATGAAAGCATTTGTCTTTCAATTATTAGACGAATTAATCGAACTTGAAAAGGCCTTCCTGACAGAGTTATATGCTGGCTTTGATCTAGCAGACGAGGCTATCAGCTTTAGCATCTATAATGCTGGTAAGTTTCTGCAAAACTTAGGCTACGATTCTCCCTTCACAGAGGCAGAAACCTATGTTTCGCCAGAAATTTTTGCCCAATTATCAGCTAGAGCAGATGAGACGCATGACTTCTTCTCAGGCAATGGCTCTTCCTATATTATGGGGCATCGGGAGGAAACTGAAGATGACGACTGGGAATTTTGATGTCACGGTTGATTTGGTGGTGTTTTTCTCATCACGGTCCAACAATACCAAACGTTTTGTGGATAAATTGGCCTGCCCTAGCCTGCGGATTCCGATTGATGGGAGTCCTATCCAGGTGAACGAAGAGTATATTTTAATTGTGCCAACCTATGCTGGGGGTAAGGGAGATCTAAAAGGGGCTGTGCCCAAGCAAGTGATTCATTTTCTAAATGACCGCCATAATCGGCAATATTGCCGGGCAGTGATTGGTTCTGGTAATACTAACTTTGGTGATACCTTTGCTTTGGCTGGTAATATTATAGCCCAAAAGTTGGCTGTGCCCTTGCTGCATCAGTTTGAACTTTTAGGGACAGCGGCCGATGTCAGTCTAGTGAAACATTATTTGAAAAAAAGAGAGAAAGAAACGATATGAAACGAACGAAAGACTATTTAGCCTATAATGCCTTGACGCGTTACAAGGATAATGATGGTCACTATCATTTTGAAGCCGACAAAGAGGCTATTAGCGCCTATCTGGAAGAGGAAATCAAACCTAATCGCATGGTTTTTGAAAATTTGGAGGCTAAATTGGCTTATCTGCTTCAGCATGATTATTATGAAGCGGAGCTATTAGACCTTTATGATGCAAGATTTGTGCATCAGCTGTTTGAAAAAGCCCATGAGGATGTTGAACCTTTCCAAACCTTTATGGGGGCTCTCAAATTTTACAATAGCTATGCTTTAAAGACGGATGACCATCGTTATTATTTAGAGGATTTTCAAGATCGTGCGGTGATGAATGCCCTCTTTTTGGCTGGAGGCCAAGAAAGCTTAGCTTTATCAATCTTAGAGCATCTGTTAAAAGGGCGTTTTCAACCAGCGACACCAACTTTTTTAAATGCGGGGAAAAAACGACGAGGCGAGTTTGTCTCTTGCTATTTGCTGCGGGTCGAAGACAATATGGAATCCATTTCGCGGGCTATCTCCACTAGCTTGCAGCTTTCTAAACGTGGCGGTGGCGTGGCCTTGGCTTTGACCAATCTGCGTGAGTTTGGCGCGCCTATTAAGAATATCCAAAATCAGGCAACGGGGATTATTCCTGTTATGAAACTTTTGGAGGATTCCTTTTCTTATGCTAATCAGTTGGGCCAAAGGCAAGGAGCTGGCGCGGTGTACTTGCATGCTCACCATCCAGAAGTGTTGACCTTCTTAGATAGTAAGCGCGAAAATGCGGATGAGAAGATCCGGATCAAATCGCTATCGCTAGGCTTGGTGATTCCTGACATTACCTTTGAATTAGCTAAGGCAAACGCCGATATGGCTCTGTTTTCTCCTTATGATATTGAGCGCGTTTATGGTAAGCCAATGTCTGATATTTCGATTTCAAAGGAATACGAGCACTTGGTGGCTAACCCCGCGATTAAGAAAACCTACATTAAGGCTCGCCAGCTCTTTCAGATGATTGCCGAGTTACAGTTTGAGTCTGGCTATCCTTATATTCTTTTTGAAGATACGGTTAATGAACGCAATCCCCATCACAAGCAAGGGCGGATTATCATGTCAAACTTATGTACAGAAATCGCTCAATTTAGCACGCCTAGCCGCTATAATGAAGATTTATCTTTTGCAGAAATTGGTCAGGATGTGTGCTGTAACCTGGCTTCGATCAATATTGCTAAGGCAATGGCTGATGGCAAACAGTTTGAAAACCTGATAACAACCAGCATTGAGGCACTTGATCGTGTATCGCGTTCAACAGATCTTAATTCTGCCCCGTCCATCCAAAAAGGTAATCAGGCCAATCATGCTCTGGGACTTGGTGCGATGAACCTGCATGGCTTTTTGGCGACCAATGCGATCTACTATGATTCTAAAGAAGCTATAGATTTTACAAATTGCTTTTTCTATAGCATGGCTTATTATGCCTTTAAGGCTTCGATGCAATTGGCCAAGAAGGTAGGAGCTTTTGCAACCTTTAGTCAATCTGATTATGCTGATGGTTCCTATTTTGCCAAATACACTGAGGCGAGTGTCACGCCAGAAACTAAGCGTGTTAGCCAGCTGTTAAAAGACTGTGAGTTCACACTACCGACCAAAGAAGACTGGCAAGCTTTGGTGCGAGACATTCAACAGTACGGCCTTGCCAATTCACACTTGCTAGCCATTGCTCCAACAGGCTCAATCAGCTATCTAACATCATGTACGCCAAGCTTGCAACCAGTGGTTTCGCCAGTCGAAGTCAGAAAGGAAGCAAAACTCGGTCGCGTCTATGTGCCTGCTTATCAGCTATCCCAGGACAACTATGATTACTATAAGGATGGGGCCTTTGAATTAGGACCAGAACCGATTATTAATATTGTCTCAACGGCACAAAAACATATTGACCAGGCGATTTCACTGACTCTCTTTATGAATGAGGATGCAAGTACTCGTGATTTAAACCGGGCTTATATCCAGGCCTTCCGGCAAAAATGTGCTTCGATCTATTATGTGCGTGTCCGCCAAGAGGTCTTAGCTGGCAGTGAACACTACGCCGAAGACCAGCAGGTTGAGGAATGTGAATCCTGTATGATTTAATGAGAAAGAGGAGGTAAAAAGATGATAACAGAAGAAATGAAAGCCTTGATTGACCGTGAGTTAGCCATTGTTGCAACAGTGGACCAGGCCGGTAATCCCAATATTGGTCCAAAACGCTCCATGCGCTATTATGATGCCAAGACCTTAATGTTTAATGAAAATACTGGCGGGCAAACCATGGCTAATATTGAGCAGAATGGCAAAATAGAAGTTGCTTTTATTGATCGGCAGGCCTTAAAAGGCTACCGCTTTATGGGCAAGGCCGAAATGCAGACCTCTGGTCCACTTTATGAGGAGGCAAAGCTCTGGGCGCAGGGGAAAATGAAGGAACCTAAGGCAGTAGGTATCATCCATATTGAGCGTGTCTTTAATTTGCAGTCAGGACCTAATGCGGGTAAGGAAATCCTGTAACCCCCTTTTGACGTGGTAGCCAAAAAAGCAAATCGCGTGCAGGTACTTGGTGGCTGTCTGGCCGGGCAAAAACCTGCCCATCATTGCCCAAGGCGACCATCATGCAGCCCTGTGCGACCATGCCCAGGTCTATGCTTTTGAGCGTCGTCTGGCAGGACAAAAACTACTGGTGCTCAATAACTTCTTTGCTACCGAGATTCGTGTAACCCTGCCTGGCACTTACAGCCAGGGGCAAGTCCTTTTGTCCAATTACGAGGATGTGCTTATCCAGAAAACCATCACCTTACGGCCCTACCAAACTCTGGCCATTTGGCAATATTAAGAACCAGTCCCCCTTTTGACCGTCAAAAGGGGGTTTTTGCTTGCCTAGTCAGGGTAAAACTCTTGTTAAGCGGATGCATTTATCGGAAATTTCTGATAAAATAGAGGCAATTAATGCGAAAAGGAGAAACTATGGTTACTTATAAAGACAATTTCTACCATGCTGTCAATGGGGAATGGGCAAAAACAGCCGTTATTCCCGATGACAAGCCGCGAACAGGTGGTTTTTCAGACCTAGCGGACGCTATTGAGGACCTGATGTTGGAAACAACTGATCAATGGCTAGCTGGTAAAAACCTCCCTACAAATAAAATCCTCACCAATTTCATTGCTCTTCACAAAATGACCTCAGATTATGAGCAGCGTGAGGCGGTCGGTGTCGAGCCAGTGCTGCCTTTGATTGAAGAATACCGCTCTTTGCAATCCTTTGCTGACTTTGCTAAACGCGTGGCTGCCTATGAACTAGCTGCTAAGCCTAATATTTTCCCATTTGGTGTTGCGCCAGACTTCATGAATGCCCAGCTAAACGTCCTATGGGCGCAAGCTCCTAGCATTATTTTGCCAGATACCAGCTACTATGCCAAGGGCAACGAAAAAGGAAAAGAATTATTAGCTGTTTGGCGCAAATCGCAAGAGGATTTATTGCCTAAGTTTGGTTTTTCTAGTGAAGAAATCGCTGAGCTTTTAGATAAAGTCATTGCTTTGGATGCTAAACTAGCCAAATATGTCTTGTCTCGAGAAGAATCAGCCGAATATGCCAAACTCTATCATCCATATGACTGGTCAGACTTTACAGCCCTAGTGCCTGAGTTGCCATTATCTGATATTTTCCAAGAAATCTTGGGGCAACAGCCTGACAAGGTGATTGTTCCTGAGGAGCGTTTTTGGACAGAGTTTGCTAAAGATTATTTTGCTCAAAGCAACTGGGACTTGTTGCAAGCAGAGTTGATTCTTGATGCGGCTAATGCCTACAATGCTTACTTGACTGATGAGATTCGTGTCCTATCTGGGGCTTATAGCCGAGCACTCTCTGGCACCCCACAGGCGATGGACAAAAAGAAGGCGGCCTTTTATCTAGCGCAAGGTCCTTATAATCAAGCTTTGGGGCTTTGGTATGCGTCACAGAAATTCTCACCTGAGGCTAAGGCCGACGTGGAGCATAAGGTTGCAACGATGATTGAGGTTTATAAGTCACGCTTAGAGACTGCCGATTGGTTAGCGCCAGCTACACGGGAAAAAGCCATTGTCAAGTTGAATGTGATTACCCCTCACATCGGCTATCCGGAAAAATTACCCGAAACCTATGCTAAGAAGGTGATTGATCCAAAACTCAGTTTGGTGGAAAATGTTAATCGTTTGGCCCAAATCTCCGTTGCTTATGAGTGGAGCAAGTGGAATAAGCCGGTAGACCGCAGCGAGTGGCACATGCCAGCGCACATGGTCAATGCCTACTATGATCCACAACAAAATCAGATTGTCTTTCCGGCGGCTATTTTGCAAGCGCCTTTCTATGATTTGCATCAAGGCTCGTCCGCCAACTATGGTGGTATCGGAGCAGTGATTGCCCATGAGATTTCCCACGCTTTTGACACCAATGGGGCTTCTTTTGATGAGCACGGTAGTTTGAACAATTGGTGGACAGATGAGGACTATGCAGCCTTTAAGGAGCGTACGGATAAGGTGGTTGAGCAGTTTGATGGCCTAGATTCTTATGGTGCTAAGGTGAATGGTAAACTAACCGTGTCTGAAAATGTCGCAGACTTAGGTGGTGTGGCTTGTGCTTTGGAGGCTGCTAAGAAAGAAGCAGACTTCAGCGTCCGTGACTTCTTTATTAACTTTGCGAGAATCTGGCGGATGAAGGCGCGTGAAGAGTACATGCAAATGCTAGCAAGTGTTGATGTGCATGCCCCAGCTGAATGGCGGACCAACGTCACCATTACCAACTTTGATGATTTCCATCAGGAATTTGATATTACTGAAGGCGACTTTATGTGGCGGGCACCAAAAGACCGGGTCATTATCTGGTAAGACTTGGGTATAAGCTAACTAAGAAGCTGGGCAAATTGGAGGCTACTGAAAAAGTAGAACGCCAATAAATTCTATTAGTAAAGAACGAATGGTAACTATCCTTGGAAGCTTAGGGATGGCTTATCATTCGTTTTTAATAGTTATATTTTTATAACGAAAATAAACGAGTTCATCGGACGACTTTCTGTCCGTAACTTTTTCAGTGGCTGTGGTAAACTGTCCGGCCTTCTTGAAGGCGGATTTCTTGATTGACGTAGGATGGACATGCCGTACATAGCACCCGTTCCCAGCAAGCGAGGACGGATTTCTTGCTGAGATGATTCCTCTGGAATGACCAGGGCGGGCGCGGGCGCGTTAAAAGCTAGCTGAATGGACGCAACCGGGTGCCAGACAGCACGCCCTGTGGTGCGAGGCTAGAGATTAGGGCCTTCCTTGGTTGTGTCAACTAGAGCAGCGAAGGAGCAGCTTAGCAAGAATGCAAAAATCCTTGTGCCATTAAGAGAGAAGGTTTTTTCAGAACGTAGACAAATTCCTATCGAATATCGTCATTTAGCTTAGCCTAAGTGAGCTGGTAAATGGTTAAACTCTTAGAAGTATTAATATGGCAATGCTTCTGAGAGTTTTTAATTTGCAGCATAACAAAAAAAGGTTGAAGAAAATTGTCCAAAATAGACTTTTTCTTCAACCTTTTTTATGCTCTTGTGTCTTAGGAGAGAGTGGCACAAGAGCTAGAAGAATATGGCATCAATAAACCTGATTAGCAGTCGTTTGACTAGTCTTCTTTGCGCTTAGTGGCAAGAACGCCAGCAGAAGCAATGACAGATAGAGCCGCCACGGTGAAGAATGGATTAGCTGTAGTTTCACCCGTTTGTGGCAAATGCGCAGCAGTATTTTGTGTTGCCGTGTGTGGAACCACAGGCGTTGCTGCGTGGTGGGTTTTTGGCGCCGCTGGCTTGCCTTTGCCTGGTTTTTCAGGAGTGTGTGGTGTGCTTGGTTTCACTTCCGGAATAGCAGGGGTCGGAGCCGGCTTGATTTCCGGTTTCTTCGGTGTGCTTGGCTTATCAGTTTCAGGTGCGTGCGGAGCTTGAGGTTTGGTTTCAGGCTGTTGAGGTTCAGCTGGTTTGTCCTCAGGTTTCACTTCAGGCTCTTGAGGTGTTTCCGGAGTTTTTTCTTGCTCTTTCTTGAGCATGTCGAGCTTCGCCATCAAGTCTTGCAGTTCTTTTTCAAGTTTAGCCTTATCCTCAGAGCTGAGTCTGCTTTGGTCTTTTAGCTTCGCTTCAATCTCAGCTTTTTGAGTGGTTAACTCAGCAACTTTCGCCTCAGCCGCAGCTTTTTCGGCAGTCAACTTATCAAGACTTGCTTTGCTTTCATCAACTTTGACTTGTAGCCCCTCAATTTCGGCTTTTTTAGTTTCTAATTCGGATTGAAGTTTCGCTTTTTCTTCTTTATTAGTTTCTGTGGCAGCATCGAAACGTTTTTGAATATCAGCTAATTCACTCTTTTCAGTATCAAGTTGAGACTGTAAGTCGTTGTTTTTCTTTGTGGACTCTGAAACTTGCTCAGAAAGATTTTTAACTTGTTCTTGGCTAGCTTTTAAATCTTTCTCTGTAGCTTCTCCTTTTTCCTTTAAGGAAGCTACTTGATCGTTAAGTTCAGTTTCTTTAGCTTCTAAAGTTGTTATTTTTTCTTTTGACGTTTTTAGGTCATCAGTGAGCTGCTCAATTTGTTTTTGACGATTCATTGATTCTTCAACTGAATAATCAAATGCTTCCCTTAGTTTTTGTTCCTTTTGATTAAGTTCAGCTATTTTTTGTTTATTAGTTATTTTATCTAATAAGTTACTGAGTTTCTGTGTGTCATCATATACTTTATTATATAGATAATCAGTTGAATATTTGTTTACTAAATCGAGAGTGCTATAAAGCAATTGAGCAGGAGAATAGACTGATTGTAAGTAATCGTGCATGTTTTTGTATTCTTTAAGCATGTCAATGCCATTTGTATATATATCTAATCGCTCTGCTTCTGTTAATTCATTGTCTGCTCTCACAGCTCCATGTCCACTCAGTAAGCTCGCACTGACGACAAGGCCTGCTAACACCGCCTTTTTTGTCCAATTCCAATGGTGTTTTGCCATATTAAATTAATCTCCTTTTCATTTCTAAGCTTTTTACGGCAACCACCAGTATATATATATATATATATATACTTAAGGTCAGGAATTGCTGGGCTTACAAAGTTATGGTTGTAGCAAGTGGGAGCGCTTAAGCCTTGATATAATAGGCTTTAGGGTCTGTGGGAGTGGGCTGGTTGCTGGGTATTTGGTCGTGTTTTTTTGGTGTGGCTGCTAGGATTTATTACTGCTATTTTTTGTCAAACTGGCTGGGTGTTTGGTGTGCGATTGTGGACTAAAAGCAATGCCTAGTCTGGCAGGGATTTGTATGCTGTTCTTTGAAGGCTAGGTGCTTGGTTTGGCTGGGTGTGAAGCTGCGCTTTTGCTCTCTGGTTTTGGCGACTGATCTTTCAATGTTGGCCCAGGCTAGTTGCCTTGAGCTGGAGGATACTTGGTCCTAGGCGTGTGGGTTCTTTTCTCTGCTGGTGTTTGGTGTCTGTAGACCGCAAAAAAAGCCAAGCAGCGCATCTGGCTGTTTGGCTTTGGGGTGTTGCAGGATTAGTTGTTAAGTGCGGCTGCCATGGTTGCGGCAACTTCGTTTTCAAAGTCGTTGGCTTTTTTCTCGATACCTTCACCAACTTCGAAGCGGGCAAAGTTGACAGCTTTTGCATTGACAGAGTCAAGGTAAGCTTCAACGGTTTTGCTGTCGTCCATGATGTAGACTTGGGCAAGGAGGGTGTAAGCTTGGTCAACCTTGGTGTTGTCAAGCATAAAGCGGTCCATTTTTCCTGGGATGATTTTGTCCCAGATTTTTTCTGGTTTGCCTTCTGCAGCAAGCTCTGCTTTGATGTCTTCTTGGGCTTGAGCAATGACTTCATCGCTTAATTGTGCTTTTGAGCCATACTTCATAAATGGTAGAGCTGGTTTGTTAACCATCGCACGTGATTCATTGTCAAGTTCGATAGCATGGTTCATTTGTGCTAACTCGTCATGGATGAATTGTGGGTCAAGCTCTGTGTAAGAAAGGACGGTTGGTTTCATTGCTGCGATATGCATTGACACTTGTTTGGCAAGTGCTTCGTCTCCACCTTCGATGACAGAGATTACGCCGATTCGGCCACCGTTGTGTTGGTAAGCACCGAAGTGTTGGGCGTCTGTTTTTTCTAGAAGGGCAAAGCGACGGAAGGAAATTTTCTCACCGATAGTGGCAGTAGCGTTAACGTAGGCTGCGGCAAGTGTTTCACCATTAGGCATGATTAAGGCCATAGCTTCTTCGTTGTTAGCTGGTTTGCCTTGGGCGATGACTTTTGCTGTTTCATTAACGAGGTCAACGAATTGGGCATTTTTAGCAACGAAGTCAGTTTCTGCATTAACTTCCACAATGGCTGCGACATTACCATTAACATAGACACCAGTTAGGCCTTCAGCTGCAACGCGATCTGCTTTTTTGGCAGCTTTTGCCATTCCTTTTTCGCGAAGCAATTCAACGGCTTTGTCCATATCGCCATCGGTTTCAACGAGTGCTTTTTTGGCGTCCATAACGCCGGCACCAGATTTTTCGCGCAATTCTTTGACAAGCTTAGCTGTAATTTCTGCCATGAGTAAATCCTCCAAAAAATAATTAATTTCAGTTTCAAAAAAAACGGGACAGAGCGGTTTGCTTGTTTTTCTGCCCCGTGTGACATGTACGAAAGTTAAAGTCCTCTGACCAGTTTTACTGGCAGCTGGCTTGTAGCTTAGTTATTGTCGCCTTCTACAACTTCAACGATTTCTTCAATGTCGCTAGATTGTCCTTCTGCTGCGAAGTCTACATCGGCATCTTCGCCTTGGCGACCTTCGATAACAGCGTCAGCAAGTTTAGAAGTGATGAGTTTAACGGCGCGGATAGCGTCATCGTTAGCCGGAATGATCACATCAATGTCATCTGGATCAGCATTGGTATCAACCATCGCTACAACTGGGATACCTAATTTTTTAGCTTCTTTAACAGCGATTTGTTCTTTATGTGGGTCAACAACGTACATCACATCTGGGATGCGTGGCATGTCTTCGATACCGCCCAAGAATTTTTCAAGGCGAGCACGTTGTTTGTTAAGAAGGGCAACTTCTTTTTTAGGAAGTAGCTCAAATGTTCCGTCTTCTTCCATGCGTTTGATTTCTTTCAAACGAGCGATCCGTTTTTGGATTGTTCCCCAGTTAGTGAGAGTTCCACCCAACCAACGGTGGTTGATGAAGTATTGGCCGGCACGAGTTGCTTCGTCAGCGACTGCTTCAGCAGCTTGTTTTTTGGTACCAACAAACAAGATAACAGCATCATTAGCAGCAGCGTCACGAACGAATTCGTAAGCTTGGTCGGCTAACTTAACCGTTTGTTGTAAGTCGATAACGTGGATGCCGTTACGCTCTGTGAAGATGTATTTAGCCATCTTAGGGTTCCAGCGGCGTGTTTGGTGACCAAAGTGAACACCAGCCTCAAGAAGTTGTTTCATTGAAATTACTGCCATGAGTAAAATCTCCTTTATAAAATGTTTTTTCGCCTCTCCTTAACGTCAACTTGCAGAACTAACCCGCAGGCAACAAGTCTACAATAGGTTTAGGATGAGTATTTGTCGCATAGGCGACTCCTTCATTTTACCAGAAAAATCAGCCGTTCGCAAGCATAATCTTGCTCATGCCAAAAAGGCTGGGACATGTGGTCCACAGCCTTGGGCAATGCTATTGACATATGGTTAGTGCCTGATTGGCGGCCTTTTTAGGTCTGCCTGATTAAATAGTCAAAAGCACCAATGGCAGCAGTTGCACCAGAGCCCATCGCAATGACGATTTGCTTGTAAGGGGCATCGGTACAATCACCCGCTGCAAAGATACCTGGGACATTGGTAGCGCCATACTTGTCAACGCTGATTTCCCCACGCTCATTGCGGGTAATGGCACTGTCTTCTAACCATTTAGTACTTGGCACCAGGCCAATTTGGACAAAGACACCACTCACAGCTAGTTGTTTGTCCTGACCAGAAAGACGGTCGGTATAGGTTAGACCTGTGACATGGCTATCGCCGGTAATGGCCTTGGTTGCGGCATTGGTCACAATGGTCAGATTAGCTGTTTTTGCAGCACGATCTTGTAACACCTGATCCGCCTTGAGTTCAGGTAGGAATTCCAAAACGGTGACCTGACGGCACAGTCCAGCCAAGTCTAGTGCAGCTTCTAAGCCAGAATTCCCGCCGCCAATAACAGCAACGTCCTTGCCTTCAAAGAGGGGACCGTCACAGTGTGGACAGTAGGTAACACCTTTGTTTTTGAATTGGTCTTCGCCAGGGACATTAATGTTACGCCACTTGGCTCCTAGGGCTAAGATTGCGGTTTTTGCCTTGATGAGGCCACCCTTGGCTAGGCTGACTTGAATCTCGTCTTGGACTTTTTCAATATGGCTGGCGCGCTGGCCTTTGATAATCGTCACATCGTAGGATTGTGTGTGTGCTTCGATTTGAGCCATGAGCTTAGGTCCTTCGGTATAAGGGGTACCAATCATATTTTCAATGCCCACGGTATCCATGACTTGGCCGCCAAATGATTCGGCCAGAAGTCCCACTCTGAGGCCCTTACGGGCCGCATAGATAGCTGAGCTGTTGCCGGCTGGGCCGCCACCAATCACAAGAACGTCAAAGGGAGCTTGGTCTGAGAAATCAGGCGCTGTTTCGGGCTCTGCAATTTTATCTAATAAGTCTTCAAGACTCGCTCTTCCTGAGGTGAACTCTTGGTCATTTAGGTAAACTGCTGGGACAGACATAATCCCTTTTTGTTTGACCTCGTCTTGGTACATCCCGCCTTCGATCATGGTGTGGGAAATAGCGGGGTTTAAGACAGCCATAATATTGAGGGCCTGCACCACATCAGGGCAATTGTGGCAAGACAAGCTGACATAGGTTTCAAAAGCTAGAGGGCCTTTGATAGCCTGGATGCGCTTAGTGGTTGCCTCCTCAATCTTAGGGGCTCGTCCTGAAACCTGGATTAGGGCCAGGACAAATGAGGCAAATTCGTGTCCAAGGGGAACACCGGCAAAGACAATCCCGCTTTCTTGTCCATCTTGGTGGATGGAAAAGCTTGGTACGCGTTTTAGGGTTTCTGGTTGCACGGTGATTTGCTCAGACATGTCCGCAATTTCATTGACAAAGTCCGCAACTTTTTGAGAGTTGCTGTCGTCTGCAGTACAAAGGCCTAGAATGACAGGTTTTTCCATCAGGGACAGATATTGTTGTAGTTGGTCTTTAATATCTGGGGTAAGTGCCATCGCCTTCCTCCTTTGCTAGTATCTAGTATATTGTCTGTTAAATTTTGCCGACAAGATCAAAGCTAGGTGTTAAGGTTTCTTCGCCTTCTTTCCACTTAGCTGGGCAAACTTCACCAGGGTGCTTACGAATGTATTGAGCTGCGCGTACTTTATCAATCAGCGTACTAGCATCGCGGCCAATACCATCCGCATTAATTTCCATCATTTGGATAACCCCATCAGGATCAATGATGAAGGTACCGCGTTGGGCAAGACCATCCTCACCAAGCACATCAAAAGCGCGTGAAATGGCATGAGACGGATCACCAATCATAGGGTAGGTGATCGTACCAACCACATCAGAATCATCGTGCCAAGCCTTGTGGACGAAGTGAGTGTCAGTAGAGACAGAATAAACTTCCACACCAAGTGATTGCAGTGTTTCATACTGTTCTTGTAAGTCCCCTAATTCTGTTGGACAAACAAATGAGAAATCTGCAGGATAGAAGCAAAAAATCGCCCACTGGCCCTTAATATCATCCTGACTAAGAGTGATAAACTTTCCGTTATGAAAGGCATTTGCTGAAAATTCAGCTATTTCTTTTCCGACTAAAGACATAATATATTTCCTCCTTCTTCTAATTTAGTCTGGTATTATCTATTATAGAAAAAGTGGATAAAATTGTCTAACGAAAGCGTTTTAGCCAAGGGTGTTCTAGGGAAATGGCTGCGCAAGAGAAGCTAGGACACGTTTGAGTTGCTAGTTTTGAAGCCTGGCCAAACCGCGTGGTTATGGGCAGGAGCCGGATAAGAGCCGCGGTTTTTGCAAGCTAGAGCAGCCAGTGAAATAATTAGCAGCCTTAGTGATTCTGCCTATGTGGGATGGCGTAGCAGATGGAGATACAGTGCAGTACAGTAAGAGATCTGCCAGTAAAAGCATAGTTGCAAGAGTAGTGCCCGTGACAGTAGTCGAGATCTTAGTGAAAGCCCCAAAAAACATAGTAAATAGCAGGGCGGGCATAGAAATAGTTTCTTGGAAAGCTTTTGACCAAGCCTCTAAAGCAGCCAAAGACAGAAAAAAGTAGCTGGCTGTTTTTGGTTGCTAGAGGGTGTGAGGGCTCGTAAATTAAACTTGACGTTTAAGATGATTTAAGATAAAATGAATGATGTTGCGGCGGTATAGCCAAGTGGTAAGGCACGGCTCTGCAAAAGCTTGATCGTCGGTTCAAATCCGTCTACCGCCTTTTATGTATAAAATAAACCTTGATTAACTTCTTAGAAATGTTGTTAAATCAAGGTTTTTATTTTTTGTGACAGGATAAAAAAAGAGAAAAAAAGAAAAAAGTCAATCAAAAATCGGTCAAATTACCGGATATATTTTGGCTCTCAGGTTTCTTTTTTTCCTCTTTGAGTTATCCAAGTGGTGGCAATGAAGCTAAATAATTGTGACAGCATTGGGTTTCGTAATTATCTGTGGCTTCAAAGGCTTGTGTGCTTTAGCAGATATTAGGATGATAATCCCCATTGTTTTGTAGTTTTCTAGGGGCTTGCCTTCTTTTGGCAAGTGTTCATGCTTACTGCTTTTCAAGCCAGACTTTTGCGGCCTCTAGGCTTTCTAGGGTGATTTCGTGTCCTCTAACTTGAAAGCTTGTCACTTGTGCCTGGCGACTGGTGAAAAGATTAAGAACTTCTTGACTGGCGGTTGTGGTGACAATGGGGTCCTGAGTGCCGGTTGAGATGAAGACCATTGTATCGGCTTTAGACTCAGTGAGGGATCGGGTATCAACAGGATACATAGGAGCAAAGAGAATGGCTTTTTTGAGTGGGCTGCGATTGGCTAAGAGCATATTAATTGCAATGTTAGCTCCGTTGGAAAAGCCGACTAAGGTAATCTGCTCCGTTTTAAAGTCATGTTGCTGGGCAAAACTCAGTATAAACTGACGTAACGCCTGGCCACGTTGCTGGAGGTCGGCAAGATCATAGTGGCCATGTGCTAAGCGTTTAAAATAGCGTAGGGCACCATTTTCACTGACTTGACCGCGAATGGCAAGGATACTGGCAGTTGGATCTAGCTGCTTGGCCAGAGGCAAAAGACTGTTTTCATCGCCGCCCGTGCCGTGTAAAAGGACCAAAAGCCGTTGCCTGCTCGAACCTGCTTGATACAAATAGTGCATGATATACTCCTTCTAGAGTCGTTTGAGTTCTAGGGTCGTTTGAGGGTGTGTAATTCACCCAGTTGGGCGTAGTCATTGCCGGCCAGCCGTGATAGGGGGTTCAAGTGTTCATAATTGATATAAGTATCTTGGTAGACGGCTTCATCCAAATGGTAATGACGTATTTTTAAGAGAAGCAAATCAGCAATGACACTTCCTTGCTCATCACGGATGGGCACATGCTGGTAAAGTTCTGTTTCAAAGCGAACACTGGCTTCCTTGACCCCTGGGGTTTTGATGGTGGAAGAGGGAACTAAGGTCATGCCCGTGCGTTTTAGCTCACTATCGTTATAACTTAGGTCTTTCGCACTTTGGTTAACCTGTGCCACGTTGTCCAGTGAAACATTATGGATAACGGCTTCTCTTTGCTTTAGAATATTGCGCGTAGTGTCCTTCATTTGGCCATTTAGACGTTGCACGCTAATGGATAAGATTGCTGGATTATAAGATACAATATTGTAAAAACTAAAGGGGGCGAGGTTGACAATGCCCTCTTGTGACTGAGTGGTCACAAAAGCAATTGGCCTTGGAATAACACTGCCAATTAGGATTTTATACTGGTCTTTGGCACTGACTTGAGTGTGATGTAAAGATAGCATAGATTAACTCCTCAAAGGTTTTAAGTGTTGCAGGATTTCTTGGCGCCGCTCTTCATACATAGTAGGCAGTTGTAAACTTTGGCCAAGTTCTGCAAACGGCTCATCCACAGTCATCCCCGGCCCAGCAGTCGCAAATTCAAAGATTACTTTGCCACTCTCTCGAAGATAGATGGATTTGAAGTATTTCCGGTTGCGAATCGTTGTCACATTGAAGTTTTCGGCTTCTAGGGTCTGTTTATACTTTTTAAGACTAACTTCATCTGCCACGTTCCAAGCAATATGGTGCACGGTGCCAGGGCCAAGGAGGCCACGCTGTTCATTGACCTTAGGTATAATTAATTGATGCTTGAGGGGACCGCGGGTGACAAAGCTGTAATAATCAGCACCTTCGTGCCCTTCGCTTAACTGCATATAGTTCAGTACAAATTGGCGGCTGGCCTGGTAGTCATGCGAGTGAAGATAGGCCCCTTGAAATCCAAGAATGTCTGGACTGTCTTTTTCAATTGTGCTTTCAACTAGGGCCAGATCAACGGCGTGGACATCTTGGAAGAAGAGGGCAGGTTGTTGGGCCCATAATTCTTGGGTATAGGCAACCTGATGCTCAGTGAGAGTTTGTTGCCAATGGGTCAGAGAACCTTTAGGTACTCGAAAACCAATCCGTCCGACCTGCCCACTACCTTTTTTGCCAGCTTTGCTATTTTCCCAGGGGAAGAAGGTGATTAAACTACCAGGATCTAAATCTTGGTTAGCAAAATAAAGGTGATAAGTATAGGGATCGTCAAAGTTAACGGTTTGTTTAACCAGGCGCAGTTTGAGGACCTGGCGGTAGAAATCAAGGTTTTCTTGGACATTGCCGACAATGGCGCTGATATGGTGGATATGTTGGATGGCTTCCATAGTCAAACCTCCTTTTAATGGTGGCGTTTGGTATCAAAGGGCTTGATGCTGTCTTCGATGATTTGGCGTTTTGGTTCTAAAAATGGTGGCAATGAGAGGGTCTCACCAAGGGTTTCGTAAGGCTCGTCAGTGGCAAAGCCCGGGCCATCGGTTGAAAGCTCAATAAGGATATGGCCAACACGAGAATAGAGTGCTTCAAAGTAGAAGCGATCAACAAGGCCAGAGTTCATAATGCCGAGCTGTTGATACTTATCAGCCCAGGCTTGAATAGCCTGACTGTCTGCCACTCGAAAGGAGACATGATGAACTTCACCGTATCCTTGAATAGCTTGTGGGCTACTATCATCATGGCGCAAGATCACTTGGCCGCCGTGGCCGCCTTCGCCGACTTCTAAGAGACTATAGTCGTCGCCTTCTTTGACGGGGTGCATGCCGTAGACTTGCATCAAGTAGAGTTTAAAGTCTGTAAAGTAAGAAACGGTGATTTCGATAGGGCCTAAGCCGTAGATGGCCTTGTCGGTAGGGACAGGTCCGTCTTGCCAAGGTGTGCCCGCTCTGACACCGTGATTGTGCTGGTCGGAGACTAGTTGGTAGCGTTGGCCGTCTTCTTCTTCGAAGGGCAGCGCTTTATGACCAAAGAGATCAATAATGCCATCGTTTTTGACGCCATACGTTTTAAAACGATCCAGATAATAATCTAAAGCTGCATTATCCGGCACGCGCAGGCCAATCCGGGTGATGGCATTTGTGCCACGCTGGCCTTTAGGATTATCCGGGAAATCAAAGAAGGTCAAATCAGTGCCTGCTGTGCCTTTATCATCGGCAAAAAAAGTATGGTAGGTGTGAATGTCGTCTTGATTGACCGTTTTTTTCACGAGGCGCATCCCTAATACTTCTGTAAAGAAATGGTAGTTGCGCACAGCATCGTTTGTCATTGCAGTTACGTGATGGAGTCCTAATAAATCTGAGTTTGTCATAGCTGTTCCTCTTTTTTTGCTCAATCCCAAGGGATTAGAATTCTTATGGTCTTATCTTATCACTAACTAGTAATAATCCAAAATAAATTGCTTGGAAAAAAGAGAATATGAGAAAAACAGACCACTAAAAGAAGCATGACAGCTACATATGGCAAACAAAAAAACGAATGAAACGATGAGCATTATATCCCTCATCACTTTATTCGTTTTTTATTAACCAAATGGAGCACAGTGATAGGGTCCCTTAATGCATAATATCGAAATTTATGACCCCTTTGATAAACTTAGTTACCAATGACGTTTTCGAATTTAACAGTTAGGAGCAGCGTTGTAAAGTGAATGCGACAGAAAAAAAGGGGAAATGGCCTAGCCCTCTAATCCCCCAAAACACCAAACGACACCGTAATTAAGATCTCCTAAAAATGATGCAGTTGTAATAAATCGGCAAAGCCAGGCGAGGTATTGTCACGTAAGGTGTAGGTTTCAAGCTCATTAACCTCATCACGGAAGCGCTGTGCTTCTTTAGCTGTGATTTCCCCTTGTTTTTCATAGTCAAAGATAACATAACGTTCCAAATAATAGCCGTGCAGGCGTTCTTGTGCGGTATCTGGAACATCATTGGTAATAACCCGCTCTACAAAGAGGCCTGATTTGATTAATTCGGCATTTTGCAGACGTTGGTGCTGCAGAAAATTAACCAAAGAAGTGTTGTAAAAACCTTCTAAGTCTTCTAAAGTATCCAGAATTAATTCAGTATTAGTGAGATAGAGCTCTGTTAAGCGTTCGCGGTTTTCTTTTGTCAATTGTGGCTGCCGGTGGCTTAGGGCTAGTCCTACGGAAGGGCGAAAAGCGCGAATTTCGCGGAAAAGGCGGCGCATGACACGAAGAAAAATGGTCAAAGCATACGTAAAGCTAGAAACAAAGCTGCGATTGACTTGTTTTTCTAGTGTTTTGAGGTAGCGTTGATAGATACGGTATTCTTTCAGTGTCATTTCTTTAGTACGCAAGGCATGCTCAAGCCCCTCGCTTTCAATTGAAAGAATCATTAATTGGATTTCGGCCAGTTCTTCTTTGACACTATTTGGCTCTTGCTCTAAAATCAAATTAGCAATCCGGCGATTGTAGGTATCCATAACAGCATATAAGGCTGCTTGATTGTGTGGTTTTTCCCGGCCTTCTAATTCTAATAGTTGCAGCACTTCAGCGAGAATGGCAATCTTGATAAAATAATTGTCGGTAGTTGTCTGTAAGGGCGCCAGCCGTGGCAAAACAAGAAGACCAACTAAAAAGCTCAGCAGGGTCACAGCACCAACAGTAAAGAGCACTAAGCTATGTTGCAAAGCCTCTAACTTAGGTAATAGCAAAATGATGGCGATCGAAACACTACCTTTTACCCCTGAGAAGGTTAATAAATTAAGGTGGTGTAAGTATTTGCGAAAGGGTTTATGGTGATTGCGGCTCCTTATGAGGAAAAAAAGGCTAAGTAAGACGAAGCGACTGAAAAATAGCAGAGCTGTCAAGGCGAGCACCAAAATGAGGAGATAGAGATTGCTATAGTGTGGGCTAGAGAGGACCGGCCCCATGATTTGAGTCAACTCCACACCAAAAATCATGAAAACCAGCCCATTGAGGATAAATTGGATAGCTCTCCAAATAATAGTAGTAACGCGGTCCACCTGGGCATCAAATAGAGTAACCTTACGAATCTTATTAGCCTGCATGACCCCAGCTATAACAACGGCTATAATACCAGAAACATTCAAGAGACTGGCCACAAAGTAAACCACAAATGGCAGCATTAATTCTAACAAGAGGGCTCCTGTAACGTCAGCGGCATCAAACTTTTCCAAAACAGAGAGCACTAAGCGATTCAATAAAGCAAAGAAAAGCCCTATTGCTACTCCGCCAAATATGGCTACCAATAGTTGCCAGCTGGCCTGAGCCATGGAGAAGTGTCCTGTCATTAGCGCCGCTAATGCAAATTCAAAGGCGACCAAACCACTCGCATCGTTTAAAAGTCCTTCCGAAGTCAGTGCGTTTTTAACCTGCTTGGGAAATTTAAAGCGATTTGCTAAAGAAAGAAGGGCCACTGCGTCTGTAGGCGCCAAAGCCGCTCCCATGGCAAAGCATAAAGCCAAAGGAAAGGTCACAGGTAAGAGATAATTGATACCATAGCCCATGACAAGGGTGGTAATAAACACCGTTGGCAAGATCAGGTAGAGCACGATGCGGGGCGAACGAATAAAGCTGATAACATCACTTTCTTGCCCCTCACGAAAGTTTAAAGGCGCAATCACAAAGGCTAAGAACAGTTCAGGATCAAAGGTAATCCGGATGTCTCGAACAAAAATCCCATACAACACCCCAAATAAGAGCTGAATAGCTGGCAGGGGGAGATGGGGAAAGATGCGGTTGATAACATTGGAGAGAATCAGCGAAATGAGAAAAGTAATCATCAGAATTGAGATGGTCATTGGGACCTACTTTCTGACTTTTTAGCTGTATTTTTAGCATAGGCTGCTTTTAACAGAGCGATCTTTTGAGTAATGGCAGATGGGTCACGGTGCTCAATGAGCATATGGCAGCGCTCTTTTTCTAAGGTGATCAGCTTTTTCTTTAAACGCTTGGCCTTGCGCGAGTCCGGGCAATCGATCTCATTGCGTAAAGACTGCTCAAGCTCTTCTTCAAGGTATTTTTGGCGCAGGGCCTGCAAACGATGAGACGTATCCATAGGAAACTCCTTTCATTTAAGAGATTAAAGGGCTAGGGGCGAGGCATAGGCAAAGCCTAGCAGGCAGCAAATGATTAGAGACCAACGGATAAGCATTGACCCCTTTTGGACCTACAAACCAACTCTTTAGAGAAAAAGTCATTAGCCAGCAGGTGATTTCCGCCCGAGCGATTCTTCTGACATTCTAACTTAGATTGGCAAATTCCTCAACTAAAAGCCTTGCTCAACCTCCTAAGATAAGATCAGCTCCTATCAGCACTTGCAGCAGGGCTTTGCAGTATCCAGCTCAACCAGCTCAGCTTTTGTTTGCTTGGCTGGGACATTAGCAGTCTAGCCAAGCGAAACCAAAAGGGGGCTAAAGCTTAATGAGCAAGTCGGGTTGGAAAAAATAAGGCCTTAGGCTAAAAAAGAGTTAGCTTTAACTGCTCTCTAGTCAAGTGTTTAGGGGCAGAGGATTTTCTTTAGGTAATATAAGTATTGACAAGGGGCGTAGGGTGTGGTAGACTAAGGATAAATGTAAATGAGTATTTGAGTTAGTATATATAGGTGCAACATCTTTATTTCTCTCTATCATTTTTACAAATGTTTTTTTAGAAAGGAAGTGGATGGTTATGGCACAAGGTACAGTAAAATGGTTTAACGCTGAAAAAGGTTTCGGTTTTATCTCAACTGAAAACGGTCAAGATGTCTTTGCACATTTTTCAGCTATTCAATCTGATGGATTTAAAACATTAGATGAAGGACAAAAAGTTGAATTTGATGTTGAAGAAGGTCAACGTGGCCCTCAAGCAGTCAACATTATGAAATTATCTTAATGACACCCAATAAAGGCTGACCTCAGGTCAGCTTTTTTAATGGCTCTATGGGCTTGCGAGTGAAGAATCGCTGAGCTTATAGGGCTTTTTGACTGTGCTCAGAGGCCGGAGGCAGCTAGGAACAAGCAAAGGTGGAGCTGTGGAATCGGCTAAGGGCTAGGGCTTAGGGAGGGCATGACATCTAGAAACGTACAGGTAGGCGAGCCCGGTTGGGACAAGCAAGGTTTGCTTGTTAAGGTAAGGACAGCGAGGTAGGATATAGAGTGCAGGAGAGGAGACTATGTTTGTTGCTGTAGAGCGGGTGGGATGTCAGAGGCAGTGGTTAATGTACGAAGTCTCCCTTGTGACTCATTTCTGTAGTGGGTGAAGCTACCACTGGTCTTATAAGGCGACAAAGAGAAAGCTGCTTTTTAGCTACTCCTTTGTTTAGTTATCCCTCAGCCATTACAGTTGCCCAGGCTTTTTTCTTTTAAAAAAGACCCCAACAAAAAACTTTCCACGCTAGGTATCGTGGAAAGCTTGTCATTGGAATTGGTTTTTAGAGTGAGGGCTGATAGGAGAGAGCAGCCCCTTTTTTGCTTTGAAAGGATTATAAAAGAGTGGCAGTTGTGCCAATAGCGTGGCTAGAAAGGCAATTGACTAGTCTTCCTTGCGTTTAGTGGCAAGTATGCCAGCAGAAGCAATGATAGATAGGGCTGCCACAGTGAAGAATGGGTTGGTCGCAGCTTCACCCGTTTGTGGCAAGTGCGCAGCAGTGTTTTGTGCTGCCATGTGTGGAACCGCAGGAGTAGCTGCGTGGTGGGCTTTTGGCGCCGCTGGATGAGCCTTACCTGGTTTTTCCGGAGTGTGTGGTGTGCTTGGTTTCTCAGGAATAGCAGGAGTTGGAGCCGGCTTGATTTCCGGTTTCTTCGGTGTGCTTGGCTTACCAGCTTCAGGTGCTTGCGGAGCTTGAGGTTTGGTTTCAGGCTGTTGAGGTTCAGCTGGTTTGTCCTCAGGTTTCACTTCAGGCTCTTGAGGTGTTTCCGGAGTACTTGGTGCTGTGTCATGCTCCTGCTGTTTGAGGGCGTCAAGCTGACCTTCAAGCGACTTGATTGAAGCATCTTTTTCAGCGATTTTGCTTTGAATATCAGCTAATTGTTTTTCAAGATTAGCTTTTTCTTCAGCGCTGAGCTCAGTTTGGCTGTTAAGCTTCGCCTCAATCTCAGCTTTTTCACTTGTCAAGCTGTCAACTTTCGCCTCAGCCTCAGCTTTTTCGGCAGTTAGCTTATCAAGAGTAGCTTGGCTTTCAGTTACTTTAGCTTGTAGTTGGTCAACTTCAGCTTTCTTAGAATCTAATTCTGCTTGCAGATTAGCTTTTTCTTCTTGGTTTAATTCCGTAGCTGTATCAAAACGTTGTTGAAGGTCAGTTAAATCTTTTTGTTTGCTTTCAAGCTGAGATTGCAAGTTTTGATTTTGATTAGCAGTTTCATTAACTTGCTCATGTAGAGCTTTAGCTTCTTCTGATGCTTTCTTCGCTTGAGTTTCAATATTTCCTACTTTAGTAGTTAAAGCTTCATTAGTTTTATTAGCTTCTTCTAACTGTGTAGTAAGGTTCTTCCTTTCTTCTGTAAGCTTTTCTAACTCTTCCTTTTTCTTTTCAATGTCAGTATTCAGTTTATTTTTTTCTTCTGAGACTTTTTCAAGGTTTTGTTGGACTTCTTTTCCTTTTGAACTAAAATTCACAGCATCTTTCAGTGCGATTTCATATGATTTTAGGCGTCGACTGATTTCTGTTTCTAATAAGAGAGTAAAAGGTATCTTATTAGGACCACCATTTTCAGGGGTTATATGATGTAAGCCTAGGCCTTTTTTGAATCCAAAAAAATGACGTATACGTAAATCATCTTGATCAGACATAGGGGCCATCAAGTTTTCTAAGCTATTTAGTGCAGAGTTTTCAGAATAAGAACGAGATGTCGGATGCATTAGGTTATCGAACAACTCTAATATAGTTGGGGTATTAAGCCCTTCTAAAGTTTTTATGAGTTTTTTAGTACGTTCTGCCGAATCATCGTTTCCAGCTATATAAGAAAGTTCTGTTAGTTCTTGATCAAGTGCTTGTTTAGTTAGCTCTGGATTTAGTTCAAAATTTTCTTTCGCACTTACATGTATATTTACCAAAACGCTTGCGCCTAGCATGAGTGATGCGAGGACCGCCTTTTTGCTCCAATGGTGTTTTGCCATATTAAATTAATCTCCTTTTCATTTCTAAGCTTTTTACGGCAACCACCAGTATATATATATATATATATATACTTAAGGTCAGGATTTGCCGGGCTTGCAAAGTTATGATTAAAGCATTAGGAAACGTTTTAAGGTTGATATGAAGGGTTTTTGGGGAATCACAGCAGCAGTTAAAGCAAGCAAAAATGACCTTCCACGGGAAGTGTGGAAAGCCATTTTGTTAATCACTAAGGTTTTATCTTACGGAGTAGAACTGTCATCCAAATCTGACTAGTCTTCTTTGCGTTTAGTGGCAAGCAGACCAGCAGGCGCTGGTTTAATCTTTTGCCATGCGCGTGATTTTTTATTCGATTATACGATGTTTGTTAAAGCATTGGGATTGTTCATGAATTCTCTATGTGGAAGAATTAAAATATGATCTGCTGAATTCTCTTGGAAAATGGCTTGCGTTTCAGCTAGCTTACTAAAGTTATGGTTTATATCATCAATTAAGGCAATGTATTCTACGTTTTTCTTGTGATTGTGCAGCAAGCGAGTATCCATAGCGAGTAATTTAGCATGATTTAAATTATTCCCATTTGAGATAGTTCTTACTAGGCGTTCTTTTTTATGTATAGGGACAACAAAATCAAATTGGACAGTTATTCCCTCTTTGCCAGCATAAGAGGGTCTAGAGGAAAAGAATACTTTTCGTTTGTTTAAGGTCTGCTCTATTTCCTCATGAAAAATATTTTTGATATGAGGGCTTTGAAGGACAATCATATCATTCACTTGTATTATGGCTTGGAGTAACCGTTGTTTTGCGATTGGAAATTTGTCTAAATCGGTTTTTATACAGAGTTCTTTATTCTGTATTTCTATTCCTAAACTACTTGTGATAGTTCGCAGTGTGGCCTTTTTGGCTTTTGTTCGTTCTGTAAATGTAATACCGTGGCTTTTTAAGTTATCCAAAGTCCAACCATCATCTGTTAATAATATCTTGCCATCTGGCAAAAATTCAGCGTACATGGTTAGGTAGTCGAAATCATTATCCAAAAAGGGAATGCTAATTTCGACAACATTTTTGTCTAAATCGGTAAAGGAGTATTCCTTCATCAACCAATCAAAGTATATCCTTTTAAGCTTGCTTGAGTTATTCAATCTGAATTTCCTCCTCTTGAATATTCGTATAATTGATGAATTCTAAAAACACGTCTGAGATAAGATTTACGTTTGGAAAGTCGGATTCTTCTAGAGGAATAGCTATTTTGTCACGTTGAGCGTATTTGTTAGAGTAAATGTGGATATGATTACCAGAAACAACATTTCCATCTGGGTTAAGGTGTTTGTTGGAAGGGTTTATATCCACCCGAACGATATTATCGTGAAATTCTTTAAACCGCAGATGGATACTGAATCGGTTAGGGTTTCTTTGCCCTCTAAAAATGTGTAGCACATACCTAACGTCGTCACCATCGATAACTACTTCATCTAAGTCTATTCTACCAAATAGAGATGATACTTGTGTTTTTATATCTTGAAAACTCAATAATTTTTGTGGGTATTTCAGTTTTTTAATAATCTCTCTAACTTCTAAATCGTTAAGGTTATGATAGTCCATAGATTTTTCGACTCTCCTTTATATTTTTACTGGCGTAAACTAATCAACGTATTAGCAGATGATTTTTTACCAAAAGACAACATCGTAAGTTGAGATTGACAGTCCAGCTAATGGCATAGCATAAAATAGACGCCAGTTTTGTCAGTTTTTTTCTTTTTTGTGCTTGGTATTCGCGCGAATCTGTACATGCAAAAGCTAAAATCCTTGATATAACAGCATTTATTGGTACATTATCGGATGATGGTAAAGTCCGTTCATTGAACAAAGTTAATGGACTATTTTTAAAATGGTTAATACATAGCTGAGTCCCTTAATTCGCTGTGGGGTTGATTTTCATTTTTGTCCCTATTTGTTTATCCCATGTTAATAGTACATGCACTATGTCTTGTCAATACTTAAATCCATTTTTTTAAATTTAGTTTGATTAACTTTTCAAGTTCCACCAAGTCCTCCGCTGTAGCGTTGTTATTAATAAAGCTTCTGGCAGTGGAGCGCTTTGATAAATAATTCCTGCGTTCTCTGTTTTTTTCAGCCCACCGCCTATCGGCTTTTTGTTGACTTGACAGATTTTCTGTTGCCATTTTAAACCTCCCAAAAATCATTGTAACAGTTGATATGACACTAATAATTCCAATTTCGATACTTATACTATAGTGCATGTACTATGACTTGTCAATACTGTTTTACAAACTTTTTTAAATTATTTGGGAAAAGGTGCCAATAGTACCTTATCAACCGGATTTTTACGTCAAAATATAATTAACAAACGCTTCTAAACGCCTTTTGTCGTAAGGTTTTGTGAGGTTGTGTAAAATTCTGTAAAGCGAGTTACTATATATACTTAAGGCCAGGGATTGCTAGGTTTGAAAAGATATGGTTAGGAGTTTAGGAAACGTTTTAAGGTTGATATGAAGGGTTTTTGGGGAAGTGGTAGCAGCAGTTTAAGCCAGCAAAAATGACCTTCCACGACAAGTGTGGAAAGCCATTTTATTAATCACTAAGGTTTTATCTTACGGAGTAGAAATGTTATCTGTGTAAATCTGACTAGTCTTCTTTGCGTTTAGTGGGAAGCACACCAGCAGAAGCCATGATAGATAGGGCCGCCACAGTGAAGAATGGGTTGACACTATCACCCGTTTGTGGCAAGTGCGCAGCAGTGTTTTGGGCTGCCATGTGTGGCGCCGCAGGCGTTGCTGCGTGGCTAGCTTTGCCATGGTTAGCTTTAGGTGCCGCTGGTTTGCCTTTGCCTGGTTTTTCTGGAGTGTGTGGTTTGCTTGGCTTCACTTCCGGAATAGCAGGGGTCGGAGCTGGCTTGATTTCCGGTTGCTCCGGTGTACTTGGCTTACCAGCTTCCGGTGCGTGTGGAGCTTGAGGTTTGGTTTCCGGAACTTTAGGCAGCTCTGGTGCTGGTTTAGGCGCAGGCGTTACCTCTGGCATTTGAGGTACATCTGGCTGACTTGGAACTTCCGGTTTGCTTTCTGGATCCATAGGTTCAGCTGGTTGGTCCTCATCCTTAGCCTCAGGAATCTTAGGCATTTCCGGAACTTTTTCTTGCTCGTGCTGTTTAAGTGCATCAAGTTTACCTTCTAGTGACTTGATTGAAGCGTCTTTCTCAGCAATCTTAGCTTGAATATCAGCTAATTGTTCTTTAAGCTTAGCTTTTTCCTCTTCACTGAGCTCAGTTTGGCTGCTAAGCTGAGCTTGAATGCTGTCTTTTTCTTGACTTAGCTTAACTTTTTCAGCGGTCAATTCAGCAACCTTAGCATCTGCAGCTTCTTTTTCAGCAGTAAGCTTATCAAGACTTGCTTGACTTTCTTCTACCTTAGCTTGCAGGCTAGAAATTTGCGCTTTCTTAGCATCTAACTCTGATTGAAGCTTCGCTTTTTCCGCAGTGTTTTGAGAGTTAGTAGCAGCGAATTTTTGTTGAAGATTGGATAGCGCTGTTTTTTCCTGGTCAAGTTGGTTTTGTAAAGTAGCTTTTTCTTTAGAAGCGTTTTCAGTTTCTTCTGTTAGACGCTTAACGCGAGTTTTAGTCTCACTTAGCTCTTCTGAGGTTTGTTTGGCTTTCGTTTCCAAGGCTTTCATTTGCTCTGTTAGCTCAGCATTTGATTGCTTGGCTTGAACTAGTTTAGACGAAATCTCGTCACTTTTAGCTTGCAGCTCTTTGTTTTGCTTTTTTGCAGAACTTAGCTGATTCTGAAGTTTATCTTGTTCTTCAGTAGCCTTTGTAAGTGTTGTTTCCACCTCTTTGCCGCTTTTACTCAATTGTTTGGCATTATTAACAGCTTTTTCATAATATTTGGTTCGACGACCAACTTCTTGTATTATCAAATCTCGGATAGATAAAAACTGCTTATCATTATTAAGAGGCTGCAAATCGCGCAAACCAAGTCCGGTTTGATTTGCATAATAAGGACTAATCTTTGAATCATAGTTTTGAGGAGCTTCTAAAAAGTCCAGTTTACTCAAAAAGTTTTCGCTAGGTGCCTTAAGATCAAAAAGATCTTCATATAGTTCTAACAGATAGTCAGTGTGAATACCTTTTAAACTATCTATGATATGCTGGGTGCGTTCTTTTGTATTTTCTTCTATTGCAATTTTAGAAAATACATATTCATCTATATTAAATGACTGATTACTGATAGACTTATCCAAGTTAAATTTGGAATTTTCTTCCGCCCGTACTGTCCCCTGTCCACTCAACAATCCTGCACTGACGACAAGGCTTGCTAACACCGCCTTTTTTGTCCAATTCCTATGGTGCTTTGCCATGTTTTTTCTAATCTCCTTTTCATTTATAGCACCCATCAGTATATATATATATATATATATACTCAAGGTCACGGAATTGCTGCATTTCAAAAAATGTGAACAAGTCTGTAAAGGGGGCTTGAAGCCTTATTTTTCCGGCTTTTTTTGCTGCGATGCCTCCCCGGTAGTAGCGGCTTATCTGGAGCCTTTGGGGCTAGGGTGATGGGTACTAATAACTATTTTTTTCGGGGAGGGTGAGTGTGAGATGATTAATAGTTGCGTTTACGGGAGAGCTTTTGATATAATGAAAGTCAGTTTTAGTCAAATTGACGAACCTTGTAAATGTGAGACAAAAAGGAGGGAGAGCAGGATGCCTAGCAAAAATACTTCAGATAGCATTGAGGAATACATCAAGGAATTGTTGGCGCAGTCTGGGATTGCAGAGATTAAGCGCTCGATGCTGGCAGACTCTTTTCAGGTTGTTCCTAGTCAGATTAACTATGTGATTAAAACGCGTTTTACTGAGAGTCGAGGCTATGAGGTCGAAAGTAAGCGTGGCGGGGGTGGCTATATCCGGATTGCTAAGGTGCATTTTTCGGATAAGCACCATTTAATAGGAAGTCTTCGTGGCTCGTTGAAGGAAACCATGAGTGAGGCGCTGTTTACTGATTCGGTGCAGCTGCTCTATAATGAAAATCTGATCACTGAGCGTGAAGGCAATTTGATTTTAGCGATGGCAACGAATGAAGTGCTTGGGGGAGATGCTCCAACGATTCGGGCCCGGATGTTTTATCGCCTTTTGCAGCGGATTGATAGAAAGGGGTCCCTCTAATGGTTGACTACTCTAAAAAGATGCGAGACATCTTTCAACAAGCGCAGTACCAAGCTGCGCGTTACGACAGCCAATTCTTAGAGACTTGGCACATTCTTTTAGCAATGGTCAAGGTAGAAAATTCTTTGGCTGGCCTGGTGTTTAGTGAATTTGAGCATAGTATTCCGATGGAAGAATACGAAGCGGCAGCGATTTTAGCTATGGGTAAAAGCCCTAAGGAAGAGGTAACTAAGGTGCCGTTGCGTCTGCAATCACGGGGATTGGAGGCGATTTTAGCTTTTGCGGCAACGATTCAAGAGGTGACCGGAGCTAAGGATGTGGGGTCAGAGCATGTGCTTTTTGCGATGCTTTTGAATCCTGATGTTTTGGCGTGCCGTGTGCTAGAATTGGCGGGCTTTAAGCTCAAGGACGACGGCAAGGGTGCTTTTCGTTTGGCGGATTTGCGTCGGGCGCTTGAGATGCATGCGGGTTATTCAAAGGCGACTATTAAGGCCATCCATGATCTGCGTAAGCCCAAAAAAGCCAAGGCTGGTGGTTTTTCAGAGATGATGAAACCACAAGCGACAGGGGACTTGTCTGATTTTACGCGCGATTTGACAGAGCTTGCGCGTCAGGGCAAGCTTGAGCCGGTGATTGGGCGTGAGGCAGAGGTGTCACGGATGGTGCAGATTCTCAGCCGCAAGACCAAGAATAATCCGGTCTTGGTTGGTGATGCTGGTGTCGGGAAAACGGCGCTTGCTTATGGCTTAGCCCAGCGGATTGTGGCTGGGACAACGACTTATGAGCTGCGTGAGATGCGGGTGTTGGAGCTAGACATGATGAGTGTGGTTGCTGGCACGCGCTTTAGGGGCGATTTTGAAGAACGGATGAATCAAATCATTGCTGATATTGAAGCTGACGGCAAGATTATTTTATTTGTGGATGAGTTGCACACTATTATGGGGTCAGGTAGTGGGATTGATAGCACTTTAGATGCGGCGAATATTTTGAAACCTGCCCTTTCCCGGGGCACGCTTCATATGGTTGGTGCCACGACCCAAGAAGAATATCAAAAGCATATTGAAAAAGATGCTGCGCTTTCTCGCCGCTTTGCCAAGATTTTGATTGACGAACCAAGTGAGGCTGATGCGACTGAGATTCTTATGGGGTTGAAGTCGACTTATGAAACGTTTCATCATGTGACGATTGCACGCGAAACAGTGGAGACAGCAGTCAAGATGGCGCATCGCTATTTAACAAGCAAGCATCTCCCTGATTCTGCGATTGACCTACTGGATGAGGCGAGCGCAACTGTCCAAGGTTTGGTGCAAAAGGAAGTGCCTAAGGATCTGACACCGGCCGATCAGGCGCTGATTGCTGGTGATATGAAACGCGTCTCTAAGCTGCTTAAGCAAACACAGGATGAGAGCGAGCCTAAGGCAGTTGCAGTGACACCAGACCACATTTTGACCACCTTGAGCAAGCTATCTGGCATTCCAGTTGAAAAACTAAGCCGGGCAGACAGTCAGAAATATTTGCGCCTCGAAAAAGAACTACACCAGCGGGTGATTGGCCAAGAGCAGGCTGTTTCTGTCATTGCTCGCGCTATCCGGCGTAATCAATCTGGCATTCGCACAGGCAAGCGGCCGATTGGTTCTTTCATGTTCTTAGGCCCAACAGGTGTTGGTAAAACAGAACTCGCCAAGGCTTTGGCAGAAGTGCTCTTTGATGACGCGTCTGCGCTGATTCGTTTTGACATGTCCGAATACATGGAGAAATTTGCGGCAAGCCGGCTAAATGGCGCACCGCCGGGCTATGTTGGCTATGATGAAGGAGGCGAGCTGACAGAAAAAGTGCGCAATAAGCCTTATGCTGTGCTCTTGTTTGACGAAGTCGAAAAAGCCCACCCAGACATCTTTAATGTCTTGCTGCAAGTGCTTGATGACGGTATGCTGACAGATAGCCGGGGTCGTAAGGTTGATTTTTCAAATACCATTATTATCATGACCAGTAACCTGGGCGCAACAGCCTTGCGTGATGATAAGACTGTTGGTTTTGGGGCCAAGGCTGTCAGCCAGGACCACAAGGCTATGGAAAGCCGAATTATGGAAGAGCTAAAACGCACCTACCGCCCAGAATTCATCAACCGGATTGATGAGAAGGTGGTCTTCCACAGCTTGAGTCAGGCCAACATTAAAGATATTGTGAAAATTATGGTCAAGCCACTGGTAGCTGTCTTGGCAGAAAAAGGCGTGACGCTGAAATTACAGCCGTCAGTGCTCAACCATCTGGCAACTATTGGCTATGATGCAGAGAATGGGGCAAGGCCTCTGCGCCGCGCTATCCAAACAACCATCGAAGACCCGCTGTCAGAATTGATCCTAGCTGGCAAGCTGTCAGCCGGGCAAACACTGAAAGTTGGCTTGAAGCAGCAAGAGGTGACCTTCGATAGTGTTTCTTAAAAAAGTATCTGAACAGATTGTGTGACTCCTAACGTTAGACGACACAAGCTAACGTTTTGGGAGACCTTTTCCATCTGTTTGGGTGCTTTTTTTTGCTGCTGATCAAGGCTAGGAGTGGCGCTGGATCACAATGAACTACGCCAAGTAAGCAGGATGAAAAGCCAAGCTAAAAAGCAGGCTTTTGTGAGGCTAGCTAGAAGAACTTGCGGTTCTTGCTGGTTTATTTTGTGGGGCCACAGACCTGTGTGATGCTCCTCGCTCGAGCTGGATGATAGGATAAAACAGTGGTGTAGCTGCGGGTTAGCGGGATATTTAAATTTTGCTTATTTTTGTCTTGACTATTTTTGACCAAGTGATACAATAGAATTATCTTAGCACTCGGTACAATAGAGTGCTAAAAAATCACGAAATATTTTAGTTGGAGGAAAAACCATGATTAAACCATTAGGTGACCGTGTGGTCGTTAAAGTCGACGAAGAAAAAGAACAAACCATTGGTGGTTTTGTTCTGGCTGGTGCCCACACGCAAGCGACTAAACAAGCAACCGTGCTTGCTGTCAGCGAGACGGGCCTTCGTACAATCACTGGCGAAGTGATTCCAGCTGCTGTTAGTGTTGGTGATCGCGTCTTAGTGGAAGCTGACCAAGGCGTTCCCGTAACAGTTGACGATGAGAAGGTCGTCTTAGTCCGCGAAGCTAATATTCTAGCAATTTTGTAAGCCTAGCTGCGGTAGCCTCAGTGAGGCAATCATTGCTGAGCAAAAGCCTTGATTGAGACGAGGTCTTTGACTTGGCTCACATTTAAAAAATAAAGGAGAACATAGAATGGCAAGTAAAGAGATTAAATTTTCAGCAGATGCGCGTTCTGCAATGGTGCGCGGTGTAGATGTCCTTGCAGATACCGTCAAGGTAACCTTAGGCCCAAAAGGTCGTAATGTGGTACTAGAAAAAGCATTTGGTTCACCACTGATCACTAATGATGGGGTTACGATTGCTAAGGAAATTGAACTCGAAGATCATTTTGAAAATATGGGCGCAAAGCTTGTGTCTGAAGTCGCTTCAAAAACAAACGACATTGCTGGTGATGGAACCACCACTGCTACCGTCTTGACACAAGCAATTGTGCGAGAAGGCCTAAAAAACGTTACAGCAGGGGCTAACCCCATTGGCATCCGCCGAGGTATTGAAGAAGCTACCGCAAAAGCAGTTGCTGAATTAAAAGCGATTGCCCAACCTGTTTCTGGTAAAGAAGCCATTGCTCAGGTCGCAGCAGTTTCTTCTCGTTCCGAAAAAGTTGGTGAATACATCTCTGAAGCCATGGAACGCGTAGGTAATGACGGTGTTATTACTATCGAAGAATCTCGTGGAATGGAAACAGAACTAGAAGTTGTCGAAGGGATGCAATTTGACCGTGGTTACCTTTCTCAATACATGGTTACCGACAATGAGAAGATGGTTGCCGAATTGGAAAATCCGTTTATCTTGATTACCGACAAGAAAATCTCCAATATCCAAGAAATCTTACCACTTTTAGAAGAAGTGCTTAAAACCAACCGTCCGTTGTTGATGATTGCTGATGATGTGGATGGCGAAGCATTACCAACCCTTGTTTTAAACAAGATCCGTGGTACTTTCAACGTTGTTGCTGTTAAAGCGCCAGGCTTTGGTGATCGCCGTAAAGCCATGCTTGAAGATATTGCCATCTTAACCGGTGGGACAGTCATCACAGAAGAACTAGGACTTGACCTTAAGGATGCGACAATGGCTGCGCTGGGTCAAGCAGCGAAAATCACGATTGACAAAGACTCAACAGTGATTGTTGAGGGCGCAGGCAGCGCTGATGCCATTGCGCAACGTGTGGACTTGATTAAGTCACAGCTCCAATCAACCAGCTCTGAATTTGATCGTGAAAAATTACAAGAACGTCTGGCTAAATTAGCCGGCGGCGTTGCTGTCATCAAAGTCGGTGCAGCAACCGAAACAGAGCTAAAAGAAATGAAACTGCGCATTGAAGATGCCTTAAATGCAACCCGTGCAGCTGTGGAAGAAGGTATCGTGGCAGGTGGTGGAACAGCTTTCATCTCTGTACTTGAAAAAGTCGCAGCACTTGCATTAGATGGTGATCAAGACACCGGTCGCAACATCGTGATGCGTGCCCTTGAAGAACCTGTCCGTCAGATTGCTTACAATGCTGGCTATGAAGGTTCAGTGATTATTGACAAATTAAAGAACAGCTCTGAAGGCACTGGCTTTAATGCTGCAACGGGTGAATGGGTCGACATGATTTCAGCCGGCATTATTGACCCAGTGAAGGTAACGCGCTCAGCATTGCAAAACGCAGCTTCAGTGGCTAGCTTGATTTTAACCACAGAAGCAGTGGTTGCCAACCAACCAGAACCAGCTGCACAAGCGCCAGCTATGCCAGGTGGTATGGATCCTAGTATGATGGGCGGCTTCTAATAAGATAAGACATAAAACACTAAAGGCTTGGATCTTTTTTGTCCATAGCCTTTAGTGTTTTTATGGTATGTCTGAGATGTCGGCCTCACTTTTTTACCAGTCAGAGCTTTGCTTGTGCGGTGCAGCTCTTGCTTGCTACTGCAACCCTTGCTGTGGACCATCCTTGGTGCGGCCTGTCCTGGCTGCTGCAGCTCCATACTGCTGCGGGTTATTTTTTGGTTTTATCGTCTTTTTTGCTGCTGTCTTTTTCTAAGCGGGCTTCGATTTCTTTGAGCCGTTTGAAGGTTTTAGCTGCGCGTTCCTTGGAAAGCTTGGTTTCTTTTTCAGCGGCAGCTTGAGGATCACTCTTGACCAGGTTGGTTAATTCCTGATTGGTTTGCTCTTGCTCTTTCATCCAGGTTTTTTCCCATTGCTTGACCTCGTCAATGACCTGTGTGCCAAATTGTTTTGGATTGGCTGCGACCATGTTATTGATATGTGAAATACTCCAGTACCACGACTTTTTATTGTATTTGGTGCTCTTTTCTTGGTAGGCCTGATAGGTATCTGTGATATTAGCTAAATAAGGCAAATAAGGGGCATTGCGCGGGCTGCCAATGGCTAGCCACATGACACCGCCGCCTAATTCGGCTGGCATATCAGGCTGTAATTGGAAAATATGGGCTTCCATAACATTGGGGTTGGAAATAGGATAGGCATAGCCTTTGACGGCTTTTTTGGATTTTGGCTTGCCTTTGCCATCTAATGCCATCTGATCAAGTGGTTTGAGATTGAGCCCCTCAAAGCGGTTGCGCTGGAGCTTCATCGCATCCTCAAGGCTTAGCTTTTTATCACTGCTTTGCAATAGCTCATAGTTGGCATCCTTGTAAGTGACCTTGGCATCAGGGTTGAGTGATTTGATACCGGAATAGACGCGCGAGCGATTGGCGTCATCCATTGGGGGATTGTAGGAGCGGGCGATGTGGAATTGGCCGTCCACTTCCTGATAGGTTTTGGCTTTTTTAGCGAGGCTTTCCACCCCTTTTGAAGCGATGACTCTGTCTTTGTCCTTGAAGTTGACATGACCGAGGTAGAAGGTATTAGGAAAGACGGCAAACTTATCATCAGGGAATTTGATAGCTACATATTGGTGACCAGATAATATTTCCATGTACCAAACCCCGTCTTTGTCAGCTAAAACGACAATATTGCCCTCTGCGGCCCCCTTGTCATCAATGATACTGGCGATTTTTTCAATGCCTTGCTTAGCTGTTTTGACATAGGGCAAGACCATGCTGGTCATTGATGACTCTGCTAAACCATCTTTGACATAGGGATCTTGCTTTTGGATTTTCTTATTAGCTGAAGCAGAGACTGTCGCAGACATGGAAACCCCATGTTCATTAAAACCGGCTTCGTCAAAGACTCCGTCTTTAGGAGTAACGTCAGGCACGGCAGTGTAGCGGTAGGCGTGCTGTGGCAGTGGGTATTCAAAGCCATTAGACTGGTCTTTCCATTTGGCTCCTTTGGCATTGTCCTTGGCTTTGTAAACGATAAAGTTTTTATTATGATTAGGCTCTAAGTCCTCTGTGCGTCCAAACAGAGTTGTTCCATCAGTGGTGAGATTTTTTCCAATGATAAAGCCAGTGCAGGCATCCACTTGGCTTTGTAGAGCCAGCGTTGAGAGCAGTGTGATAGCTCCAAAGGCTATTTTTTTCTTGTTCATAAGGAACCTCCAGTTAGATGTGTTAGCGCTTTCTCATGTAGTATAAGCTGCTAGCTAGAAATTTTCAAGCTGTAAGCTAAGGTTTGTATAAATGTAATCTATCTAAATTTTAAGATAAGTGAGAAAAATGCTTGCGCATAAAGCTGGACAATCTTCAGTTGGACTTTTCGAAATGGTTGAAAATTTGCTATAATGGTCATAAAAACGAGCAGTTAGGAGACCTATGATGAAACCAAGGCATAAAGGAAAGTTAGCTCTCATGGTCCTTGTGGGCCTTGTGCTACTTGGTTTGGCTGGTGGGGCTTTTTATTTTTCAAAGGGAGCCACCGCTACGCGTTACGTTAAAGCACGGCAAAAGCCGGGCAATACATTTGAAAATATCAAAGCATTTTTGATTTGGCAAGATAACAACCAACAGTTAACCTCAGATGAGGCACGCTTTGCAACATTTAACAAGCTAACCACAACAGAAGCTAAGCAAATGAAGGCTGTTTTAAAAAAGGCTAGCAGTGGTGATGCCACTTACATGAAGGTGGTTGGTCGCCGCTTTGGCATTTTCCCAGATTATCGGGTAGCCGTAAAGCCCCTCACTTTGACCATCAAGACCAATGTGGCTAAGAGTGATATTTTGCTGAATCAAAAACTGGTGGCTACGACACAAACTGACCATGATACCCTTGTTGTCAAACGGCTCCCCAAGGCCTCTTATCACATCGCTCTAAATGGCAATTACAAAGGTAAGCCGGTGCATGTGACCAAGGATTATGATGGTCAAGAGACGACAATCGACTTGAGCGTTGCCATCAAACAGTTTAAGGTCGTTAGTGACCTGAAGGACGGGGAAGTCTACGCTGATGGTATACGGATTGGCACCTTAAAAGACGGCAGCTTTGCCGTGACAGATTTTCCCGTCACCCCAACCAGCAAACTTTTTGTCAAGAAAAACTTCCCTGATGGCCAATTAAAATCCAAAAAAGTTCCCCTAGCACCGATCAGCGATGGGGAGACCGTTGATGTATCAATTGGGAATCTCTTGGATGATAATATGGCCACAAAGGTTCTCTTGTCTGCCTTTAACCACCTCATGGCCTATACCGTTAGCCAGCAAGATCCGCCCGACCTCGCTGCAGTTTTTGAGCAGGGCGCTAGTAACGCCTTTTACAAGGGCCTCAAAGAGAGTGTTAAGAGCAAGCTGATGACAGATCGCCGTAAAGCCAGCCACTTTGCCATCCCAAACATTAGCTTAAGGCACTTGCAGCAAGTGGGTAAAACCAGCTATGTACTTGACTTTGCAGCTTTATATGATTACACCTATGACAAGGATACCGATCCAGCTAAGCAAACCTCAGGCCATGTGACTCAGGATATTTCTGGGCAAATGACCGTCAAAAAACGTGACGGCCACTACCTGGTTAGTCACTCTGGTACCAACAGTATTACGGCAACTGGCGAAAAAAGCGACCTGAAAGCGCCAGCTATTTTCCCAGAAGATCTGATTGGCACCTGGAGCATGGACAAAGACGGTGTGCACTACCGCTTGGCATTTGCCAAAGACGGCAAAGTAAGCCTCAGCCAGATATTCAAAGACAAGAAAAAAGCTCCAATCACCAAAAGTCTCAAGGTTCTCAAAGCAGAGGAAAAGGGCGACAAGCGCTATGTCTTTACCTGCGAGCCGGGCGCTGACACGACAGTTTTTACTATTGGTGGCGGCCTTGGTGGCCAAAACGTGGCCTATGCCCATGGGGCCTTGGTGGATGGTAATAAGCTGACGCTGCTCTTATGGCAAACCCAGCAAGGACACGCCTTTGACTACAGCAAGCCCCTGCCCGGCCCAAGGCTGACTAAGGAATAACCCCAAACCAGCCCAACTCCTCTGATAGAATAAACAAGGTAACTAAAAAACCCTCTTAGGTCATGGAATCCTTACGACTAGCTTCTCACAGTAGCTAACGATTGGCAAGGCTTTCAATGATGTCAGAGGGTTTTTATGGCGTCAGTTGAGCTTGAAAGCTATCTGATTGGGCTTCTACTCGAATGGTTTTTTGAGTCAAAGGGTGGGTAAAACGCAAAGTGTGGGCGTGGAGCATCAGCCGCCCTTTGGGATTAGGGTGATATAGAGGATCTCCTACCAAGGGATGGTGGTGATGGGCCAGATGCACCCGAATTTGATGCGTACGGCCAGTTTCTAAGCGGCAATTAATCAGGGTGCGCTGCTGTGGAAAGCTTTTTAAAGCTTGCACATGGGTGACAGCCAACTGGCCATGCTTGACATCAACGACCCGCTTACGTCGGTCATGGCGATGCCGACCGATAGGGTCACGGTAGGTTAGGTCCTTGCTGGGCAAGTGTCCTTCAACCAAAGCCCAATAATCCCGAGAGATGGCTTTGCTCTCTAGTAGCCGGTTTACCAAGGGCAAGATAAAGGGGTTTTTAGCAAAAATAATGGCTCCGCTGGTCTCTTGATCCAAACGATGAACCACATAGCAGGTGGTCTGTGCGTAGGCTGAGACATGGTTTAAGAGAGCTAGCTCACCAGGATTATTGGCATGGGTTTTCATGCCAGCTGGCTTATTGACGACAATGAGGTGCTGGTCTTGATAGAGACAGTTGACAAGTGTGGCATCACCTAGCAGGATGTCCTTAGCTGGGTAGTCCTCCTGGTCAAAGAGCAGTCTAATGTGGCTATCTTTTGGCACCAGGCTTTGCCAGGTCACTGGTTCTTCATTTACAAAGATATGTTTTTTGGTACGCAAGAAATGGCGGATTTTGCGCGGGATGAGCAGCTTGTCTTCAAGGAGGGTTTTGACAGTACAGTCGTCAAAGGGGCTTAAAAAGCTATATTCTTGCAGCTCTGGCTGTATCTGTTTATCTCTCATCGAGCCAATCATGGTATTTTTCGACCAGATTAACAGCCATTTGAGAAGCTAGTGCAACGGAGAAGGCTTCGGTTCCTTCGCGTTCATCATTAGCCACCTCAATGCGGGTTTCCTCATAAATAGCTTTTAAACTCTCTGGAGTAAGGGTTTCTTTAAAGGCATCAAATTTATTCATAGGGGTTTCCTTTCAGGATTTTAATGAGTGATTAAAACCATTATACCATGTTTTTGCCTGCGCAAAGGCCTTTTGGGTTAGAAAAGCTAGCGCTGCTTCATCAGGGGCTGTGCTTAGCTAAAGGCGTCTTTGTTTTGCTGGTTTTTTGGGAGGGTCAACCACTAGGCTGAATTTTAGGTAGACAAACGGCTGCGCATAAGCAATCGTGGCGTTGGTTTTTAGTTTTGTATTTGACGAGAAACTGGTATAATAGATAGACTAAATGGACATTTATTGAGGTAAACAAATGAAAAGTATTAGACGTTATGACGTCAATGAAAGCGCAGGCTTTACAGGCCTGGTTGAGGCAGGCGATTTTTATTTTATTAATTACTGCTGTGGCAACATTGGCGATAGCATTGAGGACCAGATTAATGGTGCTTTTGATGAGATGGAGCGCCGTTTAGGTCTAGTTGGGTTAACACTGGAAGCTGTTGTTAAGATGGACTGCTTGTTTAGAGATATTTGGAATAACCCGGTTTTGGAAAAAATCATCAAAGACCGTTTTAATGGGCAATACCCGGCGCGCAAGGCCATTCAAACCGAATTTGCCCAGGAAGGTGGGCCGGCTGGCTTGCTTTTTCAAATTGATGCGATTGCTTATTCAAAGCCTGGTGTCTTGGACGAGCACTAGGCGGTGCTGTGATGGGATCTTACACTTATGTCATTTTTTAAGTTACTCTATAAAAAATTTTTTCCAAACGCTTATCAGGCGCACCAGAAAAAACAAGCTGCAAAAGCGCAGCAAAGGCAGGAGGCGAGCTTTAAGGCTGCTGCTGACAATCAAGAACCACCCTCTGAATCTGCACAGCAATCTTCCTATAAGCGCCGTCGGACAACAAATAGCCATGCGTTTGAGGTTAATCAACCGGCCTGGTTGGGGCGTTTAGGGCGTTTTTTACCATCGCCGCAACATCCGCTTCGGCGTTTCTGGCGCCGCTATCATATTGGTAAATTGCTCCTGATTGGTATGGGGCTCTTTGTCCTGGTTTTTGGCTCTTATCTCTTTTATTTGGCTAAAACGGCCAAGGTATCTGACTTGCAGAGTGCCTTGAAGGCAACAACTCTTATTTATGACAAAAAAGAGGCCTATGCAGGTAGATTGACGGGTCAAAAAGGCAGTTATGTTGAACTTGATGCTGTTTCAGAGCGGCTACAAGATGCTGTGATTGCAACAGAGGACCGGACCTTCTATACTAATAATGGGATTAATATCAAACGCTTTTTGCTAGCGGTAGTTACTGCCGGGCATTTTGGTGGGGGCTCAACCATCACTCAGCAATTGGCCAAGAATGCCTATTTGTCACAAGATCAGACGATTAAGCGTAAGGCGCGTGAATTCTTCCTGGCTTTGGAGCTGAGTAAAAAATATAGCAAAAAAGACATCCTGACCATGTATCTCAATAATGCCTACTTTGGCCATGGTGTGTGGGGCGTAGAAGATGCTAGCCAAAAATACTTTGGGACCAGTGCGCGTGATCTGACGCTTGATGAAGCAGCGACCTTAGCGGGTATGCTAAAGGGACCAGAGATTTACAATCCTTATTATTCAGTAGCTAATGCCACAAACCGCCGCAATACGGTCTTGGCGGCCATGGTGGACGCTAAAAAAATCAGCAAGGCAGATGCAGCAGCTGCTGAGAGAGTCGGCATGGGCGAGCGGCTAGCTGATAACTATACGAAAAAAACCAATGATTACAAGTACCCATCTTATTTTGATGCGGTTATCAATGAAGCTATAAGGACTTATGGCATCTCAGAGAAAGACTTAGTCAATAATGGCTACAAGATTTACACGGAGTTGGACCAGCATTACCAGGCCGGTATGCAAACGACATTTAACACCACGAGCCTCTTTCCGGTCTCAGAGTATGACAATAGCCAGGCTCAAGGCGCTAGCGTTGTTTTAGACCCCAAAACCGGAGGGGTGCGCGGCCTTGTTGGTCGAGTCAATAGTACAGAAAATCCAACTTTTCGGAGTTTTAACTATGCGACCCAGGCCAAACGTAGCCCCGCATCGACCATTAAGCCCTTAGTCGTTTATGCGCCAGCGATTGCTGCTGGCTGGTCTATTGATAAGACGCTGCCAAATACTCTGCGTGATTTCAAGGGCTATAAGCCGCATAATTATGGAAATTACGAATCTGAAGATGTTCCCATGTATCAGGCTTTGGCCAATTCTTATAATATACCAGCAGTTGCCACTCTAGATGCATTAGGGATTGACAAGGCCATTAGCTATGGGAAGAAATTTGGCCTAAACATGGCTGCTGCTCACAAAGAACTGGGCCTTGCCCTAGGAGGCAGTGTGACGACCAATCCACTAGAAATGGCGCAAGCCTATTCAGCATTTGCTAATAAGGGTGTCATGCACTCTGCTCATTTCATTACTCGGATTGAAACGGCAAATGGCCATGTATTGAAAGAACACCAGGATCAAACCAAACGGGTGATAAGTCAGTCTGTGGCAGATAAGATGACGAGCATGATGCTTGGCACCTTCTCTAATGGCTCTGCGGTCAATGCCAATGTCTATGGTTATACCATGGCCGGCAAGACAGGGACAACAGAGACTGATTTTAATCCTGATTTGGCGGGCGATCAATGGGTGATTGGCTATACACCCGATGTCGTTATCAGCCAGTGGGTCGGCTTTAATAAAACTGATCAGCACCATTATTTGACAGATTCGAGTGCTGGGACTGCGTCAGCTATTTTCAGTACCCAGGCCTCCTATATCCTCCCTTATACCAAGGGGACACCGTTCAAGGTCGAAAACGCCTATGCCCAAAATGGGATTTCGGCCATTTACGGGGTTAATGAAACGGCTACGGATACGGCTTCTAAATCGCAGGAAATTATCAATGGTTTGCGAAAATCAGCCGAAGAAGCTTCGCGTTCACTGTCAGATGCAGTTGACCGTGCGGGCTTGCGCGAGAAAGCCCAGAATCTCTGGAATGGAATTGTTGATTTTATCCGTTAGCAAGATAACTTGCGCTAGCTGTTGATTCGTGCTACAATAGCTTTCATGGGAGGCGTTATGGCACAAAAAAAAGCAAGCCTAGCGTGTATCGAATGTGGAAGCCGTAATTACTCAATTGCAGTAAGCAGTACGCCTAAACCAACACGTCTAGAAGTCAATAAATTTTGTAAATATTGTAAAAAATATACAGTACATAAAGAAACACGTTAAAGGGGATGTCTGATGAGCTTTGTCAGTGGTATTTTTAAACTGTTGAAAGATACAACATGGCCAAATCGAAAACAGCGCTGGAAAGACTTTATCTCAGTTCTTGAGTATACAGCCTTTTTCACAGTGATTATTTTCATCTTTGACCAAATCCTATCAAAAGGGATTTTAAGTATTATTAACTTGTTCTAAATAAGGGCAAAATGCTAGGAGCAAAATTACGCCTAGTCGCAGATTGGAGAAAGGGGCACAAGTTCCTTTCTCCAATCTTTTTTAGTTTGCTTGTTTTGAGCTATGACTGCTTCAATGTTGTTGGCTGCGTGAGCTGTTTTACGTGGTGGGCGCTAGTTTGTTGGCCAAAAATAGAAGCTGAAACCCCTAGCGCTTGTAATTGCCTCTGGCTAGTGGTGACTTATTTTGCTAGCTTTCTTTTGTCATGCAATCACCTAATGAATCATTCCCGTAGTTAGTTATTCCATAGCCATCATAGCTTTTCAAACCCTCAAAAAGAAAAATCGCCACGTTAAGTAGCGATTTTTCCCTTTTGTGAGCCTCAATGAAACGTCAAAGCGTTATAATAGTTTTAAGCAAAAATCTCTATTAACGAGGTCTCACTATGAAAATTATAACACAGCTTAACCTTTTTGAAGATCAGGAACTGGGTGATTTGGAAAAAATTTTGATGGTATTAGATGGTCTTCCAGAAACGGATTTCTTTGACCAGTTAGAAGCCAAACGAAAACATGGTCGAAAAGATTACACCATCCAGTCCTATTTCATTGCCTATATTGCTAAAATAGTTCTTCAATTGGAAACCGATCAACAGTTGATTCGTCAGCTTAATATGAATAGTCAACTACGTCAAATCTGTGGCTTTGAAACCCACGGGGTTAAATTGAAAAATGGGACGATAAAACTAGTCCATGCCCCCTCTAAATCTGCTTATTCCCGTTTCATCCAGGACTTGGAAGAGGTCTGCCCTGATATTGAGGACTGGGTATTATCTGGCATATCTGAACTATATGACCTTCTTCCTAATTTCGGTGTTAACTTGGCCTTAGATGGTAAATTCATAGATAGCTATGCTAGTCCTTATGGTAAATATAAGAAAAAGAAAGATAAGCGTGCCGATTTAGATGCCGATAGTGGAATCAAACAGTGCCCTCATAAAAATGGGATGGTAACTAAAGAAACCCATTATGGCTATCGTTGTCATCTTATCGTTGATACGACCTATGAATTACCTGTGGCTTGGAGAGTAACACCAGCCTCAAAAGGGGAACCAACGGTTGCGAAAGAGCTCATCAGGAACCTCAGTCCAATGACGCTTGAAAAAGGGAAGTACCTAATGGCAGACAAAGGCTACAGTGGCAGCCCTCTTCAAGCTCTTTTGGAGGAGGCTCATATCGTCACAATCATTGATAACCCACATAAGTGGAAAAAGAATGGCACTAGGCAATATTTGGATACCGATTTGATTTATAACCAATCAGGAGAAGTGTTTTGGGTAGATGATAGAGGCCAAGCGATTCAGCTCATGTACAAGGGCTATGATTCTTCTAGTGATAGTTTACGATATGGTTTTCACCCTAAGTATCAAGATAACTGTATTTTTCGTTTAAAACGATGTGTTGAACCGATTATCTTTAATCAAGTAGCGCGAGATAGTAAGAAGTTCAAGAGGCTATACAGGAAGCGAATAGCTGTGGAGCGAGTGAATGGACGATTAGACAGAGACTTTAGGTTTGAGACCCATACTATTCGAGGGTTAAAGAAGATGAGTTTAGCTGTTGCCATGAGCTTTTTAGTTATGCTCGGCTTTGCCTTAAGGAAAGCCAAGTCAGGGACAAGGACTCACCTTGCGAGCTGGGTAGTTTAACTGGTTCAAAAAAATCACCACATAAACAAGGGGTTATTTCGCCCTTTTTTGCATTTAATTGGAAGAAAGGGCATCAGCGAATATTGTTGACCAATTGTTAAGACAAGGAAAGTCATTATTATCTCCCTTTGGACTATAACAAATTGGACAACAATATTAACTACGGGAATGATTCCTAATGGTAGATGATTGACAGCCTCCTTGGCATTTATTATAATGAAGGAAAGTAATCACTTCCAAAGCCTTCTTAGGCTTTTTTATTAAGGAAAGGAAAAGCAATGTTAGATTCTTTTGATAAGGGTTGGTTCGTCCTTCAGACCTATTCTGGTTATGAAAACAAGGTCAAAGAGAACCTTTTACAACGGGCACAAACCTATAATATGATGGAAAACATCTTACGGGTAGAAATTCCAACGCAAACGGTTAATGTGGAAAAAAATGGACAAACCAAGGAAATTGAAGAAAACCGCTTCCCAGGTTATGTGCTAGTTGAGATGGTCATGACTGATGAAGCCTGGTTTGTGGTGCGTAACACGCCCAATGTTACTGGCTTTGTGGGCTCGCACGGGAACCGTTCTAAGCCAACACCGCTATTAGAAGAAGAAATCCGAGCGATCCTCCTATCCATGGGACAAACAGTGGATGTCTTTGATACCAATATTAAAGAAGGCGATGTCGTCCAAATCATTGATGGCGCTTTCATGGGTCAAGAAGGGCGCGTCGTTGAGATTGAAAATAACAAGGTCAAACTCATGCTGAACATGTTTGGTTCTGAAACCGTGGCCGAAGTTGAGCTTTATCAAATCGCCGAGCTCTCCTAAGCACCATTTGTAACCCCTAATTAGGTGAGAGAATCGCTGTGCTTAGTGAGCCGCCACGGCGGGGGTTTGCTCAGCACAGGCACAAAGTCCCTTTGATGGCAGCTAAAGCAGGCTGCGCTTTAAGCATTGGTTATCGGTGTACCATTTGGCTGCGGATAACCAGCAAGTAACAGAGTGTGATGACAAGGTTGCCCTAACTAGCCTATCCCCTTGATAGGTGTTAGTTAGAGGTGGCCTTTTTGCGTCTTGCTTGAGCAGAAAAGGAAAAATTCCAGAATATAAGCTGCTTTGCCATGATTAAAGACCAGTTGCTAGTATCAGCTGTTGCCTGCTAGGCACCAGAGATTTAGGATTTTAATGCGTGTTTGAAAACCCTTACAGTATCCTTTTTTTCTTCTCATAAAAGGCTGCGCAGTGGCTCATGTACAAGGATAATAGCCCTTATTTTTACAAAAACAGGTCACGTTCTTATAGACTTGTAACAAAAAAGTAATAATGATATTGTCCGAATTTATAATAAAACAGCAAAACGAACCTGTCAAAAAACAAGACGAAAAAGGCGGAATAAATGCATGAAAGCGGCTTTTCAAGGCTGCTGACAACGGGGATTTATTAAAAAGTCTGAAAAATTCTTAATATTGACTTAATAATATATGTGTAATATAATGTCATTAAGTTATCTATAGGATACTTAACCTAATGTAAAAATAATTAAGGGGAATAGGAAAATGGAAAACAAGAAAATGCAGTCTTACTTGAGAAAATCCGCTTTTGGGATTGCCTCAGTATCTGCAGCAGTGTTAGCAGGTGTAACCAGTGTTCAAGCAGCTGAAACAACAGACAACGGTGAAAGTTTCCAATTAATGGTAGCGAGAGCTAAAACTAGTGAAGAGCTTTCTGATGCAAAAGCAGCCGCTTTGGATAACGTTGATGCTAAAACAGAAATTTCAGCAACTGCAAAAGCTGAGTTTGAGGATAAGCTACAAGATGCTACCTCTACGGCTGTGGTTAACAAGATTAGCGCTGAAGTTGATAAAGCTGAAAAAGCTGTCATCATTACTAAGAATACACAAGGTATGGCAGAAGGCATCAATGCCATGACAGGTGATGTTAAGACACCAGCCGACTTTAAGCTTGAATTTGCTAAAGACGATGCTAAGAAAGCCTTGAAAGCAGCTGGCGTGAGCGACTTCTACATCAAGAAAATTGATGGTGCTAAGACAGTTGACAGCGTTAAAGCGCTTAAGGATTCTATCTTGGATGCTGTTGCTAAATCAAAAGCCGACCAATTGGCTAAGAACGTTGAAGGTATAGCAGAAGGTATCAATACCTTAACCGGCGATGTTAAGACACCAGATGACTTCAAGCTTGAATTTGCTAAAGACGATGCTAAGAAAGCCTTGAAAGCAGCTGGCGTGAGCGACTACTACATTAAGAAAATTGATGGTGCTAAGACAGTTGAAGGCGTTAAGTCACTTAAAGACTTCATCCTTAACTCACTAGCTAAAAAAGATCAACCAACTCCAACGCCTGACGTTAAACCAGCTCCAGAGACTAAACCAGCTGAGCCTAAAGCTCCTGGAATGCCTCAAGTTAAACCAGGTAAAGCAGCACCAGCAGCCGATGCTCCAGCTGCTAAATCTAACGTTAAACATTTAGCAAGCAACCCTGTAGCTATGAAGAGCGCTGCTAACCAACTTCCATCAACTGGTGATTCTGCTAACCCATTCTTTACAGCAGCAGCCTTTGCCGTGATGACAAGCGCCGGCATGGTGACACTTGCTGCAAAACGCAAAGAAAACTAAGTCCAACAATCATCTAAACTTAAACAATGACAAGGAGTTCCTTTAGAGGAGCTCTTTTTCTGTGCTGCTGTGCTTTTGCCCTAGCCCTTTGTGGTGTGACAGATTATGAGAGGTTTTTTCGCTAGTTATGCCATTGGTAAATGCCTCATATCGTGCTATAATAGAACTAATAGACTTTTATGCCGGGAGATAATCATATGGCCTTTTATAATCACAAAGCAATTGAACCCAAATGGCAAGCTTTTTGGGCTGAGAATCAAACTTTTAAAACGGGAGAAGATCCTGAGAAACCGCATTTTTATGCCTTAGACATGTTTCCCTATCCTTCGGGGGCTGGGCTGCACGTTGGCCATCCAGAAGGCTACACTGCTACGGATATTCTCAGTCGTTATAAGCGAGCTCAAGGCTTTAATGTGCTGCACCCTATGGGCTGGGACGCGTTTGGTTTGCCAGCTGAACAATATGCTATGGATACGGGCAATGATCCGGCTGCTTTTACAGCTGAAAATATTGCGAACTTTAAGCGGCAGATTAATGCACTTGGTTTTTCTTATGATTGGGACAGAGAAATTAATACCACTGACCCTAATTACTACAAGTGGACCCAGTGGATCTTTACCAAGCTCTATGAAAAAGGCTTAGCCTACGAAGCCGAAGTTCCGGTCAACTGGGTGGAAGAATTGGGCACAGCCATCGCTAATGAAGAAGTCTTGCCAGATGGCACTTCTGAACGGGGTGGTTACCCAGTTGTGCGCAAGCCCATGCGCCAATGGATGCTCAAGATCACAGCCTATGCTGAGCGCTTGCTTGAGGACTTGGAGGACTTGGATTGGCCTGAGTCCATTAAGGATATGCAACGCAACTGGATTGGCAAATCTCTGGGTGCTCAGGTGACTTTTGCGGTGGCAGAGAGTGATCAGGCTTTTACGGTCTTTACAACGCGGCCGGATACCTTATTTGGTGCGACCTACGCTGTTATGGCCCCAGAACATGAACTGGTGGACGCCATTACCCGGCCTGAGCAAGCGCAAGCGATGGCCGACTATAAGCACCAAGCTAGTCTCAAATCGGATCTGGCTCGGACGGATCTGGCTAAGGAAAAGACGGGGGTGTGGACCGGTAGCTATGCGATTAATCCGGTTAATGGCCGGCTGATGCCGATCTGGGTGTCAGATTATGTGCTAGCTAGCTATGGAACGGGTGCGATTATGGCTGTGCCGGCGCATGATACGCGGGACTGGGAGTTTGCTAAGCAGTTTGGCCTTGAGATTATTCCGGTGCTAGAGGGTGGTAATGTGGCTGAGGCAGCCTATACAGAGGACGGTCGGCATATTAATTCGGACTTTCTTGATGGGCTGGATAAGGCCGCAGCTATTGATAAGATGCTGGCTTTTCTTGAAGCAAAGGGTGTTGGTAGGAAACAAGTCAACTACCGTCTGCGGGATTGGCTCTTTAGCCGGCAGCGGTATTGGGGTGAGCCTATCCCGATTATTCATTGGGAAGATGGAACATCAACAGCAGTGCCAGAACAGGAGCTGCCCCTTGTTTTGCCGGTTACTAGGGATATTAAGCCTTCTGGGACTGGGGAATCACCGCTAGCTAACTTGACGGATTGGTTGCAGGTGACACGCGCTGATGGTGTTAAGGGGCGGCGTGAGACCAATACCATGCCGCAGTGGGCTGGCTCGAGCTGGTATTTCTTACGCTACATTGACCCGCATAATAATGACGCATTAGCAGATGAGGATCTGCTTAAGGCCTGGTTGCCAGTCGACATCTATATCGGTGGGGCAGAGCATGCTGTCTTACACCTTCTCTATGCCCGTTTTTGGCATAAATTCCTCTATGATCTTGGGGTGGTGCCGACCAAGGAACCTTTCCAAAAGCTCTTTAACCAAGGGATGATCTTGGGTACAAGCTACCGCGATCACCGCGGAGCACTTGTTGCTACTGACAAGGTTGAAAAGCGAGATGGCTCTTTCTTTAATGTCCAAACGGGCGAAGAACTAGAACAAGCTCCAGCCAAAATGTCCAAATCACTGAAAAATGTGGTCAATCCAGATGAGGTGATTGAACAATACGGGGCAGATACTCTGCGGGTCTACGAAATGTTTATGGGCCCACTGGATGCCTCGATTGCTTGGTCAGAAGAAGGCCTAGAAGGCTCGCGTAAGTTTCTTGACCGCGTTTACCGTTTGATTATGACCAAAGAAAGGTCGCTGGAAAATAGCGGAGCTTTGGACAAGGTCTACCATGAGACTGTTAAGGCCGTGACTGAGCAGATTGAGCAGATGAAGTTCAACACAGCTATTGCCCAACTCATGGTCTTTGTGAATGCGGCCAACAAAGAAGACCAGCTGTTTATGGACTATGCTAAGGGCTTTGTGCAATTGCTTGCACCATTTGCTCCCCATCTGGCTGAGGAGCTTTGGCAAGCATTAACAGCCTCAGGTCAGTCCCTTGCCTACGTCCCTTGGCCTGTCTGGGACGACAGCAAACTAGTGGAAAACGAAGTGGAGATTGTTGTCCAAATCAAGGGTAAGGTCAAAGCACGATTAATGGTTGCTAAGGGCTTGACACGTGAAGACCTCAAAGCCACAGCCTTAGCTAGCGCGCAGATTCAAAAGGAAGTAGCTGGCAAGGACATCATCAAAGTCATTGCTGTTCCAGATAAGTTGGTTAATATTGTCGTCAAATAAGGTCGACCTGACCTGCTTGGCGACCAGGCGGCTGGATTAACCAGACCAAGTCCAGTATGCGACAAGCAGCTAAATCACCGGCAGCCAGCTTGCCCAGTCTGAGCCCAGCCTTGCCCACAAGATGGCTGAATCGTCCAGCCTAACTCCGGCTTTGTCCACAAGATGGCCGAATCGTCCAGCCTAACTCCATCTTTGCCCACAAGCCAGCTTGATTAGACTGAATCTATCCTTTCGCTAAGCCATCCAGCACGGTTGGTGGTCGGCCAGGTAGTCTGATATTATAACCTTTACGGAGTTGACAGTTCAAGCCTGTCAGCTCTTTTTGCATGCTTGGGCTTGTTTTGCAGTTGCTGATGCTAAAGGGCAAGCATTTGCATCTCCAGGCGCTTTTTTGCTATTGGTTCTGGGCCTGAACAAGGCCTGGAAAGCCCAATTTTGAACACAGGACTGTGTGATACTTGGTCTTTATTAAAACGCTTACAAAAATTATAATGACAGTGTAAAGAATTTATCAAACGTGAAAGAGGTAGACGGTCATGGAATTTTTCCTAGCTCCCTTAAATTGGTTTTCGCAAAATATTTTGCAAAATCCAGCCTTCTTCGTTGGCTTGTTGGTCTTAGTAGGATACTTGCTATTAAACAAGCCTTTGCATGAAGTGTTTGCTGGCTTTATTAAAGCAACTGTTGGTTACTTGATTTTAAATGTCGGGGCCGGCGGCCTTGTTACGACCTTTCGTCCGATCTTAGTGGCGCTTGCTAAAAAATTTCAATTAGAAGCGGCAGTTATTGATCCGTACTTTGGTCTAGCAGCAGCCAATACCAAGCTTGAGGCTATGGGCTTCATCAGTGTGGCAACGACAGCCTTGTTGATTGGCTTTGGGGTTAATTTATTATTGGTGGCCCTTCGCAAGGTGACCAAGGTTCGTACCTTGTTTATTACAGGTCATATCATGGTTCAGCAGGCCGCTACCATTTCTGTTTTTGTACTGCTTTTGATTCCTCAATTTCAAAATGCTTTTGGCGCTTGGGCCGTTGGGATTGTTTGTGGCTTATATTGGGCTGTAAGTTCCAATATGACGGTCGAAGCTACGCAACGTTTAACAGGCGGCGGAGGCTTTGCTATTGGTCACCAGCAGCAGTTTGCCATTTGGTTTGTGGATAAGATAGCCCCTTTCTTTGGTAAGAAGGAAGAAAATCTTGATAATCTGAAATTACCTACCTTTTTAAGTATCTTCCATGATACAGTTGTTGCCTCAGCCACCTTAATGCTGGTCTTCTTTGGTGCTATTTTGGCCGTACTTGGGCCTGAAATCATGTCAAATGCCCAGTTGATTGGTCCAGGGGCCTTTGTCCCGGCCAAGCAGGCCTTCTTCATGTACATTCTCCAAACGTCCTTAACTTTCTCAGTCTATTTGTTTATCTTGATGCAGGGCGTACGGATGTTTGTTACTGAGTTGACCAATGCCTTTCAGGGGATTTCCAATAAGCTGTTACCAGGTTCTTTCCCGGCAGTTGATGTTGCGGCTTCCTATGGTTTTGGCTCTGCCAATGCTGTGCTGTCAGGCTTTGCCTTTGGCTTGATCGGTCAGCTGATCACGATTGCTTTGCTGGTTATCTTTAAAAATCCTATCTTGATTATTACGGGCTTTGTTCCAGTCTTCTTTGATAATGCAGCGATCGCTGTTTATGCTGATAAGCGTGGCGGCTGGAAAGCAGCCGTTGCTTTGTCCTTCCTCTCAGGGGTGATTCAGGTCGCTTTGGGGGCCGTTGCTGTTGGTCTTTTGGGACTCACAGGTGGCTATCATGGTAATATTGACTTTGAATTTCCGTGGTTAGCCTTTGGCTATCTCTTTAAATACCTCGGTATCGCCGGTTATCTTATCGTTTGTCTCTTTTTCTTGGCTATTCCGCAATGGCAATTTGCTAAAGCTAAAGATAAAGAAGCCTACTACCGTGGTGAAGCACAATAAGTGAAAAAATAGGAGAATCATAATGGTTAAAATTCTAACAGCATGTGGAAATGGCATGGGTTCATCCATGGTTATTAAAATGAAAGTTGAAAACGCCCTTCGGCAATTAGGTGTAACTGATATTCAATCGGCTTCTTGCTCAGTTGGCGAAGCTAAAGGCTTAGCGGCCGGTTATGATATTGTGGTGGCCTCCAATCACTTGATTCATGAATTGGATGGTCGGACCAAAGGCCATCTGGTTGGCTTGGATAATTTGATGGACGACAATGAGATCAAGGCAAAATTACAAGCCGTTTTATAAAAAAGCTGAAAGAGGAGTGAGTCTTCATCACGCTCTTATTGCTAAAAGGAGAACAGATGAATTTAAGACAAGCCTTTATAGACAATGATTCGATTCGCTTGGGCTTAGAAGCAAATACCTGGCAAGAGGCTGTACGCTTGTCCGTTGATCCATTGATTGAGAGCGGAGCGGTTGATGCAGCCTACTATCAGGCCATCATTGCTTCTACAGAAGCATATGGGCCATATTATATCCTAATGCCAGGCATGGCGATGCCGCATGCCCGTCCAGAAGACGGGGTTAATCGCGATGCGTTTTCCTTGGTGACCTTAAAGCAGCCGGTGACGTTTGCTGATGGCAAAGAAGTCCAAGTCCTCCTAACGTTGGCTGCTACGAGCTCTGCCATTCACACGTCAGTGGCTATTCCCCAAATTATTGCTTTATTTGAATTAGACAATGCGATTGCACGACTCGTGGCTTGCCAGACCAAGGAAGAGGTTTTGGCTATGGTTGCGGCCTCAAAAGACAGCCCCTACCTGGCCGGTTTTGACCTAGATAGCTAGTTTTGGGCTGAAAACACTAGGCAGCCTTATCTGGCGAAGCTTTGCCAAGCAGATAGGTCCGCCAAAAGCAATGGTTGCCAAGGAGAGCCTCCGTAGCCCTTGGTGGTTCGGTCATCTCAAGCCCTTTATGCTATTTAAGGCTGGTGTCCGATGCTCGGGGTGCTAGCCCCTCTTATCACCAGCTATCGCATGCATGTTACAAAAAAAGAGTACCGCCCAGGCAGTGCTCTTGCTCCATACCTTAAGGAAAGGAAAAGCAAGTCGAGACAGTCCACTCTAGTACCCTGGCTTTGTGACAATGGCAAAGCCTTGTTAGAAAGGGAGGAGGGGGGCTCTCGCTTTAGGAAGAAAAATGACAAAACGTTTACCCCAGTTACAAGTTGCCCTTGACCATTCAGATTTACAAGGGGCTATTTCAGCGGCTGTTGCCGTTGGTCAAGAAGTTGATGTGATTGAAGCAGGCACTGTTTGTCTACTCCAAGTAGGCAGCCAGTTGGTCCAAGTCCTGCGCAGCTTATTTCCAGAAAAAATAATTGTGGCCGATACCAAGTGTGCCGATGCTGGTGGCACAGTTGCTAGAAACAATGCGGCACAAGGTGCCGACTGGATGACCTGCATTTGCTGTGCCACAATTCCCACCATGGCCGCTGCTTTAAAAGCTATCAAAGAAGAGCGCGGCGACCGTGGCGAGATTCAAATTGAACTGTATGGTGATTGGACTTTTGAGCAGGCCCAAGCTTGGCTTGATGCCGGTATTTCCCAGGCCATTTATCACCAATCACGAGATGCCCTACTGGCTGGTGATAGCTGGGGAGAAAAGGACCTCAATAAGGTGAAACAGTTGATTGATATGGGTTTTCGGGTTTCAGTGACGGGTGGTCTCTCAACTGATACACTGCAATTATTTGCCGGAGTGGATGTCTTTACCTTCATTGCTGGACGTGGGATTACCGAAGCTCCTAATCCAGCAGCCGCTGCACGAGCTTTCAAGGCTGAAATTAAACGCATTTGGGGGTAAAACATGGCACGTCCAATAGGTATTTATGAAAAAGCAATCCCAAAAGAGCTAACGTGGTTAGAGCGCCTCCAGTTTGCTAAAGAGCTGGGCTTTGATTTTGTGGAATTGTCCATTGATGAATCAGATGAACGCTTGGCGCGGCTCGATTGGTCAAAAGCCGAGCGGCTTGAGCTGGTTAAAGCCATTTTTGCAACAGGTGTACGCGTGCCAAGTATCACCTTTAGTGGGCACAGGCGGTTTCCCATGGGCTCTAATGATCCAGCTAAGGAAGCCAAGGCTATGGAGATGATGCAAAAGTGTATCGTTTTTGCCCAAGACATTGGTGTACGTACGATTCAACTAGCTGGCTATGATGTTTACTATGAGGAAAAGTCCCCTGAAACCCGTGCGCGTTTTATCAAAAACTTGCGCCAAGCCTGTGTTTGGGCCGAAGAAGCCCAGGTCATGCTGGCCATTGAAATCATGGATGATCCTTTTATCAATTCCATTGAAAAATATTTAGCTATTGAAAAAGAAATTGCTTCGCCTTACCTTTTTGTCTATCCTGATACAGGTAACCTTGCTGCTTGGCATAATGATTTGTGGAGTGCCTTTTACAATGGCCATCAGTCTATTGCTGCGCTGCATCTCAAGGATACCTATGCGGTGACCGAGCAGAGCCAGGGGCAATTTCGTGATGTGCCTTTTGGTCAAGGTTGTGTTGACTGGGAAGCAATGTTTGCAGTGCTAAAGCAAACAAACTACAATGGTCCCTTTTTGATTGAAATGTGGTGCAAAAATGACGCAACGGTAGAGGAGAGCCAAAAAGCGATCCAAGAAGCGCAGGCCTTTCTTTACCCACTGATGGAGAAAGCAGGTGTTATCTAATGGTGAAATCGTTATCTGAGATGCGGCAGCGGGTTTGTGCGGCCAATAAGGCCTTGCCTGCTTATGGCTTGGTTAAGTTTACCTGGGGCAATGTCTCAGAGGTAGACCGAGAGGCCGGCTTGATTGTCATTAAGCCTTCTGGGGTTGACTATGATCGACTCACTCCAGAAAATATGGTGGTAACGGACCTTGAAGGTCACATCCTAGAAGGGGATCTGAATCCTTCGTCTGATTTGGCGACCCATGTCCAGCTTTACAATGCCTGGCCAGCTATTGGTGGGATTGTCCATACTCACTCAACCGAGGCTGTGGCCTGGGCCCAGGCAGGGCGTGACTTGCCTTTTTATGGCACGACCCAGGCTGATTATTTCTATGGCGCGATTCCTTGTGCTCGTTCTTTGAGTGAGGCTGAAGTTAACCGTGCCTATGAAAAAGAAACAGGCACGGTCATTATTGAAGAATTTACCCGCCGAGGCTTAGATCCGCTGGCAGTTCCTGGGATTGTAGTACGCAATCATGGGCCTTTTACTTGGGGCAAGGATCCAGCGCAAGCCGTTTACCATTCCGTCGTGCTTGAGGAAGTGGCTAGGATGAATCGCTTGACCGAGCAGATCAATCCACATGTAGAGCCAGCGCCTAAGTATATTATGGACAAGCACTATCTGCGCAAACACGGGCCTAATGCCTATTATGGGCAAAAAGAGCAGGTGCATTCTTAAAAAATAAGCATGAGGTATCCAGGTGACCTCGGCTTTTTTTGCTATACTATAATAGTTGCTTACTAGTTGTTCTAAAACCTTCTTTAATCACAGAATGGTAAACTTAAAAGACGCATGAAGGAGCCATTAAATGATGCTTTTAGATAACAAAAGTTATGACCTCTTGACTTATCTGATAAAGTTAGAGCAAGCTGAGACCATTATGGGCATTTCACAGCAATTAGGGCAATCCCGACGCAAGATTTACTATCATTTGGACAAGATCAATGAAGCCTTGCCTGCCGACATTGTTCCTGTGGCTGCTTTACCCCGAGTGGGGATTTGTCTGACTGAGCGCCAAAAGGCTGCTTGTCGTTCCCTGCTGGCAGATGTTGATGACTACAATTACGTCATGAAAAGTGATGAGCGGGTCAAATTGGCCGCCCTCTTTATTGCGGTGTCCACTGATCGCGTCACGATTGATCGCCTGATGCAAATCAATGATGTCTCTCGTAACACCGTCTTAAATGATCTCAACGATCTAAGACTGTTATTGATGGAGAAACCTTATTCCATTAGCTTACAGGTCACCAAGGCACGCGGTTATTTCTTTGAATGCCATCCTTTGTCCTTTATTCAGTTTTTGTACCATCTGCTAGATGGTGTCTATCGCGGTGGTAACAGTAGTTTTCAAGCTTGCTTGCAGCTAAAACTGTCCAAAACCTTGACCAAGACCATTTATTTTTCACCTGAATTGCTGGCTTTTCTTAAGGATTATCTGCCTATTTCTCAGGCTAATTTGGGTAAGACAATTAATGCCAGTGACTACCAATTTATGATTAAAATTCTGCCTTTTATCTTGCTCAGCTATCGTAATATGGCCTTTAGTTCAGAGTTTAAAGAAACACTACAGCAAGAGTTTGATAGGATCTGGAAACGCAAAGAATATTATATTGCGCGGGATTTAGCAGATGAATTAGCTGTTCGCTTCAACCTCATATTAGACCATGTGGAAATCGGACTGATCGCCATGTTGATGCTGTCTTTTCGTAAAGACAAGGATGAGCATGCCGAAAGCTCAGATTATCAAAATATGCGCACTGACTTGACAAATTTTCTACGCCGTTTAGAAGATAAAGACCACCTGCACTTCACCCACAAGGCCGATCTTATCCGCCAGTTGACCACGCACTGCAAGGCTCTTATTTATCGCAAAGAATATGGCATTACAGCCATGAACCCCTTAACCAATCACATCAAAGAAAAATACCTTGATTTATTTGAAAAAACCAAGGCGGCGGTGCCTTTGTTGGAGGAGGCCTGGCATATCGAGCTAACAGATGATGATATTGCAGATATTACCATTCATCTAGGCGGTGAGCTGCGCAATAGCTCAGCTAAACCCGAGTGCATCAAGATGATTATTGTGTCAGATGCGGGCATTGGTCTGCAAAAGTTACTCCACAAGCAATGCGAGTTCTACTTGGTCAATAGTCAAACCATTGGTATTTTTACCACGGAGCAATTCCAAAGTGTCTCTGATTTGCTCAACGTTGATTTTGTGGTTACCACGCATCCAGACCTTGAGTGTTCCTTGCCTACCTTGGTGGTCAACCCGATTTTAACCGATGACGATATTTTGAATTTGCTGCGCTATGCTAAGCATCAGCAAACAACCAAGCCACAAGTTTTTTCTCAAATGCTGGAAAAATTAATCGGCCAGTATGTGGCTTCTCAAGAGGATGGCTTTGCCCTTAAAAGCCAAATTGAAAAATTAATCCGTCAAGAATTAATGCAAGACCTCCTTGAGAAATAAGCTTACAAAAGGCTAAGCTGTGAACCTCAGTACCCTATTGCTTAGGGAAGCTTACTGAGGCGTTTTTTTTATGGGCTCAAGCTGGTCTAACGGCCTATTTTTGAACACTGTTTCTGTGTGAGACTTGGTCTTTTTATCCCTTAGGAATAAGACTATACTGAAATTAGAAAAAAGCTATTATCAGGAGGTAACTATGGCTAAAGTACAAGACATTACCCGGGAGTCATGGATTTTGTCAACCTTCCCAGAATGGGGAACCTGGTTGAATGAAGAAATTGAAGCAGAAGTGGTCCCTGAGGGTAATTTTGCCATGTGGTGGTTAGGGAATTGTGGCGTTTGGATTAAAACACCAGGTGGAGCCAATGTGGTGATGGATTTGTGGTCAGCACGAGGTAAGGCCACCAAGCAGGTTAAAAACATGGTTTGGGGTCACCAGATGGCCAACATGGCAGGTGTGCGCAAATTGCAGCCCAACTTGCGCGTGCAACCAATGGTGATTGATCCTTTTGCCATTACTGATTTAGATTACTACCTGGTCTCTCATGTCCATAGTGATCACATTGATATTTCAACAGCGGCAGCCATTATCAATAATCCCAAATTAGATCACGTAAAATTTGTCGGACCAGTTGGTTGTCGAGACATTTGGGTCAACTGGGGCGTGCCGGAAGATCGGATTATTGTGATTGCTCCGGGTGAGAGCTTTGCCTTTAAAGACGTCAAGGTCCATGCGGTGGAATCCTTTGATCGGACCTGCTTGGTCACCTTACCTATTGATGGCTACGAAGAAAATGGTGAAAGCCTAAAAGGGCTAGCCATCACCGATGACTTGATGGCCAGCAAAGCTGTTAACTATATCTTTGAAACACCAGGTGGAACCATTTATCATGGCGCTGACTCGCATTTTTCTAACTATTTTGCCAAACATGGCCGTGATTTCAAGATTGATGTCGCCTTAAATAATTATGGGGAAAACCCACTAGGTATTCAGGATAAAATGACCTCAATTGATCTTTTGAGAATGGCAGAAAATCTCCGGGTCAAGGTCATCATCCCTGTGCACTATGATATTTGGTCAAACTTTATGGCCTCAACAGATGAAATCTTAGCCCTGTGGAAGATGCGTAAAGAACGGTTACAGTATGCCTTTCATCCCTTTATCTGGGAAGTTGGTGGCAAGTATACCTATCCATTAGACAAGGATAAGCTAGAGTACCATCACCCACGCGGCTTTGACGATTGCTTCCTTGAAGAGTCTAATATTCAATTCAAAGCCCTACTATAGGTCATCCGCTTGGAGCAAGGGGGGTTGGTCCCATGCTTTAAGCATCAGCACAAAACAAAAAAGGTAAAGCACATTATCCTTTAGCGTTGCTAAGGGACAGGTGCTTTACCTTTTTGAGATACCGCACAGCTGTTTTTCCCGTGCTTTCTGTGGTCTAAAAAAGGTCACTTTGGTGCAGAATCCTTGTGAAAAATCAGAGCTAAGAAGCTGTTTTTTCGCTGAAATCAAGGCTTACTGAGCGTCAGATTTGACAAAAAGTGACCACACGTGTTATCATAAACGTGTTCTGTCCTGTCGGATTATTTTTTTCGACCGAAAAAGAGACCTCACTAATAATAAATGAGGTAGCCACTTATTGGTTCATCAACGATCCGTTAAGGAAATAACAGTTTTGCAGAAAGGAACATTATGGGAACGATTTTAAGAGTCAAAAACCTGACAAAAATTTTCGGGAAGCGGCAAAAAGCAGCCCTAGAATTAGTGAAACAGGGTAAAAGTAAAACAGAGATCCTCAAAAAAACCGGAGCAACTGTCGGCGTCTATGATGCTAGCTTTGACGTTAAAGAAGGGGAAATTTTTGTGATTATGGGCCTATCTGGTAGTGGGAAATCCACGCTGGTCCGGATGATCAACCGTCTGATTGAGCCTTCTTTTGGCCAGGTTGAATTAGACGGCAAAGATATTGCCAAGCTCAATGACCAAGACCTCCGAGACGTCCGTCGCCATGACATCAACATGGTTTTTCAAAGCTTTGCTTTGTTTCCACATAAAACGATATTGGAAAATACCGAATTTGGCTTGGAATTGCGTGGCGTCCCCAAGGATGAGCGCCAAAAGCGTGCTGAACAAGCCTTAGAAAATGCTGGCCTGCTCAACTTTAAGGACCAGTACCCTGATCAATTATCTGGCGGAATGCAACAGCGGGTCGGCCTTGCGCGAGCCTTGGCCAATGGGGCCAAGATCTTACTGATGGACGAGGCTTTCTCTGCTCTTGACCCGCTGATTCGAAGGGAAATGCAAGATGAGCTGATTGATTTGCAAAGTAATCTTCAACAAACCATTATTTTTATCAGTCATGATTTAAATGAAGCCTTGCGCATTGGTGATCGCATTGCCTTGATGAAGGATGGTAAAATCATGCAAATCGGTACCGGTGAAGATATTTTGACCAATCCGGCCAATGATTTTGTCCGCGAATTTGTCGAAGATGTGGACCGCTCCAAGGTACTAACTGCTCAAAATATTATGATTAAGCCTTTAACCACAACACTAGAACTTGATGGGCCACAGGTTGCCTTGAATCGGATGCATAACGAAGAAGTATCCATGTTGATGGCTACAAATCGGCACCGCCAATTAATGGGCAGTCTGACTGCAGACGCTGCCATTGAGGCACGCAAGAAAGGTCTGCCCCTGGCAGAAGTGATTGATCGGGATGTGCGAACGGTTTCTAAGGACACCGTCATCACAGACATTATGCCTTTGATTTATGACTCCTCATCACCCATTGCTGTCACTGATGCCAATAATCGTTTATTAGGTGTGGTGATTCGTGGTCGAGTGATTGAAGCCTTGGCTAATATTTCAGAGGATGACCAAACACCAAGCCAAGTAACGGCTAAAACAATTATGGAAGAAGAGCAGCTAACGCAACAAGCCCTTCAAAAACAAGACTAAGAAAGAAGGAGAGATCATTTTGAATACAGTGTTACAAATGACATTACCAGTGGCCAAGCTGGTTGAGACCATCACTGAATGGATTACCAAAACCTTCTCAGGCCTCTTTGATGTGGTGCAAACGCTTGGTAATGCCCTGATGGATTGGCTGACGCAGACGCTTCTATTTATCCCGCCACTCTTATTTATCCTTTTGGTGACAATTGGCGTTTTCTTTCTCGCCAAGAAAAAATGGCCCCTGCCCACCTTTACCTTATTAGGTTTACTCTTTATTTATAATCAGAACCTGTGGGAACAACTGATTAATACCTTTACCCTGGTTTTAGTTGCCAGTCTGATTTCGATTATGATTGGGATTCCTTTGGGGATTTGGATGGCCAAAAGCAATAAGGTCAAGCAGATTGTCAATCCCATCTTAGACTTTATGCAAACCATGCCGGCTTTTGTTTACTTGATCCCGGCGGTCGCTTTCTTTGGTATTGGGATGGTACCGGGCGTCTTTGCCTCTGTGATCTTTGCCTTACCACCGACCGTTCGTTTTACCAATCTTGGGATTCGAGAAATCTCAAAGGAGCTAGTTGAAGCTTCTGATGCCTTTGGCTCGACACCACGCCAAAAATTAATGAAGGTGGAGTTACCACTAGCTAGAAACACCATCATGGCTGGTGTTAATCAAACCATGATGCTGGCGCTTTCGATGGTGGTCACCGGTTCGATGATCGGAGCACCAGGCCTTGGTCGCGAAGTGCTCTCTGCCCTGCAGCATGCTGACATTGGAACTGGTTTTGTGAGTGGCCTTGCCTTGGTCATTTTAGCCATCATTTTAGACCGCATCACCCAAACCTTTAATGCCAAGGTGGAAAACAAAGCCAAGAAAAGCCAGGTAACCAAGTGGGTCGGCCTTGTGGCCGTGGCTGTCTTTGTTTTAGCTGCCCTTGGTCGTGTTGTGGTTCAGCTGAGCGCAAACCCTGAAAAAGGCCAAAAGGTCAACATTGCCTATGTGCAGTGGGATTCAGAAGTCGCTTCGACAAATGTTATTGCCCAGGTCTTGAAACAAGAAGGCTACCGGGTCAACTTAGTTCCCCTGGACAATGCCGTGATGTGGCAAACCATTGCCAACGGCAATGCTGATTTTTCAACTAGTGCCTGGCTACCTGTGACCCATGCTCAGCAATATCAAAAATACAAAAATGCCCTTGACAACCTCGGCCCCAACCTCAAAGGCACCCGGTTAGGTCTTGTGGTGCCGACTTATATGAAAGATGTTAATAGTATTGAAGATCTTTCTGAACAGGCTGGCAAGAAGATTACCGGTATTGAGCCTGGTGCGGGGATTATGGCAGCTGCTAAACGCTCGCTCAAGGATTATAGCAATCTGTCTGACTGGCAGTTGACGTCAGCTTCTACCGGAGCAATGACAACGGCTCTAGACCAGGCTATTAAAAAACAAAAAGACATTGTGATTACTGGCTGGTCTCCCCACTGGATGTTTGCTAAATATGACTTGAAATATTTACAAGACCCCAAACAGTCCTATGGCGCCAAAGAAAATATCAACACCATTGCCCGCAAAGGCTTGAAAAAAGACAAACCAAAACTTTATCGCATCCTGCAAAAATTCCATTGGAGCAAAAAAGACATGGAAGAGGTCATGCTAGACATTAACAAAGGAATGCCTGCTCAAGAGGCCGCCCAAAAATGGGTGGACAAGCACCCAGAAAAGGTCGCCCAATGGACAAAATAGCTAAAAACTCTGGCATGCCCAGAGTTTTTGCTTGCTTTTAGAGTGAGATTCGCTTGGTGTTGGTCACAAAAATAAAGAAATAATACAAAAAAGACCTCTATAAAAATTTTTTAGCAAGGAAGAGTCGGCAAAATATAGGTCTTTGACTATGATTTTAAAGTTTTTGTCGTTAATTTAAAACAACCAGAAATTCCTGACCTTAACTTTATATATATATACTGTTCTTTGCTGCAGAACGGCAGATAAATGAACGAACTAAGGAGATAAGAGGAACATGGCAAAAGGTCATTGGGGCAAAAAAGCAGTACTAGCCAGCCTAGTCATCAGCACGGGCCTGTTGAGTGGGCAGGGAGTAGTGAGGGCGGATGAAAAGGCGGATGAGAAACAGCGAGCAAACGCTATTCTTACACAAGCTAACCGATTAGAAAACCAAATAAAAAATCTAGTAGATCTAGCTTTAAAAACTGCAACAGAAACTAAAGATAATAACTTTAACTTAGCAAGGGTAAAACAAGCGAATCAAGCTCGAGAGTTAGACTTAGACAGTATCACAAAAGCAAGATTTTTAGACAGAGCCCTTGATGATATGGTTAATTACAGAGTGCAACGAGATGAATTCAAATCTCAACTTGATGCAGCTAATCAAAATAACTCTGAGTTAACTGCTAAAGTTGAAACGTTAGAAGAAAATGCTAAGAAAACTTCAGCGGAATTAGACAATAGCAAGAAACAAGTTAAAGACCTTTCACAACAGTTGGGCACTGCTACTACTGAGTTAAATGGTTTAAATAAGCAATTCCGTCTTACCGTAGAAAAAGATGAAGCAGATAAGAAAAAGTTAGAAGCTGAACGTGATGCTATTAAAACGCAGTTGACAGAGTCTAACAAAGCTAAGACTGAGCTTGAGGCAAAGATGAAAGCGCTTCAAACCCAGGCTGACAAGACTGCTCAAAACTTGCAAGCTGAGGTAGAAAAAGGCCAAGCAGCTGTTAACAAGCTAACTTCTGAAAAGCAGGCTGCTGAGACTCAGGTCGCTGCACTAACGGCTGAAAAAGAGCAGCTCAGCAAGGCCAAAGCAGAAGTTGAAGCTCAACTACAAGACCAAAGCAAACTCAGTGAAGCCGATAAAGCTAACCTTCAAGCTCAATTAGCTGATGTGCAAGCAAAAATCACTGAAAAGGAAAACGCTATCAAGAGTCTTGAAAGTAAGCTAACTGAAACGACTGCTAAGCTTGAAAACCAAAGCAAGCTCAGCGCTGAGGACAAGGCTAAACTCCAACACGAACTGCAAGACTTGATGGCGAAGCTTGACATGCTTAAGAAAGAGCATGAGAAAACGCCGGACACACCTCAGACTCCTGAGACGAAGCCTGAGGATCAGCCAAAAGCTCCAAGCACGCCAGAGACTCCTCAAAACCCAGAGGTTACACCGCAACCTAAGCCTGCACCAGAACCTAAAGTTCCTGAGGAAAAACCAGCTGAGCCAAAAGCTCCAGAAACACCGCAAGCTAAGCCAGAAGCAGGCAAAGACAAGCCAAGTGCCCAAACTCCACAGGCTAAGCCTGAAAAACACAGTATCCCATGGACGGCGCTAACACCGGCTGCTCCAAGCAAGGATGCCAACGCTAAGGATACCAAAGATGGCAAGACTACACAAACACCAGCTGACAAGCAAAACAAAGGCAAAGCTGCTGCTAACACAGCAAGCCAAGCAGCACCTGCTGCTCAGTCAGTACCAGGTGGCAAACACAGTGCCAACCAACTACCTGCCACTGGTGAGGCGGCTACTAGCTTCTTCACGGCAGCTGCTCTGTCTGTCATGGCTTCTGCTGGTGTCCTTAGCCTCAAGCGCCAACGTAAAGAAAACTAGTCAGATTTAGATGACGTTTCTACTCCATAAAATAAAACTTTAGTGATTAACAAAATGGCTTTCCGCGATTTACTTATGGAAGGTCATTTTTGCTTGCTTTAATCACAGTTACTATTTTCTATAAATTCCTATATAACAGGCTTTAAAATACTCGCTGCTGATTTTATCACAAGTTTTAAAAACTAAAAATTCCTGACCTTAAGTTTATATATATATATATATACTGTTCTTTGCTGCAAAACGGCAGATAAATGAACGAACTAAGGAGATAAGAGGAACATGGCAAAAGGTCATTGGGGGAAAAAAGCAGTACTAGCCAGCCTAGTCATCAGCGCGGGATTATTGAGTGGGCAGGAAGTAGTGAAGGCGGAAAATTCACATCCAGAAGAGCTAAAAATTCTTAAAAAGTTAAAGAAAGATTTCAATTCTCTTGAAAGTAGGGTTAGGATACAAGTTGGAAAGTTGGCGTTTGCCGATTCAACTTATGCAGATGCATCTACATTAGATGAATTAATAAAGTTTAATAAAGAAATAAAAAAAGAATTAGAAGAAATTACTCATAATGACCAAGTAAAGAGCCTTGCAGAACAAAATAAAACTCAAGAGCAACAGCTAAAGGGTCTTACTAACGATAAGAAGAACCTTTCGAAGGAATTAGGTAATACCCTTATTGCCTTCAAAAAAGCTAAAGAAGAAAGCCAAAGTCTAAAAGATGAACGTGATAAAGTTAAGACCCAACTGGCAACTTCGGATAAGAGCAATGCTGAGTTAAAAGCTCAAATGAAAGCGCTTCAAGAAAAAGCTAATGCTACCTCTAAATCTTTAAAAGTTAGCGAAGAGAAAGTTAAAGAACTCGGTGAAAAAATTACCGAATCAACTAAACAAAATCAAGACTTAAAATCTAAACTGGAAAAAGAAGAAAAAGACTTAGCTGGTCTTCAAGAAAAATTCGATGCTGCTAACTCTAAAAATAACGCTGAAAAAGCAAAGCTGCAAGCTGAACTGGATGCGAAAAAGACGCAAGTTTCTAGTCTGCAAGCTGAGGTAGAAAAAGGCCAAGCAGCTGTTAACAAGCTAACTTCTGAAAAGCAGGCTGCTGAGACTCAGGTCGCTGCACTAACGGCTGAAAAAGAGCAGCTCAGCAAGGCCAAAGCAGAAGTTGAAGCTCAACTGCAAGACCAAAGCAAACTCAGTGAAGCCGATAAAGCTAACCTTCAAGCTCAATTAGCTGATGTGCAAGCAAAAATCACTGAAAAGGAAAACGCTATCAAGAGTCTTGAAAGTAAGCTAACTGAAACGACTGCTAAGCTTGAAAACCAAAGCAAGCTCAGCGCTGAGGACAAGGCTAAGCTTGAAAAAGAACTGCAAGACTTGATGGCTAAGCTTGACATGCTTAAAAAAGAGCATGAGAAAACGCCTGACATGCCTCAGACTCCTGAGACGAAGCCTGAGGATCAGCCAAAAGCTCCAAGCACGCCAGAGACTCCTCAAAACCCAGAGGTTACACCGCAACCTAAGCCTGCACCAGAACCTAAAGTTCCTGAGGAAAAACCAGCTGAGCCGAAAGCTCCAGAAACACCGCAAGCTAAGCCAGAAGCTGGCACAGACAAGCCAAGTGCCCAAACTCCACAGGCTAAGCCTGAGAAACACAGCATTCCTTGGACGGCGCTAACACCTGCTGCTCCAAGCAAGGATGCCAACGCTAAGAATGCCAAAGATGACAAGACCACACAGGCACCAGCTGACAAGCAAAACAAAGGCAAAGCTGCTGCTAACACAGCAAGCCAAGCAGCACCTGCTGCTCAGTCAGTACCAGGTGGCAAGCACAGCGCCAACCAACTACCTGCCACTGGTGAGGCGGCTACTAGCTTCTTCACGGCAGCTGCTCTGTCTGTCATGGCTTCTGCTGGTGTCCTTAGCCTCAAGCGCAAGAAAGACTAAGCACCGCTATCATCGGCAAGCCAATTTCTACTCCTTTTCCTATAAGTAAGCTAGGGACCACGCTCCTTGGGCGCTAGCTAAGACTCAATCCACATCAAAACCCTTCTTGCCACCAGCAGGAAGGGTTTTGCCGTTCTGTGATGGGCCTAGGACTAGTGCCCGGCAAAACTATACTGTGGCTGCCTTCCCTAAGCCTCATCACCAAAAGCTAGCTCAGAACCACCGCCAAAGGTAGTCCGAAAAAAGCTTTTAGTCCAGACATTCTCATCAACAATGGTATGTCCACAAAAAAGGTGGCCTACGTAGCGGCGAGCCAATCACCCACCAACAGGCCAGCTTTATGAAGTTTTCGTGAAAATGTGTCCTGGTCTGCAATCAGCAGCACGGACTTGCCTGTTGTTTTGTCCTGATGCCACCAGGCACACTTGCGTTCTGCTTCTTGACAATGTCGCCATAATTACGCCTCCTAGCTAGAGGTGTGTTATAATAGAAGCATGGAAAACAAGAATAAATTACTCTTAATTGACGGTTCTTCTGTCGCTTTTCGCGCCTTCTTTGCTCTCTACAATCAGATCGATCGTTTTCGCAATGCTTCTGGCCTACATACGAATGCTATCTATGGCTTTCATTTGATGTTGGACCATATGCTCAAGCGGGTCCAGCCCACGCATGTCCTTGTGGCCTTTGATGCGGGTAAGACCACCTTTCGCACTGAGCTCTTTGCCGACTACAAGGCTGGCCGCGCCCAAACGCCGGATGAATTTCGCGAGCAGTTCCCCTATATCCGTGACATGCTAAGTGCGCGTGGGATTCCTTTTTATGAACTTGCCAATTATGAAGCCGATGATATTATTGGGACTTTGGATAAAATGGCTGAGCAGACAAAGACACCCTTTGATGTGACCATTGTCAGCGGTGACAAAGACTTAATCCAGCTGACTGACGAAAATACCGTGGTTGAGATTTCTAAAAAGGGAGTGGCCGAATTTGAAGAATTCACGCCGGCCTACCTCATGGAGAAAATGGGGATCACACCCGAGCAATTCATCGACCTAAAAGCTCTCATGGGGGATAAGTCTGATAATATCCCAGGGGTCACTAAAATTGGCGAAAAAACGGGCCTCAAGCTCTTGCACGAGTATGGTAGCCTAGAAGGGATCTATGAGCAGCTCGATAGCTTTAAAGCCTCTAAAATGAAGGAAAACTTGCTAAAGGACAAGGAAGTGGCGTTCTTGTCCAAGAAGCTTGCGACCATTAACACCCAGATTCCCTTAACCATCAGCTTAGATGATTTGTATTTCACCGGTCCAGATGTAGACAGACTGGCTGCTTTTTATGATGAGATGAACTTTGTCCAATTCAAAGCCGGCTTAGCCAAAGACTTGCCCCAACCAGCAAGGGCTCAAATCGACTATCAAGTGGTTACGACCTTAAGTGCTGAGCAATTTACCCAAGACACGGTGTATTATTTTGAAGTGTTGCGGGAAAATTACCATCGTGAAGCAATTATAGCCTTTGCCTGGGGGACAAAAGAGCAGATTTTTGTGTCAAAAGACACCAGTCTTTTGACTTCGGACCTTTTTAAAACGGCGCTTAGTCAGCCGATTGCGACCTATGATTTTAAACGCAGCAAGGTGCTTTTGAGTCATCTGGGAGTGGATTTGCCTGCTGCAGCCTATGATGCGCGCCTGGCCAACTATCTCTTGTCCAATGTCGAAAACAATGAGATGGAGACGATTGCTCGCCTGCATACGGCAATTGATCTAGCCGCTGATGAGGAAGTCTACGGCAAGGGCGTAAAACGAGCAGTGCCTGCAGATGAGCAGCTCTTTGAGCATCTGGCCAGAAAGATTGCCGTCTTGGTAGCCAGTCAGCCCGTCATGCTAGATAAGCTCGCCGCTCACCAGCAAGAAGAGCTTTATTTTGGGATTGAGTTGCCCTTAGCCAATGTTCTAGCTAAGATGGAAATTGCAGGCATTAGTGTGAATAAGGCAACGCTTGAGCAGATGGCGCAGGAAAATCAGCTGGTGCTTGAGCAGCTAACCCAAGATATTTATGAGATGGCCGGTGAGCACTTCAATATTAATTCCCCTAAACAGCTGGGCAGTATCTTATTTGAAAAAATGCAGCTGCCGCTTGAGATGACCAAAAAGACCAAAACCGGCTACTCAACAGCAGTTGATGTTTTGGAGCGTCTGGCACCGATTGCACCAATCGTGGCCAAGATTCTTGATTACCGGCAAATCAGCAAACTGCAGTCGACCTATCTTATTGGCCTGCAAGATTACATCATGGCTGATGGTAAGATCCACACCCGCTATGTGCAAGATTTGACCCAGACTGGTCGACTATCTAGTGTTGATCCGAACTTACAAAATATTCCCATTCGCTTGGAACAAGGTCGCTTGATACGTAAGGCCTTTCAACCTTCTGATTCTAAGGCTGTCCTGTTAAGCTCAGACTATTCCCAGATTGAGCTGCGGGTCCTAGCTCACATCTCTGAGGATGCGCATCTGATTAAGGCTTTCCAAGACAATGCCGATATTCATACCGCAACAGCCATGCGTGTTTTTGGCATTGATAAACCAGAAGACGTCACGCCAAATGACCGCAGAAATGCTAAGGCAGTTAACTTTGGCATTGTTTATGGCATTTCTGATTTTGGCCTGGCCAATAACCTAGGCATCAGCCGCAAGCAAGCTAAAGACTATATCACAACTTATTTCGAACGCTACCCGGGCATTAAAGATTACATGGATAATGTTGTACGCAAAGCCAAAGATAAAGGTTATGTCGAGACACTCTTTAAGCGGCGCCGTGAGTTGCCAGACATCAACTCGCGTAACTTTAACGTGCGCTCCTTTGCTGAGCGCACAGCCATTAACTCGCCCATCCAAGGCAGTGCCGCTGATATTTTGAAAATTGCCATGATTAATTTGGACAAAGCCCTGACAGAAGGTGGCTATGCTAGCCGTATGCTCTTGCAAGTTCATGACGAAATCGTCTTGGAAGTGCCAAATGATGAGCTGGCGCAGATTAAGAGTCTGGTCAAAGAAATCATGGAAGCTGCAGTGACTCTAGTTGTGCCCTTGCGTGCTGATGAAAATGCCGGCAAAACCTGGTATGAGGCTAAGTAGAGAAAAGCCTGCTGCTACGTTAGCTTACAGGCAAGACCTGCCTTTAGCTCAGCTAGTTTTGACCAGCTGGTCTAGCTGGCTGTTCTGGTTTGCTGGCTCAGCTCACACTGGCTCAGCTAACTAAGCTTGCCCTGATTCAGCTAGTAGCTCAGCCTATTTCTGCCATCTCGCTGTTCCTGCCAGCGTGCTGCCTCCAGCTTGCCTGCTGTGGTTTTTGTATTTGCAAAAAAGAAAAGAGGAAGTGACATGTATCAGTTTCACAATCCGAGCGATCAGCTCATCACAGATTACCTTCAAAAAGCGCGGCGTATCGCAGTGGTTGGCTTGTCCAACAGACCAGAAACCGCCTCTTATCAAGTGGCCCAATTTATGCAGAGTAAAGGCTATGAGATTATCCCGGTCAATCCCCGATTAGCGGGTCAAACTGTCCTTGGCCAAGTGGTTTATGCTCAGCTAACAGAGGTGCCTGAGCCCATTGATATTGTTGATGTTTTTCGACGCAGTGAGGCCCTACCTGAGGTAGCCAGGGCCTTTAGCCAAACAAAGGCCAAGGTCTTTTGGGCCCAATTAGGCCTGTTTAGTCAAGAGGCTGCCCAGTACTTGTCCCAGGCTAACCGCCACGATGTGGTGATGGATAAATGCTTGAAGATCGAATATCTAAGACTATTAGGCTAAGGGTCTAGGCCCTTTGTTTTTACTGTGGCTCTGTGCTATAATGAAAAAAGATTGGAGATCGCTTATGGACATTCATTCACATCAGCAAGCTCTAGATGCCTATGAAAATGTCTTGGAGCATCTAAGAGAAAAGCATATTCGCATAACGCAGACGCGCAAGGCAATCATCTCCTATATGGTGCATTCAACTGAGCATCCCAGTGCGGATAAGATTTATAAAGATTTAAAAGATGACTACCCCAACATGAGTTTGGCAACAGTTTATAATAATTTGAAGGTGCTCGTTGATGAAGGGTTTGTCACTGAAATCAAGATTAGCAATGATTTGACAACCTATTATGATTTCATGGGGCATCAGCATGTCAACATTGTCTGTGAAGTCTGTGGACAAATTGCGGACTTTATGGACGTTGATGTTATGGATGTGGCCAAAGAAGCCCACGACCAAACTGGCTACCGGGTCAACCGGATTCCTCTGGTTGCCTATGGTATTTGCCCTAAGTGCCAGGCTAAGGGGTATTAACCCTATCAAAAAACTTGATCGCAAGGACTGCGACCAAGTTTTTTAGTATTTGCTCAGGCTAGAAAAGCGTGCGTGAATCCGGCCTCTAAATGCCCCGAAAGCCTTTAGCTAGCAGCTCGGCTTTCTTCTAGAAGGTTTTGGTAAAAAATCGCTGTGCTGGTCAGATAGTAAGGCAAGACATAGAAGTAGAGAATGCCAAAGCTTAAAAAGACGAGCACAAACCAACCAATAAAGCTCAATTGAAAGAGGAAAAAGCGCCATTTGTGTCCCTTCATTAGGCTTTTGCTGGCTTGGATGACAGCTAGCGGACTTTGGTAGTGACTTGTCCTTATCTGATCATAAAAAAGGTATTCACTCATGCTATAAGACAGCTCCTTGATGATCCGTACGCCAAGGCCAATCAGGCTTAAAATAATCCCCGCAATCAAGAGGCTATTAGCATCATAGGCCAAGCCCTCAAAGTTTTTGCCATACAAGAGGGGATAAATGCCAAAAAGAACAAGTGTCAAACCAACCATTAGTAGCAAGGACCAGACAGCCAATAAGAGAAATTTAACCACCTCTAGCGCTAGTAAGTGCCAAACATAAGGGCGCGTCAAAGCAATGATATTATCACCGTGATGGATGGTGGTTTTTCGTTTACGAATGACCTCTAACATGGTAAAGGTGGCCGAGCAGGTCAGATAAAAGGTTAGCACTCTTAATAAAATCGGAAAGTAGGTGACCCCAGCCGAGATAGAGATGTTTTGTTCGACCAGGTAATTTTGGTGAACTTGGATTGTAAAGGAAAATAAGCCAAGCAAAATGGGGGCAAGAAAGAGGATAAATTTGCCAGGCAAGTGCTTGAGGGTTTCTTTTGCATTTTGTTTTATTACTTTTATCGTCATGGAAAAACTCCTTTGCCATATTATAGCATAGTTACAGCAGGCTTGAAAAGCTTCAAAAAACTAGGTCAGAATGACTCCTAGAGGCTGCTTAGGACCATTGTGAGCCTTTTTATAAACTCCCGTTGCCAAGTAGGCTTTATAGCAAGTTCGCTGGGTCTAGCAAAGGCAAGCCTCTCAAAAATAGAACCAAAGCAAAAACACAACCTGTAACAATGCTTAGAAAAAACCCAATCCCAGAAAATGGCTACATTTTTAGTAAAATACTGGTGACCAGACGAATGCGACTCTGAAACATACTGATAAATAGACGAGATTTGGCTCGAAGAAGTGCTCTGTTTGGCAAAATCGCTGAGCAGTTTTTTGCATTGCAAATCAGCTAGGTCTTTTAGGTCAATAGGGTGTTTATACTGCGCTTTTAAAAATTTGTGTTAGGTTTAAATTTTAGTGGCCCTCTTAAAAAATGTTCTTTCATTCCCTTTCTGAAAAAGGTAATTTAAGATTTAATTTCAAAAGGAGGAATGATGAATACAGAATTACTACTGTTACACGCCCTATTTGAAATGGGCACCGTAACTGATGTGCAAGCACAAGTTGATAAAAACCAAAGCGTTTGGGGCTTTAGTGGTGATTGGCAGCCAGAAAGAGCAGATCGTCCGACAGATTAAGGTGTGGTGTTACTCACACCCTGTCAACAGTCACCCCAAAAGCAAGCAAAAAAAGCTTAGCTTACCACTTGGTAGTACCTGCTAAAGCCATTGTGGAAGGTCAAAGATATATAAAAGGATAAAGAGATGAAGAAAAAAGTATGCCAACTAGTGCTTGCTCTCGGTTTGCTAAGTGCATTAGTTGTTGGTCAGCCCTATAGTTTGGCTAATAGTCCCTATGATGAAACCGAGTCAGTAGTATTTGAGGGAGATAAGACCTATTTTAAATTCCTAGATTCTGATGTTACCAATACAATCATTAATGACCGCTGGTCAGGCAAGATTCACTTTACGGATGCTGAAAAAGTGATGATGAAGGCTTATACTTATAACCAAGCAACGCCAATCAATACCAGTATTGACCAGGTTAAAGGGAATATTCAACAATTATCACCTGAGCTGCAGCAGGCCATCAGGCTCTTAGATCAAGCCACTCATAAGTTAGTGATCCCCTGGAATATTATTATTTATCGTTATGTTTATGCGGATTTCCTATTGGATTTAGGGCTCACGCGGGATGACTTGACAAAATATTATAAGAATAAGCAGTTCGACCCAGAAGTGCTAAAAAAGATTAAGGCTGGTACTTCATATCTCAAGTATAGTTTTATGAGCACCACAGCGATGCAAAATGCCGCCATGCCTCATAGGCCGGTTGAACTCCGCATTCGCGTTAGCCAAGGCGCCAAGGCCGCCTATGTTGCCCCCTACTCCTTTTACCCCTATGAGCTGGAACTCTTACTACCAAGACAGAGTGAGTTAGAGGTAATCGGCGCAACCTTATCAGCTGATAAGAAACGGCTTAATATTGAAACCAGCCTTAAAGGCAGCCTGGAATAGGCAGCTAGTGCCTTGCCAGCTAGCCGTTCTTTTGTCGCCTGGCAGGCGAGCAACCTCTGTTAGACCTTTCTGAGTCTAGCTGTCGCTGTGTTTGGCCTGAGTCCAGCTGTGCGTTTTGTCCGGCTTCAGCTGCGCGTGGCCTCAAAGCCAGCCAGGGAAGCCCAGTCCCTAACCGTTTGTTTACCTGGATGTCCTTTTTAGCTGCTCCACCCAGTTAAAGCTAAGGGACATGAAGGTATTGAGGCGGTTTTTTATTGTCAAAAATTCTAGGAAAAAGCTGATATTTTAGTTCAAACAAGGGCTAGTCTCAAAAAAGGCAGGCAGAAATTTTATGACTTTCATATAGCTGAACGGCTGTTTTTTTGGTAGAATAAGAAAGCTCTTAGAAGTAGTAACAAAGATTGCACAAGACTGTTTATCTTGAAAGCGAGGAAATAATGACAGAAAGTCCGATCAGATACCGACTCATCAAGAAAGAAAAGCACACAGGAGCGCGTCTTGGTGAGATTATCACGCCGCATGGCACCTTTCCAACACCTATGTTCATGCCGGTTGGTACCCAGGCTACCGTTAAAACCCAGTCACCCGAAGAGCTTAAGCAGATGGGCTCAGGGATTATCTTGGCCAACACCTACCATCTCTGGTTAAGGCCAGGTGATGAGCTTATTGCGCGGGCAGGTGGTTTGCATGCATTTATGAATTGGGATCAGCCGATTTTAACGGATTCCGGTGGGTTTCAAGTGTATTCTTTAGCAGATTCACGCAACATCACCGAAGAAGGGGTCACCTTTAAAAACCATCTCAATGGGTCAAAGATGTTCCTATCCCCTGAAAAAGCTATCGCTATTCAAAACAATCTAGGTTCTGACATCATGATGAGCTTTGATGAATGCCCGCAATTCTACCAGCCTTATGATTATGTCAAAAAGTCTATCGAACGAACCAGCCGCTGGGCAGAGCGTGGCCTCAAAGCCCATGGTCGCCCCCATGACCAAGGTCTGTTTGGGATTGTCCAAGGGGCTGGCTTTGAAGATCTTCGCCGTCAGTCGGCTGCTGATCTGGTTGGCATGGATTTTCCTGGTTACTCCATTGGCGGGCTGGCTGTTGGTGAGTCTCATGCAGAAATGAATGCCGTTTTGGATTTCACCACGCCCTTGCTGCCAGAGAACAAGCCCCGCTACTTGATGGGGGTTGGGGCACCTGATAGCCTGATTGATGGTGTGATTCGTGGGGTGGACATGTTTGATTGTGTCTTGCCCACGCGGATTGCCCGCAATGGCACCTGCATGACCAGCCAGGGCCGGCTAGTGGTCAAGAATGCCCAATTTGCAGAAGACTTTACCCCGCTTGACCACAATTGCGACTGCTATACCTGTCAGCATTACAGCAGAGCCTATCTGCGTCATCTCCTAAAGGCAGATGAAACCTTTGGTATTCGCCTGACCAGCTACCATAACCTCTACTTTTTGGTTAACCTGATGAAGCAGGTGCGCCAAGCAATTAGGGATGACCAGCTTTTGGAATTTCGAGCCGACTTCTTGGAACGCTATGGCTACAACAAATCATCCCGGAATTTCTAAGTCTTACCAAGACCACTGCCATTAAAAACCAGCCTTGCTTGTGACTCTCTAGTGAACCTGCATTTGCTCTGGTCCTGGCCAGCCTGCCCTTGCCTGTCTGGCTGTGTCCGCTGTTGCGACTGCCAGGCTGATTGCTGGCGCTAGCTACCTGTTGACTTCGGCTGCTACTGTGATTCTGGTGGAGCTGATTGTGTCCGCTGTTGCTAATGTCAGACTACTTTAACAGCCATCAGAAACCTCAAAGAAATCAGAAATCATCAAGGAGCCATCTCAGAAGATCTGGCTTCTTTTTGTCTATCATCTTTGTTAACCTTTGTGAAAAATCAAGTTGACAAACAAGCCCAACTCCATTAGACTAAAAAAAAGACGGCCAGAGCTAGCATCCCAAAGCGCTCTGCGCGCTCCTTTGTTAAAAAGCCTACCCAGGTTTTATCGGAGTCAAGCTCTGTTTGGGACCCTAGCATCAGCATGCCGCTTATTGTTTATGATGTTTTTATGATGGAGGATGATATGTTTACCACGCGTGATGTAGCCAAAATAGCTATGATGACAGCTCTAATCAGTGTTTTAGGCCTGATTCCGGCCATTCCCCTAGGTTTTATTCCAGTGCCTCTGGTGCTGCAAAACCTTGGGGTTATGCTTGCTGCTTTGCTTTTAGGTGGCCGCAAAGGCAGTCTAGCCATTATCTTGACCCTGCTCATCGGCTGCTTTATTCCGATTTTTTCTGGTCACACCACAACCCTGCCGCTTTTAGTCGGTCCAACTGCAGGCTATGTCCTGGCATGGCTCTTGGTCCCTTTGACCTTTGAGGGCTTAACCCTGCTAGCGCCAGCTAATGGCTTTGGTCGGACCTTTGGCTATATCTGGCTGAGCGGCGTTTTGCTAGTGGATGTGCTCGGAGCAGTCTGGCTAGCAGGCCATCTAGGGATGCCCCTAGACAAGGCCCTAGTCGCTAACCTCGCCTTTGTGCCTGGCGACACTATCAAGGCCCTCTTAGCGACCCTTATCGCCCAAAGACAAGCCAAGCTAGGTGGTTCTTTCTAGGAGCTTGCCCCTCTCTCAAGCACTCCCCTCCACTTGCTTTTAGCCGCCACCCCAGCGCCTTTTTGCTATTTTTGCTATAATAGAAGGTAAAAGGAGCGTGCAATTATGAAATTAACAACCTTAGGATCTTGGGGTGGCTATCCCTATCAAGATGGCGGAACCACCTCGTATTTAATCACTGGGCACGACGGTTTTCACCTGCTTATGGATGCGGGTAGCCGTGCCTTAACCGAATTAGAAAAGGAAATCAGCCCCCTGGACCTGGATGCTGTCATTATTACCCACTATCATCCAGACCATGTCGCTGATTTAGGTGTGCTGCGCCACTATCGCCAGCTCTACCCTAAGCACCTGTGGCAGCCCAAAGTCCTGCCCATCTATGGTCATGATGCCGACCAGCATGAGTTTGCCAAATTAACCATGCCAGAAGTCTCAGAAGGCCGTGCTTACAATGTCAACGGCACAGAGACGATCGGACCGTTTGAGATTACCTTTATCAAGACAGTCCATCCGGTGGTCTGCTATGCTTTGCGGATTGTTGAGCGAGCAACGGGTCAGGTCTTGGTCTTTACTGGCGACACGGGTTATTTTGCTGAGCTGGTTGATTTTGCGCGCGGTGCGGACCTCTTTTTGGCGGACGTTTATTTTTATGAGGATGTGGCCAACCATCCTGCCCACCTCTCCTCCAAAGAAGCAGGGCTAATTGCTAAGGCTGCTGGGGTTGGTAAGCTAGTCTTGACCCATGTACCGCCTGTCCCACCGCAAGGGATTGACCCTAAAAAGCACCTGGAGGTTTTACAGCAAGAGGCAACAAAGTATGCGACCGGGATTCCGGTGGAGCTGTCCTTACCGCATCAAAGCCGTGAGGTAGGTAGTAAGTAGTGAGGGAATATAGCCAAGCAGAAAAGATAGCCTTTATGCGAGAGGCACTCAAGGAAGCGGAGAAATCCTTGGCCCAAGCCGAGATTCCGATTGGCTGTGTTATTGTCAAGGATGGCCAGATTATTGGTCGCGGGCATAATGCCAGAGAAGAGCTTAACCAAGCGATAATGCATGCCGAAATGATGGCCATCAGTGAGGCCAATACGGTTGTTGGCAACTGGCGCTTGCTGGATACCACCTTGTTTGTGACGATTGAACCTTGTGTCATGTGTAGTGGGGCGATTGGGCTGGCTCGCATCCCCCAGGTCATCTACGGAGCTGCCAACCAAAAATTTGGCGGGGCGCAGAGTCTATATCAGATCTTGACGGATCAGCGTTTGAATCATCGCGTTGCCGTTGAAAGCCAGCTCCTAGCAGAGGAGTGTGCCGCCTTGTTGCAAAGCTTTTTCCGGCAGCGCCGATTGACCCATCAGACAAAAGCAAAAAAACCAAGCTCAGACCAGCAAGAGCAGCCTGCTGCGGACAGGTAAGCAGGAGTAGAAGCAGTGGTCCAGCCTTAGCTAGCCAACTAGCTAAGGTAAGAGCCGCAAAGGCGAGTGAGGATAAAAAAAGCAGCCAAGCACTTGATCGTGCTTGGCTGCTTTTGCATATTTGCATGAAATTAGGTATGGTTGCGGAAGTCTAGGAGAGAGACTAGCTCCGGTTTTAAACTATTTTAGTCTGATAGAAGAATCTGGCAGCACTAGGATTGACTAGCACGGGAAAAGGGACTAGTTTTCTTTGCGTTTAGTAGCAAGTACACCAGCAGAAGCAATGACAGATAAAGCAGCCACGGTGAAGAATGGGTTAGCTGTAGCTTCACCCGTTTGTGGCAAGTGCGCAGCAGTGTTTTGTGTACTTGGCGCTGGCATGTGTGGAGTAGCAGGCGTTGCTGCGTGGCTAGCTTTGTCATGGTTAGCTTTTGGTGCCGCTGGATGAGTCTTGCCTGGTTTTTCAGGAGTGCGTGGTGTGCTTGGGTTCACTTCTGGAATAGCAGGAGTCGGAGCCGGCTTAATTTCCGGTTTCTTCGGTGTGCTTGGTTTGTCAGTTTCTGGTGTTTGTGGGGTTTGAGGTTTAGTTTCCGGAGCTTGAGGCAGCTTTGGTGCTGGTTTAGGCGCAGGCGTTACCTCTGGCATTTGAGGTGTTTCTGGCTGACTTGGAACTTCTGGTTTGCTTTCCGGCTGCTTCGGTTCAGCTGGTTGGTCCTCAGGCTTCACTTCAGGCACTTGAGGTGTTTCCGGAGTACTTGGTGTTGTGTCATGCTCTTGCCGTTTAAGGGCGTCAAGCTGACCTTCAAGCGACTTGATTGAGGCGTCTTTCTCAGTAATCTTAGCTTGAATATCAGCAAGTTCTTTTTGAAGTCTAGTTTTTTCTTCTGTGCTGAGCTCAGTTTGGCTATTAAGCTGAGTCTGGATGTCAGACTTTTCTTTAGTGAGCTTTTCTTTTTCAGCAGTTAATTCAGCAACTTTAGTATCGGCCGCAGCTTTTTCCGCAGTTAGCTTATCGAGAGTAGCCTTGCTTTCATCAACTTTGGCTTGTAGTTGGTCAACTTCAGTTTTCTTGTTTTCTAGTTCGGATTGAAGCTTCGCTTTGTCTTCTTTATTAGCTTCTGTGGCAGCATCGAAACGTTGTTGAAGCGCGGCTAAGTCATTCTTTTCAGTATTGAGTTGATCTTGGAGTTCCTGATTTTTCTTTGTGGAATCTGATACTTGTTCAGAAAGTCTTTGAACTTTTTCTTGACTAGCTTCTAAACTTTTCTCAGTGTTTTCTTCTTTTTCTTTTAAGGAAGTTAATTGTTGGTTTAGTTCAACATTAGACTTCTCTTTTTGCTGTAATTGAGTGTTTAAATCCGCCTCTTTAGCTTTTAAAGTTGTCACTTCTGAGTTTGAAGTTTGGAGTTCTTCACTTAATTGAGCACTTTTTTGTTTTTCTTCTTTGATATTGGTATTTAGTTTTTCGTTATCAGAAGTTAAATTCTTAATCTTCTCTTTATTTTGAGTTGATTCGTCTTGAAGTGTTTTAACCTTTTGATTATGTGTGAGTTCTTCTATTAATCTTTCATATTCTTCAGTTTCAGTAATTAACTCACTGTACATAGAATCTGGTAAGTATTCATTTTTAACCATAACTTCAAATGAATCTCGTTTTTGCGTTAAAACTTTCCATTCAGCCTTTAACTTATCTAATGCTTCTAATACTGTGTTACCATTTTTTTTAGCTTCGGTTTTTTGCTCCTGGCTAAGTTCTTGTGCACTAGTTTGTGTACTCAATAGACCTGCACTGAGAACAAGACCTGTTAACACTGCCTTTTTCGTCCAATTCCAATGACTTTTCGCCATAGTCTTTAATCTCCTTTTCATTTCTAAGCTTTTTTACAGCACCCATCAGTATATATATATATATATATATACTTAAGGTCAGGATTTGCCGGGCTTATAAACTTATGATTGTAACAAGAAAGGCTTATTTAGCAGCGTTTCTGATGCTTATTTTTTCTATTTTTTAAAAAAGGGTGCGAATAGATTGCACTGTTTTAGTTGCTCCTTCTGAGTCCTCGCTTACAGTCATAACTGCCACTGACTTCAATTTTATTATTTTTAAAATCTACATCATGCTCTCTTAGAGCTAAGAGCTCGCCAATCCCTAGGCCTGTCAAGGATAAAACGTGAGTCACAATAACCATACGCTGATTCCCTTTATCTTTAAAGTAATCAACAATTTATCTGACTTCATCTTTATTCAGATATTAACAATAAAATATGCTTGTCTATGTGTTTGGCGGTATCAATCGTTGCTTGTCTCACAGTTATGTGTAAAACAAGTCAACATAAAAATGTGATTTGTTTACTAACTTTCTTATTTACAAGTACTTTGACAATTGAATACTGTATATGTTATGATGTAGGTGAAGTGAAGATAATTTCGTCGCACATAGGCGAATATAAAAACCCCTTGCAAAATCCTACAAATGCAAGGGGTTTTTTCTATTTTGCAATAGAAGCACTAATCAGCACTGTCATCAAGCCATTTCTGGATTAATAACAGGATTATTCCAACCAATAGCGGTGCGATGATAGTTGTGAAGATAATTTCGCACATAGACGTCACCTCCTTAGCTAAGGCAGGTATAGTAGTGCCAGTCAATCATTATATCATGTACGTTATCAATTGGATAGCGTACTTTTTTGTTTAAAAGTACCAAACACCACCTAGCCGCTATCTAGATGGTGCTACGGAAATTATTCTGTTCAATTAAAAACACTTTCCGTTACTACAATTGATATGTACCCCTTTTACTGGACTAATCTAGTGAAAGGTTTTTTTGTATGAAATATAATTATACGTTTAAGTTAAATGCAGTAGAAATGTATCGAACAGGACAGTAGATTGATACTCCAGATGGTATTGGGCAAAAAAACTTTAGAAAAAGAATTGTGCAGTGGTCAGGAATTGCCGGGCTTATAAACTTATGGTTGAGAAATAAGAAAGCGCTTTAATCGCTGATGTGATGGGATTTTTTAAAAATCGCAGTAGCAGTTCAAGCCAGCAAAAATGACCTTTCCGTGAGTTAATTGCGGAAAAGTCATTTTGTTAATCACCCAGTTTTTTATTGTCAAGTTGCAAAGCTACTGTAATCCGCTTTCTAAGCGTCTCAGCCATTTAAAACTTCAAAGCCAAATCTTATTCATCTTAGTGGCCTTATTTCTTCTTGAGCAGTTGTATATAGCTTTGCTTGCTATGGATAATGTCAGATAAAAAGACCATTTTTTGCTCTTCTATGATGTGGTAGAAGGCTAGGTATTCCCCTAAAATCATGCCCCGCGTTTCATAGGGCGAGTAGATGCTTGCTCCCACTCTTTCGTCTGCCTTAAAGCCTGCTTCTGGAAAACTTTCAAGGCGTTCTAACCCATAAAGAATATTATTAACGGTGTTAGCCCCCGCCTGATCTGAAAAGTATGCCGTTGCAATAGTGTTTTTAATAGCCTCGAGCTGCTCTTGTACGGTTTTGGGGATAATAAGGCTGTAAGTAATGTCATCAGATACCAAGATTAGCCCTCACTTCGTTAAGCTTATAAGTTCTACGATTTTCCAAGTCGGTAAAACTTTGAGCAATCTCAGAACGTAGTTCTGCTAATAGTTCCTGCCGCTCCTTATCAGCGCTAGTTTCAAATGGTAGGGCCTTATTTTCGACAATGCTCTCTAAAAACAAGTTAAAGCTAGCTGTCATATCAAGGTTTTGGGCGGTGACAATAGCTTTCGCTTTTTCTAGCAAAATACTGTTTGTTTTAAAATTCACCTGTGTATTTTTTTCTATAACGTGCATCATAGCATCTCCTTTGACAATCATTATATCATAATCTCAGACAAAACTATATGGAGCTACTTTTAGATAGATTATAGCTTGCTGCTTTCTTGTCATGCGTGCTGCGAAAGTTTGCCTACAGAAATTTTCCTTTTAAAGCTTCTTAGTCAGTCTGTTGTTGCTGAACGCTGCTCAACTGATGCCTGGGGGAACCACTCTTACAGCCAGCTAAGCAAAAAACTTTCCACGCTAGGTATCGTGGAAAGCTTGTCATTGGAATTGGTTTTTAGAGTGAGGGCTGATAGGAGAGAGCAGCCCCTTTTTTGCTTTGAAAGGATTATAAAAGAGTGGCGGTTGTGCCAATAGCGTGGCTAGAAAGGTAATTGACTAGTCTTCTTTGCGCTTAGTGGCGAGGACGCCAGCAGAAGCAATGATAGATAGAGCAGCCACAGTGAAGAATGGGTTAGCTGTAGTTTCACCTGTTTGTGGCAATTGCGCAGCAGTATTTTGTGTTGCCGTGTGTGGAGTAGTAGGCGTTGCTGCGTGGTGGGTTTTTGGCGCCGCTGGATGAGCCTTGCCTGGTTTTTCCGGAGTGTGTGGTGTGCTTGGTTTCACTTCCGGAATAGCAGGAGTTGGAGCCGGCTTGATTTCCGGTTTCTTCGGTGTGCCTGGCTTACCAGTTTCAGGTGCTTGCGGAGCTTGAGGTTTGGTTTCCGGAGCTTGAGGCAGCTCTGGTGTGCTTGGTGCTTTTGGTTGGTCCTCAGGGTTCACTTCAGGCACTCGAGGAGTTTCCGGAGTACTTGGTGCTGTGTCATGCTCCTGCTGTTTGAGGGCGTCAAGCTGACCTTCAAGTGACTTGATCGAGGCATCTTTTTCAGCGATTTTGCTTTGAATATCAGCTAATTGCTTTTCAAGCTTCGCTTTTTCTTCTGCGCTGAGTTGACTTTGATCTTTTAGCTTAGTCTCAATGTCAGCTTTTTCACTTGTCAAGCTGTTAACTTTCGCCTCCGCCTCTTTTTTCGCTTCTTCAAGAGCTTGAAGTTTCTCAAATGATTCAGCAACTTGGGCTTTCAGACCATCAACTTCAGCTTTTTTCGCATCTAACTCTGATTGCAGTTTCGCTTTATCAGCTTTTTGTTCAGCAGTTTCTTCAGTAGCATTAGTCAATTTATGTTGAAGGTTACTGAAGTTTTTCTTTTCCTGTTCAAGCTTGTTATGTAAATTTGTGTTTTCTTGTACAGCGGCTGAGACTTGCTCTGTAAGACTTTGAACTTTTTCTTGGCTAGCTTTTAAATCAGCAGAAGTCTTTTGAGATTGAGCTTCTAAGTCCTTCATTTTCGTTTGAAGGTCGCTGTTGGTTTGCTTAGAATCCTTAAGTTGACTAGTGAGCTCAGTGCTTTTGGCATTAAGACTAGTGACCTCATCTCTTTTGGATTTAATTTCAGCCTGAAGTTGTTTTTGTTGCTCGGTTGCTTCTGTAAGTTTAGTTTCTATCTTTTTACCTTTTTGGCTTAATTGCTGCGCATTACCAACAACCTCTTCATAGCCATTAAGACGACGTTCTACTTCCCTTTCTAATAAACCTCTAAAGGAAACAGTACGCTGATTATTATCATTATTGGGTGAGGTTAATAGGAGTAAACCTAAGCCTGGGATATTATTATAGTATCTTAAAAGACCTTGGGCATTTCTATCTTCTTTCTTTGGGGATTCTATGAATTGTAAACTATTTAATGTATCAGCATAGCGTTTGGGATGTATAATATTTCCAAATAAGTCCAGCAAATCAGCCGTTTTCATATTTTTAAGAGCATCTATAATTTTGTTAGTGCGTTCTGAAGAATCCGGAGAGGCAGATAGTGTTCCAAAGATAAATTGATCATTATTAAATGCTTGGTTAGTGATGGTATCTGCAATCTCAAATTGTGAATTCTCTTCTGCTCTTATATTTGAACTAGTTAAAACGCTTGCGCCTAGCATGAGTGATGCGAGGACCGCCTTTTTACTCCAATGGTGTTTTGCCATATTAAATTAATCTCCTTTTCATTTCTAAGCTTTTTACGGCAACCACCAGTATATATATATATATATATATACTTAAGGTCAGGGATTGCTGGGTTTTAAAAGATATGGCTAGGTAGTTAGGAAGCGCTTTAAATGCTTTTGTGAAGGGGTTTTGAGGAATGACAGCAGCAGTTTAAGCGAGCAAAAATGACTTTCCACGGGAAGTGTGGAAAGTCATTTTGTTAATCACTAAGGTTTTATCTTATGGAGTAGAAATGTAGTTTAAATCTGTCTAGTCTTCTTTGCGTTTGCCCGCCAGCACACCAGCAGAAGCAAGGACAGATAGAGCAGCCACAGTGAAGAATGGGTTAGCTGTAGCTTCACCTGTTGATGGCAATTGCGCAGCAGTGTTTTGTGCTGCCATGTGTGGAGTAGCAGGCGTTGCTGCGTGGTGGGCTTTTGGTGCTGCTGATTTGCCTTTGCCTGGTTTCTTGTCAGCTTTTGGAGTTTGCGGCGTTTGAGGCTTAGTTTCTGGAATTTTAGGCAGTTCAGGCACAGGCTTAGGTGCCGGTGCCACCTCTGGCACTTGCGGTACCTCTGGCTGATTCGGAACTTCTGGTTTGCTTTCCGGCTGCTTCGGTTCAGCTGGTTTGTCCTCAGGTTTAGTTTCAGCCAGCTTGCTTTCAAGACCCTTGATAGTAGCTTCTTTATCTTTGATTTGAGATTGGACATCAGCTAATTGCTTTTCAAGCTTAGCTTTTTCCTCTTCGCTAAGTTTGCTTTGGTCTTTAAGTTTAGCCTCAATGTCAGCTTTTTGAGTTGTTAACTCAGCTACTTTAGCCTCAGCCGCAGTTTTCTCAGCAGTTAGCTTATCAAGACTTGCTTGGCTTTCAGTTACTTTAGCCTGTAGTTCAGCTACTTCAGTTTTCTTGTTTTCTAGTTCGGATTGAAGTTGGGCTTTTTCTTCTTGATTAGCTTCTGTGGCAGCATCGAAACGTTGTTGAAGCGCGGCTAAGTTATTCTTTTCAGTATTGAGTTGATCTTGGAGTTCCTGATTTTTCTTTGTGGAATCTGATACTTGTTCAGAAAGACTTTGAACTTTTTCTTGACTAGCTTTTAAGTTTTCTGTAGTTTGTTTTGATTGCTCCTCTAAGTCTTTCATTTTAGTTTGAAGGTCAGAGTTAGTTTCTTCGGAGTGAGCGAGTTCAGTAGTGAGATCATTGTTCTTGGTATTGAGTGCCGTTAAATCGTTTTTCTGAGTTTCAATCTCAGATTTTAGTTGATTTTGCTTTTCGGTAGCAGCTTCAAGCTCAGATTCTACTTGTTTGCCTTTTTTACTTAGGTTTTTAGCGTTATCAATAGTTTTTTCATAGTCTTTAAGGCGACGAAAGATTTCTTCTTGCAAAAGTTCTGAAAAATCTGTTTGCCCTGATGACGTTTTTAAATTTTTTAGCCCAAACCCATGACGTGTCTCACGTTGACCTTCTTCTGAGAATGGAGTAGGGGCTTCAATAAATTCTAAAGTGGTTAGAAAATCTTGACCATATACATAATTTAAACCTAACAAGTCTTTTAGTAAATTTAATAATTCCTCTGTATCAAATGCTGTTAGGATATTTTGAATTTCATTTGTACGTTTGATGGTATTTTCTTTACTGGAGAAAGGCGATAACATGTCTACGTTTTTATCAAATCGTTGATTCTTAGTGTTTTCATCTAATTCAAATTTTGAATCATTTGCACTTACCCCTGTACTGGTCACCAACACACTTGCTCCCAACATGAGTGACGCTAACACCGCCTTTTTTGTCCAATTCCAATGGTGCTTTGCCATATTAATATAATCTCCTTTTCATTTCTAAGCTTTTTACGGCAACCACCAGTATATATATATATATATATATACTTAAGGTCAGGAATTGCCGGGCTTGCAAAGTTATGATTAAAGCGTTAGGAAGCGCTTTAAATGCTTATATGAAGGGATTTTGAGGAATCACAGCAGCAGTTAAAGCAAGCAAAAATGACTTTCCACGGGAAGTGTGGAAAGTCATTTTGTTAATCACTAAGGTTTTATCTTATGGAGTAGAAATGTAGTTTAAATCTGTCTAGTCTTCTTTGCGTTTGCCCGCCAGTACACCAGCAGAAGCAATAACAGATAGGGCTGCCACAGTGAAGAATGGGTTGACACTGTCACCCGTTTGTGGCAATGACGCAGCAATGTGTTGCATTGGTGCTGTCTTAGCAGTATGTGCTGCTGGATTTGGTGTGCTAGTAGAAGCTACCTTCCTCTTGTTTTGCTTGTCAGCTGGTGTGGTTTTGCCGTCTTTGTCACTCTTGGCTCTAATTCCTTTAGCATCCGTGCTTGGAGTCGCTGGGGTCAACGCTGTCCAAGGAATACTGTGTTTTTTAGGCTCAGTTTGCGGAGCCGCTTGACCTGGTTTGTCTTTGTCTGTTTCAGGCTTGACTTGAGGTGTTTCTGGAGCTTTCGGCTCAGCTGGTTTTTCCTCGTGCTTAGTCTCAGGAACCTTAGGCATTTCCGGAGTGCTTGGAGCTTTGTCCTGCTCTTTTTTAAGAGTGTTCAGCTGAGCATTTAAAGCATCTAACTCTTTTTGCAGTTTGGCTTTTTCTTCGGAGCTGAGACTACTTAAGTCCTTAAGTTTAGATTCGACTTGAGCTTTTTGGGCCGCTAAGTCAGCCAATTTAGTTTCGGTATCTTTGACTTTTTGCGTGCTTGTGTTTAACTGCTCTTGTAGCTTACTAATATCAGAGTCTTTAGCCTTGATTTTGCTATCAAGATCTTTGATTTTCGCATCCAAGTTAGCCTTTTCTTGCTCACTCAGTTGGGTCTGACTGTTCAGCTGCTCTTGGATAGTAGCCTTGTCCTTGGTGAGTTGCTCTTTTTCAGCAGTTAAGGCAGAAACCTGACTCTCAGCCGCTTGCTTTTCAGAGGTTAGCTTGTTAACAGTTGCTTGGCTTTCTTCTACCTTAGCTTGCAAGTCACTGACCTCAGTTTTCTTAGTCTCTAATTCAGCTTGCAGCTTAGCTTTTGCTTCAGCATTTTGAGTATTAGCAGCTTCTGTTGCCTGAAGCTTTTGATTAAGGTTAGCTAGATTTTTTTCCTCTTTCTCCAGCTTAGATGTTAAGTCTTGATTTTGTTTAGTTGATTCGGTGATTTGCTTATTAAGTTCCCTTACTTGCTCTTGACTTGTTTTTAAAGACTGTTCAGTGTGTTCAGACTTTGCTTGTAAGTCTTTCATTTTGGCATCTAATTCAGCATTTGCCTTCTTGGAACTTTCTAACTCAGCTTGAACTTTTTTGTCTTGTTCAGTTAACTTGTTTTTTTCAGCAGTAAGCTTGGAAACTGCATCTTTTTCTTTTTTTATTTCATCTAGGGCAAAATCAAAAGCGCTTCGAGCTATAAGCAATGCCTCTTCATTAGTTATATCATCTAATTCACTTTTTAAATTTTTATTTTGAGCCCTTAAAGTTTTTAAATCAACGTTTTGTATTCCTCTTTTTATACCATTAGCAATATTTTGCGAATTTTCTAATCGATTTGAAAGATTGTTCAATCTAGTCACTAGATTCTTTGTATACTCTTTTTCTTGCTTTAATTCTGGATTTTCCGCTCGTACACTTCCCTGTCCGCTCAATAATCCTGCACTGATGACAAGCGTGGCTAGGACCGCCTTCTTGCTCCAATGGTGCTTTGCCATGTTTTCTAATCTCCTTTTCATTTATAGCACCCATCAGTATATATATATATATATATATTCAAGGTCAGGCAGTACATTTTTTTAAAAAAGATGAACAGAGCTGTAGATGAGGGCTTTGGCGAAGGTGGCTAGGAGCTGCTGTTTCGGGGGTTGGTCCTGGGTTTCGGTTGGTTGGTGGCAGCGAGGTTTGGGACTTTATTCAGGTCAATTCTGTGGGAGTCTGGCAAGGAGCAGCTGCTCTTTTTTAAAAAAGCAGAGCAGTTCTTGAGCTCGGGGCGGCTGGGCTTGTGTGGCTGGGATGTTTTAGGTTTGCAAAAGCTGGCACAATGCGCTATAATAATAAATGGAGCAACACTTGTGCGTGAAGCGGGTCAGGGGAGGAATCCAGCAGCCCTAAGCGATGTCGAGTGTGTGCTCTTTTTTGTACATTTTAAAAGCACCGGTTTGAACTACACCCCAATCGTTAGATTTTGTGTCCAACTTTTTGGGGTCAGTACAGTTCAGGTGCTTTTTCTAATCGTTAAATAATTTTACAGAATTCAGCGTATGCCGGCTAGGAGCTTTAGTGGTTTTAGTGATAATAGTGTTCTCTCTTAAGCGTTTTATGTTATCTTTGATCGTTTTCTTGGGATATGTCCTTGATAAGATGTCTATTATTTCGTTATCCTTAATGCCTTCTTTAGGATCATCTACAAATTCAGTTGATTGAAAAACTAAAAATAAGATATGCTTTTGAATAGGTGTCAAATCATCCCTGCTTTCAAGAGTGTTAAAAGCATCGTCTAGAATGGCTTTTTTATTATCAAGTATGCCTATTATATCATCTTGACCGTCTTTTAATAATTCCAATAAATAAAGAACGAAGAAAGTTCCTTCAGCTCTATTATCATAATCACCCGTTATTTTGAAAGCATCATAGTATTTTTTCTTATTTTCATTAATTTTTTGAGAAATGACAAGTCCAGAGTAAATATCCAATTTTCTAGACAAATACCTAGATAAAATATAGCGTCCTGTTCTTCCATTTCCACCATAAAACGGATGAACATTTTCAAAGAAAAAGTGGGCTAAACTTGCTTTTATTAAAAATGGAATGGTTTTGTCATTAATAAACGTTAGCCAACTGGTTAACATTAACATAATAGTTGTTTCCTTAACGGGTGGGAGGTGTTCTAACTTTCCAGAGTTTTGGTCTAAAATAGTAACATAATCATTTCTGAAATAGTCACCGTCAAGTTCGTTGCCCTTTTCAATCTCTCCCTTTGTTAACTCATCATAAATACTTCTTATGGTCTCTATACTATCTATTTTTAAAACATTATTTAGGAGTATATCATGATACATCCTTACTGTTGAGAGAAGTCTAATTTTTTCATTTTGACTTCTGTTAAGCACTGCATTATATGCCTCAGAGACTTCTCTTCTAGTCGTTTTGACTCCCTCAATCTCATTTGTATTTATGATAGCTTTATATAATTGCTCTTTGTAAAACTGATGTTTTGCAACCTCGGGTAATTGATCGGCTAGTTCTTTTATTATTATTGATTTTTCTTGTATTTGTTGCGTTATTATTTGAAGTTCTAACAATGGAACTACAAAAAGAGGGAAATCTCTGCCTTTGTTTACCCCTCGCTTCATGAGAGTAGGATACATTTTAGTTTTTATAATTCCAAAACTGTTAATTCTTTTACTGTACTCACTTTCGTAGTCGCTTTCATTGCTATATTTCGTGATTTTTAGCGGTTTGTATTCCATATTGTCACCAACTTTTTTAAATTTATGGATATTTTAAATAGTTTACCGAATTATTTTGCCAAAATCAACTGCTCTGTGGTGACTTCAACAATTTATTATTGCGTAACAGTTAAGATGCTGTTACGCATTTTTTATATAGCTAAGAAGTTCAGTCTGTGTTGGCAGATTTTTGTGTTTTTGATAGGCAAGAGCACCAAAAACCCAGCAGTCGTTGGGAGCTGCTGGGTAAGTGTAGTAAGTCTTGTTCATATCGTGGGGTGTGGTGTCAAGCTCTGCTTTACACAACATCAGCCTTGCTAAGCTTTCTTGCTACCTGGTCTTTGTGACTGCTTTTATTTTTCTACAGGGCCATCAGTGGTTAAAAAAGGTCATGCTGTTGGTTTCTGGTGAGGAGAGGTAGGTAAAGCCATGGTAGTTAGGCCAATAGGCTTGAAAGAGCTCGTGGTAGCTGGTAGCATTGTGGGTCAAGGAGCGTTCTAAGCGATGATAGTCATCTGGGTTTGCTACCTGGATGCTTGGCGTTGCTTCGCCTTTGGCTAACTGTTGCTTTAATAGGGTGAGGGCTTGGCTTTGTTCGAAGTGTTCTAGGTAAAAATGATGCTGTTTTGCAAAGAGTAGGGAGTCGTCTGGGCATTTGGGCAGGGTCCACACGTCGCCATCTTCTTTGCTGTCTTTTTTTGTTTGATTGGGTTTAATGGCCAGTTTGAGGTTGGCTTGGTGGGTTTGTTCCATGAGTTTATCTGGTAGGCAGAGGAATTGTCCCTTGTTAGGGACTTGGAGTTTTGCTTGGCCAGAAACGGTTTGGCTAAAAGTGGGATCGCCCCAGGTGGTATCAACGGCGTAGTAGGTATGGTTGATCTTAACCAGGTTCCATGCATGGTTAATGTCTTGTTTGTTTCTGCTGGACTGGACGCGGCCGCGGACATAGATGGCATCTAGGCCTGCCTTTTGGCAGAGGAATTGAAAGGTCTGCGCATAGCCATTGCAGACGGATAAATGATCCATGAGGACACTCTTAATGTCCTGATTGGCTGCCACTAATGCTGGGTTACCCGCCTGCTCTTGCTCTAAAGCTTTGCTATTATACTCTGTATGATCAATGATATAGTTGTAAAAATAAGCCACTTTTTGGTAGTCGTCTTGCTGGGGTGCCAAGGCAACGATCTGATCGCCTAGCTGTTGCAGGGTTTGGTAGTTGGCTTTGGCCTCTTTGGGAACCTTAAAGGATATAAAGGCCTCATCCTTGTTTTCCTCAAGTTGGTAGCTAGAGCCTGTCAGCCAATATAAGTCAGGATTGTCCATGATAAAGGCATCGAGCGTCTTTAGGAGCCCCTGGTGGCTATCAGGCGCAAGGTGGATGGTGTCGTGATAATGGCGCGCCTTTTGGCGTAAGATAAGGTAATTTTCCTTTTGGTAATGGCTGAGCTGTTGATAGTAGTAATGGTGCTCAACTTCTTTGAGGGTGGTTTGTCTGGCTTTGCCTTGTAGAGCCAGCGGGTTGGCTTTGCTCATCTGTCGGCTGTCCTTTTGCTGACAAGCAATCATCCCAAACATGAGCAAGGGCAGGAGAAGAAGGATTGATAGTTTTTGTTTCATGTTATGACCTAAATAATAAAAAAGTATCGTATGACATCATTATATCATAGCTAGCCAGTCAGCAGGGCTGACTTTTTGAAAATGCTTGAAAATTTGGCAAGCATTTTGTGAAAGCCTATTCAAAACTTGAAAAAAGGTCCCTAAAGAGTTACTATAATAAGGAACGCAAAAAAGATAAAGAGGTATATTATGTCACACATTCAATTTGATTATTCCAAAGTTTTGGGCCGATTTGTTGCCACACACGAATTGGACTACATGCAAGCACAAGTGACGGCAGCCGACCAGATGTTGCGTCAAGGTACAGGGGCAGGGGCTGATTTTTTGGGCTGGTTAGACCTTCCTGAAAACTATGACAAGGACGAATTTGCACGCATTCAAGCAGCTGCCAAGAAAATCCAATCTGACAGTGAGGTGCTTGTGGTTATTGGTATTGGTGGGTCTTACCTAGGTGCTAAAGCAGCTATTGACTTTTTAAACAATCATTTTGCTAATTTGCAAGCGGCTGGTGTGCGCAAGGCGCCACAAATCCTCTATGCTGGTAATTCGATTTCATCAACCTACCTTGCTGATCTTGTGGAATATGTGCAAGATAAAGAGTTCTCAGTGAACGTGATTTCAAAATCTGGAACAACTACAGAGCCAGCGATTGCCTTTCGTGTCTTTAAAGAGCTCTTGGTGCAAAAATACGGTCAAGAAGAAGCCAATAATCGGATTTACGCAACGACAGACCGTGTGAAAGGTGCCGTCAAAGTCGAAGCGGATGCTAATGGCTGGGAAACCTTCGTTGTGCCTGATAATGTTGGAGGACGTTTCTCGGTCCTTACAGCTGTAGGCTTGCTGCCGATTGCTGCATCTGGTGCTGACCTTAACCAGCTAATGGCAGGTGCTAATGCGGCGCGCGAGCAATTATCATCAGACAAAATCGCTGATAATATTGCTTACCAGTACGCTGTGGTCCGCAATATCTTATACCGTAAAGGTTATGTGACTGAGATCCTTGCTAACTACGAACCATCCCTTCAATACTTTGGTGAGTGGTGGAAACAATTGGCAGGTGAATCAGAAGGAAAAGACCAAAAAGGTATCTATCCGACGTCAGCTAACTTCTCAACTGACCTGCACTCTTTGGGCCAATTTATCCAAGAAGGCTACCGCAACATTTTTGAGACGGTGGTGCGCGTGGACAAACCACGTAAAAACGTCATTATTCCAGAGATGGCTGAGGATCTAGATGGCCTTGGTTACCTCCAAGGTAAGGATGTTGACTTTGTCAACAAAAAAGCCACTGATGGTGTGCTTTTGGCCCACACAGATGGTGGCGTGCCAAATACCTTTATCACCCTGCCAGAACAAGACGAGTTCACACTTGGGTACACCATCTACTTCTTTGAATTAGCAATTGGTTTGTCTGGCTACCTCAATGCGGTTAATCCATTTGATCAACCAGGTGTTGAAGCTTACAAGAAAAACATGTTTGCCTTGCTAGGCAAACCAGGCTTTGAAGAGCTTGGCGCTGAACTAAATGCCCGCCTCTAAGCTGTCAGTTAGCTTAGTTAGTCATAACAGCAAGAAAACCCTTAGGTCCTTTGACGACCTAAGGGTTTTTGGGTCTGTGTGCTAAGTTCAGTAGCCCGCTTGGCCGCTTGGCTTGTCAAGTGCAAAAGTTAGATACCGCAGTTTACTAAGGTCAGCTTTTGAGTGCTAGGGGGCAGCTAAATATGTTTGTAAGTGGTATTGTTGTCAGACTAAAATAGTTTTGATAGTGTTTGCTCCAGCTAACAAAAGAAGTGTTGCATTAATACAGAACTTTTTTTCCTTTCAAAAAAATATCTGTATTAATAAAAAAATGAAAGCGTTTTAAAATAAAACTATCAAAAATTAAGGAGGCACATATGACTGACTGGTTAAATATTAAAGGTAAAACGGTACTGATAACGGGGGGATCATCAGGAATAGGAAAAGCAATTGTAGAGGAATTGTTACATCTAGAAGTAAATGTTATAAACTTTGATGTTAAGCATAATGATTTAAAGAATGATAATTACCTTTACCTAAATGTTGATATTACTAATCGTGAAGCAGTGGAAAATGGTGTGCAAGCAGCGGTAGAAACTTTCGGTACGATTGATGCCGTTGTTAATAATGCTGGAATTAATATCCCCCGTTTGTTAGTAGATGCTAAACACCCCCATGGGCAATTTGAATTAGATGATGCAAATTTTGAAAAGATTATGATGATCAACCAAAAGGGAATGTTTTTAGTTAGTCAAGCAGTCGGAAGAATTCTGGTTGCAAAACAATCAGGTGTGATTATTAATATGGCTTCTGAAGCAGGTTTAGAAGGGTCAGAAGGTCAAAGTGCCTATGCTGCAACAAAAGCTGCTGTTTATAGCTACACGCGTTCTTGGGCAAAAGAATTAGGTAAGTATGGGGTTCGTGTTGTAGGTGTTGCTCCGGGCATTATGGAGGCAACAGGATTAAGAACTTTGGCATACGAAGAAGCATTAGGATATACTAGAGGTAAAACTGTTGACGAAATAAGAGCAGGCTATGCTTCTACCAGTACGACACCGCTTGGAAGAAGTGGTAAATTAAAAGAAGTGGCTGATTTAGTTGCATTTTATCTTTCTGATCGTTCAAGTTATATTACGGGAGTGACTACCAATATTGCTGGTGGAAAAACTCGAGGGTGATTCGTAAAGAAAAAGGAATATAAGGGTGACTTTAGTTAATCGTTGGTATCAGATATTAGAATTGTTAGTAAGTGCACATGAAGTGGAAATTGAACATTTACGACAAGAGCTAGGAATCAGTCAACAAACACTTGTGAAAACAATTGCCCAATTAAATGACATGTTAGATGGTGATGCAGAGATTATACTAAATCATAGTAACTATCATTTACATGTATATGATTATTCAAGATTAGAAACAATATTGCAAGGCAGCTTAAGACGAAAAAGTGATTTCAATTCAGCTAGTAAAAGAGTAGCCTATATTATTAAGCGTCTCATCGAAAGCGACAATTATATTAGTATTGACGACTTGGCAGATGATATTGCGGTAAGTCGAGGAACGGTCATTAAAGATTTAAAAACTGTCAAAAAGATTGCTCATCAATTTTCCAGCTTTATTGTCGGTAAACCAAATAATGGTATTAAAGTTGAAGGCTCTGAATTAAATCTAAGATTGATGTATATTCATCATGTTTTTAGTTATTTCGAACTACACCATATAAACGCTGAAACGATTGCTTTTTTATCTGATTTATATCAAAAATATCACCTTCCTAGAAAAATACAAGAATTAATGACCAAATCACTCTCTCTGACTATCGAGAGAGTGGCGTCAGGGCATCTCATTTCTAGCCCTATGACGTTTTCTACCAATGAGTTTACCTCAAATGCCTTAATGACTGAGTTAATAGTCTATATGGAGATTAATTATAAGTTAACACTTAGTCAATATGAGCAAGCATTTTTGAATTTTCCCTTGACAATCCAGTATATTGATGGATTAGGAGATAAAAATGATGATAATGACAATTTATACCACATTTATTTAAAGCTGGTTAAGCACATTAAAGCAAAATTGCTCGTTACTTTTGATGAGGAATTATTATATGGTGATATTCAAAATCATCTAAAATACCTGATTAATAGGCTTATCTTTCATGTTCCCCTTGGTGATATATTTCAAGGAGAAATCAAAGATAAGTATCCTTTGGCCTTTGAGATGGCAAATGTGGCAGCAGAAGTGCTTGAAGAAGAATTTGGTCAGCCACTCTTACTCTCTGAACGGAGTTATCTTGCCTTATATTTTGAAATGGTATTGAGGAATCCTAGTTTTTCTAATAGGTCCACCGAAAAGAAAATAGCAGTAGTGTGTACGACAGGTAGGGGAACTGCAAATATCATTTGCAAAAGACTGAATCAGGTACTGGGGCAGGAAATCGAAATATCACAATTTTCAGAAGAGTCATTTACTTCGGAGCAAGATAATTACTTTGCAATATTCACCACCATTCCATTGAAATTTGAACACTTACAATCTCCTATTGTTCAGATTACAAATTTATTTGATGATCAATGGCTCCAAAATGAATGGCAAAGAGTGACCACTTTTCATAAAAAGCATTTGGAAAGCACGGTATTAAAGTTTCTGAGGCTATCTTGCAAACATTCTTATGCAGAGTACTTACAGCAGATGACAGATAATTTGGTGATGGAGGAACTGGTAGACGACAACTTTTATCAAAGGTTACTAGATAGAGAGTCAATTCAGTCTACCTTGTTTGAAAATGGAATTGCTTTTCCTCATACCATCAATAACAAGGAGGAAAAAATTGTTCTTATGCTTGGCCTTTTAAACCATGCTTACGTTAGTAACAATAAGAGCATTGAATTTATCTTTATGGTAGCAATCCCCAAAACAGTAACCCCTAAAATAGAGTCAGAATTAATTGAACTTTATGACGATATTTTTAAAATAGCAAGCAACGATGCTATCAAAGAGGAGTTACGACAAATTTCCAGCGAAGGGGATTTTTATGACTTTGTTAAAGAAAAAGAGGTTTTTTGATGAATCATATCGTGATATTTGGACTAATCCTGATACTTGCCTATATTTTTCAAATAATTCTAAGTTTTCGACAATTAAAGCACTTTAATGAAACTTACTCAGGGTTACGAAAACGAGGGAAAGTGGTGATTGGTAAAAGAGCAGGAAAAATTCGTTCAGGAACGATTGTTATGTTTGCTGTAGACCCTAATGGCAGGGTGCTTCAAGCTAGGAAAATGCAAGGTGTAACGGTGTGGGCAAAATTTAAGGAATTGAATCAATATGAGGGAGAGGATATTCATTATTTTGATCAGTATAATCCACTTGTTCGCCAAGAAAATAAGCTCTTGCAGATTGCAATTGAGGATGCCCGAGAGCTATATTTAAGATCAGAAGCAAGTCAACTACCAAGAAGTGAAAAAGTCGCATCAGCTTTTGATATCCGCCTACAATGGAAACATGTCTTAACAAAATTAAAATTACAATTAAAAAAATAAAAGGAGTGCATGATGGATTATATTACAAAATTTGCAGAAGGATTCATGAAACTTTTTCAATTAGGTGGTGAAACGTTTGTTAGTTGGATGACAGGGATTGTACCTGTAGTACTAATGTTGTTAGTAGCAATGAATGCATTAATTGGAATTCTTGGTGAGGAAAAAGTAAATAAATTGGCAGAGGTATCTGCTCGAAATCCAATCAGCCGTTATATGATTTTGCCTTTTATATCAGCCTTTATGTTGGGGAATCCAATGGCTATTAGTATGGGACGATTTATGCCGGAGTACTATAAGCCTAGCTATGTGGCTTCACAAATGCAATTTTGTCATACATCGAATGGTGTTTTTCCACATATAAATCCTGGCGAATTATTTGTCTGGCTGGGGATTGCTTCCGGTATTAAAACATTGGGTTTAAGTCAGATTGAACTTGCTATCCGGTATTTATTGGTTGGTTTACTTATGAATTTTGTAAGTGGCTGGGTCACCGATTTTACGACTGCTTATGTTTCTAAACAACAAGGTGTCACACTTAGTAAGACGATTGAATTAGAGAAATGAGGTTTGCACATGACATATCAAAGTATAAAAGTTGTCAAAGGTAGTGGTGGTTACGGTGGTCCGCTGGTGATTACCCCGACTGAAGCTAAGCATAAATTTATTTATATTACAGGTGGTGGGGATAAGCCAGAAATCGTTGATAAAATAGTTGCATTGACCGGTATGGAGGCAGTAAATGGTTTTAAAACATCTATCCCTGATGAGGAGATAGCCTTAGCTATTGTTGACTGTGGTGGGACCTTGCGCTGTGGAATCTATCCAAAGAAGGGAATTCCTACGATTAATATTGTTGCTACTGGCAAGAGTGGTCCGTTGGCCCAATATATTAATGAATCTATCTATGTATCAGCAGTTGGGCTAAACCAAATTACATCTACGGCAGATAGTGGTGTTTTAGTAGAAAATCCAACAGCAAACAGTGGTAGCTTGACTTATGATACACGTAAAAAAATAACGGAACAAAAGGCAGAAACTAGCTTTGTCGCAAAAATTGGGATGGGAGCGGGTAAAATTGTTGCAACCTTTAATCAAGCTGCTCGAGAAGCTATTCAGACTTTAATTAACACTATCTTGCCCTTTATGGCTTTTGTATCTTTACTGATTGGTTTTATCCAGGGGTCTGGAGTCGGTCAATGGCTGGCTAGATTGATGGTGCCTTTGGCTGGAAATATCTGGGGGCTGATACTAATTGGCTTTATCTGTTCCTTGCCCTTCTTATCTCCGCTCTTGGGACCAGGTGCAGTTATCTCTCAGATTATTGGGACTCTCATTGGGGTAGAGATAGGTAAAGGTCATATCCCGCCACAAATGGCTTTGCCGGCCTTGTTTGCAATTAATACCCAAAACGGCTGTGATTTTATCCCAGTAGCACTAGGCTTAGCAGAGGCTGACTCGCAAACAGTTGAGGTCGGAGTTCCCTCTGTTTTGTATTCGCGTTTTTTGAATGGAGTACCGCGGGTAGTTATAGCATGGCTTGCTAGTATAGGAATGTATTAGCATAATTTATGAAACAAGAAGGAAAAAACTGTGGAAAAATTTTATACGAAAGTTAAGGAAGTGGGTCCAAAAGCTCAGACAATGATTACGGATGCTAATATGCTGATTCTGTTTGGCGAGGGGGCTCCGCTAGATTTATCAGATTATTGCTTTATGATTGACAACCAGCAATTGAAAGCAAAGATAGAGGTAGGTGACACTTTAGCTATTGACAGCTTTGTTTATAAGGTCAAGGCAGTTGGCAGTTTAGTGGAACAAAATTTAACAGACTTAGGGCATATCAGTGTCTGCTTTGATCAAGTTCCTGCTTCGCTATTACCAGGGACTTTATATGTGGCAGGTGGAAGCTTACCCTTACTGGCAAAGGGAACAGAAGTGATTATATATCAGTAAAGAGTTACTTGTTACTTATCTATAGACTCTAAGGTTTTGCTTTGGGTTCTGTCGGTTTTTCGTTGCAGACTTTTACTCACTATGACCTCTCTGGAATTGACAGAGCCTGTTTTGGGATTTTGACGAAGTTGTAAACACGAGCTGCCGCGATTTGCTGAAATCGGTTTTGGAATTTCATCGATTGCCATAAAATCTAAGAAAGTAAACAATGCAAAGGTGGCTGGTTAAATGTCAAAGCGTTAAAGGCATGTGTGAGTCAGTGCAATTTTACACAGGCGACTGGCTGGATTATAATAGGGTTGGTAAGCTGTATTAGTATGATATGGCCAAGCAGATGGCAGGGTTAAAAGCCTTTGCTGTGGCAAAAAGCTTCTGGATGATGATGCGCTATAACCCTAGAAAAACTAAGGGGGATGACTAATGACAAGATGGTATGATTACACGGGGAGAGCAAGCAGGCTAGAAGAGACGGCGATTTATGGTTTTGTTACTTGTATAAGGTTATTCAAGATGAGGAAACGAAACTAAGCGCTGCTGATGTGGAGCAGTTGTTGCAAAACCCTAGTCTAACACCTTTTCAGAAAACAACTCTCCAAGATGCCTTAACAAAAGGCACCCATACAAGGGAGCACGTCTTGCAGGTAAACCGTAAAAGTCCGCCAAAAGATATTTTGAAACGCTTTAGACAAGGTTATTCTGGATAAGAAAGTCTGAATTTAGAAGCTTTTGAAGTAGCTTACGGGATGAAATGGCTGGCCGCTTGCTTCATGAAAAATAAATCAAATCACTGGTTTTTGTGTCCTACTTCACAAAGAGTTAGACTAAAAATCTAACAATTGGGGTGCAGCTCAGTCCTGGTACTCTTTAGATATTAGAGTTTTCTATCGAAAAATCGCACCCAATTTTCCACCCTAAAAAAGGACCTTAGAAAGGCCCTCAGATTGAAGACAAACTGGAGGATGAGCCAGTTTGTCTTTTTTACTTTTTCTATTGTGACTCGGCTGAATTTGGCAACTGTGAAGCCAATTCAAAAGGCGATTCGTATTTTGTTTTTGTCGGGGTCGTGCTGGGAGCACGTCTTTTTTAGTTGGTTCTCCGTAATAATCATACCGTCTTAAGCAGCAAAAATTCAAAAAGTGGTCAAAGTGTGCACACTTGAGCACCTGCTAGAAAGGGCGATTTATTTTTTGCTCATAATTTTTAGCTATTGTTTCTTCCTGTAAATATCTGAATGATGACCTACATGAAGATTAGTAATGACGAAGTTACCGTCATCAATTTTGGCAATAATACGATAATGAGCTACTCTAAACCGAACATATCCTGAAAATTTTCCAGTAAGGTATTTTCCTGGCGAACGCGGAAAATCAACACCTACTAAATGCTTATCAATCCATTTAGCGATTGGTTTTTGTGTTTCTTTATCTAGCTTTTTCCATGTCCTCAAAAAAGCTTTCTGCATAATTAACGGTATACTTAGCCATAACGTTTCATCATCTCTTCATGACTATACGTTTTCTTATCAGAATCAAGTCATTTTTGATAAGCTTTATCTGCCATTTCAATATCATACAGATCTTCTAATTTTTCAACTACTGCTTGTCTAATAAAATCAGTTTTAGTAGTATGTTGTTCTTTGACTACTCTAGTCAGGAGAGCATTTAAATCATTATCAAATCTTATGGCAACAGGTACAGACATCATGGTCATCTTGATGTATTTTTTATAAATACAGTATATCTTTATTTATTTCTACTATCAAGTCTGCATTATTTTCTCTCGCACCCAGTGCCCTTTTGTAAAAAACGGCTTTTTTGCCTCTCTTCTAGCTTGTATGGGTAAGCCTACAGCGTACTCAATCAGAGTCCTTTTCTAACTCCTTTAAAAAGTTTTCCGCTGAAATACTCCCCTTTTTCTGTCCGAAGTGACTGGTAACCTTTTTGCAATTCTTCCACCAAGTGTCGCGTCGCTTGGTGCTTTTGTCTCATCACAGGCTTTGTGCCACCCTTGGTTTTGCTTGTTGTTTTATGCTTGATCAGGCACAAAACCTTACGCTTTTTAAGGAAGCGGCAGGGCTAAGGCTTGATTGATAGCTGCCTTCATCGCTTTTAGATCCCCTGCTTTTAATGAGAAGACCTGCTCGTGCGGCTGCATCCAGCAGTCTTCCCAGGAGATGATGGTTTTATTGAGGGTCAGGCCTCTTTCTAGGATGTGATTGACATTGGCAAAGGGTGAGATTTCTAAGAGTGCTTGACACTTGTCTAAAATCTCCTCAAGGGCGTAATCTGAAATGCTTTCATAGACCTTACAGTTGCTGTGAGCAATGAGGTTTTTGAGCTTGGGTGACATCAGTGTGTGGGCGGCAATGTGAAAGGTGACCTCTTTATTTTGCTGGAGGATCTCTTCGATATAAAGCAGCTGATCACTAGAAACTAATAAGAGAATATCGTGTGTTTGCCGCGGCGCTAAGCTTACATTTCGAACAATGTCAATCCAGTTTAAATCATGATAGCGCCACCAAAGGTCCCGAAAGCGGGAATAGAGCTTGGTTTTCCAGGGTTTGTTTGGGCCAGCAAAATGGGCAATAGCAGGGTAGCTATCCCGAAATGCGATCAAATCAGGTCGCTTATCTAAGGCCCAGTTTAACTCTAGGCCAACTAAGTAATTATACGTATTTGATAGCGGTAGCCATTGCTTTTGAAAAGTCAGATTTAAAATACTCTGATCCGCATAGAGGACCTCAGACAGTTTTTCATGAGCCGTCTGGACGAGGCGCTCATAGATCTTTTGCTCTTGCCAGGCTTTGTTATTAATTAATAATACACCGGCATTAAAATAATCTTTAAGGCCAAGGTAAGCCCCGGTGCCTTCTGGTTCCCTAATGGCACCTAGGGGTTTGTCCTGCAAATCAATCTCAAAAAGCGGTGCCAGATCCTGGGTTACAAGGACATCAGTATCCAAGTACAGAACCTTTTCATCGGGAATAAATAAGGGAATGAGGAACCTAAAGAAGGATTGATAGGGCATGGTCCCCTCAAACAAGGCTAATTCCTGGACATACTCCTGAGGGATCTTAATATCTTGTATGTCACAGTGGCAGTGATCCAAGTATTCTCTTAGATAAGCAAACCATTCTTGGGGGAAATCTTCATTAATGATATAAAAACGAATATGAGAATTATGTCTGGTAACAGATTTTATGGCAGTTTCTAGCCATAGATGTGAATTAAAATCTCCACAAAATACAACTGCTTTTTTTGGCATTTTTACGTTCCTTATATGTTTTTCTGGATAAAAGAGAAGTCTTTAGCCCCCGAGGGAGACCCATAGTGAGATGAGGACGGCAATGGTCACTAAAAGCACTATGAGTAAGTTGAAAAGGGATTTCTTTTCTTTGTCTTCTTTTGGCCTTGTTTGCCGGGCTTTTTTGATTTTATGTGCGATGTCTGCTTCTAGCAGTTTATTTTTTTTGGTCATGGCTGACAGGCCTCCTTATTCATTAATGACAGTGTAGACGGCCTTGGTCAATAGCTGCCGTGTTATCCAGCCATGGCGCGTGACCTTGGCTACTTTTTTGACATTTTGGCAGTAGCTATTGTAAACTTCAGGGCTCATGTGCTTGATGGTATCTGCTGCCTCTTCTAAGGTATCAACGACGATAATCACGCCTTTTTTCTCTAACTCAGCTTGATTGGCAATCCCGCGCCGTGCGATGACAGGGATACCTGCTGCGATAAAGATGGCTAATTTGTAGGGACAATAAAGGCTCATGTATTCTAAGTCGTCATCGCGGTGCCAGATCAGCCCAAAACCACCTTGAGCCATTTCCATGATTAGCTGCTGCGTTGGTCGCCAGTCAAATCGCTTCAAGCTAGCATTTTCAGAGATGACCTCGTTAGAATAAAGCTGCAGTTTCACCTCATCATGCCAATCGAGGAGAAAGGGAAAGCGGCTGGGATTACCAGGAAAATGAATCAGCTTTTGATAGGTGGCAGGTTGAACAGGGATGTCTGTTTCATAATCCCACAGTTCTTGAATCAAGTAATGTTGAACGGTTAAGCCCTCTGTTACTAAAAGGTCATACATGGCCTGGGATGGTAGGATGAGCAGGGCTGCGCGATTTAAGGTAGCGATGACTTTTGGCAGTAAGTAGCGATTGGAGGCAAACATCAAAGGAATAATATCGTGCACGAAGATAATGACCTTGTTGCCATAAAAGCTTAAGCGGGTCATGAGGGCATCATCATATTCGACGGAATTCCAAGTGGGAAATTGTGCAATCAAGACATCGCCTTGGCTGACACTAGCAATCATGCCATCCATGCGTCTAGCTAATTCAGAAGGGGAATCGGCCTTGGTATCGAAAAAATACACACCAATTTCATAAAAGCCAAGGTCACGCGCAATTTTGGCGACCTTATTTTGAGCCATTTGTGCGGTGCTTTGTGCGGCCATGCCGTGCAAATTTGTAATATGAACTTTCATCTGTTTCTACTCACCTTTTTCTTAATCAATGACGGTCACGATTTGTGATTGATAGGCCTGGTCTTTTGCCAAAATAATTCCCTCATCATAGTTAAATTCAGCTGTGTGCTTGTGACCTAGCTTGACCTTGTGATCGACCCCTAGCTGAAACCACTCGTACTCTGAGTCGATATGGCCAATGTCAATGGCCTGAAAGCCTTGTTCTGACAAATCAGCGGCCAAGACCTTGGCAGTTGGGCCCAGCATCAAAAGGATCAGGTGGTCTTTAGCGTGTTGTTGCACAGCCTTTTTAATGTCCTCATACCGGCTATAGGCATGGTGTGAGGGGCAAATAATCCTTTTAATTGCTTTTGCTTTGGCAAATAAGTCGTTGCCAACACCTGAGCGTGAGGTGACTCCCTCGACAATCAGGAGCTGCTGATCCTGCCAGAGCTGTTTTAATGCGGCAAAATACAGAGGACTTGCTTTTTTATCCTGTAAATCAATATAAGGCCTGGATAAAAAGGTTGTGCCATACCAATCTGACTGGATAAGACCTTGATAGAGCGTTTTGTAGTGCTGTAGATGCGTCTCCCAAAAGTGCCTAGCTGAGGGAGTATAGCGCTGTAAATCTCTAAAAACATCCGGCAGACAGACTAAGAGGTGGTCATTGCTAGGCCTTGTGATGATGGCCTTTAAACGCTTAGCCAAGTCCTCGTGATAGGCTTGATAAGGGATACTGTGTCCGGCCATGATGTCAATCTCCCCGTCGCCAAAGCGCACTACAGAAAGCTGCTTCTCCCTGATTAATTGGCAGGTCTCAAGGATGCCAAGAACATTGGCAAAGGGCCTGTCATCTTGGGTGGCTAAGAGTTCTTGGTAGGCCTGGCTATCAGTCACCTCGGCCTCTTCTTGTTGGTTGGTCAGCATTTTCTGGAAGGATGCTGGCTCAGCCAGCAGCTCTTGCAAGCACGAAACCATCTGGTCTGGTTGCTCAAAGATATGCTGAGGCGCCAGGAGGTCTGGCTGGTGCACAGTGTTGGCAAAAGCCAAGATCAAAGCCCCTTCTTCGAAGGCTTGGCGAATGCTATGATCAACTTCGTTGTAATGATTGATGTCCAGGTAGAGGCCACAATCTTTGAATTTTTCCAAAACAAGCTTTCTTGTGCTGTTGGGATATAAAGAAACATTGGCCTGGTCTTCAAAGGCCAGCAAGCGTGGTGACATTTCCGTGTAAGCCGCAATATGAAAATCCAGTTGTGGCAATTGCTCTACCAGTGTTTGCAGGCCTTCAATCTGGTCGGAATTGGTCAGGATAAAGGCTTTGTGGCGATCTTTAGCGCTCTTAGAAATTGGATAAATATAGCCCAGATAATGAACTTTGTCATGATGCTGCAAGGGCAAGAGGTCTAAAAGTCTTTGGTAGGTCCGGTATTTTTGGACGATGACTTGCTGAGTGTTTTCATTTGGCTGCTCAAAGATGAGGCGCATATTGCCTGGAATCTCATCTGTGATCTCTTCTTGCCAAAAGAGAATGTCCTTTTGGGCTGTGCGGTTGGCTAAATAACGGCTGACAAAAAAGGGAGTTGACAGTGAATTATACCAGATAGCATCGGTGTCAAATTGCCTTTCTTGGAAGTAAAAGGCGAGAAATTCTACCCGATTTTTAAAGAAATACTGGCTGTTTTGCCAATTTAGGATAATATCACCAGTTTTAAAATTCTCCACAATGATTTCTTGACCAGCAGCATTGTAATAGGTTTTAAGAGTGACTGTTTGGCTCGCATCAAAAGCCGTTTGAGCAAATCGTAAGCCCCATTGGTTGAAATGATCGGTAAAACGGACCTTGCCCTTGCGGTCCAACCAATCAACATTTTTGACCCGGCGTTCTTGTTTGGGCTCCATGTAGAAAATACTAGCTCGTTTGACCTCCCCATCTAGGACCTCAGCTTGAAGATTGTTGCCTGCGATCTGCCAGAATTCTGGTACGGGCACTTGGTTAAAATAGAGGGGTCGGCCTTTTTGACCGAGCATACCACAAAAATAGCCATAGGGCGATTCCATGTTTTGCGGCAAAAAGCCATGGTCGTTAATCACGACAGAAGGTCCCGAAAAACCAGCTTGGTTGAGAGAGTAATCCAAATCAAAGGTTTCTTGACTGGGCCAGTCGTAGAGTCTAATCATTGCCCACCACCTCCTTTAAAAAATCGTGCCAGTCTTGCATGACAGCTGCTTCTAAGAAAGAAGAAGCGATCTGATAAGATTTCTGGCTAAAAGCAGCTAAATCGGCCTTGGTGTAGAGGTCAAGGATTTTTTTGGCAAAGGCCTCAACCATGACCTTACTATCATCAGGCTCCTTTCGTGGAATCAAATAGCCGTTTTGGCCGTCTTTGATGAAGGTCTGGTTGCCGTAGCGCACATCCAGACCAATTAAGGCTAAGCCAGATCCGACAGCTTCCATTAAGGTTAAGCCAAAGCCTTCACTGGTTGAGCCAGCCAGGTAAACTTCATAGGCTTGATAGCGCTCTGCCATTTGCTTGTGCCCGAGCAAGCGGATGTAATCTTGCGCCTGATGTTTTTGAATCAACTCCCTTAACTTGGCCTCTTCGCCACCTGTCCCGTAAATATCCAAGCTGAGTTCTGGTAGTAGCTGCTTGGCTTTGATGACAGCCTTGATTAGCCAATCCACATGTTTTTCTGGGGCCAGGCGAGAAGCCGTGACCAAAGAAAAGGGCTTGCGCGCTTTTTGGGGGTAAGAGCAGGCGGGCAGACTTCCCACAGCAATAGTGACAATGCGGGGTTCACAAGCCTGATAGGTCTTGAATTGCTCTGCTAGCAGCTGGCTTTGCCCGGCTGTCGCACAGATGAAGGCATCCACCTTGTCAGCATTGGTAAACTGGTATTCATAAAAATTATTCCACAAAATAGTATCCTTAGTCACACTCTGAGGACTGAAATGCTCAGCATGAATGACAACAGCAAGCTTGGCTGGGCCACGCTCTTGGAAAATGGTCTGTCCGATACCAGTTGAGCGGTCCAAGATAAGCAGGTCGTTTTTACTCAATTGCAGTCGCGCGAGCATTTCCTTAAGGAGCTGCGACTTGTCATCATAGATGGCTTGTTTGAAACGAAAAATACTCTCTACTCCATCAACGTTTTCCTCATAAGCCACGCTGCCATCTTGGTTGAAAAAGCGCCGCAAATAGACGGTAGCTTTTCCATCTTTTGGGGCATAATATTCTGAAAAGAGGCGGGTTGAGGTGAAATAGTCCTTGCGGATCAAAATCCCTCTAGAAACATACTCGACCCGCTGGACCAAGTGGCTGGTCTCGTCGTTACAATAGCAGGTCATAAAGAAATCCATGTCATCATTAAAGTAGCGAACGACCTTACCCAAGCGCTCTTCTCGCTGGATCGGGTAGATGAGCTCGGTCTTGACATCTGCCAGTGTCACACTGGTGGCAGTAATAGGAATATCGGTGAAAAAGCTATAGAGCCAGATGACTTCATCATCTTTAAAACCCATGTTCTGGGTCAGGTGCTGGATGTTTTCTCCTGTAATGAAGTCGGTAAAGATAAACTTGGCAGCAAGCCCTAACTTTCTAAAGAGGGTGGCACGGTAGGCTTGAGCGTATTCAACTCCAGAACTAGCCCAGCCAATCCCTAAATTAATATTATATATGGTCATGTCTCTCCTTGAGCTTATGCAAAATAAATAGATCTTTCTCCATCTTTTGTCACCAAAATGGTGCTGAGCATGACGTGGCGCACGATCTCTTCTTTGACAGCGCCAGCCATTTTTTCATAAGAACGAAAGGCCTCTTGGTAATATTCATACATGCTGTTGCGCTGGGCGAAAGCCCGGCTGGTCACCACTGTTTTGAGCTGCTGCAGGTGATCGACTTCTTCGATCCAAGAGCTGTCAATGGCTTTTAGGACACAAAGTCTGAAAAACTCTTCTTGGCTTGCTTTGGACTTGAGGAGTTTTTGCTTTTTGGTCATCTCCTCAGTATACAAGTGCCAGAGCAAGTCTTCTACGGCCTGGTCAGATGCTGGATTAAAGCCATCAGGGAAGTGCTTGAAATGGTAGCTGTAATTCTCTAAAATATGCCGTTTTAAGGTTCCTTTGCTTCGGCCTTTTCGCTTGGTGGCAAAGCTGTGCGCCATTTCCTTGATGACCTTTGCGACTTCTTGTCCTACGGTTCGCTCCTTATGAATCAACTCTTCGCGCAAGCCATAGACGAGCTTACGTTGGATGCGTAGCGCCTCGTCAAATTGGACCGTTTGATAGCGCATGCTGGCAGCCTGGTCTTCGCTTCTTAGCTGGGCCTGCTTGATAGCTCGCCTAAAGCGTCTACCAGCCAAAGGCAGGCCATAATTTGCCCGCTTGGTGTGGTTATTTTTGTCAAAATAGGTGTCCAGCCACTTGGGGCCTTGCTTGATGAGTAGGTCGTCTTCTAGGGAGACGAAAAACTGGCTCATACCAGGGTCGCCCTGGCGGCCGGCACGTCCTCGTAGCTGCCAATCAATGCGGCTATTGGCCATTCTCTCTGTGCCTAGAACCGCAAGACCGCCAAGCTGGGCTACGCCTGGTCCTAGCTTGATGTCAGTCCCGCGACCTGCTAGCGAAGTTGCTACGGTAACAGCACCTCGCTGGCCGGCTTCTTGGATGACGAGGGCTTCTTTGACCAGGTTGTTGGCGGTCAATAGCGAGTGGGCAATCCCTTCTTGTAAGAGCATGTTAGAGTAAATCTCAGCCACTTCAACGGTACCTGAAATCAAAAGAATCGGTTGTCCTTTGTGGTGGCGCGTTTTTACCTCAGCCAGTGTTGCATAGAGTTTCTCAGGTAGAGTGACAAAGATCTTATCTGGGAGGTCCTTGCGCCGCATTGGCCGGTGCGTTGGGATAAGAACGACGTCCATACCGTAAGTTTCTAGGAATTCGCTTTCGACTGCCTTGCCGGTTCCTGTCATACCAGAGAGCTTTGGAAACATGTTAAACAAACTCTGGTAGGTGACAGATGCCATGGCTCGACTGTCCCAGGTCCTGTTGACGCCTTCTTTAGTTTCGATTGCTTGGTGAAGGCCTGATTGCAGGCGGGTTCCTTCTAAAATCCGCCCTGTTCGATTGTCTAAGAGCTTAACTTCGTCATCTTGCACCACGTAATCACGCCCTTTTTGGTAGAGGTGCTTGGCCCGTAGGGCGAGATTGATATGGCGATTGAGCTCGATAGCATCCTTGCTGTAAATGTCGGCCACATCAAAGAAGGTCTCTGCCCAGTCCATACCTGCCTCTAAGAGATAGACGGTCTGTTTATCTTGGATGTGTTTATATTCTTTATTGTCACTCAATGTATCGACAAACTGCTGGCAGACCTGGTAGAGATTAGACTGGACACGCGGCGAGCCAGAGATAATCAGCGGGGTCTGAGCAATGTCTAATAAAATCGCATCCGCCTCATCCACAATAATGTAATGAAAGGGCCGCAGGAATTTGTCCTGCCAAGAGCTGGCGAGATTTTCGGCTAAATAGTCAAAGCCCAGCGCGGCGCTGGTGGTATAGACAATATCAGACTGATAGATGGCTCTTTTGTGCTTGGCGGTTAGCTTCTTGTCTTTGTCCTTAGCCACACCAATGCCAACGCTAAGGCCCAAAAAGTGGTAGAGAGGGCCCATTTCCATGGCATCGCGTTTAGCGAGGTAATCATTAGTCGTAACTAAGATCGCTCCCTTGCCTGTCAGAGCATTGAGATAGAGGGGCATGGTGGCTGTTAAGGTTTTGCCTTCGCCAGTTTTCATCTCAGCAATGCGCCCTTGATGTAGCACAATAGCTCCTAGGACCTGCACATCAAAAGGGTAGAGCCCTAAGACCCGCTTGGCCGCTTCGCGCACAGTTGCAAAGGCCTCAGGGAGAATCGCCTCTAAGCTAGCCCCCTGGGCCAGGCGCTCTTTTAGCCGGCTGGTTTGTAGGCACAGGTCCTTATCAGACAAGCTAGCCATTTGTTGAGCGAGCTGGTTAATACGCTTTAAGATGCCTTTAATTGGTTTTAACTTTAGGGTTGATGGGGCTAATGAAAGCTTTGCGGTCATGATTTTCCTTCTATGCTAATGGAATAAGGGAGCAGATGAGGTCTAGCTCTGCTGGTAAATCTTGCTCCTGATAAGACTTGGCCTTTGGAGCTTCTTGCCAGACTTTTTGTGCCTCACAGGCATAGAGCTTGAGCTCCTGAAAGCGCAGCTGATGACAGCCCGCGCTCATCAAGGAGATGTCATAGTGATCAGTATCTACTGGACAGGTGAAAAGTCCTTGCTGGTCTCGCAGAGTCAACACCTCAAGCAGCTCATCTTGTTGGTTTTTAAAGCTAACTTGCAGGTAGCAGGCACCTCCTGATAGGACTTGTACCTGATAGGTTAATTCATAGGAGTCGCCTGGGATCAGCAGGGGCAAGTCGGGACAGACCCGATGGGCCTGATAGTGGCGCTTGGAATGCCAGCTTAAGAGGGCCTTGCCCGGGGCAATACAAGGGTTATCAAAGACCAGCTGGCCCTTTTCTGTTGCTAGGTGCGTGCCATAGAGGTACTTGTCACAGCGGGCCGGGTCGGCTGGCTTTAGGTGAAGGATTAAGGTTTTGGTCATGGCTTGCTCCTTTCAAAGTCATTTGCTAGCACGGCTTGATATTGGTCGACAAACCACTTGGTAATGGCATCGCTATTATCGTTGTGCCGTCCTAGGTAGCCCTTGCTAAATAGGTGAATCTGCTTATCGGCTGCATAGTCTAAGAGCCGCTCATAAGCTTTTGGGTCATAATCTTCATTGAGCATATAGGCAATGGCAAATTGGGTTTTAGAAAAATCCGCTGGCTTAAATGCCTGCCAAAAACGGGCATTGATTTTTTGAACAGCAGCTGCGTGATTGTCACCAACCAAGGCTAGCAGCATATCTGCACTTGCTTCAAACTCATCGGGCCGCAGCAGCCGCAGGTTCATGGCCGCATCACCAATATTGGTAAAGGGTTTGCCTACGATGACTGTGTGGGGCTGCAAGATAGTAGCATAATAAAGGGCGCCGTAAGTGCCCATGGAAATCCCTGAGAGGATGAGCTGGGAATGATCAAAGCCGAGATAATCTAGGGCTGTTTGGATGGCTTTGACAATCGCTGCCTGGTAGGCCGGGCTACCCTGGTAGAAGGAGCCGCCTTCTAGCCGCGGATCAGATAGGAGCAAGAAAGGCGAGCCGATTTTTTTCATCATGTAGAAGCCCTCAAAGCCTTCGGCCGCACGAAATCCTGAAAAATAGACTGATAAGGGAGGTTTCATGTCGCCAGGATGGAAATAGCTCAAGACTTCCTGCCGCTTTGCATCGCGGTGGATCTGACCGCCGACTAGCAGCTCACCTAATCCTAGATGTGACAAGCGGCGATGTAAGGGGCCAGCTAGCAGCTTTCCCTGGCCCTTGGCATACACGGTGACATTGTACTGACCGACCTCAGCATCAGGATACAGCAAAATCGGCTGTTCGAGGTCATTACCACTGACCAAGCGACTGGACTTTACGCCATCAATCGCCCCAGCATAAATGCTATCAATAGCGATAGCCAGTGTCACCGCACCATCGCTCACATACTCCCACCATAATTCTGTGGCAATTTTGTCCATGCTGATGCCATACTTAAAGGTGAAAAGCGGCGTCAGCTCTTCTCCAAAATCGCCCTCAAAGGTCAGACTGGCATGGCCTTGAAAGGAAACCTGGCCTGGAAAACCAGGAAAGACATCTATATCTTTTACCTGGAGCTTGTCCCCATATTGGCCTTTAAACAAGGCAAGATGCAAAAAGGTAATCAGCTGACTGGCCTCGCCTTGTGTCAAAAGGTCCAAGGGCCTGGCCATTTTTCGCCGTAGAAAACCTCTGGGGCTAGCTGCTAGGGAGAGATCGGCCGCATAGAAGACACAGTGAGCTTCGACCCATTGGGCCAAGGGCTCAAGCTGTGCCTCATCTAGTGTGCTCATAATGAGCAGGGCATCAAATTGCCGCCTGGCCTGTAGAGCCTTTGCTTTTTTGGTCTGTTGTTGCTGTGACACTAAGTGTTTTTGCTCATCTTTGGCTGCTTCTTGGGCTAAGAGCGCCGCTAGGTGGCCTTGTAAAAAGGCCTCTAAATCCTCCTCAAGGGACACATGATACCACTCCATCTTCTCTGGCAGGCTTAGTCCGGCTGACTTGTCCTTGCCGCCCACCTGTAGGATACGAATCGTCTTAGCCATAGGCTTCTCTCCTTATAAATACCTTTTCCATTGGGCTAGCAATTGCCCGCTGGTGTAATCGGCCATCTTTTGCACGGTGTCCACCAAGGCGCGGTTCCAGTTGGCCAAGCCTGTAAAGTAATAATCAAAAGCAAGATCTAGATCATCTAATGACTCCAAAATCCAGCCGTTCTTTTGATGGGTCACGTAGTCAGTGGCCACCCGATTAATCTGGGGAATACCCGCTGAGATGCTGGCAATCTGTGTGTAGAGATCAGGTCGCTCTCCCAGGTCAAGCACCAGGCGGGCCCGATCAAGGGCTGCAATAACCTCATGCTCACTGCTAAGCCATTGCAAGTCAATCCGGCTCAAGACCAGCTGTTCTTCGAGTTGGTTCTCACCAATGGCTTGGCTTTGGTAGAAAGCCTCCTGGTCAAAGTGCGTGGCAATCAGCTCTTCAAGGTCAGCTCGCATGGCTGCTTGATTTCGCTGTAAGTCAAAACTAATGATCTTTAGGGTCATGTCTTTGTGCTTTTGCAGCTGCGCTAGCAAGGGCATCAGACTAGCCTGGTAAGCTGTCTCATCAATAGTGTCAATGAAATAATAGACTTCGAGCTCTTTGTAATTTTGACTGTGGCCCAGACGCAGGCGGCTATCAAAGGGCGTCACCCTAAGCACTGGTCGTGCCTGACTCAGTTGCCTCGTCATGAGCCCTTTGAGCTGGGCTTCTTTTTCCTGGGTGTCTACGACAATTAGCTGAGCTTTTGCTAGGCTATCAAGCATGTGTGGCAGCAGCCCAGCAGCAATGCGATTACCAAAAAAGGACAGGACTTTCTTTTGTTCGGGGAAGAGCTGGAGCAGCAGGTGGTTGTGCTGCGGATGGGCCGCGATGATTAGCTTATCATCAGCCTTAAGTTTGTGCGCTTTTAAGAGCGACAAACGCTCACACAGCAAGTCTTCCCAGCAAGTGTAGTGTGACTGTTTAAAATGCTGATCGGCCTTGGGATTGATGGCTAAGCCCTTTTGGCTCCCTTTGAAATATTCGCGAACCTGCCAGACGCCATGAGGATTCAGGTAATCCTGGTGATGGGGCTTACCTTCTTGGTAGACTAAAAGACTAGATAAAAACCCCCGATCATCAAAGACATACTCTCTACTAGTCTGTCCTTGATCTTTATAAATAATGCTGTGCAGGTTACCATCTTGGGCGAAATGCACAGTTGCTAGCTCTGTTTCAGCCAGCTTAACCACTACAGCAAACGCTGTGTAAATAAAGCGCACACCCTTTGGCCAGTGCAATTCCTTAAAATCAATCGCCTTAGTGCTGCTTGCGTGGCTATTTTGAATATCGTCAAAAAAGGACCAGTAACCAAGACCCAAAAGCCCCTGCTGATGCAAGAAATAGCGCAGCTGTGGCTGATAGTTCAACACTAGCAGCGCGACCTCTGTCAGATCATCGTAAAAGAGCTTGACTTGATTGACAGTATCATCAAAGGCCATCTCCTGGCGCAGCTGGTACCAATAAGCTGTCCGGTGGTACCACTTGCGCTTAGACTGATACCAAGAAGGGATAAAATAAAACATAGGGGCTCCTTTAGATTAATGGCTCATACCGTTGCCAGACTCTCAACGCTTCGATCTGCTCAATCACCGTCATCATCAGACTGACAATGATAAAGCCATTACTGATCATCATGACAAAGGCAAGGGGCTGCTCGGTGAAAAAGAAATTGAGCAAGATTGGCAGCCCACCCATCAGGGTGATAAGCACCGCCCCGATATGGGCAAAGTAACTAAGCTTTCGCTCAATATAGCGATAAGTAGCCTTGCCAGGCCGGACTTGCTCGATGTAGTCACCGCCCCGTTGAAAGTTTTTGGCTATTTCTTGCGCGTCGTAGTTAAAATAGGCAAAGCCAATGGACAAAACATAGAGAATCACCAGATAACACAGCGCACCAGGCAGGCTGTCTAGATTACTATTTGCCAGCAAATCCTGCAGCAGACTAGAAGTCGGGAAGATCCCAAGCAGCCCTTGTAGGATCAGCGCAGGCAGGGTCATCAGGGTCATGCTGTACATAAAGGGCATGCCGCCTGCTGGCAGCAAGCGAATGGGCAGATAGGTCGCTTCTTCAAAACGACTATGGATGACAACGCGCCTTAAGGGGATGCGGTATTCAGCCCGATAGACCAGCACCGTCCACCAGGCCAAGCCGACCAGCAAAAGCGCAAAACCAGCAAAAGCCAGCCCAGCCATCAGCTGACTGCTGTGCTTTTCTGCCAAAAAGCTGGTGCCATTTTGCAAGAGGTTGAGACACATATTGACCAAGATAATGACCACCGGCCCACCTAGCCCGTATCTGGTATTGACCTGAGTCAGCCAAGTCAGCACCATGCTGCCTGCAACCAGCACCACCATGGTGGCAAACCGCCCCAGCAGGGCATTATCCAGCTGCCGTGGGGCAAAGCTGACATAGGTCAAGGTCGCGGTCAAGCCAAAGGCTTGAATGGCTGCAATACCAAGGGCCAAGGCATTTTGCCAAAACCAACTGGCCTTCTTGGTCAAGCTGGCAAGGCCTGGCAGCTTAAAGACGGTTAAGCTGCGCCACAGAATCAGCATGGTCATATAAGGGCCAATCCCCAGGCTAAAGAGTGTCATCATCTCATAGTGGCCACCAGACACAGACGCCAAAGCGGCCAGAAGGTCTTTATTAGCCTGCGGTTGCAAGCTAGCCGCGTCTAAGGGTACCGTGCCTACGGGGATAGCCCGCCCCAGCATATAGATAAAGACCATACCAAAGGTCCATGCGATTTTTTTACCTAATAGGGAATGTTTCATGTTTATCCTCTACGCTTCCTATCACTCAGGCCTAACCGGCCGTCTACTGCTTATTATAGCAAAATTTCCCCAAAATCAGCCCGCCCGCCACCACGCCTTCTTTGAACTGTACCTAGGAGAAGGGATAAAGAAATTCCCACGAAGACCGGAATCTGTGGGAATTTCCTTATCAGTAATCGCAAAAACAGAAAAAGGCAGATTTTCTAGAAAACGTTAGCTATTTATCCTGACGCGATTTTCTTTTCTTGCCAAATAGGCTACCGCTTAGCAGAGCACCAATACCGGCTAGAGTGGCTAAGGACTCATGCTCACCGGTCTTAGGCAGAGCGCGCGAGGCATTAGCAGACTCAGAGCCTGACGGCTTGTGACTGTCAGATGCCGGCAAGCTGCTAGAGGTTGAAGTTGACTCTGACGTTGATGCTGACTCAGAGGTAGATGTGCTAGCGCTAGTAGAAGCACTTAAACTGCTTGATGTCGAAGCCGATTCGGAAGCTGATAGGCTAGCGCTAGTAGAAGCACTTAAACTGCTTGATGTCGAAGCCGATTCGGAAGCTGATAGGCTAGCGCTAGTAGAAGCACTTAAACTGCTAGACGTAGACGCCGATTCAGAAGCCGATAGGCTAGCGCTTGTTGAAGCACTTAAACTGCTAGAAGTTGAAGCCGATTCGGAAGCTGATAGGCTAGCGCTTGTTGAAGCGCTCAAACTACTTGAAGTAGAAGTGGATTCGGAAGCGGACGTGCTAGCACTAGTAGACGCACTTAAACTGCTAGACGTAGATGCCGACTCAGAAGCAGACGTGCTAGCGCTGGTAGACGCACTTAGACTGCTTGATGTCGAAGCGGATTCGGAAGCTGATAGGCTAACGCTGGTAGACGCACTTAAACTGCTTGATGTCGAAGCCGATTCGGAAGCTGATAGGCTAGCGCTAGTAGAAGCACTTAAACTGCTTGATGTCGAAGCCGATTCGGAAGCTGATAGGCTAGCGCTAGTAGAAGCACTTAAACTGCTTGATGTCGAAGCCGATTCGGAAGCTGATAGGCTAGCGCTAGTAGAAGCACTTAAACTGCTAGACGTAGACGCCGATTCAGAAGCCGATAGGCTAGCGCTTGTTGAAGCACTTAAACTGCTAGAAGTTGAAGCCGATTCGGAAGCTGATAGGCTAGCGCTTGTTGAAGCGCTCAAACTACTTGAAGTAGAAGTGGATTCGGAAGCGGACGTGCTAGCACTAGTAGACGCACTTAAACTGCTAGACGTAGATGCCGACTCAGAAGCAGACGTGCTAGCGCTGGTAGACGCACTTAGACTGCTTGATGTCGAAGCGGATTCGGAAGCTGATAGGCTAACGCTGGTAGACGCACTTAAACTGCTTGATGTCGAAGCCGATTCGGAAGCTGATAGGCTAGCGCTAGTAGAAGCACTTAAACTGCTTGATGTCGAAGCCGATTCGGAAGCTGATAGGCTAGCGCTAGTAGAAGCACTTAAACTGCTAGACGTAGACGCCGATTCAGAAGCCGATAGGCTAGCGCTTGTTGAAGCACTTAAACTGCTAGAAGTTGAAGCCGATTCGGAAGCTGATAGGCTAGCGCTTGTTGAAGCGCTCAAACTACTTGAAGTAGAAGTGGATTCGGAAGCGGACGTGCTAGCACTAGTAGACGCACTTAAACTGCTAGACGTAGATGCCGACTCAGAAGCAGACGTGCTAGCGCTGGTAGACGCACTTAGACTGCTTGATGTCGAAGCGGATTCGGAAGCTGATAGGCTAACGCTGGTAGACGCACTTAAACTGCTTGATGTCGAAGCGGATTCAGAGGCCGATAGGCTAGCGCTAGTAGACGCACTCAAGCTGCTAGACGTAGATGCCGACTCAGAAGCAGACATGCTAGCGCTGGTAGACGCACTTAGACTGCTTGAAGTAGAAGCGGATTCAGAAGCCGATAGGCTGGCACTAGTAGACGCGCTCAAGCTGCTTGAAGTAGAAGCGGACTCAGAGACCCGAGCACTGGTCGAAGCTGACTGGGAGGCTGAGGTGCTTTCGGATAAAGATTTCGTCTTAGCATCTGCGTCTGATTTTCCATCTACCTGGGTGTAGCCATACTTATAATCAGCGTAGTTCCACTGATCAGAAATTCTTGAATAAAATGTTCCACTCTGTATTGGTGTCTCAATCTTAATAACGTAGGAAACATTTCTAGGGATATAATAGTTTTTCCAATCAATTGTAATATTATGGCTATTTTTTTGAGGTGGGAATTGGGAAGTCACATCAATAAAATTAGGAAGACTATAATTTTGATCCATGCTATCTGTTAAATTATGTGGATTTGTCTGATAAATTGTAACAATCGCCTGAGATAGATCAATCTTCGCCTGCGATGAGACGGCTGTCCCAATTATTGTTTGTAAAGTCCGATAATGAGAATATATATCAGTTCCATTAGGATTAATTTGTGTGATATAGGTTTCTCTATCGTTCGTATGATCTATTTTCATAATTCTAGATTTAATATTTAGAGTCCCATATTCCGCTGGATTATTGTAAGCTACATATTCCTCAATAGAAGCTTCTGTACCATTTAATCTTGCTGTAAATATTTCCTTGGTTTGGGTTGTTCGAGATACAACCCGTTGGTCTGGCCACACTGGTGTTGTTACTCTAGCATCGATTTTATATAAAGTTGCAGCGTGTTTTGTCCAAGTATATGTTATTTGATGACTGTCCGGATTATAAATTCCAGTTGCTAATGTTTTTTGCGTTTTTTGATCCACGATTGGTTGGGGGTAAGTACTAGTTCCAACACCCTGTGTGTCAAGATTTTTTGAGAGCTCAAGAGTGAAAAAATCATTTTCTTTAACTGAAAGAATAGAGAAATCAAAATTTAAAAAAAGATTTTCTGAATTATCTAATTTAACTGTTCCAGGTGTTGTACTTCTCTCTTGAAGTGTAATCTGAACATTCTGCAATTGAGCTGTTACATCTTTCCCTTCAGTCACCAAAGCTTCAGGCTTTGCCACAGTTTCGGCTTCTTCTCCCACCGGCACCGGCTCCATGCCCGACTCCTCACTAACCGACCGCACGGCTCTGGGCCGGGCAACGGCCTTGTCATTTGCTGCGCTTTCTGAGGCCAGGGCGGCCTGGGAGGCCGAGGTGCTCTCGCTACTCGATAGGGATTGGGACTGACTTAGCGAGCTTGACTCAGATAGTTCGCTACTGACCTGGGTGGTGGGCTCAGCAGTTTTTGCTGCAAGTGTGCTTTGATCAGTCCCTGTCTCCATCGTCAGGGTATCTGTTGTTGCTAAAGGCTGCACGGACTCTTGTGTGACCTCTTCGGCCAGGACCTGGTCGCTCATGACCAGCGCCCCGCCAAGCATGGCGCCACTTGCGGCTATTCCCTTTAGCAGGCTAATCGCTGGTGAGTGGGAGGCTAACTCAGTTTCCACTTCTTGGATGCGAACGTCTGTTGGTGAAGCACCCTTGAAAAAACGTAAGAGCCCGATATTTGAGATGACCGTCCGGACCCAGTGCTTACCAGACTTGTGCATCTTGACCCGCGTTTTGCGCGAGGCTTCTTGGTAGTGATAGTTTTTCTTTAACATGATCTCTCTCCATAACATGTAACGCATCAATCGTAGTAATGTCTCATTTTACTACTAGCTTTTAGTAAAATTAAAAGACTCTGCCTTTTATATCCTGCTGTGCTTCATGGGATATAAAAAATGGGAGTCAAGCTGGTTTTCAGGCCTTTTGGTACCTTCTGGTGTTGATAAAACAATTAATCGGCTGAAATGAGCATACGTATCACAATTTAGCATAGTAATGCTGAGATTGCTATAGTCAAAACAGCATCTTTTTCTCAATTTTTTCTCCTTTTGAATCAATTGGTGAGAAAATTTTTTGGAATAATTAAAATTAACAGAATATTTATCTTTATTAGAGATGAAGTTGTTTGTTTTTTGCATTTTTACTGCTATACTAAGGTAATACATTATCTATAAGGAAGGAGAGACCCTTGTTAGAAAATCGTTATATTGAACAAACCATTCGTGATAAAGCCCATCTAGTGATGCTCTTTTTTAATAGACCAAGCATTTCCCTGCAGGAGGTCAAAGAGATTGTCGGCTTAACTTCCTTGCAGGTAAGGCAATATTGTAAAGAGTTAGATTTGCTTTATAGCGGCAGGCTAAACATCACCCTTACAAAAGGTCATATCCAAGCGGACCTTACCGAGCCAGCTGCCTTAGAAACGTTTTTATACCCCTTGTACCGCCAGTCGGGGATCTTGCAGTTGCTTCGTTTTTTTATCATTAATCCAATCAAAAACGGTAAGTCTCTGGCGCACTTTGCCAAGGAGCAGTTTATCTCGACAGCTTCTGCTTATCGGCTAAGAGAAGCGATAGCACCCTATATTGAGGAGATCGGCCTAAGGCTTGTGAAAAACAGCATTGTCGGTGAGGAGTATCGGATTCGCTACCTCATTGCCTTTTTACAGACCAAGTTTGGAATTGACATTTACGAGTTAACCCCAAAAGACCAGCTCATTACGCGCCATTTTCTCTTTGATAGTGCCAGCCATCTCAGACCTTCTCATCTATTGTCAGAGTCGTTTATTTTTTACAATGTTCTTTTGTCCCTATCATGGAAGCGCCATGATAAAAGCGTCCGGCTTCCTGAATCAGCGATTTTTAACAAATTGACTCGGATCTTTATCTATGAGAAACTGGCCAAGAGCATTGAAGAGATCCTCCAGCCGCAGACCGGCCTGACATTTCAAAAAGATGACTTGGATTACCTTTTTTTAATCTATCTGACTGCTAGTAATTCCTTTGCTAGCCAAAAGTGGTCCAAAGAGCATATCCAGCAAGTCAGAGCCATCTTTGAGGCTGATCCTGCTTTTTCACAATTACTCCGGGCCATCCAGAAGCTCTCGCCCTTGTTTTTGGATAAGAACGATGATTTAGTGCACATCCTGATTTACTTTTACTTGTATTTCCTTTTTGACTTGCAAGATCTCATTCCTGAGCAAGTGCGCTGTTCCTCTAGGACCTATCAGGGACATGCTGGCTTTTTCCAAGCGGTTAATCAGGTCGTTAACCAATGGCTACGTGCGATTGGGGCCAAGGGCCCTCACTGCCAGCATCTCTTTTTACTGTGCAATCACTTGGAGCAGTTGCTCAGAAATTGCCAGCCTCCAATCAAGCTGGTGTGTATCGCGGCTAATGCTGTCAATGCACGCTTGCTCAAGGATGCTATTTCTGCTTTGTTTTCCCCAAAAAGCGTTGCTGTTCATTCCTTTTACCTCTTGATTGATGATATTTACAAGATCAGTGATTTAGAGCCTGACCTAGTAATCACGCATCAAAAGCTCATCCCTTTTGTCAAGAAGGAATTAACGCCAAATGTGGCTACCCTGGACTTTTCTTCTCCTGATTTCAATGGTCGGGTCTCGCAGCTGCAAAAACGCATCTTGGACCTCAAGGAAGAAAAGTACGAGAAAATCATGACTGAGCAGTTTGCCACTTCTGCCACTCAGGAGCCTGATGTTTAGGCTAACACAAAGAGGATGCTTTTTGGCACCCTCTTTTCTAGCGGCGTGAAACGGCAGATGATACAAAATGACGTTTAAATAATTTATGGCTTTCAATGTTGTGATCAACATCTTTCTCATCCCAAATTTGCAACTCCCAAGGATAGTAGTGATTACTCTTATTCTTGAAATAAACGTGTATCCCTGTGTAACTATCTGTATCTCGTAAATACCAGTTTTTTAAATCAAACTTATCCTGCCAGTCATCGAGTTGTTGCATCACTTGTGAAATATCCTCAGACGATAGAATGATACGAGCGCCAAAAATGTCATTAAGAATAGAATTCACAGGATAGCCATCTTGCCTTTTTGCAAAACGTTCAATTTTGTCTAAGATGCTTTCTGACGTTTTGACACGATAGACATAAGGGATATCTTTGACATCAGCTTTCATCAAATAATCATTGATGGATTCGTGCAAATTCAAGCGGTAATCTAAAATAGCTTGGACAGGTACTTTTGAAAAGGTATGTTTTAGGTTAATCTTTTCAACTTTCCCAGTCTCAAAATAATCTTGCGAATAAACAAGGTGTATTCTGTTAATTTCCGAGATTAAGCGTTCCACTTTTTCTAGCATACTATCCCTCCCTATAACTATCTACGACTTCGCCAATAATCCGAAAGTCGCTATCTACGCCTATCGGTATATCTGGATAATCTCCACATTGGTTTAAACTATGCAGAAATGCTCCCTCATCGGTTATAAGCAATTGCTTGACATAAGCATCACCATAGTACTCAAACACGCCTATATCGCCGTCTGAGAGCTCTACAGATAGCTTGACAAAGACATAGTCACCCGAATGGTATTTAGGTTCCATAGAATCACCATAAAGAGGGATAACAAAGTCAGCGGGCACATTGACTGGTAGTTCAATGGTCTCCACTTGCGCATCGTTCAAGTACTGGCCAGTACCAGCGGACGCGGCCTGGTCGTAGTAGTGGTAGGTGTAGTGGATAACTTGTGGTTTCTCTAGGGTGTTTTGCTGGTCCAACTGTGTTTCTATATAGTCCAAAACTGTAAGCTGACGTTTATGCTCTAACTGAGAAGACGTTTCTGTTATTTTTTGCAGGGTGGATGAGACTGCCTCTACTTGATAGGTGATAGGGGTGGAGGGTTTCCCAAACATCATTATCTTTGGTTCTACCTCGAAGTATTTTGCTATCTCTTCGATCTCGTATATTTTTGGCGAGCGCGTTCCTTTTTCCCACTTTGATATAGTTGACTTTGTTTTCCCAAGCCCTTCTGCTAACTGCTCCATAGTCAACTTTTTGCTCAATCTAAGCTCTTTGAGCATTGCAGGGAATGCGATGGTGGAAGCCATCTCAATTCCTCCTTTGTTTGTTAATTAGTTACATTATAATGGCACGTTTACAAAATGTCAACAAAAAAAGGTTGACAAATGTTACACAAAAAATAGTTGACAAAAAAGAAACTTCGGATTAAACTATAATCAAGCCCAAGGAATTCAACTAAACAAAAGGAGAAATCGCATGAATTGGAAAAAGCTGCTGTTTGGCGACTTAGCACGCACGGTGACTAGGCGTGATGGCAAGGAAAAGATAAGCATTGCCTTTGAAGGTGGTGTATTGCCAGCACTGTTGGTGCTAGGTGGCATCGCTTGGCTGATTGCTTGGTTTTTGGAAAAAGGATAAAAAAGTGAGCCGCTAGTTTTGGCAGGTGTGCGGCGGCGTGTGCGCTGTGGGCTGTGCCTCTGGTCCTTGGCCGTGAACTCATCGTTATGGTTTTTTAGGAAGCGTGCTTGGAGCAAGTCTCGTTGAGTCTTCGCTGGATTGATACTTGCCCTGCTGGGCTTTACCTTGGGACAAATGCAGAAACTTCGTGTTATGATAGAGGCATGACAAAAAAAGCACTGAGACAACAAACACTAGCGGGCCTACGGGCTATGCAGCCGACTGAGAAAAAGGCGCTTGATCTTGAGCTCTTGGCTGCTTTGCTTGCCAGTACGGCCTATCAAAAAGCACAGGTCATTGCCACCTATCTAGCGATGCCGCATGAGTTTAACACGCATCTCGTCATTGAGCAGGCCTTGTTAGATGGCAAAGAAATCCTGGTTCCTAAGGTTGTGGGCAAAGGACAAATGGTCTTTTTGCCCTACCAGCCTAAAGCCTTAGAGGTTTCTGGCTATGGCCTTTTGGAGCCTAAGGGAAAGCAAGCTGTTGCTAAAGGAGCGATTGATCTGATCCATGTGCCGGGGGTAGTTTTTAATGCTGCTGGTTATCGGATTGGCTATGGTGGCGGCTATTATGGCCGCTACCTAGCTGATTTTAAGGGCCAGACGATTAGTACGATTTACGCGCAGCAATTGGCAGAGTTCTCTGCTGAAGCCCATGATATTGCTGTTTTGGAGGTATTGAGCAGATGAATTATACGCTTAGACGCCATCGCGTGACCTTGTTGCTGCTAGCGGTAACACTGGTCGTTTTTGTTGCGATGCAGATCTTATATGGACCCCAGGCGACACGACCCCAGGTCATTTATCAGTTTGGCGGGATGTTTGGCTTGGCCGTTCGCGCCATGCCTAGTCAACTGTGGCGCTTAGTGACCCCCATCTTTGTTCATATCGGCTGGGAGCACCTGCTGGTGAATGGGTTGACCCTCTATTTTGTCGGGCAATTGGCCGAACGCATCTGGGGCTCGGCTAACTTCTTTTTACTATACCTGCTGGCTGGCATGATGGGAAATGCCTTTACCCTGGCTTTGAGTCCAGCAGCAGTAGCTGCAGGGGCCTCCACTTCCTTATTTGGCGTATTTGCGGCGATTATGGTCCTTGGTCTTCAGACCAAAAATCCCCTGCTGCGCTCACTAGGGCGCTCCTACCTCTCACTGATTGTGGTGAATCTTGTGCTCAATCTCTTTATGCCCAATGTCGGGATTGCTGGCCATCTAGGCGGCGCTATTGGTGGGGCACTGGCGGCGCTTTTTCTACCTAATCAAATAGGCGAGCAGCCACTGACTAAGAGCCGCAGCTGGTTAGCGGCGCTAGGCTTTTTGGTCCTCTTTTTCGGACTTGTGGCCTATAGTTTTGCTTGAAGTAAGCGAAAGCTTATAGTTATAAAAAAGGGCCCAGCAAGCCGACTTGCTGGGCCCATAGAAAAACTGCAGGGCGTTTTCCCTTCTTAAAAGAAGCGACGTTCCCTGCAGTTTTTTTTGTTTTGGTTCGTTTTTAGTCTTTGCTCTCAGTGGCAGCTAATTCTTGGCCAAGCTTGATGATATAAGCTTTTAAATCATCCTTGATTTGCGGGTGCTTGAGAGCGTAGTCAATCGAGGTTTTCATAAAACCAAACTTATCACCGACATCATAGCGCTTGCCAGTGAACTGCCGAGCAAACACGCGCTGGGTCTTGTTGAGCGTGTCAATGGCATCGGTTAGCTGGATTTCATTGCCAGCACCAGGTGCTTGCTTTTCTAGAATTCCAAAGATTTCTGGGGTTAGGAGGTAGCGGCCGATAATCGCCAGGTCACTGGGTGCCTCTTCTGGTGTTGGTTTTTCGACAAAAGTATCCACGCTATAGAGGCCATTGACCGTCTCACCCTGCGGGGCAATCACCCCATAAGACGAGACGTCTTGGTGCGGCACTTGCATAACGGCGATCGTCGAGGCGTGAGTGGTTTCGTAGTCATCCATGAGTTGCTTTGTTAGGGGAATAGCGGAGCTGTCCGTTATATCCATCAGGTCATCACCAAGCATGACGATGAAAGGCTCGTTGCCAACAAAAGCTTTCGCTTGCAAAACAGCGTCACCCAGACCACGGGGGTGGCTTTGCCGGATAAAGTGCAAGTTAATCGCTGTCGTCTCATCGACCAGTTTGAGCAATTCTGTCTTGCCTTTGACTTCAAGGTTGTATTCTAATTCAAAGTTGGAATCAAAGTGGTCTTCAATGGACCGTTTGGCCTTACCAGTAACGACAAGGATTTCTTCAATGCCTGATTTTAAGGCTTCTTCAACGATAAATTGGATGGTTGGTTTATCAACAATTGGTAACATTTCCTTAGCTAAGGCTTTGGTCGCTGGTAAAAAACGGGTACCAAGCCCAGCAGCGGGGATAATCGCTTTTCTAACTTTTTTCATGGTATCTCCTTTTTGCAGGATGCTTAGTGCCATTCGTTTTCCGAACGGAATTCATTGGACATCATACCTAAGATGCTTTCTTTGATGCCGGCACCCTCATAGATGGATTTGTAAATGGCAGTGGTGATGGGCATGTAGACGCCTAATTCTTGGGCAATTTCGTAGGCTACCTTGGTTGTGGAGATGCCTTCAATGACCATGCCCATGTTGCGTTCAATGTCTTCTAGTTTTTCGCCCCGTCCTAGGGCGTCCCCTGCGCGCCAGTTGCGGGAATGCACAGAGGTTCCTGTGACAATAAGGTCGCCCACACCAGAAAGTCCGCTGTAGGTCAAGGGATCGGCCCCTAATTTTACCCCAAGGCGGGTAATCTCAGCCAGACCGCGCGTGATGACGGCTGCTTTAGTATTGTCGCCATAACCTAGACCGTGTAAGGCACCTGCTCCTACTGCTATGATATTTTTCAGAGCGCCAGCCGTTTCAACACCGATGACGTCGGGGTTGGTATAAAGGCGAAAATAGTGGTTGCTAAAGAGCGACTGGGCGTATTTGGCAGCTGCTAGATCCTTGGAGGCGGCGGTGATTAGGGTAATATCGCGGACAATAGTTTCTTCGGCGTGGCTAGGGCCTGAGACGACCACGACTTCGCCACGCAGCTGAGTGGGTACCTCTTCGCTAATCACGGTGGAGAGGCGTTCGTGGGTCCCAGGCTCAAGTCCCTTGGACGCATGCATCATGATGACTTTGTGGTCTAGGGTCTTGGCCACTTGCTGGGCAACGAGGCGGGTGACTTTGGTTGGGACGACAAAGAGCACCGCATCGGTATCAGCTAAGGCCTCTTTTAGGTCGGTCGTCGCGTGGATGCCTTCGTCTAAGACAATATCCTTGAAATAATGGGTATTGGTGTGGTGGGTCTTAATTTCGTCGATTTGGGCAGCGTGGTTCCCCCAAAGGCACACTTGGTGGCCGTTGTCATTGAGCACTTGGGCAAGTGCGGTGCCCCAAGATCCAGGTCCTAAGACGGCTACTTTTTGTTTTGTCATATCTTTCTCCTTGATGCTTGATGCGCTAATCACTTCATTATAACATAAATCACGCACCTCCTCTATTAGAAAACGTCCCTGATACCACGCCTAGGGTGAGATGGCGCTGCTTTTTACAAAGAAACAAGCAGAATGATTGACAATAGTTCCTAGGCGAACTAAAATAGGGGCTATTCTAATCGAAGGAGGCACCAGATGACGCGAATTATTGGTCAATTGCGTGATATTGCCCATCAGCTTGAGCGAGTGTGTGAACAGATTGCAAAGGAACATGGGATTGAGCAGTTGGCGGGTCCACAGGGCCATGTCTTAGTCTTTTTAGAGCAACAAGCTCATCAAGAAGTATTTGTAAAAGACATTGAGAAGCGTTTACAGATCTCAAAATCAGTTTCAAGCAGTCTGGTCAAGCGCATGGCCCGCAATGGCTTTATTGAAGTGCTTCCTGATCAGACAGATAAACGCTATAAACAAGTTGTTTTAACAGAGAAAGGCAGGGCCTGCTTACCTCAGTTGCAAGCCTGTCGCAAGGCCATTGAAGATTGCTTTTTTCAAAAAATTAGCAAAGAAGACTTTGCCACCGTTGAGAAAGTTATTAATCAACTCAAGCAAAACGTGTTAGAAGGAGAGAAAAACAAAGATGCTTAAAGAAACGTTACTGCGCTATAAGTGGTATGCTTTAGGATCATTTCTGATGGTTATTGCGGTCGTGGCAAGCACCTTGTTACAACCGCATTATTTACAAGATGTCCTAACGGCAGTATTAAAAAATGACCAGCAAACCATTAAGGACTTTGGTTCTATGCTAGTTATCATTGCTCTTGTCGGATTAATCGCAGGGGCAGTTAATACAGTCTTAGCAGCAAAGATTGCCCAAGGGGTTTCAGCGGATATTCGAGAAGCCACTTTCCGCAAGATTCAGAGCTTTTCTTATGCCAATATTGAGGATTTTAATGCGGGAAATCTAGTGGTGCGGATGACCAATGACATTACTCAGATTCAAAATCTGATGATGATGGTTTTTCAAGTCTTGCTACGAGTGCCGATTTTATTTGTTGGAGCCTTTATCATGGCCATTCAGACACTACCAAAACTATGGTGGGTGATTATCTTAATGGTTTTATTGATTGCTCTGATTATGGGATTGGTCATGAGTCAGATGGGACCGCGTTTTGGTCAATTTCAAAGTTTGATGGATCGGATTAACCAGATTGCTAAGGAAAACTTACGCGGGGTTCGCGTGGTTAAATCCTTTGTACAGGAGCGCCAGCAATATGAAAAATTTAAAGAAACATCTAATCAGCTGCTGGATTTGAATCTCTTTATTGGTTATGGCTTTTCCATCATGCAACCGGCCCTAAGCTTGGTTTCTTATCTAGCCATTTACATCTCCATTTTGTTGGTTTCTGGAATGGTTAAAACAGAACCGACAGTGGTTGGTAGTATTGCTTCTTTTATGACCTATATGATGCAAATCATGTTTTCCATCATTATGGTCGGCTTTATGGGGATGCAAGCTAGCCGGGCCTTTATTTCCATCGGCCGTATCAAAGAAATTTTAAACACCCAACCGGCAATGACCTTTACGAGCACTGACCTTGAAGATTTAAATGGGGATTTAGTTTTTGACCACGTCAGTTTCACCTATCCAAACGAAGAGAAGCCTATGCTTAAAGATATTTCTTTTGAGATTGCTGCCGGGCAGATGGTCGGTGTAGTTGGGGCGACTGGTGCTGGCAAATCAACGCTTGCGCAGCTGATTCCGCGTTTGTTTGACCCGCAAGAAGGGCAGATTACCATCGGTGGCAAGGATTTAAAGAGTCTAAGTCAAGCCACCTTGCGCCAAACAGTGGCCATTGTCCTTCAAAAGGCCATCCTCTTTTCGGGAACGATTGCCGATAATTTACGGCAAGGCAATGCTCACGCTGATCACTACACTATGCGTGCCGCAGCCAGGATTGCCCAGGCCAGCGAATTTATTGATCGCATGGAGCAAGGCTATGATAGTCATGTTGAGGAGCGCGGCAATAACTTTTCTGGAGGACAAAAACAACGCATGTCCATTGCGCGCGGTGTGATCGGACAGCCCAAAATCCTTGTTTTAGATGATTCCACATCAGCTTTAGATGCCAAATCAGAAAAGCTGGTACAAGAAGCACTCAATAAGGATCTAAAGGGCACAACAACTATTATTATTGCTCAAAAAATTTCCTCGGTGGTTAAAGCGGACAAGATTTTGGTGCTTGATGACGGGCAGTTGATTGCCCAAGGGACCCACAGTGACTTAGTGGCTAACAATGCTGTTTATCGGGAAATCTATGAAACGCAAAAAGGCAAGGAGGAAGAGGATTAATGAAAACTGCACGCTTTTTTTGGTTTTATTTTAAACGCTACAAAGGGTCGTTTGCTGTGATTATCTTGGCGATTATTGCGGCAACCTATTTACAGGTCAAAGCACCAGTTTTTCTTGGCCAGTCTTTGACAGAATTGGGGAAAATCGGCCAAGCCTATTATGGGGCTAAGATGGCTGGTAAACCTGATTTTGAGCCAGACCAGACCGCTTTTATGACCGTCATGTGGAAGCTTTTACTGACCTATATCTTTACCGCGCTAGCTAATTTGATTTATAGTCTCTTGTTCACGCGAATGGTCTCGCATTCGACTAACCGGATGCGTAAAGGCCTCTTTGGCAAGCTTGAGCGGCTAACGGTGGCTTTCTTTGACAAACATCGCGATGGAGATATCCTATCACGTTTTACCAGCGATTGGGACAATATTCAAAACACCCTCAATCAGTCGCTTGTTCAGGTGGCCACCAATGTGGCGCTTTATATTGGCTTAGTCTGGATGATGCTAAAACAAGATAGTCGCTTAGCACTTTTAACGATGGCGACAACGCCTCTTGCCTTGCTTTTTTTAGTCTTTATTGTACGAATGGCACGTAAATACACGACTATTCAGCAAACAGAAGTCTCAGCCTTAAATGCCTACATGGATGAAAAAATTTCGGGTCAAAAAGCGATTATCGTTCAAGGTTTGCAAGAAGAAACCATTGGAGAATTTATCAGCCATAATGAAAAGGTAAGGCAAGCAACCTTTAAAGGCCGCCTCTTTTCAGGTTTGTTATTTCCGGTCATGAATGGGATGAGTCTTTTAAATACAGCCTTGGTGATTTTTATTGGCTCTGGCATTGTTTTAAATGATAAATCCATCTCAATGGCAGCTGGTCTTGGCTTAGTAGTTATGTTTGTCCAATACTCGCAGCAATATTATCAACCCATTATGCAGATTGCCTCTTCTTGGGGCGAATTACAGCTGGCCTTTACCGGTGCTGGCCGGATTCAGGAAATGTTTGATGAGCAAGAAGAAATCCGCCCGCAAACTGCGCCAAAATTTCAGGAATTAAAAGAAGGCGTGGCTATCAACCATGTGGATTTTGGTTACCGACCAGATCAAAAGGTACTAAAGGACGTGTCCATCGAGGCCCCAAAAGGCAAGATGGTCGCAGTGGTTGGGCCTACAGGCTCTGGGAAAACAACTATTATGAACCTGCTCAATCGTTTTTACGATGTAGATAGTGGTTCGATCACCTTTGATGGAATCGACATTCGCGACTATGATCTTGATAGTTTACGGAAAAACGTGGGAATTGTTTTGCAAGAGTCAGTCCTCTTTTCAGGGACCATTGCTGATAATATTCGTTTTGGTGATGATACAGTCAGCCAAGAAATGGTTGAGACCGCTGCTTACGCCACTCATATTCATGAGTTTATTATGAGCCTACCTGAGGGTTACCAAACGCAGGTATCAGATGACGACAATGTCTTTTCAACTGGCCAAAAACAATTGATTTCCATTGCGCGTACCCTCTTGACAGATCCACAGGTCCTCATCTTAGACGAAGCGACATCTAATGTTGATACCGTGACAGAAAGTAAGATTCAAAAAGCCATGGAAGCAATCGTTGCCGGCCGCACCAGCTTTGTCATTGCCCACCGTTTAAAAACAATCTTAAATGCTGATGAAATCATCGTTTTAAAAGATGGTCAAGTCATCGAGCGTGGTAACCACCACCAGTTATTGAAGGAAAAGGGCTTTTACTCAGAGCTCTATCACAATCAATTTGTCTTTGAATAGGCCCTGCTGCACAGCCGTAAGAGATTTAGACCCAGCACGCCTCGTTAACAGCAAGTTATTTTCTAAAAGGCCCTTTTTTCTACTGGGCTGAGCCCTAAGGCTAGCTCTAAAGCCTGGGGGCTTTTTTGCTGCACAGCAAAGCTGTTGGCTTTTAGTCGTTTACCCTTTGCCAAATGCTAAGAATCAGGTATACTAGTAGCGACAGCTCGTTTTGCCGTTTGAGCCTTGCGTAAAAAGGCACAGCTGCTAGTGTAGTGGAAGGATTTGATATAATGATTGATATGACAGAGTTGCTGACCAAGCAGGCTGCAGACCAAAAAGTGAACTACGATCGACTATTGCAAAAGATGATTGCTGTGTGGGAAAAAGCAGGCCGCAGGCCCAGCATTTTGATGCATGTGTGCTGCGCCCCTTGTTCGACCTATGCTTTAGAGTACCTCTGTCAATATGCTGATATTACCGTCTATTTTGCCAATTCAAATATCCACCCTAAAGCTGAGTATCAACGCCGAGCTTATGAAACACAGGCCTTTGTTTCAGCCTTTAATGCTAAGACAGGCCATGAGGTTTCCTTTATCGAAGAAGCCTACCAACCTAATGAATATAAACAAAAGGTACGTGGGTTAGAAAAAGAACCTGAAGGAGGCGATCGCTGCCGGGTTTGCTTTGACTACCGACTGGATAAAACAGCCCAAAAAGCTTTGGATCTTGCTTTTGATTACTTTGCCAGTGCGCTGACCATTAGCCCTCATAAGAATGCTCAGGTGATTAATACGGTCGGACTGGAAGTTCAAAAATTGTATGATACGCATTATCTGCCCAGCGATTTCAAAAAAAATAACGGCTACCGCCGATCAGTCGAAATGTGTGACGAATATGATATTTACCGACAATGCTATTGCGGATGTGTCTATGCGGCCAAAGCCCAAGGGATTGATCTGGTCCAGATAAAAAAAGAAGCAGAACAAGCCATGCAAGGTAAAGACGGCCAAAAGGACTATCCCCACATCCGTTTTTCCTATAATGGTCAAACACTTTCTTAGGTGACAAATAAGGTTATGCGCACAGTAAGCACAGGGCTTGCTCTGATGGCTAGTAAAGAAGTAGAGGACAGTGATGAAAAAGATTGTTTACATAACGATAGGTTGTGTGAGTTTTGCTTTGGGGCTTTTAGGCATTCCCTTGCCCATTCTACCCACGACGCCATTTTTGCTTTTGGCGGGCTTTTGCTTTTCGCGCAGCTCAGACCGTTTTAATCACTGGCTCAGACAAACCAAGGTTTATCGTTACTATGTCGGTGACTACCTGGAGACTCGGGTTATTGCGCGTGACCGCAAGAAGAAAATCCTTGTTCAGGTTTGGCTGTTAATGGGGATTTCCATTATTTTTGTACCTCTTGTCTTTTTGAAGATAGGCTTTTTTGTGATGACTAGCTGCATGTCCTGGATCTTGTGGCGGTTTGTCCCGGAAACGCTCACAGAAAAAGACAAGTAGTCCGCTTGGCACTTGGTTCTCAGCGTTCGCTGTTTGCTTGCCTGGGTTGGGGTGAGACGAAGAGCTTGAGTTTACGTGCTTTAGGCTTAAAGCCTTGCCTGAACCTGGCCTGGAACAGCTCCAGAAATTTTTAGGTGCTTGGTAAGCAAAGCGCAGCGGCTAATTTCAAGGCCGATGCTAAACCAATCGTGAGTTGAGATGCTGATTTGTCATCAGGATTTTGACTCTTTTTTTGCTAATGGCTACTATTTTGCTATTCTTTTTCGAATACATTATAATAGAGGGGCTATCTTTATAGAAAAGGAACAAAAATACAATGAAGCAGCGCGGTTTTGAACTTATCAGAGATTATGCCAATCAGGCTCAGCTATTACCCCAAAGAGCAACGGCTCATGCCGCTGGTTATGACCTAAAGGTTGCTCAGGCCACAAGGATTGAGCCCGGTGAGATAAAGCTAGTGCCGACCGGCGTCAAGGCTTATATGCAGGCTAATGAAGTGCTCTACCTTTATGATCGCTCTTCTAATCCCCGCAAAAAAGGCCTCATCTTGATTAATTCTGTTGGCGTGATTGATGGAGACTACTATAATAACGCTGCTAATAAGGGGCATATTTTTGCCCAGATGCAAAATATCACAGACCAGCCGGTCCATTTAGCGGTGGGTGATCGCATTGTACAGGCCGTCTTTGCACCTTATTTGCTAGCAGATGGGGATGAGGCCGTTGGGCTTCGCACAGGAGGTTTTGGCAGCACTGGTAAGTAAGACCGCTCTTTTGATTGGCAAGACCTATGTCTGATCCGCTGTTTGGAGCAGTTTATAGAAAAAAAGGAAAGCAAATTGGCGAAAAAGAAAGCAAGTTATGTTTGTCAGGAATGTGGTTACCGTTCCCCTAAATATTTGGGGCGTTGCCCCAATTGTTCCGCTTGGTCTTCTTTTGTAGAAGAGGTCGAGGTTAAGGAAGTCAAAAATGCCCGAGTTAGCCTAAGTGGGGAAAAAAGCAAGCCCGTTAAGCTCAAGGATGTCGAAAATATCCATTATGCCAGGACCAAGACCGACATGGAGGAATTTAACCGGGTCTTAGGTGGCGGTGTGGTACCAGGCAGCTTAGTCTTGATTGGAGGCGATCCAGGTATTGGCAAGTCAACCTTGCTGCTGCAAGTGTCCACTCAGCTAGCAGATAAGGGGACCGTTCTGTATGTTTCAGGCGAAGAATCAGCAGAGCAGATCAAACTACGGAGCGACCGTTTGGGCAATCGCGACAATGCTTTTTACCTCTATGCAGAAACCAATATGCAAGAGATTCGAGCAGAGATAGCCACGATCCAACCTGATTTTTTAATCGTTGACTCTATCCAAACCATGATGAGTCCAGAACTAACCGGTGTGCAAGGCTCAGTCAGTCAAGTCCGAGAAGTGACTGCAGAGTTAATGCAGCTGGCAAAAACAAACCAGATAGCGACCTTCATTGTAGGGCATGTCACCAAGGAAGGGACCCTTGCTGGACCGCGGATGTTAGAGCATATGGTGGATACTGTGCTTTATTTTGAGGGCGAGCGCCATCATACTTTTCGTATCTTGCGGGCTGTCAAGAACCGTTTTGGTTCGACCAATGAAATTGGAATTTTTGAGATGCAATCAGGCGGCCTGGTTGAAGTGCTCAATCCCAGTCAGGTTTTTCTGGAGGAGCGCTTGGCTGATGCGACAGGCTCAGCCGTTGTGGTCACGCTAGAAGGCAGTCGGCCTATTCTTGCAGAGGTGCAAGCCCTGGTCACCCCGACCGTATTTGGTAATGCGCGGCGCACAACCACTGGCTTAGACTTCAACCGAGTTAGTCTGATTATGGCGGTGCTTGAAAAACGCTGTGGTCTCTTGCTACAAAATCAAGACGCTTATTTGAAGGCGGCTGGTGGAGTTAAGCTAGATGAGCCAGCCATTGATCTAGCAGTAGCGGTAGCGATTGCCTCTAGCTATAAGGACCGTCCTACCGACCCGCAGACTGCCTTTTTGGGTGAGATTGGCTTGACTGGGGAGTTGCGGCGGGTGACGCGGATTGAGCAGCGGATCAAAGAGGCTGCTAAACTTGGTTTTACACAGATTTATGTGCCAAAAACTGCCCTGCATGGTCTTGATTTGCCTACTGGGATTCAGGTGCATGGCGCAGCCACCGTGGGCCAAGTCCTAAAGGCTATCTTCAAGTAAAAAAGCACCAAAACCTAGTTGCCAGAGTTAGCTGCTTACGCATCAGTCAGCCCTGTAAGCACGGTGGTTTGGGAGCGACCTCTTTCTTTTGCTTTATCTGGGTTGTTAGTTTGCGGATTAGCAGAGAATCAAGCAAGACACTACCTATTAGGTGGGTGGTCGTGTTATGATAAAAGAAAATCAGTAGAGAAGGTGAAGGAAAAGAGATTGTCTTATTTTGAACATTTTTTAGCAGCCAATCAAGCCTATGTGGAGCTACATGGTATGGCGCTGCTCCCTGCTAAGCCAAAGATGCGTGTGGCTATTGTCACCTGTATGGATTCGCGTTTGCATGTGGCGCAAGCCCTGGGCTTGGCCTTAGGCGATGCCCATATCCTGCGCAATGCCGGTGGTCGGGTGACAGATGATATGATTCGCTCCCTAGTGATCTCGCAGCAGCAAATGGGCACACGTGAGATTGTGGTTTTGCACCACACGGATTGTGGGGCTCAGACCTTTACCAATGCTAGCTTTACAGAGCAGATTCAGCATCAGCTGGGCCTTGATGTATCAGGTTGTGATTTTCTGCCCTTTACCGATGTCATCCAAAGTGTCAAAGATGACATGGCTATTCTAAAAGGCTCACCCTTGATTCCAGCTGATGTGGTCATTAATGGCGCGGTTTATGACGTGACGACGGGCCAGATGACCGCGGTCGACTAGCGCTTAGCCGTTTGCCTGACAGAAGCCTGCGCCCTAAGCCTTGACAAGTTCATCAGCGCGTGTTATCATTATTGTATTAATTCTTTGATACAAAATCGCTGCGCAAGCAGTCAGCTGGGAGGTAGGCAAGATGAGAAAGTTTACAATTAAACAAAAGCTTTGGTCTGTTGCGGGCCAATTTGACATAAATGATGAGACAGGCCAGCTGGCCTATCACGTTCAGGGCGCCCTTTTTAAATTCCCAAAAGAATTTACAATAACGGATCAAGAAGGGCGCTTTGTTAGCCGTATCAAGCACCGCTTTAACTGGTTTTTGCCTATTTTTACAGTCACCCTGGCCGATGGTCAAGTCATTCGGATTCGCAAAAAATTCACCTGGATAGGAGCCAACTATACGATTTCCGATTTTGGTTTAGAGGTAGAGGGTGATTTTTGGAACATGAACTTTAGCTTGCTTGATGAAGGGCGTGAGGCAGCTAGGATTCATCAACGTTGGCTGCACCTGCCATCAACCTATGATTTGGAACTCTATGATGACGCCTTGGCGGATCTTGCTATCTCATTGGTCGTTGCTATTGATTATGTGAAAGCCATCGAGGCAAGCAGCGCTTCGACTGGCTAAAAAGCTTTGCTATTTTCCCTCAAAAACTCAGCTTTTTTCTGGGCTGCGCTGCTAGGATCGGTGTGTAGGGCAGAGCCTGGCTGCTTGCTTTTGGACTAGGTAACGTTTTTGAAACAAATAATGGACACAGCCGTAAGTGGGATTGAGCAAATCCCACTGTTTTTTAGTATGGTTTAGGATCAGGATCATTTTGAGTAAGCTTGTTAGGAAGGGTGTACCCCGGTAATGGGCGAGCTTATCTGAGTAGGAAACTTGAAAACGCTTTAAACCAAGTGATTTACGTGAAACTACCCCGCTAAAGCCCATCAAGGGTTAGCTAGACCAGTGCCCAAGGCATTTTGCGTGGATTTTTTTGCGCCTAGCTCGCTAAGGTATGCTATAATAAAATAGATTACTATCTTATTCAGCAGATAGCGAAATGGTTGATTTTACCAGCTTACCCGAGAAAATCAACGATTACCAAGTAATGAAACAGGAGAAATGTCATGACTCAACCCATTCGTGTGCGTTATGCACCAAGTCCAACAGGCTTGCTACACATTGGCAATGCGCGTACTGCTCTTTTTAATTATCTTTATGCTCGTCATCATGGTGGCGATTTTATCATCCGGATTGAAGACACAGACCGCAAGCGCCATGTGGAAGATGGCGAACGCTCGCAGCTGGAAAATCTGCGCTGGCTAGGGATTGATTGGGATGAAAGTCCAGAAACGCATGCTCGTTACCGTCAATCAGAACGCCTTGATCTATATCAAAAATACATCGACCAATTATTGGCCGAGGGCAAGGCCTACAAGTCCTACGTTACAGAGGAAGAATTAGCAGCCGAACGTGAGCGCCAGGAGGCAGCCGGTGAAACGCCACGCTATATCAATGAATTTCTTGGCATGTCACAAGAGCAAAAAGCTGCTTATATCGCTGAGCGTGAAGCAGCAGGGATTATTCCAACAGTGCGTCTTGCGGTTAATGAAACAGCTATTTACAAATGGACTGATCTGGTCAAAGGTGAGATTGAATTTGAAGGTGGCAACATCGGTGGCGACTGGGTTATTCAAAAAAAAGACGGTTATCCCACTTATAACTTTGCCGTAGTGATTGATGACCATGATATGCAGATTTCACACGTGATTCGTGGTGATGACCATATTGCCAATACCCCAAAACAGCTGATGGTTTATGAGGCCCTTGGCTGGCCAGCGCCAGAATTTGGCCATATGACGCTGATTATCAATTCAGAAACGGGTAAGAAATTATCCAAACGTGATACCAACACCTTACAGTTTATCGAAGACTATCGCAAAAAAGGCTACCTGCCAGAAGCAGTGTTTAACTTTATTGCTTTACTTGGTTGGAATCCAGGTGGTGAAGACGAAATCTTTAGCCGTGACCAATTGATTCAGCTCTTTGATGAAAATCGCCTTAGCAAATCACCAGCAGCCTTTGACCAAAAGAAAATGGATTGGATGAGCAATGAGTACCTAAAACATGCGGATTTTGCAACAGTTTATGCACTGTGTAAGCCCTTTTTAGAAAAAGCAGGGCGCCTAACAAAGAAAGCTGAAAAGTTGGTTGAGCTCTACCAGCCCCAGTTAACATCAGCTGACGAGATTATTCCATTAACCGATCTCTTCTTTACTGATTTTCCCGAATTGACAGCTGCCGAAAAAGAAATCATGGCTGGTGAGACAGTGCCAATTGTCCTCAAAGCCTTCAAAGAAAAGCTAGAGGCGATGTCGGACCACGATTTTCAACCTGAAAATATCTTCCCACAAATCAAAGCTGTGCAAAAAGAAACAGGCATAAAAGGGAAAAATCTCTTTATGCCAATTCGAATCGCTGTTTCTGGAGAAATGCACGGACCAGACTTGCCTAATACCATCTATTTATTAGGCCGTGAGAAATCCATCGCGCATTTAGCGAACATGCTATAAGAAAAAACCTGCTATGTTCATTTAGCAGGATCAGATTGGAGAAAAAGTCCACTTTGGACAATTTTCTTCAATCTTTTTTTCTGTGAAGTTCATTAATAACTCTCAGAAACATTGCCAGATTAACGTTTCTAAGAGTTTAATAATGTAACAGCCACCCACTTAGGCTAAGTCAAATGATGCCATTCTATAGGAGTTTGTCGACGTTTTGAAACCTGCTATGTTCATTTAGCCTGTTTTTTAAACTGATGGGTGCAAATGCTCGCCATTTTTTGTTAGCTCTAAACGACCTTGACTAAGAAGAAGGGTAAGAAATATACAGCTCACCAAACTGGCCAAGGGCTCTTTCTGCTGAAGTTACCATAAAGCTCGCTGGTTTTTGATGTCATATATGCTAAGACCAATGTGCGAGGGACTTCTTCCTTAGCCGTGAGCCCTTTATTTTCTAATGTGTTAACATGGCTGACTTTCCAGCAGTGGTACTCCGTTATCATGGCTACTAAGGGTTATCCCGTCAATGTTTGGTCATTCTTGTCGTGTGATGCTGTCTGCGAGTGTAGGTATTGCCTTTTGAGCTTGTTTGAAGTTGTGTTTGGTTAACCACCATATTATTCATTTTGGTGCTGAGTTGCTGTAAATAGTCAGAAAAAAAGATAAAAATGAGATAAAAATAATAAAATAACAAGCACTGTATTAGAGCAAAGTCGGATTTCATGTTATAATGGTGGGACCCAGACTAGCAAGCCAGTGGTCTTATGCTCAGCGTTTTCTTATCTTAAGCCTTTTAACCTTTATCACTAATGAAAATATTTTGAGCTGATTATAATCAAAGACTCTGATACTATTAAAGTTGAATAAGAAAGAGATGAGATAATAGGGTGGTAAGAGTGTTGTTTTATCTTTTTGGAGTATGACAGGGCTTTGCTGCTTTGGGGTAGCTTAATCGTTAAGGAAAAAGAAAGTGATGGTTATCTAGCCATATGTTCTATTTGATTGTTTCAATTATGATTTACTATACCACAGAGATCGCCATTTTTTCTTCGCTTTCAGGGGTCTCTTTTCCCATTTGGAAAAAAGGCTTTATTTTAGCCTTAGCCTTTTTTATGAACCAAAACAGGCTTTTGTCACCTTTGCTGCTTGATCCTTTGATTTTTCTAGTGGTATTAGCAATGGCAAAGCAGCCTTTATGGCGTTTGAAAAGCTTTTTTCTGGCTTTCTTTCCGGCATTTTTTAGTGATTTGACATCGCGGTTTATGATTGCGGTGGTTATTCCTTATTTTTGCTCAGACTGCATGAAGATGATTGAAAGTGGGCTCATGACAATGATAGCTTATGCTTTAGTCTATCCAAGTTTTTTATTGACCAACTATTTTATTGGGAAAGACTACCAAACGATTGTCCAGTCTGAAAATGGTCAGAAGTCACAGCAATTTTACATGGTGTATCTGATTTGTATCCTTGTTTATTATGTTGATATTCTGGTGGTACTGGGCTTTGCGGATCCGTTTATGCGGTTTTCACATCTGATGGTTGTGTTTCCATCTTATAAAATGCTCTTTTTGATTTTTATGTTGCTTTTTGCTTTGCTCTTTTCCTATTTTAACCGAGCGGCGCGCCACATTTTAGAAGAAAAATTATTGACCGAACAGGTTACTTATATTGGTAATTTAGAAAGCTATGGCGTTGAACTGGAAAAACTCTATAAAGATATTGAAAATTTTAAAAAATCCTACCTCAGTCGCTTAGATCAACTGGGTGCAACCATTGCTTGTGGATCGATTAAGGAGATTCAAGCCCTCTATTATGATTCGGTAGGCAATGCAGCTGAATATTGGGATAATAAGCATTATAATCTAGCCAAGCTCAGTAACGTTCACCTGTCATCTATCAAAAGTATCTTGTCTGCCAAGATCATCGAAGCTGAAAAAGCAGGCATCTCTGTGCATTTGGAAGTGCCTGACATCATTACTCATACGTCCATTGCGCCTTTGGACCTGGTGTTGTTGATTGCGATTTTTTGTGATAATGCCATTGAAGCTGCTGTTTTGAGTGAGGCGCGTGAGCTATCAATTGCTTATTTTAACAATGCTGAGGTGCAAATGCTGGTGGTGGCTAATAGCATCAAAGAAGAACGTGTCAATATTGTGGAGATTTTTAAAGAGGGCTATTCCTCAAAGGGAAAGGTCCGTGGTATTGGCTTAGCCAATGTCCAAGCCATTTTGAAGAAGTATCCCAGACTTTCCTTAAGCACCAAGAGTGCTTGCTATGAATTTCGCCAAACACTAGTCATTGGACCAGAAGTGGAAGGAGAGTCCCGTGCATTCCATTAGTCAACTATTATTTTATCTCATTCTTTTTGGGGATACCTGGTACTTTTTTGCTAAAAGTTCAGGGATTAATTGGCGCTTTCGGCGCATTGCTGTGACTGGACTGGTATTTGTCCTGATCAATGTGCTCTTTAATGGCAATTTACTAATCAATCAGGGATTTTTTATCATGCTTGGATTAGTGAACCTGCCCCAAAAAAGCCTATCAGAAACCCTTTTTTATGGTTTGTTTGCTAATATTTTTGTTGAGATTATCTTTCGAACGCTTGTTTTTTTGTTTTTGCCAATTCTTAAGGGCTCCCCACTTTTGGCACACGTTTCGCAGCTGCAGCTCGTGCTCCTTTCTTACAGCTTTGTCTTGCCCAGCTATGCTATCTTCAAATACCTCTTTAGTATTGATATTTCACTGATTCGCTTTATTAGTGAGAAGCGTTTGACAAGTAGAGTTAATGTAATGAACCTGGTCATGGTTGCTTATTTTTTCCTGATGGAGTGGTGGAGCGCAGGCGATAAAACGCCCTCGGTTTTCTATCTAGAGAGTCGTCCTTACATTTTTTTGGTCTACCTGGCCCTGATTGTTGCTTTTATTTTTCGGTTGGATCGCTTTGCTAAGGACGAATTAGAGAAAAAATTAGCTAGCGCTCAGGCAGAACGCATCACCAATCTGGAAAAATACAATGCTTACATTGAAAGTCTGTACCGGAATATTCGCACGATTAAGCATGATTCAGAGAATATTTTGATTAGCCTGAAAGAAAGTATTGATAGTGGGGATTTGACCTTGATAAATCAAGTCTACCAGCAGGTGATTAAGGAGGCAAGAGAATCTCTCTTACACACAACATTTGAATTTACCGATTTGGAAAATGTCCAGGAATCGGTCATCAGAAGCCTTTTGAATGCTAAATGCCATGAGGCCCAAAGCCAGGGAATTGAGCTTTATGTGGACATTCCAGCTTCCATTGAAGGCAATACCATAAAATTAATGGACTTAGTGGTTTTGTTGGGCATTGTCTTGGACACTGCGATTGAGACGACCAAGGGCAGTCAGCGCCCCTTTATTTCCCTTGCTTACTTTAGTCAAGATGCCAAGCAGTTTTTCATCGTTGAAAATAGCATTAGAAGTAAGCAAATTCAGATGGCTCACTTTTTTGAGAATAAAAAACAGCAAGAAGGCAGTCAAAAAGAGCATCATTTTTCGCGCTTTTTTGACATTATTGATGCTTACCCTGCGGCCATCTTTTCGACAAAAAGCCAGCATTATCGCTTACGTCAAATCTTAGAAATGAGGTAATAGATGAATATATTTGTTCTAGAAGATGACTTTGCGCAACAAACGCGCATTGAAACCGTGATTGAAGATATAATTGCTGAGCAGCGCATCCAGTATTATCAGTTAAATATCTTCTCTAGCTCAAAAAAACTCTATGACAGTATCCAAGAAAAAGGGGCGCATCAGCTGTTCTTTTTAGATATTGAAATCAAGCACGAAGCCAAAAAAGGTTTAGAGCTAGCAGCTGAGATCAGAAAGAAAGATCCCTATGCGGTTATTGTATTTGTCACCACGCATTCAGAGTTTGCACCTATTTCCTTTCGCTATAAGGTCTCTGCTTTAGATTTTATTGATAAGGCTGTGGATCAAGACCAGTTTAAAGAACAGATCGAAGAATGCATCAAATACACCCAAGGCTTGATGTCAAATCATATCACTGAAGATATGTTTCAGTTTGAAACGCCTCAAACACGGATTAGACTACCCTACAAGGATATTTTATACTTTGCAACCTCAACCACACCGCATAAGGTCTGCTTATGGACAAAGACGGAACGGCTAGAACTCTATGGCAAATTGTCTGACATTAGGAATGCCTTTCCCCGTTTGTTTATGTGCCACCGCTCTTATCTGGTTAATCTTGAAAATATTGTGCGCATTGATAAAACCAAGCAGCTGGCCTATTTTGCAAATGGTGACTTTTGTATGGTTTCCCGTTTGAAAATGAAAGCTTTGGTCGAAACGTGGCAGCATTTACCTTAAAAAGAGGCTTTCTACCCACTATTTTTGACATTTTAGGACGAAAACCCGACATTTCAGGAGAAATACGATTATTTAGCTAAAAAGGAGCTATAATAACTACTATAAATAAAGACTAACCAATCTTCAGCTGGCTGAGAGGTATCCCTGATGCAATCAAAATATTGTTTCTCTCTCTCTCCATAACTAAATGATATTTTTGATGCGACTTTTTAGTCTTTGGCTGTTGATGACATCAGTTGTCTTTGTTTGGATAACACAATGCTGGTTTTATAGTTATAAAGATTTAGCCTGACTTAATCTTAATGTTAAATTTAGCATGGGTGGGCCTCAATTCTAATCGAGTTGAGGCTTTTTGTGAATTTATGGTATAATGATACTAATTTAGTGAGATGGAGTTACATTTTGAAAAAATCCTATCGTGTCAAGCGTGAGAAAGATTTTAAGGTCATATTTGATCACGGGTACAGTACTGCTAATCGCAAATTTGTAATCTATCATTTACAAACCCAGCAGGATCATTTTCGAGTGGGGATTTCCGTCGGTAAAAGACTAGGAAATGCCGTTACCCGAAACCGCATTAAACGAAAAATCAGACACGTTCTATTAGAATTTAAAGACAGGCTCAAATCTGAAGATTTCGTCGTCATTGCGCGAAAAGGCGTTCAAGATTTAGATTATCAAGCTGTCAAAGCGAATTTAGAGCATGTTTTGATACTAGCGCACTTACTTGAGGAAGGTTAAGAAGGTGAAAAAAACATTTAAACTGGCAAGTTTGCTACCCCTGTCTTTACTTCTAGTTGCTTGTAGCAATGGAGAAGTATCTGCCCGTTCGACCAATGGCTGGGATCAGCTGGTCTACTTTTTTGCTCAGGCAATTGAATGGTTGTCCTTTAATCATTCCATTGGTATTGGGATTATTCTCTTTACAATCATTATCCGGATTATTCTAATGCCGCTTTTTAATATTCAAATGAAATCCAGCCAAAAAATGCAGGATTTGCAACCTGAATTAAAAGCCCTCCAAAAAAAATACCCTGGCAAAGACGCAGATAGTCGTATGGCGCTGGCCGAAGAGAGTCAAGCCCTCTATAAAAAATACGGTGTCAATCCTTATACCAGTCTCTTTCCCCTACTCATCCAAATGCCAGTCATGTTTGCCCTTTTCCAAGCCCTAAGTCGAGTTCCTTCCTTAAAAACGGGTACCTTCTTATGGGTCGAATTGTCACACCATGATCACTGGTATATTTTACCTATCTTAGCCGCTGCCTTTACTTTTTTATCAACCTGGCTAACCAATATGGCAGCCAAAGAAAAGAACACTTCGATGACGATTATGACTTATGTCATGCCGCTAATGATTTTCTTCATGGGTTTTCGCCTAGCCAGTGGGGTTGTCTTGTATTGGGTAGTATCAAATGCCTTCCAAGTCTTGCAAGTCTTATTGCTAAATAACCCCTTTACGATTATCGCAGAGCGTCAGCGATTACTAGAAGAAGAAAAAGCACGCCGAAAGCGTGAACTCAGAGCCCGGAAAAAAGCAGCAAGTAAACGTCATAAATAGGAGTTAAAAAATGGGAATTTATACAGGCAAAACGGTTGAAGCAGCAATTGAAGCAGGCCTAAAAGACCTGCAATTGCCCCGCTTAAAAGCACACATTAAAGTAATTTCAAAAGAAAAAAAAGGTTTTTTAGGTTTTGGCAAACGGCTGGCGCAGGTTCAAGTAGAAGATATTTCAAAAGCCCAGGCAGCACAAACAGCGCAGTCAGAACCGACAGTTACGAAGCCTTCTGAACCAACAGAGTCAAACCAAGCAGCTAGCGCGCCCCAATCCGCCGCATCAGCAACCCTTGTTACGCCCGAACCAGAATTGACAACAGCTGAGGCTAAAGCTCAGATGGGTGAGACACAAAGGCAGCCGGCTCAGTCAGAGAAAGACCTAGCTCAGGCAGATAGCCTTTTAGATCAAGTCTCAGTACAAATGGCTCCTGCCCTTAGCGATGATATTGACCAAGCCACCGCAGAAGTGGCCGACTATGTGACCAAGATCATCTATGAAATGGACATTGAAGCGAGTATTGACACCAGTCATAACCGCCGCCAAATCAACCTACAAATTGAAACGCCAGATGCCGGCCGAGTCATTGGCTATCATGGCAAGGTCTTAAAATCCTTGCAATTACTGGCTCAGAACTTTTTACATGACCGTTACTCTAAATCATTTTCAGTTGTTTTAAATGTCCATGACTATGTGGAGCATCGAACAGAAACCTTGATTGATTTTACCCAAAAGGTGGCTACGCGCGTCTTGGAAACGGGTAAGGACTATACTATGGATCCGATGAGTAACAGTGAACGAAAGATTGTTCATAAAACCATCTCAGCAATCGAAGGCGTGACTAGCTTTTCAGAAGGCAATGACCCCAATCGTTTTGTTGTTGTAAGTTTGCAAAAATGAGGTTGAGGTTAGCTCTGGATTTAAAAACCGAACTTCAAAAAGCCTTTGCACTCTCTGTCAAAGTGACAGAAAGTGCAAGGGCTTTTTAGGTTGTAGTGTCACCTGCTGGCCTCTTAGCCAGACAAACGCCTGTCTTTACAGACTTACTAAGGCAAGGAGCCAAGAGGAGCATTTTTAGCTAACAGCCCCCTACTGGCTAGCAGGCGATAGTGTTAAAAGAGGCTTAAGATTAATTGCAAGTTTAAGAAGGTCAGGATCAGGGCAACACCATAGGCTAACACAGTATTGATTTTGTGGTTGGCAAATTCGCCCATGAGCTCCTTTTTGGAGGTAAAATAGACCAAAGGAAAGATAGCAAAGGGCAGGGCAATGGATAAAAAGATTTGGGAATAAATCAGTAAGTGATCCAGTACAGGCTCTTGGTCTCCAAATATGAAGGCCACCACCAGGACAGGTAGGAGGGCGACTAAGCGCGTGACTAACCGCAGTAGCCATGCAGGAAGTTTGATGTGCAAAAAGCCTTTCATCACAATTTCGCCGCAAAGGGTCCCTGTAATTGTAGAATTTTGCCCACTAGCCAAAAGCGCCACAGCAAAAAGGGTAGATAAAAGCGGACTAGCAATCGGGCCAGCAATAGCCGGATTGCTAAGTGCCTGATACATTTCAGAAAAGGCGCTAATGTCATTTGCATGACCGTAAAAGAGCGCCGCTCCTAAGATCAATAATAAGGAGTTGACCACAAAGGCAATCGACAATTGGATATTAGAATCCCAGGTCATAAAGCGCACAGCTTCTTTGATATGCTTACGCGAGCTATAATCTATTTTTCGGGTTTGCGACAAAGAAGAATGCAAGAATAAATTGTGAGGCATAACGGTCGCACCGACAATGCCTAAGCCCAGTGTTAAGACAGAATCTTGCCCTGCTTTTGGTGCTTGCCAAAGCGCCGGCTGAATCAGGTAGCCCTTCAAAAGGAGGTTAAGGTCTGGCTGAGCGAGCCAAACCATATAAAGAAAGATGCCCAGGATGCTTAAAATCAGGGTTCCCACGATGGCTTCAATCTTGCGAAAACCAAGCTTCATCAGCAATAATAGTAAGAAGACATCTGTAATGGTTAACACAATGGAAAACAAGATAGACCAGCCAAAGAGCAGGTGAAGCGCAATCCCAGCCCCAATAACCTCCGCTAAATCAGTGGCCATTAAGGCGAGTTCCGTAATGATAAAAAAGAAATAACGCAGTGGTTTAGAACACTTCTCGGCAATCATTTGCGACAAGTCCCGCTGGGTGACAATGCCAAGTTTTCCGGACATTTGTTGTAGTTGCATGGCAATCACCGAAGAAAGCAAGATTGCCACTAAGAGGATGTATTTATAGCTGGCGCCTGCAACGACACTGGTAATCCAGTTGCCTGGATCCATGTAGCCAACTGCGACCAGCATGCCTGGCCCGGTAAAAGCGAGCAGGAGCCGGCCAAAGGAGGCTCCTGACTGAACCGGGATTTTTTGAGGCGTATCAAGCAATTGAGAGTTTTCAGTAGACATATGATTTCTCCGCTAAGTGGTGTTTAATTAAATATTAAGTTTACTTAATAATTCATTATACCACAAAATGAGCTAAGCGGCTTTTTCTGCCTCGCTTTTATAGGAAGTGGTCATTTATCCCTTATCCAAAAGGGTAACCAAAAGCCCAGGAACTGCCAACAAAAGGTGAGATGTCGCTCTCAAGGCTCTAGTCAACAAGGCTCAGTCCCTCTCTTAGAAAAAATGCTGCTAGTAAGCAGGAAGTGGTTTTATATCACTAGTCAGAAAAAATGCTTTTTGGAAGAGGGGATTTATCCCTTGCAGATATGAAGTAAGTGTCTAGAGTTTTGAGAATTAATAAAATAAATCTATAAGTCAAGAGAGCAATGAAAATTGTTCTCTTTTTCTGTACTAAAAAGAAAGGATACAAACATGACTTCTAATGAACTACATTCGCGTGAAATACTCATTGAATTTTTGATGTTTGAGTTAAAAATTTCACGTAAAGAAAGTCAAAGTCAACTTGCTGAATTAGAAAAATTTGGTCTTATTGAAATAAAACCAAATGGTCAGCTTTATTTTAAAATGGTATAGATTTATGGTTTTTAATGCAATAACTGTAGAACAGTATGAAACGTCTGAACGATATTTTAAACTTCCAAAACTTTTATTTGAAAGTCCTCGTTATGAAGATATGCGATTAGATTCAAAAGTATCTTATTCAATCTTAAAAGATAGACTAAGCCTTTCCCTAAGAAATAATTGGGTTGATGAAGAGGGACGAATTTATCTAGTTTATTCAAATACAAGTTTGATGAAAATTCTTAAAGTATCAAAGTCAACTTTGTTAAGGATAAAAAAACAATTAGCTGAATACGATTTAATTAAGGAAGTTCAACAGTCAACTAGTAGTAAAGGAAACCTTGCTAATCGTATTTATCTTGGAAACTTGATTGTTGATGATTTTGACGCTAACGATGATGAATTACCCGGGGTGTCAAATTTAGACCAGGGGGGTGTCAAATTTAGACCAGGGGGGTGTCAAAATAATACGGGGGTGGTGTCAAATTCAGCCCCTAATGAGACTGAATATAACGAGACTAATTATAGTGATCATATTAGTTCTAGAAAGACTGAGAAAAATTCTAATGAATTTTCACAGTCAACTGAAACTAATCAGTCATTATCACAAAATCAATCAACTCCATTCGTTGAACCAAAGTATTATTCTCTCTTGCAAATAATTGCTGATAAATACAATGAGCAACTGTTTGGGTTTCCTACTGTTTTAACAATGACTCATAACCAGAAAATGAAAATCGGACAATATTTAGCAAGTGGCTATGTAACAAGTGCTGAAGTATTAAACATGATTGAACGTATTCCGAAAGATAGCACTTCTCCATTAGCGTATTTGCTGAAATCACTAGAAAACTTAAAACAAGAACGACTGTATGAGCAAAAAAGTATAGCACATTTAAATGCTGAAAATTACTATAGCATGAAAAAAGAAGGTGATGAAAATGTTTAGTGTCGTATTCGTAGTCATAAGTTTTGTAGCTATCATAGGGATTACCTTAGTTACTGTTGAAGCTCACAATGCTCCATTATTGGCTGATGATGAAATGACAACAATATCATATCCAAACCACAACACTCACAAAACACACAATGTTGCTTAACAGCAATCATTGACCTGGGCAAGTCACAAAACTACTTGTGACCTTTGATAATTAAATACCAACACCGATCTGATCAGCAAGCCTATGGAATAACAATGCATAAGGAAGGCGGTGTTACAGCCTGCTAAAGTAGTAGGCACGTCCTGGCTTAACTCCTGTTTAGGAGTTGTGAGTATTACTCATGCGTTTGTTTATTGCGGATAGAATTATATTCTACAAAAGCAAGAAAGGAGTTTGCTATGCCAAACTTACAAAAAGTATTTGATAGACCAGAAATGACTCTATCAGACTTACGTCTTCTTGGACAACAAGGTGAAGCTATTCTTTACCTTGTTGACGGAAGGCAAGCCATTGTCAGACCAAAGTTTGCAGTAGTGCAAGAAAAACGAATGGTTAATGGCAATTGGCAAGTTGTTAGTGAAGAGATTCTCCGTTTTCACGAGATCTACTCAGCAATTCTAACCGTCAAGCGAAAACACTTTATCATTGCTGAGAGAATTAATCGAAACGGAGATAATCTTCTTGTGTTAACAGGAGTTGGCTATCATCGCCAACGAAATGAATAAAGGAGGAAACCAATGAAAAAGATTAAAGCAGTCGCTTTATTTTCAACAGCTATTTTAGCAACGGCTTCAACAGGAGTTTATGCGGATGAATTGATTTCAGATGGCACCACTTCTCCCTCAACAGAGCAAGTGACACCATCAACAGCTCCCTCATCAGAGGTTGTTATCCCTGATGAGGGGTCAACCACCCCGTCAACAGACACAGGTTCTACAATGGAACCAACCGTCCCTGTTGATCCAACAAATCCTTCTTCAGACGTTACAGAGGTAACCGATGATAATGGTGTGACAACAGATCACACAGGTGATAGCGATACCCAAACGGAAAGTAATACAGATCCGAGTGAAGCGGTTCCTAATGTGGATGATGCAGGCGGTGTGGCAACAAATCATACCGTTCCAACAACGGATGGTGGGACAGCGACAGTCACTCCAGACACATCTGTACCTACCAACAATCCAAATATCTCAGCTGAAACAGCAGCTAATGCTGGTGCATCTCAAGTTGGTACAACCTCAACGGTTACAGGCCAAATCGTGCAAGACGTAACGACAGACTCACCAGTCTACACCAACACAGGCGCTACGATTGTGAGCACCCAAAATGGCTCAGTCGTATTGGCTGATGGCACGATTACCAGTCCTGAATCAATCGGAGCAACGACAAACAGTGATGGGACTATCTCAGTCACAACCGCAACTGGTGAAAGCACCACATTACCGATGACAGGTGATGAAAATACAACACTTTTAAGTATCTTAGGAAGTGCCTTAGCCGCTATTGGTGGTTTATTCTTTAAGAAACGCCAATACTTTAATTAAAAAATAGGATAGCAGAAAAACAAATGAATCAGAAAGAACAATTACAAGGACATGGTTATTTTCGGAAGAAAAAATGGGCAAAAGGGTTAGCTTCAGGTATTGCCCTAGGAGCTGCTGTCATTACCTTTGCAGGTGCAACAGGTGTTTCTGCCGATGAAACAACAGCGGCTACAGATAACACGACAGAAGTTGTGACGAGTCAACCCGAAAGCATCAATGATAACAATGTTTATGCAGAAAATGCTAATACTTCTGAAGGGACACTAGCAGTAGATATTGATAACAGTAATGTGGAAGCTGCTGCGACAGAAGCTAGCAACGTTGCTGTTGACGTGACAAAAGAAGCTGTTAAAGACTATGGAACAGATACAACAACTGATGGATTAAATGATACAAAATCAGAAATTGCTAACGACCAAGAAAAACAAGTCGACTCACTAGAACAAGCAACAGCAACACAAAACGCTAATAATACAGCGTATGCAGATGCGCAAGCTGCTATTGATGCCAATAACGATTATGTTAATAATGCTAAAGATACTTACGGTTCAGAAACAACTGTAACAGTGACAAATGATTCAGCAACAGCTACTGACGGTACAGCTAGTGCCAATAACGAAGCTAAAACAAAAGCTGAACAAACCTTAGCTGATAACAAAGAAGCAGTTGCTGAATATGTAGAAGCTAAAGCTAACTATGATGCCACTGTTTCAAAAGCAGAAGAGCTGAATGCAGCGGTTGAAGCAGCAGCTAACGAATTGAAGAATAAAGGTGTTACGGTAACAACATCAAGTCAAGTTGTCAACTCTGTAGCTGATGTTGAAGCCTTGCAAGCGCAAAATGATGCCACTATTGCCCAAGCCAATAGCGAAAAAGCTGCTGTTGATGCGCTTTTGGCACAATATGCAGCTGATTTAGCTGCATTTAACAATGGGACAAACGTTTCTGTCTCTGCAGGTGTTAAGACACAAGATGTTGATAATTTGACGTATGGTAATTCGTTCATGAATGGTACAATCAACGCTGATGGTACCTTTACTTTCACTCATGATATGAACGATGGCTTGAATGATACTTATGGCACACTTGGTACAGGTACGCTAACAGGAAAACTTAATTACCATGTAGAATCTCAAGGTAATGGTAATATTACCGTCTATTTGGATAGCGTTGAGCTCTATACTTACTCTTATACAGCTTATCGACCAAACTATGCGGTTAATCAAAATCTAAACTTCCATGTTTATACGCTTGGCGGTACTGAAATTTACAGTACTTATCATACTGGTAATGATTCCTTTACAGATACCATTAATCGCTCAACAACTTTAACTTATGAACACGGTGTTTCTGTCGGTGATACCTTGGCTAATGTTGGTTTCTTGAATATTGATGATAACTGGATCTACAACACACATGGTCAAGCCGTTATTAGCTTTACGAATACCAATAAAGCTCCAGATCCTGTAAATCCACCTGAGGTCAAAGCGAATTTGGTAACGGCTGTCAATCCAAAAAAACCAAGTTTGGCATTGACAAGTTTGTCAGACACAACAAATCAAACTATTAAAGCAAGTTACCATGACTACAAGCTTAACTACAGCCCAATGGTTGAAAAAGATCGCGCCAATAGTGATGGTGTTGATATGGATGGTAAGACTGCTGTTAAAGGTGATGTCTTAACAGATACACTTGATATTTCAAATCTCTATGCTAACCTTAACGTTGGTGATACCGTTACGATTATCGATCCACTCGAAGCAGGGGAATACTACAACGTTGATGACAATATTGCTGCGGCAGTTGCGAATGGTTGGGAAGTCAGCTACGATGCTGCAACAGAAACGTTCACTTATAAAACAACTTATACAGGTGAAAAATTAGTTGTGCCAACGGTTGATTGGGCGCCTGCCTATGATGCTGCTTATTACGATAACACTTATAAAGTGCTTGTTAATGACAACCTTTATCAAGTTTATTCAAATACAGTAAAAACACCAACGCCAGAAGCGCCTCAACCAACGAAGGAAATCACAGATACTCATGGTAACGACATTGATGGGTCAACAACTTTCGATAAAAACGTTGTTTTCCACCTCAATACTGATTACACACCTTATACAGATGTAACAGCTTCAACAGATGCTATTTCTAAAGGGTTTGCTATCTTAGATGACGTTGAAGATGGCTTGTTTACTGTTAATGAAGACGGTATTGTTATCCGTTTGACTGATGATAATGGCGAAACAACAACGCTTTCTACTGACATTGCAGATGTTACAGAAGCAGGCGGCGTATCAACTAACCATACAGGTGATAACGATAGCGAAGAAACAACTGCTGTTAATAAGTTGAATGACCTCTTTACAATGTATCATGTTCTAGCAGATGAAACTATTTCAGATGAAGTTCAAGCTATTTTGGATCAATCAGGTTTATCACCAGTTGGTGAATTCTATCTTTGGGTAGCTAAAGAACCTGCAAGTTTCTATACAAACTATGTTAAGGCAGGTAAGAACGTTACCATTGACCTTCCTGCCTATCTCACAGCAGATGCAGGCACTGTTGTTCCTAATGATTTCTATCAAATTGACTTCGGAAATGCTTATCAATCAAATCTTGTAACGGTTCAAGTTCCAGATGTTTCACCAGAAAAACACGCTATTAGCAAAGATGGTACTGTTCTTGATGGTCAAGAAGTCGGACTTAATCAAGTCTTTAATTACAAACTTGATGGTGTAACTGTTCAGAAAGATCATGATACACTTTGGCAATATGATGGTAAAGATAAACTAGATGTTGAACATGACCGCTATACAGGAAACTGGAAGGGTGTCATCACTGGCACAGAATACACTGCCAAAGAGGATATGACTTTACCTTATGACGTGATTTCTGAAGGTGGTAATCTCATCAAAGCAGGTGATACTATCAAAGCTGGAACAAGCTATCACTTTATCTTTGAGTTTAACCAAGATACTAATGATGATTTCATTAATAAAATTGTTAAGGTTACTTGGGATGCTCAAAAAGCTGAATGGGCTTATAGCATTAACGAAGATTTCCTTCGTTCATTAGGTGTTGAAGGTACTTTTGATGCAGACTTCTGGATTGAAGTAGAACGTATTAAAGATGGTGAAGTTGAAAACACTTTCATCAATACTATCAATGGTCGTGAGTTAGTTGCTAAAGTAACAACTCATACGCCAACACCTGAGGTACCAGCGAAACCAGAAGAACCAGCTAAACCAATTGAAGAAGTCCCAGTTGTTAAAGCTGCAGCACTTCCAATGACTGGTGAGAAAACAACACCATTGAATGTTTTTGCAACAATTGTTGGTCTAATTCTGACTGCTGGTGCAGCTTTTGGTCTTCGCAAAAAAGAAAAACATAATTAATTTATATTAAGGACAGGCGTTGCCTGTTCCTAGAAGGATTCTATCTTGCCTAAATAATTGTTACGTCTAAATCTCCTGATAGTATCCTTCTAGGAGCAGGTAACTGCCTTCTTATTTCAGGCTATAAAAATAATTGATAAGACAATTTACAGCCTTTTATTTTTATTAAAATTTTTATTTAAAGGAGAAATTTATTATGGATACAGCAGTTCGTGTAGTTACAGCTTTAGGAGCAATTCTTTCAATCGTAGGTCTTGGGTGGGTATTAACAGGAGCCTTTGACTATTTTTCAGGACGTAAAAATGGTAATCCAGCTATGATGGACCAAGGCATGACTTCAATGGTTTCAGGTGGAGCTATTGCAGTTATTTCAGCAGGTGTTGCGGCAGCAATTGTTGCGGCTATGCGCTCAATCTCATTCTAATAACTTACATACATGTAAGATAATCAGTTGAAAAAGTGGTATAATAAAGGTAAGTAAAAGGGTTACAAGGAGAAAAGAAAATGAACAAGGAATTTGATTATGTAGCTTTTGCAAAAAACTTTGAAGCCACTAATGGACGTCCACCAACAGCGGATGAACTTGATAATGCTAAATGGGAACATTTCGGTATTAGATGGCATACACCAGAAGAGTCACAAGCTGAGTTGGAACGCATTAACGCATCTTATAAGCCAACATTGGGCGAACACTTAAAGGATGCTTTAGGCTTTCTAGGACGTGGATTTTTCAAAGCTTTATTCTTTGTTCTTAAGTCTCCTATTTACTTAACTTTATTTTTCTTTAACATGATAAAATCTGCAATTGCTGTTGCAGTTATGCTTATTGTCACAAAAGGAATTGTCGGTGTTGTAATTGCAGAAATTCTTGATGGAAGGAATATTTCTAACTTATCTGAGGCGCCAGCTGTTCTTAGGGTTTTTGCACAAGATTTTATGACTAACTCGTTGGAACCAATTTACGTTACTGGAGTCGACATAGTTATTTGTATTATTTTTATGTTTCTTTTTGCAACCGTAATGACATTCTCTTCAGTCGAATAGTGACAACCATTAATATTATACGAAGAACCAATTATGGTTCTTTTTTATTTTTAATTAGAAAGGAGCACAATGAAAGATATACTTACCGAGTTAACAAAAACTTTAGGTGGTTATAATAAAACTGTTAACTCTTCAATTAATTCCATTAATAAGTCTTTGATGGCAATTGGTTATATTTTGGTTTCGGTTTTATTTTTAATTGAAATGCTTTCTTGGTACCGTTTTATTCGAAATCAAGGTGGTGAGATGACTTGGAAGCTTTTTTTAGAAGTTGCAGTTAAATATTTTATTGCTTACTTTCTAGTTGCACAATCAGGAGCAATTTTAAATGCCATTATGTGGTTTACAAATGGTGTTACTAAACTGATTGGTGTTGATTTAAGCGGAAATAACCTATTTGAATTTAAAGCAATTAAAAAAGGTGCTTATGGTATTAGAACGGGTCTTAATCTTCTTGCATTTCTTATTGGAGCTGCAGCACAACTATCTGTGAAAGTGATGGTCTTATTACGTTTTATTGAACTATATTTTTTTAAAGCGATAGCACCAATTATTGTTGCTTTTTGGATGGGTGATAATACACGTCATATTGCCACTAACTTTTTAAAAACTTTTGGTGCAATTGCGCTTCAAGGAGCAGTTATTGTTTTAACGCTTGTCATTTGGCAAGCTTTTAAAATTGATACGGCAGTAACAATTGATGAAAATGGATGGTTAGGAAGTTATGCTCCTGCTATTAGTTATATTGGAAAATGCGTAGTGTTCTTGATTTTGTTGATTGGTTCCCAACGTAAAGCTAAACAATTGTTGAATGTATCATAGGAGGCGAAAATGGATAATAGAGTGAATGAATTACGAAAACAATTTGGAAAGACAATGAAGGAATTATCTGCAGAGACTGGAATTGCTTATCCAACTTTATCGGGATACAAGCAAGGAATTAGGACACCTAAAAAGAAAAATGCCCAGATACTTGCAGACTACTTTGGGGTATCTGTTCCGTATTTGCTTGGCTTGGATGATAACCCGCCAGCATTAAATGACTCATTAGAGAAAATAATGGTAATTCATGAAGTGCTAGATGCAGGAGATAATATCTTAGTTGCTCAAGAGTTGTTAAAAAATTCCTTAGAGACTTTAGTTAAGTATGCTGATAACGATTATAGGGTGCAATTCAAACATCACTTACTGATAGCAAATACTTTATCAGAAGTCATAGGGAAATTGGATATTGTTACTGAAAACGATGAATTAAGTTTTACACCAGATAAATTGAATTTATCTAATAATTAAATGTTAGAAATAACCCCAAAATAAACTGAAGTTTATTCAAAGGTTACGGATTATGATTAAAAGCAGTTCACTTAAAGTGAACTGTTTTTTGATGGAAGGAGAAAAATGAACAAATTAGGGTCTGAGTTTTTTAAAGCTATTGATCAATTTGAACGAAGCGTTATTGGTGGTTTTACTTTGAGACAACTTATTATGCTAATTGGGATTGTCACTGGTGTTGCTTTAGCAACATTGATCTCTTTCTTGAAATTGCCTGATATTTTGTTTTATCTGGCATTAGCTTTGACGGTTCCACCTTCATTTATCTATGGCATAAAAAAAGACGAACAAATTAAAGAAGTTTTGATGTTTAAATTCACAGTACAAGAACGTGCTTATCAAACAGATTTTGAAAGTGAGGATATGAATGGTACGTTTATTCAACAAAAGGGCGTCCATGAATGGAACGACACCTTTGACGAAAGAAGATAAAGAGCGAGCAAAGCAACTTAAAAAAGCTTTGAAAGCTAGCACTCAAAATACAATTAAATACACGTCTTTATTTGAAGATGGGTTGATGCATATTGTTGATGAAGAATACTCTAAGACTTGGGAGTTGGGTGATACTAATTATATCACGGCTGATGAGGATGAAAAGCTTGATATTATTGATTATTATGTTGAAGCTTTAAACGGCTTAGATAGTGATAATACTTATCAATTGTTGATTATTAATCGTCCAGTTCCGTCAACACTTTTAAGTCAAATTACTTATGAACTTGAAAGTGATGACCGTGATATCTATCGAAAAGAATACAATGATATGATTACGTCACGTTTTGCGACTGACCAAAATAATTTTAAGGTTGAAAAATTTATAACGGTTTCAACGTCTGCACGAGATCGCAAACAAGCATACCGTAAATTGAATGATGTTGAAAACAACTTTTCAAAACAATTTCAAGTGATTGATATTTCTTTTACGCCTTTGACAGGAACAGAGCGATTAAATATTTTTGCTGATTTGTTACGTGGCAATCCTTATTTGAATGTTGATTATAAAGATGTCCGTATTAGTGGTTTAACAACAAAATCTTTTATTGCTCCTGGACGTATTTGGTTCCAACAAGACCAATTTATGATGGATAAAAAGTACTGCAAAGTTCTTTTTGCTAGGAGCTTCCCAGCTTTTCTAAATGACCGTCTTATCAAGTCAATCACAGATATTGGGATTGAATTAGCTATTACTATTCATGCTAAACCGTATGATCCAGCAGATGCTGTTCAGAAAATTAATAATGCTGAAGCAGGTGTCAAAATGGATATGATTAAGTCTCAAAAGGTTGCTGCAGATAAAGGTATCTCAGGAAATTTAGCAGTATCAGGTGTAGCTCAAGCTACTGCAGAAGAAGCCGCTAAATGGAGTACTGAAATTAATGATAATGACCAAAAAATGTTTTCAGGTATTTTTGCAGTCATGCTAAAAGCAGATACACCTGAAGAACTTGCTGATTATACCAACCGTGTCAAACAAGCAGGACGTAAGCATGTGGTTGATTTTGAAGAAACTTACTACCACCAAGAAGAAGCACTTAATACCATTTTGCCAATCGGAAAAACTTATTTGGATGTTAAACGCCGTTTCATGCGTGATATGACAACAACAAATATTGCTACACAGATTCCATTTACAAATACTGACTTGCAAAGTAGTAGTCCAATGGCGATTTACTACGGACAAAATCAAATTTCAAACAATATTATTACGCTTGACCGTCAACGTGATTTAAATACATCATCTGGTGTTATCCTAGGTTCTTCAGGTTCAGGTAAGTCTGTTTTTGTTAAGACTAGTGAAGTTATTCCAACGATTTTAAGATATCCTGATGATCGTATTATCATTGTTGATCCTGAAGATGAGTACTCAGATATTGGACGTGCTTTTGATGCTCAATTGATTGATATTTTCCCAGGCTCACAGACTCACTTGAATTTGATGGATTTACCAGATGAAGAAAATCTATCTGCTGAAGATGCTGACCCAATTGGTGAAAAATCATCACTTATCATGGGACTTTTTGAAAATATTCTTCAAGAAGTTACGGATGAAGACTTTTCAATTATTGACCGTGTTACACGTTTATGTTATGAACGAATCACTGATAGGACACCGACTTTAAAAGATTGGTACAACATTCTGTTGGAACAACCTGAAGATGTAGCTCAAGATTTGGCTTTGAAGTCAGAATCGTATACGAATGGTTCTCAAGATATTTTTGCACATGAGACTAATGTTAACTTGAATAATCAAGTGGTTATTTTCAACTTGAAAAAACTTGATGGTAAATTAAAACCATTTGCCTTAATGGTTGTACAAGATTACATTTGGAACCAGGTCGTTAATAATCAAGGTAAGTTAACAACTCGCATTTATTTTGATGAAATGCAAAATCAATTCTTGACAGATAATCAAGCAGAGTTCTTTACCAACCTTTACGCTCGTGTTCGTAAGTATGGTGCTATCCCAACTGGAATTACTCAAAACGTTGAAACACTATTAGCTCGTACTGAAGGACGTAAATTGATTTCAAATAGTGAGTTTATTGTTTTGTTGAAGCAAAAGAAAACAGATTTACAATACTTAACTCAAACTATCAATTTGACAGATGCACTTATTCGTTATGTTGAAAAACCGAAAGCAAAAGGAACTGGTTTAATTATTGCAGGTCAAACAGCAGTACCGTTTGAAAATCCAATTCCTAAAAATACTGAACTATTCCGCTTAGTTGCAACGGATGCTTATCGTCAAATTGATTAATTGCTTTATCAGAATAAATAAGAGAGGGGGTGAATCATGTCCAACAAAGATGATTTAAGGAAGCGTGTAGTCAGAAAGCGTCATATTAAAGAAAGTGTTCAACGTCACAATCAGTTATCAGCTAAGAAAGCTCAAAACGCTGCTAAAAAGGAGCATCATGAAGCTAAGATTAAGGTGAAACATGCTAGAGCAGCTTTAAGGAGAGCTGAGAAAGGCATTGATAAAGATGTTGACGGTGAAAAGATTGTAGACGACTTAGAGAAAGCGCTAGCTGAAAAGAAAGCTACTAAGAAAATCAAAAAGAAAGTCAGAAAGACTAATCCAACCATTGGTCAGAAAGCTAGACGAACTGGTAAAAATATAGCGCTGAATGCTAGTCATCAGATAAAAACAACTGCGATGGATCAAGATGATACTTTGTCAGATTTACAAAATTTACAGTATCGAACGAGACAGTCAAAAGCAGTTGCAAAACAAGCTGGTAAAGTGACTTGGCGAGGTGCTAAACTAGCCTATCGAAAAAGTAAAGGCATGGTTAAAGTTAGTAGAGGAGCTTATAAAAGCACAAAAGCAGGAGCTAAGTTTGCAACTAAAACAACAGCAAAAGCTGCTACAAAAGTAGCACAAGCAACTGCTTCAGCTGTAAAAACGGCAGCAAGTGTAGCAGCAACCTTATTAGCTAATCCCATTACATGGATTGTCAGCGCTGTTCTTGCTTTTATCTTGTTTTTGATAATTATTGTTTCCTCAATCTTTTCAAGTAATGTCATTCAACAAAATGATTTCACGCTTAATCAGTCATGGCTTCATATTTCACAAGTTGACCGACAAAAATCGTCTGATCAGGTCGAGTACTACACAGATATTGACTCAATCTTGCTTTACATGAATTTCCGCTATGGTGGTGAATGGGAACCTGATGCTAACTGGGATGATGGTACAGGCGGTAAATTAACTGGCGCACTTGGTTTTAATCATTTTTCTGATGCTCTTGATGATATCTGGAAAGAGGAGAACAGTGATATTGACAATCTAAAAACCATGGCGGAACTTTATACCAACGGTAAAGCCTGGATGAAGTTAGATAAAGATGATTTAGCAGATTATAAAGAAATTCTTGAGAGTCAATCCGAAACAGGAAAATACTTAGCTACTCAAGAATTGATTAATCCATTTTATTCCGCTGATGATGCAAAAAGCGATACAGATTATCTAACTGTTTCAAAGCGATATGGATATACGTCTAAAGATAAAATTGATCCAACGACAACGCTTCAGGCTCAATCAGGTCAAAAGCTTTATGCAGTCATGGATGGTAAGGTTACGGTTACAACAAAAGATTTAAAAGGTAACGAAACGAAAACAACTAACTTAATTATTTCAGATAGTGATGCACGTTTCATTTATTATGGTGTTTCAGCTATTCGAGTTAAGACAGGTGATAAAATTGAAGCAGGAGCCGAGCTTGGAACCGTTTCTGGTGGTTCACAAAAGATTGCCTATGCCAAAAACTATGGTGAAGTCGATGCTAAAGATTCTCAGTGGTTGCAAGACATAAAAAATAAAGATGTTTCATATGGTTATACGGAGCAGACAAAGAAAAATAAGACAAACGTTTGGGTGTTAGTTAATCCTGGTTTTTATTTCCCGTTTGTTAAGTACGCTCAAACAACTGTCGTTATGCGAACATCATCTGAATTGAGTGGACGTGCTAAACAATTTTATGACTTAATGAAGAAGTTTTATCCAAGTGCTACTGATAATGGTGTTGCTGCCGTGGTTGGAAACTTTGCCGTTGAGTCATCCATTACCCCAAAACGAGCCGAAGGTGATTATCTTAGCCCACCCATCGGAGCATCTGATGGGTGCTGGGATGATGCAAATTGGTTAAACATGGGTGGTACAGCAATCTACGGTAGTGGTTATCCTAATATCCTTCATCGTGGGATCGGACTTGGTCAATGGACGGATACCACCGATGGCGGTACTCGTCATACTATGCTAATCAATTATGCGAATTCTATTGGTAAAAAATGGTATGAGCTAGAAACACAAATTCGCTTTATGTTAGAAGGTGATTCACCTTATTATCAAAACATTTTAAAAAGTGTGTTAAGTTCTAATTCTGATACAGATAGTCTTACCAGAACCTTCTTAACAAAGTGGGAAGGTATCAACAATGGTACACTTTCTCAACGTCAAAGCTATGCTAAACAAGCATTGTCTTGGTTCCACCAATCAATCGCAGGTGGTGGAACAATGGCTTCCTCTTGGAATTTCCCTGAGGAGTATCGGGACAAAATTAAGAGCATGCCAACTGGTGTTAGCATGACAACACAACCTGGTAACGATTATCCTGCAGGTCAATGTACTTGGTATGCTTATAATCGTCTGGTTGAACTAGGTGAAATTACGGATTTATCAGGAAGTTATGGTCACCTTGGTGATGGTAAAAGCTGGGTAGGAAATCTTGTCGCCAAAGGTTGGAAATTTAGTACAATGCCAACGGCAGGAGCTGTTTGTTCAACGGCTGGTGGCTTTGATAGCACTTATCCTCAGTATGGACACGTTATGATTGTTGAAGCAGTCAACGCTGATGGTAGTTTTTTGGTATCTGAATGTAATTATGCAGGCAATCAAAGTCAAATTCACTGGCGTGTTTGTCGTAACGCCCCATATTATACATTCGCAACCCCTTAAAGAAAGGAAAAATAATGATAGATGAATTTAAAGTGACCTTTTTTAAGCGTGTCATGATGATTGTAGGGATTATTATTATCTTTCTCATTGGCTTAGGTTTTGGGTCAATGAGCAAGAAAACAGATAATCAATCTTCAAGTCATACAACTTTAACCAAAAAGGTTAAAGAAGGTCATCAGTTGACTGAAGGTTGGGTTAAGCAGTTTTTGATTGCTTATTACACTAAAAAAGATCTTGAAGAAAATCGTAACAGATACAAAGATTATATGACTGATGGCATGTATAATGCTACTGTTTCTGAAGAAGAGACAGCACAAAATCAAGCTTATAAAGGCTTTGTTGTTAATTTTGAGTTTAAAGATGCTCAAATTTATATTGATAAAACCAATGATAAAGTTATTTGCTATGTTAATTACACAAATGATTTACTTCAGAAAAAGAATTCAACTGAAGGTGCTCAAACAGGCGTAGATAATAACACTATTATTCAATTAACTTACAATAAAGTTGATGGCAAATATCTCGTAAATAACATGAGTACGCTTTTAATTACAGATTCTCAAGATCCGACAGCTTCACAAAATTCTTATGGAGATGTCATTGCTAGTAATGATGAATAGGAGAGAAGGCAATGTTAAATCAAAGTATTATTACAGGACGTCTGACTAAAAATACAGAGTTAAGAAAAGTCAACGACCGTTCGGTTATTTCTTTTACACTTGCTTCAAGTAGAGACTATAAAACAGAAGATGGTTCTTATCCAGCTGACTTTATTGACTGTGTCTTGTGGGGAGCACCTGCTGAAAGCTTTAACACGTTAACAGCCAAAGGTGACACTCTTCAGGTAACAGGACGACTACAAACTAGAACTTATAAAGATAAAAAAGAAGTTACTCATAAAGTAACTGAAGTTCAAGTTGATAAATGGTATATTGTTGCCGTTAATCAAAATCAAGGTGATTATCCTGTTAAAGAGAAAACAATTGTTAATGATAGCTTAGATAATTTATCACTATAAAAGGGAGAAAAGAAAATGAATGAAACTACTTTTGGAACAGAACAACACACTTCAAAATCAGCACGCCGTCAAAAATCAACAAGTGATCGCTTAAAAGATAAGTTGAAACAACTTAATAAAGCGAAAGCATCCCTTGAAGCTGCTCAAAAGAAAATTAAACAGTTGGAAGCTGATATTAAAGAACTTGAAGCTAAACGCCAACAAGAAATTCTCAAAGAATACGGTATGAGTCTATCGGACTTAGAAGCCTTTTTAGCTGATAACAAGGATAAACTTGGGGGTGATGCGTAATGTTTCGCATTACAAACCTAAGTAATGGTCAACAGCGCGATTTTCAAAATCGAGAAGAGTTAGAATTTTTCTTGGAAGGTGAAGAAAATCGTTGCTTGCAGCTAAATACAACAGCCACTTTTCAACTTTTTCATCTTGATAAAAATGAAGAGCTGCTAGAGTCAATGGAACTCACTATTCCATCTTCTGGGGAACAAGACGTTAAAGAGCTTTTAGGTGACTTTGGACTAAAAAAGACCAAGAAATTCTTCTTCAGCCGTGGGGCTAAGCAAGAAAAAACTCAAAGAGTTCAAAAGAAAAAACATGAATTATCAACCGCAAACGAAAATATGAGCAAATCAAAGCCATCTGTTAAAACAACTCCCAAGTCTTCTAATCGCTTTTGGGTAGTGATAGCATTATTATTTTCAATTTTTAGTTTAGCGATTTCTCTTACTAATCACTACAACAATAAAGTTGAAGATAAACCTAAAGTGGAACAAACTCAAACTACCATTGATCAAGGAGCTGATGTTTTTTGTCGCTATTTCATCAGCAATTATTTTGCAAACTCATCAGCTCGTGAGGATTTTATTTCTAATTCGCTTGATTTAAAACAGTTTGATACTGACAAAGCAACAACAGTTAGTGTTTTGTTAGAAAAAGAAGTGATGACTAAAAAAGTAACGACTTTAACCTATGTTATTAATTGTCGCTATGACGATAATTCAACCGCTAACAAACGTTTGACACTAACCGTAAAACAAAACAAAGAAGCTAAATATGGCTATTTAGTCTCAAAAGCTCCTAAACTAACTGCTTATCCATAAGGGGGAGAAAGATGGATCAAGAACAAATTTTTGATAGAGGTGCACGTGTCACTCTTGAAACAGGTAAACAATTGTTTCAATTTTTGGCATATGCAGCGCAACAACTATATAAAGCTTATGATGAACAAAAGCAAATCGGTCAACAATCCTTTAAAAAATTAAATCAGTCATCTTTGACGAAAGATCATATTGATTTTTTAGAAGCAGATGTAAACCTTAGAAAGTTTACGGATGAATTGAAAAAATCTGGCGTTCGCTTTGCTTTTAAAGACCTAGGTGATGGTACAAAACAAGTTTGGTTTGAAGCACCTAATAGGGGAGTTATTGCGGATGCTTTAAGCCATACCCTTAATGAAATCATTAATGACCCTAAAAAAGCCAAAGAAAAGTATATGAAATCAGAAAAAGAGTTGACTCCAAAAGAACAGATTAACAAAATCAAGAAAGCAACTAAGGAAAAACTTGATACTGTTAAAACTAAGAAGAAAGGAAAGAGTATCTGATGAAACTTCAAAAGAAACCTCTTATCCCTTATCTAATCATTAGTCTGGTTTTAGCTTTTTTAACTCACAGAGCTTATGCATTATATAGCATAGCTCCCAAACCAGATATGAGCAATTTATTTAGTCAATATACCTATGTCCTGGAAAAATATGTTGAGCCACCATATTTTTACCCTGATTTTAGTCCGTTTGCTATTTTAGCGGCAATGGTTGGCTTATTTATTGGCATGATGTTCTATTTAAAAATTAAACCTGCTGAAACTCTTCGTCATGGTGAAGAAGCAGGTTCAGCAAGGTTTGCGACTGCTCAAGAATTATCTGGCTTTAAGGACTCAGAACCAACTAATAATATGATTTTCACAAAGAATGCTCAGATGGGCTTATTTAATAAGAACCTTCCATTTCAATGGCAACTTAACAAAAACGTTCTTGTTGTTGGGCTTCCTGGTGATGGTAAAACATTTACTTATGTTAAACCAAATTTAATGCAAATGAATTCAAGCTTTATTGTTACCGACCCCAAAGGACTTTTAGTTCGTGAAACTGGTAAGATGCTTGAAGAACATGGCTACCAGGTTAAAGTATTTGATTTAGTTAACCTCACTAAATCAGATATGTTCAATCCTTTTCACTACATGAAATCAGAACTAGATATTGACCGTATCACAGAAGCAATCGTTGAAGGAAGTAAAAAAGGTGATCGTGAAGGTGAAGATTTCTGGAATCAAGCAAAACTTCTACTTAATCGTGCATTGATTGGTTATCTCTATTTTGATAGTCAGGTTCAAAATTACACCCCTAACCTATCAATGGTCTCTGAATTACTTCGTAACATGAAACGTCCAAATGAAAAAGAACCAAGTCCAGTTGAAAAGATGTTTGCAAACCTCGAAAAAGCCATGCCTGGAAATTATGCTTGTCGTCAATGGGACTTGTTTAACAGCAACTTTGAAGCTGAAACAAGAACTAGTGTGCTAGCGATTGTTGCTACACAATATTCGATCTTCGATCACCAAGCTGTCACCAATTTGATTATGGCTGACACTATGGAGATGGATACCTGGAACACTGAAAAGACAGCAGTTTTTGTTGCCATTTCAGAAACTAATAAAGCTTACAGTTTCCTAGCATCTACTTTGTTTACAGTCATGTTTGACCAATTAACACACAACGCCGATGCTATTATTCAAGGAAAGAAAGATGGTTACACAGCTGATGATTTGGTGCATGTTCAATTTATTTTTGATGAATTTGCGAACATTGGTAAAATCCCTCATTTCAATGAAGTTTTAGCATCTATTCGTAGTCGTGAAATGTCTGTTAAAATCATCATTCAAGCGATTAGTCAGCTTGATACGATTTATGGTGATAAAGCAAGAAAATCTATGGTCAATAATTGTGCAACTTTATTATTTTTGGGGACTAACGATGAAGACACCATGCGTTACTTCTCGATGCGGGCTGGTAAACAAACTATTACTCAAAAAAGCTATTCTGAACAACGTGGTCAACGTGTATCAGGATCTACAAGTACGCAAGCCCATCAACGTGATTTGATGACACCTGATGAAATTGCACGTATCGGCGTAGATGAAGCCCTGGTATTTATTTCAAAACAAAACGTTTTTCGTGATAAAAAAGCGATGGTGACAGACCATCCAATGAAAGACGAATTATCTAATAATCCAAATGATGGAAAATGGTATAATTACATTCGTTTTATGGTTGAAGATCCAGAACTTTTTAATAATGCACGCGATGGAAAAATTGACCCTAAAAATATCTGGTATCCAGATATGAAAGACTATGACCAATTTGTCCAGGACAATGAAATTGATACTTCAAAACCAACTGAAGCTGCATCAGAAAAATCTGATAAAGTAAGTGCACACGTCATAGAAGAGCCCGTTTATGAACAAGTACCTGTTCAATTGCCTGAAATGAGCGTAGAAAGCCAATCTCAGACACAAGAAAGTGAAATCAAAGCAGTGGATTTTGCGACTGGTGAAATCTTTGAACTCCCAACAGAAGATGAAGAAGATGGTGAGTATTATGGTGAAGTTTAGCCTGTAATAAAGTATAATAGTTCCAGGAGGGTTATATGGCAACATTAAAACAGAGTCCATTTATTAAAACGCTTGGAATTTCAGAAGATGAATTGTTAAACTATCTAAAGGAGCATCCAAACGATCCTTTGGTTACTAAACTTGAACAGTTACTATTAAACTTATCAGATAAAAAATAAGCTACATCGATAAACGAACGGTGTAGCTTTTATTATTGTGAAGGGAAGTGAAAAATGGATGAAATATTTACTTTTAGCAGAAAAGCCTGACCAGGCTAAAAAGTATGCGAACGCTTTAGGAAACCCTAAAAAAGATAAAGGTGTTTGGCGTGTTCAATCATCTGTATTGAATGCTGAAGTGATTGTTGCTCCTGCCGTTGGTCATTTAGTAGAACGTATTAATCCATATACTAACTTTGAAAATTGGGAGATGGCTAATCTTCCAGCTTTACCAGATGGATTTGCTTATGAGCCTAAAAAAGATACTGCTAAACGATTTAAGGCTATCAAACAATCTGTTAAAGAAGTTGATGCCATTATTATTGGAACAGACCCTGACCGTGAAGGAGAAGCCATTGCTTATCGAATTTTAGAATTAATCCCAGGTGCACTAAGAAAAATTAAATATCGCTTGTGGGCAAACTCTTTAACGAAAAAAGGTTTAGAACAAGCTTTTTCAAAACTTAAAAATCCAAAAGACTCAATCAACTATTTTCATGAAGCCGATGCAAGAGGTGATGCTGATTGGCTGGTTGGTTTCAATTTAAGTCCTTTTGTAACCATCAAAATGAAAGAAGAGGGTTACTTGGATAAAAAAGAACATTCGATGTCAGTTGGACGTGTTCAAACCCCTATTGTTAGTCTAGTCGTTAGAAATGATGAAGCCATTGAAAACTTTAAACCAAGTCCTTATTGGCAGCTAAAACTGATTGATCCTGAAGCCAAAGTTACATTTGGCAACGATATTAAATATCAATCAAAAGCTGAAGCAGAACAGATGCTACAACAGTTAGCTAATATAGCAGTTGTCAAAACGGTTACGAGTGAAGAAAAAGTGCAAGAAGCGCCTGAGCTTTATAACTTAACCAATTTTCAGTCTGAAATGAGTAAACTATATCATTTTGATGCCACTAAAACGAAAGAATTGGTCCAAAGTCTCTATCAAAAAGGCTATCTTTCTTATCCACGTACCGATTCAACTTTGATTACAACCAATGAATTTGCTTATCTTGTTGAACATATTGAAGATTATCAAAAGGCAATCAATAAGCACTTAGAAACCCCTAATCGTTCACCAAGGAAAAACTACGTGAATGATAAGAAAGTGTTAGAACACTATGCCATTATTCCAACTGAAACTATTCCTGATTTGAGTGAGTTAAGCAATGATGAAAAACTTATTTATCAGAAGGTGGTTTTTAGGACTTTATTGATGTTTACGCCTGATTATCGTTATCAATCAACCAGCGTTATTCTTGATAATCAAGGACTTGAATTTAAAGCAACTGGAGCTGTAACAAAAGATAAAGGTTGGCGTAACTATTTAGCGGTTAAAAAAGAAGATAAAGAGTTACCCGATTACCAGGAAGGACAAACTATTACCATTGAATGCAAACTCTTAGAAGAAATGACCAAGCCACCAACACGAATTACCGAGCAAATTCTACTAAAGAAATTGCTACCAAAATACAATTTAGGTACATCAGCAACTCGTGATGGGATGATTGATTTAATTCAGGACAAAGGTTATGTCACTAAAAACAAAAAGACAGGACAGTTTTTCCCAACTGAAAGAGGAAAACTATTAATTCATTATCTTGATCAACTTGAGATTGCTTATACTAATCCTGAAACAACAGGAAAATGGGAAGAAGTATTAGCTCAAATCGGACAAGGAAAAATTCAAAAAGAAGCCTTCGTCAACAAAATAAAATGGGCTATCACTAAACAAATTGAAAAAGGAAAACAATTATAAATGCTACTATTTTATGTAAATAGTAGCATTTATATTGAGGTAAAAAATATGGAAGAAGAAAAATTATCTAGAGCTGATACAAAACGCTTATTTATTCAAGAATTAGAGCGCTATTTGTTGAGAATTAGTCAAGAAGGCGATCGTTTACGAAAATCATCTACAAAATTTTCAGTTGCACGCTATTCTGGCTTAGGAAGTAAAATCAAGCTTTACTTGTCTAATGAACAGATTTATGTTCGAGTATTTACCAATGGTGAAATAAATATTAGTTATTACGATACTTTTTACGGTACTGAAACACGTAAAGAAATTAGTCCTAAATTCACTGATGGAACATATACCAAAAATGAAGTGAAGTTGATGATTAAAGAAACTAAAAAATTTATTCGTGAATCTTTAAGATAGTGAGGTTTTATTTATGGCAAACATGCAGGAATTACTTTCTCAACGCTTTGAAGTACGAAAACAAAAACTAGTTAGTATGGATATTGTAGCAGTTGCTGAATCCTTAGGAATGAAATTAAAACTAGGTTCGAGCGGTGCTTATTATTGGGAAGAACATGATAGTTTTCATATTTATCCTAATACTAATAGTTTTAGATGGTGGTCAAGAAGTCTTGGATCAAATACTATTGACTTGGTTCAAGTGGTACGAGAAGAATTAACAGGTCAAAAACCAAGCTTTAAGGAAGCTGCAGCTTTTCTTGAAACTGGTCAATTTGAGAATGTAACGGTACAACCACCTGTTAAAGAGCCATTTGAGTATTATCTAGAACGCTATGAACATTCTGATTTTAATATTGGAAGACAATATTTGAAAGAAGAACGTGGTTTGTCTGATGAAACGATTGATACATTTTTAGCATCAGGAAATTTAGCGACAGCTACTCATAAAAAAGGTGATTATTTTGAACCTGTTATTGTTTTTAAAAGCTGTGATAACGATGGTAAAATGATTGGTGCAAGTCTTCAAGGAATTGTTGAAAATCGTGTTCAGCACCCCGAACGTGGACGCCTTAAACAGATTATGAAGAACTCAGATGGGACTGCAGGCTTTAGCTTAGATATTGGAAATCCAAAACGTTTAGTCTTTGCTGAAGCTCCAATTGATCTAATGTCTTATTATGAATTACATAAAGATGAACTTCAGGATGTCAAATTAGTAGCCATGGATGGGCTTAAAAAGAGTGTTATTAGTCGTTATGTCGCTGATATGTTGACTGATGGCAAGTACCCACAAACTATGTCTAGCGAGCAAATAAGAGGAGCTTTAGATGCTTTAAATAAGACTACAAACCTTTTACAAGAGCATCCAGATATGATTACTTTAGCGGTTGATAATGATGAAGCTGGTCAAAATTTTGTTAAAGGGTTGCAAGAGGAAGGTATTCCTGTAATACCAGATTTACCACCACGTCAAGCAGCTCAAAAGAAAATGGATTGGAATGATTTTCTTAAACAGGAAGTTAAGCCTAAAACCAATACAGTTGACGAAACTTGGGATATTGATGATATTCAGGAGCAACTATCTCAAGAAAGTGATTTAGTAGGAACTCAAGCTGTTGACGTTATTTATATGAATGAAGTCTATTTAAACCAGGGCTACAGTCTTTCATTAGCTATTCATAGCAACGAAGAGGTAGAAAATCTAGCGGACGTTGCAGCACCTTGGACACTTGAAGTCATGAAGAATGGACAATCACTTGGCTATCTAGCTTATGGTGAAGACTGGGGGAATGACTTTGATATTGAAGATGAGTTAGGTAATCTTGAAAATTGGGTTAAGGATAATCAAGTCACAAATCATTTATACACTCAAAAAGACGTCAATGCGTTTTTAGCTACCACACAAGCAGTTGAACCCCAAAAAGGTGAGTTCGTTCTTAAAGGTGGAGGTATTTATGATTTTGGAGAAAGTCAAAAAGAAGGAGAAGAATTACGTCAACGTGCACTTGATGGAATGATTGCAGATATTACTGATGGTGAAACTTACTATTTATGGCACGATGAAGAACTAGAAAACCTAAACGCACCTGATGAAGCGTTTATCAATTTTCATTATCATCTAAAAGATATTGAGTATAATCAAAATAATATTCATCTTTATGTTGAGGAGTCGTCCGCTGATGGTGTTACAGGGTATCTTTCATTCGATGGTAATCCAATTGATACTGATAGCATTGAAGATTATTTAGCTGAACAAGATTGGACTTTTGATAAAAAAGTACTATTTTTGAAGAATTTAAAGACTGCAGTTGATGAAACTTGGGACAAGGTCATTGATCACTATGATGAACAATTTAATACAATTGTAGCTCAATATGGCTTATCTTCAGCAAAAGAAAAAGCTCCTGAAATACTTCAAGAGACAGAAAAAGCTAATTTTGAGCACCAAAAAAAGGTTGAGAACCCAATCGGGGATTTACCTGAGCAAAGTCAGGAGGCAGCACCTCTACCTAGTGCTCATGAGGAGCACTCTTTGAATGAGTCGTCACCGACCCAAACTCAGTCTCAACCTTTGCTTCATTTTACCATTTCAGCACCTGAAAAGTCAATTTATAAGACTGGTTATCATCCTGTTAATAAGAAAGAGTTAAATAAATTAAACCGTTATGCAGCTCAAATTCAAGAAAATGCAAATTGGTATAAAAACGAATTGGCTAATAGTAATGTAACTTATTTTTATAAGAACAATGACAATCTAGAAGCTTTAAATGTAACTTTTAAAGCAGAACAATATCCACATCTAGTTGGTATTTTTGCTATCGATGATGACCAAAGCGCAAGTAAAACGTTAGATGATTTAGCATCTGGTAAAGGTGATTATCAAAATATTATGATTGCCAATCGAGGTGCAACCTTCAGTAAAATCCAAGTATTACCTGACTTCAAAGCAGTTGTTGACTCAAATAGTTTTATTTTTGATGATTTATCAGAAGTTGAACGCATGAAGCGACTTGATTTAGCAAAAGCTATTCGTACTGAAGACAAGGATGTTTTAATTGCTTTTAGAAATGTTGATGGTGAGTATCTTCCAGCTTCATTAATGAAAGTTACTAATAAGCTAGAATCTGAATTGTCGATGGCAAATAACAAAGATGTTTTAGGTATTATCGGTGAAAAAGACGGAGAGTTTAAAGTCTTATCTGTTAATGAAGAAGTTATCAAAGATGGTGGTGAAAAAATGTTATCAATTGTTAAAAATGGACAACTTGAAGACTTATCAAATACAATCCCAAAAGCTGAATGGGTTATTGAATTTAATGAAACTAATTTATCAGGTAATGTAGAAATCCCTAGTCTTACAGGTGCTGGTCTGACAGAAGAATTACTTGAACGCATTAAAGATTATGATTATCGTTTGTATCTAGCAAGTTTAAATGGTGAAGGTGAAGGCTATTATAAATTCTACTTTAATAAAATTCAAGATAATAAAGTAGTACAACAAGAACGTCTTGATGTAGGTGATGGTTTGGAAAGAAATGAAGAAATTTACAAATTTCTTGAACAAGAGCTAGCACCTGAAAAAGCTGTTAAGGTAGCTGAAAGAGAATTGACAGCTGAAGATTTTTCAAAAGTCTTAGATGCCGTCTACAATGTTGGTGCACGAGTCGGAAAAGACAACAGAAAAAATATTTCAGAAAACCTGTATCCTGCCTGGGACAAATACTTTGAATACGCTGAAAGATATGACAATAATTTTGATGTTATTGTTAAGGCTGCAAGAGCAGATAATCTGCTTGATGAAAATTCAGATTTTTATAGAGAAGTGTGGCTCAAAAAAATTCAAGAAGAAAATAAAAAAGTGAAAGATTCAGATGGAGATGGTCTAACAGATGATGAAGAAATTGCGTTAGGTACTAATCCATACAGTCCAGATACAGATGGAGATGGTATTTTAGATAGTGTTGAAAAAGCAAGTGGTACGGATGCCACTAATCCATCAGATACACCAGACAGTCGAAAAGAAGAAATGACTAAACGTGACTTAACATTATCAGAAATGATTAAAGCTAAAAATACAGCAGCACTCAATCAACATTTACAAGAAGGAATTAAAGATTATTTTGATAGTGACAACTATAAGAACTACCTTGAAGGAATGTCACACTTCAACAATTATTCAGCAAGAAACATTAGGTTAATAAAAGCTCAATTACCTAAAGCTAGTATGGTTGCCTCTTTTAATGAGTGGAAGAAGCGAAACGGTCATGTTAATAAAGGTGAAAAAGCTCTTTATGTTCAAGCACCAATCACAGTAATTAAAAAGGATGTTGATGGCAACCCTATTATTAATTCTGAAACGGGAGAAAAAGAAACTCTTACCTACTTTAAACCTGTTCCTGTTTTTGATATTAGTCAAGTATCACCTGTAAAAGGTAAAGAATTGAATTTACCTAAAATGGGTGAAGTCATTCCTAGCCAAATTACTAAAGAGTATTATCAAAATGTTTACCGCTCATTAAGGGATATTTCTCAAAAAGAAAATGGTATTCCAATTCGTTTTAGAGAACTTGAAAAATCAGATGGTTCTTACAGTCCTAAAACAAATGAAATCACAATTAAAAAAGGGATGACTTACGAACAAACTCTTTCAACCCTAATTCATGAAATGGCACATTCTGAATTACACAATAAGAAGAGTTTAACGGAACGTTTTGAAGGTAAATTGACACGTTCTTCAAAAGAATTACAAGCTGAGTCAATTGCTTATGTTGTATCTAATCATTTAGGTTTTGATACAAGTAATGACTCATTTGCCTATCTTGCTTCTTGGTCACAAGAACCAGATGGACTAGAAAATCTAAAAGCACAGCTTGAAATTGTTCAAGAAGAAGCAAGTTCTCTCATGAAACGTATTGATAAGCATTTAGCAAAATATCAAAATCTCACGGTTTCAAAAGATGAAAAATTAAACGAAAATCAAAAACGTGAATTAGAAAAAACAGCTAATCCATTTTATCAAAGTTTACAAAAAGCAAAAGGTGAAACTGTTCAAACAGCATCCGCTAAAGAAGAACAATCAAAAAAAGTCAATCGACCTATGAAGCAGTAACGCAGCGTAGGTCGCATAAAAAAGGATTGACTTTAAAAGTGGAAGGAGAAATAAGTTATGATAACAGAAGAAATGATGATGACAACTGAAAAGTTATTAATGAGCTATTATTTTGATATGAGTGAATGGCTCAAAGGAGTTAAAACAGTTAATATTGATATTATCCAAAAATCAAAAGATGATTTATTGGATATGTTAAAATCTGATTTTGAAGAATTGTCTACAGAAGATAATAATGAGTATCTCGATGAGCTTTCAGTTAGCATTGCTACACTGGAAGAATTATCGGAAGACAATTATCAAAAGATAAAAACAGAAGTTTTTTCTTGGGAACCAAGCCAAAAAAACGAAAAATGACATAAGAAAGAATGCTGACAATTTGAAAATTGTCAGTTTTTCTATTGTTGCATTTTATCAAAATGCAGTTATCAAAAATTGTCATTTTTGAAAAATGCACGAAGTGCCAAATAGGGGATTGGGGATTTCCTCAAAGTATAAAAAGTCAAAAGTCTGTTTGTGGGGTGCCCTACAAATAGGCTTTTTTGCTTTTTATTTTTGCAAGTGGGGTACCACTTGCTAATCTTGCCAGAGTAAAAGTAGTCCTTTCTCTGAGGGGTGGCAAAGCCCTACATTTTATCGTATTTTTAGAAAGGGAATCAGGACATGCCAGATAAAAAACGAAAACGTTCAGTTGAATTTAAATTAAGAGCTACTAAAGATGAAGCTAATAAAATTCGTCAACGCTTTTCTCACGCCAACAAAAAAACGTTTCAAGCATATGCTTTAGAGATGTTGCAAAATGGAAAAATAGTAACCTATGATTATTCAGAATTGCAAAAATTAAGAATAGAAGTTAATCGCATTGGTCAAAATGTCAATCAGTTAGTTCGCTATGTTAACACTTTTGATGAGATTGATAATGAACTTTTTAAAGCTTTGCAAGCTGAGATTGATGACATGAAGAAAATGCTTTTTGATGAATTTAAAACGAAAGGACATGCAAAATTAAATGGTAGTGACGAAGGTTCTTCAGATTAAAACAAGTCGCAATTTAAAACGTGCAATTGATTATATCACACGTGACAATGCAACTTTGAAATTAGATACAGAACATTTAGAAGGTGATGAAGATTATTCTTTTGAAATTGTTAATGGTCAAGTGATGAAACGATTAGTCTCTGGTCATGATTTGACAGATATATCTGATCCACAAACGATTTATGAAGATTTTATTTTATTGAAAGAGTCAGTTGATGTTTTATACAATAATGATACCTTATCAGATTTAAAAAATGACGATAGAGTTTTAGCGCATCATATCATTCAATCGTTTTCTCCGCAAGATGGTTTAATACCTGAACAAGTTAATGAGATTGGAAGAAAGACAGCTTTAGAATTAACTGGTGGTGATTATCAATTTGTAGTTGCCACACATATGGACAAAGGTCATTTACATAACCATATCATTTTTAACACAACTAACGAAGTTACGTTAAAAAAATTTCGTTGGCAAATAAATACAGCTCGTAACTTATTTCAAATTTCAAATAAGTATGCTGAGCTTTATGGTGCGAAAGTTTTAGAACCAAGGCTTAGAAATTCCCACACAGAATATGCTGCATGGAGAAGAAAAAATAATTATCGTTTTGAGATTAAAGAACGGTTGAACTTTTTGTTAAAGCACTCGTTAGATATGAATGACTTTTTACAAAAAGCAAAAGCTTTAAACTTGCGAATTGATACGAGTGGTAAGTACGTTAAATATATGTTAATGGATCAACCACAAGAGCGTTTTGTTCGTGATCGTACATTATCTAAAAAAGGTAAGTTCTCACTTGAAAAAATCAAAGAACAAATTGCGACAAACGAAGTTGTTTATGATTTAAACGTCATAAAGGAAAAATATGATGAAGAACAGGAAAATAAACAAGATGATTTTGAGTTGCAAATCACAATTGAACCTTGGCAAGTGCAGCAACTTACTAGTCAATCTATTTATGTTCCAATTACTTTCGGCTTAGATCGAAAAGGAACGGTTTCTATTCCAGCAAGAATGCTTGACCAAAATGAAGATGGAACATTTACAGCTTTTGTTAAAAAGAATGATTTCTTTTACTTTTTGAATGCTGACCATTCTGAACAAAATCGTTTTATTAACGGAACAACTTTAATCAAGCAACTATCTGCTCAAAATGGTGAAATGATTTTGACTAAAAACAAAAATATTACAAATTTAGATAGATTAGTTGATGAATTTAACTTTTTGGCAATTAACAAAGTTACCAATTCAAAACAATTTGAAGAATTACAAAATCAATTTTTGGAACAATTGGATGAAACCGATAAGACTTTAGAGTTCTTGGATGAAAAGATGACTTATCTTAATAAACTTATGGGTGCTTTATCAGATTATCAAAATAATATAGTTCCTTCAGAAGTAAGTCTTGAACTTCTTGAAAAAGGTAAAATTGATAAGAATACAAAACTAGAAGACTTGCAAAAAGAAATTAAAGAACTTCAGATTGAACGTGATACACTCAAAAAGCACAGAGATAAAATTGTAAAAGATTATGACTTTGCAAAAGAGATGAAAGAAGAGCGTGAGGAAATGGCACATAAAAATAGTAAGAAATTATGATGCTTACTTCAGGAAAAAGGTTATAATATATAAATATGAAAAACAAAAAAATTATTATACTTGTAAGTGTTATCTTAGTTGTTATTGTTCCTATCTTTATCAACCTTTCCTTTAAAGTGTATTTAGCTCCATTATTTACTGCTGAGTGGGGAGCAGGTGACTTACTTTCTTATTATGGTTCATTGTTAGGTGGTATTATTACCTTGGTTGGTGTTGTTATGACTCTGAATTATCAGACTAAACAATCAGAAGCGGATGACGCAATTAAATATAAACCAATCATAAAACTTGCTTCAGTAGAGAATGAATATTCCGATTTTATTGTAAATCGAGAATTAAGTGTTCGTTTTCCAGTATGGTATTTTAATGATGATCCTTTAAGAGGGCAAAAAGAAAGAATTTCTGAAGAACAAATGAAATGTATGACTTCTTTTCATGTACTTTTTAAAAATAAGGGAAGAGGAGAAGCAGTTGATGTCTCACTGGATAGTGTAAAAATCGAAGAAGTAAGCTGGGATGATGATAGCAAACTTTATATTGCTTCAAATCTGCCATTGTCTATGGGAGATATTTTGGTTGATGAAAAAGCAGATGTCATCATCAATTTTCCTAATTATTTGTTTTTAAAAGATGAAAATACTAGTCAAAATCTTATTCGGATAGAATTAAAGCTATCTTATAATGATATGTTTCGAAGAAATAAAAAAGAGCTTGGTGTGCTTCTAGATTTTCAAGTTCTTGGAGAAACATTAGCGCCAGCTCCATATCCGTACAAGGATGGATTTTCATATTATTTTGTAAGAATTGGTTTTGTGAGTGCATTGCATTTGTAAAACAAAAAGGACATTTAAGTATACCTATTTGTCCTAATATGATTTTAGCAGTATAATTGACTTGGTGAATAGGTCATTTAAGTTGGGCATAATAGGAGGAGTAAAATGAAAAAATTTATTTATCGAGTTTTAGAAAATGACGAAGTGGTGGCTATTTTTAATGAGCAACAATATGCGCAAGATTTTATCGCTTACGAAAAGACAATTTCTGATAAGCAATTTGAAATTGAAAAAGTAGATATTGCTGATTGGTTATTGCAACCGAGAGAATTTTAGAGGTTGGTTGAAAATGGCTAAAATTGGTTATGCACGTGTCAGTAGCAAAGAACAGAACTTAGATCGGCAATTACAAGCGTTACAGGGCGTTTCTAAGGTCTTTTCAGACAAATTAAGCGGTCAATCGGTCGAACGCCCACAATTACAAGCTATGCTTAACTATATTCGTGAAGGGGATATTGTTATTGTTACTGAATTAGATCGATTAGGACGAAATAATAAAGAATTAACAGAATTGATGAATCAAATTCAAATTAAGGGGGCAACCCTGGAAGTCTTAAATTTACCCTCAATGAATGGTATTGAAGATGAAAATTTAAGGCGTTTGATTAATAGCCTTGTCATTGAATTGTACAAGTATCAAGCAGAATCAGAACGAAAAAAAATTAAGGAACGTCAGGCACAAGGAATCGAAATTGCTAAGAAAAAAGGCAAATTCAAAGGTCGTCAGCATAAATTTAAAGAAAATGATCCACGTTTAAAGCATGCTTTCGATTTGTTTTTGAATGGTTTATCCGATAAAGAAGTTGAAGAACAAACTGGAATCAATCGCCGAACGTTTAGAAGGTATCGAGCAAGATATAACGTGACAGTCGATCAAAGAAAAAACAATGAAAAGAGGGATAGTTAATGAGTACGGTTATTTTAGCTGAAAAACCAAGCCAGGCATTAGCCTACGCAAGTGCTTTAAAACAAAGCACCAAAAAAGACGGTTATTTTGAGATCAAAGACCCACTATTTACAGATGAAACGTTTATCACCTTTGGTTTTGGGCATTTAGTGGAATTAGCAGAACCAGGTCATTATGACGAAAAGTGGCAAAATTGGAAACTTGAATCTTTGCCGATTTTTCCTGATCGATACGATTTTGAAGTTGCAAAAGATAAGGGAAAGCAGTTTAAAATTGTTGCAGAACTTCTCAAAAAGGCAAATACAATTATTGTTGCAACAGATAGCGACAGAGAAGGTGAAAATATCGCCTGGTCGATTATCCATAAAGCAAATGCCTTTTCAAAAGATAAAACATTTAAAAGACTATGGATCAATAGCTTAGAAAAAGATGTAATCCGAAGCGGTTTTCAAAATTTGCAACCTGGAATGAATTACTATCCCTTTTATCAAGAAGCGCAAACACGCCAAATTGCCGATTGGTTGATCGGCATGAACGCAAGCCCTTTGTATACGTTAAATTTACAACAGAAGGGCGTACAAGGTACATTTTCACTAGGACGTGTTCAAACGCCCACCTTATACCTTATTTTTCAGCGCCAGGAAGCCATAGAGAATTTTAAAAAAGAACCTTTTTTCGAGGTGGAAGCTAGTATAAAAGTAAACCAAGGGTCGTTTAAGGGCGTTCTAAGCCCCACACAGCGTTTTAAAACCCAAGAGGAGCTTTTAGCTTTTGTTTCTTCTAAACAAGCTAAAATAGGCAATCAAGAGGGGATAATTGCTGATGTTCAAACCAAAGAGAAGAAAACGAATAGTCCGAGTTTGTTTTCTTTAAGTAGTTTGCAATCAAAAGTCAATCAGCTTTATAAAGCGACAGCGAGCCAAACTTTAAAAGCTATGCAAGGACTGTATGAAGCAAAATTATTGAGTTATCCAAGAACAGATACACCATTTATTACAGAGAACGAATTTGCTTATTTAAAAGCGAATTTTGGCAAATATAGCGGTTTTTTAGGACTTGATCTTGAAATGGTTCAAACAGAGCCTAGAAAGCGTTATGTGGACGGTAGTAAGGTACAGGAACACCACGCCATTATCCCAACAAAACAAGTACCTACCGAATCTGCATTAGCGAAAATGGACGATTTACAACGAAAAATTTATGCTTTAGTCGTTAAAACGACCGTTGCCATGTTTTTACCTGATTACTTGTATGAAGAAACCAAGATACAAACGAAAGTAGCTGATTTGCTGTTTCAATCGATCGGAAAGACACCAAAGCAAGAAGGGTGGAAAATTCTTTTCAAACAACAAACCAAAGAAGAAAAAGAGGACGTTCAAACGTTACCACTCGTTATCATTGGCGAACGTGCCGAAGTTGGTGTTAAGAGTGTTGAAAAAGAAACGCAACCGCCAAAAGCTTTTACAGAGGGTACATTATTAACTGCTATGAAAACGGCGAATAAAACGGTTGATGATGAAGAAGCAATCAAGATTTTACAAGAAGTTGAGGGGATTGGAACAGAAGCGACAAGAGCAAGTATTATTGAAGCGTTAAAACAAAAAGAATATATCCAAGTGATTAAGAATAAGCTTGTTGTAACTGAAAAAGGAAAATTATTGTGCCAGGCAGTTGAAAGTCAGCACCTTTTAACGAGTGCTGAAATGACGGCTAAATGGGAAACGTATTTAAAAAAAATCGGTAAAAGAGAAGGCAATCAAGAGAACTTTATTACGAATATCAAAAAATTCATTGTTCATTTACTGGAAGCTGTACCTAACGATATAGAAAAACTAAATTTTTCTGATTACCAGGAACAGAAAGAAAAAGAAGCAGAAAAAAGTATTGTAGGAAAATGTCCTAAGTGTGGCAACAATATTGTATTAAAAAAATCGTTTTATGGTTGTTCAAATTATCCTGAATGTAAGTTTACTTTAGCTGAACATTTTAGAAAGAAAAAACTAACCAAAACGAATGTAAAAGAATTACTGGAGGGAAAAGAAACCCTGGTAAAAGGAATCAAAAACAAAGAGAAAAAGCCCTACAATGCCGTTGTAAAAATTGGGGAAAAGGGATATATTGATTTTATATCTTTCTCAAAATAAACATAAAAGCCCTTTAAAGAGGGCTTTTATATATTAATCACAAATCACTTATCACAAATCACAAGTGATTTGTGATTGTTGATGATAAAATAAGAATAAGAAGAAATAGAAAGAAGTGAGTGATTGTGGGAAATTTAGGCGCACAAAAAGAAAAACGAAATGATACACCAATCAGTGCAAAAAAAGATATAATGGGAGATAAGACGGTTCGTGTTCGTGCTGACTTGCACCATATCATAAAAATCGAAACAGCAAAGAATGGCGGAAACGTAAAAGAAGTTATGGAAATAAGACTTAGAAGCAAACTTAAGAGTGTGTTGATAGTGCAGTATCTTAAAATTTTGTGTATAATAGGAATTGAAGTTAAATTAGATGCTAAAAATTTGTAATTAAGAAGGAGGGATTCGTCATGTTGGTATTCCAAATGCGTAATGTAGATAAAACATCTACTGTTTTGAAACAGACTAAAAACAGTGATTACGCAGATAAATAAATACGTTAGATTAATTCCTACCAGTGACTAATCTTATGACTTTTTAAACAGATAACTAAAATTACAAACAAATCGTTTAACTTCTGTATTTATTTACAGATGTAATCACTTCAGGAGTGATTACATGAACAAAAATATAAAATATTCTCAAAACTTTTTAACGAGTGAAAAAGTACTCAACCAAATAATAAAACAATTGAATTTAAAAGAAACCGATACCGTTTACGAAATTGGAACAGGTAAAGGGCATTTAACGACGAAACTGGCTAAAATAAGTAAACAGGTAACGTCTATTGAATTAGACAGTCATCTATTCAACTTATCGTCAGAAAAATTAAAACTGAACACTCGTGTCACTTTAATTCACCAAGATATTCTACAGTTTCAATTCCCTAACAAACAGAGGTATAAAATTGTTGGGAGTATTCCTTACCATTTAAGCACACAAATTATTAAAAAAGTGGTTTTTGAAAGCCGTGCGTCTGACATCTATCTGATTGTTGAAGAAGGATTCTACAAGCGTACCTTGGATATTCACCGAACACTAGGGTTGCTCTTGCACACTCAAGTCTCGATTCAGCAATTGCTTAAGCTGCCAGCGGAATGCTTTCATCCTAAACCAAAAGTAAACAGTGTCTTAATAAAACTTACCCGCCATACCACAGATGTTCCAGATAAATATTGGAAGCTATATACGTACTTTGTTTCAAAATGGGTCAATCGAGAATATCGTCAACTGTTTACTAAAAATCAGTTTCATCAAGCAATGAAACACGCCAAAGTAAACAATTTAAGTACCGTTACTTATGAGCAAGTATTGTCTATTTTTAATAGTTATCTATTATTTAACGGGAGGAAATAATTCTATGAGTCGCTTTTTTAAATTTGGAAAGTTACACGTTACTAAAGGGAATGGAGATAAATTATTAGATATACTACTGACAGCTTCCAAGAAGCTAAAGAGGTCCCTAGCGCCTACGGGGAATTTGTATCGATAAGGGGTACAAATTCCCACTAAGCGCTCGGGACCCCTTGTAGGAAAATGTCCTAAGTGTGGCAACAATATTGTATTAAAAAAATCGTTTTATGGTTGTTCAAATTATCCTGAATGTAAGTTTACTTTAGCTGAACATTTTAGAAAGAAAAAACTAACCAAAACGAATGTAAAAGAATTACTGGAGGGAAAAGAAACCCTGGTAAAAGGAATCAAAAACAAAGAGAAAAAGCCCTACAATGCCGTTGTAAAAATTGGGGAAAAGGGATATATTGATTTTATCTCTTTTTCAAAATAAACATGGGGCTGACCCAAAAGTAGCTCCTATATGAAAAATAGAGGTCTTTCCATTTAGATAGTAGTGGAAAGACCTCTATTTATCTTTTGAAAGTGAATACAAAAATAAAGCACACTCTGCTATAATATAGGTGATTAATCCATTTGAGAGAGGTGCTTTATCATGTATCAAAATTATACCATAAACCAACTTTGTTTGCCTATAGATCTTGAAATTAAATTAGAAGAAAATGATTTTGCTCATGCCATTGTGCAGTTTGTTGACTCTATTCCCGATGAAGTCTTTCTTCCTTATTATCAATCTATGGGTAGACCCCAATATCATCCTCGTATGCTACTTTCCATTATTCTTTGTGCCTATATTCAAGGGGTTTATTCGGGCCGCCAAATACAAAATATGCTGATAGATAGTATTCGGATGCGCTACTTATCTCAAGAGCAATTCCCTAACTTTCGTACTATTAATCGTTTTCGCGTTCATCCGATTATGAACGATATTCTAGATCATTCATTTGTTCAATTTCGTGAGCTACTGGTTCAAAGTGGCTTAATCAGTGGCAGTGCTCTATACATTGATGGTACAAAAATTGAAGCGGATGCGAATAAATACTCTTTCGTTTGGAAAAAAAGTATTTTAAAGTATAAGGATAGCCTTGATCAAAAAGCCCTTGAAAACTACCAACAAATGGTGGAAACAAAAATCTTACCTGAGTTAATAGATGATTTAAAGGATGAACTTTCTATAGAAGAGATTGAAAGGATTCGTCAATCTTTGGAAGAAAAGGAAAATCAATTAATTGAAGCGATTGACCAAACCGAAACAGTAGAAGGGGGCTGACCCATTATTAATAAGGAGTGGACAACATGATTGATGTAAATGAGCTATTGGAAGAAGCTATTAGAGAAACTGAAAATCTAAATGATGGCGAAGTTTTTCTTGTTAAAGATTTATTCAAGGGATATGTGGGGAATAGGATACCCAGAAAGGATCGACTTCTGCTTGGAACGTTATTTTTAAACCATGTTAGCAAAATGAATGGTAATTTAAAGGCTATTGAAAAGACTTCATCTAATCAGCAGAGGTATAAAAAGACAATTGATAAGTTTTAACTATCTTTTGTGAAATTAAAAAAATTATAAATATGTTGAGTAAAAGCAAAAGATTTGGCTTGGAATTTTTACAGCAGTGAATCGATAAAAGGAGCATGCTTGATGGTAGATAATATTATTAAATCAGTAGCAGAGAAATTATCCTCTCTGTCTTATATAGAAGGTATTGTTTTAGGTGGTTCACGTGCAAGGGGCACCCATACAGAGGATTCGGATATAGATATCGGCATCTATTACAATTCAGAATCATTTGACATAAATACTATTAATCAATTCGCTACAAAGCTGGATGATGAGCATAGAAATAACCTTGTTGTACCTCCCGGAGCATGGGGTGATTGGATTAATGGCGGCGGATGGTTAGTCATAAACGGGTATCATGTGGATTTAATTTTACGTGATATTAAACGTGTGGAACAAATAATGAAAGATACAGAGCACGGAATTGTTACTGCCAATTATCAGACTGGGCATCCCCATGGTTATATTAGTGCAATGTATCGAGGAGAATTAGCGATTAGCAAAATACTATATGCTAAGAATGAAAGCTTATGCGAATTAAAAAAACAGGCAGAAACTTATCCCAATGCTTTGCAGAAAAGTTTAGTTAACTTTTTTATGTTTGAAGCAGGGTTCTCTTTAATGTTTGTAAAAGCAAATTCGGGAACAGACGATAAATATTATATTGCGGGTCATGTTTTTCGTATAGTTTCATGTTTAAATCAAGTGTTATTTGCATGTAATAATGCTTATTGTATCAACGAAAAGAAAGCTATAAAACTGCTTGAAACTTTTGAACATAAACCTGAAAAATATACCGAGAAGGTAAATCATATTTTTGAAGTACTCGGTATCTCACTTTTTGAATGCTACGACATGACCGAGAAGCTTTATAATGAAGTGAATGAAATTGTATCGGAGATAAATAACTTTTTAAACGAGGAGAGTTCAGATGAAAGAAAACAAATATGATGATAATATATTTTTTCAAAAATACAGTCAAATGAGTCGCTCGCAGAAAGGACTGGCTGGTGCGGGAGAATGGGAGACTTTGAAAAAGATGCTACCTGATTTTAAGGGTAAGCGTGTGCTTGATTTAGGATGCGGCTATGGATGGCACTGTATATATGCGATGGAAAACGGTGCTTCCTCTGTAGTAGGTGTTGATATTTCTCATAAAATGCTCGAAGTAGCAAAAGGAAAAACCCATTTTCCACAGATTGAATATGAATGCTGTGCCATAGAAGATGTGGATTTCCCAGAGGAGAGCTTTGATGTAATACTAAGTTCGCTTGCGTTTCATTATGTAGCAGACTATGAGAATTTAATAAAAAAGATATATAGGATGCTGAAGGCTGGTGGCAATTTAGTTTTTACAGTTGAACATCCTGTTTTTACTGCTCATGGAACACAAGACTGGTATTATAACGAAAAAGGAGAAATACTGCATTTCCCGGTGGACAATTATTATTATGAGGGCAAACGGACAGCTATGTTTTTGGAAGAAAAGGTTACAAAATATCATAGAACACTGACCACATATCTAAATACACTGCTTTCAAATAGTTTTATAATAAATCAGATTGTGGAGCCACAGCCGCCAGAGAACATGATGGATATTCCGGGGATGGCGGATGAAATGCGACGCCCAATGATGCTGATTGTATCGGCAAAAAAGAAGATGTAATAATATAGAAAAAATAAACGAGGAGTATGTAAATGAGATCAGAAAAAGAAATGATGGATTTAGTACTTTCTTTAGCAGAACAGGATGAACGTATTCGAATTGTGACCCTTGAGGGGTCACGCGCAAATATTAATATACCTAAAGATGAATTTCAGGATTATGATATTACATATTTTGTAAGTGATATAGAACCGTTTATATCTAATGATGACTGGCTTAATCAATTTGGGAATATAATAATGATGCAAAAGCCGGAGGATATGGAATTATTCCCACCTGAAGAAAAGGGATTTTCCTATCTTATGCTATTTGATGATTACAATAAAATTGATCTTACCTTATTGCCCTTGGAAGAGTTAGATAATTACCTAAAGGGCGATAAATTAATAAAGGTTCTAATTGATAAAGATTGTAGAATTAAAAGGGACATAGTTCCGACTGATATAGATTATCATGTAAGAAAGCCAAGCGCAAGGGAGTATGATGATTGCTGCAATGAATTTTGGAATGTAACACCTTATGTTATTAAAGGATTGTGCCGCAAAGAGATACTGTTTGCAATCGATCATCTGAACCAGATTCTACGGTTTGAACTACTTAGGATGATGTCGTGGAAGGTTGGGATAAAGACAGAATTTTCATTAAGTGTTGGGAAAAATTATAAGTATATTAACAAATACATTGATGAAGATCTATGGAATAGATTATTATCTACATATCGCATGGATTCCTATGAAAATATTTGGAAGTCATTATTTATATGCCACCAATTGTTCAGGGAAGTGTCCAAAGAGGTAGCAGAACTACTGGGGTTTGATTATCCAGAGTATGGTAAGAACATAACAAGATATACCGAGGACATGTATAAAAAATATGTTGAAAATGACTATTTTTAAAGATTAGCAAAGATTATTAACCATAAGCAAGGGGTGTAAATGTATGGAAAGTACTGATGTTATAAATGAAATTAGAGGTATATTACCTCGTAACTCAATTGGAAAATATGATTTACTAACTATTTTTACACATAAAACCGTTTTTGATAAAATTGTAAAAGTACTATCATTGGATTTTCAAAATAAAGTAGATTATGTGGCTGCCCCAGAAGCAATTGGATGGATACTAGGCACTGCCATAGCCAAAGAACTTGGAGTGGGGTTTATTGGAGTAAGAAAAGGTGATAAGCTGCCATACGCAAAAGAAGAGATTATTTCGACACATTTTACCGACTATTCAGGTCAAGATAAAAGCTTTGAAATATCTAAGAGTTCTATTGTGAGGAACAAAAGAGTTTTGATTGTAGATGATTGGATAGAGACAGGTTCTCAAATGAAGGCTTTAATAGCTTTGTTAGAGAAATTGGATTGCAGCATTATTGGGTTGGCTACTATTGGGATTGATATAAATGAGGTTACTCAAAAATGGATAGACAGCAGTTTTGTAGCTTATATTGGCTCAAACATATAATAAACCGAAAGAAAATCTTGAATCAAAATTTTGGATGGCGTTAATTTACAATACAACGAAAGATGTTTACTCTTTTTTTATAAATTTTAAGAGGCGTTAAAAAACAGTTTTCAGACGAAAGGAGATCGAAGTTGAGTATAGATTTAAGTAACAAAAAAATTCCGAAAGAAGCAATTCAAGCATTAAAAACTATAGCGGAACTACTTGATAATATGTTAATTGGGGTGTATTTGTATGGTTCGGCAGTAATGGGTGGTTTACGTATGAATAGCGATGTAGATATTTTGGTAATAACAAATCAAAGTTTATCTGAAAAAACTCGAAGGAATCTTACAAATAGGTTAATGCTTATATCTGGGAAAATAGGAAACATAAAAGATATGAGGCCTCTTGAAGTTACGGTCATAAATCAAAAGGATATTGTCCCTTGGCATTTCCCCCCCAAATATGAATTTATGTATGGCGAGTGGCTAAGAGAGCAGTTTGAAAAGGGAGAAATTCCTGAGTCGACTTATGATCCGGATTTAGCAATACTTTTAGCACAACTAAGAAAAAATAGTATTAACCTTTTGGGACCAAAGGCAACAGAAGTAATTGAGCCTGTGCCAATGACAGATATTCGAAAAGCAATTAAAGAATCGTTGCCCGGGTTGATAGCTAGCATTAACGGTGACGAACGCAATGTGATTTTAACTTTAGCCAGAATGTGGCTGACAGCATCTACTGGTGAAATTCGCTCAAAAGATCTGGCAGCTGAATGGGCGATACCTCAATTACCCGATGAGCATGCTACTTTACTCAACAAAGCGAGAGAGGCTTATTTAGGAGAGTGTGTTGACAAGTGGGAAGGAATGGAATCTGAGGTGGCTGAACTCGTTAATCATATGAAAAAGTCTATAGAGTCTTCCCTTAATATCCAATTACCTTTTCGAATAGTTTAAATATAACAAAGACTAGTTGTTAATGTGCATTATTGATTGCTTCGATATGTTCCCCCATATATCAGTTTCTTAAAAAATAATCAAAATACCGTTGATACGTTCCCGCGAACGAAAGGGTTAAAAATCAGCTTAAGACATCAATGCCATCAACTCGAGCCACGTTGAGACGTGTGTTTTATTGTCCCACAAAAGTGCAGACGATTTTATCAGTGTAAAAATGGAGTACGCAGACGACCGAAAAATCCAGCCAGATCGTATCACCTACAGGCTTATTCAGGAGTATATCGAAGAAAAGTACGGCTTCAAAGTTCACACTGCAAACATTGCAGAGGTCAAAAGAAACTTAGGCCTGCCGATGTACGACGCACCAAACGCAGTTGAAGAACTAAAACGCCCATATAAACCAGCACCAGAATATAAAGTAGAAGCTATTAAAGACGCATTAAGGCACTTCAAGGTCATAGATTAAAGTAAAGTACCCTTTCAGCAGATCATTACTGTTGAGAGGGTCTTACTTTTTCAGAAGCCGGCCAATGTAAGGATAGCCCTACAAGATTGCGGGTCTTTCTCTTCGAGCCATGTTTCCAGATTGCTTATAGCGATATCCTTTTGAATATGGATGCTCTCTTCAAATCGATATTCGATTGCACATGTAAGGATATCAACAGGTTCATCAAGAACCTTACCGCCAAGAACTGGGTATTCGTCAATTACAATCCAGTCAGGTGGGAGACCATCAAAGAGAGCCTGCGGATACAATTCCCTAAAGTGAATCTCAATTTCCATAGCTTCGATCTCACCTTGTTCTTTATCTGGGTAACAAGTGGCATAAGATACATCGAAGCCTCTAGTGAGCAGCATCTGAACGACATTGATGAGTTCAATATCAACAGGAATGGTCTTATCGGCGCATTTACAACAAGGCTTCGACCAAATTTCACTGTATAGCTCTAAACATCGTGGACACATCGTCATCATACAATCACTTCCTTCACCAGTTTATAGAAAGTAGTTCTTTTAAGATTAAGTGCCTGCATAGTTGCAGTTGCAGTTTGCTCGCCAGTGCGGTGATATTTACCGCCGGGTACACTGGAATAACCGAGGTTACAAGTCTATTGTTTGGAGATGCGTCAGCCGTTTGGAGGAAAAAGGATCTGAATGTACTGCCCCTACCATAAACGAGGAAACATTGCAGACAGCAGTGGTCAAGGCTATTAACGAACTTTTGGCTAACAAAGAACCCTTCCTCCAGGCGTTGCAGAAAAACATAGCTACTATACTTAATGAAGAAAATGATAATGCCACCAATGATATTGATAGCAAATTGGAAGAATTACAACAACAGCTTCTTATCCAAGCAAAATCCAAGAATGACTATGAAGATGTGGCTGATGAAATCTACCACCTTCGAGAATTGAAGCAAAATGCACTTGTTGAAAATGCAGAGCGTGAAGGAAAAAGGCAACGAATCGCTGAAATGACTGATTTCTTTAATGAACAATCCTGTGAGTTAGAGGAATATGATGAGCAGTTAGTAAGGAGGCTTATAGAAAAAGTTACGGTATTTCATGATAAGTTCGCCGTTGAATTCAAATCAGGAGTCGAGATTGATGTAGAAGGGTAATCTTTAGAAAGAGAACAGAAGAATTATATTGGATTTTTAAAGATAATATGATATAATAAAACGACTTGGAGGTGGAAGAATGTATAACTTTTCTTGCTAATTATATGATGCATAATAAGATATTTAAAGAAACGGCTATAGAACCGTTTGTTTTGTTATGCAAATTGCAAGAAAGTTAAGTATTCTACACTCAATAATACATTACAGTAACCTTATGTTATGTATAACAAAAGGTAATAATAGTATTTGTTTTTGAGCCGTAAGAATTTACTTTCTTGCGGCTTTTAATATTTGTAAAAGAAAGGAAGATAAACGTGATAGACAATGATACTATGTCATTCATGACAAAATCCTTGCAGAGTTGGATAACATTATAGAGTAATTAATGCCGAAAACCGACTTTGCTTATAAAATTTTTATAATGTAAAGGAGGAAGAAATATATGTCCTTAATAAATGTTTCAAATCTAACTTTTTCATATGAAGGAAGTTATGACAATATTTTTGAAAATGTAAGTTTTCAGATAGATACAGATTGGAAACTCGGTTTTATTGGAAGAAACGGACGCGGTAAAACTACTTTCTTAAATTTACTGCTTGGCAAATATGCGTATTCCGGCAATATAAGTTCTACAGTTAAGTTTGAGTATTTTCCTTATGATGTGGAAGATAAGAGTCTATATACAATTGAAGTAATGAAGAGTATTTGTACGGAATGTATGGATTGGGAGATTTTTCGTGAAATATCATTGCTTGATGTTCAAGAAGATGCTTTATATCGTCCGTTTAATACATTGTCAAATGGTGAGCAAACGAAGGTCCTTCTTGCAGCTTTATTCCTTACAGCGAGTTGTTTCCTGCTTATTGATGAACCTACAAACCATCTTGACATCGATGCACGTAATGTAGTGCAAAACTATTTGAAACGCAAGAAGGGGTTTATTTTGGTATCTCATGATAGAAGCTTACTTGATCAATGTGTTGACCATATACTATCTATCAATAAAACGAATATCGAAATCCAAAAGGGAAATTTTACTTCTTGGTGGGAGAACAAAACGTTACAAGATAATTTTGAACTGGCAGAAAACAAGAAACTCCTTAAAGAAATAGGAAGGTTGTCTTATGCAGCAAAACGTAGTTCAAACTGGTCAAATAAAGTAGAAAAAAGTAAATATGGAACAACAAATTCTGGTTCAAAACTGGATAAGGGTTATGTTGGACATAAGGCTGCAAAAGCGATGAAACGTGCCAAAAATATTGAGTCAAGACATCAGGAAGCCGTTTTACAAAAATCAGAACTGCTCCACAACATTGAACAATATGATGACTTAAAAATTTCACCACTTGAATTTCACAAAGAGTGCTTAATAGAAGCGAATGATTTATCATTGTCTTATGGAGATAAAGAAGTATGCAGTAATCTTAATTTCAGAGTCAATATTGGTGATAGAGTTGCCATTATCGGAAAAAATGGGAGTGGTAAGTCTAGTATCCTAAAATTGATTAATGGAGATGATATTAAATTTACCGGAAATTTTATGCTAGCAAGTGGACTAAAAATTTCTTATATTTCGCAAGATACTTCATATTTAAAAGGTAATCTATCTGAATTTGCCTATAATAATAAGATCGATGAAACTCTATTTAAAACGATTCTTCGTAAACTGGATTTTAATAGAGAGCAGTTTGATAAGAACATGGTGGATTTTAGTGCTGGTCAGAAAAAGAAAGTACTAATTGCTAAAAGCCTTTGTGAAAGTGCACATTTGTATATATGGGATGAGCCATTGAACTATATTGATATTTTTTCACGTATCCAAATTGAAAAAATGATTTTGGAATATTGTCCTACACTATTGTTTGTGGAGCATGATGATGCTTTTTGCAATAACATTTGTACGAAAAATATTAATTTAGGTTTGTAGAGATTTTGAGTTGCCACAATAACTAAAAGATATTTACATGAAAGGGTGAAGAAATGTTAAAACAAAAAGAATTAATTGCAAACGTTAAGAATCTTACTGAGTCAGATGAACGAATTACAGCTTGTATGATGTATGGATCGTTTACCAAAGGAGAAGGTGACCAATACTCTGATATAGAGTTCTATATATTTTTGAAAGATAGTATAACCTCGAACTTTGATTCATCCAACTGGTTGTTTGACGTAGCTCCGTACTTGATGCTTTATAAAAATGAGTACGGAACAGAGGTAGTTATTTTTGATAATCTTATACGTGGGGAATTTCATTTCCTTTCTGAAAAAGATATGAACATAATCCCCTCATTTAAAGATTCAGGTTATATTCCTGATACGAAGGCTATGCTTATTTACGATGAAACAGGGCAATTAGAAAATTATTTATCAGAGATAAGTGGTGCAAGACCAAATAGACTTACTGAAGAAAATGCTAATTTTTTGTTGTGTAATTTCTCTAATCTATGGTTGATGGGAATCAACGTTCTAAAAAGAGGAGAATATGCTCGTTCATTAGAACTCTTATCACAACTTCAAAAAAATACACTACAACTTATACGTATGGCAGAAAAAAATGCTGATAATTGGCTAAACATGAGTAAAAACCTTGAAAAAGAAATTAGCCTTGAAAATTATAAAAAATTTGCAAAGACCACTGCTCGATTAGATAAGGTAGAATTATTTGAAGCCTATAAAAATTCTTTGCTATTAGTTATGGATTTGCAAAGTCACCTTATTGAACAATACAACTTAAAAGTTACACATGACATTTTAGAAAGATTGTTGAATTACATTAGTGAATAGGAGAGTAACGTTATTCACAGTATTGGGTACTGAAAATTAACAGCATACCTCAGTTTTTCAAAAAACAGCGAAGCCTATGGATATGTTCCCGTCTACCGATAGTGCAAAAAGTGTCGTGGATATGTTTCCGAGAACGGACATACACAAATGACATTCATTCTGTCCTCTCAATCCATGTGGAAGCAGTATGTCTGTTAACAAGAAAATAATTATTGTTCGTCCTGACGAGTTGTTAGACTCGAAAAGGATAAACATCATTTTTAGAACCGGTAGCCGATTTTTGGCTAGCGGTTTTTTGGGCTCTTTGGCAAATAGTGGTGATTGAATCTCGCGCTATCCTATGGAAAACCGCCTTGTGTGAGGGGCTGCGAGACCGCTTCGATCCTAGAATTGCTGAAGCACGAATCTAGCGTCACTCACATTTCATCTTTTGACGTAGCTGAGACAAGGTGTTTTTCTTCGATCCGCTAGTGGTTAATCTCTTTTTGGTGCAAATATGGTTTAGAATTTCTTTGCATGGCTTAAGGGAGTGGAGAATCGGATATTAGTAGGATTTACATCCACAGATAAAAATAGGCTTGATTTTAACAGCGAAACTAAAATACCCTACTTAAATGAAGTGATAGATTAGATGTTGGGTTGTTAGGAGATGCTTAAAAATCCTATGCAATCAATAGTTTTTAGTGTTTGTTGACTTGATCCCTAAATCGCCTGAGTACTAAACGTTGAGTGTGTCTGCTTACTGTCACTAGCCAGTAAGTGAGACTGTAGTTAATCTCTCATTTTCCCCAGTATTATGTTGAAAATAGCCATGAAGCGATTATTTCTAAAGAGTTATTTTTGCAGGCTCAAGAAGAAATTTATCGGAGAAGTAATATCTACACAGGAGAAGGCAAGAACAAAAGAATTTATAGTAGCAAGTACGCTTTAAGTGCCATCACCTTCTGTGGATATTGTGGCGATATTTATAGGAGAACCTATTGGAATATTCATGGCAGAAAAGAATTTGTCTGGCGATGCGTGACTAGAATCGAGCAGGGTCCCGAGGTATGTAAGAACCGAACCGTAAAAGAAGATGAACTCTATGGTGCGGTAATGACCGCAATTAATAAGCTACTTGCTGGTGGCAACAATATGATAAAGACACTGGAAGAAAATATTCATGCTGTGATTGGAGAAACCACAGAATACCAAATTTCAGAGATTAATACCCTACTAGATGAAAAACAAAAAGAACTAATCAAGCTGGCCAATAAAGGTCAAGATTATGAATACCTGGTAGATGAGATCGATGAGATGCGAGATAAGCGTCAGACTCTTTTAGTAGAAGATGCCTCCCTCAGTGGCGAGAACGAGCGCATCAATGAGTTGATTGAATTTATCCGCAAGAACAAATTCCGCACCTTAGAATATGATGATAAGCTTGTAAGGAAGATAATCCAGAACGTTAAGGTCTATGAAGACCACTTCGTCATAGCCTTCAAACCAGGTATCGAAATGGAAATATGAAAACCAGAAGTAAATAGCCCATGACTCTGAAGTAGAGTTGTGGGTTTTCTTTTAATTGCTGATTATAATAATATTTTAATGACTATTGCATTTATCAACCAAATGGTTTATGTTATTCTTAGCATAAACTTGGAGGTGCTGTATGACTACGGCAGAAATGATTAAAGAACTGTGTGAGCAAATGAATATAAGTGTTTCCGAACTTGCTAGACGTATTGGCCAGACTCCACAGAATTTCAATAAAAAATTACAACGAGAAACAGTAACCTTGGATGAGTTGAAGGCCATTGCTGATGTGCTAGGTGTCAAGTTTGTGCAGGCATTTATTTTACCAGATGGAGAAGAAATAAAAATATCTAACGAATAAAGGAGGATGTTTATATGGTAGGTAATGTTATTCAAATAGTAACAGAGAAATTATCATCTTTGCCTTTTATAGAAGGCATCGTATTAGGGGGCTCACGTGCAAGAGGCACCCATACAGAAAATTCTGATATAGATATCGGAATCTATTACAATTCAGACTCATTTGACCTGACAGCGATTAATCAAATTGCTACAGAATTGGATGATAAAAATAGAAACAACCTTGTTGTGCCTCCCGGAGCGTGGGGTGATTGGATTAATGGCGGCGGATGGTTATTTATAAATGGGTATCATGTGGATTTAATTTTACGTGATATTAAACGTGTGGAACAAATAATGAAAGATACAGAGCACGGAATTGTTACTGCCAATTATCAGACTGGGCATCCCCATGGTTATATTAGTGCAATGGGTTCTGTTGCAAAGTTTTAAATCTACTATCAAATAAGGTAGAATAATAGAAAAAGATAGCAGGAGGAATGACGATGAATCATTTTAAAGGAAAGCAATTTCAGCAGGATGTGATTATTGTAGCCGTGGGCTACTATCTTCGTTATAACCTTAGCTATCGTGAAGTTCAAGAAATCTTATATGATCGTGGCATTAACGTTTCTCATACGACGATTTATCGTTGGGTGCAAGAATATGGCAAACTACTCTATCAAATTTGGAAAAAGAAAAATAAAAAATCCTTTTATTCATGGAAAATGGATGAAACGTACATCAAAATTAAAGGAAAATGGCATTATTTGTATCGAGCCATCGATGCAGATGGTTTAACCTTGGATATTTGGTTACGTAAAAAACGGGACACACAAGCAGCCTATGCTTTTCTTAAGCGGTTAGTGAAGCAGTTTGATGAACCGAAGGTTGTAGTCACAGATAAAGCCCCCTCTATTACAAGTGCCTTTAAGAAACTAAAAGAATACGGCTTTTATCAAGGGACAGAACATCGTACCATTAAATACCTGAATAATTTGATTGAACAAGACCATCGTCCAGTAAAGAGACGCAATAAATTCTATCGAAGTTTACGCACTGCCTCTACCACGATTAAAGGCATGGAAGCCATTCGAGGATTATATAAGAAAACCCGAAAAGAAGGCACTCTCTTCGGGTTTTCGGTCTGTACTGAAATCAAGGTATTATTGGGAATCCCAGCTTAAATCATAGATACCGTAAGGGATTTTATTCTTTATTTAAAACTTTGCAACAGAACCATTATATATATAACTATAATTATAAACACAAATATAAATATAGTTTTATTTAAAAGCTCTTCATTTCCATGAGGAGTTTTTTTGTGATAGTTTATCCAAAATTAGGTAAAATATCTGTATGACAGGTATGAGATTTGATGAAAAGAGTTTTGTTGTTGAATTAGAAGATAAACGTAAATATGACTTTTTAAAAAGAGTTGAAACGTATGATGCAAATATTGCCTCAGCAATGCGGATAGCTGGATACAAACGTATTAATCAAACAGAGAGAACCGTAGCTTTTACTTTTGGGGAAGTAACATTTTCTAGGTCACGCTGGCGAAAAGGAAATAAAACACGTTGTCCTGTTGATGAATGGCTAGGACTCAAAAAGTACATGCGTTTTTCTCCTGAATTGGTTTGCCATGTAGCTAAAATGGCTACAGTAATGTCATATCGTCAAGTGTGTCATTTTGTTAAAGAGTTTTATCATCTTGAGATTACTAAGGATACTGTTTTAAAAGCCGTTAAGCGAGCTGGGGAATTGCTATCTGAAAAAGAAAAATTTCGCTTTTGGCTAGAGGAAGAACCGACCAAGAAAATTAATCCAAAAATCCTTTATATTGAAGGCGATGGCGTGATGGTGAAATCATCAGATTCTGCTAGAGGTGACAAAAGAAATGTTGATTTAGCACACTTTCTTCTTCACACAGGTTCTAAAAAAATTGCTAAAAATCGTTATGTTTTGGAAAATAAGCATGAGATAATTCACACAAATTATGAAAAGGCAAAAGAAGAATTACTAGACTATTTGTATAATCATTACGAGATTACAGATGAGACGATATTAATCACTAATTCTGATAATGGTAAAGGCTATACTTCAAAAGTTTTTCAAGAAATTAAAAAAGCGCTTGGCATTAAAATACACGAGCACTTTTGGGATGCTTATCATCTAAACGAAAAGATAAAAATATTTTTTAAAAAATATCCAGCCGAGTTAAAAGAACTAGCTTTTCAGGCAATCAATAGCCATAAAAGGGAATTGATGAAAACCGTTCTTGACACCGTAGAGTCTTTAATTGCTGATGGAGATGATGAAGAATACTATAATTATTTTAATTTTCGCCGAAAAATTCTTAATAATTTCAAATATACAAAGCCTGCTAAATTAAGAAATTTATCAGCCAAAGGAATAGGTGTCATGGAGAGTCAGCATCGAAAAATAACCTATCGGATGAAACACAGGGGAATGTATTGGTCATTAAAAGGTGCTTATACAATGTCGAGATTAATTATTCTAGATAGAATTAATCTTGTTGATGATCTATTTTTTGGTAATTGGCGAAAAGAGTATGAATACTATCAAAATCAACGTTTAAGCGTTGGTTATCTCCGAGAAGCGAAGGAACAAACGATATTTAAGTCACGCAAAATTTTTCAACGTGCTGGGAAATTTACTTCTCTTGACCGCCAAAAATTTAAGTATTAAAAACTTTAAAATTTTTTGGATTTTAAGGCTTTTTTAAGTTGTTTTTGTTTGCATTTTTCTGACAATTTTGTTATAATATCATTATAGAAAATCAAAAAAGGAGCAGAAGCGGGTAACTTCTACTCCACCGATTAAGACAAATCTACACTTTGCTTAATCAGTCTGAAGTTATTGTAACACAAAAAAGCCAATAAAGTCAAGACTGAAGCAAGGAAACCTTTGTTTCGGTATTTTTTTTGAAAAAATTCAACAGAGAAATCTCTTGATTTATAGGCTTGATGATTATTCTCAAAAAAATAGACACAAACCAGATATGAAATAATTCTTGACAAGGCCTAGGATATAGTATAGACTAATATAGTATGTTTAGTAACTGATCACAATAGCCGGCTAAACGAATACAAAATCTATGAGGAGGTATTCACTGTGAAACGTACTTATCAACCAAGTAAGATCCGTCGTCAACGTAAGCACGGATTCCGTCATCGTATGTCAACTAAAAACGGCCGTCGCGTACTTGCTAGCCGTCGCCGCAAAGGACGTAAAGTCTTATCAGCTTAATGATAAGAAAAAAGAACCTAACAAAGCCAAGAGTGCTCGAGACTTTTGGTTTTTTTGTGCATTGTCAACCTTTGCCAAATGTGCTTGAGCCCAAAAAAGCCCAAGCCAAGGGTGGGTCAGTTTGCTTTACGACCCTTTTTTGAGCTAGAAATCATCATTAGAGTGTGACCAGCGAAGCTTTCTTACGACCTAAGTCCCAAAAACTGACTTCTTCGTAGGGCTAAAAGGCCCTCGCCCTCAAGCAGCTAGCAAAGCAAAAAAGGTGCTCTTTTTTCTACCATTTGTCAAGTATATTCAGCGTTAAGATACAAAACACTTTCAAGATATGTGGCAATGATAGATGGTTGCCTTATATTTAAAGCCTGGTAAATTATAAAAGTGCATGCAAAAACAACACTTTATTTTTTGTCAACTCAGCTAAGCCAGCCCACAGATGAGATGCTACCATTTCACGGCAAGACTGTTTCTATCATCAGGGTTTGTCGCTGCTCTTTGCCCAGTAAGCTTTTGACTGGTACTTAACGGCAAGACCGATTATAGTATCAGGGCTTTGCCCCAACAGCTAAATTCACCGGTCTTTTTTTAGTGCTTCAGCCAGGTAGTAACCAGCTCGCGGCCGCGCTAGCTCTTCCATTACTGCTGTCCACTTATCGCCTTCTTTCTGGATGGCGTTTTTTAGTAGTGCTTTTTGCGCTTGATTTAAAATAGCAATCAGCTCCAAGCCTTTATCAGTGGGAAAGAGTTGCTTATGACGGCGATCAAAGTCGGCGCTTTCTTCATAAATCAACTGTTTTTCTTTAAGGGTTTTTAAGGTTTTGTGGGAACCTTGCTTGGAAATTTCAAGAATAGTTAGCAATTCACTCACGGTGCTACCTGGTTTTTGACAGATAAAAAATAAAAAACGGTGATGCTGCCGATTCAGTTGGTGCTGCTTGATCAAATCATCAGCGGTTTTGATAAAGGTTTGGTAAGCAAAATAAAATAGCATGTGTTCGTAATCATCGTGGGCCATAAATGTCTCTCCTTCATTTTCCTTTTCTTATTATACTAAATTATATTATCGGTGAGAATTGCTCAGCTAAAAAGGTCAATAATATTGACTTATTTTTCCAAGAGGTTTATGATAAGTACTATAGTAAGAAAAAGGAGTGATAAGATGAAAAAACGTGTCGGACAGTATTTGCTTGATTGTTTACGGGTCAATGGCCTTGAGCGTATTTTTGGGGTCCCTGGGGATTTTAACCTAGCCTTCTTAGATGACATCATCGCAGATAAACAGATAGAGTGGGTCGGTAATACCAACGAACTCAATGCCAGTTACGCAGCTGATGGTTATGCCCGTTTGCATGGCCTGGCAGCTATGGTTACTACCTTTGGTGTTGGGGAACTAAGTGCGGTTAATGGTATTGCAGGAAGCTATGCTGAGCGAGTGCCTGTTGTGGAAATTACAGGTGCGCCTACACGACAAGCAGAAGCGCAAAAGCGCTATGTTCACCATTCTCTTGGCGAAGGTCATTTTGATAATTACCAAAAGATTTATGAGCACATTACGGCAACCACTGCCTATATCACCACTGACAATGCCCAAGACGAAATTCCCAGAGTCATTAATACCGCCCTTAGAGAACGCCGGCCGGTGCATATTCATTTACCGATTGATGTAGCGATGAGCACGATTGAAATTAAAAGAGCACCAGTAGCTTATCAACATCAAAGCCAGCCTGTGACTGCTTATCTTGACGCGATCCAACAAGCTTTAGCTACAGCTAAGCGTCCAGTTATTATAGCTGGCCATGAAATCACTGCCTACCAGCTACAGGAGCAACTCGAAGCCTTTGTTAATAAAACAAAAATTCCTCTTGCTCAGCTCTCTTTAGGGAAATCAGCATTCAATGAGGAAAATCCCTACTATATAGGAATTTATGATGGGCGAGTTGCTGAAGATAGCATTCGCAACTATGTGGATGGTTCTGATTGTATCCTTAACATAGGAGCCAAATTAACCGACTCAGCTACTACGGGCTTTTCCTATCAGTTTGATTTAAATGACCTTATTTTAATCAATCAAAGAGACTTTAAAGCCGGAGATTTGGTCTCGCATGATGTTAGCTTGGTCGATTTGATGGATGGTCTTTTGACGATTGATTATGAAAACCAAGCCGCCTTTCCAGCAATCAAACCAGCAGCAAGTCCAATCGTAGAACTTAGTGATCAACCCTTGACACAAAAAGACTATTTTAAGCTCATGCAAAACTTCCTCCAAGCAGGCGATGTGCTCTTGGCCGAGCAGGGGACTTCCTTTTTTGGTGCCTATGATCTGCGCTTACCAAAAGGCAGTCGCTTTGTCGGGCAACCCTTATGGGGCTCTATTGGCTATACCTTACCATCGCTTCTTGGGACCCAGGTGGCTGATCCAAAGCGCCGCAATATATTGCTGATTGGCGATGGTTCACTACAGCTAACTGTTCAAGAAATGGCGACAATGATCCGTCTAAAGCTCAATCCTATTATTTTTATGATTAATAATGATGGCTACACTGTGGAGCGCCTAATTCATGGCATGCAAGCCCCTTATAACGATATTTTCATGTGGGACTACAAAGCCTTGCCAAAAGCATTTGGAGATAAAGGGCACGTTATCACCTATGATGTGACCACTAGCCGAGAGCTTCAAACTGTGATGGATCAGGTAACAGCCGACCCAGCACATATGCATTTCATTGAAGTGCATATGGACCGTAACGATTCGCCAGAAAAATTAATAGCCATGGCAGAAATGTTTGCTCAGGCGAACCAATAATGCCTTTAACTGAGTACAAGCTAGAAAAAGTGCAGCTGCTAGTAGCATTAGCTTAGTCTGGACTTGCTAGGCAGAGCTTTTAGACCTTATAAAACTTTACCAGCTCTACAAAGCTAACAGCTAGCTCTAGCTAGTGCTTAGTCTGCTAGTTATTCGCGTAATGACCAGCTAGCATTGGCAGCTAAAGCATCACTATAAAAAGCTAAACCCAATTAAACTCCTTTTTCACTGACAAGTAATAGTGACACGACAAGGTTCACTAAAACGTTAAAGAGGAGTTTTTCAGTGTGGTTTAGCTTTTTTTGTGTTTGGGGAGCTTGCTGCCTTGTTGATGGGGTGTTCTTTTGCTCGCTAGCTTAGTTTTGACTTGTGGTATGGAGGAGTTGGTGTTGATAAAGGCGCAGCGCCAGGTGTAAATTCATCAATTGATCAGTGTTTTTGAGACTAATGGCCAAAATAGATTCGACTTTGGCTAGGCGAGCTCGCAAGGTATTTACATGGATATAAAGTTTTTGACTGGTCTTAGTGTAGGAAAAATGATTATCAAAAAAGACTGTTACAGTAGGATAGAGCTGGGTATGATTTTTTTGGTCATATTGGAGGAGGGGGTGGAGGAACTGCTCGAATAATTCAGCTACAAAGAGATGGTTGACTGCCCCATAATCATCCGTCAACAGTTTTAAAATGCCAATATCCTGGTAAAACTGAAGATGATGTGATTGTTGGTTAGATTTGGAAAAGCGAATGGCCTGCTTGGCTTCGTCTAAGGCCCGCCGTAATTGCCAATAAGGCTTGACTGAGCTAATGCCCAGATAAAAATGGTGGTGACCAAGGAAAGTTCGCATCAAGCGTGTCCACTCATCTAGGTGAGAAAGGAGATCAGCATCTGGGCCAAATAGGACAATCAGCTGCTGGTTGCGGGAGAAGAAATGCAGATTATGAGTGGCTAAAGAGGAGGCCTGAAGGTAGTTAACCAAGTCATTAAAAAGGGTTTCAAAGGCTAGCACATCAGAGTTTTCTAACAAATCTGACACCAGAAGGATCTGTAAGTCCTGCTGTATATTTTTACCAAGGCTCAAGCTATATTTGCTTAAACTGTCCAGATCAGGTTTGGTCATTTTAAGCATGTCATCAAAGATGATGTTTTTAAAATAGTTAGTATTCTTTTGAAATTCCGTCTCTAAAACAGCTTTTAATAGATAGATGGATTGAATATTTGCTAACTTTGACAATACAGTCGCCTCCAGCCACTCTGTCTTAGCATCTGTCCGTAGCACCAGGTAAAACTGTAAATGATTTTGCTGGTAACAAGGGAGAAAAAAGAGGTGGCAATTGAGCTTGGTAAGAAAGAGACTGCGATAACAAAAACCCTCAATAGTTTGTTGGTTTAGGTCAACACCAATGGGTGAGAAGCGCCCGATATTGTCAGGGCTGAACTGCTCAAAATAAGCTTCCCACGACCAGTCATCACTAGCATCAATCAATGCCATTTGCTTGCTTAAGATGGCTGTTGATAAATTAGTGGTCTCATAAACAATCTGACAGAGGTTGTTAATACTATGGGTATCCGAAAAATAATGAATGACCTGCTTAATAAAGTGCTCGGATTCAATCAAACTTTTGGTGCTATGAGCAATTTCAGCCTCCTGAAAGGCAATAATGACATCACTCCAGGAATGATGGTTATCAATCAAAAACAGCGGGATCTGATAATAGCGAAGAAGATCAATCTTGTCATCAGATAGATAAGGTCGGTATTTCTTTTTAGAAACAATGGCCCCAACGCGGTGGTGCTTTAAAGATTCGATGAAGGTTTTGGTGAAATGACTGGTCATAAATTTACCAATGATTAAGAGCTCTGCCCCCATTAGCCAATTGTCAATGTCTGAGACATCCATAATATTAACTGATTGCAACTCATTTTCGAGCCCTTCTGGCGTGGTAAAATGAGTGGCTTGCTGAAAAATGGGCAAGGCTAAAAGAGAAGCAACTCTGATCTTTGTACTCATGTGTGTCTCCTTTGTATGAACTGATGATTAAAGCGCTTTACTTTTATATGATAACACAATTCCCTTTCTCTGGTTGCCTAAGCTATAATAAAGCCATCATAAAAAAAGGAGATCCGCAGATGAGAAATCGTTTTAAAGGAAAAGATTATTTAGCCTTCAAGGATATGACCCGTGAAGAAATTGAATTTATCACGGACCTAGGCTTGGATTTCAAGAGAAAATGGACGATGAAAGAACCGCATGAATATTTGAAGGGCCAAGTCTGGGCAGCCTTATTTGAAAAGAACAGCACCCGCACCCGCAATGCCTTTGAACGGGCTGCAGCTGATTTAGGGGTCAAAGTTGTTTATCTTCGGCCAGACGAAATGCAGATGACCCGTGGTGAACCTTTAAAAGATACTGCGCGTATCTTAGACCGCTATTTTGACGGTCTCTTTATCCGCACCTTCGGACATGAAATCGTTGAAGAATGCGCTGCGTGGATGCAAAACCCTGTTATCAATGGCTTAACAGCCTTGGAACACCCAACCCAAGGCATTGCAGACTTAATGACGATCAAAGAAAAGAAAGGGCACTACCAGGGGCTTAAAATGTGTTATTCCGGCAATCTGTACAATGTTGCCTATACAACCATGCTGTTTTGTGCCACCCTGGGAATGGACCTGTCAATTGCTTGCCCAGAAGGTATCGAACCGGACCAGACCATCCTAGCAGAAACCAAAAGACGCGCCAAAGAAAGCGGAGCAACCATTGAATTTACCCAAGATTTTGATGCCGCTTTGCACGGTGCAGATATTGTCTATGGTATGTCGCAATATAGCATGGGGCAAAGTGATGAAGAGATTGCTTTTCTCAAAAAGATCTTTAAACCCTACCAAATTACTATGGATGCTATGAAAAAGGCCAAGCCTGATGCCATCTTTATGCACTGTTTACCGGCTCATAGAGGAGAAGAAGTGACCGATGAGGTCATGGAATGTGCGCAATCAGTGATTTTTGATGAGGGCGAAAATCGCATGCATTCAATCAAGGCCATCTTGGCGGCTGTAGCCAACTAGGCTTGATTAATGGGAATGAGATACCGACTGAGGTGGAAAATATATGGAAGTGCAAGAAAAGAAAAAATTTAAGTCGCCCAATACTTACGTCATCATTTTCTTTGTATTACTCTTTGTTGCCCTGTTGACATGGATCATACCAGGTGGCAAGTACACCTATGACCAATCTGGCAAGGCCATTGCCAATTCGTATCACCAAATCGCAGCCAACCGTCAGGGTTTGTGGGATGTGATCATGGCGCCGATTATTGGGATGATTGGTAATGATAAGGTTTCTGGAGCCATCACGATTTCCTTAAATGTCATGCTCTTTGGAAGTTTTTTGGAGATGATGGATGCCACAGGAGCCATTACAATTGCCCTTAAAAATATCGCCAAAAAGTACCAGAGTAATTACTATACCTTAATTACCGTCTTGACCTTTTTGATGGGGATTTTTGGAACCGTACAAGGCGCCTACGAAGAAGGCTTTGTTTACCTCTTGATGTTTTTGCCGATTATTCTATCGCTAGGTCTAGACACCATTGTCGCTTTAATGATTGTCATTTTTGGGACCCAGGCCGGTTGTGCCGCTTCCATTGTCAACCCGTTCTCCACTGGGATTGCCTCAGGAATTGCCGGTATTAGTCCAGGTGAGGGTATCCTTTTTCGGGCCTTTACCTTCATTATCTTATTATCAGCTTGCTCGGCTATGATTTGCCTTTATGCTAAACAAGTCAAAGCACATCCACAAAAGTCTGTTCAATATTTCAGACATCAAAAAGACCTAGAGGAATTTACAGCCCTTGATAACCAAGATAAGCAGCTAGATAGCAAACAAAAAAAGGTTTTTACGATTTTTATTTTGACCTTTGTGATTATGATTTTGTCCTTGGTGCCTTGGACCTCGCTCAATCCCCATTGGACTTTCTTTGAGAGCATTACTAAATGGGCTAACCATAATAGCTTACTAAGTACAGTGCTTGGATCGAACTTGGTTCCATTTGGAAAGTGGTACTTTAATGAAATTAATGGCTTATTAATAGTGATGACCATATTGACCGGTTTCATCATGGGTTATTCTATTGATAAAACCATCACTATCTTTATCAAAGGAGCAGCCGCCTTGGTTTCTACAGCCTTTATTGTCCCCTTGGCTAGAGGAATTCAAGTGCTCATGACCAATGGTAGCATCACCGCCACTGTGCTCAATGCGACCGAAAAAACCTTAGGGTCTTTACCACCCCTAGTCTTTGTCCTTGTGTGCTTTCTTGTCTATATTATCCTAGCGACCTTTATTCCAAGCTCAACAGGCTTAGCTGCAGCGACTATTTCAATTATGGCACCGCTTGGCCTTTTTGCCGGGGTTTCAGAAGCCACCATGGTTGTGATTTATAATTTTGCGCTAGGTTTTGTGAAATTGCTTGCGCCCACATCGATTATCGTGATGACCTGTACACAAGCAGTCCATGTTGGTTACGGGTCTTGGCTAAAAGCTATTTGGAAATATGCCTTAGCCTATCTTTTGGTTTTAACGGCACTCTTAGCCATAGCTGTCTTTATCATGTAAAAGGAGATTAAAATGAGTGAAACTGTCTACGTTCGTAATGCTACCAACACCCTAAAAAAAGTCATCGTCTGTTCGCCTAAATACTATAAATTCAATGCCATCAATGAAATCACCAAAAGCTGGATGGAAAAAGGCGAAACCGAACAAAACGACCTCATGGTTAAAGAGTGGCAGACTTTAATTGATGCTTATAAAGCCAATGGTGTTGAGGTCATTGAGATGGAACCAGAAGCTGAATTAGAAGTGCAAACCTTTGCCCGTGACTTTGGTGCCATGGTCAAAGAAGGAGCCATTATTGGGCGCTTTCGCCATCCAGCCCGGCAAAAAGAAACCCAAAGGTACGAAGCCAAACTAAAGGAACTAGGTGTGCCAATTATTGCTCGCTGCAATGCTGGCTGCTTTGAGGGTGGCGATTTTTGGATGCTTGATGAACACACCCTAGCTTTTGGTCAAGTTGACCGTACCGACCAAGCTGGTGTCGATAATCTGCGCGAGCAATTGCAAAAATTTGGTTACACCGTGGTCGGAGTACCAGTCGCTCCAGAACATTTGCATCTGGATATGTGCTTTAATATTGTAGCTCCAAAGATCTGTATCGCCGCTACCAGTGTTTTGCCTTTTTGGTTTATTAATATGCTAAAACGGCGGGATTTCACAATTATTGATGTACCAGCAGCCCTGATTGAAAAGCATGGCTGTAATGTTCAGGCCCTAGGCAATCATAAGGTCTTAGGCATTGCCAATAATCAATCGGTCAATGAAGCAATGGAAGCAGCTGGCGTAGAAGTCATCAAGCTGCCTTTGCAACAAATCTTAAAAGCTGGAGGCGGACCTCACTGCATGACCTATCCTGTTGAACGTAGCAATGAATAGATAAAGGTTGTGACCATATGAAAGTTGTTATTGCTGATTACCCTGATTCCATGATGCCTAATCACGACTATGAAAGAGAGATCTTAACCAAGGGCCTAGGAGCAAATACAGAGATTGTGGTTTATCCCTACCATGATGACAAAGAGGAGTTTTATGAGGTTATCAAGGATGCCCAGGCCATCTTAACCGCCTTTACCCCCATTGATGCTGAGACGCTGGATCATGCCTTGCAATTGCAGGTGGTTTCAATCAATGCGACTGGTTATGATAATGTAGACTTAGCAGCAGCCAATGCGCGCCATATTGGTGTCTGTCCTGTTGGTGAGTACTGTACCAAAGATGTAGCTGAATTTACCATTGCAACTATGATGGCTTTGGTGAAGAATCTTAAAAGCTACCAGACAGCGATTGATTGCCATTATCACTGGTCTTATGACTATGCTAAACCCAATCAACGTCTCTCGGACATGACCCTTGGTATTTGTGGCCTAGGAAAGATTGGTAAAACCGTAGCCCGCAAGGCTTTAGGTTTGGGACTCAAGGTGCTTGCTTGTGACCCCTTCACCCACCTACCAGCAGATCTGGCTGTGACGATGGTTAGTAAGGAAGCCCTTTTTGCCCAGGCAGATATTATTACTAATCATATGAACCTCAATGAGACTAATTATGGTTATTTTGATCAAAAAGCCTTTAAACAGATGCTCAAGCAACCTTATTTTATCAATATGGGACGAGGTGCCTGTGTGGTAGAGGCTGATGTGATTGCTGCTTTGGACCAAGGGCGCTTAAAGGGGGCCGCTTTGGATGTCTTAAAGGATGAGACGCCTGATTTGGCTCAGCATCCCTTGGTCGGCCGTGAAAATGTCTTAATTACACCCCATGCTGCCTTTTACTCCACCTCATCCTTGCGGGATCTGCAACGGATTTCCACTGAGAATATAGTGCATTACCTCACAGGGCGCAAAGACCGCGTCTTTAAATTAGTCAGTGATTATTAGCTGACCTTAAACCTCTAAGCTGGGCGTTTTCTTTAGCTTTTTGGCTGCCTTGTGGTGTCGTCTTTGTCAGATGTGGCTTTATTTGGAGCGCTCTTAGTGAGATAAGCTAGGGAGGCACTCAGCTTGCTTTTGCCGCTACTGGTGGCCGAGGTTTAGCTCAGCTGATTGTCCTAAAAGCCCAGGGCCGAATTTGACTGTTTGTGGTATAATGAACTAAGATGGCCCACAGCAAGGAGACAAAATCATGCAAATCTTTGATACGCATACCCACTTAAATACAGAACCCTTTATTGGAAACACCGAGCAGGAGCTGGCCCTAGCCAAAGAAATGGCGGTCACCCGCCATAATGTGGTTGGCTTTGATCACGCCACGATTGAGCAGGCCCTAAGCCTGGCTAAGCACTACCCAGAAATCTACGCCACCATTGGCTGGCATCCCACAGAAGCCGGCTCTTACACCCAAGCCGTTGAAGACCAGATTGTTGCGCATCTAAATGAGGACAAGGTCATCGCCCTTGGCGAGATTGGCCTGGATTACCATTGGATGACCGAGCCAAAAGCCGTGCAAATCGCGGTCTTTAAGCGGCAAATCCAGCTGGCCAAGGACCATCACCTGCCCTTTGTTGTGCACACGCGCGATGCCCTAGCTGATACCTATCAGGTGTTAAAGGAAGTCGGTGTCGGACCTGAAGGAGGCATCATGCATTCTTACTCAGGACCACTGGATATGGCTGTCAAACTAGCAGAGCTTGGCATGTTAATCTCTTTTTCTGGCGTGGTCACCTTCAAAAAAGCAACAGATGTCCAAGAAACCGCCAAGCACCTGCCATTAGATAAGGTCTTGGTCGAAACGGACGCGCCCTACCTTGCTCCTGTTCCGATGCGGGGCCGTACAAATCGCACAGCCTATAGCCGGTATGTTGTAGAAAAGATTGCTGAGCTGCGAGGACTACCAGACGAAGTGGTGGCTGACGCGACCTATCACAATGCCATGAGGGTATTTCAACTTGACTGATAAAATCAAAATCCAAGAAGTCCTTGTCGTTGAAGGCAAAGACGACACCGCAAATTTACGCCGTTATTTTGAAGTGGATACTTACGAAACCCGCGGCTCAGCCATCACCGACACTGATTTGGAGCGGATTGAGCGCCTTAATCAGCTGCGCGGGGTGATTGTCTTTACCGACCCTGACTATAATGGTGAGCGCATTCGTAAAATCATCATGGCCGCTATACCCACAGCTCGTCATGCTTTCTTAAGCCCTGACGAAGCTGCGCCTGCTTCTAAAACCAAAGGACGTTCCTTAGGCGTTGAGCATGCGAGCTTTGCGGATCTCAATAAGGCCCTGACCAAGGTCACTCGCTCCTATGCTGACCAAAACGACTTTGACATTACCAAGGCTGACTTGATTAGATACGGGCTTTTGCTAGGTTCTGACAGCAGACAGCGCCGTGAGTATCTCGGCCAAGCCCTGCGCATTGGTTATTGCAATGGCAAGCAGCTGCTCAAACGCCTGGAGCTATTTGGCATCAGTCAGGCTCAACTAGCAGCAGCCATGGCTGATTATCCCACTTAGAGTCTAAAGAAAAAGCATACCGTTACCTTGGCTGTAGATATGCCCCCTTTTACTGAACTAATCCAGTGAAAGGGGTTTTTGTATGAAACTAACAAAGGCCCCCATACCTTTTTATATAAGTTGTCTATATATTTTTGTTTCCAGTAAAACGAAAACTGTCAAATAGAGGACGCTTCGAATTATAACTAAGGACAAGTGGCATAAGATTATTAGTAATCATCAAAATATAGGCGTCATTTTATGCTACAATAGAGAAAACAAAAAAGTAGGACAAGATACATGAGAATAGCTGACGCTAAGGTAACCCGTGCCATCCTTGACCGGCACGGCTTTACCTTTAAGAAATCCTTTGGTCAAAATTTTTTAACCGATACTAATATTTTGCAAAAAATTGTCGATACCGCTCAGATTACCCCAGCAGTCAATGTCATTGAAATTGGTCCTGGGATTGGCGCTCTAACCGAGTTTTTAGCAGAAAAAGCAGCTGAGGTCATGGCCTTTGAGATTGATGAGCGATTAGTTCCGATTTTGGCGGATACCTTGCGGGATTTTGAGAATGTTCAGGTCATTAACCAGGACATCTTAAAAGCCGACCTGCACCAGCAGATCCAGCAATTTAAAAACCCTGACCTGCCGATCAAGGTAGTAGCCAATCTCCCCTACTATATCACCACGCCCATCCTCATGCATCTGATTGAAAGCAAAATCCCTTTTCAAGAGTTTGTGGTTATGATGCAACGCGAAGTCGCAGATAGAATCTCGGCCAAGCCTAATACCAAGGCCTATGGCAGCCTCTCTATTGCTGTTCAGTATTATATGGAAGCCAAGGTTGCCTTTATTGTCCCACGGACTGTTTTTGTCCCGGCCCCGAATGTTGATTCGGCTATCTTAAAGATGACACGTCGAAAAGAGCCCTTAGTATCAGTGCAAGACGAAGACTTCTTATTTCGAGTGAGTAAGGCTAGCTTTGCCTATAGGCGCAAAACCCTCTGGAACAATCTCACCAGTCATTTTGGCAAGACAGCAGTTACCAAACAGCGCTTGACCCAGGCTTTAGAAACTGCCCAGATCAGCCCGACCATCCGTGGCGAAGCATTAAGCCTGGCTGATTTTGCTCGCTTGGCGGATGCCTTAAAGCAGCAAGGCCTCTAGGTGTGGGCTAGTTGCCTTGCTGCTAGCGCCTTAGCTGTGTCACGGAAATACAAATCACCAAAAAACCGACCTGAAAAATCAGTCAGGTCGCCCGATAGTCTGACCAAAAACGGCTGAAAAGCTTGCCAAGCCTAGCGCCAGCAAGCCCTAATGCCCAGCCCAAAAAGCAAGGCCAACTTGCAAAGTCGACCTTTAAAACCTCTCCAAAACTCTTTATACTATTTGGCGTAGAAATGCCTTAGTGATTATCGTTTATTTCTAAATTATAAGGAAAAGAAAGAGAGAAAAAATCGTGAAAAAGATACGCACCAAGCGTCTCAACCGGCTGGTTTGCCGTTATGGCTTAACCTCAGCCGCCCTTTTGTTGACCCTCGGGGGGGGGGGTAGTGTAAAGGCGAAAACGGTTTCATTGACTGAGCAAGTGAATAATGTTTATGGACAAAGAAGCAAATTTCCTGAGCATATAACCGTTTTGCGATGGAATGAGGATAGAAGTTCTTATACTGGGGTGAGTATTGCTAATTATTTGGATCAGCTTCGGAAATTCTTTTTGGAATATCTTGATCAATCAAATACCCTATATAAGGCGATTGACGAAGGGATTCAAAATGTAGAAACAACCCCTGGACCTCCAGGACCGATGGGGCCGGCTGGGCCGCAAGGAGCGCGTGGTGAGCGTGGCTTAACTGGTGCAGCAGGTGCTCGCGGCGAACGTGGTCCTCAAGGTGAACAAGGTAAGCCAGGTGCAACTGGTGCTCGCGGCGAACGTGGTCCTCAAGGTGAACAAGGTGTAGCTGGCCCCCAAGGTCCTGCTGGTCATGATGGCCATGACGGCAAAGACGGAGCTCAAGGTCCTCGCGGTGAAAAAGGCGACAAGGGCGACACTGGTTTACAAGGGCCTCGCGGTGAACAAGGTATAGCTGGCCCCCAAGGTCCCGCCGGTCATGATGGCCATGACGGCAAAGACGGAGCCCGGGGTCCAAAAGGTGAACCGGGCGAACGCGGTTTACAAGGTCCTCAAGGTGAACAAGGTGTAGCTGGCCCCCAAGGTCCTGCTGGTCATGATGGCCATGACGGCAAAGACGGTGTTCAAGGCCCGCGTGGCGAAAAAGGCGACAAGGGTGACACTGGTTTACAAGGCCCTCGCGGTGAGCAAGGTATAGCTGGCCCCCAAGGTCCCGCCGGTCATGATGGCCATGATGGTAAAGACGGCCACGACGGCGCTCAAGGCCCGCGTGGCGAAAAAGGTGAGCAAGGCGAACGCGGCGAGGCCGGCCCCCGTGGTGAGCAAGGGCCGCAAGCTACTCCTCAGGCCCCAGCCCCACATCAGCCAGAGGTGACGCCAGAAAAGCCAGACCTGCCTGAGCAACCAGGCCAACCACAATTGCCAGACCAACCAAAACAACCAGAGGTGCAACCACAACCTCAACGTCCGGAACAAGGACGCAAGGAAGACCAGGCTGCTCCTAAGCACACACCGCAAGTGGCGCCACAACGTCCGCAGCAACCAGGTCAAGCACCACAAGCCCCACGCGGCTCGCAGCATGCTGGTATGGCCCCACAAAGGAACCAAGCTGACCACAAGGTGGTCATCCCGAGCCGGACGCCGCAAGCCGCACCAGCTGGCAACCTAGCTCAGCTGCCTGCACACGCCAACACGAGCCAGCAGCTCCCAGCTACCGGTGAAGCGCACAACCCGTTCTTCACAGCAGCTGCGCTCACGATCATGACAACCGCAGGTGTGCTGGCTTACAGAACTAAAAGAGAAACAAACGACATCCTATTTTAAGACAAGCGACTACTGACACAATGTCTGTGTCTAATCGCAAACAAGAGGGTCACCAACTGGTGACCCTCTTGTTTTTAGGATTGGTGTTTTTTGCATCAGAGCTGCTGCCTCATCTCAAGCTTTTAATCCGTGTGAATACCTAAAACGTCTCGGATTTTTTGCACCTGGAGTTCAGCCAGCTTGTCCGGCTCTTTTGCGGCTAGTTCCTGCAGCTTCATCGCAAATCGAGGATCCAGCTTAGCTTGTTTGGCCAGGTTGGCCTTCAGTTGCGGCAAGGCAGCTTGCAATTGCTTGGCTTGGTCCTTGCTTAAGACCAACCAGGTTTTCTTTGGGAGCGTGACCACATATTTGGTGCTGACCAATTGCCCGTCCTCTCCACCAAAACCATAGAGCCACTTAACCCAGTCAGAGTCAAAGCGATAGCGCTTGGTCCGTGTCGTGAGCATGGCGTCTTTAGTATCGCCATACCGATAGGTGGTCTCTTGCTTAGCAGCTTGGCTGATTTTCTTTTTATTAGGAATAAAGTGCGCACGCGGAGCTTTATCAGTTGGCTGATCTCGGTAGACCATCACATGGTGTTTGGACTTGGTGCCGATAGGTTCTTGGATGACCACACCGAAGTTAGCCTTGGGATCAGCTGCGCTATAAATGGGCTTGTGGGTCTGGGTCGTTTGCACCCTCATGCCAGTGTGATTGACAAAATGGTCCGTCAACAGATAGACACTAAAGGCTAAGAAGGCTAGAGAGAAAATCCCCAAGGGATAGCGTAACGCTGGCTTATCCAGCAACATCCAGGTGACAAACGTTAGAATAGTTGCTAAGGCAATAATCACAATAATCATATTAGAGCTCCTTTTCGACTTCAATAACCTTGCCTTTTCGTAATAAAAGGGCAATAACAAAACCAATGATTGCAAAGCCAAGTCCAAGGGCAAAGGAGGTGTGAAAACCCATCAGGCTGGCATCCAGCATTTTTTGGGTATAGCTAAGCGGATTAGTAGTTAGAAGTGCCTTAGCAGGCTTATGATTGGTGATAATATTTTGGGTGACACTAGAGAGCAAGGCCACCACAATTGCTGAGGCAATTTGCCGCGCCGTATTATTGGCGGCCGTACCATGGGCGGCTTCGTGTGGTGGCAGAGCACTCATGGCCGAAGCAGTGAGTGGCATCATAATCATAGCAATTCCAAACATCCGCACCGCATATAACAAGGTGATGAAATGGTCTGGGGTTGTCGCTGTCAGGTAGATAAAGGGTACCGTACCGATGCCTAAGACTAAAAAGCCGATAAGAGCCATGCGTCTAGCGCCGACGCGGTCATAAACACGGCCAGCAATAGGGCTAATAATCCCCATCATTAAAGCACCTGGCAAGAGTACAAGGCCAGAATCAAGGGCAGATAGGCCATGGACATTTTGCAGATACAGTGGCAGCATCATTTCCACCCCCATCATGGCCATCATCGATAGGGCAATAGCAGCAGTGGTGACAGAGAACTGCTTGACCTTAAAGACCCGCACATCCAAAAAAGGTGTTTCCAAAAGGAGTTGCCGCCAGATGAATAAAGCAATCACTACTATGCCAATCAAGATAGGAAAAATAACCGTTTCCCAATTGCCCCAGCCATCGCTAGCAACATTGGTGAAGCCCCACAAAAAGCTACCAAAACCAATGATCGAAAGGATGAGAGATAACACATCTAGGCTCATCGGATGATTAGGCACCACATCTTTAACAATAAAAGGCGATGCTAAAAAGGCTAAGATAAGAATGATTAAGGGCATAATAAAAATGGCGCGCCAAGTCAGATCATAGCCCCATAAGTGGAAGTCTTGCTTTAAAATCCAACCGGCAAAGGTTGGACCAATAGCTGGCGCAAGCCCTACGACAAGGCCATTTAGCCCCATGGCTGCACCGCGTTGCTCGGCAGGGAAAATATTGACCATAACCACCTGCATTAAGGGCATGGTTATCCCGACCGCACAAGCCTGAATAATCCGGCCAATTAAGAAGATATTCCAATTGTCCCTGGGTGCAAAGGTGGTCATTAAAAGCCCTGCAATTAAAATAGCATAGGCTGATACATATAACCATTTGGTCGAAAAACGAGTGGTTAAGTAAGCAGAGACAGGAATCATAATCCCGTTGGCTAGTAAAAACCAGGTTGTGGCTTGTTGTGCTGTAGCAAGGTTAATATCAAAACTCTTCATGAGCGTAGGGATAGCTGTCCCTAAACTGGTTTGATTTAACACGCCAGCGAAAGTTGCAATTAAGAGCAACATCACCATGGCACTACGATTGTATGGTCTACCGTGAATATCAATAGTTTTTGTAGTACTCATATCGACCCTCCATTCTAAATGATACTTGCTATATTTTAGCTCTTTTTAGAAGAAAGTCAATGATAAAGTTTCAGAAAATATCATAAAAGTTCCAATGAACTGCTGAGTCAGCACCTCTTGCTAAGTTGTGGTCTTGCGAAGATGAACGGTTTATAATATAATAAGATAAATATTAGAAAAACATATGTGAGATTTGGAGATAGCGATGGTACATAAGAAACGTTCACTGCTGATTGTAGCAGGCTCTTTAGTAATCACGGCCCTCTTAGGCTTGTTTTTTCGGCTGCATTTCTGGCAAGAGGCCGTTATGGTAATGCTCACAGCCCTGCTGTATCTGATCGTTTATCTGCTGATGAGCAAAAATGCACAGCGGTCCTTGACTTGGTCGCAGATTTTACAGGAGTGGAAAGGGCAGATGGAGAGGCGCGGCAATCTCATTGTATTTGCGATTATCCTGATCATAACGGCCTTTGATCGACTGGTGACTAAGACGCCGCTTTTTGATACCTTTTTCAATAGCAATTTACTGGTGGTTATTGCCACAGTCAAGATGCTGTATGTGATCAATAGTACAGCTGCTCGCAAAAAAGCCGACCAGTAGGTGCCTGGCACGAGCCAGCTCAAAAAAGTAAGCCAGTAAGTGCCAGACTTTGGCACCACAAAAGCAAGCAAAGAAGCCTGCGGCTTTAACACAAGCTGCTGCTCGACTTGGCTTGCTTTTTTTGCTTAAAATGCTAAGCTCGCAGCCGCTAAAAGTCCAAACATGCCCGGACATGTGATATAATAAAGATAATTTCATGTGTGTAGAGGAGTTCATTTGCAAGGGAGAATTATCAAAGCCTTGGCAGGCTTTTATTATGTAGAGGCTAAGGGTCAGCTCTATCAGACCAGAGCACGGGGCAATTTTCGAAAGAAAGGCCAGACGCCCTATGTTGGGGATTGGGTTGATTTTTCAGCTAAGGAGCAGTCAGAAGGCTATATTTTAGCTATTCATGAGCGCAAAAACAGTCTGGTCCGACCGCCAATTGTCAATATTGATCAGGCTGTCGTTATCATGTCAGCCAAAGAACCGGATTTTAGTAGCAACCTTTTGGATCGTTTCTTGGTGTTGCTGGAGCATAAGCAGATGCGGCCGGTCATTTATATCTCTAAGATGGATCTCTTGGAGGATCAGGCAGAAATGCTCAAGCTTGCAAAAGTATACCAGGCTATTGGCTATCCCTTTATCATGAATTTGGAGGAGCTACTGCCATTGCTTAAGGACCAAATCACTGTTTTTATGGGGCAAACCGGAGTAGGGAAATCAACCCTGCTTAATCAAATTTCGCCAGAACTAGACCTGGCAACAGCGGAGATTTCTGATAGCCTTGGCCGGGGCAAGCACACGACACGAGTCGTCAGCTTTTACGATGCCTATGAGGGTAAAATCGCTGATACGCCGGGCTTTTCTTCCATTGACTATGAGGTTGATAATGCCAAGGACCTAAGCGAAGCCTTTCCTGAGATTCAAAACTATAGTCATGGGTGTAAATTCCGTACCTGTACACATACACATGAGCCGGCCTGCGCGGTTAAAGACGCAGTCCAAGCCGGCCAGATTTGGGCTGGACGTTTCGATCATTACTTGCAGTTTTTAAGTGAGATCGAAAATCGCCGGGAAACTTATAAAAAAGTCATCAAAAGAAAGTAGGTTGAAACATGAGTACACTAAAAATCGCCCCATCCATCTTGGCTGCTGACTATGCTAATTTTGCCACGGAGCTAAAGCGCATTGAAAAGACCAGTGCTGAGTATGTTCATATTGACATTATGGATGGCCAGTTTGTGCCAAATATTAGTTTTGGAGCTGACGTTGTAGCTAGTATGCGTAAGCATAGCAAGCTGGTCTTTGATTGCCATTTGATGGTGGTTAATCCCGAACGTTATGTGTCTGCTTTTGCCCAGGCAGGCGCTGATATGATGACAATTCACCTAGAAAGCACTCAGCACATCCACGGTGCGCTACAAAAGATCAAGGCCGCCGGCATGAAAGCTGGGGTCGTAATCAATCCAGGAACACCAGCTAGTGCCTTAGAGCCCTTGCTAGATTTGGTGGATCAGGTCTTGATTATGACGGTTAATCCAGGCTTTGGCGGCCAAGCCTTTATTGCATCTTGTTTGGACAAGGTCCGAAAGGTTGCGGCCTGGCGTGAGCAAAAGAACTTGGATTTTGATATTGAAGTAGATGGTGGGATTGATAATCAGACCATAGTTGCCTGTGCCCAAGCTGGCGCCAATGTCTTTGTCGCGGGATCTTATTTGTTTAAAGCCCAAGACTTAGTGGCCCAAGTTGAAACCTTGCGGGATGCCCTTCATGACTAAGGTGGCCCTATTTGCTGGCGGTGAGCTCTCCTACTATGATCGCAAGCATGATTATTTTGTGGGGATTGATCGTGGCAGCCTCTTTTTGCTGGCCCAAAAGCTGCCGCTGGATTTGGCTGTAGGCGATTTTGACTCTGTCTCAGCGGCAGAATTAGCACTTATTCGATCCCAAGCCCGCGAACTGCTGGTGGCCGCACCAGAAAAAGACGACACAGATACGGAATTAGCTCTCAAGGCGGTTTTTAGCCGCTTCCCCCACTGTCAGGCCACTCTTTATGGTGCTTTTGGTGGGCGGCTTGATCATTTTTTGTCTAATATCTTTTTGCCCAGCTATCCAGAACTTGCGCCCTTTATGCAGCAAATCTGCTTACGGGATGCCAGCAATTTAGTTCGTTACCTGCCAGCTGGAAAGCACCAGATTATAGCGACGCCTGGTTTTGACTATGTGTCTTTTTTGCCAGAAGAAGCTCAGCAATTCAGCATTATTGGGGCTAAATACGAATTAACCAGAGACACTTATTTTAAACGCAAGAATTATTCCAGCAATGCCTTTATAGGCAAACCAATCGAGGTAAGCCTTGAGTCAGGTTACCTGATTGTGATTGAAAGTAAAGATAGGAGCTAATGTGGAGATTGTTTTAGTCATCCTTTTCATCGGTTTAGCCCTTGCTCTTGCCTTGCAATATCGTGAGATCAAAGCTTTGCAAGCATCTTTGACAAGTGAGCTCGCCGATTTTAGTGATCGGTTATCTGACCAGTTAACCTATCAAATAGAGAGCATGAGCAAGCAGCAGTTGTTGGACATTTCCCAACAAATCGGCCAGCAGCAGGCAGCCGTTTATCAGCAATTAGACGGTTTAAAGACTGTTTTGAATCACAACTTAAGCGAAAATCGTGAACGAACCGACCAGCGCTTGGACCAAATGAGTCAGCGGCTAGCAGTCTCGGTTAAGGACATGCAGACCTCTAACGAGGTACGCCTAGAGGCCATGCGCCACACCGTTGAAGAAAAGCTCGAAGCAACCTTGAAAAATCGCCTGCATGCCTCTTTTGAGACTGTTTCTAAGCAACTAGAGAGTGTGAACCAGGGCTTGGGTGAAATGCGCAGCGTGGCGCGTGATGTTGGAACCCTTAACAAGGTTCTCTCCAATACCAAGACCCGTGGGATTATGGGTGAATTGCAATTGGGACAAATTCTCGAAGATATTTTGACGGTTAATCAGTATGAAAAAGAGGTGCCAACGATTAAGGGCTCCAGTGAACGCGTTGAATACGCCATCAAGCTGCCCGGTTTGGCTAATGATGAGACCGTCTATCTACCAATTGATTCGAAGTTTCCCTTGCAAGACTATTATCGCTTAGAAGATGCCTATGAATCTGGTGATAAGGAGCAGATCGAGGCCTCTCGCAAGGCCTTGCTCAATGCCATCAAGCGTTTTGCCAAGGATATTCAGACCAAGTACCTCAGACCACCAGAGACTACGAATTTTGGGATCATGTTTCTCCCAACAGAAGGCCTCTATGGCGAGGTTGTCCGTAATCCGGCCTTTTTTGATAGCTTGCGCCGTGATGAGCAAATCGTGGTCGCAGGTCCTGCTACCTTGTCGGCTCTGCTAAATTCTCTATCGGTCGGCTTTAAAACACTAACGATTCAAAAAAATGCAGACGATATTAGCAAGATTTTAGGCAATGTCAAGGTAGAATTTGCAAAATTTGGAGGCATTCTGCTTAAAGCTCAAAAGCAAATCAACACAGCCAATACTACCTTAGACCAATTAATCGCAACGCGGACCAACGCCATCATTAAGGCTCTAAATACAGTTGAATCATACCAAGATAGTGAGACAGCTTCGCTATTAAATATACCAAAAGAAGGAGGCGAGCCATATGAAGATTAATCAAATGAAAAAGGATCATCCATTTGAGGGCTTTTTTCTCATCAAATCGGCGGAAGTTCGTAAGACCCGGGCAGGCAAAGACTATATTGCCTTTATTTTTCAGGATGATACAGGAGAAATTTCTGGTAATCTCTGGGACGCTCAAACCTACAATGTCGAGGAATTTACAGCAGGTAAGGTGGTGCATATGAAGGGGCGGCGCGAAGTCTATAATGGAACACCTCAGGTTAATCAGATCACTCTTCGCCATCCCAGACAGGGAGAACCTAACGATCCTAAAGCTTTTAAAGAAAAAGCCCCAGTTTCTGTTACGGAAGTTCGGGACTACCTAGAAGGCATGTTATTCAAAATTGAGAATGCCACCTGGCAACGGATTGTCCGAGCGCTCTATCGTAAATATGACCAGGCTTTTTATTCCTACCCAGCCGCTAAGACCAACCATCATGCTTTTGAGTCTGGCTTAGCCTATCATACTGCGACCATGGTCCGCTTGGCTGATAGCATTGGGGATATTTATCCGGAGTTGGATAAGAGCCTGCTTTATGCTGGGATTATGTTACATGACTTGGCCAAGGTCCTAGAATTAACCGGCCCAGAAAATACAGAGTACACGGTTCGAGGAAACTTGATTGGCCATATTTCCTTGATTAATGAGGAGATTACCAAAGTTATTGCAGAGCTCAACATCAGCGACACCAAAGAAGAAGTCACCGTCCTTCGTCATCTGATCTTGAGTCATCATGGCCAATTAGAATATGGGAGTCCAGTGCGGCCGCGGATTATGGAGGCCGAAATTCTCCATATGATTGATAATATTGATGCCAGTATGATGATGATGACCACGGCCTTAAAACTTGTGGATGAAGGCGAGATGACAAATCGGATATTTGCGATGGATAACCGTTCTTTTTATAAACCCAAATATTAAGATTTTATGTGACTGAAATCTCTCTGTAAACGAACGTTAATTTTCTTAACGTTCGTTTTTTTGCTAAATGTGTGGTATAATGGTAGAAAGACTATAATAATGGGGAAAATATGAAGTTAAGACGCAGCGAGCGGATGGTGGTCATCTCAAATTACTTGATTAACAATCCTTATAAGTTGACCAGCCTAAATACCTTTGCACAAAAATACGAATCCGCAAAATCATCCATTTCTGAGGATATTGCTATCATCAAAAAAGCCTTTGAAGAAGCAAATATTGGTGAGATTGAAACCTTAACTGGCGCAAGCGGTGGGGTTATTTTTACGCCAACCATTGCTAAAGCAGAAGCAAAAGCCATTGTTGAGGAACTCTGTGAAAGCTTATCACAAAGCAGTCGTATTTTGCCTGGCGGCTACATCTATTTATCAGACTTGCTAAGTACCCCGAAGATCTTACAAAATATCGGCCGCATTATTGCTAACGCCTTTAAGGGTCAAAAAATTGACGCTGTTATGACAGTGGCCACTAAGGGCGTGCCCTTGGCCAATGCGGTTGCCAACATCTTGAATGTCCCTTTTGTGATTGTTCGCCGCGACCTTAAAATCACGGAAGGCTCAACTGTGTCGGTCAACTATGCCAGTGCTTCAAGTGATCGCATTGAAAAAATGTTTTTATCTAAGCGGAGCTTGCGCCCCAATAGCCGGGTCTTGATTGTTGATGACTTTTTAAAGGGCGGCGGCACCATTTCAGGAATGATTAGTCTCCTGGAAGAGTTTGACAGCACCTTAGTTGGTGTGGCTGTCTTTGCCGAAAACAGCCAGGAAGAACGCGAACAAATGACCTATAAATCGTTACTGAGAGTCTCTGAAATAGATGTGAAAAACAGTCACGTTTCAGTCGAAGTCGGCAATATTTTTGATTAGTGAAATTGAATTAAGGAGAAAAAATGGAATTAGAAAACACGAAGTCAAAGCAAGTTAAAACAACACTTGCCTTAACGTCAACCTTAGCTCTTTTGGGCACCACTGTTGGTGTTGAACATGAGGTGAAAGCTGAGGACTTACATACCACAACAAGGGCGACAACGACTGATTCAAGCGCAGCAATGCCAGAAACCCTTGACAAAACTAATCAAGAGATTGCCACAACAGCAAAAAAATTGGAAACGCAAAAAGAAGAGCTCCACAAAGCTACCAGCGATGTGGAGACAGGTCAAAAAACCGTAGCAGACGCAAAAGCCCTCTTGGCCCAAAAAGATCAGGCGGTAGAAAAAGCTAACGCTAGTCTTCTTACGATTGCCAATGCTAGCCCACAAGAATATGCAGCCATGGTGGCAAGCGAGCAAGCAAGCTTAGCAAGTACTGAGCAAGACCTACAAGCAACCACAGCGCAGGCAGCAAACTTAGAACAAACAGCTAAAGCCCAAGCTGCTGATTTAGAAACACACAGCGCTAACGCTGAGCGTTTGAGCCAAATGGAACAAAGCGCCAGCAAGCAAGTTGCAGAACTTACGACCTTGCTTAATAAACCTGAAGAGTTGACCAAGCAAGCAGCCGCTGCGCAAACAGCAGTAGCAACCATTAACACAAACCTTAATAAAGCTCAAGCAGACCTCGATAAGACCGTAGCAAGCACCACCGTGCAACTTAAAGAAGAGCTTGCTCTTAACCAGCAAACCTTGTCTAGTAAGCAAGCAGAACTGTCTGCCTTAAAAGCCCATGCAACTACTGAGCAGGTCAACGTAGCTGGTAACAATCAGCTGGTGGCACCAAGTTCTTATTCTTTAGCAGCTATTCAAAAATTAGCAGCCAGTGGTTACATCGGGACACAAAGCTACCTCAACACCTACAACCAACTTAGCTCCCAACTGATCAATGGCGCTAAGCAAGGCATGACTATTAACCAGTACAAGGACATTGCAAGTGATGTCAACCGGGTGGTTAATCCAGATAATCTAAGCCAAGACGTGCAAAATGAATTGGCCCAATTTGCTGCTGCAATGATCAACCAAGTCCGGACTCAGCTAGGTTTACCGCCAGTTGCTGTCACAGAAGGCTCCCAAGAGTTTGCCCGGAAGTTAACCCAAAACTACAAAGCTACTCACAATAATACCCGTCCCAACTTCCAATTCGGTGTTGCGGGCATCGCTGGCCACAAAGGGATTGGCCCTCATGATAAGACAATCATCGAAACCTCAGCACAGGCTGTTGGTTTGCGGGCCAATGATGACAACATGTATGAAAGCATCGGTTTCTTCGATGATGTTTACACTGTCAATGGCCTAAAGCGCAGTATTTACAATAGCTTACGCTACATGTTCTTTGAAGACTACACCTATGGCAATACTTTTGGCCATACGGTTAACCTTTTAAGAACGGATAAGGTAAATCCTACTAAACCTATTTACCTTGGTTTTTCCACCGATACAGTACAGGGCTTAAACACCCATTTTCTCTTGATTCCTCAATCAAATATTGAAAATGCCGCTCGTTTTAGCCAAAAAATCGCTGGCGTAGTAGCACCTGTCAACCACTCAGCGCGCATCAATACGCTTAATACGACCATTGCAAGCATCAGCCAAAAGATTAATTCTTTAAATACGCGTCTAGCAAATGTCGCTAAAGAAGCACCAGTCGTTGCCGCTTATCAAGCCATAGCCGGCTTAAAAGCCCAATTACAGACGGCCCAAGGTGAAGCCAGTCATTTGGCAGCCCAGGTTCAACGGCTAGCGCAGTCGCAGGATGTTTCACAAGCTCAGTTAGCTCAAGCACTCCAAAACCAAAAGGCCTACAGAGCGCAACGCGACCAAGAATTAACTTATGTGGCCCAAGCCAAAGCCCAATTAAATAGTACCAATGTCAGCTTGCAAGCAACCTCGGCTGAATTAGCGCGCTTGACTGCTAGACAGCACTATTTAAGCAAGCTCCTAGCAACTCCTAGTCAGGCTGAGCGCAAGCATCTTGCAGCGACTCACTTAGCCACTGCCCAAGCAGAACAATCAGCTGTGCAACGGCAATTGACACAAGCTACAGGAAAATTAGCTAACTTAGTGGCGCACAAAACCAATCTAGCAGCTGCTATTGCGGCCACTGAAAACCATCTTGAGCTCTTAAAAGCCCATGCGCTTACATTACCAAAATTCCAAGCCTTGGCTCTTCCGGCTCCTGGTTTTGCCAAAGGACAGTATCCTAGCGTCACTCCTGCGGCTCTTGCAGCGCTGACACACGCCAAGGTCAGCCATAGCAGTCGCAACGCTTCAACCGCATCTGCGCCAACAGGTACCCAATTGGCTCAGGCCTTGACCAAGGTCGAAGAAACAGCTGCTCAGCTTGCATCTGATGCTGTTCTTAACCAAGTGAGACGGGTGTCTAGAGATATTGTCGCTGCTGCCTCAGCTGCACTTGACGCAGCGCCAAGCGTTGATTCATCAGGACGTAAGGGGTCAATCAGCTCTTATGGTCCAGGTTCAATCTTCCAAGGCAGCCTTATGCCTTCACCAGATGAGAGCACCAAACGAGCTATTAAAGCCGGTCTTGTGATGTTATCTGCTGTTGGACTAGCGGCTTATAGCTTACGCAAAGAGAATGAAAGAAAACTATAGTTTTCTTTGACAAAAAGTACCGTCTGTGTTATTATGTAAGACGGTACTTTTTACTTTTGGTCTCTCAAAAGTGTACAGAGACGTGCTGACAATAGTTGCAAAAGTACACCCGGATATAGGCTGTCACCGAGTGCTATATCAACCAAAAATAAAAAAACACAGGAGAATGTAGATGCCTACAATTAACCAGTTGGTACGTAAACCACGTAAATCTAAAATTGAAAAATCAGATTCACCAGCTTTGAATATTGGCTACAACAGTCATAAAAAAGTTCACACAAAACTTTCAGCACCACAAAAACGCGGTGTTGCAACACGTGTGGGTACAATGACACCTAAAAAACCTAACTCTGCCCTTCGTAAATTTGCCCGGGTACGCTTGAGCAACCTTATCGAAGTAACAGCCTACATCCCAGGAATTGGCCACAACTTGCAAGAACACAGTGTGGTACTTATTCGTGGTGGACGTGTAAAAGACCTTCCAGGGGTACGTTACCATATCGTTCGTGGAGCACTTGATACAGCAGGTGTTGCTGACCGTAAGCAAGGCCGTTCTAAATACGGTGCTAAACGTCCAAAAGGGTAATAGAGGGGAGATAAGAAAGAATGAGTCGTAAAAATCAAGCACCAAAACGCGAAGTATTACCAGATCCATTGTACCATTCAAAAATTGTAACACGTCTTATCAACCGTGTTATGCTTGATGGAAAACGTGGTACAGCTGCTACTATTGTTTATGATGCCTTTGCAGCTATCAAAGAAGCTACTGGCAATGATGCCCTTGAAGTATTCGAAACAGCGATGGACAACATCATGCCTGTTCTTGAAGTTCGTGCTCGCCGTGTTGGTGGGTCAAACTACCAAGTTCCAGTCGAAGTTCGTCCAGAACGTCGGACCACACTAGGTCTTCGCTGGTTGGTAAATGCATCACGCGCACGTGGTGAACACACAATGAAAGATCGTCTTGCCAAAGAAATCATGGATGCTGCTAACAACACAGGAGCATCTGTTAAGAAACGTGAAGACACACACAAAATGGCTGAGGCTAACCGTGCCTTTGCTCACTTCCGTTGGTAATATAGGCTATTTTAGCGGGAAACAAATGTTAGACGAAATAGGAATAGTGACGCAGAAGCTTCAGCTTCTAGGAGCTATTATCTTTTTGTCAGCGACTTGTATCTCAAACTCAGTTATAAGATACGCAGACGCATAGAATGCATAGTGAAAATAGAAAACTTGCCGAAGAGACTTTTGTCTCTAGGAAAGGTTATCTTTTTCACACAGCGTTTAGCCTGAGTTCAATTACAAGGTGTACGACACTTACCTGTAACTGGTTATGTCCGCATCAAACCAACAAACTCTTCTCAATAAATAATTAGCATAACGGGTAGGTCCTGCCTATCCGTTTTTTCTCAAATAGTGCTATAATAGACTTATTAAAAAAGATATAGGAGAAAAAACCTAATGGCTCGCGAATTTTCACTAGCAAAAACTCGTAACATCGGTATCATGGCTCACGTTGATGCTGGTAAAACAACAACTACTGAGCGTATTCTTTACTACACTGGTAAAATCCATAAAATCGGTGAAACCCACGAAGGCGCTTCCCAAATGGACTGGATGGAGCAAGAGCAAGAACGTGGAATTACAATCACTTCTGCTGCAACAACTGCACAATGGAACGGTCACCGTGTTAACATCATCGACACACCAGGGCACGTGGACTTCACTATTGAAGTACAACGTTCTTTGCGCGTACTTGATGGTGCAGTAACCGTTCTTGACGCTCAATCAGGGGTAGAACCACAAACTGAAACCGTATGGCGCCAAGCTACTGAATACGGGGTTCCGCGGATTGTTTTTGCAAACAAAATGGACAAAATCGGTGCTGACTTCCTTTACTCAGTAAGCACCTTACATGACCGTTTACAAGCAAATGCTCACCCAATCCAATTACCAATTGGTGCTGAAGATGACTTCCGTGGTATTATTGACTTAATCAAAATGAAAGCGGAAATCTACACCAATGATATTGGTACAGACATTCTGGAAGAAGATATTCCTGAAGAATACCTCGAACAAGCTCAAGAATACCGTGAAAAATTAGTAGAAGCTGTTGCTGAAACTGATGAAGACCTCATGATGAAATACCTAGAAGGCGAAGAAATTACTACAGATGAGTTGAAAGCAGCTATCCGCCAAGCAACCATCAACGTTGAATTCTTCCCAGTATTGTGTGGTTCTGCCTTCAAAAATAAGGGTGTTCAAATGATGCTTGATGCAGTTATTGACTACTTACCAAGCCCACTTGACATTCCTGCTATCAAAGGTATTAACCCTGACACTGATGCAGAAGAAACACGTCCAGCATCTGATGAAGAACCATTTGCTGCCCTTGCCTTTAAGATCATGACAGACCCATTTGTAGGTCGTCTAACCTTCTTCCGCGTTTATTCAGGTATTCTTAATAGCGGTTCTTATGTCATGAACACCTCTAAAGGCAAACGTGAACGTATTGGACGTATCCTTCAAATGCACGCAAACAGCCGTCAAGAAATTGAAACAGTATATGCTGGTGATATTGCTGCTGCCGTTGGTTTGAAAGACACAACTACTGGTGACTCATTAACTGATGAAAAAGCAAAAGTTATCCTTGAATCTATCGAAGTACCAGAACCAGTTATCCAATTGATGGTTGAGCCTAAATCAAAAGCTGACCAAGACAAGATGGGTATCGCGCTTCAAAAACTAGCAGAAGAAGACCCAACCTTCCGCGTTGAAACCAACGTTGAAACGGGTGAAACAGTTATCGCTGGTATGGGTGAGCTTCACCTTGATGTCCTTGTAGACCGTATGCGTCGTGAATTCAAAGTGGAAGCAAACGTAGGTGCTCCTCAAGTATCTTACCGTGAAACTTTCCGTGCTTCGACACAGGCTCGTGGTTTCTTCAAGCGCCAATCCGGTGGTAAAGGTCAATTTGGTGACGTTTGGATTGAATTTACACCAAATGAAGAAGGTAAAGGCTTCGAATTCGAAAATGCAATCGTTGGTGGTGTGGTTCCACGTGAATTCATCCCAGCAGTTGAAAAAGGACTTGTTGAATCCATGGCAAACGGTGTCCTTGCTGGTTACCCAATCGTTGATGTGAAGGCAAAACTATATGATGGTTCTTACCACGATGTTGACTCATCTGAAACGGCCTTTAAGATTGCTGCTTCACTTGCACTTAAAGAAGCTGCCAAAACAGCACAGCCAGCTATCCTTGAGCCAATGATGCTTGTCACTATTACAGCACCTGAAGACAACCTCGGTGATGTTATGGGTCACGTGACTGCTCGTCGTGGACGTGTTGATGGTATGGAAGCACATGGTAACAGCCAAATCGTTCGTGCCTATGTTCCACTTGCTGAAATGTTTGGTTATGCGACAGTTCTTCGTTCAGCTACCCAAGGACGTGGTACCTTTATGATGGTATTTGACCACTATGAAGATGTTCCTAAGTCTGTCCAAGAAGAAATTATCAAGAAAAACCGTGGTGAGTAATCCCACCCCTTGAAAAGGAATTGAAACGATCAATTCCTTTTCTTTTTATATTTTCATCTGGTCACTCATCACTTGGCAAGGAGGTCTAAACAATCAAATTTCCATCAGTCCTTAAGCCATGAAAATAGCTATTTTATTTGCATTTTTGTGGGAATCATTATATAATAATCATGTTGAAAGATTTTGGAGGCACCTCCAAGTTAATCTTTTCACATTATAGGTAGGGAGTCACTCCCTTAAATATTATTCTTTTGATTTTCATAAGGAGGAAATCACTAATGGTAGTTAAAGTTGGTATTAATGGATTCGGTCGTATCGGTCGTCTTGCATTCCGTCGTATCCAAAACGTAGAAGGTGTTGAAGTAACACGCATCAACGACCTTACTGATCCAGCAATGCTTGCGCACTTGTTGAAATATGATACAACTCAAGGACGTTTCGACGGTACAGTTGAAGTTAAAGACGGTGGCTTTGAAGTTAACGGAAAATTCGTTAAAGTTTCTGCTGAACGCGATCCAGAACAAATTGACTGGGCTAACGATGGTGTTGAAATCGTTCTTGAAGCAACTGGTTTCTTTGCAACAAAAGCTGCTGCTGAAAAGCACTTACATGCTGGCGGTGCTAAAAAAGTTGTGATCACTGCACCTGGTGGCTCAGATGTTAAAACAGTTGTTTTCAATACTAACCATGACATCCTTGATGGTTCTGAAACAGTTATCTCAGCTGGTTCATGTACAACAAACTGTCTTGCACCAATGGCAGACGCTTTGAACAAAAACTTTGAACTTAAAGTTGGTACAATGACTACCGTTCATGGTTACACTGGTGACCAAATGGTTCTTGATGGCCCACACCGTAAAGGTGACTACCGTCGTGCTCGCGCAGCTGCAGCAAACATTGTTCCTAACTCAACTGGTGCTGCTAAAGCTATCGGACTTGTTATCCCTGAATTGAACGGCAAATTACAAGGTCATGCACAACGTGTACCAGTACCAACTGGATCATTAACTGAACTTGTATCTGTACTTGGCAAAAAAGTAACAGCTGACGAAGTTAACGCAGTAATGAAAGCTGCTGCTAACGATTCATACGGCTATAATACTGATGAAATCGTATCTTCTGATATTGTAGGTATGTCATATGGTTCATTATTTGACGCTACTCAAACAGAAGTTACTGAAGCTGCTGACGGTACTCAATTGGTTAAAACTGTTTCATGGTATGACAACGAAATGTCTTACACATCACAACTTGTTCGTACCCTTGAATATTTCGCAAAAATTGCTAAATAATGAGACTGTTAAATTAAAAGGAAGAGCTTTTCTTCCTTTTTTTTGCGATGTTGGCAACTAGAGCAGGTTAGCTAAATAGCTAATCCTTACATAGACTTCAATGTGCGTCTCACATTTAAAAACGTTATCTAATGTGATATGTTTATCTTTAATTCCGATTACTTCTGTAGTATGTGATAGAGTTGTTCCATATGATGCTTTCTAATGAGTTGTTTTGACGCTGCTTTTCATTATAAGTCATATAGAACGTTTTGTCTGCATGAAAAGAGGCCCATCATCTCCAGAGTGGCGTTACCCACTACAGAAATGATAGAGCCGCATTTCAGTGCTTTAGCGCTGCCTTTTTTCACTCCCTCATCGTCTCCAGCTGGCCCTAGGCAGGTCAGGTCCCAAGCGAAGCAATCGCAACTGCACTGATAAGAGCAAGAGAAGAGTTAGAGCGTTTTAGCACAAGTCAGCTTTGAAAAAAATTGTGAAAAAATTAATTTATTCCTTTCATTCTAAAGAATTTTAAGCAATTTTATGTTATAATTGTAGGTATCAAACATAGAAAAAATAAGGAGTCTCTTTATATGGCTAAAATGACTGTAAAAGACATTGATGTAAAAGGTAAAAAGGTTCTCGTTCGTGTTGACTTTAACGTTCCATTGAAAGATGGCGTGATCACAAACGATAATCGGATTACTGCAGCTTTGCCTACTATCAAATACATTGTAGAAAACGGCGGACGTGCCATTCTTTTCTCACACCTAGGTCGTGTCAAAGAAGAAGCAGATAAAGAAGGTAAATCACTTGCTCCTGTTGCTAAAGCTTTATCTGAAAAACTTGGCCAAGATGTGGTTTTCCCTGGTGTAACCCGTGGTGCTGAGTTAGAAGCTGCTATTGATGCTCTAGAAGACGGTCAGGTTTTACTCGTTGAAAACACACGCTTTGAAGATGTGGACGGCAAAAAAGAATCAAAAAATGATCCTGAGTTAGGTAAATACTGGGCTTCATTAGGTGATGATCTTTTTGTAAATGATGCTTTTGGGACAGCACACCGTGCCCATGCTTCTAACGTAGGTATTTCGGCAAATGTTGCTAAAGCAGTAGCTGGCTTCTTGCTTGAAAACGAAATTGCTTACATTAAAGAAGCAGTTGAAACACCAGAACGTCCATTTGTGGCGATTTTAGGTGGTGCTAAAGTCTCAGATAAAATCGGTGTCATTGACAATCTGCTTCAAAAAGCAGATAAGGTTATCATAGGTGGTGGGATGACTTATACCTTTAACAAAGCTTTGGGTCACGCCATTGGTGACTCCCTTCTTGAAGCAGATAAGGTTGATGTTGCTAAAGATTTATTGGACAAAGCGGGTGACCGTCTAGTCTTACCAATCGACAGCAAAGAAGCAAATGGCTTTGCTGATTACACTGAAATTCGTGTGACTGAAGGCCGTGATATTGACGCTGGTTTCCAAGGTTTGGATATTGGACCAAAATCTGTAGCTGAGTTTGAAAAAGTCCTTGAAGGTGCTAAGACAGTTGTCTGGAATGGCCCAATGGGTGTCTTTGAAAACCCTGACTTCCAAGAAGGAACTATCGGTGTTATGGATGCTATCATCAAGCAACCAGGTGTTAAATCAATCATCGGTGGAGGTGATTCTGCCGCTGCAGCGATTAATTTAGGCCGTGCTGACAAATTCTCATGGATTTCTACTGGGGGTGGCGCAAGCATGGAATTACTAGAAGGTAAAGAATTACCAGGCCTTGCTGCCTTAACAGAAAAATAAGCTAGCCACCTTTGGGATTTGCCAAATCGTAAAAGCTTGACTAAGACGAAACGTTGGATCAATCAATCCAACGTTTTTTTCTCTGACAGTTTTTTTCTCTGACAAGTTAGGCTTGTTGCTTGTCCCAATGAGCAAAGGGCTTTGCCAGTGTTTTAGTCAAGCAAGCGCCAAGAATAGGCCAGCCATAGGGCGGGTGCTAACCAGAGGCCTAGAGGTAAGGATACATCGGGCAAAAGCTTGATAGCAATTTGCTAATCTTTGGGGGCTTTTCTCACATCAGACGGCAAATTATGTTACACTAAAGCTATATGTGGAAGGAAATCATAACATGAACAATTATCATTTTGATCCGCGGCATTTAAAAGTGGGCATGCGAACATTAAAAACAGGGATTTCAGTCTTTTTAGTTCTCCTTATTTTTCATCTACTTGGTTTTCAAGGTTTGCAAATTGGAGCCTTAACAGCTGTTTTTAGCTTGCGTGAAACGGTTGACCAAACTATTTCCTTTGGGACATCAAGGATTCTTGGCAACAGTATTGGCGGTAGCTTTGCCTTTATTTATTACCTCTTACAGATGGCTTTTGATCATCAATTTTGGGTGACCTTGGTTGCGGTGCCTATTTTGACTATGCTGACAATCATGTTTAATGTCGCCTTTAATAACCGCTCAGGGATTATTGGCGCTGTTGCTGCTTTATTGATTATTTGCTTATCTCTGCCGACTGACGATACCTTTTGGTCTGTTTTTGCCAGAATTTTTGAAACGTTTTGTGGGGTGTTTATTGCCATTTTGGTCAATACGGATCTTGAATGGCTGCGCAAAAAATGGCGCAAGCTATGATCATGTAAGATTATCTGACATCGCTTCTTGACATTCCTTAGTCAAGGTATATAATAAAAGGGTAAAAGGAGTTAGCCATGAAAGAAAGAGAACTAAGGCGATCCATCGCCGTCTTTTCCATTGGTGCTGTTATGCGGTTGACGGATTTATCAGCTCGGCAAATTCGCTATTATGAAGAGCAGGGCTTGATCAAACCGGAACGAACACAAGGAAACCGCCGTTTATTTTCATTAAATGACATGGACCGTTTGCTAGAAATCAAAGATTTTATTAGTGATGGCTACACGATTGCAGCCATTAAGCAGGAATATGCTAAGCGTCAAAAAAAGCTAGCGGCCAAAGGTAAGGCCTTGAGTGATGCTGAAGTTCGGCAGATTTTACGTGAAGAACTCCGCAACCAAGGAGGCTTTTCAACTCCTGCGCAAACCTTGGGAAACTTTCGTATTTGACCTTGCTTCTAGAATAGTTTTAAGGAGAGATTATAATGACAATCACAGCTGAAGACATCCGTCGTCAAGTCAAAGAAAAAAATGTCACATTCCTACGCTTGATGTTTACCGATATTATGGGGATTATGAAAAATGTCGAAATCCCAGCAACGGACGAACAGTTAGATAAGGTCTTATCAAATAAGGCTATGTTTGATGGCTCATCTATTGAAGGTTTTGTGCGAATCAATGAATCAGACATGTATCTCTATCCTGATCTTGATACCTGGATTGTTTTTCCCTGGGGTGATGAAAATGGTGCTGTCGCAGGCCTAATCTGTGATATTTATACAGCTGAGGGTGAGCCTTTTGCTGGTGATCCCCGTGGTAATTTAAAGAAAGCCCTGGCACACATGGAGAAAGTTGGCTACAAGTCTTTCAATTTAGGACCAGAACCAGAGTTTTTCCTTTTTAAAATGAACGAAAAAGATATGCCTACCCTTGAAGTCAATGACCATGGTGGCTACTTTGACCTGGCACCCACTGATTTAGCAGATAACACCCGTAGAGAGATTGTCAATGTCCTCACTAAAATGGGCTTTGAAGTGGAAGCCAGTCACCACGAAGTAGCTGTTGGGCAGCACGAGATTGACTTTAAATATGCTGATGTGCTCAAAGCTTGTGATAATATCCAGATTTTTAAGCTGGTGGTGAAAACCATTGCACGAGAACACGGTTTACATGCCACCTTTATGGCCAAGCCCAAATTTGGTATTAATGGCTCAGGCATGCATTGTAATATGTCACTTTTTGATCAGGACAACAAGAATGCCTTTTTTGATCCCAATGATCCGCGCGGCATGCAATTGTCACAAGACGCCTATTATTTCTTAGGTGGTCTCATGCAGCATGCTTATAATTACACTGCTATTATGAATCCAACCGTCAATTCTTACAAGCGGTTGGTACCTGGCTATGAAGCACCAGTCTATGTGGCCTGGGCGGGGCGCAACCGCTCACCATTGATTCGAGTACCAGCTTCGCGGGGCCAAGGAACACGTTTAGAATTGCGTTCGGTTGATCCAACTGCCAATCCTTATTTAGCCTTAGCTGTTCTTTTAGAGGCAGGCTTAGACGGTATTGAACAAAAAATTGAGGCACCAGAGCCAATCGAAGCCAATATCTATACCATGACGGTAGAAGAGCGCCAGGCAGCAGGTATTGTTGATTTACCTTCAACGCTACACAATGCTCTTAAGGCTTTGCAGGCTGACGAGGTGGTCAGACGTGCCCTTGGTGAGCATATCTTCATCAATTTTGTCGAAGCCAAGCGGATTGAGTGGGCTTCTTATGCCACCTTTGTGTCCCAGTGGGAAATTGATAACTACCTACAGAATTATTAGAATTTCATAGGCTACGGAAGAACCTTCCGTAGCTTTTTTTATACTTATATTCAAGCAGTTGTGATAAGATATTCTTTTTATGATAATAAAAAGTTTTCATATAGCATGGTCTAAACTATAACAATGTATAAAAAATAAAATCACAATTTTCAGAAAAAATACTTTCATTTTTTTTGAATTGTGATATAATTTAATTCACAACTTAGATTTAGGGATACGAGGAGGAAAGTTAATATGGCAGGTTCAAAAACTTTAAGATGGAAGCGTGTAGGATTGGGGACAGCCACCCTTGCTTCAGTAGCTGCTTTGATGGCATGCGGTAATAAGGCTGCAACTAGTGGCAATAAGGATGAGATTAACTGGTATACACCTACTGAGATTATTACCTTGGACGTGTCAAAAAATACTGACAGCTACTCTGCTTTAGCTATTGGCAATTCAGGAAGTAACCTACTCCGCGTTGATAATAAGGGCAAGCTGCAACCCGACCTAGCTAAAAATGTTACGGTATCAGATGATGGCCTAACCTATACAGCAACCTTACGTGATGGCCTCAAATGGTCCGATGGGAGTCCGTTAAGTGCTGCTGATTTTGTCTATAGTTGGCAACGCATGGTTGATCCCAAAACAGCCTCTGAGTATGCTTACCTGGCAACAGAAGCTCATTTAAAGAATGCTGAGAGCATTAATACCGGCAAAAACAAGGACTTAGACAGCCTGGGAGTCAAAGCAGACGGTGACAAGGTGATCTTTACCTTAGATAAACCTTCCCCCCAATTCAAGAGTTTGCTGTCTTTTGCTAACTTTATGCCCCAAAAAGCAGACTTTGTGAAAAAAGTTGGCAAGGATTACGGGACTAGCTCAGACAAGCAAGTTTACTCTGGTCCCTACACGGTTAAGGATTGGAATGGCACGAGCGGTTCTTTCAAGTTAGTTAAAAACAAGGACTACTGGGATGCAAAGCACGTTAAGACAAAAACGATTCATGTGCAAACCGTTAAAAAGCCAGATACTGCTGTGCAAATGTACAAGCAAGGTAAGCTTGACTTTGCCAATATCTCTGGGACTTCTGCTATCTATAATGCCAATAAAGCTAACAAGGCAGTCGTAGCAGTACCTGAGGCAACAACTTCTTATATGGTTTATAACCAAACTGGCAAGGTTGCAGCCTTAAATAACCTTAAGATTCGTCAAGCACTGAATTTAGCGACTGATCGCAAGGGAATTGTCTCAGCGGCCGTTGATACGGGTTCAAAACCAGCGACAGCTCTAGCGCCAACTGGTTTAGCTAAGCTAAAAGATGGCAGTGATTTAACAAAATATGTCGCGCCAGGCTATACCTATGACAAGGCAGAAGCAACTAAACTCTTCAAAGAAGGCTTGGCTGAATTAGGCAAATCTTCTGTGAAGTTAACCGTAACTGCTGATGCGGATACCCCTGTGGCTAAAGCAGCGGTTGATTATATTAAGGAAACTTGGGAAAAAGCCCTACCTGGCTTATCCGTAGAAGAAAAATTTGTTCCCTTTAAGCAACGTCTTGAAGATACTAAGACTCAAAACTTTGAAGTCGCCCTTGTGCTCTGGGGTGGTGACTACCCAGAAGGGTCAACCTTCTATGGCCTCTTTAAATCTGGATCTGCTTATAACTACGGCAAATTTACCAATGCTGCTTACGATGCTGCCTATGAAAAAGCATTGACCACCGATGCCTTAGATTCAGATGCGGCAGCTCAAGATTACAAGGCTGCTGAAAAAGCCCTTTATGACAATGCGCTTTATAACCCAGTCTACTTCCGCTTAACGGAAGGCTTGCAAAATCCAAGCATTAAAGGCTTAGTGCGCAACTCAACTGGGTTGAATGTTGACTTTACTTATGCTTATAAAAAATAAGCTTTCGTAACCCCTTAAAAATGTAATGCGGCAAGAATTGGTTGTCAAGCCAGTTCTTGCTTTTGTTAGAGGATTCTTATGACTAGATATTTATTAAAACGTGTTGCCATTCTACTGATAACACTATGGGTGGTCATCACCCTCTCTTTTTTCTTGATGCAAATCATGCCAGGGACACCCTTTAATAATCCCAAATTAACCGATGAAATGATTGCCCTAATGAACCAGCAATATGGTTTGGATAAGCCCTTGTGGCAGCAGTACGCCAAGTACCTATTAGATATTTTGCATGGTGATTTTGGGACTAGCTATCAGTCCATCAATCAACCCGTTGCGCGCTTGATTGCCCAAAGACTGGGTGTATCGGTTCATTTGGGCCTTCAGGCTTTGGTGGTCGGTATTATTTGTGGCTTATTTGTCGGAGCAGTTTCTGCTCGTAATAAAAACAATAAGATTGATGCGGTATTAAGTGTGCTTTCAACTCTTGGGATTTCCGTCCCTTCCTTTATTATTGGCTTACTTTTATTGGACTATTTTGGCTTTAAATGGGGCTTAGTGCCCTTATCTGGCTGGGGAAGTTTTGGACAAACCATCTTACCAACTTTGGCACTGGCCATCCCTGTCTTTGCCCAAGTTACCCGCTTTTTTAGAAGCGAAATGATTGAGACCTTAAATACGGACTATATTCAATTAGCTCGCGCTAAAGGCTTGACCAAGCGCCAGGTGACCAATAAGCATGCCTATCGTAATTCGATGATTCCAGTTTTGACCCTGGTTGGTCCGATGGCAGCCAATATTTTAACAGGCTCAGCCTTGATTGAGCAAATCTTTTCCATTCCAGGGATTGGTCAACAGTTTGTCACGTCCATTCCGACAAAGGATTATCCCGTTATTATGGGAACGACCATTGTCTACGCCGTGATGCTGATGGTCGCAATTTTGCTGACAGATATTGTGATTAGCTTGGCTGATCCCCGCGTTCGCCTAGGCTAGGAGGGTATTATGGTAGAAGAAAAACAGCAGTTTAAGTTAGTCGGTGTTAGCAGTGCTGCCACCCAAGAAAAAATTCAAAAACCAGCCCTCTCCTTTCTTCAGGATGCCTGGCGGCGTTTAAAGCAAAATAAATTAGCCGTGGTGGCTATGACTTTTTTAGCTTTCTTATTAGTCTTTTCACTGAGTTCGGCTTTTGTAGTCTCAAAGCAAGATGCCAATAATTTTAACAGTGCTAAAGTCAGTGTTTACCGCAATTTACCTCCAAAATTAAGTGGCCAATTACCATTTTGGAATGGAAAGATTGTCTATGCCGGCAATAGCCAAGCTAACGATGCCTATACCGATCAGGGTGTGCCCGAAGATAAAAAATTCCTACTTGGGACTGACAATCTGGGCCGCAGCCTGGGCAAGCGGATTACCGTAGGAATTCGAATTTCCCTCTTGATTGCCATTGTTGCGACCTTGATTGACCTCGTTATCGGCGTGACTTATGGTTTGGTCTCTGGTTTTACAGGAGGTAAGGTGGATACCATCATGCAACGGATTATCGAGGTTATCTCCTCCATTCCTAACCTGGTTATTGTGACAATGCTAGGTTTATTACTAGGAAATGGTGTGGTCTCCATCATTATTTCGATTGCGATTGTTGGTTGGACCTCCATGGCCCGGCAGGTGCGTAATCTGACCCTATCTTACCGTGAGCGTGACTTTGTCTTAGCGTCACAGGCTTTGGGCGAAAGTCATTTCAAAATTGCCTTTAAGCATATTTTGCCCAATATCTCTGGAGTTATCATTGTGCAAATTATGATGACTGTGCCAAGTGCGATCATGTATGAAGCTGTCTTATCAGCCATTAATCTAGGGGTGAAACCCCCAACGGCCTCGCTTGGCTCGCTAATCACCGATGCCCAAGAAAACCTCCAGTATTATCCATATCAAGTGCTATTGCCAGCCTTGGCACTTGTCTTTATTTCTCTTGCCTTTATTTTATTGGGCGATGGCTTACGCGATGCTTTTGACCCAAAAGCAAGCAATGACTAGGAGGAAAAGCAGATGTCTAGTGAAACGATTTTGAATGTCAAAAACCTCCACGTTGATTTTAAAACCTATGCTGGAGATGTCCAAGCCATTCGTGATATTAATTTTGATTTGAAAAAAGGGGAAACCCTGGCCATTGTTGGTGAATCTGGTTCCGGAAAATCGGTTACCACCAAGACCTTGATGGGGCTCAATGCCAAAAATGCACATATTTCTGGGGAGATTGTCTTTAAGGGACAACATCTGGACCAATTGAAGGAAGAAGAGTGGGTTAAGATTCGCGGCAAGGAGATTGCCATGATCTTCCAAGATCCGATGACAAGTTTAGATCCCACAATGAAGATTGGTCTGCAAATTGCCGAGGCTATTTTGACCCATGAAAACATCACAAAGCAAGAAGCCCTAGAGCGGGCGCTCACTTTAATGGAGCAAGTCGGCATCCCAAATGCCCAAGAACATGTCAATGATTATCCGCACCAATGGTCAGGCGGCATGCGGCAGCGGGCCGTGATTGCCATTGCCCTTGCTGCTAACCCAGCCATCTTGATCGCTGATGAGCCAACAACAGCTCTTGATGTGACCATTCAGGCACAAATTTTGAAATTGATGAAGGACATTCAATCCAAAATTTCCTCTTCCATTATCTTTATTACCCATGATCTTGGTGTGGTGGCTGGTGTGGCTGATCGCGTTGCAGTCATGTATGCTGGTAAAATTGTCGAATATGGTACTGTTGATGAGGTTTTTTACAATCCTCAGCACCCCTATACCTGGGGACTCTTAAATTCGATGCCTACTACCGATACCGCAAGAGGTAGCCTCCAAGCGATTCCTGGCACTCCGCCGGATTTATTAAATCCTCCAAAAGGGGATGCTTTTGCTGCCCGAAATGCCTATGCTCTGGATATTGACCATGAGGCAGAACCACCAATGTACCAAGTGAGTGACACCCACTTTGCGGCCACATGGTTGTTAGATGAGCGAGCACCAAAAGTAACACCGCCATTACCCATCCAAGACCGTTGGGCCAAATGGCAACAGATGGAAGGGAGAAAGGCTTAATGCGTGATGAAGGCAAGAAATTAGTCCAACTAAAGAATGTGTCGCTAACCTTTAATAAGGGCAAGAAAAACGAAGTCAAAGCTATTGATAATGTTAGTTTTGATATCTATGAAGGGGAAGTCTTTGGCCTTGTGGGAGAGTCAGGCTCTGGTAAGACCACTGTGGGCCGTGCTATTTTGAAATTGTATGATATTAGTGAGGGGGAAATCATTTTTAATGGCGAGTCTATTTCTCACTTAAAAGGCAAAGCCTTACATGATTTTCGAAAAAATGCCCAGATGATTTTTCAAGATCCGCAAGCCAGTTTAAATGGTCGGATGAAAATTCGCGATATTGTCGCTGAAGGTTTGGACATTCATAAATTAACTAAGAATAAGGCTGAGCGTGAAGCACGAGTCCAAGAATTACTTGACTTGGTTGGTTTGAATAAGGACCATGTTACCCGTTATCCACATGAATTTTCCGGTGGTCAACGCCAACGGATTGGCATTGCTCGCGCCCTAGCGGTTAAACCAAGATTTATCATTGCGGACGAACCGATTTCAGCATTAGATGTATCCATTCAGGCGCAGGTGGTTAACTTGATGCAAAAATTGCAGCATGAACGTGGCTTAACCTATCTCTTTATTGCGCATGACCTTTCCATGGTCAAATACATTTCTGATCGCATTGGGGTCATGCATTGGGGGAAGATGCTGGAAATTGGCACCGCAGAAGATGTCTATAATCACCCGATTCATCCGTATACGAAGAGCTTACTCTCAGCGATCCCAGAGCCTGATCCAGCAAAAGAGCGGCTGCGGACAGCAGACATTTACGACCCAAGCCAAGAGCTGGATGGCCAAGAACGCGAAATGCGTGAGATTACACCAGGGCACTTTGTCTTATCTACCGAAGAAGAAGCCATGACTTATAAAACCCGTATTCTCTAATAAAAACTCTAGGTGCTGTAGCCTCATAGTGGGATAGAAAAATACTTTATGAAACCAATTTCTTGAATTGAACAGGAGATTGGTTTTTTAAATGACCTTGAACTGATGCAAAACCATTTCCCGTTCAGGACGTTTAAATGACCGTTTAGGAATTTGAGGAATCTCCTGCAAAAAATACTGTATACTAATCTTGTCCAGTTGCAACTGGACAAATTAATAGATTTTTTGGAGACATACGGAAATGGATACACTATCTCTTTCCCAATTTGAACGTTTAGACTTGGAATCTCTTGCTGCAATTGAAGGCGGTAAAAATAATTGGCAGACAATTGTCAATAGTGCTATTGCAGCAGGGGCTGCAGGGGCAGGCCTTGGCTTTCCACTATGCGGCGTACCTTGTGGGTATATTGGTGCTAAGGCAGCCATTAGCAGCCATTACACTTTGGGCAGGTGTTACAGGGGCTACAGGTGGATTTTAGACATTTAAAACATACTATTATCTGTGATTGTAAATGACTTTTGGAGTGGAGAAAATGAAACAATATCAATATAAAGAACTAGCAGCAGCTGAATTTCAGGAAATCTCAGGAGGAAATGCACCTGGTAATGCTGTATTAGGTGGATTAGGAGTACTTAAAGCAGGATTTAAATTTTGTAAAGTACCTCATCCAGTACTAAAGGGTGTATGTGTAGCTGGTTTTACTGCCGGTGGGGCCTACTTGGCATATAAGGCAAACTAGATGGTATTTATTATCTTTTCAGGTCTTTATATATTAATCACTTTTTACATCATGTTTGACAGTGCAAAGAAGAGTAAAATAAAGGAATCATCTTCTTACTTAAATTTTTTATTTTTTTATTACTTTTCAACATCAATGCATACTGTAAATCTTTTATCCCTCCCGTCCATCCTTCTTTTTTTAGTGATTTATCTAGAAAATAGAGATAAGCCCTGAGATTGCAGATAGGATTTAGGTAAATGGCAGTTTAAGCTAACAAACTGAGATAATGCCATTATTATCTTAGAGTGAGCGTGGTATTTCAAGACTAATAATGTCACACCAAAGATTTGACAGTTACATCAGTGCTTATTAACACCTGGTTACAGACTCTGAAAATGATTTTTTACTGTTCAACCAAATGGATTATTATCTTCATAAAGATAACATTGTAATGAGAAAAGAGGAAAGACTCGTTTTTTAAGTCTTTCCTCTTTGACAGAAGTGATAGAGCCTATAAAATTCCCCAACCGAATTGTGCACAGCCCCCAAATGATAGGTAGCGAGAATCCTAGCCACCTATTGATAAACTAAGTTAGGCTAAACACAAAGGATGCCCCTTGTATGGTACAGGTGGCATCCTTTGTGTTTTTGCTATTAATCTTTGTCAGGTGTAAGCACCATTGGAATTATGATTGGTTCGCGTTCCGTTTTTTCGTATAAAAATGGACGTAAGGCATTGACAATCGCGCCATTGACGGACTGAATGCTGGCATCCTTGTTTTTGAGGGCAATGCGGATAGCGTTGAATAAGATCCGCTGGCTTTCGCGGATAAGATCGCCTGATTCGCGCATATAGATGAAACCACGGCTCAGAATATCTGGTCCAGCCAGAATCATCTGAGTGTCAAAGTTAACAGTCGCTACTGCTAGAACCACACCGTCTTGGGACAAATCTCTGCGATCGCGCAGAACAGCAGTACCGATGTCACCAATACCATTACCATCAACGTAAATATCTTGGGCATTGAAGTGCCCGGCGCGCCGAGCTGAGTCACTGGTTAAGGCTAAGACATCGCCGTTTTCAAGGATAAAGATATTTTCTTTAGGAATTCCAGTGTCAACGCCTAGTCCAGCATGGACTTTTTGCATCCGATATTCCCCATGAACTGGCATAAAGAATTTAGGCTTGAGGAGGCGAAGCATTAATTTTTGTTCTTGCTGCCCACCGTGGCCAGATGTGTGGATGTTGTTAACCTTGCCATGGATAACATCAACACCAGCTTCTTGGATTGTGTTGATGAGTTTGTTGACACTGGTGGTGTTACCAGGGATAGGACTAGACGAGAAGATAACAGTGTCGCCAGGTTGCAAGGAGACCTGTCTGTGGGTTCCATTGGCAATCCGAGCTAGCGCAGCCATTGGTTCACCCTGGCTACCCGTACACATGATTAAGATGTCACTGGCGTGGTAATGTTTGATTTCATTTGGTTCGATGAAGGTTCCCTCTGGGACCTTGATGTAGCCTAATTCAATACCGTTGACGATGGCCTTTTCCATGGAGCGGCCAAAGACGGCAATTTTGCGTCCGGTGCGCACAGCAGCTTCGGCAGCTTGTTGCAAGCGGAAAATGTTGGAGGCAAAGGAGGCGAAGATAATGCGGCCATGGATGCCCTCAATGATTTTCATAATGGACTGGCCAACAACTTTTTCAGAGTTGGTAAAGGTAGGAATCTCAGCATTAGTCGAATCTGAGAGCAGACATAGGACGCCTTCTTCTCCTAGTGCAGCCATGCGTTGTAAATCTGCAGGTTCGCCAACCGGAGTAAAGTCAAATTTAAAGTCGCCAGTACACACGACCTTTCCTTGGGGCGTATGGATGACAATCCCTAGTGGTTCTGGGATGGAATGGGTAGTCCGAAAGAAGGTAACCTTCATATTTTTGAAAGTTAACTGAGTATTATGGTTAATTTCGTAAAGTTTGGCATCACGTAAGAGACCATGTTCTTCTAATTTTCCACGAATGAGGGCAAGAGCAAGTGGTCCAGCATAAATAGGCACATTGGCTTGCTTTAGTAGAAATGGGATACCCCCGATGTGGTCTTCATGGCCATGTGTAATCACAACAGCCTTAACCCGATCAACATTGTCAACGATGTAAGAATAATCAGGGATCACATAGTCAATACCTAGCAAATCGTCTTCTGGGAATTTTATCCCAGCATCAACAATGATAATCTCATCTTGATACTCGATACCATAAGTGTTTTTGCCGATTTCGCCAAGACCACCGATGGCATAGACGCCAACTTCATGAGGTTTTATATCGATATTTGGCATAGATTATAGCTCCGTAAGTTCAAAAACACCTGCTGTTTTTTCATATTCGAGGTGCTTGTCAGATAAACGTTCAATGTATTCAACATTGTAGTTTTTGTGTTCTTCAATAAGACGTCGTGTCTTGATGCGGCCTTCAAGCTCAGTTTGAGCATCCACATCAAGATACATGACTTTAGTGTTTTCCCGGCGTGGGCTACGCTCTTTGTTTTCTTGATAAAAGATTTTGTAAATCATTTGTCCTTAAGTTCCTTTCTTAAATGAATCAATATTCTAAACAACAAGAAAGCAGTCAAAACCACGAGTGGTTCGACAGCTGATTATTCGCACTTTTTTGTAGTTGATTTTGTCCTTGATTCTGTATAATTACCCTAATTATATCATATTATAAGCTTCAAGTAAAAACATTAAGAGAATATTCCTTAGCTAGCCTTTTGGGCTTTCCTTCTTTTTGTGATATAATGAACCATAGAAAATTCCGGAGATGATAAGAAAACCCATGAAAATCCTTGCCTTTGATACGTCAAATAAAACCTTGGCTTTGGCCTTATTAGAAGACGATCAGTTACTAGCAGATGTGACGTTAAACATCAAAAAAAACCACAGCATTTCTTTGATGCCGGCTATTGATTATTTGGTTGCCTCAGTTGATTTGACCCCGGCTGATTTAGACCGGATTGTGGTGGCTAAGGGGCCGGGTTCCTATACCGGCTTAAGGGTTGCGGTGGCGACGGCCAAAATGCTGGCTTACAGTTTAAGTATTGACCTGGTCGGCGTCTCAAGCCTCTATGCCCTAGCGGCTCCCATTACCGAGCCGGGCTTGATTGTACCCTTGATTAACGCTAGACGCAATAACGTGTATGTTGGCTTTTATCGTGACCAGCAAGCCATCAGACCAGATAAGCACGCCCCCTTGAAGCAGTGCTAGCAGAATTAGCAAAAGAAACACAGGTTACATTTACTGGGGAGGTGGCTGAGTTTGCCGAGCAACTTAGCAAGGCTCTGCCACACGCCCAGATAAGAGCCAGCCTGCCTAGTGCTTACGAAATCGGCAAAAAAGGCCGCAAGCTCCCACCAGAGAATCCCCATGCCTTCGTACCAGACTACTTAAAAAAAGTCGAAGCTGAGGAAAATTGGCTAAAAAACCATCAACCAGATCCAAAGGCCAAGTACATTAAGCGAGTGTGACCATGAAAACCATAGAAGAACAAGCAGAAATCCTCTATCAGATCTTAAAGGATGCTAATGGGCAAGCAACATGGAATAAAAAACAAATAGAAAGTGATCTGGCTGCTGAAACGGTTGATATTCTCTATGCTTATGACCACCAACAGCTAGTTGGTTTTATGAGCTTACAGCAGCTAGCCGGGGAGATTGAGTTGACCAATCTAGCTGTCAAAAAAGCCTACCAGGGCCAGGGCATCGCAAGGAGACTGCTCAAGCACCTAAGCTCTTACTCACAGCCTATCTATTTAGAAGTACGCAAGTCCAATCACATCGCCCAACATTTGTACCAATCAATCGGCTTTGAGGCAATAGGAGAACGTAAAGCTTACTACCATGACCCAAGTGAGCCAGCGGTAATCATGAAACGAGAAGGAAACGATGAAAGATAGATATATTTTAGCTGTTGAAAGTTCATGTGATGAGACCAGTGTGGCCATTTTGAAAAATGACGATCAGCTCTTGTGTAATATTATTGCTAGCCAGGTGGAAAGCCATAAACGCTTTGGTGGAGTAGTGCCTGAGGTTGCCAGTCGCCATCACGTTGAAGTCATTACAGCTTGTTTTGATGATGCCCTCAAGCAAGCTGGTATTAGGGCCAAAGATTTAGACGCTGTAGCTGTGACTTACGGACCAGGTCTTGTGGGAGCACTCTTAGTAGGAATTGCTGCCGCTAAGGCCTTTGCTTGGGCTAACAAGCTTCCCCTTATTCCAGTCAACCATATGGCTGGGCATTTGATGGCTGCCCGAGAACAAAAAGAGCTCAGCTATCCCTTGCTGGCCCTCTTGGTTTCAGGTGGTCATACAGAGTTGGTCTATGTGACAGAACCAGGCAACTACCAGATTGTGGGTGAGACACGTGATGACGCTGTCGGTGAGGCCTATGATAAGGTTGGTCGGGTCATGGGTCTAAGCTATCCCGCTGGTCGTGAAATTGACCAATTAGCCCACCAAGGACAGGATAACTACCATTTTCCCCGGGCTATGATAAAAGACGATAACTTAGAATTATCATTCTCAGGCCTCAAATCAGCCTTTATTAATGTGCATCATACGGCCCAGCAAAAAGGTGAAACGCTCAATGTGCCCGATCTATGTGCCTCTTTCCAGGCAGCTGTGTTAGACGTCCTTCTAGCCAAAATCAAAAAGGCTCTCGCACAATATCCCGCAAAAATGTTGGTCGTAGCTGGTGGTGTAGCTGCTAATCAGGGATTACGTGAACGCCTGGCTGAGGAGATAAAAGGGGTAGAAGTGGTGATTCCGCCCCTTCGCCTGTGTGGGGATAACGCTGGCATGATTGCTTTAGCCGCAGCGATTGAGTATCAACAAGGTCATTTTGCGCATTTAAACCTTAATGCCATACCAAGCCTCACCTTTGCTCATTTTCAGCCCTAATTCCCAAGCCAGCTAAAATAATCTTAAGCAGCAAATAGCCCGGTATCTTGGCATACCGGGCTATTTTATGATAACGAAATTGGCGATGATGATTGCTAATTACTAGTCTTTTGAAAAGAATGGGTAAAGGTCAAAGGGGTTGTTACCAGCTTGCTTTAGTGACGCCAGGTAGCTGTCCTTTATGAGCGAGCTCACGGAAATTAATCCGGCTTACCCCAAACTTACGCATGTAAGCATGTGGACGGCCGTCAATTCTGTCACGATTTTTAAGACGATTGGGATTTGAATCACGTGGCAATTTGCGTAATGCTTCATAGTCCCCTTTGGCTTTAAGTTCGTGACGTAGGTCAGCGTACTGTTCGATCAATTGCAGTTGCTTTTGGTATTTTGCAATTTTTGACTTTTTGGCCATTTGTTTCTCCTTCTAATAATGTCATCACTTTGGAGTGTTATCAAGACTCCTAGTTTTCTTAACTGGTAATTAACCGGTTAAGGTAAACATACCCTTATTATACACCTTTTGCCGTAGAATGCAAGCAAAAGCTAGCCATTGCTATGGACTTGCAGATACAAAAAGAAAACCTAGCCTAGTTTTCTTTCAATAGGTTTAAGCATGAGGGCAGCCTGCAACCCAGCCTGAACAAAGGGCAGCAGTAATGTTAAAGCCACCAGTATGGGCATTAATATCTAACACCTCACCGGCAAAATATAAGCCAGGAACTTGCTTGCTCTCTAGGGTTTTGGGGTTAATCTCCTTGAGGCTGACGCCGCCTTTGGTCACAAAGGACTTGGCCAGAGACATCTTTCCCGTAATCGGAATGGCTAGCGCCTTAAGCTTGTCTTGGATGGCACGTTCTTGGTGTTTGGTCAGCTGCTTGACTTTGTCGGGATAAGCTGAAGCAATGAATTCGGCAACGCGTTCTGGCACCAAGCCTTTTAAAGCATTCTTGATTGACTTGTCACGGTGTTTAACCAGGTAGGCTGCTAAGTCATCATAGGAGAGCTGGGGTAACATGTCCAGCTGTGCGATTTCGCCGCCCGAGACAAAGGATGACAGACGCAGGGCGGCAGGGCCAGACAAGCCAAAATGGGTAAAGAGCAAATCATGGGTAATGTGATGCTGTTTGCACGATAAGGTGACATCGGTAAAGGAAATACCCTGGAGCGCCTTGTGGGGAAAATCAGTCAAAAGGGGACTTTCAGCAGCTTCTAGCTCAGTTACTTCTAGTTTAAAGTGTCGTGCGATGTCGTGCCCAAAGCCAGTAGAGCCGGTTGAGGGGTAGGATTTGCCCCCTGTGGTCACTATTAATTTTGAACAGTGAAAACGTTGCTTGGCTGTTCTGACTAAGAATAGGTCGTCCTCTTGTTTTTTGACAGAGACGACCTCACTATTGGTTAAGACTTGGCCATTTAGCTCAGTTATTTTGCTTTGCAAAGCTTCAATAATGGTTTTGGATTTATCACTTGTCGGGAACATCCGTCCATGGTCTTCTTCCTTGAGTTGGACGCCATTATCTTCAAAGAAAGCGATAATATCATGATTGTCAAATTGGGAAAAGACACTGTATAAAAAGCGTCCATTACCAGGAATACCAGCAATGAGATCCTCAAGACTGCCACTATTGGTCACATTGCAGCGCCCACCGCCAGTACCAGCTAATTTTTTACCCAGTCGGCGATTTTTTTCAATTAAGAGGGTTTTATCGCCATAAGAACTAGCTGCAATACAGGCCATCATTCCAGCCGGACCACCACCAATAATAATTGTGTCGTATTTTGTCATAGCCTTATTTTAGCATAAAGATAGGGGATTTAATAGTAATGTAAACGTGGGCAAAAAGGCAAGTGCGATGACTGCTGCTAGTAAGCTGACTGATCCTTTAGCTTGGTTAAGAGCTTGTCTCTTGTGAAATCATCTATTTGGAACGTAGGTTAGATGAGATGGCCAGCCCGCTTTTTTGCCAATTCAGAAATGGCTTTAGAGCACAAAAACAGTTCGATAAAGGCTTAATTTCATCAATCTATCGTTAATGAACCGTCTTGCAATATTGCATAAAATATGACACGATGTTAATAAAAACGCTGTATGATGACATGAACATTAAGCGAACATTGTAATTGCCTTAATTTTTAAAAATGGTGTATGAAAACTAAAGACCCAATAAATGATGATTATAGGGTCTTTTGTAATATAGGAAGTTGCTTATGAAATTTAAATTATGTGCCATTGGATTCTTCTTTTGCTTAATTGCTGCAATAGGTGCTATCAATATTAGTGATACGCAAAAACCTGTCCCTTTACCAATTGATGGTGCCTTTTCAATTCAAGGGAAAAGTAACCTTTCTAATAACGAGATATACAAAACGATTAGTAACCTCTCAAAAATGAAAAAAGTAGCCATTTATAAGCCCATCGTTCAAGATTCGGGTCAGGTGGCTTATCTAAATGTCGCTGATACAAACTCTGACCAGCTAAAGTCTGTGCCGATAACAGGGATGTACTATACCTTAGGGAAAATTGATGCAACGAGTTTAAAGCTCCTTAAGGCTACCGGATTGCAAACGGTATATATGGCTTATCCCTGGTATATAGGAGGAATGTTACCGTTCACTGGTACTTTAAGGTTACTGTTAATGCTATCACTTTACTTAACCTTATTAGTGGTTTTAGTTGTTGTTAGAATGAGACAGATTAAAGAAGGGGTGATAAGACGGTCTTTGGGCTTACCTGTATGCAATCTCAGAAAAGATTATGTTAGTTCGTTTACCCTTGAATTGGTTATGGTTGCTGTACTGATGATCTTTTATAGTCATTTTTGGGGTAGCGGTTTGTTCACCTACAGTTCTAAGTTAGTCTTTTCGATGCTGTTAACGAATGTGATTTTGTTTCAAATCATTGACCTGATTAGCTTTGTTCTATTTTGGCTGACTATTAAGGTTGAAAAACCTATTGAAATCATAAAAAACAAGGCAAAAAATAAACTCATTTTTGTCATATGGCTTGTCATTATTTCTACTATCATAATTGTTTCAGGGATTTTTTTACAAGAAACAAACTATATTCCTCATAAATATAAAGAGAATAAGAAATCGATCGAAAATACCGTTGTGGCAGAACAATTTACTGGCACAAACTATACAAAAGAAAACCTTGCAGTGCAAATCATTCCTAATGGGAAAAAATTGTTTTATTTCAATGAGAATGGGACAACTATTAGAAAAACGAAAACTCCGTTACCTTTGGCAAGTGCAGCAGACAGTACAGATAATATAGTCGTTGTGCTAGACACTGATAAATGATCGCAAACAACGATTTTTCTTTGGCTAGCAATATCGTAAACAACTCCCTTTTTAGCCCGAAAGCGATAAAGAGCATTAATGATTTGAGCGTTAAGTTGCATTTTTCAATCAATCCAGTAGACGTTTACCAAATTGTAAAACTGAATATTCAATCCTTAAAGCACCAAATTTTCTTGTCAAAAATCTTGCAGAAGATGATTTACGGTCTTGTATTGCTACTCATTTACCAATATATTCAACTCTTTATTTCTTCAAAGCAAAATGACTATGTGAAAAAAATCATTTTAGGCCTCTCAAAAACACGGATAGCTATCTCAAGCCTCAAATATTTTATAATGACGATGACAATGGTTATCCTATTGACATTTATGATGACAGGACAAATAGAGTTATTGTATATTGGCATTGTTTCTTTAATCGTTGTAATCATTTCGACACTAATGAGTTTTCGAAAATTATCTGAAACATACACGCACATTTTAAAAGGAGATGACTAATGGCAATTGAACTGTTGCAGGTTACAAAAACATTCGGTTCAAAAGAGATAGTGACCAATTTGAATGTAACATTTGAAGCGGGAAAGAGCTATGCCTTGATTGGGGGTTCTGGTTCAGGTAAGAGTACACTACTGAACATTATCGGAAGACTCGAAAAAATAAACAGTGGAAAAGTTCTGGTTGATGGACAGGATATTTGGAAAATAAAAGAAAGAACCTTCTTTAAAAATATCATTGGGTATGTCTTTCAGAATTATTCTTTAATAGACAACAAAACAGTATATGATAATTTAAGACTCATCACTAAAGACAAAAAAGTAATATCTGAGGCACTTGAAAAAGTAGGACTTTCTAGTGATTATTTAAATCAAAAAATCTATGAATTATCTGGAGGACAGGCTCAGCGTGTAGCGATTGCAAGAATGTTAATGAAGCCACGTCACATTATTTTAGCAGATGAACCCACCGGGGCTTTGGATGGCGAGATTGGAGAAGAAATCATTAGGTTATTATTGAGTGAAACAGCCGCAAATAACTATGTTATTATAGCAACACATGATCCAGCTGTCTATAATAAAGTGGATGTTATCATTGATATGAAAGATATAGGAAGTCACATATGAAAAAGAAAATGTATATAGCATTACTATTAATTGCTGGAATAATCGCTGTGTTTTTATTTGGAACACAAGTCATAAAAAAAGCAAATCCAAATAAACCTAGCGTAGCTCTAACAGTCTATACTATTTCGTCTAGTGATACCAAAAAATGGAATAAAGTAAAGCAATTTGAAACGAAAGAAGCCATATATCAAGTAAAGGTAAAAGAAGCCGCCTCTTCAAAAGAAGTCTTTGCAAACATCATTGCAGATGGAACGGCTGTGGGTTTTGGAGTTAGCGAAGAAGATGTTAAACAATTTAACCATAACTTAGATAGCACGATAGAAGATGCTAAGCATAACAAATTAATTGGAATAGACGTTATCACTTTTTCTGATGTTGATGAGGGATTTGTAGTAGCCAATTTTGACTACGGCAAAGAAGCATTTAATTCTCAGAAAAAAGAAAATAAAGCGTTGTATCGACAGCTCTATGAAGCATTTAAGAAGTAAATAATGATATTTTCTTGAAAGTGATGTCCTTTCAAAAGAAAGTCTTGAGTTGTCGCGTAAGCAAGGTATGCTTTAGTTCGTCTAGGGGGCTATTTGCCACAATGATTTGGAAAAAGGAGGTTAGATAAGATCGCCAGCTAGCTTTTTGACCAATTTCAAAATGGCTTTAGAGTACAAAAACACCGCGAGAGCTTTTTCATACGTCGAGCCTCAACTGAAAACAAGGCCAAATTGACAGAATAAGGGGTTTGTGATACTATTTTTAATAAGAATATCCAGGAATAAAGAGGGCATTATGGCAATTGAAAAGACAGTTAGCGAACTAGCTGAGATCTTGGGGGTTAGCCGCCAGGCGGTTAATAACCGTGTCAAATCACTTCCAGAAGAAGACCTTGATAAAAACGATAAGGGTGTCACTGTGGTTAAACGTAGTGGCCTTATTAAGTTGGAAGAAATCTACAAAAAAACCATCTTTGATGACGAACCTATTAGTGAAGAAACCAAGCAACGCGAGCTTTTGGAAATCTTAGTGGACGAAAAAAACACGGAGATTACCCGACTTTACAATCAGCTAAAGGCCAAGGACCAACAGCTAGCAGCTAAAGATGAGCAGATGCGGGTTAAGGATGTGCAAATTGCTGAAAAAGACAAGCAACTGGATCAGCAGCAGCAATTAACCGCTAAAGCTATGGCGGATAAAGAAACCCTCAAATTAGAATTAGAAGAAGCTAAGGCAGAGGCCACCGAGGCCCGTAACCAGGTGGAAGAAGTTCAGGCCGTAGCTACTGGCAAGAAGCGCTTTTTGAGCCGTTTCTTAAAGAATAAAGTGTAGGGAGTTAGATAAAAGCCAGCAGGTTTTGGCCCCTCCTCATACTTGGTGCAGCAGTAGGTGGCTTTAATGAGGCAAAAGCCAGTTCGCCACTAACTGCCAGATACTATTGTCTTGTACACATCACAGGAGCCGGGTTTTTCTTTGTACCTGGTTCCTTATTTTTTTGAAGAATAAGGAAGAAAAATGATTACATTATCTGATTATGTTGCCTTTGATTTAGAATTCAATACGGTCAAGGAGCAAAGCCATCTCATTCAGCTATCGGCCGTCAAATACCATAATCATCAAGAAATAGCCGCCTTTGATAGTTTTGTTTATACCGATGTTCCTTTGCAGAGTTTTATCAATGGCCTAACAGGGATTACAGCAGATAAGATTGCGCATGCTCCCAAGGTTGACCAGGTTATTGCTGATTTTAGCCGCTTCGTAGGGGACCTAGCCTTGATTGGTTATAATTCTCACAAATCGGATCTACCTATCTTGGCAGAAAATGGCTTAGATGTCGCTGATCAATACCAGGTGGACCTGTACGATGAAGCCTTTGACCGTCGTAGCACTGACTTAAATGGCATTGCCAATTTAAAATTAACCACTGTAGCCGAGTTTTTAGGAATAAAAGGCCGTGGCCACAATAGCCTAGAAGATGCCAGGATGACAGCGCGTGTCTATGAAACTTTTTTAGAGTTAGATGGCAACAAAGCCTATCTCACCCAGCAAGAAGAAGCTGCCACTGATAATCCTTTTGCTGTCTTGGGCGCCTTTTTTGATTAAAAGCGCAGCTATTTTCCCTCCAAAAGGTAAAAGCGGGCTGAGCGAGTCTTGCCTGCCTGTGTGTGGAGAGCAAGAAATTATTGGTAGACCGTGTCCCGAGCCGCTTGCAAGGGGGGGCAGGGTGTGACAGCGCTTCCATAGATGCCAGAAAAGTTTGCAGCGTTGCAGCGGATGCAGGAAAATCCAAAGAAGCTAGCAGAGGAGACCCCTTTGTATGGATCTCAAAAAAGACAACCAGATTTTTAGTAAAGCAAAAACTAGCCTGAAATGTTGAACTGCATCCCAAAAGTTGGACAGAAAAAATCTAACTTTTGGGGGTCAGTACATGTGCATCAGACTAGTTTTTTATTTCCTTAAAATGGTAATTTGCCAGCAAAAGCGCCGAGCGTTTTCTTGGTCGCCTCCTCAATCTGCGCAAGTGCATCATTGATGGCTTGTGTGGTCATATCTTGCAGCGTTTCCATATCCTCTGGATCAACAACCGCTTCTTTAAAATCAATGCTGACTAATTTCTTATCCCCAGTAAAGGTTGCAGTGACCAAGTCTTGCGCTGATTTTCCCGTAAATTGCATCGCAGCCAAATCCGCTTGCTTTTGCTCCATTTGCTTTTGCAATTTTTGAGCTTGCTTCATCATGTTTTGCATATTCATCATAAGATTTTCTTCTCCTAAGTTTTAATACTTACTCATTATACCATATAAAGCTAGGCTGCCAAAACGGAGTTAGGGGTATAGGCGTGTTAAATAACATTATAATGGCAGTGAGAACTCAAGGAATAGGGGATCTTCAATCTAAGAGGCTCAGAGATTTGGCAGTTCTTTCGCACCAAATTGGTTTCAGAAACAGTAACCTTACGACAGCTTTTGCATTGAAACCGACGTTTTTTAAGCCTGATCAGACTAGGAAAGCCATTAATTTCAAGAAATGGGATTTTCGACGGCTTTTGGAAGTCGTATTTTATCTGTTTTCCACCACAAGTCGGACACCCTTTAGGCTCATAATCCAGCCTTGTATAGACTTCAATGTGCGTTTCCCATTTAAAAACGTTGTCTAACGCTATATTTTTGTCTTTAATTCCGATTAATTCTGTGGTATTCTTAAGGTGTTCCATATGATGCTTTCTAATGAGTTGTTTTGTCGCTTTTCATGATAAGTCATATGGGACTTTTTGTCTGCATGAAAAAAGGCTCATCATTATGGTTGAATGTTTTTTAAATAACATAAGCGATACTCCATTTTATATTTTTTCTCAAAACCACATAGTGATCCTGAATCGGACTCATTATATATATATATATATAAACAAGGTCATAGAATCGGCTTAAGATCAGTTTATGATCAGAAATAGAGTTATGACTAATATTATTTTTTTAGGGGTTACGAGAGTGTATTATCCGCTAAGAAAGCGAGTAACTGTGGAGATAAGTCGCTACTGTAAGCGTCAATCTTTTCTTTACAGAGAGGCTTCTTTATTAGTTTAAATCTAAGAGAAGACCTTTAAAAAATAAGAAATTCCTTTATAATATAATTATTAAGAATAAAGATATAAGGGGATTATAAAGAAGTATGTCACATTGCAAGTATAAACTGACAAAAATGTCTGTTGGACTCGTATCAGTCGGGACGCTACTGATGACGAGTACGGCAGTTTTAGGAAATGAAAATCCGGGGGGGGGGCAGCAGCCGCAACCACCAGCAGAATCACAGCAGTCATTAGCAGAGGAACCTCAGCCTCAGTCGCAGCCACAGGCACAACCTCCGCAACCGCAGCCTCGGACACAGTCTCCGCAACCGCAGCCTCGGACACAGTCTCCGCAGCCACAGAGCGCTTCGAGCGCTGCGAATTCAACTACAGCAACTAGTCAACCGTCAGCTAAGGCAGAGCTGCAAACACAGATGGTGGAAACGTACACCATTGAGAATAAAGAGGCAAGTCTTACACTTACTGATGGTAAAGATGCTGATGGTAAAGATGGAAACAAAAAACTAATTTCACATCGTGATGATAAAGAGCGCGCGATTGCAGAAGTTTCACGTGAAGTGACCGACAATAAGAATGGGACTTTAGATGTCACTTTGACAGTAACACCAAAGCAGATTGACGAAGGGGCCGATGTTATTGTACTTTTGGACACTTCGCAAAAGATGTCTGAGGACAATTTTAAAGTTGCCAAGGAAAATATCACAAAGCTTGTTAAGAACTTGACTGGCCCAACAGCAGTTGCAAACTCAAATTCTAAAGGATTAAATCATAACAACCGCAATTCTGTTCGCTTAATTAATTTTTATCGTAAAGTAAATAAACCAGTAGAATTAAAGGCAGAAACTGTCGAGTCTGAATTACAGAAGATTTGGAAAGCAGCTAAGGATGACTGGGATTGGGGTGTTGATCTACAAGGGGCCATTCACAAGGCACGAGAAATTTTTGATAGGGAAAAGCAAAATGGTAAGCGCCAGCATATTGTGCTTTTCTCTCAAGGTGAGGCAACTTTAAGTTATGATATTAAAGACAAATCCAAAATGTCAAGTATTAAGGACAAATCGATTGCTACCACTAATCCACTCTTTACTTGGCTACCAATTTTTGATAGTAGTAATAAAGAAGCCGATATAATTGACGATGTGAAGTACCTGGTACAAGTGGCGGAGAAGCTTGGTATGGAGGAGTTTAAAGAACTTGAAAACAAGCTAAAAGTCGCAGAAGTGGGATCTTCTCTTGCAGGGCTCTTAGTTGGAGGAGGTTCTTTAACCAAATATCTTACTCTTAATGAATACAAGTCAGGTGATCTATCACAAGATAAATTTAATTATGATAAACAGGTGGGTGAGGGGTATCACCATCTGAGCTTTTCAGAGAGAAAAGTCAAGGAAGTGCCCATGCGACCTGCTATAGAAAATCAGCTTAAGGCACTTGTTGAAAAAGTAAACAAAAAGTTAATGGAAGGTAGTTCTAATTCTTGGTTTAGGAGCCTTCTGAGCACTTTGTCATTGGATAAGAGTTACCAAGACTTTCAGGTTCAAGCTTTTATGAAAGCCATTGATTATATTTTCTATAAGCGTGAGTATATCTACTATAACCACAATCTCTCTGCCCAGGCAGAAGCTAAGATGGCTGAAAAAGAGGGCGTTATTTTTTATTCTTTTGATACTACAAAACTGCAAGCCAATAAAGATAAAACTAACAAAAAACAATCTTCAGACTCTGCAAAATTTGAAAAGTATCTTAAAGAGATGTCTAAAGATAAAACGTTCCTAGCGACTATGGAGGAGAAGGAGAAATTCAAAGACATACTGACAGAACTAACGATTAAGGACGAGTTTACTGACAAGGTTTCACTTGAAGACAATTCATGGAAACAGGCCGCATCCGATGGTAAAGAAAAGTCAGTAGTGGGAACTGTAACTTCTACAACTGGTGGAAGCGGCTGGCTTTCCTCAAGTAGTAATGCCAGTCTTACTTGGACACTGACTAAAGAGGAGCTACAAAAAGCATTTGATGAGGAGACTCCTTTAACGCTAACTTATAGGGTTAGGGTCAATAAGGATAAATTCAAAGAAGCTAAAGAAGCTGCTGACAAAAAGCGACAGACACGTGCTCTATCGGCATCTACACCTGAAGAGCCCATAACCGAGAAAATAATCACAAATACGTTAAGTTATAAAATTAATAATAAAAAAGGTACTGATTCTAAACTTGGAGATGTCTCCTTAAGCTATCGGCAAGCAGTGGTTCCTGTCCCAGATGTGGATGGTGAGGTTATTATTCCTGAAGCACCACATACTGGAAATAGTGACAGTATTGATGTCACAGAAGACACGATTCATCACTTGCCTGGTCAATCTGGCAGCTACTCACCTGATATCCAGATCACCATTGAGGAAGACACGACATCCGAAGAAGCAGATACACTTGTCGGAGGTCATGTGATTGATATTACAGAAGACACAGCATATGACAGTGGTACTGGTCAATCAGGTCACTATACCCCAGAAGTAACCATAGATATGACAGAAGATACCCAACCAGAAAGAATGGAACTTCTCACTGGAGGACAAGCGGACGTTATAGAATGGAGTGAAGATACTCAGCCTGGTCAGTCAGGACATGCACCTATCGAAGAATTAACAACGATTGAAGACAGTCACGTTCCTAAACCGGGAGGTAAAGGAGAAGATAACTCTAAAGAGGTTAAAGAAGAACAACCTTCTAAACCAGGCTTGCAGACCATACCTCAAGTCAGTGATAAGCTTGCAGATCTGCCTACGGGAGATTTCTTGCCAGAAACAAATGACAGTCACTATGCTTTCTTTAGTGTTGGAGCGCTAGCCATTATTAGTGCAGCTGGTTTGCTGTCTCGTAAACACAAAGAAGAGGAAAAGGATTAAATGGTACTCCTTAATGGAGTATCTTTTTAAAGAGGCAACTTATCAATTCTGAAGGGGAGCTTAAAGCTGATTAATAAAGAGAATCTGCTTATAATGCCCCTAAAAAGTGAACAGCATCCCAAAAGTTAGACATAAAGTCTAACGATTGAATCTGTCAAGAAAAAGCGGATACAAAGTTAAGGTAATCAGTGACTATTTTTTCAGACTTTACCTGTAACTAATATGCTAAGTCAGACTGGAGTCGTCTAGGGTAATAGGCTTCAATCTTATTTACAGATTTTAAGTTGAGCTTGCTCAATGGTTGCGAAATTGGCATCATTGACGAGCTCTCTTTTTAGTGTCATCTCAAAGTCCTCATCGTTAGCCTTTTTGGTCATCTCTTACTGGTAGTTGGACGTCCTCTTTAAAACGTTCCCTTACTGCCAGCTAAGCCTTCTTTTCTAAATAGTTACATCAAAAAAACCTTAATGTCCGGGGGCATTAAGGTTAAGATAGTTTATTTTTTGACTCTTTTAGTGGCTACTAAGCCTAATCCTAAGACTGCTAGGCTGATTGCTCCTAACCAAGCTAGGAGGCTGGTGTTATGATCACCTGTACCTGGTAAGCTGGTTTTGCTTTTAGCATGAGTGTCAGCTGCGAGTATGTTTGTAGCTGGTTCTGTTGGAGTTTGTTTGTTAGCGGACTGGTTAGCAGCTTTGTTCGTGTTTTTGGAGTTGTCTTTTGGAGGTTGTGGCAGCTCTTTATCAGTGGCTGCTTGGTTGTGATGGTTGGTATCAGTGGCTGTTTTATCTGCTGCCTGGTTCTTGTTTTGAGGAGTAGGTGCGGGCTTTATTTCTTCTGATTTTAGATAGTAAGAGCGATCTTCGCCAGGCATAGCATGGGCAACATAGGCTAGGTTATTAACCGTGATGTCGTAAAAGCTTCCTTCAAGAAGGCCTTCTGAAAAGACGGCTTTACCATTTTGGTCAGAAGTGAGCGTTTTGACTACTTGGCCTAGTTTATTTTTTAAGGTAACGCTTTGTCCAGGAACAGCTTCGCCTTCTTCATTGTAAACCGTAACAGTTAGGGGTGTTTTACTGTAACTTGGCGCTGCTTCGCCGTTTTTGGCTGTAGCGTAGAAACTTGCTTGAAGCTGTGCTCCGGCTTGGTCGGTACGAACGGTGTAACCTTGATTGATGCCATCAACTGCGACGCTATAATTTCGTGCCAACTCCAGGTTGGTAAAGGTGGCTTGTCCATTAGTATTAGTAGTTACACTAATTTGACGACCACCAGCCCCATTGGTAATATCGGTCAAGGTAACTTGTCTACCAGAGAGTGTTTTACCATCTTGTGCTAATACAGTGGCAGTGTAGCTAAAACCTTGTTTGCTAGGACTTGTCAGTGCACTTGGTGTTAGCTCATGAGCTTTAACAGGGCTTGGTCTACCAGCTAAGGCAAGGCCTAGTGTACTAACAGCCATGATATTCATTAGGGTTAATGTTTTGTGATTCATTTCTTCTCCTTCTATTGGGGTGAAAATACTTAACCGGTTAATTATATTTAAGAATAACACCTCCTGAGAACTTTGTCAATAGGCAAGAGCCAGATTTCAGCATAAGACTTTGACAAGTTCTTTGCTTCTGCTTTACAATAGAGACAGAGTTAGCTTGCTAAAGCTACCAGTTCATCTAGCTTTTTATAATGACGAATAGTAGCTAACCGACCAGCGCCATCTGTCACCTACTCCTAAATAGCCAAGGCTGGCTTAAAAATCTTATTGTGAGGGGAGTTGTGCCTATATGCTTATTGGGCTTATCTAAGCCAGTAGGAATTCACGGTGAGTTGTAAGCTTGTTTTTGTAGCACTATGCGAAGAGGCGGTCAATCCTAGCTAGTCTTGTGATAGCTGGCTACAGCTAGGAGAAATTGGTATTAGCTTTGCTATGCTTTAGCTAAACTATGGATAAGGAGAGACTATTATGACCAAGCTTAAAGAGCTCCAAAGGGCCAATAATGTTTTAGAAAAGCAACTTAAGGCTAATTATGCAAAGACCCATACGGATATGATTATCTATTTGAGAGGAGCTAAGATTAATGCCTATAATCAAGAAGTGGTTCGTGAAGAAGTGACGCGTTTGTTGCTGGATGGGCAAGAAAAAGGGGCGCACTTAGATGAGGTGATTGGGTCTAATCCGCGAGCTTTTATGGATAGGGCTATTGCTCAGATGCCGCAACAATCGGTCAAAGAACAGCGTTTAGAACGCTTGCAGACAAGCGTGTTGGTGGTCTTGATTTTTTTGCTGATTTATTTTATCCGTGATGTGTTGGCGTCACTAGGGACATGGCTAGTCTGGAAGCAAGCCAGTTGGCCAGTGGTGCATCTTAGTACGGTAGATTTTTTAAGTCTTGTAGTACTGGGCTTGCTCTCGGTACGGTTGGTTAATACCTTGATACATTTTAGCTACGCGGGTACTAAAGGAGCTAACAAGCGACGCTTAGTGATTGATGGCTTCTTATTTGTGGTGTTTGTGGCTAGTCTCCCTTTTGCTTATCGTTTGTTGGAGTTTGGAGAAATCACAATTGCCTTTTGGCTCTATGCCTTGATTTTACTGCTTTTATTTGCTACTTATAAATGGCTGTCGGCTTACATTGAAAAGCACTATTACCAGGGATGATTGGCAATCGTTGGTTTAGCTCTGCTGGAATCAGACAAGGCCTCTTTTTATTTGCTTAGAGCCTAGACTACAAACAAGCTTGCTGTGACTCTAGTTTTTCTTGGGTCTTTCAATCCACTTTCACAATATTTAGGACATTAAAATTGGCTCAGGCCTTTTTTCTCTTTTACCGTACCCATTTTAAGATAGACGTTATAGACCTCTTTACATAAACTTTACAGAAACTTTATTGAAATCTTAAAAACTCTTTACACTTCCTTTGTATAATGGAGGTGTAAATGTAAGTGATAACGAATTTAGGAGAAATAGAAAGCGAGTTTGTAAATGGAAAAGAGAAAGTCTAAAACGTTTTTTTGTTCTATGGTACTTGCAGTAGCCACTCTATCCCTTATTTCCTTTGGTAACAAACGTATTGAGGCTAAAACCTCTAATACTGGTAAAAGAGTTACTATTGAATATTGGCATGTTAATGCTGAAACACAGGGTGGAAAAACAGTTAAAGAGTTAGTTGATAACTATAATAAATCGCAAAATAAGGTCAAAGTAGTTGCTAAATATAATCCTGATATGTATAAGGGTTTGATGCAAAATCTTCAAGCAGAAGTTTCATCAGGTAAAGCTCCAGATATTGTTCAAGTTGGCTGGGCTTTTAAAGATTATTTTTCTGAAAACTTTGATTACACAGATCCGGAAAAATTAGTCAAATCAGTTGATCCTGATCATGCTTCTTACTTTAAAGATCATTTCTTACCTAATATTATGAATTTGTCTAAGAATAAGAAAGGCTATAGGAATTCCGTATTCTATCAGTAATCCAGTTCTTTACCTTAATAAAGACCTTTTGAAAAAAGCTGGTTTGGATGAAAATGGACCAAAGACCTGGGAAGAAGTTAAAAAATATTCAAAAGTGGTTCAAGAAAAGACAGGAAATTATGGTCTTTATATTCAAGAACCAGCAGACTCATGGGCTCAACAAGGCCTTTTAGAAAGTAACGGTGCCAAAATCATGTCAAAAGGAAAGGCAAGCTTTAATAGTAAAAATGGCAAAGAAGCTTACCAACTTTATCAAGATATGGTAGTCAAAGATAAAACGGCTCTTCACACCACATGGGAACAAGGAATTCAAAGTTTCATTGATGGCAAAGTAGCCATGTTATACACAACTATTGCTCAAAGAAACAATGTGCAAACCAATGCCAGTTTTGATGTTACGGCTGTAAAATCGCCATCGTGGAAGGGTAAGAAAGTAAAATTACCGGCTGGTGGTGCTATGTTAGCGATTACTGCAAAGAAAAAAGCTAAAAAAGCAGCAACCTGGGATTTTATTAAATATCTCTACAGGGTTGAATCCATGGCTAAGTGGACCGAAGGAACGGGTTATGTTCCGCCACGCAAAGATGTGGCTGACTCTGAGAAGGGTTTGAAGCAATTTTTACAAAAAAACCAGATGATGACACCAGCCATTGAACAAATGGATAGTATGGTAAGTTGGACGTCCTTCCCAGGTGAATCGGGTCTTGAAGCAGAACAAAAGATGATCGAAATGCGTGACCAAATCTTAGGGGGTGCTAATGTTGCTGATACCCTGAAGAAAACTCAAACTGATATCAACGCGTTGATTAATTAATCATGATAATTCATGATGATTGATACAGTTAAATAAGATAAAAAGAGGTTGAACCAATAAGCTCAACCTCTCTTGTTAAGGAGATGTTATGTTTAAGAAACAGTATATGGGTTATGTCTTTTTATTCCCTTCTCTGCTTTTTTTAGGAGTTTTTGTATTTTACCCTTTAGTTAACACCTTCTATTTAAGCTTCTTTAAGTGGAATCTAGTTTCATCTCATAAAGAATTTGTTGGTTTGAAAAATTATATCAAGGTTTTATCTGACCCTATTTTTCATAAAATTGCTATCAACACCTTCTTTTATCTGCTAATATTTGTCCTTTTTTCTTGCTTTTTGCCTTATATCGTTGCCTATGTCATGGATGTGATGATTAAGAAGTGGAAAAAGTTTTATACAGGACTCTTCTTTGTCCCAGCTGTTGTTTCTTTGGTAGTGGTATCTATGGTGTTTACCTGGCTATTAAATCCCATATCGGGTCCGGTAGCCATTATTTTAAGAGTCTTTGGCATTAGAATGCCAATCTGGAGTAATCTTAATGGCTGGGTTATTGCTGTTATCGCACTTATGACCTCATGGAAGGTCTTTGGTTATAACTTTATTGTATTATATTCTGCTATCATGGGGATTGACCGTGAGATTATTGATTCTGCTAAGTTGGATAAGATACCAGCTTGGACACTGTTCATTAAAATTATCATGCCCATCTCAAGCGCCACAGGTATCTATATTTTAATTATTACGATTGTGCAAGGATTACAGTATGTGTTTACTCCTATCAAAATTATTACCAAGGGGGGTCCACATTATGCTAGCTCAAATTTGATTTATCATTCCTATCAGAAAGCTTTTGAACTGTATACAATAGGCGAATCCTCGGCTATTTCAATGATGACTTTAGTCTTGTTTGCGGTTTTATTGCTTTTAACCTTTAAATATATTGAAAGTAAGGTCTTTTATGAAAACTAAATCTAAATTTGTCTATCATCTTTTCATGTTGGGCATTTGTTTGGTTGTTCTCTATCCCATCTCATTCATAGTAGCAAATGCTTTTAAACCACTGAAAGTTGCCTATCATACTGTATTATCGCTTATTCCTAATCCTTTTACCTTAGAGAACTTTCAAAAATTATTTGATAGTTTACCCTTAATCAGTATTACTTGGAATACTTTCTTTATTGCTACGGCCATTACCTTATTAAAATTAGTACTAGCCTTCTTTGCAGCTTATGCTTTTGTTTATTTTAAGGTTAAGGGGCAACGCCTCTTATATATCTTTATGATTTCAACCCTGTTCATTCCATTTACAGTGACTATGATTCCCAATTATTTGATGATATCAAAGCTAGGCCTGCTGGATACATCTTGGGGTGTTATTTTACCACAAATCGCTGATGCCATGGGGATCTTTTTATTAACGCAGACCATGCGGGGTATTCCAAGGAGCTTGATAGAAGCAGCTCATTTAGATCATATTTCTCAAAAGAAGATTATGCTGGGAATTGTTTTTCCACTTATTAAGCATTCGCTGACATCAACAGGGATTTGGTTTTTTATCACATCTTGGAATGAATTTGTCTGGCCAGTCTTGATCTTAAAGTCGGTCAAACAATTTACCTTACCATTAGCCATGCAAATGTATATCAGTTCAGAAGGAGGGACCAATTTTACCATGGCGATGGCTATTAGCTTGATGAGTATGCTCGTTCCTCTACTATTGTATATTTGTTTTCAAAAATATATTATTTCAACTTTTATTTCATCAGGAATTAAATAGGAATTATTATGGGAAAAAATATCAGATTATCAGCACTTTATAAAGCGTATGGAACAACAGCTGTTTTAAAGAATATCAATTTAAAAATTGAAGCAGGTGAGCGCCTCGTTCTTTTAGGGCCTTCTGGTTCTGGAAAATCAACCTTATTACGTATGATTGCTGGTCTAGAAAGCATTACTTCTGGGGAGCTTTATATGGGGGGCAAGCTAGCTAATCACCTAGAATGTGGTGAACGAAATGTCGCCATGGTTTTTCAAAATTACGCTCTCTATCCTCACATGACTGTTGGGGAAAATATTAGCTTTGCTTTAAAAGCTAATAAGGTCAAAAAAGAAGTGATTCAAGAGCGTCTGACAGAAGCATTAGACATTTTGGAATTAAGTTCTTATAAAGATCGTTACCCTAAGGAATTATCAGGTGGTCAACGCCAACGTGTGGCCCTTGCGAGAGCTATTGTTAAAAAATCAGACTATTTTCTTTTGGATGAACCTTTGTCTAATTTGGATGTTCGTTTGCGATTAGACGCTAGAAAAGAACTGGTTAAGTTACATGAGAAGTACAGACAAACCTTTATTTATGTTACCCATGACCAAATGGAAGCTATGACCTTGGCCGACCGCATTGTTGTACTTAATAACGGGGCAATTCAGATGGTTGATAAGCCTGAAATGGTTTATGCTAGACCAGCCAATTTATTTACAGCAACCTTTATTGGATCGCCTGGCATGTCTATCCTAAAAGGACAGCAAGAAAAAGGCAATCTCTATATTAATGATAATGAGCAGAAAGTGGGGCTCTCTCGTGCCTGGAGCCGTCATTTAGTTGATAAAGAATATATGTATGTTGGTATTCGTCCAGAACACCTCCATTTAGACAAAGGGGGTGGTATCTTAAAGGGGACAATAAAATACAGTGAATTACTTGGTCAACATTTTGCTTACACGGTTACTATTGGTCAAGAAGACATTATTGTCTTACATGATAGTAAGGCATTTACCATTGGCGAGCAGGTGGGCATTAACTTTTCCCAAGACAAGCTGCACTTTTTTGATGCTGAAACAACACTTAACTTAGGCTACCCTGAGGAGGTTTAACATGAAGTTTTTACATTTATCGGATACTCATATTCGTCGTGATTATCATTCTGACTGGTTCACTGATAATCTTTTTTCAGACACTTTTAACCCAACCGATAATCTTCGCTTTTTGTTAAGCAGTCTTAATCCCAAAGACTATGATTTTGCCTTAATTACTGGAGATTTAACTCATGAAGGACAAGCAGAAGATTATGCCTTATTGCGAACCATTTGGAAAGACTATATGGGAGAGCTTCCTTATTTCTTTTGTCGGGGTAATCACGATCAACGCCAAGCATTTTTTGAAGGGATGGAAATTCCCCTTAATGCCAGTCTGACTTATTTTAATGTTGCTGAATTTGAGGGCTTACGCATTATCAGTTTAGATAGTGCCCAAGATAGCGATCATGAAGGGTATATAAGTCAAGAACAATTAGAGCAGTTAAAACATGCCTTGGCTAAACCAAGCGAAAAAGGCTCTATTGTTTTGTTACACCATCCATTAATGTGGGAAGATAAAACGATTGCTACTAGTCGTCCGGCTGACTTTGATCAGATTATCGCTGCAAGTGATATTAAGGCTATTTTTGTAGGGCATATTCATATGGGCAGTATGGCGACTTATCAGGGCATCCCTCAAATTATGGCTGAATCAATGGCTTTTGGCACAGATGAATTTCCAGATGAATCAATTTTTTCCAATCGGACGGGTTATAATGAGATTGTCTTAGAAGGCGAGCAAGTTTATGTCTATGGACATTTGGTCAGTCCCGAACAAAAATTACTAGGTCAATTATCCAAACCATTTGATAATCATATTTTTAAGTCCTACTAAAAAACAAGCAAGTCAATAGCACAAGAAAAAGACAGAGTCTGCATCTGAACCGCACCCCAAAAGTTAGGCAATTGATATGTCCCCCTTACACTGGATTAGACCAGTAAAAAGGGTACATATCATAAATCTAACGATTGGGGTGTTTTTAATGAAATTAAGTTACGAAGATAAATCCTCTAAGGCACCAATTTTTAGTAGCGAATGCTGTGGCTAGACCAGGTCACTACTCTTAGAACTGTTGACATGACAGTATTCTGGGAGTTTTTTATTTTCAGCGAGATAGTAAAAAAGATTGAAGAAAAAGGTCACAATGGACTTTTTTCTTCAATCGAAGTTGATAGCTCATGTCGTCAAGCAATAAAAGCTCCTTGGGTATTTTTGAAGTAGTACGTAGTAATTCGCTAAAGGCGCAGCTGTGTTAGCACATCCTGCAAGACTTGCTGCGGTGCATAGGACTGTATGTCTCGCCTTGACCTTATGCTTAGATACAAAGGCTGCATTAGAATCTGTCTGACAGTGCCTAAAAATGGGTGTGCGCGAGCCATTACTAGCTACTTGTGGCTATAGGCAATAAGCAAGTACAGAAAAAAAGGGTGATAGAGTAATCTTACTTATTTTTCTTTGAATTGTTGGGTGTTTGATCATCTAGGAGTTGCTGGCCATATTGAAGGAGTTGGTTGTAATTATCTGGGGTCAGCTTTTCAGAAATCATTGCTAAATTATCCAGATCGCGGTGATTGGTTTCATAAGTAACGCCCTGACGTAAATCGGTTTCCATCAAAGCACTCAGAGTGACATCAAAGACAATTGCAATTTCTCTCAAGAGGTCGGATTTAGGAGTATATTTCCCCTTTTCCCATTCACTGATTGATGAAGCACTTTTGCGACCGATTTTCTTAGCAAGTTCTAATTGTTCCATTTGTGCCTTTAATCTAAGGTACTTTAGGTTGCTAGCAAAATAATTGGGACTTTGACGCATATTAGCCTCCTCATTATGATATGAACCTTATCATATCATAAAACGCCTAAAAAATGAAGTTTGATTATAAGAATTGAATAAAAAGGAACCACAAAACAATTGACTTCATAAAAACCGAAGTTTATAATGGTAATAACATAATAATTTAATCAAGGAGGTGTTAAGGGTTTTGTCACCATTGAAAGAATTACGTCAGGCTCGTCGCATGACCCAGGAACAATTAGCAGATCGTAGTGGGGTTTCGATCAGAACGATTGCGAGGTATGAAAAAGATATTAATTTACTACGTCGTGCCAAATATGAAAAGCTAAGAGCCATCACTGAGGCCTTATCGGTTTCTGTTGATGATATTTTTTTAGATGACATTTCGGTTTTATTGAAGTGAAACTATTAAGCAAAAGAACCTGCTCTCTTGGGAATAGTGACCATCCATGGCTTAAGGTCGTCCCAGCATTGAGCAGGCTTTTTTCGTTTCTTAACGGCTCTAACGAGCAGCCTTTTAAGCACTAATAGCATAGCTGAGCTGCCAGGCTTATCCTAGGGCTCTAAGGTAGGGAACTGAATATAAGACTGACCAAGGTCAATTGTCAGGCTATAGTCTTGATTATCACGGATCGTATGCTCAAAATCAGTCGTATACAAAATTAAATCAACTTGGTCGCCTGCTTTAAGCTGATAAATACTAGGCTGTAAATGCAGTGTGAGTGTCATCCATTGGTTTGGCTCAACGCTTTCAACGGTGAGTAGGTCGAATCGATTTTGCAGGTTCATAAAGCCTTTGGTGATGACCTGGTAAGGTGTTACCACTCGCGGCAATTCTTTAAGGGCCTCTCTTTGGAAATGTTGCCCATTATCAAGAGCCTGATGAGCAATAATAGAAGGAATATCCTTGAATCGCTTCTTGTGTCCCATTTCGAGCAATTGGGCAGATAAGAGGCCAAAGTTGTGGCTTGATTTTAGCCGTAAGCTTAGGCTGACTTGGCCATTTACCAGTAAGTCTTGTGTTAACTGTAAAGGAACGCGGACTTGTGGTGTACGCTGTGCAAATAAGTCCTGCTTAAAGGTTTTAAAATCTTGACAATAGGCCTCAAACCTCTTGCTATCTGGATAGTGATTAGCCAGGCTTACCACCTCTTGACCAAGAGCCATTTTAACTTGGCTGTCTCCACCAAAGGTCGGAAGAACTTTCCAACTTTGTTCATGATCATTAGCCTGCCAGATAACCTCAGGCAAGCTAAAGTGGTTGCTTTGATTCAATAATTTTTGACAAAGCAAAGCATTCATTGACTCGCGAAAGTCAATAGATTGCCAATTGTGCATGTAGACGTGTTCGCCGTGATGGACAAAGAGGTGTTTTTTGATGGAAGATGGCAGAGCATGGAACATGTGATAGACCTGGCTTGGCTTGACATTCCAGTCCTGAAGGCCATGCGTAAAGACTACCTCGCAGCGCACCTTATTGGCAAATGGCAGATAGTTGCGGTCATGCCAGAATTGATTATAGTCACCGCTTGCGCGATCAAGGGCCTGACTTTGCTTGGCTAATTCCTGTTGATACCACTTATTATGGCGTAAATAATCACCTGCCAGCAGATTACGGGAGTAGGTTAATTCGGTCAAGACATCTAGATCTTCACCAGGATAGCCGCCGGGACTGCAAACGAGACCATTTTCGCGGTAATAGTCATACCAACTAGAGATAGCCGACTCGGCAATGATCACTTCTAATCCTTCAACACCGGTAGTTGCTAGCCCATTTGACATGGTGCCTAGATAGGATTTGCCGGTAGTAACAACCTTGCCAGATGCCCAGTCGGCTTTGACCAATTGCTTTTTAGCAGGGCTACTATAAGCGATAGCACGCCCATTGAGCCAATCAATGACCGCCTTAAAACTTTCCACTTGGGCATAGTCACCGCTAGTCATAAAGCCAGTAGAGCCAGCTGTTCCAATACCTGCTACGTAAATATTAGCAAAGCCACGCGCCAAAAAGTAATCATTTAGACTATAAGAGTCAATATGGCTAAAGCTTTCTTGGCTTTGGCCGCTTGGCAAGTCCACTATGTGCGCAGCGAGCGTTTCAAAGGCGCGGGTGGTTACCTGGATGCTTTGTGGCGTTTTAACCGTTAGCTTTCCTGTCATCTGGTGTAGCTTTTTATCATTGGCAACCTCATTAATTCCCTGATGATAGGGACTGGCGGTCATGACTGTAGGGATCGGTTCAGACGTTTTAGGGCGAATAATCAGAGTTTTCACGAGATCGCGCTGGCCATCTTGGTCGGTATCAAGGGGGGCTTCCACATAGACAACTTCACGGATTAACTGGCTCGTATCAAACGTGGCAAGTGCTTTGCCATTAAAGAAATGATAAGTATTATCAGCCAGCAGCAAGCCTTGACTGACTAAGTCATCTACCAAAGTCATCCCATTTTTCGTTCGTGTTGCTAAGAGCTGATAGAGGTTTAAAATGACGTAACCACTTTGAAAATCAATCGGAAATTGAATGCTTTGGCAAAAAGCTCCGGCATCGGTAAAGTCAACAAAGGGGACAAAGCCTAGTAATTGTAAGGCTAGGTATTGCCAGTGTTCACTGGTCAAGTCAGCTTGCGATTGAAAAAAGCTAAGAGCATCAGTCTGTGCATCAGCCACTAGTAGACTGAGTCCATAGTTGCTATCAGCTTGTTGAAACAAAGTCCGGCGGATAAAAATCTCGACATTTTCCTTGTCACTCTTATCTTGGTCTAGCAAAAAACCTAGTTGATGTAATTCTTCTAGGGCATTTTGAGTTGGTGTTGGAATGAAACTGAATTGATTATAGCGCATGGCAACTCCTTTTCTGATGTGCTTAAAAAACAATATAATCCATTAATTTTTCACTATTGGTGATGATAATGTGCTGTTTATCAATGCGGATGACCTTATCATTTTTTAATTGCTTTAAAATCCGGCTGACGCTACTGGCAGCGGAAATCCCACAGAATTTGCCCAGGTCTTCGTTGGTAATCACAAAATTGATATAAATATCACCATTGCTTTTTTGTTCGCCAAACATCTTGCTGAGATCATAGAGTTGGGTAGCAATGGCTCCGATCCGTCCATTGGTTAACATGCATTGCATTTTTTTCATAGATTTTTCCAGTCGACTATGGTAAAAATCTTTAACATAGCCTTGGAGCTCCAAATCATGCTCAATATCGTTTAGAAATTGGGCCCGCCGCACCTTATAAAAATGGGCTGTCTGCGATTCAATGCGCACATTATATGGCTCACCCATGTTTTGGGAATAATGCGTATTGAGAATCGAAGTAATCTCTAAGCCAGTGACATAGCGTAAATTAAATTCCGTCCCGTATTTAGAGAGGACACTTTGTTTGACAATCCCATCTTTGAGAATATAGGTGTAATCTTCTTCTAGGCTTTCAAATGTTAAATATTTATGATAGGCTTTTTCAATAATTGGAAAGTCGTGTCTGTTGATGTAATCTTGTAAAATCTGATGATTCACTCTCTTCTCCCAATGTTTCGATTTAGCAGACCTGCTTAACATTTGCTAACGTGATCTGATACTAGCACATCTATTATACCATTGAAATATCGGAACTTCTCAAATTTTTGTAAAATGTTTTTGAAAATAAAAATGAAAATAAAATTGAAAAGGGAGTTCTTATTTCAGTGGAAGAAAAACTATTTAACAAACATTTTGTTGCCATTACCCTCTTAAACTTTATTGTTTACATGGTGTATTACCTCTTTACTGTTATCATTGCTTTTATTGCGACCAAGGAATTAGGGGCTAGTACTAGTCAGGCCGGTCTAGCTACAGGCATCTATATTTTAGGGACTTTGCTTGCACGTTTGATTTTTGGCAAACAGCTCGAAGTTTTTGGGCGTCAATTAGTCTTGCGAGGGGGTGCTATTTTTTACCTTTTGACAACTTTGGCTTATTTTTTTATGCCAAGTATTGGCATTATGTATTTGGTTCGGTTTTTAAATGGCTTTGGTTACGGAGTGGTCTCAACGGCAACGAACACCATCGTAACTGCTTATATTCCAGCACAAAAACGCGGAGAAGGGATTAATTTTTATGGATTATCCACCAGTTTAGCGGCAGCCATTGGGCCCTTTGTTGGGACTTTTATGTTGGATAATCTCCATATTAATTTTAAAATGGTCATTGTCTTATGTAGTCTATTGATTGCTATTGTGGTTTTGGGAGCCTTTATCTTCCCTGTCCGCAATATCGTGCTAAATCAAGAGCAATTAGCTAAGACCAAATCCTGGACAGTTGATAGTTTTATCGAAAAAAAGGCATTATTTATCACTGCGATTGCCTTTATGATGGGGATTGCCTATGCATCAGTGCTAGGTTTTCAAAAACTTTACACCACACAAATTCAATTAACCAGTGTCGGAGCCTATTTCTTTATTGTCTATGCCTTAGTCATTACTGTGACGCGACCTGCAATGGGGCGTTTAATGGATGCTAAAGGGGAAAAATGGGTCCTTTACCCATCTTATCTCTTCCTAGCTGGTGGGCTTGTTCTCCTAGGCAGTGCTGTAGATGGCTTTACTTACCTGTTATCTGGCGCCTTAATTGGCTTTGGCTATGGAACCTTTATGTCTTGTGGTCAAGCAGCTTCTATCAGAGGAGTTGAAGAGCACCGTTTTAACACAGCCATGTCAACCTATATGATTGGTCTTGATCTTGGTTTAGGGGCTGGACCTTACATTCTTGGTTTGATTAAGGATGCTTTTCTTGGAACAGGTGTAACATCATTTCGCTATCTCTTTTGCTTAGCAGCAGTGATTCCGGTAATATGTACTTTAATGTATTTTTTAAAAACAAACGCACATTCAGACGTAACAGTCTAAATGATTTATAAAGGAGGCTAAGGATGACCCAACATTATCAACGGATCATGGTCGCCATTGATGGTTCTTATGAATCGGAACTGGCCGTAGAAAAAGCTATCAATGTGGCACTAAGAAATCAGGCGTGTTTACTTTTGACGCATATTATTGATGTGCACGCCTATCAAAATGAAGGCGGAGCGGTCAGTGATTATGTCTTTGACCGCCAAGAGCAAGAGTCAGCGGATGTTTTGGCTTATTTTGAAAATCAGGCAAAATTAAAAGGATTGATCAATATTAAGAAAATTATTGAAATTGGGAATCCAAAGACCTTGCTTGCTAAAGATATTCCTCTAAAAGAAGAAGTTGATCTAATCATGGTAGGAGCAACAGGTCTAAATACCTTTGAACGCTTAATCATTGGCTCAACATCTGAATACCTTTTGCGCCATGCCAAGGTTGATATGCTAGTCGTTCGTGATAAAACAAAAACCATCTAGCTCAGACTAAAAAATGCGGCATTGGACTCCACTCCAAAAAGTTAGATTTTTCGTCCAACTTTTTGGGACCAGTCCAGGTTGCGTTCTTTTTTATGGTGAAAATGAGTCTTGTGCTTTTGAGAGAAGGCGATTTTAATTTTTAATAAGCTTTACTATATGTCACTTCCTTGATAGAATGGTACATGTGTTTAACACAAAAATTATTGGAGGAACAAGGATTGATTGAAATTACTTGGACTGTGAAATACATTACGGAGTTTATTGCGACAGCCTTTTTGATTATTTTGGGGAATGGTGCTGTAGCAAATGTTGATTTAAAAGGTACAAAAGGCCACAAAGCTGGCTGGGTCATTATTGCTTTAGGTTATGGCTTTGGGGTGATGATGCCTGCTCTTATGTTTGGGAATGTATCAGGAAACCATATTAACCCAGCATTTACCCTTGGTTTAGCTGTATCTGGTCTTTTTCCATGGGCGCATGTTTTACCTTATATCATTGCACAAGTGTTAGGTGCTATTTTTGGTCAAATCGTGGTGGTCACTGTCTATCAACCCTACTTTGCTAAAACTGAAAATCCTAACCACATTCTGGGATCATTTTCAACTATTGCAGCAGTTGATGATGGAACCAAAGCTAGCCGCAAAGCATCCTATCTTAATGGCTTTTTAAATGAGTTTGTTGGCTCATTTGTCCTGTTCTTTGGGGCTTTGGCCTTGACGAAGAATTATTTTGGTGTTGAGCTGGTAGGTAAGTTGGTGGAGGCAGGTTATGATCAAACCACCGCTGCTACACAGATTTCACCTTATGTTACAGGATCACTAGCAGTGGCTCACTTAGGTATAGGTTTCTTAGTGATGACTTTAGTGGCTTCACTTGGTGGGCCGACAGGTCCTGGTTTGAATCCAGCTCGTGACCTTGGACCACGGCTTGTTCACCATTTCTTGCCTAAATCAGTACTTGGTCAGGCAAAAGCAGATTCGAAATGGTGGTATGCCTGGGTGCCTGTCCTTGCGCCAATTTTAGCTGCCATCGTTGCTGTTGCTTTATTTAAATATCTTTACCTGCACTAAGAAGCCCACCAGGCTTTTAAGAGTTTATGAATTGGCCCAGCGGGGCCTTTTTTTGCGGATGCTATTAATGGCAGGAGTTAAAAACGCCAAGAAGAGCTGATTGTAATGAGCTTTCTTGGCGTTTTTAAATGATTTGTCTGTAGGTTCAAGGCTGGTGCTAAGCGGCTTTGTCTTGCTGTTGTGAGTGGGCTGGTTTTTTGGTTACATATTTTTTTGCTGTGCTAGGCTAGAGATGACAAAAGAGCGCAGCAACATCGCACCGGTAAACATAACAATAATGACCACTAATACTTTTAAGCTGTCAATGTCAAGGTTGGTTAAGAAGAAAACAGCGAGTAATACTCCTAAGACCCCACCGACAACCATACCTGCAAAGCCATTCCAAGAAATTCGATCCATTTTGATGAATTGACGGCTAGAAGCAGTCATAATCATGGCGGCATCAAGCATCATTACAGGCATGGCTACTGCTGGACTAAGACCCATGAGTGAGAAGAAAATCAGCTCAGGCGCATAGTTACCAAGCCCCATGGTCATTAAAACACCAATCGTAAAATTAAAGATGATTCCTACCAAGAGCCAGATGCCGTGTAAGCCGTGCTGAGAGTGATTAATATCAGCACCAGGATTTAAGACCATGCGAAAAATCATAATTAGTGAAGCCAGGATGAGCAGGCCGCCAAGGATTCCTTGGACTGTTGGGGTATGCCAATTTTTGGTGATTTTTGTTCCCCAAAAGGCCCCTAAAAAAGCGGCAGCAGCCATACTAACTAGGGTCACCACTTCCACTTTAACTACAAAAATGAAGCACAAGGATTGGACTAGGACAGGAATGGCATGCGCGGCCGTCATACTTCCGGGCAATTTGCTGTCATCATCAACTAGCTTAGTTACTTTAAAGAGGGTCGTAGTGGTAGCAAAGGAACCTATCCCTAGTGTATCTAGGGCATCTGTCAAAAGACCAACCAAAAAACCGGTCATAAACCGGTTAAAAGGATTGATCTTGTGCACGGTTAAATGGTGATAAAGGGTATAACTGATATAAAGGATTGCCATGATCAGCAAAACTTGAATTAATCGTAAGATGAGCATTTCATTCATAGCATCTAGTTTACAAAAAAAATCTTAAGTGGTCAATCCTGTTTATAACGCAATAATTCTTGTCAAAATGCGATTTATTAGCTATAATAACAGAGAATTAGGAGGAAAACATGGCTTTATTAAAAAATCTTGTCTTCAATACCCCGGTATTGCGTGTTAATGATCGAGAAAAAAATATCGAGTTCTACCAAAAGGCCTTAGGTTTAAAGCTAGTATCTGAAGAAAATGCTATTGCCATTTTCACCTCTTATGGTGATGGTAAAGAACGGTTTATCATTGAAGAATCGCCAGCCTTTCGAACCCGCGCGGTAAATGGAAAAAAGAAAGTCAATACTATTACCATTAAAACCCGTGATACCAAAGGCATTGAACAGTTAATCACACGTCAGCTAGCAAGGACGGTTTACCAAGGCCACAAGGGCTATGCCATTGAAGTCTTATCGCCTGAGGGAGATCGTTTTATCCTGCATGCCGAAGAGGATCTTAAAACCTTACATGAAGTTGATGCTCCTCAGTTTACACAAGACCCTGATTTTAAAGGCCTAAATGATTTTAGCTTTGAACAAATTACTTTAAATGTCCTTGATCAGCAAGCCTGTCTGATCTTTTACCAAAAGCTTTTTGCAGACCAATTTCCTATTGCTTTGGATTTTGTGCCTGCTCAAGGACCTGATTTGGCCATTGAACCAACAATGACATGGGATTTAGAAATATTAGAATTAAATGTTCCTCAAGCAACCGACCTGGTTGCTGTCAAAGCTGATTTTGAAGCCAAAGGGCTTACGGTCTATTTAGATAAGAAGGAGCGGGTCTTGGTTGTTTCTGATCCCAACCTTATTGAAATTTGGTTAGTCAAATGACCCAAGAACTTATAACACTTATCACGAAGCACATTCAGCAAAAGAAATACCCAGGGGCTAATTTAGCCCTTTTTCGTCAGCAACGCTGGCAGGAGTATTCTTTTGGTACGCGTGATGGCCAAGAGCCCTTGGATAAGGATGCCCTCTATGATTTAGCTAGCGTCTCCAAAGTTCTTGGTGTGGGGACACTATGTATCCAGCTTTATGCTGCGGGACGTCTTGAGCTGGATGTGCCCTTGACGGCTTATTACCCGGCTTTTCATGATTCTAGTGTAACGATTCGTCAATTGCTGACGCATACTTCTGGCTTGGATCCTTTTATTTTGCATCGGGATACTTTGTCTGCCAAGGAATTACGTGCGGCCATGAATCAGTTGCGGGTGACTGGTGACCATAGTTTTCACTATACTGATGTTAATTTTGTTCTGCTGGGCTTTATGCTGGAATACCTTTTTGAGCAGGATTTAGCTCAGCTTTTTGCTCAAAACATCTTTACTCCCTTTGGGATGACCCAGACCAGTTTTGGTCCACGTTTAGCAGCAGTCCCAACGGTGCAAGGCATATCAGATGGTTATGTCCATGATCCTAAGGCTAAGGTTTTGGGGATAGATACGGGCTCAGCTGGGTTGTTTTCGACTCTTTTGGATTTGGAAAAATTTGTCGCGGCCTACCAAGCTTCTACTTTTTGGGATCAGCTCTTTCAAGACTATAATAGTCAAGGAGATCGGCCACGTTCACTTGCTTGGCGACTTTCGGGGCAATGGCTAGATCATACTGGTTATACGGGGCCTTTTATCATGCTCAATCAAACAGGTCAGGCAGCTATCTTTTTGACGAATCGGACCTACTATGGCGATGATCGTAGGCAATGGGCCAAGGATCGTGACTTGCTGATGGCGGCGATTACAAAAGCGTTGCTTTAAAAGTAGCTGGGCAAAACCAAGCGTAATTATCAAAAGCACACAAAGGCGGATTCCTATTGGTGGAAAACGACCTTGTGTGCTTTTTCTTAAGCTTTTCAAGCTATAGAAGTGAAAGTTCAAGATTTGCTAAACTTAAAATGATCTTGTTTTAGCCTCTTTGCTTGGTTGTTGTGTGATGGCAGTTTTTAAAATCAAATGATGGAGTGCTATGCTAGCAGCCCCTTTTAGAGGACTTTTGTCATAGTAAGATGCTCAATACCTGCTTCAAAAAAAGGCTCCCCTTGAGGCAAAAAGCCAAAGTTGGCATAAAATGCTTGTGCCGTTAGCTGAGCGTGTAACGTCATTTGCCTCATAGCTTGCGCTTTGCAATAGTCAATCACCTTTTGCAGCAAGTAGTGACCTAATCCCTGTCTACGATAGGCTTTAGCAACGGCAAACCGCTGGAGTATGACCTTTTCCCCTTCTGGATCTGGGAGAATCCGGCAGGTTGCTAGTGGTTGATCTAGATCATCGTAGAGGACAAAATGCAGACAGAGCGCTTCTTGGTCATCGATTTCTAGTGCTAGGGGAACGCCTTGTTCTTTGACGAAAACTTGCTGGCGCAGGCGCAGGGCATCAAGATAGACTGGTGCCAGTGTATTACGTGTTTGTTTAACTTTCATATTTTAATATTAAAGGAAAAGGTAGAGGCTGGGACAAATGTCCACAGCCTCCTAAGATGTTATTTACCTGTAAGAGCTTGTGCGCTATCATCCATAGAAAGGACTTCGTGGAAGACGCGGTGTGTTAATTCGGTTTTTTGTTCAGGAGTGAGGTATTTAGTGTTGACACAGTAACCAGAGATACGTACGATAACGTCTTCGCCGTTCATGATCTTGTCATAAACATCTTTAAGGTCCATGACATTGAGGTTGACGTGTTGACCACCATTTTCAAAGTAACCATCAAGGATTGTTACCAAGTTATCTACTTGTTCATCAAAGGTTTTACCTAAAGCACGAGGAGAAACTTGGGTGGTTAAGGAAATACCATCTGCAGCATAGCCAAAGTCAAGACTAGCAAGGGAATTGAGGTTTTGTAACCAACCACCACGTGCCTTGTTGGAAGGGTTTGCCCCTGGTGAGAAGAATTCAAGTTTAGATAAGTTGGTTGTACCATCTTCGTTAAGGAAGACACCTTTGTGAACAGGTGAGTTACCAGTTTGTTTAGAATAAGCGACATTAGAAGTAATGGTAAGCAGTGAAACGGTTGCTTCAGCATTCTTGTAGAGTTTGTGGCTACGAAGACGATTCGTGTAAGCTTCGATTAACCATTCAGCCAATTCATTTGAACGAGGGTCATCTTCACCCCACCGAGGGAAGTCACCTGTGGTTTCGTAGTCATAGATATAGCCATCTTCATCACGGATTGGTTTAACAGTAGCGTATTTAATCGCTGAGAGGGTATCAACAGTGTTTGCAAAACCACAGATACCAAAGCCCATGTTTGCTCGTTGTTGTGATGGCAAAAAGGCCATTTGGACAGCTTCGTAGTTGTATTTATCAGTCATATAGTGAATGATATTTAAGGCATCTACATAAGTATCAGTCAACCAATCAAGCGATTTTTCAAAGTTAGCTTTAACAGTGTCAAAATCAAGAATCTCATCAGTGACAGGTTCAATATCAAAGACTTTATAGTCTTTATGAACATCGTCATAACCCCCATTAAGACCTGTAAGTAGAGCCTTAAGCACATTTACCCGAGCACCAAAGTATTGAATGTTGTGGCGTTGTTCTTCGTTTTCAGGATCAAGTGGTGACACACAACATGAAATACAAGACATTTCGCCATAGCCGTCTTTAGCCATTGTGGTTACCCCTTCGTACTGGATAGAAGAGTGTTTGTGACTCATAGTCATACAATAACGGCGGAAGGCATATGGTAATTTATCAGTCCAAAGGACGGTTAAGTTTGGTTCTGGTGCGTTACCAATGTTATCAAGGGTGTTTAAGAAACGGTAGTCCATCTTGGTAACACGGTGGCGGCCATCATTTCCCATACCAGCCATAGAAGTGGTGATAAAGGTTGGGTCACCAGAGTAGAGTTCATCATAAGCTTTGGTCCGTGCAAATTTCACTGTCCGTAATTTAAGGACGAAATCATCAACAAATTCTTGGATTTCTGATTCTGTGAAGGTGCCGCGGGCAAGGTCACGTTCAGCGAAGATATCAAGGACGATTGGCACCCGACCAAGGGAAGTTGCAGCGCCATTAATCACGCGACAAACAGCCATAAAGGCAATGTTGACCCATTGGATAGCTTCTTTGACGTTTTCAGCTGGTCTACGTACGTCAAAGCCATATAAATCACCAAGTTTTGCGACTTCACCAAGAGCTTGGTATTGGAGGTTGATTTCTTCACGCAAGCGAATGGATTCTTCATCAATTTCAGTAATCGCATTCCAGTCGTTGACCTTTTCTTGCATCAAGTAGTCTGCACCGTAAAGGGCAAGACGCGCATATACACCAATAATACGGCCCCGCGAGTAAGCATCTGGTAGACCGGTTACCGTATGAGCGTGGCGAGCACGACGAATATTTGAGGTGTAGGCACGGAAAATACCATCATTAACAGTGGTTACATATTTGGTGAAGATTTCGTGCACATCTTGGTCTGGCTCATAACCATTTTCTTTAAGTGTTGTTTCTGCCATCCGGATCCCACCTTTTGGCATGAAGTTCAATTTGAACAGTTCATCATTTTGGATACCGTAGATTAGCTCATTTTCTTTGTCAATGTAGCCTGCTGGGATGTCAGCAATAGAAGTTGGCCGTGTATCATAAGGGAAGCGGCTGGCTTCATATTGGGCTTTAGTATCTTCGATAATTTTTTTGATGTTTAAGGAACGTTGTGTAGGACCGGCAAGGAAACTTTCATCGCCATCATAAGGGGTGTAGTTAGCTTGCACAAAGCGTGAAACGCTAGCTCTTTCTTTCCAGTCAGTACCCTTGAAGCCTTCCCAAGCTTTCTCAAAAACATCTGTGTTTGTTTTTACAGTTGCCATAATCTCTCTCCTTATATTGGTGGTAACAAGACCATCTGTTGTCATTACACCTATAGTGTATCACAGGTAAAGCGTTTTCCCAAGCATATTTCTTGACAAGCATGAGATTCTTTTATATTACAGACTTTTAAAACAGATGTGAACTGTATCATAAGATCCTTTCTTGGCCATGCTGTGTTAAAAGGGTATAATAATAGAGAGAGGGAGGCTGGTATGTTAGTATTTCCATTATTAAATGACACATCACGCAAGATTATCCATATTGATATGGATGCCTTTTTTGCCTCTGTTGAAGAACGCGATCAGCCAGCCTTAAAAGGGCATCCCTTGATTATCGGTCGTGATCCACGTGAAAGCGGCGGGCGCGGGGTCGTGTCAACCTGCAATTATGAAGCTCGAAAATATGGCATTCACTCTGCTATGAGCTCAAAAGAAGCCTTTGAACGTTGTCCGCAGGCTACCTTTATTTCCGGGAATTATGACAAGTACCGCGCTGTAGGTTTGCAAGTAAGAGCGATTTTCAAACGCTATACTGATCTGGTGGAGCCTGTATCCATTGATGAAGCTTACTTGGATGTTACTGAGAATAAACTAGGGCTAAAATCAGCTATTAAAATAGCAAAGCTGATTCAGGTGGCGATTTGGGAGGAACTTGGCTTGACCTGTTCAGCCGGCGTTTCCTATAATAAATTTCTGGCCAAATTAGCTAGTGATTATGATAAACCACATGGCTTGACCCTGATTTTACCAGAAGATGCTCTGCCCTTTCTAAGTAAGCTCCCCATTGAAAAGTTTCATGGAGTCGGGCAAAAATCAGTGGCAAAATTGCATGAAATGGGTGTTTATACGGGTAAGGATTTACTTGCAATTCCTGAGACAACACTAATAGATCGCTTTGGGCGTTTTGGCTTTGATCTTTATCGAAAGGCGCGAGGCATCAGTTACGCTCAGGTCAAGCCCAATCGGATTCGAAAGTCAATCGGTAGTGAGCGGACCTATGGTAAGCTTTTGTATGCTGATGCTGATATTGCCTTAGAGATCAGCAAAAATGCCAATAAGGTTGCAGCAGTCTTAAAAGAGCAGCATAAGCGGGGAAAGACGATTGTCCTAAAGGTTCGCTATGGTGATTTTTCCACGCTAACCAAGCGCATAACACTAGAAGAGAGCACCCAAGACACAGATAAAATTGAACAAGTCGCGCAAGCCATTTACCAAAGCCTTGATGAAACTAAAAAAGGTATCCGTTTGCTCGGGGTGACCATCACTAATCTCGAAGAGGCGATAGAAGCAATCCGATTGGAATTATAAAAAGGATACCCGACAAACGTAGGTATCCTTTAGTCTTAGAGCTAAGATTGAAGAAGAGCTGTCCTTTTTCTAAGGCAGCTCTTTTAGGATTAAGCTTCTGAGGCTTGTTCTGGTTTATGATTTAGAGTCTTGGCTTTGCTGTAAGAAAAATAATAGAGCGCGACAAAGGCCAATTGGATGAGATAGCCAATCAAAGCTGCTGGTTTAAATGCTTGTCCAGAAGCCAGCGTTGAAATAAGATTAATAGCTACCAGGCCAAAACCAAGGTAATAGGGCAGGTAAATGAGCTCACTATTTTTCTTGAGACGTGATAGGTTGCGAGCCGCAAAAACAATAATGGCAATCATCAAGGCCAAGGACACAACTGTAATAAAAATAGTAAAGGGACTCGTGCTTTGTTGGATGGCTGCGACCTGCTCAGCGCTCATCTGACTGGTGTCAAGCTCGCCACTCGTTTTTAAGAAAATGATGGAAATCAATCCCAAAAAGGTCAAAGCCGTAAAAATGCTCTCAAGGGTAATAATAACCAGATTTAGAGAGCGAAACGACTGGCGAACTTTTTCGTATGAAATCATAATAACCTCCGATTATTGTTTGATGGTAATAATACAACAATAGTATAACATAGTCCGCATTAAAATTGGAGTCAATTTGATATTTTTTCAAAAAAACTTAAAATATCTTCGTCCGTAAGCCCAATCATCGGATCAATCGTCATCAGATTATCACTGGTGAGGCGGTAGTCTTGGCTTTCTTTGGCAAATGGGCGCTGCTGAGAGCTTGCTTGCTCCCTAGGTGTCCCTTTTTTAGCTTGTGGCTTTGCTGCTTCTTGGTCCTTTAGGGCCTGAAAACGCTCAACCAGATAAGTTTGCCGCTTATCACCTTCCTTACTAACTGCGTAAGCAAAGGCTTGATACTCACCAAGCAGAATTAACTTGCTTTTAGAGCGCGTCACTGCTGTATAAATCAAATTGCGCTGCAAGAGCCGACCGCTCTGGCGGGTGATCGGCAGAATAACCACCTGAAATTCGCTTCCTTGGGCCTTGTGAATGCTCATGGCGTAAGCAAGTGTGATTTTCAGCCACTCAGACCGAGGGTAGGTTAGCTCGGCTCCCTCAAAAGTCAGCACCAATTCGTCTTGCTTGGATTCGGTGTATTTGCCGGGAATAAGGTCGGTGATATAGCCAATATCGCCATTAAAAACATTGGCCTGAGCGTCATTAACCAAATGAAGGACCTTGTCTCCTTTACGAAAAGTCAAATCATTAAAGGTAAATTGATCACCAGCAACATAAGGATTAATCAGCTCTTGTAACAGACTGTTTAGGTTATTGATCCCAGCTAACCCCTTGTAATTAGGGGCCAAGAGCTGGATTTCTTCAGCTGGAATCCCGCTTTTAAGGGCTGCGCTGACAATCTTAGTAACCATCTCAGGGATGTGGGCGGCTTGGGCCTCAAAGTAGGAACGATCCGCTTTTTTAGCGGTGAAATCGCCGGGCAGGTGACCTTGGCGCATGTGGTTAGCCAGCTCAACGATAGTCGAGTCAGCGGACTGCCGGAAAATCTTCTGCAAAGCCAGCTGAGGTATGGCTGGCACCTGCAGGAGGTCAGCTAGGACTTGACCTGGTCCGACCGAGGGCAGTTGGTCACTATCGCCCACGATAATGACCTGGGTGTTTGACGCGACCGCAGCGAGCAGTTGATTGGCCAACCAGGTATCCACCATGGAAAATTCATCCACGATTAGTAGGTCACAGTCCAAATACTCATCAAGTGCCTGGTAGTCATTGTCACCATTGAGGCCTAGGTGGCGGTGAATCGTGGCACTTGCAAGGCCCGTTAGCTCATTCATCCGCCGCGCAGCCCGGCCAGTAGGCGCAGCTAGGATGATGGGCAAATCCTTTTGGTGAAGGTCTAAGTCATGCAGATGCGCATAGGCTTCCAACAAGCCTTTAATGACTGTGGTCTTGCCGGTACCAGGACCGCCTGTTAAGATAAAGACTTTGCTGTTAAGAGCCTGCAGCAAGGCGTTTTTTTGGACTTGGTCATAGACCAAGTGATTAGTGGTTTGCACATGCTCAATAGCCTTGGATAATTGGTCCTGGCTAAAGCTTGTGTCTAAAGGCGTGGTCAGTAAGCGTTTGATGTGGTTTTTGATCCCTTCTTCGGCATAAAATAAACTGGCATCAAAAATTCTTGTCTCGCGGTTATAGACCTTTTCTTCCTGGATTAATTCGTTCAAAGCAGAAGCAACAGCTTCAGGTTGACATTCAATGGGTCTTGCTTCCTCTAATAGGATAATCGTGTATTCGAGCAGATCGCGGGCTTCAATATAGGTATTGCCTTGTGTAAGTGAGCGTTCTAATAGGGTATGTAACAAGGCTGCGCGCAGCCGCTGTGGTGCATCACTAGCAATTCCTAAGGACTTAGCCAATTGATCAGCCAGTTTAAAGCCAATGCCTGGTACCTCTTCAACTAAGCCATAGGGGTTGCTGGTCACGCGCTCAATGGCTTCTTCTTTGTAGTGATCATAAATGTCAAAAGCTTGACGGTTGGTGACGCCAAGCTCAATCAGTCCAGCGATAATCTGCTCGGTGCCATAATTTATGCGTAATTTAGTTAAAAAAGCTTCGCGATTGGCCTTAGAAAGGCCAGAAATAGCTTCTAATTTGCTTGGGTCCTTTAGGATTTTATCAATCGGATCGCTCCCATAAAGGGCAATAATCTTCTCAGCCGTTTTTTGACCAATACCTTTAAAATGTTTGCTGGCAAAGTAGGTAACCAGGCCTTGAGCACTGGGCTTGGCTTTTTCATACCGACTCAAGGCCACTTGTTGCCCGTACTTAGGATGTTGGATGAGCGGCCCCCAAAAGGTGTACTCGTCTCCTTCGATGATGTCGGCCATGGTGCCTTTAATGATGATCTCAGCCTCAGCAAAATCACTATCAGTGTCGGTAAGCTCTAGCAAAAGGATTTTGAAGAAGTTACTGGCATTTTCGAAGATAATTCGCTCAACAGTACCGGTAAAATAATAATCCATAGGTAGACCTTTCTAATGAAGATAGTTTAAGACCTGCTAAGCAGCAGGCCTTAGGGGTTAAGGGAATAGTTTAAAAGAAGGGAGCGGCCAGTACCGGAGCTTGACTTCGCCAACAAAGTTAGCTTTTTTAAAAGTACCGACTTCGCGACTGTCGCGTGAGACAATGCGGTCATCACCAAGTAAGAAGTATTCGCCTTTTGGTACATGCACAGTGAATTCAGTGCGCCCTTGATTATCAGTGGTAAAGGCGTTGGAATTAGCTGCTAACTCTTGAAAGAGGGAACTGTATTCGTAAGTGCTGGCTAGTTTATCTTTATTAAAGGCTTTTTTAAAGCGATCAAGGTAAGGTTCGTGCACTTTTTTATGATTGAGGTAGAGAGTGTCGTTTTTGTAGGTGATAGTATCACCAGGTAAACCAATCACGCGCTTGACGATTTCTTTAGTTTGCCCCTGCTCTTCTTCTTTAGCGACGACAATATCAAAATGGTCGATCTTAGCATGTTTAATGACAATTAAACGTTCGTTATGAGCCAGTGTTGGGTCCATAGAATGGCCATCCACCCGTACAGGTTGCCAGATAAAAAGGCGAGAGAGGCCTAAGATGAGAACAAAGAGGATAAAGAATCCCCATTCTTTAATGAAGTTTTTCATAGTGCTCCTTTAGTTTAATCAAATGATTTGCTTAATTGTTGGGCTTTGCGGGTGTTGGCAAAGTGTTGTTTGGCGCTGTAGGTCAAAGCTTCCATCCCATAGGCGCGCAGTAGGTCGGCAGCTACCTGATCAGAGGCTTTGCCTGCGCCACTAGGCAACTGATAACCGAGCTCCTCGCTTAATTGTTTGAGATTAGCAAGAAAGAGGTTGCGGGCGATAATCGAGCTGACCGCAACGGCTAGTACTTGACTTTCTGCCTTTTCCATAAAGGTTAAGGCATTGGGAAAATGATTTTTCTCACCTCGTAGATGCTTTTCGTAGTTCTTTTGCGACGTAAAAGCATCAATGACAATCTTTTGCGGCGTGTAGCCCTTATTCAGTAACAAGTAAATCGCCTGATTGTGTAAGGCTACCTTGATGGAAACAGCATTATAGGGCTTGTCCTTTCCGACCAATTGATTGTACTTTTTGGGGGATAATAAGAGAGCCTGATGCGGAATCCTTGCTTCTAATAGAGGAGCTAGCTGCTGGATGCGCTGGTCATTGAGATTCTTGGAATCATCAACGCCAATCTCCTTTAGCCAGGCTTGGTCCGTTGGAGTGACGTAGCTTGCAACCACAGCAATCCCACCAAAATAAGAGCCATTGCCAACCTCATCGCTGCCAATCAGTGGGCAGGCTTGGTCAAAAGTTCTTGCCAGTGAAGACGAAGCCGTCCTTGTGGTTTTAGCACTTAGTCCCAAATCGGCGGCAATTTGGGCTGTGGTTTTGCCCTGAATCACAACCTTGCCAGAAGTATAGGCAGTAATCGTGGCCGCTTGATATTTTGCGGCAAAGGCGACATAGGGGCTAGCGTTTGCGATTAAATAACCTTCTAGCTGCTGCCTAAGCCTTTTTAGTTCTTTGGGCGAACAGGTGATAACAGATGTGTTCATAAAGCTTATTTTACCACAAAATTTCTTTCTTGGGGAAGTCCGGTTTTAAAAAGCTAAGGCAAAAGTTAGTCATTAAAAAGAGTAACAAAGAGATAAGCATTTCTTTGTTTCCATCTTCAGATGAAAACATTCAGGACTAGAGGCCAAAAATAGCTTAAAGCTGCCATCCTCCTGAGTAAAAGTCAGCCCGCTATTTAGTCATTCAGGGCTGTTCATTTGAGATTTTTCATTTCTTAATGCAATCGGCTAAGCTGGCTGAGCCAAGTTATCTGCCAACAAGTGCTCAGCCAAATGATGTCTAAGTCAGTATGGCCTTATCAAACAGACCTCGGCATATAAAATTTGGGTGACAAATAATCTTAGCTCTTTGATCTAAAGTAGCTCCAGATAAGCTGGGATGAAAAAAGCAGCTTAACAGCTTACCTATTTTACGAAAGTTCTCATTTAAGGTATAATGCTAGGTGAGGTGTCCTTATGAATAGTAAAAACCGTTATAAATTTACCTTTGGTGAAAAGACCTTAACCCTAACGACTGACAAAGATAATCTTTTTATGGAAGAAGTTGAAGCTGTTGCAAGGGAGAAATATGAAGCTATTAAAGCAAAACTCCCTGCGGCTGATGATGAAACCATTGCTATATTAATGGCGATTAATACCTTATCGGTACAATTAAATCGTGAAATTGCTTTTGAAACGTTAGAAAAAGAAGTCACTGAACTAAGAGAAAAAACAGTGATTGGGCTGCAAGAAAAAGCCAAGCAATCAAATGAGGATAAGGAGTAATCATGTTGTCCTTAATAATTATCCTGATTATGGCCTGGCAGTTTTACCTTGGTTATAGTCGAGGTCTGATTTTACAAGGCTTCTATTTCTTAGGGGCCCTGATTTGCTTATTTATCGCTAAGCATTTTTATCAAGACTTAGCACAAAAAATTGCGCTTTGGGTACCCTATGTGAACCCTGCGCAAGGGACCCAAATGGCTTTTTTTAAGTCAGTCAGTCTCTTTGATCTAGATAAGGTCTACTATGCTGGGGTTGCTTTTGTCGGGATTTTTTGTCTGGCTTATGCTCTGCTTCGCTTGCTTGGCCTTGTCTTACATTTAGCGCCGGTGCATCGCTTTGATAACCCAAAAACAGCCCTTCTAGCAGGACTACTCAGTGTCTTTGTTTCGATGATGTTCATGAGCATGGTGCTATCTGTTTTAGCAACGCTTCCTTTGCCTAGAATTCAAAATCTCTTCCATCAGCAGTTCCTGGCGCGCTTTTTGATTGATAAGTGCCCCCTAATGACAGCTTTGTTGGAAAAATGGTGGATAACAAACATTATCTAAAACAGCAGCTAAGCGTTGAGGAAATCAAGCCAGGCAGACCTTATCACGTCACGGGAAATGAAGCTCTGACTTAGCTGAAGCGGTGCATAATTGCCACGAAGAAGGCCTGAGGTGGTCCACACAGCTAGTCCTTTGTCAGTTAGTCTCGTGCATCTAGCTAGAAAGTGAGGAGAACTCAAAAAGCAGTCTTGAGTCCTCTCTCACTCTTTTTTATCTCACAATAAGGAAACAAGTCAGAAAAAAAAGGTATAATGTGCAGTATGGAAAGAAAAATTTTAGAACAGTTGGAATTTGCCAAGGTTAAGGCACAGTTTCAACCTTACCTGCAAACAGAAGCAGGGCAAAAGGAACTGTGGGAGCTTGAGCCTGAGTACCGAGTAGAAAAGATCAGGCATTTCTTTGCTGAAATCGCCGATATGCAGGCGATTTTTAGTGACTATCATCAGTTTGGACTGGGTCAGCTAAGCGATGTTAGCCAAGCTGTGAAGCGGCTGAAGCTAGGCGCTGATCTCAATACCGAGGAACTCTTAGACCTAAAACAGATCCTGTTAGCTTCAGCACAAGCTGTGCGTTTTTACCAACAGCTCGAAAATGTGCAGCTCAAGGCACTAGATCGGCTCTTTGAAAACCTTGAGACCATACCTAACCTCCAAGGTAGCTTACAGGCCATTAATGAAGCTGGTTTTGTGGAAAATTTTGCCAGTCCAGAACTAGAGCGGATTCGCCGTCAGATTACAAAAAATGAGCAGCAGAGCCGGCAGTTGCTGCAGGAAATGGTTAAAAAGCATCGTGATTACCTTTCTGAAAGCCTAGTAGCTAGTCGAAATGGCCGTAGTGTTTTACCAGTTAAAAACACCTTTCGTAACCGTATTGCCGGTGTGGTGCACGATATTTCCGCCTCAGGCAATACCATCTATATTGAACCTCGGGCTCTGGTTCAACTAAATGAAGAATTAACCCAGTTGCAGGCTGATGAACGCTATGAGATCATGCAGATCCTCCACCACTTATCAGACATGCTACGGCCGCACAGCTCTGTTCTTGCAAATAATGCTTGGCTCTTGGGACATCTGGACTTTGTCCGGGGCAAGTATCTCTACATGGCTGAGCACGAGGCCAGTCTACCTACGATCAGTCAGACAAAAACCATCCAATTATATGCTGTTCGTCATCCCTTGTTAAAAAAACCAGTGCCTAATGATATTCACTTTGCTCAGGATCTTAGCGTCATCGTCATTACCGGCCCCAATACAGGTGGTAAAACCATCATGCTAAAAACCCTAGGTTTAGCCCAACTCATGGCCCAGTCGGGATTACCGATACTAGCAGCTCAAGGGTCTGTGGTTAGCGTTTTTAACGGCATTTTTGCTGATATTGGAGATGAGCAATCTATTGAGCAAAGCCTATCAACCTTTTCAAGCCACATGACGCATATCGTTTCCATTCTAAACAAGGCCAACCAGGATTCCTTGGTGCTTTTTGATGAGCTTGGTGCAGGGACCGATCCCCAAGAAGGGGCTAGCTTAGCCATGGCCATTTTAGAACAGCTGCGCTTAACACAAATCAAAACGATGGCGACCACCCATTATCCCGAATTAAAAGCTTATGGCCTTGAGACGCCTCACGTAGAAAATGCCAGCATGGCATTTGACAGCCAGACGCTAAAACCGACCTACCATTTTATGCAGGGCGTACCAGGTCGCTCCAATGCCTTTGAGATTGCTAGGCGCTTAGGCCTTTCAGAAGTAATTGTTCAAGAAGCTGAGCAGATGACAGGTACTGATAGCGATGTTAATCGAATTATTGAACAGCTTGAGAGCCAGACTCAAGAGAGCCGCAAGCGGCTGGAGCGGATCACAAGCGTTGAACAAGAGAACCTCAAATTCAACCGGGCACTCAAAAAACTCTACAAGGAATTTGCCAACGAACGGGACCAAGAACTACAAAAAGCTAGAGACGAAGCACAAGAAATTGTCGATATGGCCCTATCAGAAAGCGAAGCGATTTTAAAGGAGCTGCATGCCAAGGCTCAATTAAAACCACATGAAATCATTGAGGCTAAAGGCCAGCTCAAACAGTTAGTGCCTAAACAAGACTTGAGTCAAAATAAGGTGCTTAAAAAAGCCAAAAAGGCCCGTGCCCCACAGCTTGGGGATAATATCATCGTCTCAGCTTATGGGCAAAGAGGGACCTTGATTAAGGCCTTAAAGGATAATAAATGGGAGGCCCAGATCGGCCTGATAAAGATGACCCTAACTGAAGATGAATTTCAACTGGTTAAGCCAGAGCAAGAAAAACAAGCACCTAAGAAGCAAGTGTCTGTTGTCAAGAAAGTTTCTCAATCAGCTGGACCTCGGGCTCGCCTTGATTTGCGAGGCAAACGTTACGAAGAGGCCATGCAGGCATTAGATGCCTTTATTGACCAAGCCTTGGTTAACAACATGAGTCAAGTCGATATTATTCATGGAATCGGCACCGGTGTTATTCGTGAGGGAGTGATCACATATCTGCGCCGCAACAAGCATGTTAAAAGTTTTGGGTATGCCCCTCAAAATGCCGGTGGGTCAGGTTGCACGATTGCTAACCTAGGCTAGTTGCCTAAATACCGTAGCAGAAATTTGCCTTATAGGCTATTTTCCCATAAAATAAGGATACGATAAAATAGTAAAGGAGAATGCAAATGGCACAAGCTATTACAGACAAAACATTTGAATCAGAAACTAAAGAAGGTCTTGTGTTAATTGATTTTTGGGCAACCTGGTGTGGTCCATGTTTGATGCAAGCCCCCATTCTTGAGCAATTGGCTGGAGAGTATGACGAAGATCAGCTAAAAATTGTTAAAATGGATGTTGATGAAAACCCAGAAACTGCTAGGCAATTTGGCATCATGTCCATCCCAACACTCATGTTCAAAAAAGACGGCGAAGTGGTCAAACAAGTCGCTGGTGTACACACCAAAGACCAAATCAAAGCCATTGTCGCTGAATTAAGTTAATGGGTAAAAAAGCTAAACTCAGTAGGGTTTGTCTTTCATCTCAAGAGGCTGGGCAAAAACGGGCTTCAAAATAAAACCACACAGCGGTTTTCTGTCTTGAAAACAATCAAGATGTGAGAATTACTGTGTGGTTTTTGAGTGCTTGAAGTTTTGAAGGCTAGATGCTTAGCCGATTTTGTTCGATTCATACTCAGAGAAGAAGAGGGCCTTTAGAAAGTTAGTCTAAAGGACTTTGATAGTGTTATTTTTAAGCTGAGGCCTGCTTTAAAAGCAAACTTGCCAGCTTTTTATCAACCTAACGGTAAACAAAAAGTGAAGTGTTTAAGCTTCACTTTATGGCATTTTCTTGGTGGTTCAAGTAGGCTTGGACCATTTTCTTTTGCGGGGTGGCAAAGGGATAGTTGTCAAAATCAGCTAGAGCTACCCAGGCCAATTGCCGGTCACTCTTTAGCGTTGGCTGACTAACGTGTCCTGCCAAAAGCTCGATGGTCCACTTTTGGTGGCTAAAAGTATGCTTGACTGGTCCAAAGCTCGCATCACTCCACTGTGGCATTAGCTGATAGGTATCCTGAAAAACTGCCTTTTGAGAAATCGTTTCAAGAACGTGGTTAGTATCCGTCTCAAATAAATCGAGCTGCTTGCTGATTAGGTTGGTCTCAACGATGGGAAAAGACCAAAAGCCTCCTAAGAGTCTACCAGCATTATTTTTTTCTAGTAAAAACTGTCCCTGTTCGTTACGGATGATGAAGGCCTGAATGTGTAGGGGTCGTGGCTTTTTCTTGGGCAGCTTAATGGGGTATTTATCCATGGTGCCGTGCAAATAGGCTGCGCTAAAAAAGCGAATGGGACTTTCATCAGGTCGAGGATTTTTCGCAGACTCAATATCGGTGCCCAGATCCATCAGGGCTTGGTTGAAATCCCCAGGTCTTTTTGGATCAATTAAGATTTCCATGATCGCCTGAAAAATCTTGCGATTTTTAGGATTGCCAATATCATAATCCACTTCAAACAAGCGTGCCATCACCCGCATGACGTTACCGTCAACGGCTGGCTCTGGGAGATTAAAGGCAATACTGGCAATTGCTCCCGCAGTATAGGGGCCGATGCCTTTTAAGCTAGCAATGCCCTCGTAGGTACTTGGGAAGTGCCCCTGGTGTTCGTCCATAATTTGCTGGGCGGCTTTTTGCATGTTGCGGACTCGCGAATAATAGCCCAGGCCCTCCCAGGCCTTGAGCAGTTTTTCTTCGGGGGCATGGGCCAGGTCAGCCACCTGAGGAAACCAGTCTAAAAAGCGTTCATAATAAGGAATCACAGTTTGCACTTGGGTTTGTTGCAGCATGATCTCTGAAATCCAGATGTGATAGGGGTTGGTCGTTCGTCGCCAAGGCAAATCACGCTTTTCCTGGTCGTACCAATGCAAAAGCGTCCGCCTGAACGCAGCAATCTTATCCTTTTCCCACATGGTTATTCCGTAATCTTGTAAATTTAGCATAGCTTTATTGTACCAAAGAAGGTCGAACTAAGGCAAAAATAACTGTCCTAGAAAGCTGGAAGTTTTTATGAAAAAATCTTGCTTTTGGACCTTTTTTAAGGTATAATAGAGACCTGTGAGCATCCCTCACTTACCTGTGCCGAAGGGGTACAGGTCATTAGTCCAAAAGGAGGAAAATATCAATGGCTAAATACGAAATTCTTTATATTATTCGTCCAAACATTGAAGAAGAAGCTAAAAACGCTTTGGTATCACGCTTTGACTCTATCTTGACTGACAACGGTGCTACTATCGTTGAGTCAAAAGACTGGGAAAAACGTCGCCTTGCATATGAAATCAATGATTTCCGTGAAGGTCTTTACCACATCGTAAACGTTGAGTCTGAAGATGCTGTAGCTCTTGATGAGTTTGATCGTCTCTCAAAAATCAACAACGACATTCTTCGTCACATGATCGTTAAACTTGACGCCTAAGTTAAGTTTTTAAAAAGAAGGTAGTTATGATTAATAATGTAGTGCTTGTTGGTCGCATGACCAAAGATGCAGAACTCCGTTATACCCCTAGCCAAGTAGCAGTGGCGACTTTTACGCTTGCTGTGAACCGTACCTTTAAAAACCAAAATGGCGAGCGCGAAGCTGATTTCATTAACTGTGTTATCTGGCGTCAACCAGCTGAAAACTTAGCTAACTGGGCTAAAAAAGGTGCCTTGATTGGAATTACGGGTCGCATTCAGACCCGCCATTATGAGAATCAACAAGGTCAACGGGTCTATGTAACAGAAGTGGTTGCGGACAATTTCCAAATGTTGGAAAGCCGTGCTACACGTGAAGGGGGATCAGCTAACGCTTATAATAATGGCGGCAGCTTTAACAACAGTTCTTCAAATGATAGTTACTCTGCTCCTTCACAACAAACACCTAACTTTGGTCGAGACGATAGTCCCTTTGGGAATTCTAACCCGATGGACATCTCAGACGACGATCTCCCATTCTAAGCAGTGGGTTTGAACGGATAAGAAATTATTCGAGTTCGGGCTAAGAGCTGGGGATTTAGATAAACTTCCTAAGAAAACAAGATTTCTTGTCAGTTTTCTTACATTTAGTCGCTCTTTAAATGCCCTTAACATCATAATTTATAAAGGAGATTACACATGGCTCAACAACGTCGTGGCGGATTTAAACGCCGTAAAAAAGTTGACTTCATCGCAGCTAATAAAATTGAATATGTTGATTACAAAGACACTGAACTTTTAAGCCGTTTTGTTTCAGAACGTGGCAAGATTTTACCTCGTCGTGTAACTGGAACTTCAGCTAAAAACCAACGCAAGGTAACAACAGCAATCAAGCGTGCTCGCGTTATGGCTCTTATGCCTTATGTAAACGAAGACTAATCAAGAAGGTCCACACAGGGCCTTTTCTTTTTGGGCTTAGGCGCAGCGGCTGCCTGTACTCCCTTCGACTGTCCAGCCAGACGTGTTGGTGGCTTCTTGAGTCACGGAGCTAGAAACTGGTTCGATCAGGTTGCTTAACTTGCCCGTTGCGGCTAACTAGGCTGAGCTCGTGAAGAAATAAAAAAAGCAGCGGGTTTCTACCTTCATTTTTGAAAAATGGCTGGTAGCTAGCTGCTCTTTTTCTTGCTTGAGATGAAATACCAAACTTGAGGATGAGGTGGTCATCCTCTTTTTTATGTGGTTAGTGAAAAACAATAAATCGCCAGACTTCTGAGCCCTACTCAAAGTGTGCCAACAAATAAGGATATTCCAAGCGTTAGGTCCAAAATCTAGCAATAGGAGTATTTTTTGTGTAAAAATGCCAGCTCTTTTGGTTGGCGGTCATCTAAATAATTGGTCAAAAAGCAGTGCCGGATTTTAACGCTTGCTTTATTGAATCTGTGTTAAGTCAACCACAGTTAGTGCTAATTAAGCTGTGCTAATAAAAGTGTGGATTCTTGATACTAGCTTTAAAGGCTCAGAACGCGGCTGATCAAAGGGGCCGCGTTGCGCTGTTAAGCCAATTAGCGTTGTGGGGACAAGGAATTTTGCACATTATATTTTTTAGCTAGGTAATAGCGTAGCCCAAAAGCTAAGGCACCCAGGATAATAAGTAGCAAAGGCGGTAAAACTGGGTTGATTGCTTGAGGTAGCAAGGCACTTACATAGTAGATAGACACCCAGGCTAACATCACCAAAGAGAGGGCCAGTATAATCTTGAGTGTGCTTGGCCGGTTCTTTTTATCACCACCCATATGACGGTAGATAAAATAATAGGTGGCATACATTGCAGCACCTCCGCCAAAGCCTAAGGCTAAAAGGGAGATAAGTCCGGTACCTGGAGCCTTTGAGCCAAAGAAGGCCATCAAACCATTTAGCAAGCCTACGACCCCAATAAATAACAAGGAGGTGTCTAGCCACATCAACCAAGGATTGGTGTTCTTTGCTTGGTTGGCTGCTGGTTTTGCAGTTGCTGAGTTTTGGGAGAAAGAACTAGCCCAGCTTGTAGGGGCGCCTAAAAAGCTGCGGGCAGGTACGCCTTTTGCTTGCTCTTCAAGGATAAGAGGGAGTGTTTCTTCAAGGATCGCCTTGATGTCGGCATCGGATTTGCCATCTTTAATCAGTTGATTGGTAGCAATGTGGATAAATTCTTGATTTTTTTTCGTGAGGTTTTGTAAATCCATTTTTTCTCCTTAATCGGCATTAGGTTTTCAAGAACAAGTGAGCAAAAAGAGTTTGCCGGTGGGTGATAGCTTGTTTTGCCATGCTATAAGCTATCATAAAGTAACTAGAACCAATTTTTCCGTAAAAAATACACAATAACCGCCGATGAGCCAAGGGCAGCTAAAAAGACAATGATGAAAAACCCATGCTTTAGATCGTTGAATGGCATCCAGTTGTTTTGGAAGTTCATCCCATAAGCTGAGAAAATCACCGTAGGAATATCTAAGGTCATTGTCATCAGGGCCAAGGTTTTCATGATAGTGTTCTGATTATTATTAATAATCGAAGCAGTTGTTTCGGTCATGGCATTTAAGACGTTTTCGTAGATGCCAGCCATCTCGATCGCCTGTTGCGTTTCAATCAAGGTGTCTTCTAATAAATCTTCATCTTCAATGTATTTTTTGAGCGAGCTGGTCGAACTGGATAACTTTTTAACGATGCGCTCATTGAACTTCAAAGAAGCTTTCAGATAGACGATAGATTTTTCCAACTCCATCATGTCCACTAACTCTTCATTACGAGTTGCACTTTCTAGCTGCGCTTCTAAGCGATCGCTTTGCCGATCAATGGTTCTTAGGGCCGTTAGAAAGAGTTCGGCATTGCGGTAGAGCATTTGAAAGACAAAACGTGTCTTCATAAAGGTGTAAAAGTTTTTCACCCGCCGATTATGGAAATGCTCAAATAAGGTTAAATCATTTAAGCTGGTTGTAATGACAGCATTTTCAGTTACAATAATTCCCAGCGGTACAGTCACATAATAGCTGTTATTATTACGTTCCTCATAGGTGGGCACGTCCACAATGATTAAGGTGTAATCATCTTCAACTGCAATACGTGAGGTTTCTTCAATATCAAGCGGGGCACGCAAGTCAGAGATGTCAATGTTAAATTGATCGGCAATTTCTTCTGATTCTTCCTGGGAAGGGTTTACCAATTTAATCCAAGCTCCTGGCTCGAATGTTTCAATTTCTTTAAATTCAATTGCCGATGAAAGAAACATTTGTTTCATGACAAGCCCTCCTTTTCCTAAAATAAGTGAGTAAAATCATGCTAAAAAAGCTGTAGCATACAGAGCAGCTTGCTCAAGTAATAGGGCTGGAATGCTTTGTTTATGATTTCACCTAAATACTCACCTATTATACACTAATATGTACCCAACGTCCATTGGCTTAGCCGTCAGCTAACAGTATTGACTAAGCAGGACCAAAAGAGTGGCCTAGGCTTACCTGCTCACCGCCTTTTAAAAGCTGGCCTGTGTTCTTTGCGGCCTTTGCGGTATTAATGTCAGAGCATTTTGTAACCGGCTCACTTGCTAAGTCTAAACAAATTAAAAAGTACAAATCTAAGCGATGTGCGTAAAAAATCAGCCGTACAAACTGTACGACTGACTTTATAACTCATACTATTTTTAGATAGTTAGCCTGTCTACTTGCCAAAAAAGCAGTTTACAAGAAAGAGGTTTGCTTTTTTAGGCGACATCAATTTAAGCGGCATCGTCTAAGGTTTCGTCAACAGGTAAACCAGTAATGTCATCAGGTGTTGTATCTTCGCTCACAGGTGTATTTAAGAGACCACCATTTTGGTAATCAATAGCGAAGCCTTGGGCGGTGTTAAAGACCCGCACGGTTTCATCAATTTTTTTATCAGAAGATAGGGCAGAGACCAGCACAGAGCGTGGGATTAATTCTGTGCCTTGGTATTCAGGGACGGCTTTATAGTAAACATATACTTGTGGGTGATGTTTGATGTGGTTTAATACTTTTCTTTCAATATATTGCATGCCACCTTTGTGGGTGCCGACATTTTGCATTTGGGTGCCCATGATGACATTATTGCGAAAAGCCCGGCCGCCTAAACTATCGGCAAAGAGATGACTGCGTACGAATAAGTGACTATTGTATTTATGGCCATCTAGTCTTGTTAAGACGACAGCAGGATTATTCTTCACTTTTTTAGCTTTGGTTTTTTGAGCATCGTATTCGTTTTCGCTAATTTGGGCATTGTCACTAAGGCGATAATATTTGTACCAACCACTTGGGTCAGAATTAGGTTCCCATGTTTCGCGGTAGCCCTTTGACATATTGATCATATCATTGGTAATGACACCATAAGCCATACCTGATCTTTTGTAGCCATCGAGCTGTGAGTAGTGAATATCTGACACAGTGACATGATTGGTGTTTGTGCCTTGTTTTTTATAGACTTTTTCAGTCGTTGTATAGAGGCGAGGAAACTCGGATGTCACAATCTGAGACGGTCCCACCACAGAATAGTAGTCCCCTTGTGCGGTATCATCAGCCGTAACAGCTGGCGAGCTGCTAAGGCCAAAGAGACCCACTGTAGCTAAAGCAACAATTGACGTGATGACAGATTTTCTGCCGAAATGTTTAGACATACGATGTCCTCCTTTATTTTATTTCACATTCATTATAGCACTATTAAATTAAAATGCACCTAAAAGCACTCGAAAGTTCCTAGAAACATTGTAATGACAAGGAAATAAAAGATTAGAATATTCTTAACAACGGAAATTTAAGAAATAGTCATAAAATATAATTTTTCAAAGAGGAGATGATTTAGACAGATGCTGTCTCTTTTTCGTGCTCCTAAATCACATGTGACAACTAAATCTGATATAATAGAAGAAACTTTCTCGAAAGGTGTGTTACTAACACAAAACTATGCAAGATAAACTCATTATTCGTGGAGCGCGTGCTCATAATTTAAAAAATATTAATGTTGAAATCCCAAGAGATAAACTCGTGGTCGTGACCGGTCTGTCCGGCTCAGGTAAATCTAGCTTAGCTTTTGATACCATTTATGCTGAAGGTCAGCGCCGTTATGTCGAGAGTCTATCAGCCTATGCTCGGCAGTTTTTGGGCAATATGGAAAAACCAGATGTAGATGCGATAGATGGCCTTAGCCCGGCCATCTCCATTGACCAAAAAACTACCAGCAAAAATCCCCGCTCAACGGTGGGGACCGTCACCGAAATCAATGACTACCTCAGGCTCTTGTATGCGCGTGTAGGAACACCTTATTGTATCAATGGCCATGGTGCCATTACGGCTTCATCTGTTGAGCAGATTGTCGAGCAGGTCTTGGCTTTGCCAGAGCGCACGCGAATGCAAATCTTGGCTCCAGTGGTGCGGCGTAAAAAGGGCCAACATAAGCCGGTTTTTGACAACATTCAAAAGAATGGCTATGTCCGGGTGCGAATTGATGGGGCGATTTATGATATTAGTGAAATCCCAGAATTATCCAAAAGTAAGCTCCATAATATTGAGGTGGTGGTGGACCGTCTCATTAACAAAGAAGGTATCAGGAGTCGGCTTTTTGACTCTGTAGAAGCTGCTTTGCGGTTGGGCGATGGGTACTTGATTATTGATACGATGGATGGCGAGGAATTGCTCTTTTCCGAACATTATTCCTGCCCGGTCTGTGGTTTTACGGTGCCTGAATTAGAGCCGCGTCTTTTTTCTTTCAATGCTCCCTTTGGTTCTTGTCCGACCTGTGATGGTCTAGGCATTAAACTGGAAGTGGATTTGGACTTGGTGGTACCTGATCAGACCAAGACGCTGCGTCAAGGCGCGCTAGCTCCATGGAATCCAATCTCGTCCAACTATTATCCAACCATGCTCGAACAGGCCATGGCGGCCTTTGGCATTGACATGGATACTCCTTATCAGGAACTGTCCGACCAGGAAAAAGCTCTGATCCTGTATGGCTCCAATGACAGGGAATTTCATTTTCATTATGTCAATGATGTTGGTGGGGTGCGCGACATTGATATTCCCTTTGAGGGCGTCATCACTAATATTAATCGTCGCTTTCATGAGACTAATAGCGACTACACGCGCAATCAAATGCGCTCCTACATGAATGAACTAACTTGTAATACTTGTCATGGCTATCGCTTAAATGATCAAGCACTGTGTGTACGGATTGGTGGGCAGACAGGGCCCAATATTGGTGAGATTTCTGAGCTGTCCATTGCTGATCATATGGCTGTGCTTGACGATTTGACCTTATCTGAGAATGAACAGACCATTGCCCGGCCAATTATCAAAGAAATTCGCGACCGCTTGAGTTTCCTAAACAATGTCGGCCTTAACTACTTGACCCTTTCACGCTCAGCCGGGACCTTATCAGGTGGTGAAAGCCAGCGGATCCGACTGGCCACTCAGATTGGTTCGAACTTATCAGGGGTGATGTATATTTTGGATGAGCCCTCTATTGGTTTGCACCAACGAGATAACGATCGCTTGATTGATAGCTTGAAAAAGATGCGTGATCTGGGCAATACCTTGATTGTGGTCGAGCATGACGAAGATACTATGATGCAGGCAGATTGGCTGATTGATGTGGGTCCTGGCGCTGGTGAATTTGGCGGGGAGATTATTGCTTCTGGCACACCTAAGCAGGTGGCCAAAAATAAAAAATCGATCACCGGTCAGTACCTATCTGGTAAGAAGGCTATTTCAGTTCCTAGTCAGCGGCGAGCAGGCAATGGCCGTTTTATCGAAATCAAAGGGGCCAGTGAGCATAATTTGAAGGATTTAGATGTGCGCTTTCCGCTTGGCAAGTTTATTGCGGTGACGGGTGTGTCTGGTTCAGGCAAATCCACTCTCGTAAATGGCATTCTAAAAAAGGCTGTGGCGCAAAAGCTCAACCGTAATAGTGACAAACCAGGAAAACACAAAGCATTGCTCGGCATTGAGCACGTTGAGCGTTTAATTGATATTGATCAAAGTCCAATTGGCCGCACGCCGCGTTCTAACCCCGCGACCTATACAGGGGTGTTTGATGACATTCGCGAATTATTTGCTCAAACCAATGAAGCCAAGATACGTGGCTATAAGAAGGGACGTTTTTCGTTCAATGTCAAAGGTGGTCGGTGTGAGGCGTGCTCAGGCGATGGGATTATTAAAATTGAAATGCATTTTCTCCCAGATGTCTATGTTCCTTGTGAGGTGTGCCATGGCAGACGCTACAATTCAGAAACCCTAGAAGTCCATTACAAGGGCAAAAACATTGCACAAATCTTGGACATGACGGTGGATGATGCCTTGGAGTTTTTTGCTGCTATTCCTAAGATTGCCCGCAAGATTCAAACCATCAAAGATGTTGGCTTGGGTTATGTGACCCTAGGTCAACCGGCCACTACTTTGTCTGGTGGTGAAGCCCAGCGGATGAAATTGGCTAGCGAATTGCATAAACGCTCCACTGGTAAGAGCCTCTATATTTTAGATGAACCAACAACTGGTTTGCATACAGATGATATTGCTCGTTTATTGACCGTTTTAGAGCGTTTTGTTGATGATGGCAATACAGTCCTTGTCATTGAGCATAACCTTGATGTCATTAAGTCGGCGGATCATATCATTGACCTGGGACCAGAAGGAGGTATCGGCGGTGGTCAGCTGATTGCTACGGGCACTCCAGAAGAAATTGCTCAGGTCAAGGCCAGCTATACTGGGCATTATTTGAAGGAAAAATTACAAGAATCCTAACCATAATATAGGAGGAAGTCAGGAAGTTTTTGACTTCCTTTTTTCTCCTTGCAGGGTGCTGTTAAAAGTTCTTAAATCATGGTAAACTTAAGAAAAGTGCTTTACGAGAGGAGTTTTCTGATGCAACCTGACTTTCCAAAACGTTTCCTTAACTGCCAAGAACAACTGCAAAAGCGTCAGTTGGATGGTTTTTTGGTGACTAACTTAACCAACTGTTACTACCTAACAGGCTTTTTTGGAACAGCGGCTACCGTCTTGCTTACGGCTAAACGTCGGGTTTTTATCACCGATGCCCGTTACACTTTGTTGGCTAAAGCCAGTATTTCGGGCTTTGATATTATCGAAAGCCGCACACCGCTAAAGACTGTGGCAGAGATCTTACAAGCAGATCAGGTGACTTGCCTTGGTTTTGAAGATCAGGTGTCATTTGCTTTTTACCAAGCCATGCAGGCTACTTTTACGGGTGTGACCTTGCTTGCCCAGTCGGGTTTTGTAGAAGAGCTGCGCCTGATTAAGGATGACTATGAGATTGCTCAGATTGGGCAGGCCTGTGCTATTTCGGACAAGGCTTTCTTAGATGTGCTTGACTTTATCAAGCCCAATCAGACAACTGAACTCCAAGTGGCTAATTTTTTAGATTTTCGGATGCGCGACTACGGAGCAAGTGGCCTGTCCTTTGAAACCATTGTGGCCTCTGGTTATCGCTCTGCTATGCCCCACGGCCGGGCCACACACAAGGTTATTGCCTCAGGTGAGACGGTGACTCTGGATTTTGGTTGCTATTATAATCACTATGTGAGTGATATGACGCGAACGATCCACATTGGTCAGGTAACGGACCAAGAAAGAGAGCTTTATCAACAGGTTTTAAAGGCCAATCAAAGCCTGATTGAGCAGGCACAAGCAGGGATGACATATGGGGCATTTGATGCGGCTGCGCGTGATGTCATTGTACAAGCTGGTTATGGGGACCAATTTACCCACGGAATTGGCCATGGGATTGGTTTAGACATTCATGAAGATCCCTTTTTTAATCACCACGCCAAAAAGCTGCAGGCCGGCATGGTCGTCACTGATGAACCCGGCATTTATCTAGATGGGGCCTATGGTGTGCGCATCGAAGATGACCTGGTCATCACAAAAGAAGGTTGTCAGGTCTTGACGCTAGCTCCAAAAGAATTGATTGTATTGTAGAGGAAGATTCGATGAATAGATTGTCTTGGGAAGACTATTTTATGGCCAATGCGGAGCTGATTTCCAAACGCTCGACCTGTGATCGGGCCTTTGTGGGAGCGGTTTTGGTCAAAGACAAGCGGATTATTGCAACGGGCTATAATGGAGGCGTTTCTGATACAGATAACTGTAATGAGGCTGGGCATTATATGGAGGATGGTCACTGTATTCGTACCGTCCATGCCGAAATGAACGCCCTCATCCAATGCGCTAAAGAAGGCATTTCAACAGCTGGCACCGAGCTCTATGTCACGCACTTTCCTTGTATTAATTGCACGAAAGCCTTATTGCAGGCTGGCATAACAAAAATCACCTATAAAACAGCCTACCGCCTCCATCCCTTTGCCATTGAACTCTTGGAGGCAAAGGGTGTGCCTTACTGCCAGCATGATGTGCCAGCGCTTGCGTTAGGTGAGGCCACTGATGCTTCTAGGTGATGCTGGCTCACAAGGCTAAGTTCCCTTCTAGGGCCCGGCAGTGAGTAAACTCCTAACCTAGCATCAGTTTGCGCCTAGGCTAGTAGCTCTTGGTGTAAGCTCAGCGATTTTTACAGGCCAAAGGAGCCCTTGCATTTACCACTCAACTAGGCTCCTGATGCGAATAAGAAGTGACAGAACCAAATTATTTTGATAAAATGAGATGATAAATATTTTAATAAGAGGTACTACTAATGATTGAAGCAAGTAAGCTTAAAGCTGGGATGACTTTTGAAACAGCTGATGGAAAACTAATCCGTGTGCTAGAAGCAAGTCACCATAAACCAGGGAAAGGGAACACGATCATGCGGATGAAATTACGAGATGTCCGTACAGGTTCAACTTTCGACACAAGCTACCGTCCTGAAGAAAAATTTGAGCAAGCAATTATTGAAACTGTTCCTGCTCAATACTTATACAAGATGGATGACACAGCTTACTTTATGAACACCGAAACATACGATCAATATGAAATTCCGGTAGCCAATGTTGAGCAAGAATTGCTTTATATCTTAGAAAACTCAGATGTGAAAATTCAATTCTATGGTAGTGAAATGATTGGTGTCACTGTGCCAACGACTGTTGAATTAACAGTCACCGAAACGCAACCCTCTATCAAGGGTGCTACCGTAACGGGTTCTGGTAAACCAGCAACACTTGAGACAGGTCTTGTGGTCAACGTTCCAGATTTCATTGAAGTTGGTCAAAAACTCGTCATTAATACAGCAGAAGGTTCTTACGTTTCTCGTGCTTAATGCGCTTTGTGGGCCTGCTAAGTGTTCTGTATAAGAAAGGAAATGCTATGGTAAGTGAAAATATTGGAGAAATTGTTATCTCTCCACGTGTTCTTGAAGTCATTACTGGGATTGCAACGACACAAGTAGAAGGGGTACATTCGCTTCATAATAAAAAAATGGGAGATAGCTTCAATAAGGCTAGCCTTGGCAAGGGTGTCTACCTCCATACAGAGGAAGATGCTACAGTAACAGCTGATATCCATGTTTTTCTTCAATATGGCATCAACGTTCCGGCTGTTTCCATGGCTATCCAAAAGGCAGTCAAATCAGCTGTTTATGATATGGCTGAGGTCAAGATTGCCGCAGTAAATATTCATGTCGAAGGGATCGTTCCAGAAAAAACCCCAAAACCAGATATGAAGTCATTATTTGATGAGGATTTTTTGGATGACTAGTAGTTTTCAGGACTCAAGACGCGACTTAAGAGAACGTGCCTTTCAAGCTTTGTTTACCATGGAACTAGGCGGAGAATTTAACGCATCCACGCAGTTTGCTTACGCCTATGACAAAGCTGTGACTGACGAAGAACCTGCTTGGAATGTTCCTATTTTCTTGTTAAACCTTGTAAATGGTGTTAAAAGTCACCAAAGCGAATTGGACGAAAAAATTAGTGCCCATCTCAAAGAGGGCTGGAGTATTGAACGGTTGACCCTGTCTGATAAAACCATGCTTCGCTTGGGTTTGTTTGAAATTCTCTACTTTGAGGAAACACCTGATCGTGTGGCCCTCAATGAGATTATCGAGATTGCCAAGAAATATTCAGACGAGACTTCTGCCAAATTTATCAATGGCCTATTGAGCCAATTTGTTTCAGAAAAAGAGTCGGATAAAGAAAAGACCGCTAGCCCAGTGCAACCGGTTGAGTAAAGCGGCTGACGCCTAACAGTCTCATCGAACCTACCGGCTGATAGCCCGTTTGAAGATGGCAGACCAGCCACCTTGGACAGAAATGTTGGCGCATTGTCACCCACTACAGTTGACAATGGGTCTTAAAAAGCCTCTAGAAAAATGAATTTCTAGAGGCTTTGTCTTCAATCTGAAATAGCGTCATACGCTATTTTTTTATTAAGCCAGTGACGGTGAAATACAGTGAAGGAAAGACTCGACCATCAGGACTGTTAAAAGCCTGTGTAGCATAGTTCTCAAAGCCAAAATCTAAATTTTGCATGCCGTGTGAGCCACTCAGTCGACCAGTGTTGGGTTCAAACTCCTCAAAGATGATATAAGTGTTGGGATAGATATTATCATAAGCCAAAGTGGTCTTGGCAAGACCTTGGGGGCAAAAGATTAAAACGGGTTTCTGGTCAATAAAGATCAGGTTAGGGCATTCAATCATGTAGGGACTGCCATCGCTACCAAAATCTAAATCCGCGACATACTCCCACTTGAGGGCATTGTTGTGCACAGCTCGGTAGAGTTTGATAATGCCTTCTTGTTGTAAAGTTTGCCCACCAATAATGGCATAATAGTGATCGTTATAGGAAAAGGTCTGTGGATCGCGAAAGTGATCGGTTGTAGACTTGGGTTGTTCAATAAGCACGGAATCAAGCTTGGTCAGCTGGCCCTCTTTATCTAGCCAAGCCCCGACCTGCTTGGGATGTCTAATCCAATCCTCGTCGCGAACATTGCCTGTGTAAAAAAGAAAGAGGTGCTCGTCAATGACCTGTGCCGAACCAGAATAGGCTCCCTCGTGGTCATTAGCATGATCTGGTTGCACCCGAATGCCTGTTTCTTTAAAAGTAACCAAGTCATCAGAGACCAAGTGCACCCATTGCTTGAGACCATGCGCAGCGCCAAAGGGCCAATTTTGATAGAAAAGATGGTATTGCTGGTTAAAATAAGAAAAGCCATTGGGATCGTTTAAGAGTCCGCTACTTGCTTTAACATGGTAATGACAGTGCCAGGGCGATTGCTGCCGCTGGCTTAGATGACGTGGTTATGGTTGTTGTGACCAATACCTCTGCCTATCAGGCAGTTACAGTTGAAGCCTCTTCTCAGGTAACTACTGGTCAAAGCCTGCTTTCTTTAGTCTGAATTGGCTTTAGGAGTAAAACAAGAACAAATGCTGCCGCTACTGACTGCTTGAGCAGGTGGTTGCTAATGCTTTAGCGCCAGCTAGGATGTTTTCTTTCTTACTTGCTCTGCTATTTTACGTGTCATTATCCAAAAATATACTAAATAAGTAGTGAGTGATCTCTCCTGTCGGTGATTTTCTCGCTACTTATTTAGTATATTTTAGCTGTTTTTTTGGTTTATTTCATGCTAATATAGTGGCAAATAAATGATAAAAAGAAGTTTTTAATTAAGAAAAAATAATCAAGCTATCATTTTTCTCTTGTCTTATAAATAAAGACCTGCTATACTAGAAACAAGTCTGAATAGACGCTTACAGATGTGGCGTGTCAGACGAAAAGCCATATTTTGGTATTAAGAGTAAGGAGATTGCCAATGAATAAACAGTTGTTCGTTAAAAAAATACTGGGTGTTTGTATGACAAGCTTGGTGGGGACTGTCCTCACGACTCAACATCCTTCGCTTATATCTGTAGAGGCGCAGGATAAACCCGTTCATACAGGAACCAAGGATGGTGCTAGTTTGGTCCAAGAGATTCGCCAAGGAAAACGTGGACCCCTCTATGCTGGTTACTATAGAACATGGCATGATAAAGCCTCAACCGGCACGGATGGCAAAACCCATCATCTAGAAAATACAATGGCTGAAGTCCCCCAAGAAGTGGACATCCTTTTTGTTTTTCATGACCATACCGCGCCAGATAGCCCTTTTTGGTCTGAGTTGAAGGATAAGTATGTTCCGACCTTGCACCAAAGAAAGACAGTTGTCGTTCAGACAATTGGTGTCAATGAGCTAAATGGCCGCGCCGGTTTATCAAAGTCCTATCCGGATTCTCCACAAGGGCATCAAGACTTGGCCAAAGCCCTTGTTCAAAAGTATGTGACTGAACGTGGTGTGGATGGCTTAGATATTGACGTTGAGCATGATCCTAAGCAAAGAACGGCCCAAGAAGACGAACGTGCCATCAAGGTCTTTAAAGAAATGGCAAAGTTGATTGGTAAAAATGGCCGTGATCAGTCTAAACTGCTCATCATGGATACCACATTAAGTGTTGATCATAATCCCATATTTAAGGGAGTAGCAGCAGATCTTGATTACCTGCTTCGGCAATATTATGGCTCACAAGGTGGCAAGGAAACTAAGGCCATTGACGCGGATTGGAAGCAATACCAAAATTATATCCAGGCGAGTCAATTCATGATTGGTTTTTCCTTCTTTGAAGAGTCAGCCGCAAAGGGCAATTTATGGTTTGATGTCAATGAATACGATCCAAACAACCCTGAAAAAGGAAAAGATATTGAAGGAACACGTGCTAAGACCTATGCAAAGTGGCAACCAAAGACTGGCGGGCTAAAGGCCGGGATTTTCTCCTATGCCATTGATCGTGACGGTGTAGCACATCTGCCTTCAAACTATAGATATAGGACTGGGGCCAACCATTTGAAGCATTCTGTAGATACGGTTTCCCATACTGACTATACTGTTTCTAAAAAACTAAAAGCGCTAATGACGAAAGAGAGGTCCTACGATCAGATTGATGCGACTGATTTTCCTGATGACGCTTTGCGAGCTGCCATTCGTGCCCAGGTAGGAAATAAGCGCGGCGATCTTGAACGCTTTAGTGGCACCTTGCGGTTAGAAGATCCAGCCATTAAGAACCTTAAAGGCTTAAATAAGCTAACCAGGGTGTCTAAGTTAGAATTGGTGAATCTACCACGCATTACTCGGTTACATCCTGCGGTCTTGCCAGCTAATATGAAAGCGACTCAGGAGGCTATAACCCCTGTGGCAGCTAGCACCGCCACCAATAGCCCTGAACAAGCGCAGCTGATTCCCCAAGCATCCTTAGTTATTTCTGGCCTAAGCAGGCTCAAGGTCTTAAACCTTGCTGGGCTCTCGCTAGCAAGCTTAGAGGGCATTCAGGCAGAGACATTAGGGGCATTAAAAAAGATAGACATCTCAGGTAATAAACTTGATCTGGCAGCAGGGGTTAGGAATCGCGCAATCCTAGATAGGATGCTAGCAACCATTAAGGCCAACAGTAAGTCTGGCTCTAACCAAGTGCCAGCTGGGGCTGCGAAGTTTGACAGGCAAAGGCCACAGGGTTTTTATCCTGATCAGCACAAAACCAAGGACCTTCAAGTGGCTTTAAATAGTGGGACGATTGACTTGCAGTCCAAGCTGCTAGGTGAAACCATGACTAACCAAGGTACGGTTATTGACTCTGAGAGTGCCTATCAGACTTACCAGCAAGAGCAGATTGCTGGACGAACTTTTATTGATCCTAATTATAAATATGAAGACTTTAAGGTTTCCTATGACAACTATACAGTGACAGTGAGTGATTCCACGTTAGCTACTAGTCCTATGAAAACCTTAGTCACCAACAAAGAAGAAACGTATCAGGTTGCCTTCTTTGCACCAGGTAATCAAAGTGTTCCAGTCCACACGGCACAAGTCATGGTCGGTAATGGAAAAGACACCCTGGTTAACTTGGCAGCAGGAGCAAAGATTATCGGAGGCAGTGCCAATTCAGCCAATGCGGCCAAGGTATTTGATGGCGCCATTGAACGCAACTTGCTCGCGACGCAAAGTCAGGCTTCCATTATCTTTGAGCTAACAAATCCTGGTTTTGTCAAGTCCTTTCGTTTCTTCAATGATCGGACCACTAGTAGGGAAGATTATATCAAGGAAGTGAAACTGGAGGTTTTTACGAAAAAATTATCTGATTATTCAGACATTAACCGGGATCTGGAGCAATCTGGTAACTGGAAGACAGTCGCAACCTACACAGGAGAAGCTGATGACTTTAGCAAAGCGCTAGACAATCTCGAAAATCCTTCGCCAAGATATTGGCGCGTGACTGTTGATACCAAGGGTGGTGCTTATAGTTGGCCATCATTGCCTGAACTGCAAATCCTTGGGCATCGCAATTAAAGCCAAGGAAATGTGAGAGGAGTAAAGAGAGCAACAATTGGATGTTGAAAGTAAGCGTAGGACTCGCCTCGGCGCTGCCTGTTCTGATGAAAAAGCCAGTGCTCTATCTAAAAAAGGCGTGCAAAGAGCTAACTTAAAAAATCATCAATAACCTTGAGCTCTTTACGGCTATTATTGATAATAGGCAAAAAGCTGTGGCCGGATGTTCGCAGCTTTTTGCAGTGTATTGCTAATTAAAGGAGGCTTAGTTTTTTTGTACTAGTGCTACTGCTAACGTGTACATGTTAAGTGCAGATCTTTTGGGGTTCAAACTGTTAAGCCGGGCCAGAAAGTGTTATAATAAACAAAACAATGAACAAATGAACATATGAAATGAGGACGTAAATGGCAGAACCACTTTTTCTAAATTCCTGTATGCATGAAAAAATTTGGGGTGGGACCAAGCTTCGTGATGTCTTTAATTACCCAATCCCTAGTGAGCATACCGGCGAATACTGGGCAATCTCGGCCCATCCCAATGGGGTGTCCACCGTTAGCAATGGTCTTTATCAAGGAGAAGCTCTGGATCAGCTTTACGCTGAGCATCCAGAGTTATTTGGCAATCCTAAATCCAAGGTTTTTCCCTTGCTAACGAAAATTTTAGATGCTAATGACTGGCTCAGTGTTCAGGTCCATCCTGACGATGCTTATGCTCTTAAACACGAAGGGGAGTTGGGTAAAACAGAATGCTGGTACATCATTGCTGCTGAAGACGGCGCAGAAATTATCTATGGTCATAATGCCCAATCTAAAGAAGAGCTCAGACAGCTCATTCAAGCTCAGCGTTGGGATGATTTGCTAACACGCATTCCGGTTCAAGCGGGTGATTTTTTCTATGTGCCAAGTGGGACCATGCACGCTATTGGCAAAGGCATTTTGATTTTAGAGACACAACAATCTAGTGACACCACCTACCGTGTCTATGATTTTGACCGTAAGGATGCAACCGGAAAATACAGGGATTTGCATATTGAGCAATCTATTGACGTTTTGACCATCGGCAAGCCAGAAAATAGTGTTCCAGCTACCCTAGTGCTTGATCATATGGTGACGACCACTCTGGTGGCCAACCCATTTTTCACCGTCTATAAATGGTTGATTAGCCAAACTACCGAAATGGCGCAATCTGCTCCTTATTTGTTAGTTAGTGTCTTAAATGGCCAAGGCCGATTGTTTGTAGATGAAACAGCTTACACACTTGAAAAAGGCATGCACTTCATCTTGCCAAATACTGTCAAGAAATGGACATTTGAAGGTCAATTAGAGATGATTGTCAGCCACCCTAATCACGAAACTTAAGACCACCATTTAGGAGAAAAGGGCCAATTATCTGCTCTTTTTCTCTTTTTTGTTGATGAACCCTTTCTTGAACTAGGGCCGTATTTGTGATAAAATGAAGCGATAAGATGCTCGAAAGGAACCAGAATGGCAAATATTCTACGCAAAGTCATTGAAAATGATAAAGGCGAAATTAGAAAACTCGAAAAGATTGCAAAAAAAGTTGAAGCTTATGCAGATCATATGGAAGCTTTAACAGACCAAGAATTACAAGCAAAAACACCAGAATTTAAAAGTCGTTATCAGCACGGAGAAACCCTAGACCAATTATTACCAGAAGCTTTTGCAGTGGTACGTGAAGCCTCCCGTCGGGTGCTGGGATTGTATCCTTACCGCGTCCAAATTATGGGGGAATTGTTCTCCATAATGGTGATGTTCCTGAAATGCGAACCGGGGAAGGAAAGACCTTAACCGCCACGATGCCGGTTTACCTCAATGCTATTGCAGGCGAAGGGGTGCACGTTATCACGGTCAATGAATACCTCTCAACTCGTGATGCTACAGAAATGGGTGAAGTCTACAGCTGGTTAGGCTTGTCTGTTGGGATTAACCTAGCAGCTAAGTCTCCAGCTGAAAAACGTGAAGCATACAATTGTGATATTACCTATTCAACCAACTCTGAGGTCGGTTTTGACTATCTTCGTGACAACATGGTTGTTCGCCAAGAGGACATGGTGCAACGCCCTCTCAATTTTGCTTTGGTTGATGAGGTGGATTCTGTCTTGATTGATGAAGCCAGGACCCCTTTGATTGTTTCAGGAGCAGTCAGCTCAGAAACCAACCAACTATACATTCGAGCAGACATGTTTGTCAAAACCTTGGAAGAGGGCGACTATGTCATTGATGTTCCAACCAAAACTATCGGTCTAAGTGATTCTGGGATTGATAAAGCCGAAAGTTATTTTAGCTTAAGCAATCTCTATGATATTGAAAATGTTGCCCTCACACACTTTATTGACAATGCACTTCGTGCCAACTACATCATGCTCTTAGATATTGATTATGTGGTTAGTGACGAAGGCGAAATCCTAATTGTTGATCAATTTACCGGTCGGACTATGGAAGGTCGGCGTTTTTCGGATGGCTTACACCAAGCTATTGAAGCCAAAGAAGGCGTCCGCATCCAAGAAGAATCAAAGACCAGCGCTTCTATTACCTACCAAAACATGTTCCGCATGTATAAGAAATTAGCCGGAATGACCGGGACGGCTAAAACCGAAGAAGAGGAATTCCGTGAAGTTTACAATATGCGGATTATCCCTATCCCAACCAACCGGCCTATTGCCCGTTTAGATCATACTGATCTGCTATACCCAACCCTACAATCCAAGTTTAATGCCGTTATTGCGGATGTCAAAAGACGCCATGAAAAAGGTCAGCCTGTCCTAGTTGGTACCGTTGCGGTTGAAACCAGCGACTACATTTCCCAACAACTGGTTCGTGCCGGTGTGCCTCACGAAGTGCTTAATGCCAAAAACCACTTCAAAGAAGCCCAAATCATTATGAACGCTGGTCAACGCGGTGCTGTTACGATCGCGACCAACATGGCTGGTCGAGGAACCGATATTAAGTTGGGCGAAGGGGTCCGTGAATTAGGTGGCCTGTGTGTCATCGGTACGGAACGCCATGAGAGCCGCCGGATTGATAATCAGCTGCGTGGCCGTTCAGGACGTCAAGGGGACCCAGGCGAATCGCAATTCTATCTTTCCTTAGAAGACGATTTGATGCGCCGCTTTGGTTCGGACCGGATTAAGAACTTTCTTGAGCGCATGAAACTTGATGAAGAAGACACCGTGATTAAATCTGGCATGTTTACGCGCCAAGTCGAATCAGCCCAAAAACGGGTCGAAGGCAATAACTATGACACCCGTAAACAGGTCTTGCAATATGATGATGTGATGCGTGAGCAACGCGAAATCATTTATGCCAATCGGCGGGATGTCATTACAGCTAATCGTGATCTAGGTCCAGAAATTAAAGCTATGATTGGCCGAACTATTGACCGGGCTGTTGATGCCCACGCCCGTAGCAATCGTAAGGACGCGCTTGAAGCCATCGTGACATTTGCTCGGACAACAATTGTCCCTGAAGAAACCATCGCTGTTAAAGATTTGCGAAATTTAAAAGACGAGCAAATCAAAGACTATCTCTATGATCGTGCTTTACGCATCTATGAGTCCCAAGTTGCCAAGTTACACGACCAAGATGCCATTTTAGAATTCCAAAAAGTCCTAATCTTGATGATTGTGGACAATAAGTGGACAGAACATATTGATGCGCTTGATCAATTGCGCAATTCTGTCGGCTTGCGTGGCTATGCGCAAAACAACCCTGTGGTTGAGTATCAATCAGAAGGATTTAAGATGTTCCAGGATATGATTGGCGCCATCGAATTTGACGTCACCCGAACCATGATGAAAGCGCAAATTCATGAGCAAGAACGCGAACGCGCTAGCCAGCATGCTACGACCACCGCAACCCGCAACATACAAGCCCAAAATGCTTCTAGGGCGAATGGCTCCCTTGATTTTTCTGGTGTCAAGCGTAATGACCTGTGCCCATGTGGCTCAGGAAAGAAATTTAAAAACTGCCACGGCAGACAAGTTTTTTAAACCAGAAAGCGAGCTAGACTAGAGGATAAGGGAAGCTGAGGATTGTCTCAGCTTTTCCCCTTTTAGGAAAAGAAATTAGAAAGACAAAGACAGACGCGAAAAAAGATGATTATAGGACATGGAATCGATCTTCAAGAAATCAGTGCCATTGAAGCAGCCGTCACCAGACATCCTCGCTTTGTTGACAAGGTCTTGACAGAGGCAGAGCTTAGCTACTACCAACGTTTGAGTGCCAAACGCCAGCTAACTTTCTTGGCTGGCCGCTGGGCAGCTAAGGAAGCATTTTCTAAGGCACTAGGAACCGGGATCGGAAAGAGTGTTGGTTTTTTAGATATTGATATTTTAATGACTGATAAGGGCTCGCCCATCATTACCCGCTCCCCTTTTTCTGGCAAGAGTTTTGTCAGCATTTCACATAGCGGCAATTATGTCCAAGCAAGTGTTATTTTGGAGGATAATTAAGCATGTATGCAAGCACACACCGTCCAACGGTTGCTAAGATTGACTTAGCAGCGATTCGATCCAATATCAAAGCCGTTCAAGCCCATATACCAACAGCGACAAAGACTTATGCGGTGGTTAAGGCCAATGCCTACGGTCACGGCGCTGTTGCCGTTGCTAAAGCAATTGCCCCGCTGGTTGATGGCTTTTGTGTGTCTAATCTAGACGAAGGGTTAGAATTGCGTAAGGCCGGGCTTGAACAAGACATTTTAGTGCTAGGAGTGGTCTTGCCTGAGGCAATCCCCCTTGCCCTAGCTCATCAGATTACCCTAACCATTGCTAGTAAGGAATGGCTTGAGCTGGCTCAGCACGAAAATGCGCTTATAGAGGGCCTGCGTGTCCATGTTAAAGTGGATTCAGGGATGGGCCGGATTGGTGTGCGAAGCTTGGCTGAAGCAGATGACCTCATCGCGAGTCTACAAGCTTACGGTGCGCAAGTGGAAGGTATCTTTACTCATTTTGCCACTGCAGATGAAGCTGATACGCACCAGTTTGAAGAACAGTTAGCCTTTTTTACTGACTTGGTGAGTCATTTGCAGCGCAAACCAGCCTTAGTTCATGCGAGCAACTCAGCCACCAGCCTGTGGCATAGTGAGACGATCTTTAATGCGATTCGCTTAGGAATTGGGATGTATGGCTTGAATCCCAGCGGTCATGCCTTGCCTTTACCTTATCACTTAAAACCAGCACTTAGTCTCGAGACCCAGCTGGTTCATGTTAAGCAAATTCCAGCTGGTGCTAAGGTAGGCTATGGAGCGACCTATACTGCCAAAGCGCCAGAATATGTTGGAACGCTACCTATTGGCTATGCTGATGGCTGGACACGGGATTTACAAGGCTTTTATGTCTTGCTTGATGGGCAGGCCTGTGAAATCATCGGGCGCATTTCCATGGATCAGACCACTATCAGATTACCCAAAGCCTATCCTTTAGGCAGTCGCGTTGTCTTGATTGGTGAGAGTGGTGTAAGGTCTATTTCTACCACCGATGTGGCTGACAAAAAAGAGACGATTAATTATGAAGTGCTTTGCCTGTTGAGCGATCGCGTTCCCAGATGCTATGCAGATTAGTAAAGACTATGGGCTGAACTTCTTAAGGCTTGGTGAAGTCAGCTCTTTTGCCTTTTGCCCGTCTTTTCTTTACGTGAAGTTGCTTAAGAATTTTCTACTAGTGATTAATCGACCAGATTTTATGGAGGTGGCGCAACCGGCTCATTGCTTTAGTTGCATTTTCGTGTGCCCCTCTTTTTCTTATAGAAAGGAATCAGCTTGATGCGCTTACAATCACCCATCGCAGAGCTCAAGGGTATTGGACCTAAGTCAGCTCAAAAATTTCAGCAATTAGGGTTAACGACGGTGGAAGACCTTTTGCTCTACTTTCCTTTTCGCTATGAGGATTTTCAAAATAAGTCGATTTTTGATTTGCAAGATGGGGAAAAAGCGGTCATTACAGGGACAGTTGTGACCCCACCAAATGTCCAATACTATGGTTTTAAGCGCAACCGACTAACCTTTAAACTCAAACAAGGTGAGCTCGTCATTGCGGTTAGCTTTTTTAACCAGCCTTATTTACAAGACAAGGTAGCACTCAATCAAGACATTGCGGTCTTTGGCAAGTGGGACCAACGAAAAACAGCCTTGACTGGCTTAAAACTCCTGCTTGCCGTAGAAGAAGAGTTGCAACCTGTTTACCATGTCATCCAAGGAGTTAGCCAGCAGGCTTTGATCAAGGCCATTAAAGCTGCTTTTGCAACGGATGCCCTGAGTCAGCTGACAGAAAATCTACCAGCTGTTTTGCTGCAACGCTACCGTTTGCTCCCCCGACAGGCAGCTATTAGCGCCATGCATTTTCCTAAAGATCTACAGGACTATCAGCAGGCGCTACGGCGAATTAAATTTGAAGAACTCTTTTATTTTCAAATGAGACTACAGCTTTTAAAAGCATCACAAAAGGACCAGAGTAATGGGCTGCAGCTCTCTTATGACCCGATCGCCCTGCAGGACAAGCTTGCTGCTCTGCCATTTACCCTAACCCCCGCCCAGCAAAACAGCCTGGCGGAAATTCTGGCTGATTTGAGCTCGGCAGCTCATATGAATCGCCTGTTACAAGGTGATGTCGGATCAGGCAAGACAGTCATTGCTAGCTTAGCCATGTACGCTGCCTATACGGCTGGTTTTCAATCAGCCTTGATGGTGCCAACTGAGATTCTGGCTGAGCAGCACTATGAAAGCCTGCATCAGCTCTTTCCTGAGCTATCAATCGCTATAGTGACGTCTGGCATGAAAGCTGGAGAAAAGCGGGCAGCCCAGGCAGCCATCAGCTCTGGCGAGGTGGCGATGATTGTTGGTACGCATGCTTTAATCCAAGAAGGCCTTACCTACCGCCGCTTGGGTCTAGTGATCACAGACGAGCAGCACCGTTTTGGGGTGAAGCAACGCCGTATTTTCCGTGAAAAAGGGGAAAATCCCGATGTTTTGATGATGACGGCCACCCCCATCCCACGGACCCTAGCCATCACCGCCTATGGAGAAATGGACGTCTCAGTGATTGACCAGCTCCCCGCCGGACGTAAGCCCATCATCACGCGCTGGGTCAAGCACCAACAGCTAGAGACAGTGTTAGACTGGGTGGCTGGGAAAATCACCACAGGAGCGCAGGTCTATGTCATCTCACCTTTGATTGAAGAATCCGAAGCTTTGGATTTGAAGAATGCCGTGGCTTTAGAAGCAGAATTAAAGGACTACTTCCAAGATCGGGCACGTATTGCCCTGATGCATGGAAAAATGAAAAATGATGAAAAAGACCACATCATGCAAGCCTTCAAAAATCATGAAATTGATGTCTTGGTCTCTACAACCGTCATTGAAGTCGGAGTCAATGTGCCTAATGCCACCATCATTATCATTATGGATGCCGATCGCTTTGGCCTCAGTCAGCTGCATCAGCTACGCGGCCGTGTCGGACGAGGGGAAAAACAATCCTATGCCGTCTTAGTTGCCAACCCCAAAACCGAGTCGGGTAAAGAACGGATGACACTGATGACCCAAACTACCGATGGCTTTGCTTTAGCCCAAGCTGATCTGAAGATGCGCGGGTCAGGGGAGATTTTTGGCACCAAACAATCGGGCTTACCAGAGTTTAAAAGTGCCGATATTGTTGAGGACTATCCCATCCTAGAAGAAGCTAGACGAGTTGCCAGTCAGATTGTCGCAGATCCTAATTGGCAAAAAGACCCTCAGTGGCAAAGCCTTGTAAAGGAATTGACTACAGAGCATGTCTTGGATTAAAAACCAAGAAGCAAATTTGGAAGTAAGCCCTCTAAAACATGATATACTTAAGGCCAAACTATAAGATGCCTAAGGAGAAGAGAGTGAAAATGCAAGAAATCGGCCGGACCGGCCTTAAAGGATCAGCTATTGTTTTGGGGTGCATGCGGATGAATGCCTTAGAGGTACAAGAGGCGCAACAAACGCTTGCTACCGCCTGGGACCTGGGGATTAACATGTTTGACCATGCTGATATTTATGGTGATGGGGAATCTGAGCGTCGCTTCCAGCAGGCTTATAAGGCTCTAGGCTTGCCGCGGGATCAGATGATTGTGCAATCAAAATGCGGTATCCGTCAAGGCTACTTTGATTTTTCCAAAGACTACCTAATAGCTTCGGTTGATGGTATTTTGCAACGCTTAAAGACGGATTATCTTGATGTCTTACTTCTCCACCGGCCTGATATTTTGATCCAACCAGAAGAGGTTGCAGAAGCTTTTGATCGGCTAAAAGAAAGTGGCAAAGTTCGCCACTTTGGTGTCAGCAATCAAAACCCAATGCAGATGCAGTTGTTGGAGCATTACCTGACCAACCCCTTGGCTGTTAATCAAATGCAACTGTCACCAGCTCATACGCCTATGTTTGATGCCGCCCTAAATGTTAATATGCGTAACCAGGCAGCTGTTGATCGTGACAATGGCGTAATTGATTATTGTCGCTATAAGCAGATAACCATCCAGGCCTGGTCACCGTTTCAGATTGATTTACAAAAGGGTCTCTTTATGGGCAACCCTGATTATGATGAGTTAAATGCTACCATCCATGATTTAGCAAAAAACTATGGGGTTAGTGATGAGGCAATTGTAACAGCCTGGCTGCTTCGCCATCCAGCAAACATGCAAGTTATTGTTGGCTCAATGAATCCAGAGCGGTTACACAGGATTGCTCAAGCTAGTGAGGTGCGCTTAAGCCGACAAGAATGGTATAAAATCTACACTAGCGCTGGCAACCAGTTACCCTAGAAAACCATAGAGGTTGTGAGCAGTCTTTGCTTGCGAGCCTTTACAGATACGCTCTCTAACCTTTGCATTTATGACGGAAATGCCAGTCGTAAGTCTAAATAAGCCAAAAAGCTAGGCAGTCTCACGCTTCCTAGCTTTTTGGCTTCATATTAATAAACGCTTATAGGGGAAATCAAAGTCAAGTTCACAAGAAAAGTAATCAGCTTTTCTTGTGTGTATGCTTAATGGTAAATCCTTTGTGTTATAGAAATGGGCAAGCCCTCTACTGAGCAAACTCTGGCTTAGCCCTCGATGTATGCTTTGAGCGCATCACCACTGAGCCCAGCGTTGAGAGCGATGAGCAGTTTTAAGCGTGCCTTTTGGGCATTTAGTTCTTTGACAAACATGACCCCGGCTTTTTGCAGGTTAACCCCACCACCTAGATAGTCATAGACGGGCTCAGCGATGCCATTAAAACAACGTGAAACCAGCACAACTGGCACACCTGAGTGCATTAATTTTTCCAGTTCAGCCACCGCTGTTGGAGGAATATTGCCAGCTCCTAAGGCTTCAATGACGAGACCTTGAATGCTATCTGCCGATAAAAAACTCAAAATACTCCCATCACCCATACCGGCATAAGCCTTGATAATGGGCACCGTACCGCTGATAGCCTGTAGATCAAAGCGTACGCGCGGCTCAGCATTGGTAAAAAACAGTAAATCCTGTTTCATGATAATGCCAAGTGGGCCATGGGTTGGGGTTTGAAAGGTTGAAATGTTAGTCGTATGGGTTTTGGTGACATATTTGGCGGCATGAATCTCGTCATTCATCACCACTAAGACGCCCTTGCCTTTGGCTTTTTCGTGGCAAGCAACGCGGATAGCCGTTAGGTAATTGTGGATGCCGTCGCTACCGATCTCGTTAGCACTGCGCATTGCCCCAGTCATGACGATGGGAATGTCTGGCAGGGCCATTGTGTCTAGAAAATAGGCTGTCTCTTCTAAGGTATCTGTCCCATGGGTAATCACCACCCCGTCATGTTGGGGTCCCAGTGCTTTGATTTTGTGGTATAAAGCCAACATGTGCTTTGGTGTGATATGAGGGCTAGGAAGATTAAGGAAATCAATCACATTGAGTTGAATATCATCTAGCTCTAAGCCGACTTGACTCATGGGATTGATCTGGCTGGGAGTGATATAGCCGCCCGGCTCAGCTTGCATGGAAATTGTTCCTCCCGTATGAAGGACCAGAATTTTCGTCATCTACTACATACTCCAAATGTTTTGTGTTATAATCTATTTTATCATAATAGAAGAGAGTAAAAAAGGTTTTGACAATTAAAGCAGTCTTTTTTGATATTGACGGAACACTCTTAAATGATCGCAAAAACGTCCAAAAAACAACACAACAAGCCATTCAAAGTTTAAAAAAGCAAGGGATCATGGTTGGCTTAGCCACTAGTCGTGGACCGGCTTTTGTGCAACCTTTTTTAGAGAATCTTGGTTTGGATTTTGCGGTCACTTATAATGGTCAATATATCCTAACGCGAGATAAAATCCTCTATCAAAATCAGTTGCCCAAGTCGTTGATTTATAAAATTATCCGCTATGCTAGTGATGTCAAAAAGGAGGTTTCTTTAGGAACCGCATCAGGCTTGTCTGGCTCACGGATCATTGATATGGGGACCAGCCCTTTTGGACAGCTTATTTCAAGCATTGTGCCTAAAAAAATGGTGCGTACGGTTGAAAGTAGTTTTAAACATTTAATCCGGCGCATTAAACCCCAAAGTTTCAACAACTTAGTAACCATCATGCGTAAGCCCATTTACCAGATTGTCATGGTTGCTTCTGCTGAGGAGACCAAGGAGATTACTGAAAAATTCCCCCATATTAAAATCACCCGCAGTAGCCCTTATTCGATTGATATGATTTCGGTTGGCCAATCAAAAGTCAAAGGGATTGAGCGGTTGGGACAGATGTTTGGTTTTGACTTATCTGAGGTGATGGCTTTTGGCGACTCTGATAATGACCTTGAGATGTTATCAGGGGTCGGCGTTGGAGTAGCCATGGGCAATTCGGATGTGGCAGTCAAAGAAGGGGCTCATTTTATTACCGCCTCTAATAATAATGACGGTATTTCCCAAGCCCTGGCCCACTATGGCCTCATTCATCTGGATGTTGAAAAGAGCTTTAAGAGCCGTGATGAGAATTTTAATAAGGTCAAGGACTTTCACCGCGTTATGGATGGCGATACCGTCGAAACACCAAGAGGCTACACTCTAGCAGCTGCAGGTCATCGTGCAGGCTTTAAGGTTGAAGAGATTGTCGAGTTTTTATTTGCAGCTAGCCAAGGTGACAAAAACACCTTTACCCAAGCGTTGATGGATCTACACTCGGCCATTGATCAAGCAGCCATCAAGGTCCAATCGACTGAGCATGCCGAATCACCAATGGTTGGCCAGGTGGATGCCTTGGTCGATCTCTTGTATTTTACCTATGGTTCTTTTGTTTTGATGGGGGTCGATCCTCAGCCTATTTTTGAAACGGTGCATGAAGCCAATATGGGAAAATTATTTCCAGATGGCAAGGCTCACTATAATCCTGTGACCCATAAAATCCTTAAGCCAGATTACTGGCAAGAACGGTATGCCCCAGAAGCAGCCATCAAAAAAGAATTGGACAAGCAACTGCAAAAATCCTTGCAGCGGGTCAAAAAATAAACAATCTGCCTCAAAATGAAAAAGAAGGATAAGACTTGGCTTTTAGCCAGGTCAGCTTCTTTGCCTGAGGCAGATTGTTTATTGGTTTGTTTATAATGATTTTTCACTATCACGGACGATCAAAAGATCACATGAGGCGTGGCGTAAGACATATTCAGAAGAAGACCCAATGAGCAGGCGTTCAAAAGTATTTAATCCCGTTGCTCCAAGCATAATCAGGTCAACCTTTTCGCGTTCAGGAATGTCGCGTGCTAAGAGACTTTTTGGATTACCAAATTCGATGATTTGGGTGATACGTGTTAGCCCGGCTTGCTTTGCTTGGCGTTCTAGTTCTGACAAAACATCCTTTGCTTCTTGTTCAAGCTTATCATAAATATAGGTGTCAAAGGTTGCAACACTTTGTAGTGCGCGTGTATCAATGACATGAACGAGAAAGAGTTCACCCTGGTTGCGAAGGGCAACGTTGACACCTTTGTGAAAGGCAAGTTCTGATTCGTAAGAACCGTCAACAGCTACCATGATACGTTCATAATTTTGAGACATGTGCTAATCTCCTTTGTTCGTTTTCTACTAATAGTATACTCTAAATTGGAAGATATTGAAACCGTTTTATTGTTTTTTCTGAATGGCAGCCGGGCTATCTTTTTCTGGGGAAATAATTAAAACTACTTTTTATTTTAATTTTTTTCCGATATAATAGAACTTACGAGGTAACTGATCATGAAGCAATTTAACAAATCATCTAAATTAGAACATGTCGCTTATGATATTCGAGGACCGGTTCTAGATGAAGCGCAGCGCATGATGGCAAATGGTGAAAAAATTCTCCGTTTAAATACCGGCAATCCTGCGGCCTTTGGTTTTCAAGCACCAGATGAGGTGATCCGTGATTTGATTGTCAATGCCCGCTCAAGTGAGGGGTATTCAGACAGTAAAGGAATTTTTTCGGCCCGCAAGGCGATTATGCAGTATTGTCAATTAAAGGGTTTTCCACCGGTTGATATTGATGATGTCTATTTGGGAAATGGGGTTTCAGAATTGATTTCCATGTCCTTACAGGCCTTATTAGATGATGGCGATGAGGTGCTAGTTCCCATGCCAGATTACCCTTTGTGGACTGCCTGTGTGAGCTTAGGTGGTGGCCATGCTGTGCATTACCTATGTGATGAAGCAGCCAATTGGTACCCAGATATTGCAGACATTAAGGCCAAGATTACAGATCGTACCAAGGCTATTGTCGTCATCAATCCCAATAATCCAACAGGGGCACTCTATCCCAAAGAAATACTAGAAGCCATCGTAGAGTTAGCGCGTGAGCACGATTTAATTCTTTTTGCTGATGAAATTTATGACCGCCTCGTGATGGATGACGGACACCATATTGCCCTAGCCAGCCTAGCACCGGATGTCTTTTGTGTGTCTATGAATGGCCTGTCAAAATCCCACCGCATTGCTGGTTTTCGAGTGGGCTGGATGGTCCTATCTGGCCCTAAGCATCATGTCACGGGCTACATTGAAGGACTCAATATGCTAGCCAATATGCGGCTGTGCTCCAATGTTTTGGCCCAACAAGTGGTTCAAACCTCCCTAGGAGGCTACCAATCAGTCGATGAGTTGCTCTTGCCGGGCGGCCGCATCTATGAGCAACGCAATTTTATCTATGAGGCCATTAATGCCATACCTGGTTTGTCAGCTGTTAAGCCGCAGGCTGGTTTGTATATTTTTCCTAAGATTGACCGAACAATCTATCGGATTGACGATGATGAACAGTTTGTATTAGATCTCTTAAAACAAGAAAAGGTCATGCTAGTACATGGCAGAGGCTTTAACTGGAAAGATCCCGATCATTTCCGCATAGTTTATTTACCAACTGTAGAAGAACTAGCTGATGTGCAAGAAAAACTCACCCGGGTGCTAGCCAATTATAAACGCTGATTGTCAGTCATCTAATCTTATTTATGATTTCTCATCTAGGCTGTTTGCCTAGATGTTTTTGTGTCAAAATAGCAAAAAACTGGCATTTTTCCCTTGATCTAAAGGATAGTCAATTTTCTGATAATTCCTTGCTAAATCAGATGGCCTTTGTTATAATGATAACGCAAAATATTACAATAGGAATTAGAAATAGGTGAAACATGCCCAATTTACTAGAAAAAACACGTCAAATCACTTCTATTCTACAACGTTCGGTTGATAGTCTAGAAGCTGATTTACCCTACAACACGATGGCTTCGCGTTTAGCTGATATTATTGATTGCAATGCCTGTATTATTAATGGCGGTGGTAATTTACTTGGCTATGCGATGAAGTATAAAACCAACAATGACCGTGTTGAAGAATTTTTCGCAGCAAAGCAATTTCCAGATACCTATGTCAAAGCTGCTAGTCGTGTTTATGATACGGAAGCAAATTTAGCAGTAGATAACGAATTAAGCATTTTCCCTGTTGAGTCTAAGGATGATTATCCAGATGGTTTAACGACCATCGCTCCTATTTATGGCGGCGGGATGCGCCTTGGCTCATTGATCATTTGGCGCAATGATAATGAATTTAACGATGATGATTTAATCTTGGTTGAAATTTCAAGTACAGTAGTTGGGATCCAATTGCTCAATCTGCAAACTGAAAATCTTGAGGAAACGATTCGTAAGCAGACTGCTGTTAACATGGCCATTAATACCTTGTCTTACTCTGAGATGAAGGCTGTGGCAGCCATCCTTGGTGAACTTGATGGCAATGAAGGACGCTTGACAGCTTCTGTCATAGCAGATCGCATTGGCATCACGCGTTCAGTCATTGTAAATGCCCTGCGCAAGCTAGAAAGTGCTGGAATTATTGAAAGTCGTTCTCTAGGAATGAAGGGAACTTACTTGAAAGTTATCAATGAAGGTATTTTTGAAAAGTTAAAGGAATTTTAACATGACTAAGGCACTCATTTCGATTGATTATACAAATGATTTTGTAGCAACTAATGGTAAGTTGACGGCTGGTCAACCGGCTCAAGCCATTGCCCAAAACATGGCTGCGGCGACTCAGCAAGCGTTTGCACAGGGCGACTTTATCTTCTTTGCAATTGATAATCATGAAGTGGGTGATCATTTCCATCCAGAAAGCAAGCTCTTCCCCGAGCATAATCTCAGTGGTACCAGCGGTCGTAAGCTCTACGGGCCGCTGGCTCAGGTTTACCAGACGATTGCTGCTGATAGCCGAGTATTCTGGCTAGATAAGCGTTATTATTCAGCTTTTGCAGGAACAGATCTAGACATACGTTTGCGTGAGCGAAAGGTTGACACTGTTACTTTGACCGGCGTCATGACCGATATTTGTGTCTTACATACGGCTATTGACGCCTACAACCTAGGCTACCAGATTGAAGTAGTGGCTGATGCGACAGCCAGCTTGACCCCTGAAGGGCATGCTTTTGCACTAAATCATTTGGAAAATGTCTTAGGTGCAAAGCTGATTTAAAAAATAAATAAGGTCTTGGTCTCTAGCTCACCGATAGATGACTGGCACTTACCTAATCAAAAAACGAATGCCTTTGCTTAAGAGAAATCTCCTGCGTCTGGCATTCGTTTTTTCGTTGGGCAACAAGCGTGGCATCGTAGCTTTTTTAGTGACCATATGCCCCTGGAGTTACTTTGTTCTTGGGCCTTGTCACGACCTTTTTACTCTCGTTTATTTTTTGTATTTGCTCGCCCTGCTAGCTGGTGCGGTAGGCAGGCCCCCGCAGTACCAGCCAGGCTATTTTAAAAAAATATTTATGATATACTGTTTATCCTTGATTTTTTCAAAATAGCTTATATAATATATCATATAAGATAAATAGTATAGCATATATGAAGGGAATGGTTATTATTCAGTTAACAAAGCGGCAAGAAGAGATTATCACAATTGTCAAGAATCAAGAGCCCATTACTGGGGAGCTCATTGCAGAAAGCCTTCAGGTTACGCGTGCCGCCTTGCGCTCGGACTTGGTTGTCTTAACAATGCTAGGCATCTTGGACGCTAAGCCCAAGGTGGGCTATTTCTATATCGGTCAGTCGCAGGCCTTAAAGGCAGCGAATCCTTTTCAAGAAACACGAGTGTCTGATGTCATGGGCGTGCCCTTGACGGTTCATCAAGACATTTCCGTCTATGATGTCATTGTGCATATTTTTATGGAAGATGCAGGCTGCGCCTTCATTGTAGATGAACAGGACTACTTATGTGGCGTTGTGTCTCGCAAGGACCTGTTAAAAACTAGCATTGGTAGCAATGATTTGACCAAAGTTCCAGTGGGCATGATTATGACCAGAATGCCCAATATTGCCACTGTTGAAGCAGGTGCTTCCCTCTTTACGGCTGCTGAGCGATTGGTTACCAGGCAGGTGGATAGCTTGCCTGTAGTGCAACAAGACAAAAGCCAGGCTGGGAAGTTTAAAGTGGTCGGCAAACTATCTAAAACCATCCTCTCTAAGTTATTTCTTGAAATACGTGAATAGATGGAGGTGTCAGTATGGATGATCAACTTGTCATTTATATTATTTCAGATTCTTTAGGCGAAACGGCTCGCGCTATTGTTAAAGCTTGTCTGTCTCAGTTTCCACAGCATGAGCATTGGGCCTTTAAGCGTTTTTCTTATATCAATAATCAGTCCCTTCTGGATCAGATCCTTGAGGAAGCTAGTCAAAGCACAGCCCTATTGATGTTTAGCTTGGTTGATGTCGAGCTTGCTTCTTATGCCCAGAGGTGCTGTGAAGCCCAGGGTCTGGTCTATGTCGATCTACTCACCAATGTATTGCAGGGCATGTCTCAGCTCTCAGGGTTAGAACCCCTGGGCACCCCAGGTTTATTGCGTCAATTAGATCAGGATTATTTTGATCGGGTTGCAGCCATCGAATTTGCCGTGAAATATGATGACGGAAAAGACCCCCGTGGCATCTTACAAGCAGACCTGGTCTTGCTGGGTATCTCTCGCACTTCTAAAACACCTTTGAGCATGTTTTTAGCGGATAAGGCTATTAAGGTGGTGAATATTCCCCTGGTGCCCGAGGTTCCCCTGCCTAAGGAATTGGACCTGATCGATCCTAAAAAAATGATTGGTTTGACAAATTCTCTTGACCGATTAAATCAGGTGCGCAAGATGCGCTTACAGGCCCTAGGCCTGCCAGGGAATGCTAATTATGCCAGTCCAGAAAGGATTTTAGAAGAAGTGAGCTATGCCGAGACAGTCATGCAACAGCTCCACTGTCCAATCATCAATGTCTCTGATAAAGCGATTGAAGAAACGGCAACGATTATTTTAGACATGCTAAAAGCTAATAAGCTAATCACGCGAGACTTATAATAAAGGAGAGAGCAAGGTTATGGAGAGAAAATTTGTCTATCATTTTGCAGAAGGTCACAAGGACATGCGGACTTTACTAGGCGGTAAGGGAGCTAATCTGGCTGAAATGACCCGCATTGGCTTACCCGTCCCGCAAGGTTTTACCATCACAACGCAAGCCTGTAATGATTACTACGAACACCATGAAGTGATTCGTGAGCTTATTTTAGAGCAGATTGAAGAAGCACTGGGGGAGCTAGAGAAGGCCAAAGGCCAGCAATTAGGCAGTGCAGACAACCCACTGCTTGTCTCGGTGCGCTCAGGAGCGGTCTTTTCGATGCCAGGGATGATGGATACTATTTTAAATCTCGGCCTTAATGACACCAGTGTTAAGGGCTTGGCGCAAGCTACCCACAATGAACGTTTTGCCTATGATAGCTATCGTCGCTTTATTCAAATGTTTAGTGATGTGGCCAGAGGCTTGCCTAAAACACTATTTGACCAGGCCTTAGCTGAGCTTAAAGCAAAACATGGCTATCAAGAGGATACGGAGCTAAGCAGCCAGGATCTAAAAAAGCTTGTCCAAACCTATCAGGCAATCTATTTACAGCAGCTGGGTCACCCGTTTCCCCAAGATCCCAAGGAGCAATTGCTCATAGCCATTGAAGCAGTTTTTGATTCCTGGAATAATCCTCGTGCCAAAGTCTATCGCAAACTCAATGGCATTTCACAAAGCCTTGGCACGGCTGTTACTATTCAGGCTATGGTATTTGGTAATATGGGTGAGACCAGCGGCACTGGGGTAGCCTTTACCCGCAATCCCTCAACCGGGAAGAACCAGTTATTTGGTGAATACCTCATCAATGCACAGGGCGAAGATGTGGTTGCAGGGATCCGCACCCCTCAGACCATTGCCAGCTTGGCAGACAAGATGCCTGACCTTTACCAACAATTTGTAAGCGTTGCCAAAAAATTAGAAAACCATTATCGCGACATGCAAGACCTTGAATTCACCATCGAAAAGGGCCGCCTCTACATGTTGCAGACCCGTTCTGGGAAACGCACCGCTCAAGCGGCCGTTAAGATTGCAGTTGACCAGGTCCAAGAAGGGTTAATCAGCCAAGAAGAAGCCATATTGCGCATTGAGCCTCAGCAGTTAGACCACTTGCTACATCCTTCCTTTGCTCCGGCCGATCTAGCGCAAGCTAACCGCCTAGCTACAGGTCTACCAGCTTCACCAGGTGCGGCCTGCGGTCGAGTCTATTTTCATGCACAAGATGCTGTCCAACAAGCCAAAGCTGGCCAAGCCGTGCTGTTAGTTCGGCAAGAAACATCAGCTGAGGATATTGAAGGCATGATCAGTGCGCAAGGCATTATCACCGCCCGTGGCGGCATGACCTCGCATGCTGCTGTGGTTGCACGTGGTATGGGGAAACCCTGTGTGGCTGGTTGCAGTCAACTGGTCATTGATGAGGCAAAACGCTGTCTCCGCCTAGGCCAAACGACCCTCCAAGAAGGCGACTTCCTCTCGCTAGATGGCAGCACCGGAGCCATCTACCTAGGTCAGGTCCCAATGAGTCAGACCACCCTTAATGATGATTACCAGCAATTCATGGCTTGGGCTGATGCTAAACGTGAGCTGCAGGTGCGCTCAAATGCGGACAAGCCAGCGGACGTTAACATGGCACTTGCCTTTGGCGCGCAAGGAATTGGCTTATGCCGGACAGAGCACATGTTCTTTGAAGAAAGCCGGATTGCCTTGGTCCGGGAGATGATTTTGGCAAATACCAAACAAGATCGTATCCGGGCTTTGGATAAGCTTTTGCCCTTACAACGAGCGGATTTTCAGGCAATGTTTACGGCCTTGAATGGCAAATCCTGCACCATTCGCTTGCTGGACCCACCTCTGCACGAATTCTTACCACAAGACGAAGCAGCCCTTGCCGCAATGGCTACTCAGCTAGATTTGCCTCTAGCAGCTATTTATCATCGCCTGCAGGAATTGGCGGAGTTTAACCCGATGCTTGGCCATCGCGGCTGTCGCTTGGCGATTACTTATCCAGAAATCTATGAGATGCAAGCGCGAGCGATTGTCCAAGGCGCCCTCCTAGCTAAACAAGCTGGTATCAAGGTACAGCCAGAGATTATGGTGCCGCTGGTTTCGTCTGCCAAGGAGCTAGCAAGGATCCGCACCTTACTAGAGCAGACCATCACTCAGGAGCTACAAGCTAAACAGGCAGAGCTGACTTATCAGATTGGAACCATGATTGAGCTACCAAGAGCCTGTGTAACGGCAGATGAGATTGCTCAGGTTGCTGATTTCTTTAGCTTTGGGACCAATGATTTGACGCAAATGGGCTTTGGCTTTTCACGAGATGACGCCGGGAAGTTTTTGGGAGATTACCTTGAGGAGGGGATTTTAGACAACGATCCGTTCCAAGTGCTTGACCAAAAAGGAATCGGCCGCCTCCTCGCCATGGCTGTTGATTTGGGGCGTAGTGTTAAGCCTCACCTGCAATTGGGCATTTGTGGTGAGCACGGCGGCGAACCGGCTTCGGTGGCCTTTTGCTACCAACAGGGCTTGGATTATGTTTCTTGCTCGCCGTTTCGGGTTCCTCTTGCTCGGCTTGCGGCCGCTCAAGCTAGCATCAAAAAAGCAGGCCCTGCCATTCTTAGAGATAAATAAGCACTGATTTTGTGAGACCTCGTCGAAACCGGCGAGGTTTTTTAGGGGTGCTATCAAGAGCTAGGCACACGCAAGCCTCCAGTAAGCAGAGAGAAACTTTTTCGCCGGGCAAGAGCTGAATGTGATATAATGGAGAAGACTATGTCAAAGGAACATCCTAGGAATTAGAGTAAGGAGAAGTCATGAAAATTTCTGAAGAAGAAGTGCGTCACGTGGCTCATTTGTCCAAGTTACGCTTTTCAGATCACGAAACATCAGCATTTGCTTCAAGCTTGTCCAAAATTGTCGACATGATTGAACTCTTAAATGAAGTGGACACAGAAGGTGTCGCCGTGACGACAACCATGGCCGACCGCACAACCGTGATGCGTAAAGACGAGGCTCAAGCAGGTCCAGATCGTGCTGAGTTGTTTAAAAATGTCCCCGAGCAAGAAGATTATTACATCAAAGTCCCAGCCATTCTTGAAGACGGAGGAGATGCCTAATGTCATTTAATCACTATACGATTGATCAACTGCATGAACTCTTGGTCAATAAAGAATTGTCTGTCACCGAATTAACCAAGGCCACCTTAGAGGATATTCAGGCACGCGAAGAGCAGATTGGCGCCTTTATCACCGTGTCAGAAAAAGCAGCCTTGGCCCAAGCAAAAGACCTAGATGCCAAAGGGATTGACCCAGATAATGTTATGGCGGGCATCCCCTTAGCTGTCAAGGATAATATTTCAACCAAGGGAATTTTAACCACCGCCGCATCCAAGATGCTCTACAACTACGAGCCGATTTTTGATGCGACAGCAGTCGAAAAGCTCTATAACAAGCAGATGATTGTTATTGGTAAAGCCAACCTGGACGAATTTGCCATGGGCGGCTCGACTGAAACCTCCTATTTCAAGAAAACAAAAAATGCCTGGGACCAAAGCAAGGTGCCGGGTGGCTCATCAGGCGGCTCAGCAGCAGCAGTTGCTGCTGGGCAAGTCCGCTTGTCACTGGGTTCAGATACCGGTGGCTCGATTCGCCAACCGGCTTCCTTTAATGGCATTGTCGGCATGAAACCAACCTATGGTCGGGTGTCGCGTTTTGGCCTTGTGGCCTTTGGCAGCTCGCTTGATCAGATCGGTCCCATGTCACCAACCGTCAAAGAAAACGCCCAGCTTTTGAATGTCATCGCAGGCCATGATAGCAAAGATGCCACCTCAGCAGACCAGCCTGCTTGCGACTTTACAGCTAAGCTCGGTCAAGACATCAAAGGCATGAAAATTGCCCTGCCTAAAGAATACCTGGGCCAAGGAATTGCCCCAGGGGTCAAAGCAACCATCCTAAAGGCCGCTCAGCAATTTGAAAAATTAGGCGCCATTGTCGAAGAAGTTAGCCTGCCGCATTCCAAGTACGGAGTTGCCGTCTACTACATCATCGCCTCCTCAGAAGCCTCCTCAAACCTCCAGCGTTTTGATGGTATTCGCTATGGCTACCGCACAGAACATTATCAAAACTTAGATGATATTTATGTCAATACCCGCTCAGAAGGCTTTGGCGATGAGGTGAAACGCCGGATCATGCTAGGAACCTTTAGCTTGTCATCTGGTTACTACGATGCGTATTACAAAAAAGCCGGCCAAGTCCGCACCTTAATCATTCAGGATTTTGCCAAAGTCTTTGCAGACTATGACCTCATCCTTGGCCCAACCGCACCAACCACCGCCTTTGCCCTTGAGTCGCTCAACCACGACCCAGTAGCTATGTACCTGGCTGACATTTTGACCATTCCGGTTAACCTAGCTGGTCTCCCTGGGATTTCCATCCCTGCTGGTTTTGATCAGGGTCTGCCCGTTGGCCTCCAACTCATCGGTCCCAAATACAGCGAAGCCACCCTTTATCAAGTAGCCGCTAGCTTTGAAGCCAGCACCGACTACCATAAGCAAAAGCCCATTATTTTTGGAGGAGCTCAGTAATGAATTTTGAAACGATTATCGGCCTTGAAGTTCACGTGGAATTAAACACCCAGTCCAAAATCTTCTCCCCGGCTTCAGCCCATTTTGGCAAAGAGCAAAATGCTAACACCAATGTCATTGACTGGTCCTTCCCAGGTGTGTTGCCAGTCATGAACAAAGGTGTTATTGATGCGGGAATCAAAGCTGCGCTGGCTCTCAATATGGACATCCACCAGACCATGCACTTTGACCGCAAGAATTATTTTTACCCTGATAATCCTAAAGCCTACCAAATCTCTCAATTTGATGAGCCCATAGGCTATGCGGGCTGGATTGACATCCAATTAGAAGATGGCAGCAGCAAAAAAATTCGCATTGAGCGGGCCCATCTAGAAGAAGATGCCGGCAAAAATACGCATGGCAGTGATGGCTACTCCTATGTCGATCTCAACCGCCAGGGAGTACCACTGATTGAGATTGTCTCAGAAGCAGATATGCGTTCGCCAGAAGAAGCCTATGCTTATCTCACCGCCCTTAAGGAAATTATCCAATACACCGGCATCTCCGATGTTAAGATGGAAGAAGGTTCCATGCGGGTCGATGCCAACATTTCGCTGCGCCCTTATGGCCAAGAAGCCTTTGGTACCAAGACCGAGCTCAAAAACCTCAATTCCTTCTCCAATGTTCGTAAAGGACTTGAGTTCGAAGTGGAACGTCAAGCTAAAATCTTGCGTTCAGGCGGCATCATTCGCCAAGAAACCCGCCGCTATGACGAGGCCAACAAAGCTACGATCTTGATGCGGGTCAAAGAAGGCGCTGCTGATTACCGTTACTTCCCAGAACCTGATCTTCCCATTTATCACATTGACGATGCTTGGATTGAGCAAATGCGTGCAGCTCTGCCTCAGTTCCCCGCCCAAAGACGTGCCAGATATGTCAGTGAGCTTGGTTTGTCCGACTATGATGCTGGGCAATTAACCGCGACCAAAGCCACATCAGATTTCTTTGAGCAAGCCGTGGCCCTAGGTGGCGATGCTAAGCAAATCTCCAACTGGTTGCAAGGTGAAGTGGCTCAATTCCTAAATAGCGAAGCTAAGTCTCTTGAGGCCATTAGCTTGACACCGGCCAATCTGGTTGAGATGATCCAGCTCATCGATGATGGCACCATCTCTTCAAAAATCGCCAAGAAAGTTTTTGTGCATCTAGCTAAAAACGGCGGCTCAGCGGAAGCTTATGTCAAATCAGCTGGTTTGGTTCAGATTTCTGACCCTCAGGTCTTAATCCCCATTATTCATCAGGTTTTTGCTGATAATCCAGCAGCCGTGGCGGACTTTAAAGCTGGTAAACGTAATGCAGATAAGGCCTTCACTGGCTATCTGATGAAGGCGACCAAAGGTCAGGCCAACCCACAAGTGGCCCTCAAACTCCTAGCTCAGGAATTACAAGCATTACGAGACTAAAGTCGCCTTAAGCAAAAGAGCAAAGCTTAAGAATAGTTACAGTGAGCAGCGAGCGGCCCTGGTAGGCGCTTGCTGCTTTTAGTTGGCTAGGTGGGGATGGGCAGGAATGAGCGAGGCAAAACGGCGCTCTATAGGCTTTTAGCAACTGACAATAAAGAGAATCAGTCTAAGAGATACGTACCGCCCGCTGCCCGCCGCCGAATTCGCCTCCTTTGGTCCTGTAGTGAGACCTAGCTATCTATGAATCTGACATGTCTTAAAAAGCAAAGCAAATCTTAAGGGCTAGCTCTTTTAAGGAATAAAGCTTTCAGAGGAGCTAGCGAATATGGTACAATAGACAACAGACCATAACTTGGAAGAAACACATAGTGAAAGGGAAAGGGAACATAAACAGTGAAACATAAGGGCACCATCCTCGTCTTGCTGGCCGGAACAGCTTGGGGCTTATCAGGTGTGGCCGGCCAATATCTCTTAAGCCAGAATATTAATGTGAACTTACTAACAGCGCTTCGCCTACTGATTTCTGGGCTCTTTTTGCTAGGACTTGCCATAGCCAGGCAAAAAGAACGCTTAAAAGCTATCTTGCAGCAAAAGAAAGCTGTGCTACAGTTGTTGCTCTTTAGTTTTTGTGGCTTGCTTTTGAACCAATATGCTTATTTAAATGCGATTAAGTTTACCAATGCCGGGACCGCTACCGTTTTACAGTACTTAAACCCGGTTTTGATCCTAGCTTTTGTCTCGCTGACTGAGAAGCGCTACCCCTCAATTGCTGAAAGCAGCTCTATTTTCCTTGCCCTTGTTGGGACGATAGTGATTGCAACCCATGGTAACCTCTCAGAACTTGCTGTCACCCCTCAAGGTCTGGCATGGGGCTTGATTTCGGCTGTGGCTGCGGCCCTCTATGTCTTGCTGCCTGTGCGGCTGATTCAAGACTGGGGTAGTCTCGTAGTCATTGGCCTTGCCATGGTTATTTCTGGTTCCACATTTACCCTTTTGACCAGGGCCTGGCATTATAAGCTAGCCTTAACACCTGGCAATAGTCTGGCCTTATTTGGCCTAGTTGTTATAGGAACGATTGTGGCCTATACCTTCTTTTTAGTAGGAACCAGCATGGTTGGCCCCATCAAGGCCACCCTCTTAGCCGCAATTGAGCCTATTGCCTCGGTCTTTTTGGCCTTTATCTTGCTAGGGCAGGAGTTTTTCTATCAGGATTTGCTTGGCATGCTTTTAATCCTTATTGCCGTCCTTCTCATTTCCATTCGTGACATCTATCTCTTGCGAAGGGAAAAGCGCTTTGCCACCAAAGATGAGATGTCTCATCGACCTAATAGCTCAAAAATGAACACATAATATAAAAAGGAGAAACACATGATTGGATCGTTAATTGTAGGTGCGATTATCGGCATGATCGCAGGAAAAATCACAGATCAAGGCAGCTCAATGGGTTGTTTAACCAATATTGCCGCTGGCCTTATTGGCTCAGCTCTTGGTCAAAAACTCTTTGGCTACTGGGGCCCGCACTTAGCTGGCATGGCGATCTTTCCTTCCATTCTTGGGGCAGCCATTGTCGTTGTGGTGGCATCTGCCTTACTGGGACGCAAATAAAGATCAAAATCAGACAGTATCTGAAAAAGAGAGTGCTGTTCTAAACCAAGCTTAATCCGAGCCTAAAGCCGTGATAGGCTTGACAACCTGACAAAAAATAGAAAAAAAGACCACTTGAGTGCTTGCGCTCAAGTGGTCTTTGCAACCTAGTGTGTCTTATCGGTTCTTAGGTGCCTACCATAAGTATAACCAAGCAATATGAAAAGCCAATGTCAGCTGAGTAACAAATCAGGCCTAAGGTAAAGAGCTTGTCATTGATTTGCAACCATTAGCCCCAAGCTGCTAAGTCCTAAACGGTAAAGCAAGGGATTTTGCATGCCCTTTTGTTTAATGCTATAATCCCGAGTTTATCAGTTAATTGACTTCGCAGGGGTTGTTTTTGCGATAACAGCGGTATTTCTTTTGATTTTTTATCTCTATTTATTGTTGTGAACGGCAATGTATGTTATACTATAGTTATGGCATTTATTCGAATTACAAAAAACAGAGAAGGTCGTAAGCATGTTTATCTTGTTGAAGGATATCGTGAGAACGGAAAGTCAAAACAACGGATTCTTCATAAATATGGTTTGTTGGATGAATTAGAAGCGAAAGAGCCAGGTATTCTTGAGCGATTAAAACGTGAGGCAAAGGAGGAATCACACGCTAAATCTGAAGAATTTCTGATTAAGCTTTCTCTAAAAGACCCAATGAACGCACCTGATGAAAACATTGGTTGGAAGATTTTAGAAGACCTTTACACAACCCTCAAGCTAAATAGATTCTTTAAAAAAAATAAACCGTCAAAAATGACGATTGACTTAGATCAAACGGTTAAGCTTCTGCTCTTTCAACGAATTCTGAACCCAGGAAGCAAATATAGAACTTTCTACCATCAAACTTCCCTATTTGGAAATTGGAATGTTCCATATAATTCAGTATATCGGTCACTAGATGTCTTGAACAATCTTCAATCAGAACTTCAATACCACCTCCATCAAGAGGTCAGTCAATTAACGAATCGAACAGGAACGTTAGTGTTTTACGATGTTACCAACTACTTTTTTGAAATTGATGTTCCGGATGAGGATAGACACGATGAAAATGGAGATATCCTTGTAGAGGGCCTTCGTCGAAGAGGAGCCAGTAAAGAATACAGGAGAGACCCCATTATCCAAATGGGATTATTCATGGATATAAATGGTATTCCCATAGCTTATAGACTTTTTAGAGGTAACGTTACAGACCCTATCACCTACATCCCTGCAATTGAGCAAGTAAAGAAACAATTTGGGATTGAACGGTTGGTAGTGGTCGCAGACAAGGCCATGAACAGCACAAATAACCTACAAGCTACTATAAAGAATAATGACGGTTGGCTTTTCTCTCAAAAGCACCGTGGGAAACGTGGCGCTCCAAAGGATATTCAAGAAAACATATTGGAAGAATCTGGTTGGCAGTTTAATCAAAATCTCACTTTTGCTAAAAAGTCTTACATTCGGGAGAGAAAACTTGGGACAAAGAAGGATTCCCCAACTGTTAAAGAAAAAGTGCTGATGACATGGTCTAAAAAATATGAAGATAGAGAACGGATTCGACGCGAAGGAGCTCTCGACTATGCCAATAAGTTAACCAATGCAGAACTATTTCGACAAACGAGTAAGAAGGGAGGGAAGAAATACCTTGAATTGAGCTACTTGGATACCGAAACTGGAGAGGTTAAACCATTTTCACCACTTATCCGACTTGATCAAGAACAGGTGGAATATGATGCTCAATTTGATGGAGTTCATGTCCTTGTAACGAGTGAAATTGAGATGGAGGATGATGCTATATTAGCGGCCTACAAAGAACTATCCTCTATTGAAAGTTGTTTTCGAATAACCAAAACAGAGTTTGAAACTAGACCTGTTTACGTAAGGAAAAAGGAACATATTGAAGGCCATTTCCTAATCTGCTTTATCAGTTTAGTAATGATTCGCTTATTGTATTACATTAGCGATAAGAAGATGAGTCCTGCTAGAATGATTGACAGCTTAAACAGTATGTTAGCTTCAACTATGGGACAAGGAATATATAGAGTCCAGCAAAATCATGAAGCAAGTGAATTCCTTCGTTTATTAGGTATTACTTGGGACCGTGGAACAGTCAGACACGAAGATATTCAAAAGTTAGGGAAAAACTGCATACACAACACGATTTACAACTTAAAAAAGCTTCAATAACGTTGATTTGACAGCGTTTATAGAGATTTTTTTATTTTTTAACTGATAAACTCGGGAAAAAAAGACCACTTGAGTGCTTGCGCTCAAGTGGTCTTTGCAACCTAGTGTGTCTTATCGGTTCTTAGGTGCCTACCATAAGTATAACCAAGCAATATGAAAAGCCAATGTCAGCTGAGTAACAAATCAGGCCTAAGGTAAAGAGCTTGTCATTGATTTGCAACCATTAGCCCCAAGCTGCTAAGTCCTAAACGGTAAAGCAAGGGATTTTGCATGCCCTTTTGTTTAATGCTATAATGGATAGAAGAAGAGGGAGGACACTATGACAAAAACCAGGCTTTATATTGCCCGCCACGGCAAAACAATGTTTAACACAATTGGTCGCGCACAAGGATGGAGTGATACACCCCTGACAAAAACCGGCGAAGAAGGTATCCGTGAACTTGGTCTAGGCCTAAAAGATGCCGCCATTCCCTTTCAAGCCGCCTTCTCCAGTGATTCTGGTCGTACCATGTTGACCATGGAGATTATTTTGCGGGAATCCGAGCAAGCTTTTATCCCCTATACACGTGACAAACGTATCCGGGAATGGTGTTTTGGTAGCCTAGATGGAGCCTATGATTCCGAATTATTCCTTGGTGTGCTCCCTAGGACCAAAGCCTTTCAAGGCCGCGACAACCTGCGAGATGTCCCTTATTCAGAGTTAGCACAAAGCATTGTCGAAGTAGACACTGCCAACTGGGCTGAACCCTGGGAAGTGCTGCGCAAACGCATTTTAGACGGCTTTGAAGCGATTGCCTTGTCCATCCAAAATGCCGGCGGCGGCAATGCCATTGTCGTAAGCCATGGCATGACCATAGGGACCTTCTTATGGTTGATTGATCCTCAGCATGACAAACAATACATTGATAACGGCTCTGTTACTGTCGTTGACTATGAAGACGGCCAGTTTACCATCAAAGCCATCGGAGATATGAGCTATCGCTATCGAGGTCGCGAGATCATCGAAGCAACTGCCGCCCAGCAACCAACCAACCAGACTTACTGAGGCTAAAAACTGGTGCGAGCCATCACCCCCTAGCTCTTACGAGGGGACCTATCCCCAAAAAATAAAAAACCAGCAGCTACCACGAAATAGTAGCCAGACTGACTCAAGGAGAAATAATGAGAAAACGCCTCAGCTTAGGATACTTTATCATACTGTTAGTGCTCTTTATGGGACTGATTCTCCTTCCCTTATGCTGGCACGCAAGCCCACCTAAGGCGCGACAATTGCAGCCTGTCCCCTACAGCCAGCAAGCCTTTCTTAAACGCCTAGCCAAAGAGCTAGGCCCCATCGCCAAAGCTTACGGCATCAAACCCTCAGTCTTACTGGCTCAAGCCGATCTTGAAAGCCAGCATGGCCAGACCTTATTGGCCGCCAAATACGCTAACCTTTATGCCCTCCCCGCCAAACCAGGCCAAGCCGCCATCGCCTTGACACCTAGTTCAGTTGCGCCTTTTTTGCAAAATAGCTCAGCAGCGCAAGCAATGACCCAAGGCCAAACCGTTCGCTACGCCCGCTACCTCAGCTGGGACCAGGCTGCGCGCGATTATTTGCAACGCCTGAAAGCAGGGGAATTAGCCGATACCGACTTATACACCCACTTAGCCACCCAAAAAGGCTATGTCAAACCCAGCCAAGCCCTGCAAAAATACCTCTATCCTCAAGATAAAAACAGGGCCCAAGCCATGATTCAGGTCATTGAGCAATACAACCTCACTCAGTATGATTAGAAAATTAGCACTCAGCAAAAGTGAGTGCTAATTTTTTAGTTTTTTCCCTTGACAAGCCGATAGAATAGCGTATAATGGAATCATAGATTAGCAGTCGATAGTAAAGAGTGCTAAATGAAAGAGGTGATTGGCTTGTGATTACACATCGGCAAAATGAAATCCTCAATATCATTATTGATTTATTCACCAAAACCCATGAGCCTGTTGGCTCAAAAGCCTTACAAGAGTCCATTGAAACCAGCAGTGCTACCATTCGTAATGACATGGCCAAGCTAGAAAAACTAGGCCTGCTGCAAAAGGCCCACACATCCAGCGGCCGCATGCCAAGTGCGGCGGGCTTTAAATACTTCGTCGAACATTCCTTAGATTTAGAATGCATCGATGAAAGAGATGTCTATCATATGATTAAAGCTTTTGATTTTGAAGCCTACAAACTAGAGGATATTCTCTTAAAAGCCAGCCAGGTCTTAGCCAACATCACCGGCTATTCCGTTGCGATCTTGGATGTCGAGCCAGCCAGGCAAAAGCTAACAAGCTTTAACATCGTCCAGTTATCCAGCCACGATGCCTTAGCCGTATTGACCATGGATGAGTCAAAGCCACTGACAGTGCAATTTGCCATCCCGAGAAATTTCTTGGCCCGCGATTTTGAAAAAATCAAAGAAATCGTGGATGATCGGCTCATTAACCGTGACTTGATGGAGATCCATTACCGCCTGCGCACCGAGATTCCCCAAGTCTTACAAAAGTACTTTACCATTACGGATAACGTGCTAGACTTGTTTGATTATATCTTTAAGGAACTTTTCCAAGAAACCATCTTTGTCTCTGGCAAGGTCAATGCCTTGAATTTTGCCGGCCTAGACACCTATCAGTTTCTAGATAACCCAGCAGCGCTAGCCCTTAGCATCCGTGAGAGCATGTCTGAGGATGCCATGGCGACCGTTCAGGTCGCAAATGCCAAGGAGAAAGCCCTATCTCAGGTCAGTCTGTTGACCTATAAGTTCTTGATTCCTTACCGTGGCTATGGGCTCCTTAGTCTCATCGGCCCTATCGATATGGATTATCGCCGCAATGTCAGCTTGATCAATGTCGTTGGCCGGATCTTAGCCATTAAACTAAGAGATTACTACCGTTACCTAAACAGTAACCATTACGAAGTGCACTAACCCATCAAAAAAGAAAGAGGTGTTACCTTGTCCCAAAAACCCCAAGACCAAGAGCACAAAGATAAAGACCAGCAACCCACAGAAGATATGGTCACAGCGCCACCTGAAGAAATGGCAGAGCAAGAACCAAAAGACCAGCCGGATGCCGACCAACCATCAGAGTTAGAGGCAGCCACTGCGCGTGCAGAAGAATTTGAAAACAAATACCTGCGGGCGCACGCCGAAATGCAAAATATCCAGCGCCGCTCAAACGAAGAACGGCAAAACCTCCAGCGCTACCGCTCGCAGGATCTAGCAAAGAAAATCCTCCCAAGTCTTGATAACTTGGAGCGAGCCCTCGCCGTCGAAGGCCTCACGGACGATGTCAAAAAGGGCCTCGAGATGGTCCAAGAAAGCCTCATCCAAGCCCTCAAAGAAGAAGGCATCGAAGAAGTAGCAGTGGAAAACTTTGATCATAACCTGCACATGGCTGTCCAAACCCTGCCAGCAGACGAAGACCACCCAGCAGACACTATTGCGGAGGTTTTCCAAAAAGGTTACAAGCTCCATGAGCGCCTCTTAAGACCCGCCATGGTGGTGGTGTATAACTAAGATGCAAAGACCGTAAAAAAAGTGGAAAGAAAATAGGAAACTAACGCAGTGTGCTAGCACACAAGGCAGTTTATCTTTTTCGCGGCACTTTTAGGTCGTGCTCAGTTCAACTAAGATGCAAAGACCGTAAAAAAGTGAGAAGAAAATAGGAAACTAACGCAGTGTGCTAGCACACAAGGCAGTTTATCTTTTTCGCGGCACTTTTAGGTCGTGCTCAGTTCAACTAAGATGCAAAGACCGTAAAAAAGTGAGAAGAAAATAGGAAACTAACGCAGTGTGCTAGCACACAAGGCAGTTTATCTTTTTCGCGGCACTTTTAGGTCGTGCTCAGTTCAACTAAGATGCAAAGACCGTAAAAAAGTGAGAAGAAAATAGGAAACTAACGCAGTGTGCTAGCACACAAGGCAGTTTATCTTTTTCGCGGCACTTTTAGGTCGTGCTCAGTTCAGCTAAGATGCAAAGACCGTTAAAAAAAGTGGAAAGAAAATAGGAAACTAAGGCAGTGTGCTAGCACACAAGGCAGTTTATCTTTTTCGCGGCACTTTTAGGTCGTGCTCAGTTCAACTAAGATGCAAAGACCGTAAAAAAAGTGGAAAGAAAATAGGAAACTAAGGCAGTGTGCCAGCACACCCTGTCCGAAATGACAAAAAACTAGGTGTCAGTCAGAAATCGTTGATTTCGCTAACGCCCCCTCCGCAAGGTCCGCAAGGCTGACTAGAATGTTCATAGCCGGTAAGGCATAGAAAGTTCAGTCAGCTACTGCGCAAGATGTTGATGAACAGCAAGCCCTAGGCTTGCAAGGCGAAGTGTTCTGCTATAGCGACGAACAAAATGAGCCTATTTTAACACTACTTAAGAAGAGTGACATTACAACAAAAAAGAAAATAGCATAAAGAGGAAACAAACATGAGTAAAATTATCGGAATTGACTTAGGAACAACTAACTCAGCAGTCGCAGTTCTTGAAGGAACAGAAAGCAAGATTATTGCTAACCCAGAAGGCAACCGTACAACACCATCAGTAGTCTCATTTAAAAATGGTGAAATCATTGTCGGTGATGCTGCTAAACGCCAGGCTGTCACTAACCCAGAAACAGTTATTTCGATCAAATCAAAAATGGGAACATCTGAGAAAGTCTCAGCAAATGGCAAAGAATACACACCACAAGAAATCTCAGCCATGATCCTTCAATACTTGAAAGGCTACGCAGAAGACTACCTTGGCGAAAAAGTAACTAAGGCCGTTATCACTGTTCCTGCTTACTTTAACGACGCTCAACGCCAAGCTACCAAAGACGCTGGTAAAATTGCCGGACTTGAAGTCGAACGTATCGTCAACGAACCAACCGCAGCAGCTCTTGCTTATGGTATGGATAAAGTAGACAAAGACGAAAAAATCTTAGTCTTTGACCTTGGTGGTGGTACCTTTGACGTCTCTATCCTTGAACTTGGTGACGGTGTCTTTGACGTTCTTGCTACAGCAGGAGACAACAAACTCGGTGGTGACGACTTTGACCAAAAAATCATTGACTACCTTGTCGCTGAATTCAAAAAAGAACACGGCATTGACCTCTCCCAAGACAAAATGGCATTGCAACGCTTGAAAGACGCTGCTGAAAAAGCCAAAAAAGACTTGTCCGGTGTAACCCAAACCCAAATCAGCTTGCCATTTATCACAGCAGGAGCAGCAGGTCCCCTTCACTTAGAGATGAGCCTTTCACGTGCAAAATTCGATGACCTAACCCATGACCTTGTTGAGCGGACTAAAACACCAGTCCGCCGCGCCCTCTCAGATGCCGGACTTTCCCTTTCTGAAATTGACGAAGTCATCCTAGTTGGTGGATCAACACGTATCCCAGCCGTTGTCGAAGCCGTCAAAGCTGAAACCGGCAAAGAACCAAACAAATCCGTTAACCCTGACGAAGTCGTTGCTATGGGTGCTGCCATCCAAGGTGGAGTAATCACTGGCGATGTCAAGGATGTTGTCCTCCTAGACGTCACCCCATTATCTCTAGGGATTGAAACCATGGGCGGTGTCTTTACCAAATTAATTGACCGCAACACAACCATCCCAACCTCTAAATCACAAGTCTTCTCCACTGCAGCTGATAACCAACCAGCCGTGGACATCCATGTCCTCCAAGGTGAACGCCCAATGGCAGCTGATAACAAAACGCTGGGCCGTTTCCAATTGACCGACATCCCAGCAGCGCCTCGTGGTATTCCACAAATCGAAGTTACCTTTGACATTGACAAAAACGGTATCGTCTCTGTAAAAGCAAAAGACTTAGGTACCCAAAAAGAACAACACATCGTGATCAAGTCAAACGACGGCCTTTCTGAAGAAGAAATCGAACGCATGATGAAAGACGCCGAATCTAACGCCGAAGCTGATGCCAAACGTAAAGAAGAAGTTGATCTTAAAAACGAAGTTGACCAAGCTATCTTTGCGACTGAAAAAACCATCAAAGAAACCGAAGGCAAGGGCTTTGACACAGAACGTGATGCTGCCCAAACCGCTCTTGACGAGCTTAAAGCTGCCCAAGAATCAGGTAACCTTGATGAGATGAAAACAAAACTCGAAAGCTTAAATGAAAAAGCTCAAGCATTAGCTGTAAAAATGTACGAACAAGCTGCCGCAGCCCAACAAGCAGCAGGGGGCGCAGAAGGCGCACAAACCAGCGACTCAGCAAGCGATGACGGCGTTGTAGATGGTGAGTTCACAGAAAAGTAAGATGTGAGAGCGCAAAAGAACGACAGAAAAATATGTAAAAATCCAGAGGTTGCAACCCAGCCTCTGTTTTTGCCTAGATACCCTTCTAAACTTATGGAAAGAACTGAACCCACCTACGACTCTGCGAAAAAAGAGAAATACCTCCTAGATACGGTAGTATCTTCGTCGGCTTTCCTATTTTTCTTTGAGTCGCTTAACGGCTTAATATCTTAGAAAGGAACTGAACCCGCCCTAAATGCTGTGTGAAAAAGAGAAGCTGTCTAAAAAATCAGGATTTTTTGCCACCTTCCTATTTTCACGTTGCATTATACGGGCTTGGTATCTTAATTATGAACAATACGGAATTCTATGATCGTCTGGGGGTTTCTAAGGATGCCTCTCAGGACGAGATTAAAAAAGCTTATCGTAAGATGTCTAAAAAGTATCACCCAGACATCAACAAGGAAGCTGGCGCTGAACAAAAGTATAAAGATGTCCAAGAAGCCTACGAAACACTAAGCGATAGTCAAAAACGTGCTGCTTATGACCAGTACGGCTCAGCCGGGGCCCAAGGCCAAGGCGGCTTTGGCGGTGGTGGTTTTGGTGGCTTTGATGGCGGCGGTTTTGGCGGCTTTGAGGATATTTTCTCAAGCTTCTTTGGCGGTGGTGCAAGCCGCAACCCCAATGCCCCACGCCAAGGAGATGACCTGCAGTACCGTGTCAACCTCTCCTTTGAAGAGGCTATCTTTGGTGCGGAAAAGGAAGTTAGCTACCACCGTGAGGCAACCTGCCACACCTGTGATGGCTCAGGTGCCAAACCAGGCACTAGCCCCATCACCTGTAGCCGCTGTCATGGCTCAGGCGTTATCTCGGTTGATACCCAAACCCCACTGGGGATGATGCGTCGCCAGGTGACCTGTGATGTCTGCCATGGTACCGGCCAAGAAATCAAAGACCCTTGTCCTACCTGCCATGGCACTGGCCATGAAAAAGAAACCCATAAAGTCTCCGTCAAGATTCCAGCGGGGGTCGAAACGGGCCAACAAATCCGCTTACAAGGCCAAGGCGAAGCCGGCTTTAATGGCGGGCCTTATGGCGATCTTTTTGTCATCCTAAACGTCTTACCAAGCAAGCAGTTTGAGCGTAATGGCGCCACCATCTACTACACACTCAATGTCAGCTTTGTTCAAGCTGCCCTAGGTGCCACCGTTGACATTCCAACCGTGCATGGCCAGGTCGAAATGGCCATCCCAGCCGGTACCCAGACCGGTAAGACCTTCCGTCTCAAAGGCAAGGGCGCACCAAAATTACGCGGCGCCGGCCAAGGCGACCAGCATGTGACCGTCAACATTGTCACCCCAACTAAGTTAAACGACCGCCAAAAAGAAGCCTTACGAGCCTTTGCCCAAGCAAGTGGCGAAGACGTCACCAGCCCCAAGAAAAAAGGCTTTCTGGACAAAATGAAAGACGCCTTTGAAGACATCTAAGCCAAGCTCTAGCAAGAGGACCAGTGAATGGCCCTCTTTATTTTTGTTTTAAAAAAATGAACCTTTAGATAGGGTGTTTTTAACAAAAACAGTCACAGATTTTGATACAAAAGTCATATAGGATAGCTTTTGTGCGATAAGGTCACAAAATAATAAAAAATACATTTCTATGACCTTCAAATCATATTCCCATTCCCTTATAATACTCTGAGTGAAATGCTCATTAAGGAGAAGAATTTCTAATTTATAGGGAAGAAAGAGAGAAACACAATTGAAAAGCAAACCGAAAAGCCTCCATCGTCTGGTCTGCCGCTATGGTCTCACCTCAGCCGCAGCCCTTTTAGTAACCCTCGGGGGGGGGTAAGCGTTAAGGCGGAAAACTTTCAAGTCTATGAACCATTAAACAACAAGGTTAAGCTGAATTTTCCCAAAGTATTAGATACTGTAAAACCAGGACGATTTTCAGTAGGCAATACCTTTGATACTAAGACTATTAAAGAATATTTAGACAAACTAGAACAATTCTTTGGAGGTTATTTAGCCTATGATAAAGAATTCGGAGAAAATCTTTTGAATGACTTGGAGATGATAGATGAAACAGCTAAAACCCCTGGTCCAATGGGTCCAGCAGGGCCACGTGGCCCACAGGGCCCTGCTGGAGATCCTGGTAAACCGGGCGAAAAAGGTGATCGAGGTCCGGCGGGTCCACAAGGCCCCCGTGGTGATAAGGGCGAAGCAGGCCCAACAGGCCCAAGAGGTTGGACAGGTGAACGTGGTCCTGCTGGACCGCAAGGGGCACCAGGTGAAAAAGGTGATCCTGGTGAGAAGGGTGCAACTGGTTTAACTGGCCCACAAGGCCCCCGTGGAGATAAGGGTGAAACTGGTGACCGCGGTGAAATGGGTCCAGCTGGTAAAGATGGCGCACCTGGTGTTCAAGGTGAGCGTGGGCCTCAAGGAGAAATCGGCCCTAAGGGTGAAAAAGGCGACCGTGGTGAGCAAGGTCTTCAAGGCGAAAAAGGTGACCGTGGTGAGCAAGGCCTTCAAGGTGAAAAAGGTGACCGTGGTGAGCAAGGTCTCCAAGGTGAAAAAGGCGAGCGCGGCGAACAAGGTATTCAAGGTGAAAAAGGTGACCGCGGTGAGCAAGGTCTTCAAGGTGAAAAAGGCGAGCGTGGTGAGCAAGGTCTTCAAGGTGAAAAAGGCGAGCGTGGTGAGCAAGGTCTTCAAGGCGAAAAAGGTGACCGTGGTGAGCAAGGCCTTCAAGGCGAAAAAGGTGACCGTGGTGAGCAAGGCCTTCAAGGCGAAAAAGGTGACCGTGGTGAGCAAGGTCTCCAAGGTGAAAAAGGCGAGCGTGGCGAACAAGGCCCACAGGGAGCACCACAAATCCCTGACAAGCCAGAAGTTGATCCACCACATACACCTGATCAACCTCAAGTACCAGAGGTGACCCCTCAACCTCAGCCTGCGCCAGAACGTCCACACGTTCCTGAGCAACCTGAGCAGCCTCAAACTCCTACTCCTAACCAACCAGAACAGCCAAGCCAACCTAAGCAAGAACCACAAGGGCAACAACCAGCTCCAGCTGACACTAATGCTAACAATCAACCTAAGTCAGCGCAACCAAGAGCTCAGGTTGCACCAGCTATAGTTGTTGCTCCAAAAGCTCAACACTTACCAGCAACCGGTGAGAAGGCTAACCCGTTCTTCACCGCAGCTGCGCTAGCTGCCATGGCTAGTGCCGGTGTCCTCGTTTATCAATCCAAAAAAGAAAAAACAAACTCCTAAAACTAATCCTATTAAAAAAACCACATCCACTACACATAAACAAAATTGGGTTGACGGCTAACAAGGACAACAACTAGCCACTTCTTAGTGCAGCTAGAACTGCCAGAAAAGGAAAGCTCTAGCAATGAGCTTTCCTTTTCTATCAGGTACAACCACGAAAATATCTAATCATAAAATAATGATTAATAAAAAAAAGAACCTCACTATAACTAATCCTTCTGTTAGAATAGTATTGTTAGAAGGAAGACCATCCTTTTGTTGTGCCTTCTTTAATCACTAGACAAGAGGAAGAAATAAGGAGAGAAAAGAGAAAATGGCTAGAAATCAAAAGGCTGCTCCCAGCACTTTCAAAAAACTTAGTGTTGGAACAGCATCATTACTTGCAGCAACCACAGTCCTAGGAGCAACTAATACTACAACTGTAAGTGCGAATTCGAGACGCTTCCAAATGGCTCGTGAACAAGTTCGTGAAGAAGTAAGAAATCAATTGATACAGCGACGTTATGCAGTGCCTGCATGGCGGTGGTTTGATGAATTCAATAAAAATATTGATCTTCGCGAACAAGTAGGGCATATGGAAAATTATCTGGCGGAGTTAGTTAATCTTTCAGATACAGCCAACAAAGAGTTGGAACTCACAAAAGATACTCTTAAGACGACTGAAGCTAAACTTGAGGAAACTAACAAAGCTCTTGCTGATAGCCAAAAAGAAGCACAAGCTAACCTTGATGCCTTAAACCATAAGAATGAACAAATTGCGGGGCTTGTTACAAAAAATGATGACTTATCAGCGCAATTGTCAGCAAGCCAAGAGCGCAATGCAGAATTAAATCGCAACCTTGAAAGCTACGATCGCTTAATCGAGTCTGCTAAGCTTGAAATGCAACAAAAATTAGCAGAAATTGAGAAATTAAAAGCTGACAATGCCGAAGCTAAAGGCCAAATCGCTAAGTTGCAATCAGAAGTTGCTACACTTAATGAAAACGTAGCTAGCCTAGAACGCTTGGTCGAGTCTGCTAAGTACGACCTAGCCCAAAAACAAGCTGAAATCGACAGCTTGACAAAAGCAAAATCCGAAGTTGAAAAAGCCCTCGCAGAGGAGCAAGCAAAAGTTGCTGAGCTTGAAAAACAAGTGGCAGCAGCAAATGCTAAGGTAGCTGAGCTTGAAAAAGCCAAAGCAGACGCAGAAGCTAAGATTGCCGTTCTTGAAAAAGACTTGGAAACAACTAAGAAAGCTCAAGCAGAAGCAGAAGCTAAACTTGAAGAGCTTAAAGCAATGCTTGATAAAGCTGGTCTTGAAAACAAAGACCTTAAAGCTGAAATCGAACGCTTGAAACAAGAATTAGCTGCTAAGAAACAAGCTGCACCAAATACTAATGGTAAAGCTAGCGGTAACGCTAACAACGGTTCAGCCGGACATGTTAACCGTCCAGCAGCTCCTGCTGCAGCACCAGCAAAACCAGCTGCTAAAGCAACTGCTGAGTTACCATCAACTGGTGATGCGACAAATCCATTCTTCACAGCTGCAGCCTTGACTGTCCTTGCTTCAGCAGGCGTTCTTGCTCGCAAACGTAAAGAAGAAAACTAAGCGCCATTCCTACTCCCCGATAGTGATGAGCGATAATGAGAGAGAATCCAAAGCGATTCTCTCTTTTTCTACTTGCAAAAAAGCCAGAGCAGCAGGAGCTGCTGCCTGGATTGGCTTTATGCTATAATGCTACTAAGATTTAAAAAGATAGGAAGACGACACGTTCATGCAGGCTCAAGAACTTTTCCCTGAGGTGGTCATCAGTGCCTTTCCCAAGTCTGATGCTGACTGGCTTAGTCTGCCTCAAGGTGACCATTACCTCAACTTTCCGCTGGCGCATCTGAGTGCCCGCGAGCATTACCTCCTGACCTGGCTCCGTACGGACCAGTCCGAGCTGACCCCAGAGCCGTCGGCTTGGTACCGCTACCTCATGGAGGGCAAGGGCGCTGTGCCCCTGGACTTAGCGACCTACCAGTGGCTCCACCTCGAGCACCAAGCGCCCTTGACTCCCAGTCAGTCGGATGCCTTGGCCCATTTGCTGGGTCAGGTTGCGGCGGTGCTCCATCTCAGCCCACACCGGACCTGCTTTTTATGGGATGGACTGGCTAGTGATGATCCCTTGTCCTTGCTCCGGGACATCCTACCGACACTAGAGAGTGACTTTGACATGTCTTTTACCTTTTTACTGGGTAATCGTTGGCCCAAGGAAAAGGCTGACCAGTTACCGGCTTACTTTGCTGAAGAAAGCCAACTCTTTTCGGCCTATCTCAAGGAGCAGCCGCCCCATCAGGTGCTGTCATTTGCCCAGCTCATGCTGTGGTCGCTCACTCATGGGCTTACTTTTCCTCATATCCGGAGTCATTTTGCCCACCTCATTCAAGAAGATTCCTTTGGGGCGGCCATGATTGAGACCTTGTGGCGCCAGCAGGGCAACCTGGTGCAGACGGCGCAAGCGCTCTACATCCATCGTAACTCCTTGCAATACAGGCTGGAGAAATTCTACCAGCAATCTGGCATCAATCTAAAGCTGCTCGATGACCTGACCTTTGCTCATCTCCTTCCCACCCTTTCCTAAGCTTGTGCAGGCTGCCCAAAAAGTTTGGGCGGCCTGTCTCTTTTATGAAACCGCTATCTTTGTTACACTAGATTCAAAGTAGCTATGCTGACAAGCCAGCCTAGAGCTAGTGCCGATCAGTGAGCTTAGTATAGGAGAGTTGACACATGGTTGCATTAAGCCTCAATCACATTTATAAAAAATACCCTAATACCAGTCATTATGCTGTCGAAGATTTTGATCTAGAGATTAAAGACAAAGAATTTATCGTTTTTGTTGGTCCATCTGGCTGTGGTAAATCCACCACCCTGCGTATGATTGCCGGTCTAGAAGATATTTCTGAAGGCGAATTAAAAATCGACGGTCAAGTCGTCAATGATAAATCACCCAAGGACCGTGACATTGCCATGGTTTTCCAAAACTACGCCCTCTACCCCCACATGAGTGTCTACGACAACATGGCTTTTGGCCTTAAGCTCCGCAAATATAAAAAAGCCGATATTGATCAGCGGGTCAAAGAAGCCGCGGCCATTCTGGGTTTAACAGAGTTTTTGGACCGTAAACCAGCTGATCTATCTGGTGGGCAACGTCAACGTGTGGCCATGGGCCGGGCGATTGTCCGTGATGCCAAGGTTTTCTTGATGGACGAACCTTTGTCCAACTTGGATGCTAAGTTACGTGTTTCGATGCGGGCTGAGATTGCCAAAATCCACCAGCGCATTGGCTCAACAACAATCTACGTTACTCACGATCAGACCGAGGCAATGACTCTAGCTGATCGGATTGTCATCATGTCAGCCACCAAGAACCCGCAAGGCAACGGAACTATCGGTAAGATTGAGCAAGTCGGCTCACCGCAAGAATTGTACAACCTTCCGGCTAATAAATTTGTCGCTGGGTTCATCGGTAGCCCGGCCATGAACTTCTTTGAAGTTCAAGTCAAAGATGGCTACATTGTCAGTGACGATGGCTTGAAGCTTGCTATTCCAGCCGGCCAAGAAAAAGTCCTTGAGGCAGCTGGCTACAAAGGCAAAAAGCTGATCTTTGGCATTCGACCTGAAGATATTTCAGGCAACCCAATCGTGCAGGATACTTACCCAAGTGCGACCGTCACAGCGGAAGTCCTTGTTTCAGAATTGCTGGGTGCTGAAACCATGCTCTATGTTAAAGTTGGTAGCACCGAGTTTGCCTCTCGTGTTGAAGCGCGGGACTTCCACCATCCTGGCGAAACCGTTACCTTGACCTTTAACGTGGCTAAGGGACACTTCTTTGATCTGGATACCGAACAAGCGATCCGCTAACCCCACAGACCACAAAGCATACAACAATAGCCCTCAAAACAATCTTTTGGGGCTTTTGTTGCTAAGGATTAGAAAGAAAAGAGACTTATGAAAAAACACTGGTGGCATCAAGCTACAATTTACCAAATCTATCCTCGTTCCTTCATGGATAGCAATGGTGATGGTATAGGCGACCTCAAGGGCATTATCAGTAAGTTGGACTATCTCGAAAAGCTCGGCATCACAGCCATTTGGCTCTCCCCTGTTTATCAAAGCCCTATGGATGATAATGGCTATGATATTTCGGATTATCAAGCTATCGCGTCTATCTTTGGTGACATGGCGGACATGGACCGTCTTTTAGCTGAGGCCAAGGCCCGCGGCATCAGAATTATCATGGACCTCGTGGTCAATCATACCTCAGATGAGCATGCTTGGTTCATCGAAGCAAGAGAAAACCCAGCTAGTCCCAAACGGGATTACTATATCTGGCGTGATCAGCCTAATCACTTGCAGTCAACCTTTTCTGGTTCGGCCTGGCAGTATGATGAGGCCTCAGGCCAATACTACCTCCACCTCTTTAGCAAACGCCAACCCGATCTCAACTGGGAAAATGCTGAGCTGCGCAGCAAGATTTATGACATGATGAACTTCTGGATTGATAAGGGGATTGGTGGTTTTCGGATGGACGTGATTGACTTGATCGGTAAACTCCCTGATCAAGAAATCACCGGCAATGGTCCTAAACTCCACACCTACCTCAAAGAGATGCATCAAGCAACCTTTGGCCAGCATGATCTGCTCACAGTCGGTGAAACTTGGGGAGCCACCCCAGCTATTGCCAGACAATATTCCAAACCAGACAATGAGGAACTGTCCATGGTTTTTCAGTTTGAGCATATCGGCTTGCAACACCAGCCCGACGCTCCTAAGTGGGTCTACCGTGATCACTTAGATGTGCCAGCCCTAAAGGCCATCTTTACCAAATGGCAGACAGAGCTGACTCTGGGCCAAGGCTGGAACTCGCTCTTTTGGAATAACCATGACCTGCCGCGGGTCTTGTCCATCTGGGGCAATGACAGTCAATACCGGGAAAAGTCAGCCAAAGCGCTAGCGATTTTATTACATCTCATGCGTGGAACGCCCTATATTTATCAAGGTGAAGAGATCGGGATGACCAACTATCCCTTTGAGAGCCTTGATCAGGTGAATGATATTGAATCACTCAACTATGCTAAAGAAGCCCTCGCTAATGGAGCCGATGCACAGGATATTTTAGATAGCATCCGTAAGGTTGGGCGTGACAATGCCCGGACACCAATGCAATGGACAGCAAAAGCCCAAGCCGGCTTTACCACTGGCCAAGCCTGGCTGCCGGTCAATCCCAACCATGACACCATCAATGTCCAAGCAGCACTAGCAGATCCTGACAGTATTTTCTATACTTATCAGAAATTGGTCGCCCTACGCAAGGAGCAATCGTGGTTAGTGGATGCTGATTTCACCTTGCTTGAGACCACAGACCAGGTCTTTGCCTATATCCGCAAGGATCAGACAGACCGCTACCTCGTGGTGGCTAATCTCTCTGATCAGGAACAAGCTTTTCCTTGTGTGGAACAGGTAGCAGCCACCATCATTTCTAATACAGATGAAAACCAGGTGCTTGCGCAGCAGCAGCTCGCTGCGTGGGATGCCTTTTGTGTTAAGTTAGCTTAAGCTTATCTCTTCATGAGTAATTAAGCCAGCTTATTTATAAGATATGGCACTCTCTGATGTGATTTTTCAACACCCTTAAAAGCTGTTTTGCTTCTGGGGAATCATCCGTTTTTATCGTTAACTTTAAAGCAGTTCAGACGAGGACTGCTTTTTGGTTAAGATCGGTTAACAACTGCCTAATCTTTTAGATTAAGCAAACTTATCTAAATGATAATCTAAAATAGGCTTAATTATTTTAATGCATTAAGGTAAGAGTTGTTCTATATTAATTATTTATTAATGTAAGGTTTAAGCCTGTCCTATACTGAGCTACTATTTTGCTTAAGCCTGCTTAATAGCTCTGTTAGTCTTGCAATTAGGGCTGCTTATCTTAAAAAGGGTAATCTTTTTTTGTATTCCCTTTTTAGGATTGGGACCTCAATGGAGCTTAGAATGCACATCTGTGCACATCTGTGCTAATTTTGCTTTGAGCCGGCTCCAAACTCCCCACTGACCTACTTGGTTACAATGCGCCTGTCAGCTAATCTGGTGCGAGAGCTGGGTGTGGCCTAAGTGCTTGCTAGTCCTGTCTTTACAGCCTATTTCCGTTTTTGCTAGCTGTGCTAGACAGACGGGTTAGGCTTTTTATGTTTGTTATTTTTCTTGCTTTACTCCTCCGGTTAATTTCTTTTTTAAAAATTTTTTTCCTGGTCGTTTGATCTGCTCAAAGGGTGTCTAAATCGGCATAGGCATCGGTTTTGTTGAAGTTATGGGCTCAGCGATTTTCCCAGAAAGCCCGAAAACGGAATTTATGAAAGTTGAAAAATATCTCTGAGTTCAGTATAATGTAATAACAGTTAACCTGATATGTGGATTCACCTGACTTGTCAGTAGGGTGAAGGAACCACACGAAAAAATTTAAGCGTTGATCACCAAAAGCTTGGTGGTCTTTAGGGGGTGTTTGAAAAGATGTGGGCATCTAGCAGATGACACCACATGGCGTAAGCGATATACGCTTTGTGAAAGTAGTGGAAAGAGAAAAAAATAGGAGAAAAAATGGCAGTTCTAGTTTTAGGCGGGGCAGGGTATATTGGCTCGCACATGGTTGATCGCTTAATTGAGTCGGATCACGAAAGAGTAGTAGTGGTAGACAATTTGGCGACAGGTCATCGCGCAGCTGTTCACCCTGAGGCCCGTTTTTACCAAGGCGATGTGGCTGATCAAGCGTTCATGAAGCACGTTTTTCAAGAAAATGATGAAATCGACGCTGTGATTCATTTTGCCGCCTTTTCGCAGGTGGCTGAATCGATGGTCAGGCCATTGAAATATTTTGAAAATAATACGGTAGGCTTAGTCAAGCTATTAGAGGTGATGGAGGATTTTGCAGTTCGTAAGCTCATTTTTTCGTCCTCTGCGGCTATTTATGGGATTCCTGAAGAGCTGCCAATAAAAGAAAGCACACCGCAAGCCCCTATTAATCCTTATGGGGAGAGCAAATTGATGATGGAAAAGATCATGAAATGGTGTGATAAAGCTTATGGAATCAAATTTGTAGCCCTACGGTATTTTAATGTGGCTGGTGATAAACCAGATGGGAGTATTGGCGAGGACCATCAGCCAGAGTCCCATTTAGTCCCTCTTGTCCTTCAGGTAGCACAGGGCATGCGGCCTAAGATTACCATTTTTGGCAATGATTATGACACCTTGGATGGCACGAACGTTCGGGACTATGTCCATCCTTTTGACCTGGCTCAGGCCCATAGTTTGGCGATTGATTATTTACGGCAGGGTAATCCATCACGCGCTTTTAATCTAGGGTCTTCAACAGGCTTTTCGAATTTGGAGATTGTTGAAGCCGCCCGCCAAGTCACTGGGCGACCGATACCCTTTGAGTTGGGTTCGAGGCGACCGGGGGATCCAGATGTTTTAGTGGCTAACTCAGATGCTGCGCGAGAAGTTTTAGGCTGGCAGCCAGAGTTTGACACGATTGAGCAAATTATCGAAACGGCCTGGGCTTGGCATTCCCGCCACCCAAATGGCTATGAAGATCAGCTTTAGTGTAAACGCGCATTGCTTTAGGTAAGCACTGGCAAGTGATCACTTGATTGTAAGCTAGACGTTTAGATTTAAAAATCAGACTTGCTGCAAAGTTGTTGTAGAAGAGCTTTCAGATGCTGCTGAAAGCCAAGATGATTGTGGTAGACAACTTTGCTGTAAACTATTTTTTACAATTTCTTTGGAACGCCGTTTCATTTTACTTGCCTGATTTTTCGCCAGAGCAGTAACATGAAAAAGTTAGTAGCTAGCTGCTGATCTGGCGCGAGTTGGGATGAGTGCAACGATTTATGCAAGCGCTTTGCAGGAAGTTTCGGTGAATTTGCCTAGGTTAGTAGCGCATTGCCTTGGTGATGCAAGCGCTTTGCAGAAATTTGCCCAGAGTTGCTCGTATCAGTGTCCAATGACCCTCAGGTGCTGTTAACGTTTTGCAGGATTTGTGGAGAGCCTGCCTAGCGGTAGTGGTATCCTGTCGTTGCGTTAGCTTGACTCAAGCCTATTTCTAGTAGTGCAAAAACTTCGTGTCTGTTTCATTTTTTGGCCGTTGCGCCTTCCCACTTTTGTCTACCTTATTGTGTCTTGTGTCATATTCAGGCCTAATAGGGCGTCTAAGACCGGCTGACGCCACAGAAGACCTAAGAAAGGCAAAAAATGTTGCCGCCCTTACAGGGCCTTTCTGACACCATATAGGCTAAAAGTGCAAATGGACCTATTTTGTTTCAGAAAATGCGACAGATAAGCGCCGACTCAGGTCGTGATTTTTCTGCAAAATGACAGATTTTCAAAAAAGAAGCATGTGTTTTTTCTGAAAAAGCAACCCCTTCTTACTGAAAATATCAGAAAAATAGCAACCAGGTTGACAGCTGTCAGCGATAGGAGTTTAGATAGGTGCTTACTTGACCGCCCATGCAAGGCTTTATTTGCCGATATCTTGTCCCCAAGCATATATGATGTTTCTGAGATTTCTCGCCCACTCAAAGCTAGTCTAGGGTGACGTTTTTGCCGTCACCTAAGGCTTTGCTGGATTGTGAGCTGTACTCTCTTGTCAAAGAGAGAGGAGTCTAGTTGCGTGACCTTCCCTTGCTATGTTGTTATTATTTTGATATAGTTAGACCAGATGATTATTTAGCAATAAGGAGAAATTATGGGATATACAACGATACTGATGTTTGTTGTCATGCTAGGGTTGATTTTTATCATGCAACGGCAGCAAAAAAAAGCAGCAGCTGAGCGCCAAAACCAGCTGAATTCCGTGCAAAAAGGCGACAAAGTGGTGACTATTGGTGGTCTTTATGCTTTGGTTGATGAGGTTGACACCGAGGCTAAGAAAGTGGTCTTGGATGTTGATGGTGTTTTCTTGACTTTTGAATTGGCAGCAATCAAGCGCATTGTAACCAAAACAGGAGTTGGTGAAACCACCCCAGCAGTGGAACCAGCAGACCAACAAACGACACCAGTAGCAGATGATAACCTGCCTGTAGCTGAAGAAACAGCTGTAGAGGCCATCCAGCCAGAAGAAACAGCAATTAGTGAAAAATAGGCGCACGTTTGTGGCCACTCACTCAGATCGGCTGAGCAAAGAGGGTAAAAACCTGACAATCCAGGCTTTTACCCTCTTTTTTTCCGAGAGGAATTGATAAAAGAAGAGCCAAAAATGGGGAAATGTGGTAAAATAAAGGATAAGTATGCAAATTAAGGATAAAACATGTTTGGGATAATTGGAAAAACAAAAAAAGTTACAATAGACAAAGTACCAAAACATATTGGTATTATCATGGATGGCAATGGCCGCTGGGCCAAGAAACGCTTGAAACCACGTGTTTTTGGTCATAAAGTGGGCATGGATGCTTTACAAGAGGTTACCATTACCGCTTCGCAAATGGGTGTCAAGGTCTTGACAGTCTATGCTTTCTCAACAGAAAATTGGTCACGTCCGCAAGATGAGGTCAACTTTATTATGAACCTTCCTGTGGAATTTTTTGACAAATTTGTTCCTGAATTAGATAAAAACAAGGTTCGCATTCAGATGATTGGCGAGACCCGCCGCTTGCCAAAGGAAACTCTAGAGGCTCTAAATGCGGCTGTTGAGCAGACCCGCCGCAACACCGGATTGATTCTCAACTTTGCCTTGAATTATGGCGGCCGGGCAGAAATCACCAATGCTGTCCGCCTCATTGCCCAGGATGTGCTTGATGCTAAGTTGAATCCTGATGATGTCACAGAAGATCTCATCGCTAACTACCTCATGACAGATCATCTCCCCTATCTCTACCGCGATCCCGATTTCATCATTCGGACAAGCGGCGAGTTGCGCCTGAGCAACTTTTTGCCTTGGCAATCAGCTTACAGTGAACTGTATTTCACACCTGTTTTGTGGCCGGATTTTCGCCGGGCTGAATTTATCAAGGCAGTGGAAGAATACAACCGTAGGCACCGCCGATTTGGTGCAATCTAAAAGGAGATAGAACATGAAAGTACGTATTATCTGGGGAGCTATTGCGGCAGCTATTTTTATCCCCTTGTTGGTTATTGGTAACCTCCCCTTTCAACTCTTTGCTGGTCTACTAGCCATGCTGGGTGTCTCTGAAATGTTGCGCATGAAGCGCCTCGAGGTTTTTTCCTTTGAAGGGATTTTAGCGATGCTTGCGGCATTTGTCTTGACGGTTCCTATGACCAATTACTTGAGCTTTTTGCCGATTGATGCAAACTTTGCTTGCTATGGTTTCATTGTTTTTCTCATCTTAGCAGGCACGGTCTTTAATAGCGAACGCTATTCCTTTGAAGATGCCGCCTTTCCCATTGCAGCTAGCTTGTATGTCGGGATTGGTTTTCAAAACCTAGTTAACGCGCGTTTGGTCGGTGTGGATAAGGTTTTATTTGCCCTCTTTATCGTCTGGGCAACCGACATGGGCGCCTATTTCGTAGGACGCAAAATCGGGAAACGCAAGTTATTACCCCAAGTCTCGCCCAATAAAACCATTGAAGGCAGTCTTGGAGGAATCGCTAGCGCAGTGGTGGTTGCTTTGGTCTTTATGTTGATTGACCATAGCGTTTATGCCCCCCATGCTCTCCTAACCATGCTTTTGTTTGTGATGCTATTTTCTCTCTTCGCCCAATTTGGCGACCTAGTGGAGAGTGCCATCAAACGCCATTTTGCAGTCAAAGATTCTGGAAAACTTATCCCTGGTCACGGAGGTATTCTCGATCGATTTGATTCCATTATTTTTGTTTTTCCCCTTATGCATCTCATTGGCTTATTTTAAGCCTTACGTGTTAAAGCAAGCAATGCTTACCGTTAGAACATTAACATAAAAAAAGAAAAAGAAGGAAAGGAAAAAGATGCTAGGCTTATTAACCTTTATTATCATCTTTGGCATCCTTGTTGTGGTTCATGAATTTGGCCACCTCTATTTTGCCAAAAAATCGGGCATTTTGGTGCGCGAATTTGCAATAGGGATGGGGCCAAAACTCTTTTCTCACCGAGACAAAGAAGGCACCCTCTACACCATTCGTAGCTTGCCCCTGGGAGGCTATGTGCGAATGGCTGGCTGGGGGGAAGATAAAACCGAAATCAAGATCGGTACCCCTGTCACCCTCACGCTAAATGCCCAAGGTTTGGTCAAACGGATCAACCTCTCTAAAACCAAACTGGACCCTACGAGCTTGCCGATGAATGTCACTGCTTATGATTTAGAAGATCAGCTGATGATTAAAGGCTTGGTCTTAGACCAAGAACAGACTTATGCGGTAGCTCATTTTGCAACAATTGTCGAAGAAGACGGCACAGAAGTTCGCATCGCCCCTAAAGATGTCCAGTACCAAAATGCCAGCTTGCCTGGCCGGATGATGACTAATTTTGCTGGGCCCATGAATAACTTTATCTTAGGGGTTATTGTTTTTACCATCTTGGCTTTTGTGCAAGGCGGCGCCTTAGACTATAAGACCAATCAAGTACGGGTGGTTGATAAGGGAGCGGCTGCTCAAGCTGGTATTCAAAGCAATGACCGTATTTTGAGCGTTGGTAAGTACCAGATCTCCAATTGGCATGATTTGACCAGCGCTGTCGATAAGGCCACTAAAGGCCTATCAGCAAATGAAAGCCTCCCCGTCCGGATTGACCATGCTGGCAAGCAAAAAGAAGTCTTGGTTAAGCCGCAGAAGGTTTCTGGCCACTATGCTCTAGGTGTTTTGGTCCCCTTACGGACAAGCCTTAAAGATAAGCTTTGGGGTGGGGTGCAGATGTCGGTGGATGGGGCCTTGGTGATTATACGAGCCTTGAAAAATCTCGTCACCGGCTTTAGCTTGAACAAGCTAGGTGGCCCTGTGGCCATATATCAGATGTCCAATCAAGCAGCGAAAAACGGCATCGAATCAGTCCTATCCTTGATGGCTCTGCTCTCTATTAACCTAGGGATTTTCAACCTCATTCCCATCCCGGCTCTAGATGGCGGTAAAATTTTGATGAATATTATCGAAGCCATCCGACGAAAACCTTTGAAACAAGAAACCGAAACCTATATTACGCTCGCTGGAGTAGCCATCATGTTGGTCTTGATGGTTGCAGTAACATGGAATGATATTATGCGAGCTTTCTTTTAAAAGAACACGAACGAAAGGAAGGCGGTTCCTTCTTTGCTAGCTGATCTAGCTGCATAGTGTCATGTCTTAGGGAATAACGCCTAGGAGGCAAGGAATCGTGAAAAACACATGAAACAATCAAAACTGTTAATTCCCACCCTGCGCGAGATGCCTAGCGATGCCCAGGTAATCAGCCATGCTTTGCTGGTGCGCGCAGGTTATGTGCGTCAAGTTTCTGCTGGTATTTATGCCTATCTGCCTTTAGCTAATCGAACCATTGAAAAGATTAAAGGCATCATGCGTGAGGAGTTCGATAAGATCGGCGCAGTGGAAATGTTAGCACCAGCGCTACTGAATGCGGACCTCTGGCGTGAGTCAGGCCGCTATGAAACGTATGGCGAAGACCTCTACAAGCTTAAAAATCGTGAACAATCAGATTTTATCCTAGGTCCCACACATGAAGAAACCTTTACGACCTTGGTTCGTGATGCTGTCAAATCTTACAAGCAATTGCCGCTTAACCTCTATCAAATCCAAACCAAGTATCGTGATGAAAAGCGCCCTCGTAACGGTCTTCTACGGACACGTGAATTCATCATGCAAGACGGCTATAGCTTCCACCAAAGCTATGAGGATTTAGATGTCACTTATGAAGACTACCGTCAGGCTTATCAAAATATTTTTACCAGAGCTGGTCTAGACTTCAAGGGGATTATTGGCGATGGCGGAGCTATGGGAGGCAAGGATTCCCAAGAATTCATGGCTGTCACCCCAAAACGCACAGACCTCAACCGTTGGTTGGTGCTTGATAAATCAATTGCTTCGATTGCAGAGATTCCAGCAGATGTTTTAGCAGAGATCAAGGCAGAGCTTAATAAATGGATGGTTTCTGGCGAAGACACTATTGCTTATTCTAGTGCCTCTCACTATGCTGCTAATCTGGAAATGGCTACCAGCGCCTTTCAAAAGACCAATAAGGTCTCTGCATATGCAGACTTAGCAGAAGTGGCTACTCCAGATTGTAAGACCATTGATGAAGTGGCTGACTTTCTCAAGATTGCCCAAGAAGAGACCATTAAGACCCTCTTGTACATTGCCGATGAAAAGCCTGTTGTTGCTCTGCTGGTGGGTAATGACCAGGTCAATGAGGTCAAACTAAAGAACCATTTGGCCGCTGATTTCTTAGCGCCAGCTAGCCAAGAACAAGCTTACCAAGTCTTTGGCGCCCACTTTGGTTCGCTTGGTCCTGTAAACCTTGATTCGGCCATTCCCATTATTGCCGATCGAAATATTCAAAACCTAGCCAATGCCGTTGCTGGCGCCAACAAAGATGGTTACCATTTAACCGGTGTTAATCCAGAGCGTGATTTTACAGCCGAATATGTGGATATTCGAGAAGTCAAAGAAGGCGAGCTTGCACCTGATGGTCAAGGTAGCTTGCAGTTTGCTCGGGGAATCGAGGTGGGCCATATCTTTAAGCTAGGTACCCGCTACTCAGATAGCATGGGGGCTACTGTCTTGGATGAAAATGGCAAATCACAACATATGATCATGGGCTGCTATGGTATTGGCGTTAGCCGTATTTTATCAGCGGTGATTGAGCAACATGCTCGCATCTTCGTTAATAAAACGCCTAAGGGCGTCTATCGTTTTGCTTGGGGCATTAACTTCCCAGAGGAATTAGCTCCGTTTGATGTGCATTTGATTACGGTCAACACCAAAGACGAGGTGGCCCAGACTTTGACAGCTAAGATTGAAAGCGACCTCGTAAGCCAAGGCTATGAAGTCTTGACCGATGATCGTAATGAGCGTGTCGGCTCTAAATTCTCTGATAGTGACCTTATTGGCTTGCCAATTCGTGTGACGATTGGGAAAAAAGCCAGCGAAGGCATCGTCGAAGTTAAAATCAAAGCAAGTGGTGATAGCATTGAAGTTCATCAGGAAAACCTGATTGAAACTTTAGAGATTTTGACCCAGCATCCCTAAAAAACCAGACCTAGCTTAGCTTTTTGCCGCTGCGGCGTTACTGTTTTAGTCCTGCTCATGTCACAAAAAATGTCAATTGAAGTGGGAAGAGCAAAAGCGAGGTCTAAAAGCTAGGCAAGCTGATTCATTAGTGGTCTCGGTGGACAATGTCTCACGCCACCACAGAAAAAAAGCCCTAAAAGCTGGGACAAGCAGTCTCAGTTTTTTGCTGCCTTTGCATTTAAAGCTTCCTGGTTCCTAGTAGGCTTTCGAGCTTACTAAGGGTGCTCTTGATTTGTACCGCAGGTGGGTGGTAGGTTACGATCTCTTTTCTATCTTTTAAGGATCTACCTTGTCTCGTGTTTTGTTAGCGAGCTGGACAAGGTCAATTCTTCAGATAGATGATCCAGCAATGGCCGCAGAAACGTCGGACTTTTCAGGCAGGTTGTGGTATACTCAAAGAAAAAAGCTTGTTAGGAGATGATTTATGAAAACAAGAGCAGAACTAAAACAAGAAGCCAAAGCAGCCTTGAAAGGCAACTGGGGCTGGGCGATTGCGATTTCGATTATTCCAACGGCCGTAGGCGGTCTTGGCCAATTTTTAGGCAATGGGATAGCTGATAGCATCTTTCCAGATTCTTTAGATGTTGAGCAGGTGAACTATATTGAGAATCTCTCTGCTTCTGCCCTGTCTGGGATAGCAGTGGTTGCGGTTTTACTGATGCTTGGTTATTTTGGTCTAACCATCAGTAGCCAAAAGGGTTTTCTTGATTTGATTCGCAACCGGCGCAAGTCTGTCCTTGCGACCTTTAAATACACTTTTACGGTTAGACACTTTACGCGCTATCTGCTCCTAAATATCCTCATTAGTATTTTTACCTTTCTATGGACGCTTTTATTAATTATTCCAGGAATTATTAAGGGGTATAGCTACTCACAGGCTAATTTCATCCAAATGGATGCCTTTGAAAAGCAAGAAAAAACCAGCATCACCAGTGCGATTACCAAGAGTCGCGAGCTGATGGATGGCCATAAGTGGGAATTCTTTGTCCTGCAGTTAAGCTTTATTGGCTGGGCTATCTTGGCTTGCTTGACCTTTGGGATTGGCTTTATTTGGTTGACCCCTTATATTGGTGCGACCAATGCGGCTTATTACAACCAACTCTTGCTTGAGCAAGACGGTGTGGCCCTGACAACGTCATCTGGTGATTGTGATGTGATCCCACAAGACCTGGCAGAGCAAAACGAAGTGGACTTCTAGGCTGCCGCTTACTGGCCAACTAAAAAACCAATGGCACGTTTGTTTGCTCAGCTGGTTTTTCCTTGAAGTGGCCCGTTTTAGCTCAACCGAGTGAGCTGCGAAGCAGTGAGGTTTTAAGCCTTGCTGCCTCGCGGTTTTTTTGTGTGCAGGCCCAAGTAGAACCAATGATGCCCAATTAGGGCCAGGCTTTGCCCAGGTTTTGTTAAAATTTAGTTCAAGGTTTGTTTAGGCTTGGTTCAAGTTTTGTTTAGGCTTTATTGGCGAAGCCAGCTAGGCTGAGTAGGCTGGTGGCTTTCTACGTATCTGCGGTGATTGTCAGGCACTTGGTCTAGAGTCGAAAACTGCTCATGATTGTGGTAAAATAGAGTCTAGAAAATCAGGAGAAAACTATGTCAGATTTATTCGTGAAATTAATGGAACAAATCGAAATGCCACTTGAGATGAGACAGTCAAGTGTTTTTTCGTCAGCTGATATTAAGGAGGTTAAGGTCCATTCCTTATCGCGCCGCTGGGAATTTCACTTGGTTTTTGCTCAGCTATTACCCCTAGACGTCTACCGGGAATTACGGCAGCGCCTGGAAGATAGCTTTGCCAAGGCGGACATCAAGGCCAGCTTGCAGGTGTCGGTAGAGACGGTCTCTGAGGATCCGGCCCTTTTGCAAGCCTATTATCAGGAGGCTTTTCGGTATGCTCCTTGTGATAGTGCCAGCTTCAAATCCCTTTTTTCGTCTCTAGACGTTGCCGCAACGGAGGAGGAATTGGTCATTCGGGTGCCTGATTTTGTGGATCAGGAGCATTTTTTGAAGAATCACCTGCCTAATCTAGCTAAGCAGCTCAGCCTATTTGGCTACCCGCTGTGGCCGATTAAGCTGGTCTTAGACAGTGATAAGAGCCAGGCTCTCAAAAAAGATTTTACGACTAGTCGTAAACAGCTATTAGAAAAGGCTTTTCAGGAAAATCGCCAAGCCCAACAGTCGCTTGAGGCGCTCCAGCCGCCAGCTGAGGAAACCAGTCCACAGCCAGGTTTTGACTATAAGGAACGTCAGGCGAAGCGTCAGGCTGGTTTTGACAAGGCACCCATCACTGCGATGAGTGAGATTGTCACCGAAGAAAACCGCATTGTTTTTGAGGGAATGGTGTTTGATGTTGAGCGCAAAACCACGCGGACAGGTCGGCACATTATCAATTTCAAGATGACTGACTACACCTCTAGCTTTGCCATGCAAAAATGGGCCAAAGACGATGATGAATTGCGCAAGTATGACATGATTACCAAGGGGGCCTGGCTGCGCGTTCAAGGAAACATCGAAAATAACCCTTTCACGCGCAGTTTAACGATGAATGTGCAGCAAGTAAAAGAAATCGTCCATCACGAACGTAAGGACTTGATGCCAGATGGGCAAAAGCGTGTTGAATTTCATGCTCATACCAATATGTCCACCATGGATGCTCTGCCCACTGTGGAACACTTGATTGACACTGCGGCCAAATGGGGCCACAAGGCGGTGGCGATTACTGACCATGCCAATGTGCAAAGCTTTCCCCATGGCTATCACCGGGCCAAGCGAGCTGGGATTAAAGCAATTTTTGGTTTAGAGGCCAACTTAGTAGAAGATAAGGTCCCCATCTCCTACAACCCTGTATCGCTCGATTTGCACGAGGCCACCTACGTTGTTTTTGACGTTGAAACCACCGGTCTATCTGCCATCCATAATGATTTGATTCAGATTGCGGCCTCCAAGATGTACAAGGGAAACATTATTGAGCAGTTTGACGAATTTATCAATCCAGGTCACCCTTTGTCGGCCTTTACGACAGAGTTGACCGGGATTACGGATAATCATTTGATTGGGGCCAAGTCCTTACCAGAGGTGCTTGCAGCGTTTCAGGCCTTTTGTCAGGGTACGGTGCTTGTGGCCCACAATGCTTCTTTTGACGTTGGCTTTATGAATGCTAACTATGAGCGCCATGGGCTTTCTTTAATCACTCAGCCGGTGATTGACACGCTGGAGTTTGCCCGCAATCTCTATCCAGAGTACAAGCGCCATGGTTTGGGGCCACTAACCAAACGTTTTCAGGTCTCGCTTGAGCATCACCACATGGCCAATTATGACGCGGAAGCCACGGGTCGCTTGCTCTTTATCTTTTTAGAAGAAGCCAGAGAAAAGCACCATGTGATTGACTTGGTCGATTTAAATACTAAGCTTGTGGCGGAAGATTCTTATAAAAAAGCGCGGATTAAACATGCAACGATCTACGTGCAAAATCAAACCGGCCTAAAGAATATGTTTAAGCTGGTCAGCTTGTCCAATGTTACCTACTACGAAGGGGTCCCCCGTATTCCTCGGACGGTTTTAGATCAACACCGTGAAGGGCTCTTGCTGGGGTCGGCCTGCTCAGAAGGCGAGGTCTTTGATGCTGTTATGACCAAGGGGGTTGATGCCGCTGTTGCGTTAGCAGCTTACTATGATTTTATCGAAATCATGCCGCCAGCTATTTATCAGCCACTTGTGGCGCGGGAGTTGATCAAGGATCAGGCTGGGATTGAGCAGGTCATCAAGGATTTAATCGAAGTTGGAAAAAGAGCCGATAAACCGGTCCTAGCAACGGGCAATGTTCACTATATTGAGCCTGAAGAAGAAATCTACCGGGAGATTATCGTTCGTAGCTTAGGCCAAGGAGCGCTGATTAACCGGACCATTGGTCGTGGAGAGGGAGCTAAGCCAGCTCCGTTGCCTAAGGCCCACTTTCGCACCACCAATGAAATGCTGGACGACTTTGCCTTTCTGGGTAAAGAGCTAGCCTACCAAGTTGTCGTGCAAAATACTCAGGACATGGCAGACCGTATCGAGGAAGTCGAGGTGGTCAAGAACGATCTGTACACACCTTACCTGGACAAGGCTGAGGAAACGGTTGCTGAATTAACCTATAAAAAAGCCTTTGAAATCTACGGCAATCCCTTGCCTGATATTATTGATTTGCGTATCGAAAAGGAGCTGACCTCTATCTTGGGGAATGGCTTTGCTGTGATTTACCTCGCCTCGCAGCTTCTGGTGAATCGTTCCAACGAACGCGGCTACTTAGTTGGCTCGCGGGGTTCGGTCGGCTCTAGCTTTGTTGCGACCATGATTGGGATTACCGAGGTTAATCCCATGCCACCGCATTATGTGTGTCCTAAGTGCCAACACTCCGAATTCATTACCGATGGTTCAGTTGGTTCAGGTTTTGACCTCAAGGACAAGGTTTGTCCGCAGTGCGGCACGCCCTATAAAAAAGATGGCCAGGACATTCCCTTTGAAACCTTCCTTGGTTTTGACGGTGATAAGGTACCCGATATTGACTTGAACTTTTCAGGTGATGATCAGCCTAGCGCCCACTTGGATGTGCGTGATATTTTTGGTGAAGCCTATGCCTTTCGGGCAGGGACAGTTGGTACGGTCGCTGAAAAGACCGCCTATGGCTTTGTCAAGGGGTATGAACGCGACTATGGCAAGTTTTACCCTGATGCGGAGGTTGATCGACTAGCCACCGGAGCGGCTGGGGTTAAACGCACCACCGGTCAACACCCAGGCGGTATTGTTGTTATTCCTAACTACATGGACGTTTATGACTTTACCCCAGTCCAATACCCAGCCGAAGACATTACGGCTTCGTGGCAGACGACCCACTTTAACTTCCATGATATTGATGAGAACGTCTTAAAGCTTGATATTCTGGGTCATGATGATCCAACGATGATTCGCATGCTGCAAGATCTATCAGGCATTGATCCCAAGGAAATCCCAGCTGATGATCCTGATGTCATGGCCCTTTTTTCTGGTACTGAAGTGCTTGGGGTGACACCTGAGCAGATTGGCACGCCTACGGGCATGCTTGGCATCCCTGAGTTTGGCACGAACTTTGTTCGAGGAATGGTCAATGAGACTCATCCCACAACCTTTGCCGAGTTATTGCAGCTGTCTGGCCTTTCACACGGGACGGACGTGTGGCTGGGCAATGCCCAAGACTTAATCAAAGAAGGAACCGCCACCCTAAAAACGGTTATCGGCTGTCGGGATGACATCATGGTGTATCTCATGCATGCTGGCTTAGAGCCCAAGATGGCCTTTACCATTATGGAGCGCGTGCGTAAAGGCATGTGGCTCAAGATTTCCGAAGAAGAACGCAAGGGCTATATTGCTGCTATGAAAGAAAACAATGTCCCTAATTGGTACATTGAATCCTGTGGTAAAATCAAGTACATGTTCCCCAAAGCTCACGCGGCAGCTTATGTATTAATGGCTCTGCGGGTGGCCTACTTTAAGGTCCACCATCCTTTGATGTATTACTGTGCTTATTTCTCAATTCGGGCTAAAGCCTTTGAATTAAAAACCATGAGCGCTGGCCTTGGCGCTGTCAAAGCACGCATGGAAGACATTGCTCAAAAGAAAAAAAATAATGAAGCCAGCAATGTGGAAAATGATCTCTACACAACCTTAGAAATTGTCAATGAAATGCTAGAGCGCGGTTATACCTTTGGCAAATTAGACCTCTACCATAGTAGTGCCACTGATTTTCAAATCAAAGGCGACACGCTTATCCCGCCTTTTGTGGCCATGGAAGGATTGGGCGATAACGTTGCCAAGCAGTTAGTTAAAGCACGCGAAGAAGGCGAATTCCTCTCCAAGATGGAGCTGCGTAAGCGCGGCGGTCTCTCTTCAACCTTGGTTGAAAAAATGGCAGACATGGGCATTTTAGGCAATATGCCAGAAGACAATCAATTAAGCTTGTTTGATGATTTCTTTTAAAGCTACTATCTTTTTGCAAAGATTGAAAAAATGACCTACCAACCGCAGTTCAACAAATTGATTTTATTACTAAGTAGTGATATTATGGAAAGAAAACCTAAGGAGACCAAATGGTAACATTTAAAAATTCCGCCGTAAAAGCGATGGTGGTCATGCGAAAAGCCTTTCGAACGGTGGATGCCCGCGTTTCGGAATCCTATAAACCTTATGCTTTGACACCGACGCAATTTGCGGTTTTGGATGTCTTATATGCAAAAGGCCCTCTAAAGATTGGGGAATTGATTGACAGTATGTTGGCAACTTCTGGCAATATGACTGTTGTTATTAATAACATGGTCAAAAAAGGCTGGGTCAAACGAGATGCCTGTCCCAATGATAAGCGTTCCTTTCTTGTCACCTTGACAGCAAAGGGCCAGGCTGTTATTGAGCAAGCACTGCCAGCTCATATCGCCCAGGTGGAGGAAGTCTTTTCAGTGCTAACGCCAGCAGAACAAGAACAATTGATTACGCTTCTCAAAAAATTTAAAAAAAGTTGAGACCTTTTCTTTGACTTTACTAACTAGTAGTAATATAATCACTATATAGTAATAAAAATCACTGAAACACCAAAAGGTCCAGCTTGCAAGTGGGGATTACTGCTTGCTTGCCCAGTGAAGCAAAAGGAGAAGAAACTATGTCATTTTTAGAATCATTAAAAGCACGTCGGACAATCTACGCCATGGGACGCAATGTTCAAACCCCCAATGAAGAACTTGTTTCAACCATCAAAGAAGCGATTCGTCAGTCTCCATCAGCGTTTAACAGTCAAACATCACGCGCTGTTATCCTTTTAGATGAAGAAGTTTCAACATTTTGGAATGAATTGGTTGCGACCGATCTTGTAGCTACCATGAAAGAACAAGGTGCTCCAGAAGAAGCCATGGCCGCTACTAAAGAAAAATTAGCAAGTTTTGGTGTTTCAAAAGGAACAGTTCTCTTCTTTGAAGACCAAGATGTGGTTAAGGGCCTTCAAGAACAATTCCCATTGTACGCTGAAAACTTCCCTGTATGGTCAGAACAATCAACCGGTATAGCTGCTGTCAATACCTGGACAGCACTTGCAGCAGAATATGGTCTTGGTGGTAACCTCCAACATTATAACCCAGTTATTGATGCATCTGTTGCTGCTAAGTACAATGTGCCGGCTAACTGGAAATTACGTGGTCAATTGAACTTTGGTTCGATTGAAGCTCCAGCAGGTGACAAAGACTTCATGAACGATGATGAGCGTTTCAAAGTGATTGGCTAATGCCTGCACCCAGCTAAAAAATAGGCCTCTAAATAAACTAACCGATCGACATATTGAGCCGTCTTGATAGCTACCCCACTCACTGGATTAGTCCATTGAACAGGGTATATCACTTGGCTTTAGTGTGGCGGCCGGTTTTTTCTTGCGCTTTTTTTTGGGAAATAGCTGAGCTGTAACAGAAAAAATGGCCAGGTAGCGATTAGTGCTTAGGACAGCAAATGCCTGTAAGCTCCTAGCTAGCTGCTAGCTTAAGTGCTCGCTGCGACTGGCCTTGGGTTTTGCTAGCTGGGTCTGCGCAGCCATTTTCACCCAAACAAAAAAACTGCTTAGACCTTGCTAAGCAGTTCGTGCTGTCTCTAATCAAGCAGCAGCATGTCGTCTTTGACCTCAAAAGGTTTAAGTTCATTGATGCGATCATAAAACAAGATGCCATCAATGTGGTCAATCTCGTGTTGGACAACAATGGCGTTGTAGCTTTTGAGTTTGACGCGATGTTTTTCACCATGCTTATCATAGTATTCCACAGTGATACGAGCGTGGCGTACGACATAGCCATCAACCACGCGGTCCACAGATAAGCAGCCTTCACCTTCAGCGAGCGCAGCCTCTTGAATGGAGTGAGCCACGATTTTAGGATTGTACATGATTTCTTGTAGGCTATAGGCCTCTTTAGGGGGCTTGCCTTCGCTATCTTTGGGATTAGGCACTAAAACGGCAATGATGCGCTTTGAGATAGCTACTTGTGGGGCAGCTAAGCCAACGCCACCACGTAAGCCAAGTTTTTCTGCCATTACGGGATCTTGAGAATGTTTTAAAAATTGCATCATTTTTTCCCCAAGAAGAATATCCTCATCAGAAAGGGGAAGGGCAACGTCTTGTGCTTTAGCACGCAGAGTAGGGTTGCCTTCGCGGATAATATCCTTCATGGTGATGTTATGACTGGGTTTTATGAGTTTATCTTGTACAGACATTCTTTCTCCTTTATCTATTCTTTGCGTTAACTATACCATATTTTATAAAAATTTAAAAGAAGGCAGAGGTAAAAGTAACGATTTCAATAGCTGATGCTGTAGCTGTTGGCAGAGTGATAGGCTCCTTGTGATTGCTTGATAGATGCAGAACTCAAATAAAAATATTAGGAGATTTGCACATTGATGGCTAGGCTTATGCGCTAGAATTGGGTATACTGGAAGTAACTATAAAAAAACGAAAGCATTGGTTATGAAATCCTTCCTTGAAAAGTTTAGTCTATTAAGTCTCTCGCTTATGATGATTTCCCCGTTTTCTGTCTCGCCAGCCATCCCCCAAATGATTCGCTATTATCAGAGGTATGGTTACCAGGAGGGCGCGGTTACACTTTTATTTTCCTTATCTTCTTTTGCAATCTTAGCGACCTTATTACTAACGCCTGTTCTTAGCCGCTGGCTCAATGAGCGTCAGACGATTATTTCAGGGTTGCTCTTGATTGCTCTGGGAGGGACGCTGCCTGTCTTTAGCCAAGCCTATCAGCTGGTCTTTTTATCTCGCCTCATCTTGGGCTTAGGTATTGGCTTGATTAATGCGCGAGCCATTAGTATGATTAGCGAACGCTTTTTGGGGACCCAGCGCATTAAAATGCTGGGTTACCGAGCTTCTGCAGAGGTCTTAGGCTCAGCAGCCTTTACCCTGCTGGCTGGTTACTTGCTGGTTTTTGGCTGGTCCAAGGCCTTTATGATTTACGCCTTTTCGCTCTTTATCTTGCTCTTGTATCTGCTCTTTGTCTCTCGTCCCGAGCCGCAAGAGCCTGGTTCTAATCCTGTTTTGAGCAAATCGCCTCTTAGTAAAAAGCAGATGGTCTACATTCTTTTACTGGCTAGCTATGCTGGCTTTGTGATTGTCGTGAATACAGCTACCACTCTTCGAATTCCAGTTGTGATGACCGAATTACAGATTGGCACAGCCAGCCAAGCCAGCTTGATTCTTAGCCTGATGATGCTGACAGGTATTCTTGCGGGTATGAGCTTTAGCTTAGCCTTGCAGTGCTTTAAGCAGCATTTAGTCGAGGCTTTTGCCATTCTTTTAGGCCTTAGCATGTTGCTCCTCTGGCAGGGGGATAATTTGGTTTGGATAACAATGGGTGCCCTCCTAACCGGCTATGTCAATAGCATCGCAGTGACTGCTGTCTTTCATCGCTTGGCTGAGCGGATGCCGGGCAATCAGCTCAACCAGGCCACGACCTTGGTTTTACTGGGCTGCAATCTCGGTGGTGGTGGCGCCGCTCTTGTTTTACAATTGCTCGTTGCCAAGTCTCACCAAGCGACCACTCCCTATCTCATTTTTGCCATCTTGAGCCTCGTTCTTGGTATCCTTATCTTTTTTATGCGGCCTGCCCTGGTGAACTACCTAAGCGATTAAGCAGCCAAAGGTCCTTACTTGACCTCCTTAACAGCTTTTGATACAATGAGATAGTCGTTAAGACATACCAACTTTTTCTTGGTTTTAGGCAGGCCAATCCTAAGACTCGGATTAAGCAAAAAAAGGAGACTTTATTATGGCAATCTCAAAAGAGAAAAAAAATGAAATCATCGCGCGATACGCACGCCACGAAGGCGATACCGGTTCTGTAGAAGTTCAAGTAGCCGTGCTTACTTGGGAAATCAACCACTTGAACGACCACATCCAAAAACATAAAAAAGACCATGCTACTTACCGTGGCTTGATGAAAAAAATCGGTCACCGTCGTAACTTGTTGGCTTACCTACGTCGCACAGACGTTAACCGTTACCGCGATTTAATCCAATCACTTGGACTTCGTCGTTAATAGTTTCAGAAAGAAAACCAATAGCTTAGCCTAGTCTTGCCAGTCTTTAGACCGAGCCAGACCCTTGCTTAAAGCCTGACTTGCTAGCTGTCTATCGGTTATAGTTGAAAATGAGAAAATGCCTCAGCAATGAGGCGTTTTTTGCTGGCCAGACCCTTTGGCTACTAGGAATAAAAAGTAAAAGAAGGGTAGAGGCCTAAAAATGTCATATTCAAAAAATAAAGTTTATAAAAATAAATGACGCGAAAGAAGAAAAACGAGAAGTGAAAATAGGCAATTGACAACAACCGGAACTTGAAAAAGCACATTATCTATTGATTTTTGTAATAAGCTCATATATCTTTAAAAAAGACAGGATTTGAGCTTTAAAAGCCTTTCTCATTCTCCTATAATACTCTGAGTAGAAAATATTAGTTACCTTACGATATTTTAATCACAAGGAAAAAGGAGAGAAAGACAATTGAAAACGACCACACCCAAGCGCCTTAATCGGCTAGTTTGCCGCTATGGCTTGACTTCGGCGGCCCTATTACTAACCCTCGGGGGGGGTAAGCGTAAAGGCTGAAGGAACTTCCCAAGTGCAACAACTTAGCGATAAACTGCATAGTCTTCCCAAAGCTAACAAACTTATAGTAAAAAGGTATGCTTGGTTGCCTGGAAATACTTACTCTACAGATAGTATTTATGAATATTTAGAGAAACTTGAAAAATTTTTAAATGAATATTTCACGCAAGAGTATACTATTCATGAGAAAAATGATGTTGCCATTAACACTCTAAAATCAAAACAACAAACTCCCGGCCCCCAAGGGCCTCCCGGTCCCGCCGGCCCCCGCGGTGAGCGTGGTCCTAAAGGTGATGACGGTGCACGAGGTCCCGCTGGCCCGCAATGACCGCGTGGCGATAAGGGTGAAACCGGTGAGACTGGTCAACCAGGACCCCAAGGCCCTGCTGGTAAGACTGGTGACCGTGGTGAAACTGGACCTGCCGGCCCCGCTGGTCCAATTGGTCCTGTAGGTGCACGAGGCCCCGCTGGTCCCCAAGGACCGCGTGGCGATAAAGGCGAAACCGGTGAACGTGGTGAAGCCGGAGTAGCCGGTCCTAAAGGTGAACAGGGTCCTGCTGGTAGAGATGGTCTGCAAGGTCCTAAGGGTGACCAAGGTCCGCGTGGTGAGCAAGGCTTACAAGGTCTTCAAGGTGAAAAAGGCGACCAAGGAATTCGAGGCGAGCGCGGCGAAAAAGGTGAGCAAGGAATCCAAGGCGAACGCGGTGAACAAGGTTTACAAGGAATCCAAGGCGAACGCGGCGAAAAGGGCGATCAAGGAATCCAAGGTGAACGTGGTGAAAAAGGTGACCAAGGAATCCAAGGCGAACGCGGCGAAAAGGGCGATCAAGGAATCCAAGGTGAACGTGGTGAAAAAGGTGACCAAGGAATCCAAGGTGAACGCGGTGAAAAAGGCGACCAAGGCCTCCAAGGTGAACGCGGCGAAGCCGGTCCTAAGGGTGACCAAGGTCCGCGTGGTGAGCAAGGGCCCCAAGGTCCGCAAGGCACACCACAAAGCCCAGACAAGCCAGCAGACCCATCACCCCATACACCTGAGCAGCCTCAAGAGCCGCATAAGCCAGAGGTGGAACCACCCCATGCCCCAGAGCAGCACCGGCCACAGGTTCCTAGTCAACCTAATCAACCACAAACACCAGAGCAAGCGCCTCAAGACCGACCAGCTCCACAAGGTCAGTCAGCAGCGCCAACTGCTCCTAGTCGTCAGCCTCAGTCGATGCCAGCTCAGCCTCAGCTAGCCCCAGCGCCAGCTAGACACCAGCACTTACCAGCGACTGGTGAGCAGCGCCAGCCATTCTTCACAGCGGCGGCCCTAAGTGTCATGGCTATGGCGGGTGTTCTCACACACAAACGTAAGGAAAACAACTAACAATCCTATTTAAAAAACCACTACTAAAAAAGGTGGCTGTGCCCGTTCTGCCAGACTCAAGCACAGGTGCCACCCACTCTTACTGAGTGATTAGAATCCTTTCATCTAGCCTTTGAGCAAGAGGAGAGGACCAACTGCCAAGGACAAGGGAAGAGCCGACTCACTCTCCCCTTGTTTTTTGTTGTCTAAGCAAGTTTGGGATAATAACAGCGACCCCAAGCGCATTGGTTTTTGAGGGTGGGCTCCTCGCTTTTCAAATAGCAATGTCAAAAACGCCTCAGCAATGAGGTGTTTTTTCTATCATTTGGCAAGCGCCATAAGGGATTTCTTTAGCAAAAAGTTTAGCGTAGCTTCCCTGAGCGGGTGCTATCAGCTATTTTTTAGTTGTCAGCCTTTCCTGGTCTTTCTTGCTGTTAAGTGATTTTTGGGAGTCTTCTCGATTATCTTGCTAGCTGCTTTAAAATAAGGCGTGAAGCTGCTGAGACCAGCAAGAGTCCAATTGTCTGTCTGAGCTAGCTCCGCGAGTTTGGACCCAATTAGGATTGAAAATGAAAACGCTTCACTTTATACTAATAGATAGGAGGAGATACCATGTTATCCCATGAGCTCATCAAAAAATTTCAGATCTTTTCCCAGTACCCTGAGCATACCTTGGAAGAATTTGGATCCATCTTACAAGTGAGCCGTCGCCAGCTACTGACGGATATTGCTCGTATCAATGAGAGTTTAGCCCGCTACGGCTTTCCTCAAATAACCTGTAATCAGTCAAAGGTTGGTGTTCCCCACATCACAGAAACAAGCTTGTTTGAGCGTCTGATGCCTGAGATGACCGACTATCTCTTTCAAGCCGAAAGACCAGCAATGCTTACTTTGTACTTGCTGCTGGCTAAAGACTTTGTGGCTATCACGCATCTGGAGAGCTTTGTGCAGGTTAGTCGCAATTCCATCCTGACGGATCTTAAGCTTGTGCGCAAGTGGACGCAAGACTATGGTGTCCAGCTAGTCTATACCAGACAAGAAGGTTATTACTTTGTCGGAGATGGGCTTGCTTTGCGGCGACTCTTGGAAGCCACGATTGCACACTTGCTGACCTATTCCACAGGGAAGTGGTTAATCACCTATGTGCTGATAACCTTAGACCTCCCCTGCCCAGTTGAGGAGCTGCATGCTAGCTTGCTTCGACTGGGTAACCGCTATGGCCTTGTCTATATCGCTGAAAAGATGAGAGGCTTGGCCTATGTTTTAGCCTTGTTAAGCCTCAACCCCTTTTGGCAACCCCTTCCTCGTCAAGGTGTGATGCAAAAAGAAGCTGCCTTTAGTCAAATTGCGCTGCTATTAGCTGACTTACTAAAAGGCTACCCCAGCCTTGAGCAGGAAGCTGAATTTATCCTGACGCGTCTCATTGGCTGTATCCAAGGAGATTTAGAGTGGGGTTATCATGCCGCTATCTATCAGATTATGGAGGAGATCATCCAATCAGTTTCTGTTAATACAGGTCTTGTCTTAAATGATACGCCATCACTGCGCAAGAATTTATACAGCCATTTACTGCCAGCCTATTATCGTATCTATTATGATGTGGAACTCCACAATCCGCTCAAGGACCAGATCAAAAGTCAGTATGCCTCTCTTTTTTATCTGGTTAAGCGCAGCTTATCACCCCTAGAAAAGCAACTAGGCAAAGCTATTAGTGAAGATGAGGTGGCTTATTTTACCATTCATTTTGGTGGGCGGTTGGAAAAGCCAAAGGCCAGTGAAAAGACACATTTGGTGGCTCTTTGTGTCTGTCCTAATGGGATTAGTTCGTCTTTGATGTTGCATGCGGAGTTAAAGCAGTTGTTTCCTCAATTGCAGTTTATTGAGATCCATCAGTTAGATAAGATTGCTTTGCTGGATGCCAGCACTTATGACTTGGTCTTTTCCACGGTTCATTTTCCCTGTCAAAAGCCAGTCTATGTGACGCAGCCGATTATGGGAGCTGTTGAGCGATTGATGTTAAAGAAAATGGTTTGCCGGGACTTTAACATTCCCTTGGCCAATCAGCTGGCGCTGGATGAGTTGTTGGCTATTATTGATAAACACGCAACGATTAGTAATCAAGAAGAGCTTGCTTATGATCTGTCAGACTATTTGATTGGCAATCATTTTGAAAAAGAAATTGGAGGACTTGGTCTATTGGAACTATTGACAGAAGATTTTATTCAACAAGAAACAGCCGTTTCCAATTGGCAAGAGGCGATTAGTCTAGCGGCTCGTCCCTTACTTGAGCATGGATTTATTGAAAAGCGCTATATTGAGGGCATGATTGCCTCTGTAAATGAACTGGGCGCCTATATTGTCCTTGCACCTAAGGTGGCAGTGCCGCATGCTGCCCCTGAACAGGGGGTGCACCACTTGGGGATGTCCTTATTACAACTCAAACATCCTGTAAGCTTTGATCTTGCCCATGAGGGTGATAATGACAAAGACGTCCAGCTCATCTTTGTCTTAGCTGCGGTTGATTCGACCGCACATTTAAAAGCTTTACAAGAATTAGCAATGATTTTAGAAGATGATGAGCAGATTGCTGCTTTGATTGCCGCACCAACAAAGCCAGAAATCCTTGCCATCATTCGCCAGATTATTGAAGAAGGAGATGCATAAAATGAAAATTGTAACTGTTTGTGGTAATGGTATCGGTAGCAGCCTCTTGCTACGTATGAAAGTTGAAGCTATTGCTGCTTCTTTAGGGATAGCAGTAGATGCGGAATCGTGTGATTCAAATGCTGCTGTTGGGAAAGGAGCAGACCTCTATGTGACTGTTAAGGAATTTGAAGATATTTTCCCGCAAGGCACCAAGGTGTGTATCGTTAAAAGTTATACCAATCGCAAAAAAATCGAAGAAGACCTCGTTCCTGTCTTAAAAGAAATGAGTGGTATGGCTTAATGACTGCAAGTATCCTCGATCACTGGATAGAAAGGACTTTCGTATGGAAGCATTATTAGCATTTTTTAGAGATATTTTAAAGGAACCGGCCTTTTTAATGGGCTTGATTGCTTTTGCTGGCCTGATTGCTTTGAAAACACCTTGGCACAAAGTCTTGACTGGCACGTTGGGCCCTATTCTTGGCTATCTTATGTTATCAGCAGGGGCGGGTGTCATTGTAGCTAATCTCGATCCTCTGGCCAAATTGATTGAGCATGGTTTTGGCATTACAGGAGTGGTGCCAAACAATGAAGCCGTCACTTCCGTTGCCCAAAAAATCCTCGGAGTGGAAACTATGTCAATCTTAATTGTTGGCCTGCTCCTTAACCTGGCCTTTGCCCGCTTCACGCGCTTTAAATATATCTTCTTAACAGGGCACCATAGTTTTTTCATGGCCTGCCTCTTGTCAGCTGTCCTTGGTGCTGTTGGTTTTAAGGGAAGTCAGCTGATTTTGGTGGGTGGCTTCATTTTGGGTGCCTGGTCGGCCATTTCCCCAGCCATTGGACAAAAATACACCCTCAAAGTTACGGATGGCGATGCGATTGCACTTGGTCACTTTGGCAGCTTGGGCTACTATCTTGCTGCTTGGGTAGGAAGCAAGGTCGGCAAAGGCAGTAAGGACACTGAGGATTTGCAGATTTCTGAAAAATGGAGTTTCCTCCGCAACACAACAATCTCCACTGGCTTGATTATGGTTATTTTCTACCTAGTCGCAACCTTAGTCTCAGTGCTACGCGATGCATCGGTAGCCACTGGTCTATCAGCAGGTCAAAATCCATTTATTTTTGCTATTAAGAGTGGTTTAACCTTTGCTGTGGGTGTCGCCATTGTCTATGCGGGAGTTCGGATGATTTTAGCCGACTTGATTCCTGCCTTTCAGGGTATTGCCAGCAAGTTAATCCCTAATGCTATTGCGGCAGTTGATTGTGCAGTCTTTTTCCCCTATGCACCAACAGCTGTTATTTTAGGGTTTGCTGCTAGTTTTGTCGGTGGTTTGCTGGGTATGTTAATCTTAGGTGCTGCTGGTGGCGTGTTGATTATCCCAGGTATGGTTCCTCATTTCTTTTGCGGAGCGACAGCAGGGATTTATGGCAATGCCACGGGAGGCAGACGCGGAGCCGTGCTAGGAGCTTTTGCAAATGGTTTGCTTTTGGCTTTCTTGCCTGCTCTTCTCTTGCCGGTTCTTGGCCGATTAGGTTTTACAAATACCACTTTTGGTGACATTGATTTTGGTGTCTTAGGAATCTTACTTGGTCGATTAGGTGCTTCACTAGGCCAATTGGGAATCTATCTCGTGGTTGGTTTGGTGGCCCTTGTTTTAGTGGTACCTAACGTTTTATCTCATTCAAGCGAAGCCATTAATAATGTCAGTGATAACAACTAAAGCTATAGGAGGCAAGTATGAATAATCCATTAACAATAAAAGTATTCTCAGATGGTGCCGTTCTAGACACCATGTTAAAGGACCTGGACACGGGTTTGGTAACTGGTTTTACGACCAATCCTAGTTTGATGAAAAAGGCCGGTATTAGTTCCTATCTTGGTTTTGCCCAGGAGGTGCTTAGCCATATTAAGGACTACCCAGTTTCTTTTGAAGTTTTTGCAGATGATATTATCGGCATGCGCCAAGAAGCCAAACGGATTGCAGAACTTGGTGACAATGTCTATGTCAAAATCCCTGTGGTGAATTCTAAAGGCCAATCAACGGCCAGTCTGATTAAAGAACTTTCTGAGCAGGGGATTAAGTTAAACGTCACAGCCATTTTTACCTTGGATCAGGTGCGTGAAGTAGTTGAACATTTAACCGCTGGTGTGCCTGCTTTTGTCTCGGTTTTTGCTGGCCGCATTGCTGATACGGGTGTTGATCCAATGCCCCTAATGGCTGAAGCTGTGCAGATCTGTCATCAAAAAGCAGCGATCGCGTTGCTTTGGGCTAGCCCGCGTGAAACTTTCAATATTTACCAAGCCAATCAGCTCGGCGTTGATGTTATCACCTGTACCAGTGATTTAATAGCTAGATTATCATTAAGAGGCAAGGACTTGGAGCACTATTCCTTGGAAACAGTTCAAGCCTTCTTAGCAGATAGCAAGAGTCTGGGCTTTAAGATTTTAGAAGATGAGAATCTGCCGTCGTAAGCCTCATTAAAAAACTCCTCTTTGAAGGAGCTTTTTTACTGCAGAAATGTCAGTGAGAATAAAAGACAACCATGAATTTTTTAGGAATTTATGGTAAAATTGTGAAGATACGTCGTTTGATACAAAGAGGAGTTGATCAGTAAGTGTGACCGATTGCTTTTTGTAGCAAAACAACGTAGAATCTCGAAAAATGCTGAAAGGAAGAGTTTGCCTTTTTCAAAAAAGGCGAGAAACTTAAGGAATCATACATGTCCAAACAAACGTTTACAACCACTTTTGCTGGGAAACCTCTTGTTGTAGAGGTCGGCCAAGTCGCAAAGCAAGCCAATGGCGCTGTCATTGTCCGCTATGGTGACTCTACCGTGCTTACAGCTGCTGTCATGTCTAAGAAAATGGCCAGCGGTGATTTCTTCCCCCTCCAAGTCAACTATGAAGAAAAAATGTACGCAGCCGGTAAATTCCCAGGAGGCTTTATGAAGCGCGAAGGCCGGCCATCAACTGATGCGACGCTGACCGCTCGCTTGATTGACCGCCCCATCCGCCCCATGTTTGCCGAGGGTTTTCGTAACGAAGTCCAAGTGATCAATACCGTTCTTTCTTATGATGAAAATGCTAGCGCCCCAATGGCAGCGATGTTTGGCTCTTCATTAGCCCTATCCATCTCGGATATTCCCTTTAACGGCCCAATTGCTGGTGTGCAGGTTGGCTACAGTGATGGGTCATTTATCATCAACCCAGACAAGGCGCAAAAAGAAGCTTCGCTATTAGAATTAACAGTCGCTGGGAGCAAAGCGGCCATCAATATGGTCGAGTCAGGTGCACAAGAACTATCAGAAGAGATTATGTTAGAAGGCCTTCTTCGTGGCCACAAAGCCATCCAAGACCTGATTGCCTTTCAAGAAGAGATCGTTGCCGCTGTCGGTAAAGCTAAAGCTGAAGTGGAACTCCTGCAGGTTGATGCGGACTTACAGGCAGAAATAATCGCTACATACAATGCTGACCTCCAAAAGGCTGTCCAAGTCGAAGAGAAAAAAGCACGTGAAGCTGCAACAGAAGCCGTCAAAGAAGAGGTTAAGGCCGAATATGAAGCCAGATTTGCCGAGGACGAGGACTTGCCTACCATTATGCGGGATGTGGCTGAAATCCTGGAGCAAATGGAACACGCTGAGGTCCGGCGCTTAATCACCGAGGAGAAGATTCGGCCTGATGGCCGTAAGGTCGATGAGATTCGGCCTCTGGACGCCCAAATTGACTTTTTACCAAAAGTTCACGGCTCAGGCCTCTTTACCCGCGGTCAGACGCAAGCCTTATCAGTCTTAACCTTGGCTCCAATGGGGGAAACACAGATTATTGATGGTTTAGAACCAGAATATAAGAAACGCTTCTTGCACCACTACAATTTCCCCCAATATTCTGTCGGAGAGACCGGACGTTATGGTGCAGCTGGCCGCCGTGAGATTGGCCATGGTGCTCTTGGTGAACGTGCTTTAGCCCAGGTCCTACCAAGCCTAGAAGATTTCCCGTATGCCATCCGTTTGGTGGCTGAGGTCCTCGAGTCCAACGGCTCATCATCACAGGCTTCGATCTGTGCCGGAACCTTGGCCTTGATGGCCGGTGGTGTCCCAATCAAAGCTCCCGTTGCTGGGATTGCCATGGGCTTGATTTCTGATGGGACCAATTACACTGTCCTAACTGATATTCAAGGGCTAGAAGACCACTTTGGTGATATGGACTTTAAGGTGGCAGGAACCCGCACAGGTATCACTGCTCTCCAGATGGACATTAAGATTGCGGGCATTACCCCACAAATCCTGGAAGAAGCCCTGGCTCAGGCTAAGAAAGCCCGTTTTGAAATCCTCGATGTGATTGAAGCCACCATCGCAGCTCCGCGGCCAGAATTGGCTCCTACAGCTCCTAAGATTGATACCATTAAGATTGACGTGGACAAGATTAAAGTGGTTATCGGCAAGGGCGGTGAGACCATTGACAAGATTATTGCTGAAACCGGCGTGAAAATCGATATTGATGAAGAAGGCAATGTCCAAATCTTCTCAAGTGATCAAGCAGCCATTAACCGAGCAAAAGAGTTAATTGCAGGCTTGGTGCGCGAAGCGAAGGTTGGTGAAGTTTACCATGCCAAGGTTGTGCGCATTGAAAAATTTGGTGCTTTTGTCAATCTCTTTGACAAGACCGATGCACTTGTGCACATTTCAGAAGTTGCCTGGACAAGAACAGCCAATGTTGCAGATGTTTTAGAGCTTGGGGAAGTCGTGGATGTTAAAGTCATCAAAGTGGATGATAAGGGCCGGATTGATGCTTCAATGAAAGCTCTCTTGCCACGTCCACCAAAGCCTGAAGCCACTGAAACAGCGACTGGCTCTACGAAACACTCTAAGAGTCATCGCCATGACCGTCATGCTCATAAACCTGAGCCTCATACTCCTAAAGATAAAACACAACTAGAAAATCATGACTAAAACTGCTATTAAAGAACTCGATCTTCGCCTGCGGGCCTTTATCCATGCCCCTGACAATTTTCTTGATGGTGTGGGCCTAGTAGATGCCCTGCACCAGTGCCCGGTCTTAGCTGCTAAAGAACCCTACGCGATTGATGTAGAAGGGCAAAGAGTGGTCCCGGTCTTTACCGATGACACCGACCTGGCCTTTTTTAAGGAGGAACAAAAGAGTGCGCAAGACCACTATTGGATGGAACGTTCGGTGGTTGCCTTAGTAGAAGAGGCCATCTCAGTGGGTGCGACAGGACTTGTTTTTAATCTGAAGAAAAAAGGTGATTTTGGAAATTCAACCATTTTCCAAAATAATGAATTGATTACATTTATCAACACTTACACCACTCTTTTGAATCAAGTCATGAGCGATGCTAATCAGGCAGCACAAGCTATGGACAAGGTTTATTTTGTTCCAGTTTTTGTCTTGCCACGCGACGACCAGCATTTTGATCGCCTGTTTCCGACCATGTCAACACCAGAGGGCAAAAGCTATGTTCCAGCTTTTACCAATTTAACCAGTCTGGCTAAGTGGTATAACCAGGACGACTTTGGCGGAGCTTTTCGCCGTGGCCAGGGTGTTATTTTAGCTTGGACAATTCAAGACATTTATCAGCCGCGCAATGGTGACAACGAGGTTGACGACACCTATGGTGTTGTCATCAATCCTTTTGATGAGCAACAAACCCTCATTGATTGGACGACAATCACCGAATAAAGGAGGCATCATGGGTTGGTGGAAAGATAGTATCGCAATTGTCAAGGAACAAGATCCAGCGGCGCGTTCATCACTTGAAGTGATTTTAACTTATCCAGGGATTAAGGCCCTGGCCGCCCACCGCTTATCACATTTTCTTTGGCAACATCATTTTAAGTTACTAGCACGCATGCATAGCCAATTTTGGCGTTTTTGGACCAATATTGAAATTCACCCGGGTGCACAAATTGCCCCTGGAGTCTTCATTGATCACGGGGCGGGCCTAGTGGTTGGCGAAACTGCAATTGTTGAAAAAGGCGCCATGCTCTACCACGGTGTCACCCTTGGTGGTACAGGAAAGGATGTTGGTAAGCGCCATCCAACAGTTCGCCAAGGTGCCTTGATTTCAGCCCATGCGCAAATCATTGGACCAATTGAAATTGGTGCTAAGGCCAAGGTTGGAGCAGCAGCTGTCGTTTTAAGCGATGTACCAGAGGACGTAACAGTAGTTGGTGTTCCAGCTAAAATTGTTCGCGTGCATGGGAAAAAAGATGAGCAGGTGATTCAGGACTTGCAGCAGCACCGCGAGGCGGCCTATTCTGCATTAAAAAAATAAAAATAGGTGAAAATGCTATTTGAACAAATCAGTAATGATTCTTTGGACGAGACAGGACAAATAAATGATTAAAATTTATGATACACTGACACGCACATTAAAGGACTTTGTTCCCATCAATGAAAATCTTGTCACGATGTATATCTGTGGCCCTACGGTTTACAACTACATCCATATTGGAAATGCGCGATCGGCTGTGGCTTTTGATACGATTCGCCGTTACTTTGAATACACGGGATTCAATGTAAACTATGTGTCAAACTTTACAGACGTTGATGACAAGATTATCAAGGCAGCAGCCAAAGCAGGCATTTCTCCTAAGAAACTGTCTGATCGATTTATTGCTGCTTTTATCGAAGATACCAAGCAATTAGGAATAAAACCAGCTACCAAGCACCCTCGGGTTATGGATTATATGGCGGAAATTATTACTTTCATCGAGGAGCTAGTGGCAAAAGGCTTTGCCTATGAGGCTCAAGGTGATGTGTATTTTCGTGTTCGCAAATCGCCCAACTATGGTCGCTTAGCCAATAAAACCCTAGAAGATTTAGAGGTGGGTGCTAGTGGCCGCATAGATAGCGAGACGGCCTTGAAAGAAGATCCGCTGGATTTTGCTCTGTGGAAGGCCGCTAAGCCTGGTGAGGTTTCGTGGGATAGTCCCTGGGGCCTTGGTCGGCCGGGTTGGCATATTGAATGCTCGGTCATGGCTACAGAAATTCTGGGTGCTACGATTGACATTCATGGCGGTGGGGCGGATTTAGAGTTTCCTCATCATACCAATGAAATTGCCCAATCTGAAGCAAAGACTGGTCAACCTTTTGCCAATTACTGGATGCATAATGGCTTTGTCAATGTGGACAATGAAAAAATGTCCAAGTCACTTGGCAACTTCATTACGGTGCATGATTTGCTCAAAACAGTGGATGGCCAGGTATTGCGCTTCTTTTTGGCGACCCAACATTACCGCAAGCCTATTAATTTTACAGACAAAGCTCTTCATGATGCGCAGATTAATCTCAAATACCTTAAAAATACGGTGCAACAGCCCTTCACAGGACATGCCCCTCAAGGAGAGATTGAAGAATTCATTTTTGAGTTTAGGGCGGCGATGGACGAGGATTTCAATGCGCCAAATGGCATTACTGTTATTTATGACTTTGCTAAGTGGATTAATTCGGGTCACTATACCGCCAATGCCAAAAAGGAACTGGAAAAAATGCTAGCCGTTTTTGGGATTGCTTTTCAAGAAGAAGAGCTTGATGCGAGGGTTGAGGCCCTAATCGCTGAGCGCCAAGCAGCCAGAGAGCAAAAAGACTTTGCACGTGCTGACCAGATTCGCGACCACTTAGCTGCGCAAGGCATTAGATTACTAGATACTAAGGACGGCGTGAGGTGGAGCCGTGACTAGTGTTGATGTCAGACTTATTAATGGTATTGCCCTAGCTTTTGAAGGCGACGCTGTTTACTCTTACTACATTAGGCGTCACTTGATTTTTCAAGGGCAAACCAAACCCAGCCAGCTGCATCACAGATCAACCAGATATGTTTCAGCCAGGGCTCAAGCCCAGCTGATTCAGGCGATGTTGGATCAAGGCCTGCTGACCGAAGAAGAGATAGCCTACTACAAACGCGGCCGCAATACCAAGAGCCATACCAAGGCCAAAAATGCCGATGTCATCACCTACCGAATGTCCACTGGCTTTGAGGCCGTGATGGGTTATCTGGATATGACAGACCAAAAGCAGCGCCTAGAAGAATTGATTGCTTGGTGCATCAATTATGTTGAACAAAAAAACAAAAAGTGATGTGAAGGTGGTGTCAAACGATTAGGTCTAAGGGCTCTGGCACGTGCCTCACTCCAGATAAGTAATTAAGGCTTGGGCAAAGATCCCAAGCTTTTTTAGTCTGCTTTGGTCTTTGCCCCTTACTAAAAATGGTGCTAGTCATTAACCTTAAAACTTGCTTTTTTAAATCAAAACTTTACAATGAAGGTGTAGAAACTTTTACTAAGGAGGAAAAGCATGAAAGCAGCAAATAGATTAGCAACTCTAAGCACAGCAGTGGTAGCCGGAATTTTGTTATTAAGTACTGCCCCACTAGCACAAGCACAAGAAGCCAGTGTGCCTTTTGCCTCAACAAATCCTAGCCCAGTCATCACAACCAAAGCGCTGCAAGTACAGGCCCAGATGCGCCCCAACCAAACCATTGTGGATACGACACTTCAACTAGCACCGCCATTAACCAAAGGCGGAAAGTTAGAGATAGCCCTGCAAGATCAGGCCGGGCACGTCCTTGCTCGGATTCCCTTTGAGTTAGCACCAGCCATTAACCAAATGTCAGCTTGGTTTGACCTAAACGGTTATAGTGCTGGCACGTACGCTATTCACGTGACGCATACGGATGCCCTAGGACATCTAACCCAACAAAGCCAGCTTTTCCATTATTCAGGACACGAGGACTCGCGACAAGCCTAGGCTTTGCTTTTACCCTAACTAACTACCAACGGCCCTGGCCCTAATCTGTGGCTTTAGCCTATGACCTAATCTACAGCCCTAACCTAGCTTGGGATGTGATCAAACAAGTTGGCACCTGACTAACTTGTGTCATCGCATCCTTTTGCTTTTTTCGCCCACTCTAGTCAAGCTTTTACTTAGAATCATGGTATAATAGAAGATATGAAAACAAAAGAAGTGACTGAAACCCATGATGATATTGTCTACGGTGTGCACGCTGTTAGCGAAAGCCTAGCGGCTAATACTGGCAATAAGCTCTATATTCAAGCAGACCTACGGGGTAAAAATGTTGATAAAATCAAGGCCCTTGCCGCCCAAAAGAAAGTCTCCATTGCTTGGACGCCTAAAAAAACCCTGTCCGAAATGACCCAAGGAGCTGTGCACCAAGGTTTTGTACTGCGCGTGTCAGCTTTTGCTTATGCTGAGCTAAAGCATTTATTAGCCAAAGCAGAAAAAGAACCAAACCCGCTTATTTTAATCCTTGATGGCATTACCGATCCGCATAATCTCGGCTCGATTTTGCGGACAGCTGATGCCACCCAAGTTTGTGGCTTGATTATCCCCAAGCATCGCGCTGTTGGTGTTACGCCAGTGGTTGCTAAAACCTCAACTGGAGCAGTAGAGCACGTGCCGATTGTCCGTGTGACCAACCTCAGTCAGACCATCGAGCTCTTAAAAGCACAGGGGTTTTGGATTTTTGGGACAGATATGCAGGGGACACCAGCACATCAATGGCAGACGGCAGGAAAGCTAGCACTGATTATTGGCAACGAAGGTAAGGGACTTTCTCACAATCTCAAAAAACAGGTTGATGAAATGATTACCATTCCCATGCAAGGCCATGTGCAAAGTTTAAATGCCAGTGTTGCGGCAGCTATTCTCATGTATGAGGTTTTTCGTCATAAGCTTTAGGAGAATCGCCAATGAAAAAACGTCTCTTACTGGTTGATGGTTACAATATGATTGCCTTTTGGCAGGAAACCCGCCTTTTATTTAAAACCAACGAACTGGATCAGGCCAGAACAGTCTTGCTGAACAAGCTAAACAACTATGCGCATTTCGAAAAGATAGAAATTATCTGTGTCTTTGATGCCCAATTTGTGCCCGGGGTGCGGCAGTGCTATGACCAGTACATGATTTCTGTGGTCTTTACAGAAGAAGACGAAACAGCTGATAGCTATATCGAGCGTACCGCAGCTGAACTAAATACCGCTCTAACATTGGTTGAGGTGGCAACTAGTGATCTCAATGAACAGTGGACTATTTTCTCACAGGGCGCTCTGCGCGTGCCAGCGCGTGAATTGGAACGGCGTGTTAATACTGTCAAGTCAGACTTAGATACCATGTCTGCTTCTATAGATGCGAAAAAGCCCAAGCTCAGTCCCTGGGATGACGGACAATTATCCAAATTACAGGATTTGTTAACGAAACTGTGATGGTAAAGCAGGCTAGCTACTAGCTATCAGAGCGCTAGCCCTAGCTTTTTTCCATTAATCATTTGACAAATAACACAAGATAGTTTATATTATTATTCGGGCACCTCTTTAAGAGGTCAAAGGCTCCCTAGTAATAGGGAGCTATTTTTATTTTAGAGGTTGAAATCATCCATTTGTTGAGATAAGTTCTTATCATGGGAGTCTCCCCTTTCTCAAAAGGCAAATGACGATTTTTTAATTTAGGAAAATTACCGGTTGATAGCTGGTAAGTAGAGGAGATTTGATGACAAAATATATTTTTGTAACTGGTGGTGTTGTTTCATCCATCGGTAAAGGAATTGTGGCTGCTAGCCTTGGTCGTTTATTGAAAAATCGTGGATTAAAAGTAACTATCCAAAAATTCGATCCCTATATTAATATTGATCCTGGGACAATGAGTCCTTACCAGCATGGGGAAGTCTATGTGACAGATGATGGCGCTGAGACTGATCTTGATTTAGGTCACTATGAACGTTTTATTGATATTAACCTAAACAAATATTCCAATGTTACAACTGGGAAAATCTATAGCGAGGTCTTACGCAAAGAGCGTAAAGGTGAATACCTAGGTGCCACAGTCCAAGTCATCCCTCATATTACGGATGCTTTAAAAGAAAAAATTAAGCGAGCAGCCACAACCACTGATTCAGACGTGATTATTACCGAAGTTGGGGGAACAGTAGGTGATATTGAGTCCTTGCCATTCCTAGAGGCTTTGCGCCAAATGAAGGCTGATGTCGGTTCTGACAATGTCATGTACATTCATACAACCTTACTCCCTTATTTAAAAGCAGCAGGAGAAATGAAAACCAAGCCAACGCAACATTCGGTTAAAGAATTACGTGGCCTTGGTATTCAACCCAATATGTTGGTCATCCGCACAGAGCAACCAGCCGGTCAAGGGATTAAAAATAAACTGGCTCAGTTTTGTGACGTTGCTCCAGAGGCTGTTATTGAATCATTGGATGTTGACCATATCTATCAAATCCCCCTTAACATGCAAGCCCAAAACATGGACCAAATCGTTTGTGATCATTTAAAGATTAACGCTCCAAAAGCAGATATGACAGAATGGTCAGCCATGGTTAACAAGGTCATGAACCTTGAGAAAAAAGTCAAGATTGCCTTAGTTGGTAAATATGTCGAATTGCCAGATGCTTACCTCTCGGTAGTGGAGGCGCTCAAGCATTCAGGTTATGTGAATGATGTCGCGATTGATCTGAACTGGGTCAATGCCGCTGAAGTCACGTCTGATAATATTGCCGAGCTGGTAGGTGACGCAGATGGGATTATTGTGCCCGGCGGCTTTGGCCAGCGCGGAACAGAAGGCAAGATTGAAGCTATCCGTTATGCACGCGAAAATGACGTGCCGATGCTTGGCATCTGCTTAGGCATGCAATTAACCTGTGTCGAATTTGCGCGCAATGTCCTCCATCTCAAAGGGGCCAACTCAGCCGAGCTTGAGCCTAACACGCCCTATCCGATTATTGATATTATGCGGGATCAGATTGATATTGAAGATATGGGCGGCACGCTGCGCCTTGGTCTTTACCCCTGTAAATTAAAGGCCGGATCAAAAGCCGCTGCAGCCTATCACCACCAAGAGGTCGTGCAACGGCGTCACCGCCACCGTTACGAATTTAACACCAAATACCGTGAGCAATTTGAAGCTGCCGGCTTTGTTTTTTCAGGTGTTTCACCAGATAACCGCTTGATGGAAGTCGTTGAGCTCTCTGATAAAAAATTCTTTGTGGCGGCTCAATATCACCCTGAATTACAATCACGTCCTAATCGCGCAGAAGAGCTCTACACCGCCTTTGTCACAGCGGCAGTTGAAAATCAAGCCTAAACACCTTGCACCTTGCTTGGCTTGCTGCTTTCTCATCACTAGTGCTATAATGAAGGAGAAAGGTTAGGCTATGATTGCATTATTACTCCCCTTACTCGAACGAGTAGGTTTAATCATCTTACTGGCTAATCTCTTAATGATTAGCCCTTTTTATAAGAAAATGATGTATGATCGCACCTCCCCAAAGGTGCGCTGGGTTCTCATCATTACCTTTAGTCTCTTTGCCATTATCAGTAATTTCACCGGTGTTCTCGTACCAGCTCCCTTTGAAATCAGCAATGGTGGTGTCGTTAACCTGGCGTCACACACCTCAATTGCCAATACCCGAGCCCTGACGATTGGTATGTCTGGTCTGATTGGTGGCCCCTTTGTTGGTTTTTTTGTCGGCTTGATTTCTGGGACAATCAGATGGCTCCAAGGAGGGACAGCACCCTACACCTACTTTATTTCTTCCCTATTAATCGGGCTACTCTCAGGCTTAGCAGGGAGAATCAGCTTACGAAAAAAAAGCTATCCGCCCGTCTGGCAAGGGAGCCTGTGTGGGGCCTTGATGGAAATTGTCCAAATGCTGTGTATCTTTGTTTTTCTTCCAGACAAAAGGCAGGCCCTGGCCTTGATTCAGACTATTGCCTTTCCTATGGTGTTTGTCAATGCATTAGGAACAGGGATTTTCTTATCGATTATCCTTGGTACTTTAAAGCAAGAAGAAAGCACTAAAGCTATCCAAACACATGATGTTTTGGAATTGGCTAATAAAACCCTGCCCTATTTTCGCCAAGGCTTAACGCCAGATTCGGCTCATCAAGCAGCCAAAGAGATACAACGTTTTATGCGGGTTTCAGCGGTCAGTGTGACCAACCGCAAGTCCATTCTTGCGCATGTGGGGGCCGCAAGTGACCATCATATTCCGGCTAAAGAAATCATTACCGATCTTTCCAAGGAAGTGATTGAAACAGGGGCGATTCATGTTGCTCGTCACAAATCAGAAATTGGCTGTCATTACCCCAACTGTCCTTTGGCAGCCGCCATTGTCGTGCCCTTGTATGTCAAAGGCCAGGTGGCCGGCACCTTCAAGCTCTATTTTACCGATGCGCAGCAATTGACCTATGTCGAAGAGCAGCTCGCCAAAGGTCTGGGTGATATTTTTTCAACTCAGCTAGAACTAGGTCAATTGGCAGTGGAGCAGGGCTTGCTAAAAGACGCCGAAATCAAGTCCTTACAGGCACAAGTTAATCCCCACTTTCTCTTTAATGCCATCAATACTATCTCTGCTTTGATGCGTTTTGACAGTGAAAAAGCCCGCTATTTATTGTTGCAATTAGGCAATTATTTTCGCTCCAACCTGACTAGCACAAGACAAAACCTGATTACGGTAGAAGAAGAGCTAAACCATCTCAAGGCTTATTTGACTATTGAGCAGGCCCGTTTTCCCGACCGCTATCAGGTGGCTATTGAGGTGGAAAGCAAGGAGCTAAACAGCGCCTTAATCCCACCTTTTATCATTCAGATATTGGTGGAAAATGCCTTAAAGCATGCTTTTGCTGGGCGTAAGACTGATAACCATGTGCTAGTAAAACTAAGCAATGAATGCGACAGCATCAAGATAATGGTTAAAGACAATGGCCAAGGCATAGCAGAAGAGTTGCTTGCAAAAATTGGCCATCAAGTGGTCCCTTCTGCTCGGGGAACCGGCTCTGCTTTAGAAAATCTTAATCGGCGTTTGGAGAATTTATTTGGCGAGCAGGCTCATTTTGTGGTGTATTCTAATCAGCAAGGCACAGAATGCCAAATTACCCTACCACTCAATTATCAGAAAGAGGAAAGCTAATGAAAGTTGCAATTATTGATGATGAGCCGCTAGCTCGGATGGAATTGGCCTACCTGATTCAACAAACCCAAATAGCTGATGCCATTTTTGAAGGCGAATCCATCGAAGAAGCCTTACAACTGATTTTGACGCAATCACCTGATCTGCTCTTTTTGGATATTCACTTGACAGATGAGAGTGGTTTGGATCTTGCTAAGACGATCAACAAGGTGTCTCAGCCGCCGCTGATTATTTTTGCGACAGCTTATGATGACCACGCCCTTGAGGCTTTTGAGCTCAATGCGCTGGATTATTTACTAAAACCCTTTGAGCAAGACCGCGTTAAAAAAGCCATGACCAAGGCCCAAGCAGCGCTAGCAGGTAAACAAGTTGCTAAGCAAACGCCTACAAGAGTATTAGCAAATGAGCGGCTGACAGTAGAGACGGACGAACGCATTTATTTGCTGCCTTTTGCTGAGATACTTTATTGTGAAGTCCAAGGGAAAGTCACTACAGTTCATACTAATCAAGCTTCCTATGAAACACAAATGAGTTTGTCGGCCTTAGAGCGCCATCTTGATGTGCCTTGTTTTTTAAAGGTGCATCGCTCTTATATCATCAATCAAGATCATATTAAAGAAATCCAGCCTTGGTTTAATCAGACTTATCAGGTAACCATGTCAGACGGTGGTAAGGTCCCCGTTAGTCGCTCCTACTTAAAAAGCTTTAAGCAGCAGTTGGGGCTGTAAAAAAGCATTTCATGCCAGAAAAAGAGCATTTTGTACTCAAAAGTAAGCGTTTTACTCCAAAAAGAGCTTTTCCAGCTCTTTTTTTACTATACTAAAACCATCAAGAAAACGTTTAAAAAGGAGTTGGCAACAATGAAAAAAACCTATTCCATCATGTATCAAAGTGTTGTTATTGGCGGTATTGTTCTCTTATCAAAATGGATTGAATCCTTGCTTCCTTTTATTATGCCAGCCTCAGTTATTGGTTTGGTCTTGCTCTTTGTAGCCCTTTGTACCAACGTTTTAAAATTAGAACAGGTCGAAAGGGTTGGTGATTTATTAGTAGATAATATTGGCTTGTTTTTCGTACCAGCAGGTGTCTCAGTCATTAATTCGCTAGGCCTGCTCCACGCTCATTTTGTACTGAACTTACTCTTGATTTTCCTCTCCACCTTGCTCCTTTTGGTTGCTACAGGTTGGATGACCCAACTATTGCTGCGCTTTAATCCTAAAGCAGTTGGAAAAACCGCACTCAGCTATGTGTCTAAGCACCAGCATTATGGAAGATCAAAAAAAGCAGCCCATCAACATGTTTATGCTAAATAGTAAGGAGAAAGATAATGTCAGCCTTTATGGAATTATTAAAAACCACACCGATGTTTGGTGTCCTCCTGTCAATTGGAACCTTTTATCTCGGTCAAATTTTATTTAAGAAAACAAATGGCTTCTTCTTATTTGCACCCTTATTTGTGGCGATGGTGCTTGGTATTTTGACTCTAAAGGCCACTGGCCTAAGCTTTGCTACTTACAACAAAGGCGGGCAAATTATTAGCTTCTTTTTAGAACCTGCTACGATCTGCTTTGCAATTCCCCTTTACCGTAAACGCGAGGTTTTAAAAAAATACTGGGTGCATATCTTAGGCGGTATTGCACTAGGTAGTATTGTAGCCGTCTATGGTATTTATCTGATTGCTAGTCTCCTTCAGTTAGGCAAGGTTATCACTGCTTCGATGCTGCCTCAAGCTGCCACTACAGCAATAGCTATGCCGACTTCTAAGGCCTTGGGTGGCTCACCAGAATTAACTTCTTTAGCATGTATTTTAAATGGTGTCATCATCTATGCGCTAGCCAAACCTTTTATTCGCTGGTTTAAGATTGACGACCCGATTGCCCGTGGCCTAGCCTTAGGAACTGCCGGACATGCCCTTGGCGTTTCAGCAGCAAAAGATTTTGGCCAAGTGGAAGAATCCATGGGGTCAATTGCCTTAGTTATTGTTGGGGTTATTGTTACCGTAGTGGTGCCGATTATGAGTAGTGCACTCTTATAAAAAAACAAAGGAGAGGTAAAGCCTTTCCTTTTTGCGAAAAATAAGGTAAACTAGTTAGTATGAAAATAGTTCGATTATCAAAGTACTTAGGCCTTCTTTTACTCGCCTTAACCCTTGTCAGTGTGGGCGCTAGCTTTTATTTTTTTCACGTCGCCCAAGTAAGAGCAGAAAAAAGCTTTATTGACAATGGCAAACGCAAGCCCTCTGATCCCTTGTATGCCTCAGAACAGGCTTTTGATCGCTTAACCGTTCAAAAGAAAACGATGACGCGCGCCAACATCAAACAGGTGGCTTGGTACCTGCCTGCCGCAAAACCATCAGATAAGACGGCAATAGTGGTTCATGGCTTCGCCAATAGCAAAGCCAATATGAAGCCTTATGCCATGTTGTTTCACAACCTAGGCTATAATGTTCTGATGCCGGATAATCAAGCCCATGGGGAAAGCCAAGGGCAGATTATTGGTTATGGCTGGCAAGATCGCCTCAACCTGATCAAATGGACCCAGATCCTTCTTGCGGAAAATCCAAAGACTGATATGACCTGGTTTGGTTTATCAATGGGCGCAGCAACCGTCATGATGGCCAGTGGTGAAGAGGTGCCTCATCAGGTTTCTAGCATCATTGAAGATTGTGGCTATAGCAGTGTTTGGGCAGAGTTGAAATACCAAGCAAAAGCCATGTATAACCTCTCTGCTTTTCCTATTCTCTATCAAGTTTCAGCTCTATCTAAGTTAAAAGCCGGTTTTTCTTACCAAGAAGCCAGCGCCATCAAGCAGCTGCAAAAAAATAAACGCCCTGTTCTGTTTATTCATGGTGACCAGGATAAGTTTGTACCAACCGCGATGGTCTATGACAATTACCATGCCACCAAAGGCCCTAAAGCTCTGTATCTGGTTAAGGGTGCCAAGCATGCTCAATCCTATAAGACCAATCCTTCTGCCTATGAAGAACAGATTGCAAGATTTTTACAGAAATATCACCAATAACTCTTGACAAGTCCCCCTGCTACTTGCTATAATATTTTATGTTGCTACTGAGTAGCGGGGATGGCGGAATTGGCAGACGCGCAGGACTAAGGATCCTGTGATCGCTTTAGATCGTGTGGGTTCAAGTCCCACTCTCCGCATCAGTGATGAGCCTAAGGGCTCATTTTTTTTGCTCTCAAAGCTACCGACTAAAGCAGTTGGAAAACGCTTTATCATAGCCAAGGGCTAGAATTTTTTCCTTAATTGTGCTAGAATGAACAATGTAAACGGGAATAACCCGAAAAATAAGAGGAGGCCTAATAAATGGCAATCGTTTCAGCAGAAAAATTTGTTCAAGCAGCTCGTGAAAACGGCTACGCTGTGGGTGGATTTAACACAAATAACTTAGAATGGACGCAAGCTATCTTACGTGCGGCAGAAGCTAAAAAAGCTCCAATTCTTATCCAAACATCAATGGGTGCTGCGAAATACATGGGTGGTTACAAAGTCTGTAAAGTGTTGATTGAATCATTAGTGGAATCAATGGGCATTACAGTTCCTGTAGCTATTCACCTTGACCATGGACACTACGATGACGCTTTAGAATGTATCGAAGTTGGTTACACTTCAGTTATGTTTGATGGTTCTCATCTTCCACTTGAAGAAAACCTTGAAAAAGCACGCCAAGTTGTTGAAAAAGCACATGCTAAAGGTATTTCTGTCGAAGCTGAAGTGGGTACCATCGGTGGCGAAGAAGACGGAATCATCGGTGCTGGTGAACTTGCACCAATCGAAGACGCTAAAGCAATGGTAGCAGCAGGTGTTGACTTCTTGGCTGCTGGTATTGGTAACATCCACGGTCCATACCCAGCAAACTGGGAAGGTCTTAACCTTGAACACTTAGAAAAACTAACTGCTGCTGTGCCAGGCTTCCCAATCGTTTTACACGGTGGATCAGGAATTCCTGATGATCAAATCCAAGCAGCTATCAAACTTGGTGTGGCTAAAGTTAACGTTAACACAGAATGCCAAATCGCGTTCTCTAACGCAACACGCGAATTTGCTCGTAACTATGACGCAAACGAAGCAGAGTACGATGGTAAGAAATTATTTGACCCACGTAAATTCTTGGCACCAGGTGTTAAAGCTATCCAAGAAGCTGTTGAAGAACGTATCAATGTCTTTGGTTCAGCAAACAAAGCTTAAGCAAACTGCTCAATAATTAAAAAGTAAGGTTTAACGTTTTGTTAAGCCTTTTTATGGTGCCTAAACATAGGCAGCCGCTTTATCTTATCCCTCTTTTTTGTAGCAGACAATTAGCTTTGTAGCAAAAAAGACGCAGAACCTCCCACTGCGGCCTGTTTGTTTCTTTTGCGCTTTTATACGACACTTGCTTTGCACCTAATCCCAGGCAATAATCACAATAGTAGGAGCTGGGCTGGTCAGCTTGGCCGCCTGCCCAGGCTTGCTCCTCAAACACCAAAAAATGACCACAGCAAACCGCTCAGTCATTGTTAAAAAATCGTTGCTATCAGTCACAAACTTCTGCCAGAAACTAACTTACTTCAGCATTCTTAAGCTCAGTCATTGTTAGATTCGCCCAATGAGACCGAGCCGCTTGCTACGTCAGTCAGCTAGCCTAAGGCATGGATTGTGATTGGATAAAAAGTTCAAATTGGTTCAGAGGTAGATAATGCTTGTTGCAAACTAGTAATTGTTCTTGCTGGTAGATATTTTCTTGAATGAGGATAAACTGCTCATCCTCAGATAAAATGTACTTGGTTGCCGAAAAATTCCCTGCGCGGGTGTAATCAAAGAGGCTCTGGGAAAAATCAGCGACCTCCCTTTGATAAATCTGCTGCTCCAGAAAATCTAGCAGTTGATCAGGCTTGTTGAGAGAAATATGGTATTTTGAGATGACTTCGATTGGAATAAAGGAAAGGGTATAAGCACGTGGCCCATCCTCAGTGTGATACCAACGGTCAGAAATAACGACAACAGGTGTTTCTTGCTTGAGTGAAGCAAGGATAGCATCGGCAGGGACTTCAATGCGAAATTCCAATTCGACCTCTTTAATCTCTGCTGTTAGACAAGCTTTGATCGGGTGTTGTCTATTTTCATAGCCGATTTTAGACAAATTGTCAGGAATTTCTCGAATAAAATTTCCCTTTCCACGTTTGTTAATCACTAGATGGTCCTCTTGTAGTAGGGCTAAGGATTTACGAAGAGTAGCCCGACTAACGTTTAATTGCTCAGCTAATTCTGGCTCAGAAGGTAACTGCATTCCGGGAGAATAGGTGCCATCTTGGATCATCTTAAAAATCTTATTGTAGACCTGGACATGTTTTAGTTTTTTTAGTTTATGATTTAAGGCATTATTAGGCATGGGGCTCTCCTGTCTATTAGTTAGTTTAATGGAATGGTTTCAAAAAAGCAAGCAAAAAAATTAACCGCTTTCTTTTTTATAAAAGCGTTTACAAATTCCAACATGTATGTTATTATACAAGTGCATCAATAAAGTAGACAAGACAAAAAGGAGGTCTTTAACATGCAAAACTATTCAGGTGAAGTCGGATTACAATACCATCTCCAAATCCGTCCAGGAGATGTTGGACGTTATGTAATTATGCCAGGCGACCCTAAACGCTGTGCTAAAATTGCGGAGCATTTTGATAATGCCGTTCTTGTAGCTGATAGTCGAGAATATGTCACCTACACAGGTACCCTAGATGGGGAAAAAGTCAGTGTCACTTCAACAGGTATTGGTGGTCCATCAGCCTCCATTGCCATGGAAGAGTTAAAACTTTGTGGAGCGGATACTTTTGTACGTGTTGGCACATGTGGAGGGATTGATCTGGATGTTAAAGGAGGCGACATTGTGATTGCTACTGGTGCCATCCGTATGGAAGGAACCAGTAAGGAGTACGCCCCAATCGAATTTCCAGCGGTAGCTGATTTAGAAGTGACCAATGCTCTTGTGGGAGCTGCTAAAAAACTTGGTTACACAAGTCATACCGGTGTGGTCCAATGTAAAGATGCTTTTTATGGTCAACATGAACCAGAACGCATGCCGGTTAGCTATGAACTGTTAAATAAATGGGAAGCTTGGAAGCGTTTAGGCACCAAGGCCTCCGAAATGGAATCAGCTGCGCTTTTTGTTGCAGCAAGCCATCTTGGCGTACGCTGTGGTTCTGATTTTCTAGTGGTTGGGAACCAAGAACGCAATAGCTTAGGTATGGATAACCCAATGGCACATGACACCGAAGCAGCTATCCAGGTGGCTGTTGAGGCCTTGCGGACACTTATTGCTAACGATAAAGCTCAATAAGGCCAACCTTGGAGGGAATCATGCAGTTTATTTACAGTGTCCTTGGTATTTTACTTGTCCTAGGGATTGTTTATGGTATTTCGTTTAACCGTAAGGGTGTTTCGCTTACATTAATTGGTAAGGCACTTCTGGTTCAATTTATTATTGCACTCATTTTGGTGCGGATACCTTTGGGAGAAAAAATCGTTAGCCTTGTTTCAGATGGTGTCACCAAAGTCATCAACTGTGGACAAGCAGGTTTGAGTTTTGTTTTTGGTTCATTGGCTGATAGTACGGCTAAGACAGGCTTTATCTTTGCTATCCAGACCTTGGGAAATATTGTTTTCTTATCAGCCTTGGTTAGCTTACTCTATTATTTAGGAATTTTAGGCTTTGTGGTGAAGTGGATTGGTAAAGCCGTTGGCAAAATCATGAAATCTTCAGAAGTTGAAAGCTTTGTCGCTGTTGCCAATATGTTTCTTGGTCAGACCGATAGTCCGATTTTAGTGAGTAAATATCTGGGCCGCATGACCGATAGTGAAATCATGGTCGTCTTGGTGTCAGGTATGGGGAGTATGTCTGTATCCATCCTTGGTGGCTATATTGCTTTAGGGATTCCAATGGAGTATCTCTTGATAGCTTCGACCATGGTGCCAATCGGTAGTATCTTGATTGCTAAGATCTTATTTCCCCAAACAGAGCCTGTGCAAAAAATTGATGACATTAAAATGGATAATAAAGGCAATAATGCCAATGTTATTGATGCTATTGCAGAAGGCGCTAGCACCGGCGCGCAAATGGCCTTCTCAATTGGGGCAAGCTTGATTGCTTTTGTCGGTCTCGTTTCCTTGATTAATCTGATTTTGAGTGGCTTTGGTATTCGCCTGGAGCAAATTTTCTCCTATCTCTTTGCACCGTTTGGCTTTTTAATGGGCTTTGATAGCAAGAGTATTTTATTAGAAGGTAACCTCCTTGGAAATAAACTCATTTTAAATGAATTTGTTTCTTTTCAACATTTAGGTCAAGTCATTAAGACATTGGACCATAGAACAGCTCTCGTTGCGACCATTTCACTTTGCGGCTTTGCCAATCTCTCTAGTTTAGGTATTTGTGTCTCAGGGATTGCCGTGCTTTGCCCAGAAAAGCGGGGAACACTGGCTCGGCTCGTTTTCCGGGCAATGATTGGCGGGATTGCAGTTAGCATGCTCAGTGCCTTTATTGTTGGAATTGTGACCCTATTTTAAGGATTGTGAACATAAAAAGGAGATGTTACAAGTGGACATTCAGGATATTTTAAAAACGGTAGACCACACGTTATTAGCAACAACAGCAACATGGGAAGACATTCAAGCGATTTTGGATGATGCTATTGCCTATCAAACGGCTTCGGCTTGTATCCCGCCTTCTTATGTGAAGAAAGCTGCGGCTTATGTTGCAGGAAAAACAGCTATTTGTACCGTTATTGGTTTTCCAAATGGCTATAGCACGACAGCTGCTAAAGTATTTGAATGCCAAGATGCGATTGCAAATGGTGCCGATGAAATTGACATGGTGATTAATTTAACCGATGTCAAAAATGGTAATTTTGACAGCATTGAAGAAGAGATTCGTCATATTAAGGCTGCCTGCCAAGATTATATCTTAAAAGTCATTGTAGAGATATGCCAATTAACCGAGGAAGAATTGATTAAACTCTGTGGAGTCGTAACACGTGCGGGAGCTGATTTTATTAAGACTTCTACCGGTTTTTCGACAGGTGGGGCGACCTTTGATGCTGTAGAAATCATGGCAAAGCACATTGGTAAAGATGTGCGCATTAAAGCGGCAGGGGGGATTTCTTCACTAGCAGATGCTGAACAATTTATTAAGCTGGGTGCAGCACGCCTAGGCACCAGCCGCATCATTAAATTGGTCAAAAATCAAAAGGTGCAAGAAGGTACTTACTAGAAAAATAAAGAGAAAAATAGGATTAATAAGTTTAAAATCTCCGATTTTTCATTTGTGGAGGATAAATGATGTCAACATTTGAACGTATTCATTTGGTAGTTCTTGATTCTGTAGGAATTGGGGCAGCGCCTGATGCTAATCATTTCCAAAATGCCGGTGTGCCTGATGGTGCGGCAGATACCTTAGGGCACATTGCCAAAACAGTGGGGCTAGATGTGCCGCATATGGCCAAAATTGGTCTGGGTAATATCCCACGTCCGCAGGCGCTGGCTACAGTAGCTGCGAAAGCAAATGCTAGTGGTTATGCGACCAAGTTAGAGGAAGTCTCTCTTGGAAAAGATACCCTGACGGGCCACTGGGAAATGATGGGGCTTAAGATTACCGAGCCGTTTGATACTTTCTGGAATGGCTTTCCAGAAGAAATCATTACTAGAATCGAAGACTTCTCTGGCCGCAAGGTCATCCGTGAAGCTAATAAGCCCTACTCAGGGACAGCCGTTATTGCTGACTTTGGTCCAAGGCAGATGGAAACGGGTGAGTTGATTATCTATACTTCAGCTGATCCGGTCTTACAGATCGCAGCCCACGAAGATGTGATCCCAGTAGAGGAGTTGTATCGGATTTGTGAATTTGCACGGTCTATTACCTTAGAGCGTCCCGCCTTGCTTGGTCGGATTATTGCCAGACCTTATGTCGGGGAACCAGGAAACTTTACCCGAACAGCAAATCGTCATGACTATGCCTTATCACCGTTTGCAGATACTGTGTTGAATAAACTAGATCAGGCGGGCATAGATACCTATGCTGTTGGAAAGATCAATGACATCTTTAACGGCTCGGGTCTTAACCATGATATGGGGCATAACCAATCGAACAGTCATGGGATTGACACCTTGGTTAAAACCATTGGTCTGAGTGAGTTTACAAGGGGCTTATCCTTTACGAATTTGGTTGATTTTGATGCCATGTATGGTCATCGTCGCAATCCTGCAGGTTACAGGGATTGCTTGCAAGAATTTGATGGGCGTTTGCCAGACATTATGGCTGCGATGCGTGAGAAAGACTTGCTTTTAATCACAGCAGACCATGGTAATGATCCGATCTATGTTGGTACGGATCATACCCGTGAGTACATCCCTTTGTTGGCTTACAGTCCAGCATTTAAGGGCAATGGGGTATTGCCAGTTGGTCATTTTGCTGATATTTCTGCGACCATTGCTGAGAACTTTGGTGTGGAGACTGCCATGATTGGGGAAAGTTTCTTGGATCGTTTAGTGTAGGCATTACTAAGTAGGTGAGGGCTCGCGGCTTCTATCTGAGGCGTCAGCCCTTTTTTAGCTAGCTAAATTTCCTTTTGCAATCGGTACGTCCCAAGCAAAGGAAATAGCGAAGCTTTTTAAGAGAGGATGTTTCCAACAAACTAAGTGGTTAGGTTGTGGTATTTATTATTCAAAACAGAGTTGTTGGAAAAGCTAAACTTCCGTTGATTTTGAAGTGTGACCGAAAGTCGGCTATCTTGCTGCTGCTTTTCGGTCTTTTTTGATGAAGCTGCTTGGGCTTTGAGGTGGTTGCCTGTGGTTACGCAGGCATTTTGCTTTTAGCAATAGCAATAGCAATAATAGCAGATTTGTAAGCTGTTCATGAGAATTTTATGAGATGGATTGGTTGGCAGAGTGCTTGTCTTACTTATAGTGCTATAAGATTTAGATAGTTCAGCTTATTAAAAGAAAGCGCTATCATTATAGAGAAAGGAAGGAAGCAGCTATGACTATTAGTACATTACATTTTGCTGACATTGTATCTTCTTATGATGCTAATTTTCCCATGTATCAAGTTTTGGATGCGGCTGGTCAAGTGGTTGATGCCAAAGCAATGGCTGAAGTATCAGAAGACGAATTAATTCAGTTAATGAAAACGATTACCTGGGGTAGGGCCATGGATGAACGGGTTATTCTTTTAAATCGCCAGGGAGCCCTAAGCAACTACGCACCAGGAGGAGGGCAAGAAGCTAGTCAGTATGGCTCTGTCTTAGCTCTTGAAAAAGGTGATGTTTTTGCCCCGACTTACCGAGATGTGTTTACAGGTGTTCAGTTTGGCATGACCCTGACCCAGGCTTTTTTATGGTATAAAGGCCATTTTAAGGCTAATCAATATCCAGAAGATCTGACGATGTACTCACCTAATGTGATTGTGGGAGGCACAGCAATTCAGGCTCTTGGTAATGCTATTGGCAAACGAATGAAGGGTGAAGCCAAGGTAGCATTGGCCCTGTGTGGCGACTCCTCAACCTCCCAAGGTGATTTTTACGAAGCTCTTAACTTTGCTGGTATTTTTAAGGCCCAATTGATCGCAGTTGTGCAAAATAATGGCTATGGCATTTCAGTGCCAACTGCCCGGCAAACCAAGGCTGCTACCCTAGCACAAAAGGCAGTTGCTGCAGGTATTCCAGCAGTTCGTGTCGATGGTATGGATCCAGTAGCTGTCTACTATACTGTCAAGAAAGCCAGGGATTATGTAATTGCCAATGGCCCAATCCTGATTGAAAATCTAACTTACCGTTTCGGACCACATACCATGTCTGATGATCCCAAACGCTACCGTGATGAGGCAGAAGTTGAGCAGTGGCGCAAGAAGGATCCTTTGATTAGATTAGGGCATTATCTCACTGAAAAAGGCTTATGGAGCCAAGAGCAAACAGATGCCATTTATGAAGACGTGAAAGAGCAGGCCAAAGCAGCCCTAGCTGAAATGGTTAAGACTCAGCCACAAAAAATCACAGATTTCTTAGGTTTTATGTTTGAGCAGGAACCTCAAAATATCCAAGAACAAAAAGCCATCTATGCTGCAAAGGAGGAAAACTAGTATGCCAGTTCTTACATTAGCCCAAGCTGTTAGTGATGGCTTAAAAGAAGCCATGCAAAAGTATGATAATGCACTGATCTTTGGTGAAGATGTCGGTAAAAATGGCGGTGTATTTCGGATTACGGCTGGCTTACAGGAAACTTTTGGTGAGGAGCGGGTTTTTGATACGCCGCTTGCTGAATCAGGGATTATCCACATGTCAGTTGGACTTGCGCAAGAAGGCTTTATTCCGCTGCCTGAGATTCAATTTTCTGGCTTCATCGTTGAAGCAATGGATGCCTTGATTGCTCAATTACCTCGGCAACGTTATCGTACTGGGGGAACAAGGCATGCGCAGGTAACGATTCGAGCACCTTATGGTGGTGGGGTCCATACTCCAGAGCTGCATTCTGATAGTTTAGAAGGCATGTTTGCTCAAATACCTGGTCTGCGAGTAGTAATCCCCTCTTCCGCTTATGATGCCAAGGGCTTACTCTTAGCTTCGATTGCTTCACCAGATCCGGTCTTTTTCTTAGAGCATCTGCGTCTTTACCGGACGGTGAAAGATGAGGTGCCGACAGGTTACTATACTGTTCCTTTGGATAAGGCAGCTATTGTTCACCAGGGATCTGATGTGACCCTTATTGGGTATGGTCAGATGATTCCTTTGGCGGTGCAAGCTGCAGAGGCTTTGGCATCTAAGGGTATTAGTGCAGAGGTGCTTGATTTGAGAACCATCTCACCAGTTGATTATGCAACCATTCAGGCTTCCATTACAAAGACCCACCGTGTCCTTGTCCTTCAAGAAGCCCAACGTCAAGCTGGGGTCGCTGGTCAAATCATGTCAGAAATTGCAGAGCGTTGCTTCATGGAACTTGATGCGCCGGTAGCGCGGGTGACCGCACCTGATACCATTTTTCCTTTTGGAATGGCTGAAGAACTCTGGTTACCTAGCGTTGAAGACATTGTTATGAAAGCACAAGAAATTGTAGAATTCTAGGAGGTCCATAATGTATCACTATATCCTACCAGATGCTGGCGAAGGAACCCACGAAAGCGCCATCATGTCTTGGTCAGCCCAAGTGGGTGATCAGGTCAAAGAAGACGATATTCTCTTAGAAATCGAAAGTGATAAGGCTGTTGTCGCATTACCTTGTCCTGTTGATGGTTACCTGGCCAAAATTTACGTTGAAGCAGGTGATATTGGCATTGTAGGGCAACCCATTGCCGATATTGCTGAAAGCAAAGAAGAATTACAGGCTGCATTAAAAGGTGGAGGGTCTGATGCTACTATGGCTAAAACCAAAGCAACAAGCACTACGTTAGCGAGTGACCTTGATCAGACAGACGTAGACCAGTCTGCACTTGATTCTACCCAAACTAAGGACCAAAAGGATGCACAGCCAACTTCAGATAAGGACTACCGGCAGTTAGCAGTTCCTCGTGTGCGCAAATATGCGCGTGCTAAAGGAATTGATCTCACCCAAGTAATAGGAACAGGCAATCATGGGCACATTACGATAGAAGATCTTGATACTTATCTGGCCCAAGCTTTAACACACAAGCAAGCGGCTTCTTCTGAGCAAGATCAGCAAGCAAGGTCAGAGGATTATGACCAAGCTGCATTAGAGGAAAGGCAAACCCCGGCTTCTACTAATCCCCAAGCAAAGGGCAACCAAGACCTCTTTGTGGATACTATTGAAAAAATCCCAGCAATGCGCAGAACTATAGCCGATGCACTTTCTAAAAGCAGTAACCAGGTTGCACAGGTGACGGTCTTTGACCAAGTTGAAGTGGAAGCGCTGGTAGCCCACCGGCAGAAAATGAAAGTGCTGGCTGCTGAAAGAGATATTAAATTAACCTTTACACCTTATTTGGTTAAAGCCTTGGTGGCCATGCTCAAACATTTCCCTGAACTGAATGTTTCCTTAGATATGGAAAAAAATGAGTTGCATCGCCATCAGTATTACAACATTGGTGTGGCAACAGATACCCCACGCGGTTTGATGGTACCAATGATCCGTAATGCACAAAGCAAAAGTCTGTTTGAAATTGCCAATGACATTTCAGTCATTGCTCAAAAAGCTCGCGATGGCAAGCTTGAAGCAACTGATATGGGCAAAGGTTCCATTTCAGTGACCAATGTTGGTGCAGCGGCAACGTCTGGGGTTTGGTCAACACCAATTATTAATTTGCCAGAAGTAGCCATTTTGAATGTTGGCCGGATTGATCAGCTTTTCCTCCCAGATGAAGAGGGCAACCCTATCCTTAAGCCTGTTATGAAGCTATCATTTGCTTTTGACCATCGTGTCGTTGATGGGGTCTATGCCCAACAAGCCATTAACCTGCTTAAGAATTATTTGCATGATCCAGATTTATTATTAGCAGAGGGGTGATGAGATGGTAGTTGGTGGATATACAAATGAAGTAGATACGATTGTTGTTGGTTCAGGTCCTGGAGGCTACGTAGCTGCTATCCGAGCTGCTCAGCTAGGGCAAAAAGTCGTGATAGTTGAGCGCCAAGCTATTGGAGGTACCTGTTTAAATGTGGGATGCATCCCATCAAAAGCACTCATTCATGTCGGACAAGAATTTGCTAAAACAAAGGCAACTAGCCCCTTTGGTCTCCACTTATCCGGTCAGTTAGACTTTCAACAGGCACAACATTGGAAAGACCAGGCAGTTGTTGGCAAATTAACCAGTGGCATTGCTACCTTGTTGCGTAAAAATAAGGTTGATATTGTGCAAGGAGAAGCCCACTTTGTTGCTCCAGATACTCTGCACATCACACCCAAAGATGGTCTAGGTGAGGGTTATCGCTTTAAAAATGCTATTTTAGCCCTGGGCAGTCGGCCTATTGAATTGAAGGCCTTTGCCTTTAATCAAGATATTCTAGATTCCACAGGGCTTTTAAACCTCACGGCTATCCCGCAGGAATTAGCAATTATTGGCGGTGGCTATATCGGCATGGAGCTAGCTATGGCTTATGCTAATCTAGGCAGTCATGTCACTGTCTTAGAAGGAACTGATCGTGTACTTAGTGGTTTTGAGCCGGACTTGGTCAAACCAGTGCTTGCCCAAGCAGAAAAACTCGGCATGCGCATTTTAACTAATGCCCAAGCTTCACACTATGAAAAGACCGACCAGGGACTTGAACTCTTTTATCAATCACAAGGAAAAGCAGCTAGTATTCAGGCAGATAAAATTGCTGTTTTGGTCGGTCGCAAGCCCAATACCGATAGCGTTAGTTTGGAACTTGCTGGCCTTGAGGTGGATGAGCGCGGTTTGATTCCAGTCAATGCGCAAATGCAGACCAGACAAAAACACATTTATGCCATCGGTGATATTACAACAGGTCCAGCTCTGGCTCATAAGGCCTCGTATGAGGGCAAGGTGGCTGCGCAAGCCATTTCAAATATTAAAGGCGTAGCCGCTGATTATCTCGCCCTTCCAACAGTTGCCTATACCCAACCAGAGATTGCTACGGTTGGTCTAACCAAGGAAAAAGCCAGCCAAGCAGGAATATCTGTCAAGGTAGCGACTTTTCGCTTTGCTAGCAATGGTCGTTCCTTATCAATGGGCAATACCGAAGGTTTTGTTCGGCTAGTGTCTGATAAAGCTGATAATCGCTTGATTGGTGCGCAAATGGTTGGGCCAGCAGTCAGTGAATTAATCGGCGAAGTCACTCTCGCTATTGAAAATTTACTAACAGCAGAAGATATAACACTCACAATCCATAATCACCCAAGTTTATCTGAGACGATTATGGATGCCAGTGAAGGCTTACTTGGCCAGGCCATCCACCAATAGAGGTAAGAATATGGAAACTAAACTATCTGCAAAAGCATTTGCAATGAATGTCTTAAATGGTATTGCCACAGGAGCGGTGGTGGTTTTAATCCCTGGCGCCCTTTTATCAGAGCTTTTTAAAGCCTTAGCACCACACTTTCCTCTCTTAACCCCCTACCTTGGAATTTTTGGCATGTCCAATGCCCTAATGGGCTTGGTCTGTGGCACCATGGTTGGTGTTAACTTTAAATTTACTCCCATTCAGGCGGCTTCTTTGGGTCTTGCTACTGAGTTTGCTGCTGGTGCTGTTACCTTTAAAAAGGGGCTTATCGTGCTGGCCGGTACAGGCGACATCATTAATATGCTGCTTACTGCTGCCTTAGGAGCTGCACTCATTTTATTAGTGGGAAATGGCTTAAAAGCCTATACCATTTTGGTTATTCCACCTTTATTGTTAGTGGTAGTCGGTATTTTTGGTCGCCTGCTCCTGCCTTATGTCGCCAAAATTACCCAAGTCATTGGACTTGGCACGGCGCAGTTGCTTCATTTGCAGCCCCTAGTGATGTGTATCTTATTGGCGATTGTTTTTGGTATCTTAATTGTGTCACCAATTACCACTGTAGGTATAGCCTTGGCGATTTCCCTATCAGGTGTTGGTTCAGGTGCTGCAAATATTGGCATTTGTGCCTGTGGCTTTGGCTTTGCTGTGTTGGGCTGGTCAGTAAATTCCTACGGAACAAGCTTGGCTCATTTCCTAGGTTCGCCCAAGATTTCCATGCCAAATGTGGTCAAAAATCCAAAGACCTTATTACCCATTATCTGCTCGGCAGCTTGTTGTGGGGTTTTAGCAGATGTCTTTGATATTCAAGGAACGCCAATGAGTGCTGGTTTTGGCTTTAGTGGTTTGGTTGGTCCTATCAACCACTTAAATCTCGTTGCAGGAGGCTACTCGCTCACCAATCTGCTCATTGCCCTGCTGGTATTTGCTCTTGCTCCCCTTGGCTTTGGTTTTCTCTTTAAACACCTGTTTATGAATGTTCTTCATATTGTGAAACCTGAGGATTACAAATTAAATATTTAGTATTTGGTTAAAGAATGCAGGCATCATGTGAACAACCTGACAACTGCATTCTTTTTAAAAAAAGGAGTCCTGTATGTCCTTATTAATTGATAAATTATTAGAAGCTCGCCCGGAAATACAAACAACTGAGCAGCCCATCACACTAGTGGTCATCAAGGCTGCTGATGACCAAGTCTTAGCTTGTCTTGAAAAAGCTATTGCTGAGCGGCGAGTTAACGCTTATCTCATTGATGACAAAAACAAACTAGCAGAAAAATTAGCAGCCTATCAGATTGATCCCAATTGGTATCAGATCATTGATCTAGCTGATGACCAAGCAGCGGCGGCTAAAGCGGTTCAATTGGTCAAAGAAGGAAAGGGCGATGCTATTTTAAAAGGCCACATTGCCACAGGCAAAGTCTTAAAAGAGGTTGTCAATAAAGAAACAGGTATCCGCCAAGCAGCGACTCTCTCTCATGTCGCTCTGCTAGCTGTGCCCCAATTAAAGAGATTACTGGCTATTACTGATGGTGGCTTGATTTTACAACCTGATCAGGCCACAGCTTCGGTAGTCATTGCAAATGCTGTAGAGATAATGTCGGCCTTGGGCCTAGCCCCTGTGAAAGTTGCCTTGCTATCAGCAGCAGAAAATCTGATTCCCAAATTGCCCTCTTCAGTCATGGAGACCCAACTCACCAAAGCCTACGCCGGCAAGGACCAGCTGGTGGTGGAAGGTCCTTTGTCCATTGATCTTTCCTTATCACCTAAAAGCGCCCGTACCAAAGAGTATCAAGGCAAGATTCAAGGTGATGCTGATGTTTTGTTTGCACCAGATATTGTCACCGGAAATGTTACCTCCAAGGCCTTGACCCTTTTTGGTGGCGCCGAAATGGCAGGGCTTATTATGGGGGCCCAAGTTCCTGTGATTATTACCTCAAGGAGTTCTAGCTTTGAAGAAAAATATGCCTCTTTATTGTTAGCCCAAATCCTCATGACCAAAAAGAGATAAGGAGAAGTTAATGAAGACCATTGTAGCTATAAATCCAGGGGCCACCTCGACAAAAGTTGCCCTCTTTACCAATCAGACGATGGCTTGGAAAGAAGAGATCACATATCAAGCTGCTGATTTAGCCCCCTTTGCTAAGGTTTATGACCAGTTTGATCTTCGCTTAAATGATATTGAAGTCATCCTTGCCAAGCACGCTGTGAGCCACATTGATTTAGCTGTTGGCCGAGGCGGATTGATTGGTCCAGTTAAACCAGGTGCCATCCTCGTCAATGATGCCTTAATTGAGCACCTAGAGCATCGACCTATTTTAGAGCACCCCTCTAATCTAGGAGCAAAATTAGCCAAAGCCTTGATGGCTAAGTACGGAAATGGCCAAGCAGCATTTGTCTATGATCCAGTGACGGTTGATTCCATGAAACCTGTCTCGCGGTTAACCGGCATCAAAGGCATCGAAAGAACCTCCACAGGTCATCATTTGAATATGCGAGCTGTCGCTAGAAAAGCAGCTCAAGCACTTGGTAAGAATTATGATGACGTTAATTTAGTCATTGCTCACATTGGAGGTGGCTCAAGTGCATCTGCCCATGAAAAAGGTCAGGTGGTTGATTTTGTTTCGGATGATGAAATCATGTTTTCGGCAGAGCGTTCAGGCGGTATGCCCCTAAAAGCCATGCTACCAGTGATTAAAGAACTAGGCATACCAGCATTTAACCAACTAGCACGCAAAAAAGCCGGTCTCCAATCGCATTGTGAGACGGCTGATTTACGCGAGGTAGAAGCACGCATCACACAAGGTGATGCCAATGCCAAACTTGTCTTTGAAGCCCTGGCTTTAGGGATTGCTAAAACATTAGCTGCTTTGGCAGCGAGCATTACAGGCCCAATTGATCAGGTCATTTTAACTGGGGGGATGGCTTACTCACAAGCCTTGTGTCAAGAAGTTGAAAAGCGCACCGCCTTTATTGCTCCCTTTAAAGCTTATCCAGGCGAGTGTGAGCTAGAAGCGTTAGCTCTTGGTGGTTTACGTGTCCTAAATAAGGCAGAAGCCTATCAGGTTTTATCCTTTGAAGCCTAGGATGAGGCTTTCATCGCTGCAATAAATCTGTGAATGGCATCAGCATTCTGACTTATTTTTTTGCGATAGGCCAGCCCTTGCTTGTAGGTATTGTGACTATCCATAAGGGGAATCCAAACCAATTCAGTCATGCTGCTATATACTTCTAATTCTTTGGGAAGAATGGTAATCACATCTAATCTATCAAGACTGCGCAGCAATATTTCAAAATCATCGTGAACCAAGATGATATGATCGCTAGTTCCTAGTTCTTGGCAGCGGTTTTTTGTGTATACCCCTAAAGCAAAATGGTCACTCAGGCTGGCAATATTATAGGGAGCAAGCTCGCCAAAACTCACCTCTTGTTTACCTGCTAGAGGATGTCCCTTAGGCACAACAACACAACCAGAATAGCTGGATTCTTCAATAGCTAAAAAATCAATTATAATATCAGGCTCAACCTGGGGCAAAGAAAGTATCCCAAGATCGATTTTTTCTTGGACCAGCAGGTGTTGCAGAGCCATTGAGCCGTCTTGGACGATATGGAGATTAATTGCAGGATTTTGCCGAATAAAGCGTGAGATCTGATCCATGTACTGCAGCATGGTCAAAAAAGTCACCCCAATTGTCAAAGTTTGTTTTTGCTTATCCACCTGTTCTTGCAGGTCAAAAACTAATTGATTAAAGGCTTTGACAATCGGCTCCCCACGCTCTTTGAGGAGTGTACCTGTCTCAGTAAGATTGAGCCGATGATTTTGGTAAATAAATAGCGGTGCATTCAATTCGTCTTCCATTTTTGAAATGGCTTGTTTCAGTGCCGGTTGTGACACGAATAAGATCTTGGACGCGTGCGAATAATTTTGTGCCTTGGCAATGGTTAAAAAGTAGGAAAGTTGTCTAATGTCCATAAGCATTCTTTCTATTGCAAACTCTATTAAAAGCTAAGGAAGTTCCTAAAAGGAGGTGACATGATGAATCAGGAAAAATTAGTAAAACTGTTTACTACCTTTGTCCAAAAACACCACCTACCCCAAGCGATTGTGGCGCTTGAGACGACAGATAAAAAAGACAAAGTCCAGTTATCTTGGGGACAACTCCAGGCAGATTCGCCCTTTTTAATGGCTAGTGTGACAAAGTTATGGGTAACCACTCTAATCTTGCAACTGATTGACCAGAAAAAAGTGTTCTACGACTCTATTGTAACCGATTTCATCCCAAAAGAAAAGCTAGCTGGTATCCATTCCATGCTGCCTAAAAACCAGGATTTGCCGATTACTGTCGCTGATTTACTCTTTCAGCGCACAGGCTTTGGTAATATTTTTTATGAAGAGCCAATTCGTTTAAAAGAGCGCATTGCTCGTGAGGATTTTGCCTATAGTTGGCAAGAAATGAAGGAGTGGGTCCAGGCCACACCAGCTCATTTCCTACCAGGGAGCAAGGCCGCCTATTATGCTGATATTAATTTTACCTTGTTAGGACTTATTATTGAGCACATTTGCCACCAGGATCTGGATGTCTGTGTCGAAAAGGCGATTATGCTTCCTTTAGGCTTGCAGCATTCCTACCTTTGCAGCAGTGAATATGCTGTTATTCCCCCACTTTATACAGGCCGTGCCTATTTGGATAGACCAAAAGTCGTAGCTAGTGGGCAGGGAGCTGGCGGTGGCGTATCCACCTGTCAGGATTTACTGGTGTTTATCCGTGCCTTTTTTGAAGGCCAGCTCTTTAACAAAGACCACTGGAATCGGCTCAAAGATTACTATCCCTTGCAGGCAGACTATGCTCCGGTCTTATATGGTGGAGGTCACATGCTGCTTGCAATGGGAAAGCCAGGAAATCACAAGCGTCCTGAATTTTATGGTCATTCTGGTATTTCTGGTGCCTTTGCCTTTTTTTGCCCCCAACTAAATCTCTACCTAAGTGGAACAACGGATAATGCTGGGCAATCATCCTTGTGTATCCAGCTAATCTATCTCTTGTTATCAGAGATTGAGCGCGAGCATGACCAGACAAAAAGCAACAAAAGATGATAGCAAAGCAAGTAGAAAGAGAGGCAAAAAATAACCAAAGCTAGCTTGCTTCAAGTATACCTGCTTAACCAGGCGACCATTTAGCTCTTGGCAAGCCAGAGATAATTTGCTAAACTTGGCTAGGAATCAGAGCTTATAGATAGCTCAGACACATGTTTACAGTAAAGGCAGATGAATAGTATGGGAAAGAAATTTGTTTTAGCTCCTGACTCCTTTAAAGAGAGTCTATCAGCCATACAAGCCTGTCAGGCGATGACCAAGGGGATTCTTGCAGTTTTTCCGGATGCAGACATTTGTTCATTCCCGATGGCTGACGGGGGCGAAGGGACGGTGGATGCTCTTTTACAGGCCTTAGGAGGCAAACGGATCGACCTCACTGTTTCAGGGCCACTAGTAAAAGAGCAAGTCCGTGCTTATTATGGTTGGTTTCCAAAGCAGCAGCTAGCTGTAGTGGAAATGGCCAAGGCTAATGGCTTAGAGTTACTAGCTAGCAGCAAACGTAACCCGCTGCGCACTTCCAGCTATGGCACAGGCCAACTCATACGTCATGCTCTTAACCAAGGCGCTAAGCGTATCATTTTAGGACTTGGTGGCAGTGCCACCAACGATGGCGGTGCTGGAATGGCGCAAGCCTTGGGCCTAAGTTTTATCGGCCAAGACCAGCAAATCCTACCAGCTGGCCTTAGTGGGGGAACTTTAGCTGAAGTATCTGCCCTTGATGTGACAGCATTAGATTCCCGATTAGCACAGACAGAAATCATCCTGGCCTGTGATGTCACTAATCCCCTACTAGGTCCTAGCGGAGCTAGCCAGATTTTTGGTCCGCAAAAAGGAGCAACTGCTCAGATGATTCCAATTTTAGAAGAGAATCTCAAGCACTATGCTCGATTATTGCAACAAGCAGTAGGGCGTGATGTTGCCCTACAAGCTGGCGCAGGTGCAGCCGGTGGCTTAGGAGCTAGCTTATTAGCTTTGACCAATGCCCAATGGCAGCTTGGTAGCAACCTGATAGCAGACTTACTTGATCTGGAAGGAGCCATCAAAAATGCTGATTACGTCTTTACTGGTGAAGGTCGTATCGATGGGCAGACCGCCTTTGGTAAGGTTCCCTTGGGCGTAGCAAATCTTGCTCAGAAATACAACAAACCAGTTTATGCCTGTGTTGGTCAGATTGACCAGGGGAGTGCAAAGCTTTATCAAGCAGGAATAACAGCCATTTTTAGCCTCGTACCAGGGCCCATATCTTTGCCAGACGCCTTGGCCCAAGGGGCTGTTCATCTTGAAACTACCGTAGAAAACATTTGCCGCTTGCTTGCAAGCAGCCAAGCCCCATCTCTTACGTTTAGACCTTAAATCAGCTGCTAACACATAAACTACCTAAAATGCACTAGCTCGTGCAAAGGAGAGGGCAGGGACGTTGGAAAATCAGGAAATGAAAAAATACTTGCGCGACCTCTTGAATTGTGATAGAATGTTTTGGTATGTGGTGCTAGCACATCCGTAAACACATTCTACCTAGGAGGAAATAAACCAAAATGGCTAAAGTATGTTATTTTACTGGTCGTAAAACCGTATCAGGAAACAACCGTTCACACGCTATGAACCAAACCAAACGTACCGTTAAACCAAACCTTCAAAAAGTAACAATCCTTGTTGATGGTAAACCTAAAAAAGTTTGGGCTTCAGCTCGTGCGCTTAAATCTGGTAAAGTTGAACGCGTTTAATTGAAATAAGCCTCAGGGCTTTTTTTCTTTTGACAAATCGCCGCAAGTTTGTCCTTGCCTCGATTTTTTACAATTCCCCTGAGATATGGTAGAATAAACTGACAAAACTTTATGAGGTAGCAATTATGACTGTAAAAATCAATACAAAAGATGGTCTTATTGAACTCTCTGACGATGTTATTGCAACTGTCGTTGGTGGTTCAGCAACGGAAATTTTTGGCGTTGTTGGCATGGCAAGCAAAAGTGCCATAAAAGATAATTTTCAATCACTACTTCGTAAAGAAAACTATTCCAAAGGAGTAGTGGTGAAATCAACAGAAACAGGTATTTCTGTTGACGTCTACACCGTGATGAGTTACGGTGTGAAAATTAGCGAAGTTTCGAAAAATATTCAAGAACGGGTGAAATTTAATCTAGAAAGTCAACTTGGCATTTCGGCTAATATGGTTAATGTTTACGTACAAAATATCAGGGTTGTAGGAGAAAAGTAGTGTCAAATATTACAACAAGCTTATTCCAAGAGATGATTCAAGCAGCTGCGACGCGTCTTGGAAAGCAAGCAGAATATGTTAATTCCTTAAACGTTTTCCCTGTTCCAGATGGTGATACTGGGACAAACATGGGAATGACCATGGATAATGGTGCCAAAGAAGTTGCTGATAAACCAGCAACAACCGTTGGAGAAGTTGGTCAAATCCTCTCTAAAGGGTTGCTTATGGGGGCGCGTGGCAATTCAGGCGTTATCACCTCACAATTGTTCCGTGGTTTTAGCCAAAGCATCAAAAATAAAACAGAACTTGATGGTAAGGCCCTAGCCCAAGCTTTTCAAGCCGGCGTTGAAGTAGCTTATAAAGCAGTTATGAAACCTGTCGAAGGCACCATTTTAACAGTCTCACGAGGAGCAGCCACAGCAGCTCTCAAAAAAGCAGAGACCAGTGATGACGCCATCGCAGTAATGGAAGCAGCCCTAAAAGGTGCTAAACGCGCCCTTGCTAAGACACCAGAATTACTTCCTGTCCTTAAAGAAGTTGGCGTAGTGGATTCAGGCGGCCAAGGCCTTGTCTTTATCTATGAAGGTTTTTTGTCTGCCCTAAATGGCGACTATGTTGCCTCAGAAGACTTCAAAGCAACCCCAGCTAATATGTCTGAAATGATTAATGCCGAACACCATAAAGCAGTTGTAGGACATGTGGCTACCGAAGACATTACCTATGGTTATTGTACGGAAATTATGGTGGCCCTAAAACAAGGACCAACCTATGTAAAAGAATTCAATTATGAAGAATTCCAAGGTTATTTGAGTAATCTGGGTGATTCTTTACTTGTCATCAATGACGATGAAATTGTTAAGGTGCATGTCCATACAGAAGACCCCGGGTTAGTGATGCAAGAAGGCTTGAAATTTGGTTCGCTTGTGAAGGTGAAAGTGGAAAATATGCGCAACCAGCACGATGCCCAAGTCCAAAAAACGAACCAAGCCAGCCAGGCAGCTCAACCAAAAGATTTTGGCTTAATTGCTGTTGTCGCAGGTGAAGGCCTAGCTGATATTTTCAAAGCTCAAGGCGTTGACTACATCATCTCAGGTGGTCAAACCATGAACCCATCCACCGAAGACATTGTGAAAGCCATTGAGGCAGTCAATGCCAAAAACGTGATTATTCTACCAAATAATAAAAATATCTTTATGGCTGCCCAGTCAGCAGCAGAAGTGGTCGAGCAAGCCGCAGCCGTTGTTGAAACAAGAACAGTGCCGCAAGGCTTAACCAGTCTACTTGCCTTTGACCCATCTAAATCCCTCCAAGAAAATGTGGCAGATATGACAGCCAGTCTATCAGACGTTGTTAGTGGCAGCATTACCCTGGCTGTGCGTGACACGTCCATTGACGGGCTTGATATTCACGAAAATGATTATCTGGGAATGGTTGATGGCAAAATTTTGGTATCTGATGCCAATCTAGAGACTGCCATTAAAGCCACTTTTGCTCAGATGATTACAGATGATAGTGAGATTGTTACTCTCTTTGTCGGAGAAGAAGGCAATCAAGCTTTTGCAAACGAGTTGGCTGACTACCTTGAAACCACCTATGAAGATATAGAAGTAGATATTCATCAAGGCATGCAACCTGTCTACCCTTATCTCATGAGTGTTGAGTAACATCCTTACAAAAATGAGTTTATCTTAATGCCCCACCTAGCGTAGCAAGTCGTCGGGTTATCAGTACCAGCTGACGCGTTAGAGTTTAGGGGCTTTTTTCTATTGCTAGCGCAGCTGATAAACTGCAGCTGGCATTAAAAAGAATTGACAATCCTAAAAAAAAGATTATAATTGTCTTATCACAATAAGTCAAAATCTAGAGGAGTTCCAGATGAATACTGCAATCATTGTCTTACTTTGTATTTTAGTACTGCTAGTATTAGTAGTGCTCAGTACACTTTATGTTGTCAAACAACAAACAGTCGCTATTATTGAACGATTTGGTAAATATCAAGTGACCGCAACTAGTGGGATTCACATCCGGATGCCCTTTGGCATTGATAAAATAGCTGCGCGTGTGCAGTTACGCCTCCTCCAATCAGAAATTGTCGTCGAAACAAAAACAAAAGACAATGTCTTTGTCACCCTCAATGTTGCCACCCAATACCGTGTGAATGAAAAAAATGTCACTGATGCTTACTACAAATTAATGAAGCCAGAAGCACAGATCAAGTCCTACATTGAAGACGCTCTACGCTCATCTGTACCCAAGCTCACCCTGGACGAATTATTCGAGAAAAAAGATGAGATCGCCTTGGAAGTCCAACATCAAGTGGCAGAGGAAATGTCCACCTATGGCTATATCATTGTTAAGACCTTGATCACTAAGGTTGAACCTGATGCCGAGGTCAAGCAATCAATGAATGAAATCAATGCCGCTCAACGTAAGCGCGTCGCTGCGCAAGAACTTGCTGAAGCAGATAAGATTAAGATTGTCACGGCGGCTTCTGCTGAAGCAGAAAAAGATCGCTTACATGGTGTGGGGATTGCTCAACAGCGTAAAGCAATTGTAGATGGCTTAGCAGATTCTATTCAAGAATTAAAAGAAGCTAACATTAGCTTGGATGAAGAGCAGATTATGTCTATCTTATTAACCAACCAATATTTAGATACCTTAAATACCTTTGCGTCTAAAGGAAATCAAACCCTGTTTTTGCCAAATACACCTAATGGTGTAGATGACATTCGCAGCCAAGTGCTATCAGCATTAAAAGTAAAATAAGGTTTTTAGCTTTTCTTTAGTAGGTCAAGTAGGTTAGCACAAACGTCTATCAAGTTACCTCTCTTTTGCTAGAACTTTTGATTGCTCTGTGCTTGCCTGATAAGATACTAAAAAAAAGACCATAAAAAACAACTAGAACGGAGGGATGTGTCCTAGTTGTTTTTTTGTTTGTCTGACTTTTAATGTTTTAGTTATTATTTCTTACCAAATCTCTTGTACTCATGAATAATCTTCAAAGCACGCTTTTTGGTTTTGATATTGGGACTCTTTAGCCGTCGGTAAGCCGATGCTAAATCAGTTTTTTCAGCCATAATAACCTCCTCATAAAAAGTATTTATTAACGTTAACAAAGACTAGTATAGCACAATAAACTTAACCAGTAAAGTATTTTAAGCAATTATTTTTTCTTGCTGGATTGACAACCTGCTCTATCCCAAATACCTCAGTGTTTTTAGCTGGTTTGGTGATTCATAGCTTACAGCTCTCTATGGAAGTCATTTTTGCCGTCTGAAGCCCTGCTAGTGGCCTTGGTGCCAGTGAACTTTTGCTTTTTTTATGGCGGCTTGTTTAGCCACAAAAACCCTCAAGCAGCTGATGGGACCAGTTTGCCTGAGGGTTGACTTGAATGTTTATGGCTGTGCTCATTTGTTCGTTAGAAGTCCTGTGTGAAAACCACTCTAGTCCTGACAAGAGCACTAGCTTAGGGTTTCTTAGCTTAAGAAACGTTGTAAAAATTCTTTGGTTCGTGCCTGAGTAGGATTTTCAAAGATGTCTTGGGGTCGGCCTTCTTCGGCGATTAGGCCCTTATCCATAAAGATAATACGGTTAGAAACATCGCGGGCAAAATCCATTTCGTGGGTGACGATAATCATGGTTAGACCAGACTTGGCTAAATCTTGCATGATTTTTAAGACTTCGCCGACCATTTCAGGATCAAGGGCTGAGGTTGGTTCATCAAAGAGCATAGCTTCTGGATTGACAGATAGCGCGCGAGCAATGGCAACCCGTTGTTTTTGCCCGCCAGATAGTTGATTGGGCTTGGCTTTCCAATATTGTTCGGTCATACCAACAATAGTGAGGTTTTCTTTGGCGATTTTTTCAGCCTCAGCATGGCTACGCTTTAAGACCGTTGTCTGAGCCACAATAGCATTATCTAGCACATTGAGATTCTCAAAGAGATTGAAGGATTGAAAAACCATGCCGAGTTTTTCTCGATAATGGGTCAGATTATAGCCATCTGCTAGGACGTTTTTACCATGAAAGAGGACCTCTCCCGCCGTTGGCATTTCTAAGAGGTTAATAGAACGAAGTAAGGTTGACTTACCTGAGCCAGAAGAACCAATGATGGTAATCACCTCACCCTTGTTAACAGAAAGAGAAATATCTTTTAAGACTTCATTATGACCAAAGGATTTTTTTAAATGTTTAATTTCGATAATTGGTTCTGACATATTAGGCCTCCTCAACCAGAGCTGGACTGGCAACCCTTGTATAAGATTCATCGTCTAGGCGGCGTTCCACATAACGAAGAATGCGGGTGACAGTAAAGGTCAAGATAAAGTAAATGACGGCAATGAGCATAAAGGTTTGGAAGTACTGATAGTTCTGGGTAGCAACGGTATTACCTGAGAAATACAGTTCCACTACCGAGATAACATTTAGCACAGAAGTGTCTTTAATATTGATGACAAATTCATTCCCCGTGGCAGGGAGAATGTTACGCACCACCTGTGGCAAAATAATTTTGCGCATGGTTTGACGGTGATTAAAACCAAGTGCCGTTGCGGCTTCAAACTGACCCGCATCAACGGCGAAGATGCCTCCGCGGACAATTTCGCTCATGTAAGCACCTGTGTTGATCGACACGATAAAGATAGCCGCCAAGGTCCGATCCAGTGAAACCCCAAATGCTTGTGCGGTTCCATAGTAGATGACCATTGATTGTACAATCATCGGTGTGCCCCGAAAGACCTCAATGTAAATGGTTAGCAGACTACCAAAGAGCTTTTGGAAAAAGGCAGTTGTCTTATGCTTGGCTTTGGGTGCAGTACGATAGACACCGATTAGTAAACCAATCATTAGGCCAATGACAGTCCCTACCATGGAAATGAGTAAGGTTAGGCCTGTCCCACGTAAGAACTGGTGCCAGTTGGTTAAAAGAATGGTCCACATTTGTTGGAAAAAGGATGGTTTTTCACCATTTTTTGCCTTGGCAAGAGTTGGCTGGTAGGTCACTACCTTGCGCATGAGTTTTTGCCGATCATGCTCGGATAGTTTGGCGAGGACTTGATTGACCTGCATGAGGCGAGGATCATCTTTTTTCATGCCAACTGAGATAGCAGTGTCTGTTTTTGAGAAGGTAAAACCTTGTTGTAGCGGAGCTATTTTAAAAGCAGGATTGGCATTTTCGGCTGTTAAGCCTTCGGGCTGTTCGGAGATATAAGCATCAATAACACCAGAAGATAAGGCCTGACGCATCTGTGAGAAATCTCCCATTGGGGTTTGCTTTTTAACCCCTTTGATCTGATCGATCAGTTTGACATGCCAGACGCCTTGTTGGGCTGTCACCTTTGCACCTGAAAAATCAGTAAGTGTGTGTGCCTTAGCAAAGCGGCTATCCTTGCGCACGACCAAGACAGGCTCGCTGGTATAATAACTGTCTGAGAAAGAAATTTCTTTTCGGCGTTCAGGAGTTGGGCTCATACCAGCAGCAATCATATCGATTTTACCAGAAGTTAGTGCTGGAATTAAACCTGTCCAGGAAGTTTTAACCACGATTAGATCTTTGCCCATGGATTTAGCAATTTTTTTAGCAATTTGGACATCATAACCGTTGGCATAGGTCTTAGTTCCTTCGATGCGTACAGCACCGTTTTGATCATTGTCTTGTGTCCAGTTAAAGGGGGCATAGGCAGCCTCCATCCCCACACGAAGATACTGATCTGCTTTGACAGTCGAAAAGCCACTCAAAAAAAGCATAAGGGTCGCTGCCAAGTAGAGATATATCTTTTTCATAAAAGCTCCTGTCTCACTTCTCTATTTTTCTTTCCATTTTACAGCAAATCCGGGGTGATTGCAATTTAAATCATTTAAAAAATTGGAAAATTATACAAATACAGCCAAAAATATGATAAAAAATAAATTTTTGCTGCTCATTTCCTGACCTGCTGAGTTATTTAGCCGAGCTCTACGGCTTTCTCGTTAAATAGCTGCGCAGCTTTTTTGAGCTAAAGGAGCCCATCAGGCTAAAAAAACAAACTAGCACCCCCAAAGCAGCGCTATCTGGAAAAAATAGGCGTGTTTTTAGAGGCTTCTTATGTCATTTTACGGTTTTTTTGGTAAACTTAAGGTAATATTTTAGGAATTTAGGAGAAATCATGTTATTTATTGAGCTTTTGAAAGCTATTTTCTTCGGGATTGTCGAAGGAATTACCGAGTGGTTACCGATTTCTAGTACAGGGCACTTGATTTTGGTCCAAGAATTTATCACCTTAAAGCAAAATGCTTCCTATATGGAGATGTTTGATGTGGTGATTCAATTAGGTGCTATTCTAGCTGTCATCGTGGTTTATTTTGCCAGGCTTAATCCTTTTCAGCCTGGAAAAACAGCCAAAGAAGTCCGTCTGACCTGGCAACTATGGGCTAAGGTGGTTGTGGCTATCATTCCGGTCGTTCTTGTTGGTCTTAAATTTAATGATTGGTTTAATAACCACTTTTATAATGTGATCACGGTGGCCTTGATGCTGATTATTTATGGGCTTGCCTTTATCTGGATTGAAAAAAGACATCGTCATATGACGCCTCAGATCACCACTTTGGCCCAGATGCCCTATAAGACAGCCTTTTTAATAGGTCTCTTCCAAGTTTTAAGCATTATTCCAGGAACCAGCCGTTCAGGTGCAACCATCCTCGGCGGTATTTTAGTGGGAACCAGTCGGACAGTTGCCACAGAATTCACTTTCTTTTTAGGCATTCCCGTCATGTTTGGTGCCAGTCTCTTAAAGGTCGTTAAATATTTTGCAGCGGGCCATGGCTTTACCATGAGTCAATCCCTGATTTTACTCGTAGCCAGCCTAACCGCCTTTGTTGTTAGTTTGTACGCTATTAAGTTCTTAACAGACTATGTCAAACGACATGATTTCACCATTTTTGGCAAATACCGGATTGGGTTAGGAAGCTTGTTATTGATTTATTATGTCATCACACACTTGCGCTAGCTGATTCATGATTTAGCAGTCTTATAACCTGGCAAATCAGCAGAGCTAAGCTAGCCTTATTCAAATCAGCAGCACTAGGCTAGCTTTTTTAACACTAGTTGATAAGACTAACTCTCAAACAGTGGGCTAACCCTTTGTTGAGAGTTTTTTTCATGGCCAATTAGCAAAGGTAAGGCAAGCTATCATTTCAACCGCTTGCTCAGCCAAAGCAAATCCAAGCAAAGTAGGCAAACGTAGCTGCCTATGCGCCTGCTACTAACTGCTGGCACGAGCTGATTTTCTTGCCGTGAGCAGATGTCAGCTTGAGCGGCATTTTAGCAAAGATAGGAAGAAGTGGTCATAAAATTGCGATTTACAAGGTTTTCTTGTATAATAGAGTAACTATGCGTGCGAGGTATCTACTATGGAGATGAAACAAATTAGTGAAACAACACTAAAAATTACGATTAGTATGGATGATTTAGAAGAAAGAGAGATGGAATTAAAGGATTTCTTGATTCCTCAGGAGAAGACCGAAGAGTTCTTTTATTCTGTCATGGATGAGCTAGATCTTCCTGACACTTTTAAAGATAGTGGCATGTTGAGCTTTAGGGTCACACCGCGCAAAGACCGGCTTGATGTTTTTGTCACCAAATCAGACTTGAATAAGGACCTTGATTTTGAAGATCTGGCGGACTTGGGTGATATTTCCCAGATGTCTCCTGAGGAGTTTTTCAAATCACTGGAAAAATCCCTGCGGGAAAAAGGAGATACACAGGCTCATGAAAAGCTTGAAAAACTAGAAGAAGCCATGGAGGATGCCCTACAAGATCCAGATGCTTCTGCGACAGAGCAAGCTGCCATGAGCGAAGGAGATGAAGAGGAGGATGTTAATCCATTAGACTATATTCATTATGTTTTAGTTTTTGCTGATTTGCCTGCCGTTATTGAGTTTGCTCAGGCTATTGATTTTCAGGTGGAAGCTTCTGAACTTTATAAAGACAACAACCGTTACTATATGACCGTGCTATTGGATGTTCAAAACCAACCAGCTTATTATGCCTCAGTCATGTATGCTCGCCTGCTGGAACACGCTAGCCCCACGACAACAACGCGAGCTTACTTACAAGAGCATGCTCCCCAACTAATGGTAGATGGGGCGCTTGAAAAATTACAAAAGGTAAAATTGGTCTAAGGTTATGTTTCCATTTACATTTGACTATGTTTTAGTCTTAATTGGTGCCCTCTTAATTTCTTTAGTGCTAACGCCCTTGGTTCGCCTTTTGGCGTTTAAGGTGGGGGCAGTTGATTATCCCAATGCAAGACGGATTAACAAAGTCCCCATGCCAAGTAGCGGTGGCTTAGCCATTTTTATTTCCTTTGTCCTAACAACCCTTGTGATTGTGCCGATGATCTCACAAGGGATTAGTATCCATGGACTTGATTATTTTTCCTATATTCTGCCTGTGGTGCTGGGAGGCTTTCTCGTCATGTTGACGGGTTATATTGACGATATTATGGAAATCAGCCCCAAACTGAAGATGCTTGGCATCTTCTTTGGCAGTTTTGTGATTTGGGCCTTTACGGATTTTCATTTCAACAGCTTTAAAATTCCCTTTGGCGGCCCCTTGCTATCTTTTGGACCCATTGTGACCTTTATCTTGACCATCTTGTGGATTGTCTCCATTACCAATGCCATCAACCTAATCGATGGCTTAGATGGCCTAGTCAGTGGCGTTTCATTGATTAGCTTGCTGACCATGGCAATTGTCTCGTTCTTCTTTTTGCCCCAGCTTGATTTTTACCTAACCGTCACCCTCTTAATCCTGAGTGCCTCCATTGCGGGCTTTTTTCCCTACAATTACCACCCGGCGATGATCTACTTGGGAGATACGGGCTCACTATTTATTGGCTTTATGATCGGTGTGTTGTCCCTTCAGGGGTTAAAAAATGCTACCGCTGTGGTGGTGGTCACACCAGTGATCATCCTGGGCGTTCCAATCATGGATACCCTAGTGGCCATTATAAGGCGTAGCCTCTCTGGCAAAAAAATCTACGAGCCGGATAAGATGCACCTGCATCACCGCTTGCTCTCTATGGGTTTTAGCCATCGCGGGGCCGTCCTTGTCGTCTATGGCATTGCCATGCTCTTTTCCTTGATTTCCTTGCTGCTCAACCTCTCTAGCCGCTTGGGCGGAGTGCTTTTGCTGTTTGGCCTGTTATTTGGTCTGGAAGTCTTCATTGAAGGTTTAGAGATTTGGGGCGAAAAGCGCACACCGCTCTTTAACCTCCTGAAATTTCTGGGTAACAGTGACTACCGCCAGAAAGTCCTACAAGCCAGACGTGACAGGTATAAGCATGACCACCACCATTAAGCTACCATTTGGGCGGAAGTGCTTAGTTAGCGAAGACCGCTTGGTGCGGCATCAGATTAGGACAAAAAAAGACCGCTTGGTCTTCTTTTTTTGCTAGTCCGTCCCTCTGGCCGCTAGGAAAAAAAGCTAAAGGAGGGTAGAGGCCTAAAAATGGCAGATCCAAAAAATAAAGTTTATAAAAATAAATGATACGAAAGAAGAAAAATGAGAAGTGGAAATAGGTTGACGACAACAAAAAGGGCTTAAAGATGTGCAGCATCTATTGGTTTTTTCAATAAGATCATATATCTTTAAAAAAGACAGGATGCGAGCTTTAAAAGCCTTTCCCATTCTCCTATAATACTCTGAGTAGAAAATATTAGTTACCTTACGATATTTTAATCACAAGGAAAAAGGAGAGAAAGACAATTGAAAACAACCACATCAAAGCGCCTTAATCGGCTAGTTTGCCGCTATGGCTTGACTTCGGCGGCCCTATTACTCACCCTCGGGGGGGGGGGAGCGTAAAGGCTGAGGGTCCTCAAACAATTCTCAATAAGCTCCGCGATCAATCTAGCGCCATTTCAGAGAGGCCGATTCCTTCGGTTGCTCAAACTTTGAAGCGCCAGGACTGGGGATTCAATGACTACACTACTAAGTCTATTTATGACTATTTGTCTAAACTAGAAGAATACTTAGAAAAACAGAAAAATAAAGAAGACAAGTGGAAAGAGATTTTATGGCAAGGTATTCAGAATGGGGAGCTTAGAGGGCCTAAAGGAGATCGTGGCGAAAAAGGTCCTGCTGGTCCAACAGGTAAGACTGGTGACCGTGGTGAAACTGGCCCTGCCGGCCCCACTGGTCCAATCGGTCCCGTAGGTGCTCGTGGTCCCGCTGGCCCGCAAGGTCCGCGTGGTGATAAAGGCGAAACCGGTGAGCGTGGCCAAGCCGGAGCAGCCGGCCCCCAAGGCCCAGCCGGTAAGAACGGAGACCGTGGTGAGACTGGACCTGCCGGCCCGGCTGGTCCAATTGGTCCTGTAGGTGCACGAGGCCCTGCTGGCCCGCAAGGTCCGCGTGGTGATAAAGGCGAAACCGGCGAACGTGGTGAAGCCGGAGTAGCCGGCCCTAAAGGTGAACAGGGTCCTGCTGGTAGAGATGGTCTGCAAGGTCCTAAGGGTGACCAGGGCCCCCGTGGAGAGCAAGGCTTACAAGGTCTCCCAGGCGAACGCGGTGAAAAGGGCGAGCAAGGAATCCAAGGCGAACGCGGTGAAAAGGGCGACCAAGGAATTCGAGGCGAGCGCGGCGAAAAAGGTGAGCAAGGAATCCAAGGCGAACGCGGTGAACAAGGTTTACAAGGAATCCAAGGCGAACGCGGCGAACAAGGCTTACAAGGTCTCCCAGGCGAACGCGGTGAAAAGGGTGATCAAGGAATCCAAGGTGACCGTGGTGAAGCTGGTCCTAAGGGTGATCAGGGTCCGCGTGGTGAGCAAGGACCCCAAGGTCCGCAAGGCACACCACAAAGCCCAGACAAGCCAGCAGAACCATCACCCCATACACCTGAGCAGCCTCAAGAGCCGCATAAGCCAGAGGTGGAACCACCCCATGCACCAGAGCAGCACCGGCCACAGGTTCCTAGTCAACCTAATCAACCACAAACACCTGAGCAAGTGCCTCAAGACCGACCAGCTCCACAAGGTCAGTCAGCAGCGCCAACTGCTCCTAGTCGTCAGCCTCAGTCGATGCCAGCTCAGCCTCAGCTAGCCCCAGCGCCAGCTAGACACCAGCACTTACCAGCGACTGGTGAGCAGCGCCAGCCATTCTTCACAGCGGCGGCCCTAAGTGTCATCGCTACGGCCGGTGTACTGTCCTACAAACGTAAAGAAAACTAATTATTATCCTATTTTACAAACCACTACTAAAAAAGGTGGCTGTGCCCGTTCTGCCAGACTCAAGCACAGGTGCCACCCACTCTTACTGAGTGATTAGAGTCCTTTCATCTAGCCTTTGAGCAAGAGGAGAGGACCAACTGCCAAGGACAAGGGAAGAGCCGACTCACTCTCCCCTTGTTTTTTTGTTTTGGCAACATTTCCATATTCTGCCCTAGACAGAAAAAAAGCAGAGCCTCATCCTTTTTCGTAAAGTAATTCCCACCTTGTCTTGCCAAATGGCAGCAAAAAAGTCTTATTCTTGGACTGACTGACCAGACAGTCGTCAGCTTCCTGGCTGTGCTAGACTAGCTCTTGCCTCCTAGCCCTTGGTAGTCCCGCCTGGCTTTTTTAGGCTAAGTAGGCTAGTCCTGGTTCGTCAGAAAGCCATTATAGGCTTTTTTTGTTATAATGAAATAGTGATGTTAAAAGTGAAACAGGCCTTCAAAGGGCCTGTTAGAAATAAATGAGGTGTAAGATGTCAACGCTTGAAATCATTGATTTACATGTTTCCATTGAGGAAAAAGAAATCATAAAAGGTCTCAATTTAAGCTTAGAAACGGGTGAAATTGCCGCCATTATGGGACCAAATGGCACAGGAAAGTCCACACTGTCTGCTGCCATTATGGGTAATCCCAATTACCAAGTTACCCAAGGAGAGATTCGCTTGGATGGTGTCAATATCCTGGAACTTGAGGTAGATGAACGGGCACGGCTGGGCCTTTTTCTCGCCATGCAGTATCCGGCTGAAATTCCTGGCATTACCAATGCCGAATTTATCCGAGCAGCTATGAATGCTGGCAAGGCTGATGACGATAAAATCTCAGTACGCGATTTTATCAGCAAATTAGACGACAAAATGGCTTTGCTTGGCATGAAAGAAGAAATGGCCGAGCGCTATCTTAATGAAGGCTTTTCTGGCGGTGAAAAGAAGCGAAATGAGATTTTGCAGCTACTCATGTTAGAACCAAAGTTTGCCCTGCTTGATGAGATTGATTCGGGCCTTGATATTGATGCCTTAAAAGTGGTCTCAAAGGGTGTTAATGCCATGCGAGGTCCAAACTTTGGGGCGATGATTATCACCCACTACCAACGCCTCTTGAATTACATCCAACCAGACAAGGTTCACGTGATGATGGATGGGCGGATTGTCCTTTCTGGCGGACCAGAGTTAGCAGCGCGCCTTGAAAAAGAAGGCTATGCCCAGATTGCTGAGGAACTTGGTCTTGATTACCATGAAGAAGTTTAATTTGTTACTTCGACAAAAAAGCAAAGGAGTTACAAATGTCAAAAGAATCACTAGTGCAATTTTCACAAGCCAAGGCTGAACCCAAGTGGCTACAAGATTACCGTCTCAAGGCCTTTGAGCAGATTGCTGATTTGCCCTTGCCCCATATTGAACGGGTCAAGTTTCACCGGTGGGACCTTGGTGACGGGACGATTGCTGATAACGAGGCCATTGGCGCGGTTCCTGATTTTGTCAACACTGGGAGTGGTCCTAAGCTAGTCCAGGTTGGTACCCAGACCGTCTTTGAGCAGCTCCCCTATGAGCTGGTAGAAAAGGGTGTGGTCTTTACGGATTTTTACTCCGCTTTAGCGGAGATTCCTCAGATTATTGAAACCTACTTTGGGACAGCGCGCGCCTTTGATGAGGATCGCTTGGCTGCTTACCATGCGGCTTATTTTAACAGTGCTGCAGTTCTCTATGTACCGGATTTTGTGGAAATTGCTGAGCCGATTGAGAGCATCTTTTACCAGGATGCTACTAGTTCGGTACCATTTAATAAGCATGTTCTGATTATTGCTGGCAAGGGCAGTCGTTTTTCCTATCTGGAGCAATTACAGTCTTATGGAACCACTCCTGTCAAAAGCAGCGCTAATATTTCTGTGGAGGTAATTGCTCAAGCTGGCAGCCAAATTAAATTTTCAGCGATTGATCAGCTGGGAGAGCACGTGACGACCTTTATTAGTCGACGGGGACGGCTAGAGCAAGATGCTGCTATTGATTGGGCCCTTGCGGTGCTAAATGAAGGCAATGTGATTGCTGATTTTGATAGTGATTTGTTGGGCCATGGCAGCCATGCTGATCTAAAGGTTGTTGCTGCTTCTAGTGGCCGACAGGTCCAGGGGATTGATACCCGTGTGACCAATTATGGAAAGAACTCAGTGGGCCACATTCTGCAACACGGGGTGATTTTGGAGCGGGCGACTTTGACCTTTAATGGTATTGGCCATATCATCAAAGGGGCAAAGGGAGCCGATGCTCAGCAAGAAAGCCGTGTCCTGATGCTATCAGATAAGGCACGTAGTGATGCTAACCCGATTTTGCTCATTGATGAAAATGAAGTGACAGCCGGTCATGCGGCTTCTATTGGTCAGGTTGATCCCGAAGATATGTATTATTTGATGAGTCGTGGTTTGGATCAAGAAACAGCAGAAAAACTGGTCATCCGCGGCTTCTTAGGTACGGTCATTACGGAGATTCCCGTTAGGGCAGTTCGTGAGCAGATTATCGAGGTCTTAGATCAGAAGTTAGCGACACGCTAGTAAAGGAGGCAATGTGTTAGATGCAAGAAAAATAGCAACTGATTTTCCGATTTTACATCAAGTGGTCAATGATGAAAGTTTGGTTTATCTGGATAGTGCGGCGACCAGCCAAAAACCTAAGCAGGTTATCCAAACACTCCAAGCTTACTATGAGCAAGATAATGCGAATGTACACCGCGGCGTCCACAGCTTGGCCGAGCGGGCAACGAGTCGTTACGAAGCTGCTCGCAGCAAGGTCAAAACCTTTTTAAATGCCGCATCTAGCAGGGAAATTATCTTTACCAGAGGGACGACGACGGGTCTTAATTGGGTGGCTAAGTTTGCTGAAGGGCTGCTTGAGGCAGGAGATGAAGTGCTGATTTCGATTATGGAGCACCATTCAAATATCATCCCCTGGCAGCAAGCTTGCCAAAAAACAGGCGCCAAGCTGGTCTTTGCCCATCTCAGGGAGGGGGCTTTAGATTTGGAGGACTTTGCTGCCAAATTATCTCCAAAGACGAAGTTTGTCAGCCTGGCTCATGTTTCCAATGTTTTGGGCTGTCGCAATCCGATTAAGGAACTTGCTGCCTTGACCCACCAGGTCGGGGCCTATCTGGTTGTTGATGGTGCGCAGTCAGCACCGCATCAAAAGATTGATGTGCAGGATTTAGATTGTGACTTTTTCACCTTATCTGGTCACAAGATGTTGGGGCCAACTGGGATTGGTGTCCTTTATGGCAAGGAGGCCCTGCTTCAAGCCATGTCGCCAATCGAATTTGGTGGGGAGATGATTGACTTTGTTTATGAACAGGAGGCTAGCTGGAAGGAATTGCCCTGGAAATTGGAAGCTGGGACGCCGCATATTGCAGGTGCTATTGGTCTAGGCGCAGCCATTGATTACTTGATGGACCTTGGGATGGATGCTATTTACGCCCACGAGCAGGCGCTGATGGCCTATGTTTTGCCAAAGCTTGAGGCTATTGAGGGACTCACCCTCTATGGTCCCAAAGATCCTGCGCAGCACCACTCGGTGCTTGCTTTTAATCTGGCTGGTCTACATCCGCATGATGTTGCAACTGCCCTTGATTATGAAGGCGTGGCCGTTCGTGCTGGCCACCATTGCGCCCAACCGCTCATCGCTTATCTGGGTCTCCATGCCACCGTGCGCGCCAGCTTTTACCTATACAACACCACAGAAGATTGTGATCGCTTGGTGGATGCGATCTTAAAAACGAAGGAGTTTTTCAATGGCACTCTCTAGGTTAGATAGCTTGTATATGGCCCTGGTTGCTGATCATTCCAAACATCCCCACCATCATGGGAGCCTGGCCGGGGTTGAGCAAATCCAGCTCAATAACCCCACTTGTGGGGACGTGATTGCTTTGTCGGTTCAGTTTGAGGGTGAGCAGATTGCTGATATTGCTTTTTCTGGGCATGGTTGCACGATTTCAACAGCTTCTTCTAGTATGATGACGGATGCTGTTATCGGTAAAACTAAAGCACAAGCGTTAGCTTTAGCGGAGACCTTCTCCCAGCTGGTGCAGGGTCAGGCGCCTGCGCAAGCTAAAGAGCTGGGCGATGCGGAATGTCTAGCAGGGGTAGCAAAATTTCCCCAACGAATTAAGTGTGCTACCTTGGCATGGAATGCTTTGAAAAAGGCGATTGAGCGTGATTCGGTTAACTGAGCTACCAACTACTTAAGGCCAAGGGCTTGTGTTAACGCATAGGGGCTAATGCAAGCTTTAATCATCTATAAGCTGATGAGGCGGGGGTTCATATGGCCTGTTCAGTCAAACTTAGGAGCTTTGGTTCGTAGTAAGGAATCATTTTCTATCATAGTAGAAAGGGGACACATGTCCGAAACAATTGAAAAAGTAGATCCCAAACCAATTGATCTGGGAGAGTATAAATTTGGTTTTCATGATGATGTTGAGCCGATTTACTCCACTGGCAAGGGCTTGAGTGAAGCAGTGGTCCGAGAGTTGTCTGCTGCTAAAGGGGAACCTGAGTGGATGTTGGATTTTCGTCTTAAATCACTAGAAACCTTTCATAAAATGCCAATGCAAACTTGGGGTGCTGATTTGTCTGATATTGATTTTGATGATATTATTTATTATCAAAAAGCTTTGGATAAGCCTGCTCGCGACTGGGATCAGGTCCCTGATAAAATCAAGGAAACCTTTGAGCGCATTGGCATTCCTGAGGCTGAGCGTGCTTATCTAGCGGGTGCTTCTGCTCAGTATGAATCCGAAGTGGTTTACCATAATATGAAAGATGAATATGATAAACTAGGAATTATCTTTACAGATACGGATTCTGCACTTAAAGAATACCCTGATTTGTTTAAACAGTATTTCGCAAAGCTGGTGCCGCCAACAGATAACAAGTTAGCTGCCCTTAATTCTGCCGTGTGGTCTGGTGGGAGTTTCATTTATGTTCCTAAAGGGGTTAGCGTTGATATTCCCTTGCAGACTTATTTTCGGATCAACAATGAAAACACAGGCCAGTTTGAACGGACCCTGATTATTGTTGATGAAGGTGCTAGTGTTCATTATGTAGAAGGCTGTACGGCACCTACCTATTCTTCCAATAGTCTACATGCAGCTATTGTCGAAATCTTTGCCTTAGAGGGTGCCTACATGCGCTACACCACGATTCAAAATTGGTCTGATAATGTGTATAACCTGGTGACCAAGCGCGCAACGGCTAAAAAAGATGCGACGGTTGAGTGGGTGGATGGTAATCTGGGGGCGAAAACAACGATGAAATACCCTTCTGTTTACCTTGATGGGCCGGGTGCGCGTGGCACCATGCTGTCCATTGCTTTTGCTAATAAAGGGCAACACCAAGACACGGGCGCAAAAATGATTCACAATGCACCACATACCAGTTCATCTATTGTCTCTAAATCCATTGCTAAAGGTGGCGGCAAGGTTGACTACCGTGGTCAGGTAACCTTTAATAAGCACTCCAAAAAATCGGTTTCTCATATCGAATGTGACACGATTTTAATGGATGATCTGTCCAAGTCTGATACAATTCCTTTCAATGAAATTCACAACTCCCAAGTCGCTCTTGAGCATGAGGCTAAGGTCTCTAAAATCTCAGAGGAGCAGCTCTATTACCTGATGAGCCGTGGTCTGACTGAGTCTGAGGCGACCGAGATGATTGTCATGGGCTTTGTTGAACCCTTTACCAAAGAACTACCCATGGAGTATGCTGTTGAACTCAATCGACTTATCTCCTATGAAATGGAAGGGTCAGTTGGGTAGATAGGTATGCAACTGCTTTGACTGGGCTTTGGCGGTCGCTGCTTGCTAGAAGTAGCCATATCAGTTCTAGCAGTTTAAACCAGCAGTGCTTAGTTGTGGCTGCTAATAGTATTAGCCAGCAGTGAGCGACTGTTGGTTTTTTTGGTCCGCCCGAGACGCCCCAAGCAAAAGCAGCAGAAAGCAAAGTAGCAAGACGCTTACAGAAAAAAAGCGGCAGCAAGGCAGCAGGACGCCTACAGCAAAGTAAAAAAGCAGACCGTTTATGTTTTCTCACAGTATGCCGGAGTGCTTCATCACTCCAGCAGAAAAGTCCTATCTCGCCAAGCAAGCAGCCTTAGCCATTTGGGGCTATAGCTAATAGCCATAGCTATGAGAACAGCTACCACAGTTCAGCCCAGCAACCAAGATCAAGCTCAGCTGGTTACCTTTTGCCAAAAAGCCCTAGATCCTTGCTCAGCCAGCCACATAGGCCTAAGCTCGCTATAGCAGCTGATCTGATTTAGCCAGCACGTAAGCCTGTAGTCATAGCTGAGGAGAAAAGGTGGACTAGGTAGCGCCAGCTCATACTAGCTAGTTTAGTAACATAGCACCCCTTGTGCAGTCATTAGGCAAAGGATAGTTTATAACTATAACTGTTCATAGTAAGAAACAACTGTTCAGGCCCTGCTTATTTTGATAAAATGAGTTTATTCTGATCGATAAGGAGAAAGCATTTGGCCAACAATTTATTAGTTTTACAATCTGATTTTGGCTGCGTTGATGGTGCTGTGGCCGCCATGACTGGTGTGGCTTTGCAAGAAGCAGCTGATTTAGGCATTTATCATCTCACCCATGACATTACCCCTTACAATATTTTTGAGGCCTCCTATCGTTTGTTTCAGACGATTGATTACTGGCCAAGTGGGACCACCTTTGTCTCTGTGGTGGATCCAGGTGTTGGTTCTAAACGTAAAAGTGTTGTGGCCTTAACCAAGAATGGTCAATACATCGTGACACCAGATAACGGCACCTTGTCTTATATTAAGCGGCATGTGGGCATTGCTGCGCTTCGGGAAATCTCAGAGGTGAAGAATCGCAGGCGCAATACTGAGCTCTCTTACACCTTTCATGGACGGGATGTCTATGCCTATACTGGGGCTAAGTTAGCGAGTGGTCATATTAGCTTTGAAGAAGTTGGCCCAGAGTTGGCTGTTGATCAGATTATTGAACTGCCAGAGGTGGCAACGCGAATCCATGATGACACCGTTTTTGGAGCGATTGATATTTTGGATGTCCGGTTTGGGTCGCTGTGGACTTCCATTACTCGGGCAGAATTTTATGCCTTAGCTCCTGAATTTGGTGAGCGTTTTGAGGTGACCATTTATAAGGATGATATGCTGGTTTACCAAAATCAGGTTACTTATGGCAAATCATTTGCTGATGTTCGCATTGGTCAGCCGATTTTGTATATTAATTCACTATATCGCCTTGGACTGGCTATTAATCAAGGTTCCTTTGCCCGAGCCTATAATGTCGGTGTCGGTTCAAATTGGCGAATAGCCGTTAAGAAAATTTAGGAGAAAAAGATGCAAGATTCTACTATTAAAAAAGTTGTAGCGACAGGAATTGGTGCTGCCCTATTTATTATCATTGGCATGTTGGTCAATATCCCAACGCCCATTCCAAATACGAATCTGCAGTTACAATATGCTGTTTTAGCCTTGTTTGCGCTGCTTTATGGTCCAGGTGTTGGCTTTTTTATTGGGGTGATTGGCCATGCGCTCAAGGATTCCCTACAATACGGGGCACCTTGGTGGACCTGGGTGCTTGTCAGCGGTTTTCTTGGTCTGATGATAGGCCTGCTGGCAAAGCGCCTAGCGATTCACACAAAAGGGCTGACAAAAAAAGATCTGGCTTTGTTTAATGGCGTGCAGGTGCTAGCAAATGGGATTGGTTGGGGGCTGCTTGCTCCTTATGGTGACATTATTTTTTATAGTGAACCGGCTAGCAAGGTTTTTGCGCAAGGGATCTTATCTAGTCTGGTCAATGCGGTGACCATTGGCATTGGTGGTAGTTTATTGCTGATCGCCTATGCTAAATCAAGGCCACAGCAAGGCAGCTTGAGTAAAGATTAAAGTTAAAGGATGTCATGAAAGATTTTATTGAATGGAAGGATTTTACATTTACCTATGATGTGCAGTCCGAACCCACGCTTAAAAACATTGATTTAACCATTGCCAAGGGGGAAAAGGTATTGCTGCTTGGTCCGTCTGGCTCTGGCAAATCAACGCTTGGAAATTGCTTAAATGGTATCATTCCTGCCACCCATCAAGGCCATTATCAAGGTCGTTTTACGATTAATCAGCAAGAGGCATTTGGCTTGTCAATTTATGACAAGTCTCATTTGGTTTCCACGGTGTTGCAAGATCCAGATGGCCAGTTCATCGGCTTGAGTGTTGCTGAAGATATAGCCTTTGCTTTGGAAAATGACGGCCTGTCCAAAGCGGCCATGCAAGAAGTGGTAACGGCTTGGGCAGCGCGCTTGGAGATCTTGCCGCTCTTGGAGAAACGGCCACAAGACCTATCTGGTGGGCAAAAGCAGCGGGTTACTTTAGCTGGCGTGCTGGTGGATGACAGCCCAATCTTGCTTTTTGATGAACCATTAGCGAATCTGGATCCGCAATCTGGTCAAGAGATTATGGCCTTGATTGATCGCATTCATCATGAGCAAGCTGCCACAACTCTGATTATTGAACACCGCCTAGAAGATGTCTTGCAGTGTGAGGTAGATCGGATCGTTCTCATTAATGATGGTCAGATTGTCTATAATGGCAAGCCTGATGGCTTGTTGCAATCTAACCTTTTAGAGGAAAATGGCATTCAAGAGCCTCTCTATTTATCGGCTTTAAAGCAGATGGGCTATCCTCTTAAGCGGCAAGCTAGTGGCTTGCAGCTCAGCCAACTAGACCTAACGGATTTGCACCTGCCTGCGTTGACATCGCTTCCAAACTTCGCTCCCAAGCCTCCAGTCCTCACTGTAACTGGGCTCTCTGTCAGCTATCATCAGGCCAAAGTCAGCCCTGCCCAGCAGCAAAAGGTCCTAGATGAGCTGTCTGTGACCCTTGGACGTGGGGAAATGGTGGCCCTTGTTGGGCAAAATGGTGCTGGTAAGTCAACTCTAGCCAAGGCCTTATGCCAATTTGTCGAAAACACTGGTCATTTGCTCTATCAAGGACAGGATATTAGCAAGGATACGATCAAAGAACGCGCTGAACGCATTGGTTATGTTTTACAAAATCCTAACCAGATGATTAGTCAAGCTATGCTGTTTGATGAGGTGGCCCTTGGCCTTCGCCTTAGAGGCCTTGATCCAGCTGAGATAAAGCAGCGTGTGCATCGGATTTTAAGGATTTGTGACCTGTATCCTTTTCGCAAGTGGCCTATTTCGGCCCTGTCTTTTGGCCAAAAAAAGCGGGTTACGATTGCTTCGATCTTGGTGCTCAATCCAGCTATTATTATTTTAGATGAGCCGACAGCTGGCCAAGACAAAAAGCATTATTTAGAAATGATGTCGTTTGTAGAAGAGCTTAAACAAAAAGGGCATACCATTGTAATGATTACTCATGATATGCAGCTGATGTTAGAGCATTGTGATCGGGCTTTAGTGCTACATCAGGGGCGGATTGTAGCAGATGATGCTCCAATTAGTATTTTGTCAAGGCCAGAGCTCCTTGAGCAGGCCCATTTGAAAAAGACCAGCTTGTTTGACTTAGCAGAGCGTCTTGGGCAATCACCGCAGGCTTTAACGCAGTGGTATATTCAGCAGCAAGGAGGGCCAAGCCATGGCTAATCACTTAATTGGTTATCAAGAAGGCAGCGGTTTTCTTTACCGCCTCTCAGGCGCCAGTAAATTACTGTTTTTTATCCTGGTGTCGGCTGCTTGTATGACGACCTATGATACTCGCTTTTTAGTCCTGGTCTCTGTAAGCGCCTTGGTACTATTTAGATTGGCCAAGATTAAATGGCATCAGGTTTCGTTTGTGCTCATGCTGGTGATGATTTTTGCTAGTTTAAATCTGCTCATGGTTTATCTCTTTGCACCCCAGTATGGTGATGACATTTATGGGAGTTCAAGTGTATTGATTCAGGGGATTGGCCCTTATCGTCTCAGCCTTGAGGAAGCATTTTATCTCTTTAATTTAAGCCTGAAATATGTTTGTACGGTCCCGTTGTCCTTGCTGTTTTTAATGACAACCAACCCTAGCCAGTTTGCTTCTAGCTTAAATCAATTGGGCCTGCCCTATAAAATCGCTTACGCGGTCAGCTTAACGCTCCGCTATATTCCTGATCTCCAAGAGGACTTTTATACCATCCGCCGTGCTCAGGAAGCTCGGGGCATTGAATTGTCGCCAAAAAGCAGTCTCTTTACCCGAATCAAAGGCAACTTGCAGATTGTCCTTCCTCTCATTTTTAGTTCCTTAGAGCGGATTGAGACCATTTCTACGGCGATGGAGCTGCGCCGTTTTGGCAAGAATCCCCGCAGGAGCTGGTATAGCCAGCAAAGGATTCACTGGCGTGATTACCTGGTCATGGCTCTGGCCCTAAGTTTGTTTTTGCTCACCTTGTACCTGTTTACCGTGAATGGCGGCCGCTTTTACAACCCTTGGCGGACTTGACTTGATAAGCCAGCCCCGCTCCGGCTAGCCCAAAGCGGCAGACTTGCTGCTTTAAGGCGGGTAAAAGGAGAATGGCAAAGCTTGATTTTTCTGTTTTTTAAGACTTGCTGACTTAGTAGCCTAGTTCATACGGCTCTATCAGCTGCGCAGCAAAGATGCTCCACAAGCTGCTTAGGAGCTTGATCGTTGCCAAAATTGGCTAAACAAGCAAAAAATCCTGGCAGGAATGTTCCTCTGTCGATAAGGTAGTTAGTCTAGTTATTAAAGCTGAGCTTGATGTCTAATCAAACCATTCCTCTAAGTTTCTAAAAAAGACTTTCTAACACTCATAACTGTTAGAAAGTCTTTTTTTGCTTGTAAGTAGATTGGCTGGTTATTGTGTATCAATTGTGGTCATGCTTTATTGCTGTTAGCGTCTGCTAAGCGTCCGCCAGATGGTGATTAAAGCAACTAAGACAAAGAGAACCAGACCAATGGCAATGTAATTGTGATAACGATCAAAGATGTGATCAATCTGATCTAAGAGAGTATTTTGATGGTTGGTATGCTCATGCTTGTGCTTGTGTGCGTGTGGCGGAGCATCTGTTGTTACTTGGGCTTCAGAAATCAAATGTTCGTATCTTGCCTGAGGCTGGTCTTTTAAAAGTTTAAATCCTTTTTCGGTGAGAGCGTTGATGAAGGGATGACGATAGAATTCGCCATTTTGATCAGACCAGTCGCCAACTCCCATCACAATTGTGATCACACGATGACCATCTCGTTGCCCAGTTACCATGGCATTGAAGGCACCTGTAGGGCTTGATCCTGTTTTTAAGCCATCAATCCCTGGGATACCGTACTCGTCACCTGGTAAAGAATGATTATAAGAATGGAACTCTTCTTCATAGGGCGTTCCTACCATTGTTTTAACCACGAGTTTATTAGTGTATTGGAGGATTTCAGGGTACCTGTCTAGCATATGGTAGATTAAAATTGCTAAATCACGTGCCGTTGTTTGATTGGGTGCTTCTGGATCATACCCTTGCGGCTTATAATAGCCTTTAAAAGAAACCGCAGCAGCTCCACTAGCATTAGAGAAATGCGTATTGGTCATTTTTAATTTTTTAGCTGTTTGGTTGATACGATCAATAAATGCTCCCGCATTATTTTGGGACAAATAGTTGGCAATCATAATAGTCGCAACATTTGAAGAAGGAACGGCAGTCATGGCAATCAGGTCTTTAATGGGATAGGCAACACCAGCCACGATATTATTGTTACTGATTTCGTAGATTTTGCTAATGGCTTGATCGGTCTCAGTTGCTGTAACGGTAGTATCAAGTGAGACCTTGCCACTTGCCATATCTTCAAATAAGAGATAGAGTGTGAACATTTTTGACATACTTGCTGGATCGCGAAGATCATCAATGTGGTCTTGCCACAGGATCTGACTCGAGTCAGCATCGACGACAATAGAAGCTTTCGGCCGATTAATAGGATCAACCGTATATCCCGCATCTTGGGTAATTTTTAGAATGTCTTCTTGCTCTTGTGCAAGGGATGATGGTGCTATAAGAATGACAAGGCCAAGCAGCACACAAACAAACAATTTTTTCAAATAAAAAACTCCTTTGTATCAGTCGTAATCAGATAAAATATAACTCAATTATACCATTTACTTAATACAAGACAAGAGCTTTTTCATTTTATTATCATTTATTAATAAAAAAGGCTAGTTTTGAGCCAGTTTTTGATGCTCGACCAAAAGCCTTGCCGAGGGAGATCTTCCTTGGCATAGATTGACAGGTCAGGCTGCTTGTCAAGGTAAGTCAAGGACGGTGAGAAAGAGTCAACCTGATAGGACATGTGGCCCAGTTTTTGCTGCTTGGTTATGGGAGCTTGCGCATGGCTGAGCTTAACCTTGATATGTTGTCTGGCCAGAGGTTGGTTTTTCGGATGAATAATGGTTAGCTTACCACGCGTATAAATAGCAAGCTTGGACTTGGTGCCGCCACTTACCGGCCATGTTTGTGCCAAAATAGGGCTTGCTGGTGTGATAACCGTTGCTTGATAATGGTCGTAAAGATAGGTAAGTGCCTTTTTGGCTTCGACAAATCGCTTGTCATCTGCCTTGTTTGCCTCACCAGCATGTAGCAAAATCAGGACAAAGCGCATGCCATTATGTGAAGCAGTAGCCAGTAAGGACTGGCCGGCTTTAGCGGTGGTCCCCGTTTTTAAGCCATCTACCCCCTGAAGAGCAAACGTCTGCCCAGGTAAAAGAAGATTGGAATTAGCCATTTGTTCGTTTTCCCATTTTAGAAATGGCTGAGCTGTTATCGTGTTAATTTCTGGAAAATCATGAAGGAGATGCTGGGTAATCAGGGCTAAATCGCGGGCACTAAAGGCGTTTTCTTCATCTGGTTTTGAACCAGGATAGATGTGCCGTCCCAGCATGCTATTATTGAGCCCAGTGGCATTGACAATCGTGGCATCCCGTATGCCCCAGGCCTGTACTTGCTTTAGCATCTGATCGACAAATCGTGGTTCTGAGCCAGCGATGTATTCGGCTAGAGCTACTGCTGAGCTATTAGCACTTACAATTAGCGTTGATTCGATGAGTTCTTTAGCAGAGTAACTATTGTTACTCATGTGAGGATTACTAATGTCGAGATTTTGATTAAGTTCTTTGGCATAGTCTGAAAGTGGTATTTGTGTGTCCCACTGGAGGCGGCCAGACTTGATTTCAGAGAGTGTTAAGTAGATGGTGAGTAATTTACTTAACGAAGCCACAGGCAACTTAGCTTGGCTATTATGCTCATAAAGAACTTGGCCCGAATGATACTCATAGGCGATTGCCGCCTGGCTGTCAATAGTAAGGTCTGCAGCTTGGCTCCTTTGCACACCAAAAAGGAAAAGATAAGCACTCATCAGCACGGCGCATAATAGGTTTTTCTTCATACAATCTATTGTATCAAGCTTGTTTAAGGTGGTCAAAATTTAGAGGTGTTTTTTTCTGTGTGAGGAGCTAGAAAAAGAAGGCAAGGCAGCAAGCAGCTTCAGAACGTGGACAAACTCCTATCGAATGTCATCTTTTGAATTAGCCTAAGTGAGCTGCTAAATTGCTAAACTCTTAGAAACGTTAATCTAGCAATGCTTCTGAGAGTTCTTGATTAGTATCACAGAAAAAAAGATTGAAGAAAATTGTCCAAAATGGACTTTTTCTTCAACCTGAGGCAGCAAGTAGCTTGTCTTTAAAGCCTAAAAGGTTGCGTTGGCTCAAAGAGGTGTGATTGCTGTGAGCTGCCTTGGCTGACTTATAGATTTTGGTTGACATAATCAACCCAGTGACTCCACCAAACTTTAAGGAAAAAGCTGCGGGGGATGGCCTTTTGTGTGACAAGCTTAGTTTGGGGCATCTTACCCATGTAACCTCTTCCAATGTTGTTTTTATCAACGAGCGTAATGCTAGCAACGGTTTGATGCTTAGCCAAAGGGGCAAAATACTGGGCCTGTGTTTTGTTTACTTGATAGGTTAGCTTTTTGCCCTTTACCCGGGGTTGGACAGCAGTGAGCGTTGTAGCTACCTCAAGCGGGATCAACTTATCAGGACTGTCTTTAACGGTTAATCGAGGTTGCCTCAGGCTTTGCCCTTTTTTAAGAATTGTGACCTTTTGAAATTGCTTGGTAATCTCATCAAGGAAACGATTGGCAACCTGGAAGCGTTCGGTAGGTTGATCTTTTCCTTGATCAACATTTAGCAAAACCGTTACAATGGAGAGATCGCCTTCTGTTGAACTGGTGACTAATGAGGAAAGACCCTGAGCAGAAGTTCCTAAAAAAAGACCTTGGCTACCTTTTCGGGCGTAGGGCATACCTGGTAAAAGATAGTTATAGGAAAAGATGGTTTGCCCAGCAAATGTTGCACTGGCTTGACTAGTGATTTGGGTAACTTGAGGGAAGTCCTTCAATAAATGGTAGGTGGCGATGGCAACATCACTAGCAGACATTTGGTTTTCTGCTGTCTTAGCCAGCTGCGGCTTAGCAAATTCCCCCAGCTCCTCATTGGCTAAACCACTGGCGTTGATTAACTTACTATCCGTTGCTCCCCAGGCTTTTAGCTGCTGGTTCATTTTTTTCACAAAAAGTTCTTCTGTGCCAGCAATAGCTTCAGCTAGGGCAATGGCTGGGCTATTGGCATTAGTGACTAACATCGCTGTGAGTAAATCCAAAACAGAATATTGGCGCTTGTCTAAGGGAACATTGCTAATGTGATACTGAGATGTTAGCCAGTAGGGGTAGTTAGAAATGGTCACTGGGCTGTCCCATTTGAGGTGCCCTTTTTGCACTTCCTGATAGACGAGATAGGCTGTTACCACCTTGCTAATAGAGGCTACAGGCAGAGCTTTATTGCTGTTTTTTTCAAAGAGAATTTTACCAGTTGCAGCTTCAAAGGCAAAGCCGCTCTCAGCAGCAAATGGGATTGGTTTGGATTGAGCCTGAGCCTTATTGACACAGAAAAAAAGCATAAGCAATAGCAGGCGTGTAAATTGTTTAATCATCCTTAACTTCCTTAATCATTTTGTTAATTATACCATATAAATAATACCAAAAAGTTGAAATGATAAGAAGAAGATGAAAAAGTAAATCGCTACCATTTTTTAAAGTATGGTGCTTTGACGGCAAAGCAATTGAGAAACAAGCCATTCTAACGAGTAAATAGGGACAGAAATGTCACTTTAACGAGAAAATTGGGAATTCTCATTTTAAGTAATATAAAAAATAGTCAGAAAATTTATGCTTGGTTCTTTTTTTAACTAAAATTTATGATATAATATTTTCAATTAGCAAATAAAAATGCTTAAAAAGTTTTAGGAGAAGCTTATGAAAAAAGGTAAATGGTTAGCAGTAGCCGGTGTTACAGTCTTATCGGTATCCGTCTTGGCTGCTTGTGGTAATTCTAACAAAACAAGCAAAGGCAGTGTTTACAATTATGTCTACGTTCAAGACCCAGATACCTTAGACTATACGATTTCAGGCCGTGCTTCGACCAGTGATATCACGCAACAGGCTATTGATGGTTTGCTCGAATATGATCGTTTTGGCAATCTCATCCCTTCTTTGGCTAAAAAATGGACTGTTTCAAAAGACGGTTTGACCTATACTTACAAGCTCCGTGACGATGCCAAATGGTATACGGCTGATGGCGAAGAGTATGCCAAGGTCACAGCCAATGACTTTGTCACAGGGGTTAAACACGCTGCAGATAAGAACTCTGACGCTCTTTATCTTATTCAAGACTCAATTGCTGGTCTAGATGATTATATCAATGGTAAAACCAAAGATTTCTCGACTGTAGGTGTTAAGGCGCTAGATAAACATACCGTTCAATATACCTTAAAACAACCAGAAAACTTCTGGAATTCCAAATTGACCTATGGGGTCTTGGCTCCGGTTAACGCTGATTTCTTAAAATCCAAAGGAAAAGACTTTGGTAAGGCTTCAGATGTTTCTTCGATTCTCTACAATGGTCCTTACCTTATCTCCTCACTGACCAGTAAGTCTTCTATTGAATTCACGAAAAATGAAAACTACTGGGATAAGAAAAATGTGCACATTGATAATGTTCAGCTGACCTATTATGATGGGCAGGACCAAGAATCGCTCTTTAGAAACTTTGATAAGGGTGCCTACACAGCTGCTCGGCTATTTCCGACAACGCCTTCTTACAAAACAGCTAAGAAAAAATACGGTGAGAGCATTACCTATGGACCGCAAAAGTCAAATACCTTTTTTGTAACCTTTAACTTGAATCGTACTGCTTATGGACATACCAAAAAGACTAATGATAAGCAAAAAGATGATACCCATAAAGCTATCTTAAACAAAGACTTCCGACAAGCCTTGACCTTTGGCTTTAACCGTAAATCCTATTCTGCCCAATCAGCTGGTCAAGAAGGTGCTGATAAATCCTTGAGAAATATGCTAGTACCACCAGCTTTTGTGCAAATCAAGGATCAAGACTTCGGTAAAATCGTTGAAAAAGATTTAGCAGCCTATGGTGATCAATGGAAAGGTATCAATCTAGCTGAAGCTCAAGATGGCCTCTACAACAAAGACAAGGCTAAGGCAGCAATGGCTAAGGCTAAGGAAGCCCTTCAAGCACAGGGCGTTCAGTTCCCAATTCACCTTGATTTGCCGCAAGAACAAACAGCAACAGTGCTCTTACAGCAAGCTCAGTCAATGAAGCAATCTATTGAAGACACACTTGGTAAGGAAAATGTTGTTATTGATATTGTTGAGCTGCAAAGCGATACTTACAATAATGTTACTTATATGGCAGAAACCCCTGCCCAACAAGATTGGGACCTTAACACAGCATCTGGTTGGAGCCCTGACTACACTGATCCAGGTTCTTATCTTGACATCTTTAACTCAAAATTACCAACTGCCCAAACGAAATTCATCGGTATTCAACCTTTGAAGGATCAAGCAATTGTTTCAGAGGCTGGCTTAGATGACTTTACTCAATTGGTCACTGAGGCAAGCAAGATTACTAATGATCAAGAAGTTCGCTATGAAAAATATGCTCAAGCCCAAGCAGCCCTTATTGATTCGGCAGTTTATATTCCAACTGTTTCATTAGGTGGTACACCAAGGGTTACGAGAATTGTTCCTTATTCTAATGCTTTTGGTTGGGCAGGTGTTAAATCTGATGATACCTATTACAAATACATGAAGATTCAAGACAAGCCAGTAACAGTTAAACAACAGGCCAAGGCCGCAAAAGAATGGGAAAAGGCTAAAGAAAAAGCAACTAAAAAATATGAAGAGTCATTAGAAAAGCATATTGAGAAATAAGGCTAGTTCAATTAAGAACTTTCTCTGTACGTGAGGAAGTTCTTTTGAGCTTATTATGAGGATTGGAATGAAAAAGTATATATTCGAACGCATCCTAAGGTCATTGGTTTCGATTTTGTTGGTAACAACCTTGACTTATGTCATTGTCTTTACCTTGGTACCGACAAGCTTGATTTTTAAACAAGACCCTAATTATAACAAGATGGTCACAACACCAGATAAAAAGGACAATTATCGCAATACGGTTTTTCAGCGTATGGGCTATATAACTTACTATAACAGTAAAGAACTTAAAAATAGAGCTGAAAAAGTGGATAAGAGTGTCACCGTCGAACCTACCCAAAAGAATAAAAAGATTTACCAGAAATACCTTAAAGAATTAGGTCATGGTTGGCAGTTGAAAACTTTTACAGAGAGTAAAGAGTTTTATGCTATCCGCAAGATTCCCATTCATGAGCGGGTTTGGAATTTCTTTAGCCATATGATTGTGATTGATCATCCTTGGGTTATTCAAGATCCAAAAAATCCTAAGTTAGAACGTTACGTTCGACCAGAAATTGATCCGGCGGTCGGTCCAGCTTTGGTTGGTTCAGGGACCAAACATAAATATTTGATCTATTTTAATAGTGCTTTTCCTTTTATTCATCAAAACATTGTTAGTTTTGACCTTGGAACTTCCTATCCCACCTATGCTAATATTCCGGTCATTCAGGTAATCACGCAAGGCCAGGGGCGGACACTGTCAGAGCAAACGAAATTCCCGACTGGAGTCACTAAATTCTCCCCGATTGACATCTACTCTCGTACCTATAAGTCCCCTAGTCAAGCGGATGCTCGTGACCGAGCAAACTTTGGGGCAAAAGATCCCTATACAGCAACCAATAATAAGCATGCTGAGCCATCTATGATTGCCAATTCCTTCAAGATTGGGATTATCGGTGTACTCCTCTCTTATGTTTTAGGCTTACCAATTGGGATGTTAATGGCTTATTACAAAGATGGTGTTTTTGATCGTTTCTCAACGGCTGTGACAACTTTTATGTTAGCTTTGCCAAGTATTGCCCTCATCTATATTATTCGATTTTTAGGTTCAAAAGTTGGCTTACCTGATACTTTTCCTTTGCTCGGGGCAGGAAATCCTAAATCTTATGTGCTACCTGCTCTTATCTTGGGGATTCTTGGGACGCCAGGAACAGTTGTCTGGTTCCGTCGCTATATTGTGGACTTGCAAGGGAGCGACTTTGTCCGTTTTGCGCGTGCTAAGGGCTTAACAGAGGCAGAGATTTCCAAACATCATCTTTTTAAACAAGCCATGGTGCCAATTGTAAATGGTATTCCTCAAGCCATTGTTGCAACGATTGCTGGTGCAACCTTGACCGAGACGGTCTTTGCCTTTCCAGGCATGGGGAAAATGTTAATTGATGCCATCAAAGCCGCCAATAACTCAATGGTAGTGGGACTGGTTTTCATTTTCGCGGTCTTATCTATTTTGGCATTGCTAGCAGGGGATATATTAATGACGATTTTAGACCCACGGATTAAATTATCAAGCAAAGGAGGGAAATAATGGCTGAGATTGATAAAAAGAAGTTTGAATTTGTCGAACTAGATAGTTATGCATCAGAAGTCATTGATGCCCCTTCTTATTCCTACTGGAAATCTGTTTTCCGCCAGTTTTTCTCACGGAAATCAACGGTCTTTATGCTTGTTATTTTGACCGCCATTATTTTAATGAGTTTCATTTATCCCATGTTTGCCAATTATGACTTTGGGGATGTTTCCAACATTAACGACTTTGGCAAACGGTATATTTCACCCAACGCTGACTATTGGTTTGGGACTGATAAGAACGGCCAGTCTTTATTTGATGGTGTTTGGTATGGAGCGCGCAACTCCATCTTGATTTCAGTAATTGCAACAGCGATTAATATGGTCATTGGTGTTGTGGTTGGTGGACTTTGGGGTGTTTCTAAGACAGTCGATAAGGTCATGATTGAAATCTACAATATTATTTCCAATCTACCTCAAATGTTGATTATCATTGTCCTCACCTATTCTATCGGTGCAGGGTTTTGGAACCTGATTTTTGCTTTTTGTGTGACCGGTTGGATTGGTATCGCTTACGCAGTGCGCGTGCAAGTGCTGCGTTATCGGGATTTAGAATATAATCTTGCTAGTCAGACCCTGGGCACACCAACTTATAAAGTAGTTAGTAAGAATCTCCTGCCACAATTGGTTTCTGTTATTGTATCGATGGTCTCACTCTTGTTGCCAGCCTACATTTCATCTGAAGCCTTCTTGTCATTCTTTGGCCTTGGTTTGCCCTTATCTCAGCCAAGTTTGGGACGGTTGATTTCTAACTACTCTTCAAATTTAACGACAAATGCTTATCTCTTTTGGATTCCGCTTACGACGCTTATCTTAGTTTCTCTCCCACTATACATTGTGGGACAAAACTTAGCTGATGCAAGTGACCCAAGAACTCATAGATAGGAGCAGCCATGGAAGCGAAAAAAGAAGTAATTTTAAGTGCAAAAAATATTGTTGTTGAATTTGATGTTCGTGATCGTGTGCTAACAGCTATCCGTGATATTTCACTTGATTTACATGAAGGAGAAGTGCTAGCAGTGGTTGGTGAATCAGGTAGTGGAAAATCAGTGTTGACAAAGACCTTTACCGGCATGCTAGAATCCAATGGTCGCGTTGCCTCAGGTAGCATCACCTATCGGGGCCAAGAATTAACAAAGTTAAAAAATCATAAAGATTGGGAAGGTATCCGCGGAGCAAAAATTGCGACGATCTTTCAAGATCCCATGACCAGCTTGGACCCGATTCAGACTATTGGTAGTCAGATTACCGAAGTGATTATCAAACACCAAAGACAATCCAAGGCACAAGCCTACAAAATGGCCATTGATTATATGACTAGAGTCGGCATTCCTGAGCCTGAGAAACGCTTTTATGAATACCCTTTCCAGTATTCAGGTGGAATGCGGCAACGTATCGTTATTGCCATTGCCTTGGCTTGTCGACCAGATATTTTAATCTGTGATGAGCCCACAACGGCTTTGGATGTGACTATCCAGGCGCAAATTATTGACTTGCTTAAGACATTGCAAAAAGAGTATGGCTTTACCATTATCTTTATCACTCATGATTTGGGTGTGGTAGCCAGCATTGCGACAACTGTCGCCGTCATGTATGCTGGTGACATTGTAGAATACGGCACAGTCGAAGATATTTTCTACGACCCTAGACATCCTTATACCTGGAGTTTGTTGTCAAGTTTACCTCAGTTGGCTGATGATAAAGGCGTTTTATTCTCAATCCCTGGCACCCCGCCTTCTTTGTATACTCCAATTGTTGGGGACGCCTTTGCACCGCGTTCTCGCTATGCTATGACAATTGACTTTGAAGAAAATGTGCCTCGTTTTGACATTTCAAACAGCCACTGGGCCAAGACTTGGTTGCTGCATCCGGATGCCCCTAAGGTTGAAAAGCCTGAGGTCATCCAAAATATTCACGAAAAAATTTCTAATAAACATGTTTATAGGGGGGAAGGAAATGTCTGAGAAATTAGTCGAAGTTAAGGACTTGGAAATTTCCTTCGGTGAAGGAAAGAAAAAATTTGTAGCAGTGAAAAATGCCAATTTCTTCATCAATAAAGGTGAAACCTTTTCCTTGGTTGGTGAGTCAGGAAGTGGTAAAACAACGATTGGCCGGGCGATCATTGGTTTAAATGAGACAAGTTCAGGGCAAATTCTCTATGATGGTAAACAAATTAACAAAAGCAAGAGTAAGTCAGAACAGGTTGATCTAATCAAGAAAATCCAAATGATTTTTCAAGATCCAGCTGCTAGTCTAAATGAGCGAGCAACAGTAGATTATATTATCTCAGAAGGGCTTTATAATCATAAGCTGTTTAAAAACAAAGAAGATCGGAAAGCAAAAATTAATCATATCATGACAGAGGTCGGCTTGTTGTCTGAACATCTGTCTCGTTATCCGCATGAATTTTCCGGTGGACAGCGCCAGCGGATCGGCATCGCGCGTGCCTTAGTCATGGATCCAGAGTTTGTCATTGCAGACGAGCCGATTTCGGCCTTGGATGTTTCGGTGCGTGCTCAGGTTTTAAACCTTTTGAAACGGATGCAAAAAGAAAAAGGACTGACCTATCTGTTCATTGCACATGATTTATCAGTCGTACGCTTTATCTCGGATCGTATTGCGGTTATCCATAAGGGAGTGATTGTTGAGGTTGCAGAAACCGAAGAGCTCTTTCTCAATCCCATCCATCCCTACACTAAATCACTCCTGTCAGCCGTTCCTATTCCTGATCCCATCTTAGAAAGACAAAAGAAACTAGTCATATACTCGGCAGATCAGCATGATTATTCAGTTGATAAGCCACAGATGGTAGAATTAAAACCTGGCCACTTTGTCTGGGCTAACCAAGCTGAACAGGAGATGTACAAAAAACAACTCAACCTTTCATCATAAGCTTAAGCAATCAAGCGTTTTCTAAAAACAAGACAGGCAGTCTTGGATTTAGAAGACGTTTTTTAGTAGAAATCAACCCAAAATAGAGAAATTTTTGCTTCATATACTTGAGCCTACTCCAGGGATCAGTCTGCAGACAAAACCTTTGCTGTAAGAGAGCTATGATTTAGGTGTTTGCTATTTTTGATAAGTGCTTGTAGTTGTACTGCCTAAGAGCACTTCAAATCCTCGAGTTTTGGACTCTTTCATTTTGCGTCTGGACACTAAACAAGACCTAACGGATTTTCAAATACTTAACAAATCATAGCAGTTTTGGTTTGGGCTTAAGAAATTCAAATTATGAGCTCTTTTTATTTCTGTTTCTGCTTGAGTTTGTGATAGACTTAGTCATAAGGTTAAGGATAGAAATAAAGGGAGAATTCATGATCACTCATCAATTGCATTTCATGAGGCAGTTGCCTCAAATGGTTAAACATAGTCTTAAGGAGTTGCTCCCTTTTTCATTGGTTTATGCCTATCTACAAATCCTACGTCACCTTGTTATGAGTGATAGCTCTTTTGTGGGACAAACGATTGGGGGTGCTCTTTTTACTCAGCACTGGTTTCTTTGGACCTCGCAACAATTATTTCAACTCTCTAGGATGACGCTCTTTTTTATGGCAAGTATCTTTGTAGCGCAGCTGGTGAACCAAATGCTGACATTCTGGGGAAAGGCCAACCAAAGGGCAGTCTTTCTAGCTTTTTTACTGACGTGGATCCTTTTCTTTCAAAGTGATCATCTCATGACTCATCATCTGAGCCAACCTTTTTGGCTTTTGTTGATTGTTTTTGCGGTTGGGATGGGTTTGGCTTTTGTTGCCTTTCATCAGATCAATGTGCAAAGGCGTGCTTTTTTGGTACTTATTTTCCTATTTTTGGCTTACCTGATGGCAGAGACGGTTTCTAAGCACTCTAACTATAGCCTTGATTTTTGGCTACAGACACTTAGTATGGATTGGTTGGGGAATGGGCCCACGCATTTTAGCGGTGTTTTATTTTGGTCGGTGCTTACTGGTTTGCTCCCTATTTTTGGTTTTTCGTTGCCACTGAGTCTCCAACAACCGACGACAAATTTGCAAGTCAGCGCGGATAATTTAACGATGGCTTTGAGTGGTCATGCTAGCGGGATTCACTTACAGACCCTCTATACGGTGCGTGATAGCTTTGCAATGATTGGCGGAGTTGGCAATACTTTAGCCTTGGTTGGTCTACTTTATCTGCTGGCCCATCGGTATCAACTGCACCACTTTAAGAAGATAGCACTGCTATGCTTGATCCCCACGCTATTTGATCAAGTCTTACCACTTTATCTGGCTGTGCCCTTGCTTTTTGATTTGCAGCTAATCTTGCCTATGTTAGGGACTATCGTGGTTTCTGAAGGGATAGGAGCCTTAATGTTGCATTGGCACTGGTTGGATCCTGCTGTGTACACGATTCCTAGTGGTACGCCGAATATCTTTTTTGGTTTTTTAGCAAGTAATGGAGATTGGCGCTATGGTCTTGTAACCTTGCTCATCTTGGTCTTATCTGCTGGCATTTATTGGCCTTATCTTAATCGGTTAATAGCAAAGGAAGGAGGCGGTCATGGCTAAAGTAAAGCACGGGTTCATCATTGGCTTGCTTCTTGTTTTGCTTTGGGCCATAGGCAGCATTGGTCTAGCCTATGTGCAGACAACAACGCATCATAAGAAAAAATTAGCCAGTTCCAATATGGTCCCCCTGATCTTTGTTCCAGGCTCAAGTGCGACCAAGGAACGCTTTAATGACATGATTGATGATATTAATAGACTTGGTCCCAAGCACAATGTTTTAAAATTAACCGTCTCTAAGAATAATAACATTACCTATGAAGGGCATATCAATCATAATGAACGCAAGCCCTTAATTGTGATTGCCTTTGAAAACAACCAAGATGGCTATCAAAATATCAAAAAGCAAGCCTATTGGCTCAATACGGCCATGGATGCGTTGCAACAGCAATACCAATTCCAGACCTTTGATGCCATTGGCCATTCTAATGGCGGCTTAAACTGGACCATTTTCCTTGAAGAATATGATACGGCTAATCATTTCAAGATGAATCATTTGGTAACTATGGGTACCCCTTATAATTTTGAGGAAACCAATCCTGCTAATCAGACACAACTCCTAAAAGATCTCATTGCGCAAAATAGTAAGTTGCCTTCTGACCTGGTTGTCTATAATATTGCAGGTACTAATACGTATGAGGCTGATAAAATTGTGCCCATCCAAAGTGTGCAAGCGGGCAAATATATTTTTCAAAAGGCCGTTAAACACTACACACAAGTGACCGTAACAGGTGATCAGGCCGACCATTCTGGTCTACCAAGTAATCTTGAAGTGATTGATTATGTTATAGATAAATTGATTCTAAAAGGCCGCTCAGCTGATTTGCTGCCGGCAAGTACAGAATGATGGCCTTTTTTCTATGACAAAGGAGATAAACCCAACATACAAAAGTCTAGTGGTAAAAAGAAAACCAATTAATTAATCATTTGCACCTGGTATGGTAAAATGGGGACATGTAAGGAGGACGTCATATGATAAAGACGATTACAATGAACAATAATTTGACCATTCCTGCACTTGGCTTTGGTACCTACCAAGCAGCTGATGGCGAGGAAGCTTATCAATCAACTCTGGCAGCCTTAAAATTAGGCTATCGGCATATTGATACTGCTGCTGTTTATAAAAATGAAGAAAGTGTCGGTCGGGCGATCAAAGATAGCGGGATTGCTCGTGAAGAGTTATTTATAACCACCAAGCTATGGAACGATGCGCATAGTTATGAAGGGGCCAAGCAAGCCTTACATGATTCGCTTAAGCGGTTAGGACTTGACTATGTTGACCTTTACCTGATTCATTGGCCTAATCCTGTAGCTGTCCGCGATCATTGGCAAGAGGCCAATGCCCAAGCTTGGCGTTATATGGAAGAGGCTGTTGCTCAAGGGCTGGTGCGCACTATTGGTGTCAGTAACTTCTTAGTGCATCATTTAGAAGCCTTGGCTAAAACGGCGCAGATCAAACCAGCAGTCAATCAAATTCGCTTAGCGCCAGGTTGTTATCAAACGGAAGTAATCGATTACTGTCGCGCACATGACATTGTCCTTGAAGCGTGGAGTCCATTAGGACAAGGGGAGATTTTTAACAATCCAACGATGCAAGAATTGGCTCAAAAATATCATAAGACCATTGCCCAAGTAGCCCTTGCTTGGTTTGCCTATGAAGGTTTTCTTCCGCTTCCTAAATCTGTCCATGAAGAGCGGATCAAAGAAAATCTGGACTTTTTGGATATTGAACTATCAAAAGAAGACGCCCAAACGATTCGCAACTTACCAGGCATGTCTGCTATCCCAGATCCTGATACTAAAAATTTCTAGAGCTGCATGAAGTTCGTGCCTCTGACGGGGCCTGTCACCGCCACAGAGCCCCACAAACACCGAAACCTCAAAAGAGAAGTTAGTTTATCTCTTTTGAGGTTTTTTTGTGGGCAAAATAGCTGAGCACCAAAACTTTCTGGCTACTGGGTGGAGGCTCGGGCCTGGTGAAAGGGGCTGCTTAGTGGTTTTTGACTTTTACCAAGATTTTAAATAGTTTTAAAAATAAATATTTATTTTTAAAAAAAGAAAATAAATATTGACTATTTTTAAATCAAGGCGTACACTTTATTTAAAAATAAAAAAATGAAAGGGCTTTATTTATGGTTGATTTTAATAAAGTGTTAGAGCTTCATCAACATCATACTGGGGTTTTGGATATTAAAGCGGACATTGCTATTACCTCAAAGGATGATTTAGCGCAAGCCTATACGCCAGGAGTTGCTGAGATAGCCAGGCGGATCGAGGCGGATGCATCTGCTAAGAATAAATTCACGATGAGCGGCAAATTAGTGGCCTTGATTACAGATGGCTCAGCGGTCTTAGGCTTAGGCAATATCGGTCCGGCAGGTGGTTTACCCATTGTCGAAGGCAAGGCCTTGATTTATAAGAATTTCTCTGGGGTGGATGGCCTGCCTATTGCCATTGAGCAGGTGCCTGTGGATGAAATGGTTGCCACGATTAAAAATATTGCCAAATCGTTTGCTGGGATTCATCTAGAGGATATTGCCGCGCCGCGGTGCTTTGAATTAGAAGAAAAGCTCAAAGCTAGTTTGGCTATTCCGGTTTATCATGATGATCAAACCGGCACCGCCATTGTGGTTTTAGCAGCCTTGATTAATGCTGCTAAGGTGGTGAACAAGCCCCTTAAAGACTTAAAAGTGCTTGTCCATGGGGTGGGGGCTTCTGGTTTGGCTACGGCTAAGTTGCTTTATCATTATGGCATTCAGCAGATTAGTCTAATGGATCGCTATGGGAAAGTTGAAACCACCAGTCCTGATTATAATCCTTATCAAAAGGCCTTAGCGGCCAAAGTTACTCAGTCCAAGGGGCAAACCCTTGATGAGGTCATCGAAGGCCAGGATGTTTTCATTGGTTTGTCAGACAAGGAAGTCCTTAGCCAACAGCAAGTCGCTAAAATGGCTAAAGATAGTATTGTCTTTGCACTAGCTAATCCGATTCCAGAGATTTTACCACAGCTTGCTCATGCAGGTGGAGCAAAGGTTGTTGCGACGGGTTCTTCCCAGTATCCCAATCAAGTGAATAATGTTTTAGCTTTTCCCGGGTTGTTTAAAGGCGTCTTAGCGACTCAACTAAAGGATATTAGTTTAGAGCTGCAAGTTGCTGTAGCCCAGGCCCTCAGTGCCTTAACCAGTAAGCCAACACCAGAAAAAATTATTATCGATGTGTTTGATGAGAGGGTCGTACCGGTAGTGGTTAAGGCTGTTAAAGCATTTGTAAACCATTAGAAGTGAGTCATAAGAGAGGTACATTAGTATGGAGAGTAATGTTGCTAACAAGTCGTTTTGGTCACAGTTAAAAGAGGTTAAAATCGGTTTTATCCCTTTATTTGTTTATCTTATTTTACTAATAGGCTACGTAGGGATTACCGTTTTAGATATTGTTCCTGAAAATGATATGCTGATTGCATTGGGGATTATGACAGTCTTTGCTTATGTTTTAGAAGAAGTAGGAGCCCACATTCCTATTCTCAAATCTTTGGGTGGTAAAGTTTTAGTGGTCACTTTTTTACCGGCTTACTTGGTTTATAAAAACCTTCTGCCTCACTCGACTGTCAAAGTCGTATCAGCATTTATGGAGCATAATAATTTTTTGATGTTCTTCATCACCTTATTGGTTGTTGGCAGTATTGCTTCGATGAATCGAAGAACACTTGTAAAAGCCACCTCAAGGATTATAGTCATTTTAATCTTATGTGATCTGATGGGTTCACTTATTGGGACAGGCGCAGGCATGCTCTTTGGCATGTCCGCCTATAAAACCTATTTCTTTATTGTCGCTCCGATTATGGCTGGTGGAGTTGGCGAAGGGGCAATGCCTTTATCGATTGGTTATGCAGCTCTTTTATCAGGGGTTAGCCAAAATCATATTTTTGGGCAAATTTTGCCTTGTGTGATGCTGGGAAGCTTGGTTGCCGTATTATTAGCAGGTTTATTAAGAAAGTTAGGGGAAATCAGACCGGAGCTTACGGGCAATGGCAAGCTGCTTGATAATGATGACGATAAGTTGGATAATTTAAAATCAGGAACTAAAGCAGTCAGTATCGAAAAAACCTTGACAGCAGGTGTTTTAGCAGTTGCTATTTACTTCATTGCGGTTTGGTTGGAATCCGCTTTAAAAGAAAGCCTGGGTTTCCACCTGCCTGCGCCGATTATTTTGTTGATCGTGCTTATGGCTGCTAAAATGCTGGGCTATATTCCTAAGGAAATAGAAAATGGCGGAGCTTCCTTAAATCGTTTTACAGTCAAAGGAATCACACCGCCTTTGCTCTTTGGCGTTGGGGTAGCTAAGACTGACTGGAAGGAATTAATCCAGGTCTTCAAAAGTCCGGCTGCCCTTGCAACGATTGTGGTAACAGTGGTTGCCATTGTCTTGACTGCTTTTATTGCTTCTAAATTACTGGGCCTTTATCCAGTTGACACTGCCATTGCCGTATCTTGCTGTAGTGGTCAGGGAGGGACTGGTGCGCTTGCGATCTTATCGGCCGGTGACCGGATGGAATTAATGCCCTTTGCCCAAGTGGCAGTTCGGCTAGGCGGTGCGATGACAGTTACCGTAGCCATTTTCTTACTGGGGTTGCTAACGAGATAAGCCTTTAAAATCTGGTGCTAGGTGTGTAGTATTGTTGCATCAAAGGACGCCAAAAAAGCCTTTTCGAGAAAGGCTTTAAGCGGTGTGTTTGATTAGTTGTGATACTTTTTAGCTTGAAAAATTGGAGCCAAAAGGGTGAGAGGTCGTATTGTTATCTGACTAGGCTTGCTTGTTGCTGCGCTTGCTATTTGAGGTCGTCTAGTAGGCGTCTGGCTACAGATTCGGTCAGGATTAGGTCGGTAAAGAGCCGGCCGCGCAGCGCTCCAATGGTGGCTTGGCTTTTAAACTTACTGCGAACGACACAGATTCTTTTAGGAACCTTGAAGATAGTCGCTAGATCAATTCCAAAAGTACAGTCACTGTCTTGATTAAGAAAATTGCCATGAATATCGTAGGGGCGACCATAGGCCATACCCGCAATATCACCGGTGTTGATTTTGGGAAATAAGGTTTTTAGATGGTCACGCCAGATGGGAATGGATTTTAAAGAGGCTAAGGTGCCCAAGCCACAGAAGATCAAGTCCATTTGCTTTGCTGCTGCTAAGGTTGGCTGTGATGAGAATTCTTCTAGCATGCCTTTGCGCGTGTTAGGCTCAGCAATATATAAGGGGCCAGATAGGGTTAGGTAATTGGCAGAAAATTTATCGGCTATTTTTTGGACCATCCGCATGGTGCCTGCCTTTGACTTGTATTTCTTATTTTCACCGATGAATTGGGTGAAGGTGCAGTCTTCTAGCATGACCTGTGGGAACTGCTCAATGATTTCTGAAATGGTTTCGCCCCAAACAGTCCCTACGATGCGGCTTGCTTGAATGTGCCTAAAAATTTCACTCGCAGCAAAGGTGATGACGTGTGATTCTTGATCACATGTGTCTTGGGAATCCTTGATGATATAAATATTATCAATGTCAAATAAGTCATGAATTTTCTTTTCGAGGTCGCGCTGCCGCTCAAGGGGTGTGTGGATTGTAATGGTCACAATTTTCTCTTGCTTGGCTTCTTCTAAGTATTTGTTTACGAGGTAGCGACTTAAATGATATTTATCCACAATTTGACCAATTGATAGACCAGAAATATAGTAGTCTTGAGCAATTTTAGTCAATAATTCGGTCTTGTTTTCCATCTTGTCCTCCAAAGGGTGTTAAATCTATTATAGCATTTCTAAGTATTTTTATAACAGTAAAGGAGGCTTTGAAAATGGCAAAAATTCAAGATATTTTTTTAAAAAATCCCAAAACCAAGCAAGAGTGGCAAAGTTTTTTGCGGGAGCGAGGGATTGAAAACTTTGCTAAAGGCGAACTAGCAGGCCTTACACAAACGATTGGTATTTATGAAGCAGACGAGCTGGTCGCAACGGGCTCCTTGGCTAGCAATGTCATCAAATATGTTGCCAGTAGCCAAAAAGATGGCCGGGGCGCGAGCTATTTTAATAGCATTATTAGTCGACTGGAGCAAGACTTGATTAAAGCCGGTCATACGCATTACTTTGTTTTCACTAAGGAAGCTTATCGGCAAAGCTTTCAGCATGTGGGATTTAAGGAATTAGCGCATTCAGATTTTGGTGCGATTTTGGAAAAAGGGCATCCTGACATTAACGATTACCTGCATGATTTTCCAGTGGGCGACCCGCAGCTAAGCAATGCGGCTATTGTTATGAATGCTAACCCATTTACGCTGGGGCACCGCTATTTAGTGGAAAAAGCTGCTCAGGAAAATGACTGGGTCTATGTCTTTGTCCTTAGTGAAGACAAGTCCTTGTTTACAACGTCAGAAAGGATGCATTTGGTCAAGGCTGGCCTAAGCCATTTAAAGAATGTGATTATTTTACCAACGTCAGACTATCTGGTCAGCTATACCACCTTTCCTGCTTATTTTATTCAAGACGACAGTCTGATTACAAGCTATCAAACCCAGCTTGATGCGCGGTTGTTTAAACGCTGGTTGGTTCCCTATTTTGCCATTACAAGGCGGTATTTGGGGCAAGAACCCTTCTCACAGACGACAGCACTCTATAATCAGATGCTTCAAAAAGAGCTTGCACCAGAGGTAGAAGTGGTCATCTTAGAGCGAAAGAAAACCAAGCATGACGTGATTTCAGCAACAGAGGTTAGAAAAAAGATTGCTGCGCAGGACTTGACGCATTTAGATCAGTTGGTACCACCAACAAGCTACGCTTTTATTGAAGAGCATCTCTTAGAACTACATCACAAAATGAAGGAAGGAAAAAAATGAACATACGTAAAACAGCCCTAGCTGGGACTCTGGAATCATCTGATGTCCAAATCATGATTACCAAAGCAAGTCACGGAATCACTATTGAGCTTGAATCCGATGTTAAAAAGCAATTTGGCAATGCGATTATCGCAACGGTAAAAGATGTCCTTGCTGCTTATGCGATTGAAAATGCAAAGGTAAGCATTGTTGATAAGGGAGCTTTGGATCTGGTTATTAAAGCACGCACCATAACTGCTCTTCAAAGAGCACTAGAGTTGGATGAACCCAAGTGGGAGGTGTTATAAAAAATGGTGGCAAGTGAACGCTTAAGACGTACGATGATGTTTGTGCCAGGTAACAATCCAGCTATGCTAAAAGATGCTGGTATTTATGGGGCAGACTCCATTATGTTTGATTTAGAAGACGCTGTATCTATAGCTGAAAAGGATGCTGCGCGTGATTTGGTTTATCAAATGCTGACTTTTCGTGATTATGGAAGTGCCGAGCTCGTCGTTAGGATTAATGGACTTGATACGCCTTATTGGAAGGACGATGTCAAGGCGATGGTCAAAGCAGGGATTGAGGTCATTCGCTTGCCCAAGGTCGAGTCCGCTCAGATGATGACCGAACTCGTTGCTGAGGTAGAAGCAGCAGAAAAAACCTTTGGCATTAAAGAGGGCCAAACCCAAGTGATGGCAGCGATTGAGTCAGCACTTGGTGTGCTCAATGCGCGAGAAATTGCCTTTGCTTGTCCTGAGCGGATGATGGGAGTGGCCCTTTCTGGGATGGATTATACCACTGATATGAAGACCCATCGTTACCCTGATGGACAAGAGCTTCTCTTTGCCCGGAACATGGTTTTGCATGCTGCTCGTGCTGCTAAAATATCTGCCTTTGATACCGTCTTTACTGATATGAATGATAAAGAAGGCTTTTTGCGGGAAACCGCCTTGATACGCCAACTTGGTTTTGATGGCAAATCCATTATTAATCCCAGACAGATTGAATGGGTTAACAGTGTCTACCAACCAAGTGAACAAGACATTATCAAGGCTCAAAATGTCATGCTAGCTATCGAAGAAGCGCGTTTGAAGGGCTCTGGCGTGATTGCACTAAACGGTCAGATGGTTGATCGACCCGTAGTCTTACAAGCGCAACACGTGCTGCGCTTAGCCAAAGCAGCAAATCTGTTAGATGAGGAGGGCAATGACCGTGAAAAATAATGTCAATCGTGAGATACCAGATCATTTATTAGAACCATTAAACAGAAAACCATTTACTACTGTCGACTATGAAGGCACCGTGACCCAGCGGGTTGCTCCTAGAGTCACAGCTACTAGCGGCCGCTCCAAAGTGGTAGCTAGCTTAAAAGAAGTCATCGCAAAAACAGTGAAAGATGGCATGACCCTTTCTTTTCACCATCATTTTCGCGAAGGTGACTTTGTCTTTAATCAGGTGATGCGGCTGGTTATAGATATGGGATATAAAAATATCGCTATTGCGCCTTCTTCTTTGACCAATGTTATGAATGCTATTGTGGTTGAAGCTATTGAAAAAGGCGTAGTCACTAATATCACTTCTTCTGGCATGCGAGGTACCCTAGGCGATGCTATTTCCCATGGAGCTTTAGCTAATCCGGTAATCTTTAGGTCCCATGGTGGTCGTGCTCGCGCCATTGAAACGGGTGAGATTGCTATTGATGTGGCTTTCTTAGGCGTTCCTAACGCTGATGAAATGGGCAATGCCAATGGTATGTTTGGTGCGACAGCCTTTGGCTCCTTAGGCTATGCTCTTATGGATGCCCAGTATGCGCAAACCGTGGTGCTTGTCACAGACGAATTAAAACCTTATCCTAATACCCCCGCCTCGATTACGCAAACGCAGGTGGATTATATTGTAAAGGTTGATGCGGTAGGTGATCCTGATAAAATCGGCTCAGGTGCTACGCGCTTTACCACTGATCCTAAGGAATTAAAAATTGCTAAAACAGTCAACGAAGTGATTACGCATTCTCCCTACTTTAAACAAGGCTTTTCCTTTCAAACAGGGAGCGGTGGTGCCGCGCTAGCAGTTTCACGTTTTCTTCGTAAGGCCATGCTTGATCAAAAGATTACAGCTTCCTTTGGCTTAGGAGGTATTACCAAACCAATGGTTGATTTGCTAGAAGAAGGCCTGGTTGATAAGCTCATGGATGTGCAAGATTTTGATAAAGGCGCGGCCCAATCCATGCACACTAACCCAAACCAACAAGAAATTGATGCGTCTTGGTATGCTGATCCAGCTAATAAAGGTGCCATGGTTGACAAACTAGATATTGTCATCTTGTCAGCTTTAGAAATTGACACGGACTTTAACGTCAATGTCATGACCGGTTCAGACGGCGTTATCCGTGGCGCCATCGGTGGGCACCAAGATGCCGCAACAGCGCAGTTGACCATTATCTCAGCCCCGTTGGTCCGCGGCCGGATCGCAACAATTGTGCCTCGGGTGACCACTGTCGTTACTCCTGGTGATTCTATCGATGTGGTAGTCACCGAAGTCGGAATCGCGATTAATCCAAAACGCCGGGACTTGCAAGAAGTCCTAAGCAACATTCCAGGTATTCCCGTTTATACCATTGAAGCCTTACAACAAATGGCCGAGCAACAAACGGGTACCCCACAAGCTTTGAGCTTTACCGATCGGGTCGTTGCCCTCATTGAATACCGTGACGGCACTTTAATGGATACTATTTTAGAAGTCAACGATTAACTCATGATAAAATTATTTGAAGGCGGCAAAGCAGTTAGCCTAGATGACATTCTATTAAACCGAGAATGGCGCGTTGCGATCCAAACGCAACTGCTTGCTAAACACCAGCCACAAAGCCTTGTGGCGCTTAAATTAAACATACCTGGGTCAATAAAAAATAGCCAGCTTTTGCGTTATATTTTTTACCAGGGACTTATGGCATTAACGGCAGACTTACAACCGAGTCACCAGCTTGTTTTTGCCGAGCGTAGCACCGGACCAGAAGCTTTTTTATGCTTGGAATGCTCAGCTAAGGCATGTAAGCAAAAGACCATCTATTTTGAGGAAAATTTCTCACTCGGGCGGCTCTTTGATGCCGATGTTTTGCAGCCAGATGCTCAACAGCTTTCCCGCACAGCCCTAGGTGCGCCCCCAAGGAGTTGTTTTGTGTGTTGCAAGCCAGCTAAAGTGTGCTCACGCAGTCAAAATCATGACGCACAAGAGATTATTACCCAGCTTTCAGATGCTGTTGCAACCTTTTTTCAGCAAGAAAAACAAAGAATGGTGGGAACAGCTATCAAAGCCCTGCTCTATGAGGTCTCGGTCTTGCCCAAACCGGGCCTAGTTGATCCGGCTAGTCAAGGCAGCCACCCAGATATGGATGTCTTTACTTTTATTGATAGCGCGACCAGTCTAGCTCCCTATTTTGCCGCACTTTTTGACCTAACGATTAACTGGACCGGCTCGCTGCCAGCCTTATTTGCTGCTGCTCGAGGAGAAGGAATTAAGGCTGAGCGGCAAATGTTTGCAGCGACAGCAGGTGTTAATACCCATAAGGGAGCCATTTTTTCACTAGGGCTTGTGTATATAGCGAGCATCTACCAGTGTTTCACTGACCTGTCTTGTTCAGAAATCATTCGTGCAATGACTAAAGGCATTACCCAGACTGACTTTGCCAAGCTAGCCAGTAAACCTAGTCTAACAGCAGGTGAACAGCAATTTTTAGACTATGGATTCAAGGGAGTCAGAGGCGAAGCCGAAAAAGGCTTTCCCCAAGTCTTTGAGCTGGCCCTGCCGTATCTCAAACAAACGCAAGGCACCATTAACCAGCGCCTCCTAGATACGCTGATGACTGTGTCCACTCAGATACAGGATTCTAATCTCATCAAGCGAGCAGGCAATCTCGCTGTGGTTGAGACCCTACAGACTCAGGTCCAGACCTTTTTTGACCTAGGAGGAGCCAAAACACCTCAAGGCATCGCCTACTTACAGACACTTGATGCAGCGTTTATCAGCCAAAACCTCAGTCTAGGCGGAACCGCCGACCTGCTGATTGTCACTATCTTTCTAGCACTTTTAGATGGGAGTTTGGGTAAGGAAAATCGCTGAGCCTGCCAGCTATTATTAGCTGAGACCGGCTTGCATGTTGGCTTGAACTAGCTTTTGGATTAGCTAGCGCCTCGCAGCAGTGGCGGTAACTCTTGCCAGACTGACTGCTACGTGCATGCAAAAAAGCATTGCTTCCAGCTAAGAGACCTCTTGTCTATGCTCAGCAGCAAAGCCAGCATGAAATCCTGCAGGAAGCCAGAAAAGCGATTGGACAAAGACACAAGAATGTGTTACAATCAAGTCCAAGAAAGAAACAGTTTTATTCTCATGCCAAGCGAATCCGGGAGAGTGGGAGCCGGATGGTGATGGTAAAACCCAGTGGCGCTTTCTTATCAGACTGCCTAGGCAGCCTTTAGCTAAGATAAGCTTAAACGAAGTAATAAAATAGGGTGGAACCGCGTTTTGACGCCCCTATGTCATAAGACATGGGAGGCGGACAGGCGGTTCTTTTCTTATGTTGACTAGGTGTTGAACCAAGTGCAAATCAGTAACGCGCTAGCTATTTTCAACCGCATAAACTTAAAAGTCAGGCGCCTTGTTAAAAAGAGATGCCACTTTGTTAGCCAATCTGCAAAGCCCAATTGCTAGCGCAAAGACCAGGCTAGTCTTGGTAAGATCAGCTAAACACATTTAAGGAGAAAGAACATGACACAACCATTGACCTTTCAAGAAATCATCTTAACCTTGCAAACCTATTGGAATGATCAGGGCTGTATGTTGATGCAGGCCTATGATAATGAAAAAGGAGCTGGCACCATGTCACCCTATACCTTTTTACGGGCTATTGGTCCTGAGCCTTGGAATGCAGCCTATGTCGAACCATCCCGCCGACCAGCTGACGGCCGCTATGGGGAAAACCCTAACCGTCTCTACCAGCATCACCAATTTCAGGTTGTGATGAAACCATCACCTGATAATATCCAAGAGCTCTATTTAAAATCCTTAGAACTGCTTGGCATCAATCCCCTAGAGCACGACATTCGTTTTGTGGAAGATAACTGGGAAAATCCTTCAACAGGTTCTGCTGGTCTTGGTTGGGAAGTCTGGCTGGATGGGATGGAAATTACCCAATTTACCTACTTTCAACAAGTAGGTGGCCTTGCTACCTCACCTGTGACAGCTGAGGTAACCTATGGCTTAGAGCGCCTAGCTTCCTATATTCAAGAAGTGGACTCGGTTTACGACATTGAGTGGGCACCAGGGATCAAATATGGTGAAATCTTTAAGCAACCAGAATACGAGCACTCAAAATATTCATTTGAGGTTGCCAATCAGGAGATGCTGCTTGATAATTTTGAAAAATATGAAAAAGAAGCCAACCGGGCACTGGCTGAAGGTCTGGTGCATCCTGCTTACGATTATGTGCTCAAATGTTCCCATACCTTTAACCTGTTAGATGCCAAAGGTGCAGTGTCAGTGACGGAACGTGCGGGCTATATTGCTAGAATCAGAAACCTGGCGCGGGTGGTCGCTAAAACATTTGTGGCCGAACGTAAAAAGTTAGGCTTTCCTCTATTAGATGAAGCGAGTCGGGCTAAACTCCTAGCCAAAGACGAAGCTTAAGTTCTAAGGAGCTCTTAACAAGGGCACAGCAACCTGACGAGCAGTCTTCTGCCGCTTGATTCTTGCCTTGTCAGGCTTACGAAAGCTCAAGCAGAGCTAATGGAATGTGCCTAAGGAGCATTTTAAGCGCATATCCTTTTGCAAATTTTTACCAGTAAGGAGTAACAGATGACAAAAGATTTATTAGTAGAACTCGGCTTAGAAGAATTACCGGCTTATGTGGTGACTCCGAGTGAACACCAACTAGGCCAAAAAATGGGCCAATTCTTGCAAGATAATCGCCTCGCTTATCAATCCATTGAAACCTTCTCAACGCCGCGTCGTTTGGCCGTTCGTGTCAAAGGCTTAGCCGAGCAGCAGACTGATTTGACGGAGGATTTTAAAGGTCCAGCCAAAAAGATCGCACTGGATGCCCAAGGGAATTTTTCCAAGGCAGCGCAGGGCTTTGTCCGGGGCAAGGGCTTGACTGTGGCTGATATTGAGTTTCGTGAAGTCAAAGGCGAATCCTATGCCTATGTCACCAAACATGAACCAGGTAAGTCAGTGGTTGAGGTGCTTGCAGCCATCCCAGAAGTGCTTGCAAGCCTAACCTTCCCTGTGACGATGCATTGGGCTAATCACCATTTTGAATACATTCGTCCGGTCCATACCTTGACGGTCTTACTTGATGAGCAAGTTTTGCCTATGTCTTTTTTGGCTATTCAGTCTGATCGCATTAGTCGCGGCCATCGTTTCTTAGGGACAGAGACGCCGATTGCTTCAGCCAATTCCTACCAAGATGACCTGCGCCAGCAATTTGTCATTACTGATGCTAAGGAACGCCAGCAAATGATTTTGGATCAAATCAAGGCGATTGAAGCACAACATCAGATTAAGGTGGAGATTGATCCTGATTTACTAAACGAAGTACTTAATTTAGTGGAGTATCCAACTGCTTTTTTGGGCAGCTTTGATCCTAAATACCTGGATGTGCCTGAGGAAGTGCTGGTAACGTCTATGAAAAATCACCAGCGTTACTTTGTTGTGCGCAACCAGGCTGGCAAACTCTTGCCTAACTTTGTTTCAGTGCGCAATGGGAATGCTGAGCACATTGAAAATGTGATTAAGGGAAATGAAAAGGTCTTGGTTGCCCGGCTTGAAGACGGCGAATTCTTTTGGCAAGAAGACCAAAAACTCCAGATTGCTGATTTAGTTGCCAAATTAAACCAGGTGACCTTCCATGAAAAGATCGGGTCTTTGGCTGAGCATATGGAGCGGACCAAGCTGATTGCCCAATACTTAGCTCAACAAGCTGACTTGTCAAAAACTGAGCAGACTGCGCTTTTGCGTGCAGCTGAGATTTACAAATTTGACCTCTTGACGGGCATGGTTGATGAATTTGACGAATTGCAAGGCGTTATGGGTGAAAAATACGCCTTACTGGCTGGTGAAGACCCAGCAGTAGCCATCGCTATCCGCGAGCACTATCTACCAAGCTCAGCAGAAGGTGCTCTGCCAGAGACAAAGGTCGGTGCAGTGCTGGCCCTAGCTGATAAACTCGATACGTTGCTAGCCTTCTTTAGTGTTGACTTGATTCCAAGTGGCTCTAATGACCCCTATGCGCTACGCCGAGCTACCCAGGGGATTGTCCGCATTCTGGAAGCCTTTGGCTGGGATATTGCCTTGGATGAGCTAATTGCCCATCTCTATAGCCTGTCTTTTGACAGTCTAACCTATGCGCATCAGGCAGAAGTCATGGATTTTATTGCTGGACGGATTGAAAAGATGATGGCCCCAACCATTGCTAAAGACATTCGCACAGCTGTTCTTGCCTCTGACACCTATGTGGTCCGTCTCATGCTAGCAGCCAGCGCAGCCCTTGCCCAAAAGAGTAAAGAAGCTGACTACAAAGGAGCCATCGAGAGCCTATCTAGAGTCTTTAACTTGGCACAAAAAGCTGACGCAGCTATCAGTGTGCAACCAGACCTCTTTGAAAATGCCGCTGAAGCCGACTTGTATCAAGCTGTCGCTGCTCTTGATTTGCGCGATGACATGGCAGCAAATGTGACCCAATTATTTGCCCTAAGTTCGGTGATTGATGCTTTCTTTGACCAGACGATGGTAATGGCCGATGATGAGCAAGTCAAAAACAATCGTCTGGCTCTGCTTGCTAGCCTAGTGGCAAAAGCAAAAAAGGTTGCAGCCTTTAATCTCTTAAATTCAAAATAAGCATTGTCAACTTGGCGGCTAGGCTTGAAAAGACGCTGCAAGCCTACCCATCACTGCAATACAGGAGAAAGGAAAAAGGGCCAAAGGTCACACTTAGTGCTTGCTAAACCTTGTTAAGCCGAGGAAAAACAGCCTTAAGCCCAGATCGGTAAGAATAAATGGATCCTAAAAAAATCGAACGTATTAACGAACTTGCTAAAAAGAAAAAAACCGTCGGCCTCACTGGTCCAGAAAAAGTGGAACAAGCCAAGCTGCGTGAAGAATACATAGAAGGTTTTCGTCGCTCCGTACGCCATCACGTTGAAGGCATCAAATTAGTAGATGAAGCAGGCAATGACGTTACCCCAGAAAAGCTCCGCCAAGTGCAAAGGGAAAAAGGGCTACATGGCCGTAGCTTGGATGATCCCAATTCCTAATGCAAAGAAGCAGGAACTAGGCTTGGCCATGGGACCGTGGCCTTGTTTGGCAGTAAGTCCTGCTTGGCCCAGCTACAGCTTACAGGTTACGAGCACAAAGCCAGCCAAGCTAAGAAAGTCAAGTAGGCATTAAGCCAGCTTTGGCTTTCTTTTTTGTTGTCGTTGAAAAGCTTAAGCAATCCACCAAGCACTGTTTGTTTGAGCTAGAGGCGGCTTTTTCTTATCTGTAGGGAGTAAGTGAATAGCTGACTGAGCACATCAGTAGCTGTGGTCCAACTGGTCTAAAAGAATGTTTTTTGGGGTAAAGTCAGGTTTTCTGGCAGGCTTTTGATCTGAATTTGGGTATAATAGTAGAAACAGACAACCCCAAACCCCATTTTTTAGGAGGAGTAAAATGGTACAAGAGACCTACATCATGGCGATTGACCAAGGAACGACAAGTTCTAGAGCAATTATTTTTAACCATCAAGGTGAGAAAATTAGTAGTAGCCAAAAGGAATTCCCCCAACTGTTCCCACATGCTGGCTGGGTTGAACATGACCCGCATCAGATTTGGAATTCTGTCCAATCGGTCATTGCAGATGTGTTTATTGAATCAAGCATTAAACCTGGACAAATCGAGGCCATCGGTATTACCAATCAGCGAGAAACCACCGTGGTCTGGGATAAAACAACGGGGAAGCCTATTTATAATGCTATAGTGTGGCAGTCGCGGCAAACCGCAGATATTGCCAATCAGCTCAAAGAAGCCGGACACACAGCGATGATTCATCGTAAAACTGGCCTGGTCATTGATGCCTACTTTTCAGCGACCAAGGTTCGCTGGATTCTTGATCAGGTACCAGGCGCGCAGGCGCGCGCAGAACGTGGGGACTTGCTCTTTGGCACCATTGATACCTGGTTGGTCTGGAAGTTGACAGACGGTGCTGTCCATGTCACCGATTATACCAATGCCGCTAGGACTATGTTGTTTAACATCAAGGACTTAGACTGGGATGATGAGATTTTAGCTTTATTAAATATTCCCAAGATCATGTTGCCACAAGTCCGCTCCAATTCAGAGATCTATGGCAAGACAGCTCCCTTTCATTTTTATGGTGGCGAGGTTCCCATTGCTGGGATGGCAGGCGATCAACAAGCAGCGCTTTTTGGCCAGCTGGCTTTTGAGCCGGGCATGATTAAAAACACCTATGGAACGGGCTCCTTTATCATTATGAATACTGGCCAGACCATGCAGTTATCTTCCAATAACTTGCTGACAACGATTGGCTACGGTATTAATGGGCAGATCCACTATGCTTTAGAAGGTTCGATTTTTATTGCTGGTAGTGCGGTGCAATGGCTGCGCGATGGGCTTAGGATGGTGGATACAGCCAGTGACTCTGAGACTCTCGCTTACTCAGCCACCAGCTCAGATGATATTTACGTGGTGCCTGCCTTTACGGGCCTTGGGGCGCCCTACTGGGATTCTGATGCGCGTGGTGCTGTCTTTGGCTTAACCAGAGGAAGCACCAAAGCCGACTTTGTTAAGGCGACCCTCCAAGCCATTGCTTATCAAGTCCGCGATGTGCTTGATACCATGACGGTAGATTCTGGCATGACCATTCCCCAGCTACGGGTAGATGGCGGAGCAGCGATGAATAACTACCTCATGCAATTTCAAGCAGACATCCTAGGCATTGATATAGCTAGGGCGAGAAATTTGGAGACTACTGCCCTGGGAGCAGCCTTTTTAGCTGGCCTTGCAGTTGGTTATTGGCCGGATTTGGCTGCGCTCAAAGAATTAAATGCGACTGGTCGGCTTTTTAGAGCTCAGATGCCGCTAGATCGCAGAGAAAAACTCTATCAAGGTTGGAAACAAGCCATTAAAGCAACTCAATTATTTGCCCAGCCAGATAGTAACTCGTAAGCATAGCAGCAGGCCAAACCCTAAGCCTGCTTTTTTAACGTCCTAGTCAGTGCTAGGTTGAAGTTAGCTAAAAACAAGTCTAACTTTGCACAGAAAAGTGTGTAAGACTTGGACTTTTGATGCCTGCATTTCCTTGGTATACTTTGGGAGCAATACCTGTAGAGAAAAGGGCTTTTTTTAGCTGGTATTTTCTAAAACATAGTTTCAAAGGAGGGTAAAGATGAAATTTTTCTTAGATACTGCAAATGTTGAAGCCATCAAAGCGATTACGGAACTTGGTCTAGTTGATGGGGTGACAACCAACCCGACTATTATTTCTCGTGAGGGGTGCGATTTTGAGACCCAGATCAAAGAGATCTGTCAGATAGTTGATGGTCCCGTCAGTGCGGAAGTAACCGGTCTGACCACTGATGAGATGGTTGAGCAAGCGAGAAACATTGCGCAGTGGCATGACCAGGTAGTTGTCAAAATTCCCATGACTAAAGCGGGCTTAAAGGCGACGCACCAATTAGCCAAAGAAGGTATCAAGACGAATGTCACGCTTATTTTTACTGCTTCTCAAGGTCTCATGGCGATGAAGGCTGGTGCTACTTACATCAGTCCGTTTATTGGTCGCCTAGAAGACATTGGCTCTGATCCTTATCAGCTAATTGCTGATTTACGTCAGATTATTGATCATTATGGCTTTAAGAGCGAGATCATTTCGGCAAGTATTCGTAATGCTGCTCAGGTCGAAGCTGTTGCTCGGCTAGGTTCAGATATTGCCACTATTCCTGATGCGGTATTTAGTAAAATGGTCGCCCATCCCTTGACCACTAGTGGTCTTGAGCAATTCATGAAAGACTGGGCAGCCTTTAAAACATTAAAATAGGACTTTGGCACTCGTAAGAGGATATGAAGAAGATCGTGAAGTGCTTAACGATTTAGCAAAAAAGCTTAAAACACCACGACACATCAAAAAAGCCAATTGATGTAAGTGATTACATAGCTGTCAGATAAGTGTCTCTCAAGGATGAATTTTTGGTGAATTCATGATTTTATGAAAGACTAAGGGGCTTTTTATGATACAATAGAAAACGTAAAAACGTTGTATTTTTAATAGGGAATAACAGAAAGGTTTTACTTATGACATTTGATGCAGTCGATCAGTTGGCAGTAACTACTGTCCGCACGCTTTCTATGGATGCCATTCAGGCGGCTAATTCAGGGCATCCTGGCCTTCCGATGGGATCCGCGCCGATGGCTTATGTGCTATGGAATCATTTCATGAATTGTAATCCTAAAACAAGCCGGAATTGGACCAATCGTGACCGATTTGTCTTATCAGCTGGCCACGGTAGTGCCATGTTATATAGCCTTTTGCATTTAGCAGGATATGATGTCACAATAGAAGACTTAAAGCAGTTTCGCCAATGGGGTTCTAAAACACCTGGCCACCCAGAGGTCAACCATACCGATGGTGTTGAGGCAACCACAGGACCTTTAGGTCAAGGGATCGCAAATGCTGTGGGAATGGCCATGGCTGAAGCTCATCTGGCTGCCAAATATAACAAACCTGGCTATGAGATTGTCAACCACTATACCTTTGCTCTTAATGGTGACGGCGACTTGATGGAGGGCGTTAGCCAAGAAGCCGCTAGCTTAGCTGGCCATTTGAAATTGGGGAAACTGATCTTGCTTTACGATTCAAATGACATTTCCTTAGATGGGCCAACATCCATGGCCTTTACAGAAGATGTGAAAGGTCGCTTTGAAGCTTATGGCTGGCAACACATCCTGGTAGAAGATGGAAATGACCTAAAAGCCATTGCCCAAGCCATCGAAGCAGCCAAGGCTGAGAGCACTAAACCAAGTATCATCGAAGTCAAGACAATTATCGGCTTTGGAGCGCAAAAACAAGGAACATCTGCTGTCCATGGCGCACCACTAGGACCAGAAGGCATCGCCTTTGCAAAGCAATCCTACCAATGGACCTACGATGATTTCGTTGTCCCTGAAGCTGTCAAAGAGCGTTTTGCCCAAGGCCTGCAAGCACGCGGTGCCAAAGCCGAGGCTGAGTGGAATGCTCTCTTTAACAAGTACCAAGCAGCCTACCCAGAATTGGCCCAAGCTTACCAAGCTGCTTTTGCCAATGAGGCCTTGTCGGTAGAATTAGCTGCGCATGAGCTGGGCACATCCAAGGCTAGCCGGGTGACCAGTCAAGAAGCCATCCAGCAGATTTCTGAACAAGTGGCCAGCTTTTGGGGTGGTTCAGCTGACCTATCAGCTTCTAACAACACTATGGTCAAAGCAGAAACGGACTTCCAACCTGGCCACTATGTAGGCCGCAATATCTGGTTTGGGGTACGCGAATTTGCCATGGCAGCTGCGATGAATGGGATTGCCCTCCACGGCGGAACCAGAGTTTACGGCGGAACATTCTTTGTCTTTTCTAACTATCTGCTTCCTGCGGTGCGGATGGCTGCGCTGCAAAAACTCCCAACGGTTTATGTCATGACCCATGATTCTATTGCAGTTGGTGAAGATGGCCCTACTCATGAGCCTATTGAGCAATTAGCTTCGGTGCGTTCGATGCCAAATCTAAATGTGATTCGCCCAGCAGATGGCAATGAAACCAATGCCGCCTGGAAGCGCGCCTTGGCTGAAACAGACCGGCCTACCATGTTGGTCTTGACCCGGCAAAATTTACCTGTGCTTGAAGGCACTAAGGAATTGGCTGAAGCTGGTCTGAACAAAGGAGCTTATGTCTTATCAGAAGCTAAAGGCGAGCTTGATGGTATCTTGATTGCGACAGGATCCGAAGTGAAATTGGCCCTTGATACCCAAGCAGCGCTTGAAGTAGAAGGCATCCATGTGCGGGTCGTTTCGATGCCGTCCCAAAATATCTTTGATGAGCAATCAGCAGCCTATAAAGAAAGCATTTTACCAGCAGCAGTGACCAAACGTCTAGCCATCGAAGCAGGCTCAAGCTTTGGTTGGGCCAAATACGTCGGCCTTGCTGGTAAGACCCTAACCATTGATACTTGGGGAGCTTCAGCACCAGGCAACCGCATTTTTGAAGAGTACGGCTTTACCACCGCCAATGCCCTTGCTCTTTTCAAATCATTATAAAGATCAAAAGAAGGGCTTTGGCTCTTCTTTTTTGAACTGGTTTTCAACCGGACGAGGAGAGCTTGAACCAGGCTTGACAAGATGAAGAGAATCTATTAAGATGAATAAAAAAGATTGTATTAGAAAAGAAATACAACGCATGCTTTACGTGTCTTCAGGAAAAAAGGAGTAGCTATGATTGACTTTCAACATGTTTCAAAACTCTATGGTGACAAAGAGGCCTTAAGTGATCTCAATTTAAGAATTCAAAACGGGGAGATTTTTGGATTATTAGGGCATAATGGTGCCGGTAAAACCACTAGCCTTAGTATTTTAACCTCACAAATTGCAGCGAGTTATGGTGAAGTCATCGTTGATGGCCAAGCGCTGAGTGAGCATCGTGAGCAAATCAAACAAAAGATTGGTTATGTGCCTGACTCACCAGACCTTTTCCTCAACCTGACAGCTTTGGAATATTGGCACTTTCTTGCAAAGATTTACAGAGTTGATAGCGAGCATGCTCGTGAGCGTATTGATAGCCTAAGTCACTTGTTTGATATACAAGATGACCTGCACCAGACTATTGAGAGTTTCTCACATGGGATGCGACAAAAAACAATTGTTATTGGTGCCCTTTTATCCAATCCTGACATCTGGGTGCTTGATGAACCATTGACTGGTTTAGATCCTCAAGCAGCCTTTGACTTGAAGCAATTAATGCGCAAGCACGCCGATCAGGGGAAAATCGTCTTGCTGTCCACCCATGTCCTAGCAGTGGCAGAGCAAATTTGTGACCGCTTTGCTATTCTAAAAAAAGGCAAAGTCATCTTTTTAGGTAGCATGGAAGATCTACAACGTGAGCATCCAGGCAAGGACTTAGAGGAGATTTACTTGAGTTTGGCTGGGCGGCAACAGCAAAAGGAGGTGTAGGATGATTCGTTGGTCCATTATTTGGGAACTTATTAAGATCAATATTCTTTATTCCAACCCATCAGCACTCCATAGCCTTAGGCGCAAGCAGGAAAAAAAGCCCAAGGAAAATTTTCATGCTTATGCTAGTATGCTGCGCGGTCAAGCTTTCCTCTCCCTCTCTTTCTTGCTGGTTTACATCTATATGTTTATGGGTGTTAATTTTAAGCATTATCCGGGCTATTTTTCCTTCTACCTTGCCTTATTCTTTGTCATGGCGACGGTTAGCTGCTTTACAGCCATGTACTCAGTTTTTTATGACAGTAGAGATATTAAAGGCTATGTGCCTTTGCCGATTCGCCCGGTCGAAATCTATCTGGCCAAGGTCGTTGCCTCGCTTGGGATGGGGACACTGTTTTTGATGCCGCTCTTTCCCCTCTTTATCATTGCTTACTGGCAAATGCTGGCGGGGCCTTTAGCTATCTTTTTAGCCCTGATGATGTTTGCCATCATTTTAGGTTCAAGCTTAGTCTTATCACTTATTTTGACCGCTTTGGTTGGGCACATTATCGTTCGTAGTCGGCATCGTAAGCTCATTGCTACTGCCTTGATTTTCTTTTCAAGTTTAGGTGCCTTTGGGTTGCTCCTTTATCTAAACATTGTGAACACCCAGCGGATGGCAGTGGGCGATCAGTTGAGTGATCAGCCTTTGGTTCCTTACTTTGCAGGCTTCTACCACGTGGTTCAAGCCCCCTTGTCGCAGGCTAGTTTACTGCATTTTTGGGCACCGCTTGCTTTGACGTTTGCTTTGGCAGCTTACCTTTATTGGAAAGTCATTCCAAATTATTACAACGAAGCCCTTTACCAACAAAAGCAATCAGCTAAAAAGCCAAGTAAGTCTAATTGGCAGACGATTACAAACAAGGACCATTTGGTAATGGTTTGGTTCAAGCACCACGTTGCCACTGTGCAGGATCCAACCTTATTGAGTCAGACTTTTTTGCTTCCTCTATTTATGCTAGCTTCCTTATTTATGCCGCTTTTTATGAATGCAAGAACGATTGGTCATTTTATAACCGCTGATTACTTTGGAGCAGCTGCCTTAGCTGGCATTACCGTAGGGGGAATAACCACGCTACCAACAACCTTTGTCGGGGTAGGTATTTCCCTGGAAAAAGAAAATTTCAACTATATCAAGAGTTTACCTGTCTCGATGAAGTCATTTTTACAGGGAAAATTCTTCTCCCTGCTCCTCTTACAAATTGGTGTTCCTGTCTTGTTGTTTCTGATCCTTGAGGTAAGCCTATTTCACTTTAATGCCCCTATTTTTCTAAGCTTTATGCTGGCTTACCTGCTCAGCAGTGCCTTGATGGGGCAAATCTTCTATCGACGCGATTACAAAAACCTTAATCTCAATTGGCAAAATGTCACTGAATTGTTCACACAGCAGGGCAATCAGTGGCTATTTATGGGAATAATGTTGGGTGCTGTCCTTATTGGTGGAGGCTTATTAGGAGGCGTGGTTATGCTTTCTATAGTCACCCAGCAAACCCTATTGATTAATAGCTTAACGATCCTTTTGATGTTGGGCATAGCAATTGCTGTGCAACTATTTTTGCATCACAAGTTTTGGAAGCAGCTAGCACAAGGCCTAGACTCAGAGGCTCACTAACTGAACCTAGTGCTTTATCACAGACTGTGATGGGATCAGAAACGATTAGCACAAAAGAATTCTGGTAATGGGTTTGGTAGCTTGGCTGCCTGGCCCTTTTTGTATGGGGTGCGGACATGCTTGACCCAAGGACCAGCAGTGCGGCCTTGAATCATTCCCGTAGTTAGTTATTCCATAGCCATCATAGCTTTTCAAACCCTCAAAAAGAAAAATCGCCACGTTAAGTAGCGATTTTTCCCTTTTGTGAGCCTCAATGAAACGTCAAAGCGTTATAATAGTTTTAAGCAAAAATCTCTATTAACGAGGTCTCACTATGAAAATTATAACACAGCTTAACCTTTTTGAAGATCAGGAACTGGGTGATTTGGAAAAAATTTTGATGGTATTAGATGGTCTTCCAGAAACGGATTTCTTTGACCAGTTAGAAGCCAAACGAAAACATGGTCGAAAAGATTACACCATCCAGTCCTATTTCATTGCCTATATTGCTAAAATAGTTCTTCAATTGGAAACCGATCAACAGTTGATTCGTCAGCTTAATATGAATAGTCAACTACGTCAAATCTGTGGCTTTGAAACCCACGGGGTTAAATTGAAAAATGGGACGATAAAACTAGTCCATGCCCCCTCTAAATCTGCTTATTCCCGTTTCATCCAGGACTTGGAAGAGGTCTGCCCTGATATTGAGGACTGGGTATTATCTGGCATATCTGAACTATATGACCTTCTTCCTAATTTCGGTGTTAACTTGGCCTTAGATGGTAAATTCATAGATAGCTATGCTAGTCCTTATGGTAAATATAAGAAAAAGAAAGATAAGCGTGCCGATTTAGATGCCGATAGTGGAATCAAACAGTGCCCTCATAAAAATGGGATGGTAACTAAAGAAACCCATTATGGCTATCGTTGTCATCTTATCGTTGATACGACCTATGAATTACCTGTGGCTTGGAGAGTAACACCAGCCTCAAAAGGGGAACCAACGGTTGCGAAAGAGCTCATCAGGAACCTCAGTCCAATGACGCTTGAAAAAGGGAAGTACCTAATGGCAGACAAAGGCTACAGTGGCAGCCCTCTTCAAGCTCTTTTGGAGGAGGCTCATATCGTCACAATCATTGATAACCCACATAAGTGGAAAGAGAATGGCACTAGGCAATATTTGGATACCGATTTGATTTATAACCAATCAGGAGAAGTGTTTTGGGTAGATGATAGAGGCCAAGCGATTCAGCTCATGTACAAGGGCTATGATTCTTCTAGTGATAGTTTACGATATGGTTTTCACCCTAAGTATCAAGATAACTGTATTTTTCGTTTAAAACGATGTGTTGAACCGATTATCTTTAATCAAGTAGCGCGAGATAGTAAGAAGTTCAAGAGGCTATACAGGAAGCGAATAGCTGTGGAGCGAGTGAATGGACGATTAGACAGAGACTTTAGGTTTGAGACCCATACTATTCGAGGGTTAAAGAAGATGAGTTTAGCTGTTGCCATGAGCTTTTTAGTCATGCTCGGCTTTGCCTTAAGGAAAGCCAAGTCAGGGACAAGGACTCACCTTGCGAGCTGGGTAGTTTAACTGGTTCAAAAAAATCACCACATAAACAAGGGGTTATTTCGCCCTTTTTTGCATTTAATTGGAAGAAAGGGCATCAGTGAATATTGTTGAGCAATTGTTAAGACAAGGAAAGTCATTATTATCTCCCTTTGGACTATAACAAATTGGACAACAATATTAACTACGGGAATGATTCGCCTTGACTTTTGGTTTTCTAAAACTATAAAATGTGGTAGAATTAAAGCTATGACTAAAGATTTTCATCATATAACTGTCCTTTTACAGGAAACTGTTGACATGCTCCAGATCAAGCCAGATGGTATCTACGTTGATGCAACGCTAGGTGGAGCAGGTCATTCGGCTTATTTGTTGTCCCAATTGAACGAAAAAGGACACCTATTTTGTTTTGATCAAGATCAAAAAGCCATTGATCACGCCAAAGTGCGCTTAGCTGAGTTTGTGGCTAAAGGTCAAGTAACCTTTATTAAAGCTAACTTTCGAGACTTAAAAGCCCAATTATTAGAACGTGGTGTGACCACCATTGATGGAATTCTTTATGATTTAGGGGTTTCTAGTCCTCAGCTGGATGAGCGAGCCCGCGGCTTTTCCTATAAACAAGATGCGCCGCTTGATATGCGGATGGACCGTGAGGCTCCCTTAACGGCCTATCAGGTTGTCAATACTTATAGCTATCAGGAGCTGGTTCGCCTGTTTTTCCGTTATGGCGAAGATAAATTTTCCAAGTCCATTGCGCGTAACATTGAGCAAGCAAGAAGCAAAAAACCAATCGAAACCACGACTGAATTGGCAGAATTAATTAAGTCTGCCAAACCAGCAAAAGAATTAAAGAAGAAGGGGCATCCAGCCAAGCAGATCTTTCAAGCCATTCGTATTGAAGTCAATGATGAATTAGGAGCAGCGCAGGACTCTATTCAGCAGGCTATGGATCTCTTAGCTGTCAATGGGCGCATTGCGGTGATTACTTTTCATTCCCTAGAGGATCGCTTAACCAAGCAATTGTTTAAAGAAAGAAGTCATGTAGATGTCCCTAAGGGACTGCCTTTTATCCCCGATGACTTAAAACCAACATTCCAAGTGGTAACGCGCAAGCCCATCTTACCCGGCGCTGAAGAATTAGCAGCTAATAACCGTGCACACTCTGCTAAATTGCGTGTTGCACAGAAAGTACGAAATTAACGACTATGATAAATGAAAAAAAGACCCAAGCGGTTTCAACTGTTTTACAAAAGCGGATAAAAACTTTCTCTCGGATTGAGAAGGCTTTTTATGCAGCTATTATTATCACTTCCATTACCATGGCAGTAAGTATTATTTATCTGCAAAGCCGTAGGCTGCAAATGCAACAAGACATTACAGCTCTCAATAGTCAAATTAGTGATAAAAAAACAGAACTCAACAACGCCAAGCAAGAGGTTAATGAATTGACACGGCGGGATCGAATTGTGGATATTGCCAGCAAGGCAGGATTGAGTAATCAAACTAATAACATTAAAAAGGTAGAGTAATCGATGAGAAAATTGCAAGGTTATTTCCTAGATTACGTCGTTCGTGATCGCAAATCACCCGTCAAAAATCGGATTCATGTGGGACAAAATTTGATGATTTTAACCATTTTTATCTTTTTTGTCTTCATTATTAATTTTGTCATCATTATTGGGACGGACCGAAAATTTGGCGTTAATTTGTCCAAGGGCGCGCGCAATGTCTACCAAGAAACCGTTAATGTCCAAGCCAAACGTGGGACTATTTATGATCGTAACGGTGTAGCCATTGCTGTAGACTCTACAACCTATAGCATCTATGCCATTTTAAATAAATCCTTTGTTTCAGCGACAGGTGAAAAATTATATGTTCAACCGTCGCAATACCAAGAGGTTGCGCAGATTTTAAATAGCCAATTAGGTATCAAAAAGCAATTGGTCTTAAAGCAGCTCAAGCAAAAGGGCTTGTTTCAGGTTTCTTTTGGCACGTCTGGCTCTAATATTTCCTATAGCAAGATGACTAAGATCCGAACGGAAATGGAAAAAGCTAGTATCAAAGGCGTGGCCTTCACCCCAAGTCCTGGTCGTATGTATCCTAATGGCACCTTTGCTTCAGAATTTATCGGCCTAGCCTCTTTACATGAAAATAAAGATGGCTCAAAAAGTTTAGTGGGAAAAACAGGTCTAGAATCTTCCCTTAACAAACTCTTGGCTGGTCGAGATGGCATTATTACCTACGAAAAAGATAAAAAAGGAAATACGCTCCTTGGGACGGGCAAGACTGTTCAAAAACCAATTGATGGCAAGGATATTTATACGACCATTTCTGAACCCATTCAGACCTTTTTGGAAACCAAGATGGATGTATTTCAGAATAAATCCAAAGGGGTCTTGGCTAGCGCCACCCTGGTTAATGCTAAGACAGGCGAAATTTTAGCCACCTCCCAGCGGCCCAGCTATAATGCCGACACCCTAGAAGGTCTTAACAATAAGAACTACAACTGGAAAAGCGCACTTTACCAAACCAACTTTGAGCCAGGTTCCACCATGAAGGTTATGACCTTAGCTTCTGCTATTGATAAGGGTGTCTTTAAACCAAATGAAGTGTTCTCTAATGCTAACGGGATTACGATTGCCGATGCAACTATTCAGGACTGGGCTATCAACGAAGGAGTCTCGACTGGGCAGTATATGACCTATGCCCAAGGATTTGCCTATTCTAGTAACGTTGGCTTAACCAAATTGGAACAAAAAATGGGAGATAAAGTTTGGTTGGATTACCTGACTAAATTCCGCTTTGGCTTTCCAACTCGTTTTGGAACAGGAGATGAAGAAGCCGGTATTTTTCCGTCAAACAATGTAGTGACCAGAGCGATGAGTGCCTTTGGTCAGGGGATTGGTGTGACACAGATCCAGATGTTGCGAGCTTTTTCAGCCATCTCTAACAATGGTGTCATGCTAGAGCCACAATTTATCAGTCAAATCTATGACCCTAATACCGCCTCTTACCGCACAGCGGCAAAAGAAGTTGTGGGCAAGCCAGTATCGAAAAAAGCAGCCAGTGAAACCAGAGACTATATGGTAACTGTTGGAACTGATCCTGTATACGGAACCCTATATGCGCCAGGTTCTGGACCAATCATCAAGGTTGGTAATCTACCTATCGCGGTAAAATCAGGAACGGCCCAAATTGCAGCTGACGATGGGAGTGGTTATTTAGAGGGTGGCCAGACCAATTATATCTTTTCAGTTGTTGCCATGGTGCCTTCAACCAATCCAGATTTTATCATGTATGTGACAATGCAACAACCACAGCACTGGAGTGGGATGTTCTGGCAAGATGTGGTGAATCCTGTCTTAGAAGAAGCCTATTTGATGCAAGACACCCTCAAACGCCCAGTGGCTGATAAGGGCCAAAAAGAAACAAGCTACCAGGCTCCAAAGCTCAAAGGCAGTAAGCCTGGCAATCTATCAGATGAATTGCGAAGAAACTTAGTTCAACCAATTGTCCTAGGTACAGGGACCAAAGTTAAGAAAGCCTCAGTTACCAAAGGAACACCTCTGGCAGCAAACCAGCAGATCCTCTTATTGACGAATGATTTTGATACCTTGCCAGATATGTATGGCTGGACGAAAAAAAATGTCGAGACCTTTGCTAAGTGGCTGGATATTGAGATAGAATATAAAGGCTCTGAATCTGGTACAGTGACCAACCAATCGGTAACTGTGGGTACGTCACTGAAAAAACTCAAAAAAATAAAAATAACTCTAGGAGATTAACATGTTTTTAACCATCGTTGCCGCAATGGTTTCCCTGCTTGTGACTGCTGTTACCATGCCATTTTTTATACGTTACTATCAGTTGAAAAAAATCGGTGGCCAACAAATGCATGAAGATGTTAAACAACATTTAGCAAAAGCAGGAACACCAACCATGGGTGGCACGGTTTTTCTGGCCGTCGCAATTACGACTGCCTTTGTGCTTGGCTTATTGCATTTTACTCAGTGGCATGAAATTCGCTTAATAACCGGAATGCTCTCTGTAGTACTTATTTATGGAATTATCGGTTTTTTAGATGATTTCCTAAAGATTTTTAGGCAAGTGAATGAAGGCTTAACGCCTGGCCAAAAGATGACTCTGCAGCTTATTGGTGGCTTGATATTTTATCTCATTCATGTCTTGCCAAGTGGGACTAATGCCGTGAATGTTTTTGGTTACCAGATACCCTTGGGTTTTTTCTATGTTTTCTTTGTGCTTTTTTGGGTAGTTGGGTTTTCCAATGCGGTCAATTTAACCGATGGCATTGATGGACTAGCTTCCATCTCCGTTGTGATTAGCCTACTTGCCTATGGCGTTATCGCCTATGTGCAACAACAGTTTGATGTTTTGCTGATTATTGGGGCAATGATTGGTGGTTTAATAGGCTTTTTCTTCTATAATCACAAACCAGCCAAGGTCTTCATGGGTGATGTGGGGAGCTTAGCACTGGGTGCTTTGCTGGCTGCAATTTCCATCACTCTCCACCAAGAGTGGACCTTGTTAGTGATTGGATTTGTCTATGTTTTGGAGACGCTTTCAGTAATGATGCAAGTTTCCTATTTCAAATATACCAAAAAGAAATTTGGTGAGGGAAGACGTATCTTTCGAATGACACCTTTTCATCATCACTTAGAGCTTGGCGGTTTAAGCGGCAAGGCTAGTCGCTGGTCGGAATGGCAAGTGGATGCCTTCTTATGGACACTTGGTCTAGCAGCAAGTGCCCTAGTTCTAGCTATTTTATATTTATGATGGTTAAAGCAGTGGTTAGCCACTGCTTTTTGCCTGGTTCACCCTTTGTGGTATAATAGGAAAAGAGGTACCTATGTCATTTAAAGATTATCATTTTAAACACTATATTCAGGAGGCTTTAGCAGCCATCCATTTTGTGGAACCGACCCCTGTGCAACAGCGCTTGATTCCTTTTATTAAGGCTAATCGAGATATTGTCGGAGAATCCAAGACAGGTTCTGGGAAGACACATACTTTCTTGTTGCCCTTGTTTGAGAAACTAGATGAAGCCAGCCCAGATGTCCAAGCCGTCATTACCGCCCCTAGTCGGGAGCTAGCTACGCAAATTTATGAAGCTGCTAGGCAAATTGCAGCCTATGCGCCGACTGAAATACGTCTGGCTAACTATGTAGGTGGGACCGACAAGCAGCGGCAAATTGAAAAACTCAAACACGCCCAGCCCCATGTGGTTATTGGCACACCAGGACGTATTCACGATTTGGTTAAATCTGGTGATCTGGCGATTTATAAAGCGAAGACTTTTGTCGTTGATGAAGCAGATATGACTCTCGACATGGGCTTTTTGGAGACAGTGGATAAAATTGCGGCAGCCTTGCCCAAATCGGTTCAGATCTTGGTCTTCTCCGCAACAATCCCTCAAAAACTACAGCCTTTCTTGAAAAAGTACTTATCCAATCCTTTGATTGAGCAGATTAAAACGCAGACGGTTATTGCCGATACCATTGATAACTGGCTAATTTCTACTAAGGGTCGTGATAAGAATAGTCAAATATTACAGCTCCTAAAGACAATGCAGCCCTATTTGGCCATGCTGTTTGTCAATACAAAAGAGCGTGCTGATGAGTTGTATGCTTATCTCATCAGTAATGGCTTAAAGGTTGCTAAGCTCCATGGTGGTATTCCACCGCGCGAGCGCAAACGCATCATGAACCAAGTCAAAAAACTCGACTTTGAATACATTGTCGCCACAGATTTGGCGGCGCGTGGGATTGATATTGAAGGCGTCAGTCATGTGATTAATGACGCCGTTCCCACAGACCTCTCTTTCTTTGTTCACCGCGTCGGGCGAACAGGTCGCAATGGCTTGACTGGCACCGCTATTACTTTTTATCAACCAAGTGATGATGCTGATATTAGAGAACTCGAAAAAATGGGCATTACCTTTGTTCCAAAGGTTTTAAAAAACGGAGAAGTCCAAGACACCTATGATCGGGAACGCCGCCAAACTCGCGAAAAATCCTATCAAAAATTAGATACAGAGATGCTTGGCTTAGTTAAAAAGAAAAAGAAAAAAGTCAAACCAGGCTATAAGAAGAAAATTCAGTGGAAAGTTGATGAAAAGCGTAAGCGTGAGCGCCGTGCTAATGAACGAGCCAAGGGACGCGCTGAGCGTAAAGCAAAAAAACAAAGCTTTTAAGGGCAGGTGGACCCGGTTAGCAAGCTAGTCAGCTAGTTAATAAATTAACCAGTCGGTTAACAAGTGCACTGCTAGTCAGCCAGTCAATTAATAAGCTAACAAATGAATGCCTTGTCTGGCTGATCGCTAGCAGCATAAAAAGTCAGGTGAGGCCTCGTCTGCTTGAGAGCTCTACGCAATCCTTGTGCTCACAAGCGTATGTCCGTGTAACTGTAGTAGCTGGCCAATGACTGACAACTGAGTGCTAAGCATGCGAGTAGATGAACAGCGTCTACTCCCTAAACCCTGCTGCGGTGGTGGCCTTACCCACTCCAGGTGATAATGAGCTAGAAATGATAAGGCCACAAATGACTCACGAGCGAAAAAACACATCACTAGGAGAACAATCTTAGTGATGTTTTTTGATGTTTTTAGTTTCTCTATTGAGTGTGCTTCTGTCAGCAAGCAATTACTAGTTTTTTAATGACGTCACAGTAAAATCAAGCCCCAAAAGAGTGACAATCAGCCTATAACAGACCATAACGTTCTTAAAGTGCAAAAGCAGCCTTGTTATCCCAGGTTTAGTAGACAAAAAAGCGGCTGTAGCATGCGCTTTAAGAGCAAGGCTAGCCGACAATTCCTGAGGCAGCCCGCTGACGCTTGGCGACTTTAGCCGGCAACTCCTGCCAAGACAAGTCGGTAATTTCCGGGGAGTTTCAGCCGGCAATTACTCAGTGTTTTTGTGCTTGTCTTCTTCTTTTTTATAGACTTTGCTTATCACGATGATAGAAAATCACTATTGGGCGAATTACTTTACTTTTGTTATAATGACTGTTAAGCTAAAAAGGAGTTTAACTTAGCATCAGCAAGGAGCTAAGCCCTATTGCAAGCCTTTTAGGCTTTGCAAATACAAATACAATGGCCAACAAATGGCCATGCCTTATTCTAAGCATATTCGAAAAGGAAAGGATAACTATGCCACTATTATTAACAGGTGCCCACTGGACCTGGTATAGCAAACTTATTGAATGGCTGCCGCATGGCAAGTTATTTAGCTGGCATGCTGTTTTTGATGCCATCCCAAGCATTGTTGAACGCTTGCCCTTGACAATTGGTCTGACCATTGCTGGGGCATTTGTTGGTTTGCTGCTGGGCCTCTTATTTGCAGTAGTCAAAATTAATCGCGTACCAGTCTTATATCCCATTCAGGCGGTCTTTGTCAGTTTTTTACGCGGCACTCCGATTTTAGTGCAACTGATGTTAACCTACTACGGGATTCCTTTATTTCTGAAGTATTTAAATCTTACCTATCAGCTCAACTGGAATATTAATGCTATTCCAGCGGCCATTTTTGCGATTACAGCCTTTGCTTTTAATGAAGCAGCTTATATGAGTGAAACCATTCGCGCAGCTATTTTAGCAGTCCAACAAGGCGAAATTGAGGCAGCGCGCAGCTTAGGGATGACCAATCGGCAGGTTTACCAGCGGGTAATCATTCCTAATGCCGCAGTCATTGCCACACCAACCTTGATTAATAGTTTAATTGGCTTGACAAAGGGAACCTCACTTGCTTTTAACGCTGGGATTGTGGAAATGTTTGCTCAGGCGCAAATTTTAGGTGGGGCAGACTACCGTTATTTTGAGCGTTATATCTCAGTAGCGATTGTTTACTGGATCATTAGTATTATCATTGAACAAGCAGGAGGAGCCATTGAACGCAAGATGGCCATTCCAGTGCCAAAAGAAGAGCCACAGACAAGAGCAGGGGGCGAATTGGTATGATAACGATTAACCATCTACAAAAACAATTTTCAGGGCATAAGGTCTTAGAAGATATTTCCCTAACCATTGAAAAAGGCGAAGTCATTGCATTGGTAGGCGCCTCTGGAGCAGGAAAATCGACCTTCTTGAGGAGTTTAAATTATCTGGAAGCGCCTGATAGTGGCCAGATCACCATTGGTCAAATGACCATTGATTTTGCAAAGATTAGCAAGCCAGAAATCTTGCAGTTGCGCAGAAAATTAGCAATGGTCTTTCAACAATTCAATTTATTTGAGCGGCGGACGGCTCTGGGAAATGTCAAAGAAGGCTTGCTGGTGGTTAAGAAAATGAGCGATCAAGAAGCCACTCAGATAGCCCGCAAAGAGCTTTCAAAAGTTGGTTTATCAGATCGGGCTAATTACTATCCCAAGCAGCTCTCTGGTGGTCAAAAGCAGCGTGTTGCTTTAGCGCGTGCGCTAGCTATGACCCCTGAGGTGTTGCTCTTAGACGAGCCCACCTCTGCCTTAGATCCTGAGCTGGTAAGTGAGGTTGAAAAGGCCATTCAATTAGCTGCTGAAGCAGGACAGACGATGATTTTGGTCAGCCATGACATGGCCTTTGTCGAGCAAGTAGCTGATCGCGTCCTTTTTTTGGACCAAGGACAGATTATTGAAGAAGGTAGCCCACAGCAATTAATGCGGCAGCCAAAAGAGCAAAGAACCAAAGAATTTTTTGCTAACTACACCAAATCCGCTCTTTAAGTGCTAACTTTTTGCTATAATAGAAGAAGTCTAGAATTTCCTAGACTTTTTCTTGTAAGAAAAGCAAGCTCGCAAGGGAGATTACTGAGAAGGTGAGATATGTTACAGCAAATTTTTAGTCTTTATATACAAGGGTTACTGATTGCAACGTTTTTAGTGGTAGCGATTTGTGCCCTGTGGACTTTTGTACGGGTGCGCACAAAAAAAGATAAAACAGCCCAAGAGCGTCAGGCCTTTTTATTAGACATGGTTTTGATTACTATATTAGTAATCCCCATTTTATCCTTTGCCATTATGAGTATTCTCCTAGTAGGAAAGGCATAAAAATTGCATAATCATTCAGGCGTTGTTACAATGAAAGCATGATATAAAAAAGGAGAATGATATGTATGATACGCTAATTGTAGGGTCAGGCCCTGCAGGGATGACAGCGGCTTTGTATGCGGCCCGTAGTAATCTTAAAGTAGCTATTGTGGAACAAGGTGCACCTGGTGGACAAATGAACAACACCTCTGAGATTGAAAATTATCCGGGTTATGACCAGATTACAGGACCAGAATTGTCAATGAAAATGTTTGAGCCTCTTGCGAAATTTCAGGTGGAGCATTTATATGGTATCGTTCAAACTGTTCGTGACCAAGGAAGCTACAAGGAAGTCGTCACAGAAGATAATATCTATCAAGCTAAGACCCTTATTATCGCCACTGGTTCTAAATATAAAGTGCTTGGTGCCAAAGGTGAAGAAGAATACACCAGCCGAGGGGTTTCTTACTGCGCGGTCTGTGATGGGGCCTTCTTTCGTAACCAAGATTTATTGGTTGTGGGTGGCGGAGATTCCGCAGTTGAAGAAGCAGTTTATTTGACACAGTTTGCTAAATCGGTAACAGTCGTGCACCGGCGTGATCAGCTTCGCGCGCAAGCTATTTTACAAGAACGAGCCTTTGCCAACGACAAGATTTCCTTTATCTGGGACTCGGTTGTTGATGACATTCAAGGGAATGCTACTAGGGTCACCAATGTCACGTTAAAAAACGTGAAAACTGGCCAAATCAGCAATCACCCATTTGGTGGAGTCTTTATTTATGTCGGCCTTTTACCTGTGACAGCCATGGTAGCGGATCTTGGCATCACTAATGAGGAAGGTTGGATTGAAACAGATGATCACATGAGGACCACTGTGCCAGGTATTTTTGCCGTTGGTGATGTTCGACAAAAGGACCTTCGACAAATTACCACGGCAGTTGGTGATGGGGCGATAGCTGGACAGGGAGTTTATCACTATTTGCAACAGCTAAATGACTAGTAACGTGATAAGGTTTGCATAATCCCTTGCCATCATTTGGCTCTCTTAGACTTTGAAAAAGCTAATACTTCGCTTAAGCTCTAAGAAAATAAGTGCTTACAGTGGTGAACAGTACTTATCCCAATTAAAAAATGTTAATAACTGCATGACAACTTTGCTTGACAAAGCTTGCTGTCATACAGTTTTTTTGATTGAGTTTTTGGGACTTTAACAGCTTATTATGGCTAGGGTGAGTGCTTTAACTAATGTTCTTGCTGCTGCTGTTTGCTGAGAGGTTTTGTAAGTTTAGACCTTACTTTCTTCATAATACGCTGCGCTTAGCTCCCTCTTGTTCACACCATACACTTCCAGCTAATTCCTTTTCCAAATAGCTGTTGTTCCTCAGCACTCTTGTCTTTTGAGGGAGAAACAACTATGGTATAACCAAGCTGAATTTAAAGAATAAGTCCTATCAGAACAACTAACTGCATTATAACGATATCAAGAAAAACCATCTAATTAGTAAAAGCTTACTGTCTTTTTGTCATCTGACTGCTCTGGTCTTGCGACCAAATGTTGAAAATATTCTGAAAAACGAGTATAATAATTATATTTTTAGCGAATGGAGTGTATGATGTCCAACAAACAGACACATGAAACAAATGAATCACAAAATGGAATGGTGCGTGGCTTAAAAAATCGCCATGTTCAGCTGATAGCTATCGCAGGAACCATCGGGACTGGCTTATTTCTTGGGGCAGGTCGCTCTATTGCCTTGACGGGACCATCTATTATTTTTGTCTATATTATTACAGGCTTCTTTATGTTTTTGATGATGCGCGCTATCGGTGAGATGCTCTACTATGATCCTGATCAGCATACCTTTATTAACTTTATCAGCAAATACCTAAGTCCAGGTTGGGGACATTTTTCACTCTTGTCCTACTGGTTATCCTTAGTTTTCATTGGTATGGCTGATATTACGGCAGTTGGCACCTATGTGCAATATTGGTTTCCGACTTGGCCTTCCTGGCTGATTCAAATTGTTTTCCTGATTATTTTGTCATCGGTCAACCTGATTGCGGTTAAATTTTTTGGAGAAACTGAATTTTGGTTTGCGATGATTAAAATTGTAGCCATTTTAGCACTGATTGCGACAGCTATTTTTATGATTTTAACAGGCTTTCAAACACCAACAGGCCATGCTAGCCTTGCTAATATCACACGCCATTTTTCATTTTTTCCAAATGGAAAATTAAAATTTTTGATGGGATTTCAGATGGTTTTCTTTGCCTACCAAGCAATCGAATTTGTAGGTATTACTACTGCTGAAACGGTTAATCCACGCAAGGTTTTGCCAAAAGCAATCAAGGATATACCGGTTCGCATTATTGTTTTTTATGTAGGATCTTTGATTTCTATTATGGCCATTGTCCCTTGGTATGATTTACCAGTAGATAAATCTCCTTTTGTGATGGTTTTTCAATTATTAGGGATAAAATGGGCAGCGGCTTTGATTAACTTTGTCGTGCTTACCTCATCGGCTTCTGCTTTAAATTCGGTCCTTTATTCTACCGGTCGCCATCTTTACCAGATTGCCTCAGAATATCCGGTTAGCTTGATGGATAGATTGAAATTCAATACCCTATCAAGACAAGGTGTGCCAAGTCGTGCAATTATTGGCTCAGGTTTTATTATTGGTATTTCTGCGCTGATCAGTGTCATTCCAGGTATCTCAGATGCCTTTAGTTTGATTGCAGCCTCCTCATCAGGAGTCTATATTGCCATTTATGTCCTTACCATGCTGGCGCACTGGAATTATCGAAAATCGGCTGATTTTTTGGCAGATGGCTTTCTCATGCCCTATTATCAGGTGCTCTCACCTATCACCATGGCCTTTTTCGCTCTGGTCTTTATTTCCTTGTTCCTACAACAATCAACCTACATTGGGGCTATCGGTGCAAGTATCTGGATAATCGTTTTTGGGATTTATTGTAATAAGAAATTTAAGCGCAAAGCAGTAGAACTGTAGAGGGTATTGGATTAAGCGATTAAGCCACTAGCAACAAAGGGCGGGCTTTTTGCAATGTAAAAATAAACCCGGTGATTGAAACACCTTATCTCATTTTTGGAGGTTAGTCCCGTTTGGGTAACCTCTTTTTTTATCCCAAGCCTAATCGTAGGGCCTAGCCAGCTCACTGAGTGGCCTAAATCCTAAGTTTATCAATTGTCAAGGTTGCTTGCGACGCTAGGGTCTTTAGCTGTGGTCTAAGACTAGTTTTTGCTTTAAGATAATTCCCTGGTCATTTAAGGAGTCGGTTAAGACAAGATCAGTAAACAAGGAAGTAATACTGTCTTAGTGCTAAGCGGTCAAGCTAATCATACTTTTATGTTATAATAAGAGCAATAATGAGAAGGAGTCCATACATGTACAACGATGATAGTCTCACACTTCATACTGATCTCTATCAACTTAATATGATGCAAGTTTATTTTGATCAGGGGATTCATGAAAAAAAAGCAGTCTTTGAGCTCTATTTTCGCAAAGAACCTTTTGATAATGGCTATGCTGTATTTGCAGGCTTACAGCGGATTGTTACCTATTTACAAAATCTGCGTTTTACAGAAAGTGATTTAGCCTACCTGCAGGATTTAGGTTATAAGGCTGATTTTTTAGCCTATCTACGGGAGTTCAAATTGGCCTTAACAGTTCGCTCAGCAAAAGAAGGTGATTTAGTTTTTGCCAATGAGCCTATCGTTCAAGTGGAAGGGCCACTTGGCCAGTGCCAACTGGTTGAAACAGCCTTACTTAATATCGTCAACTTCCAGACTCTGATTGCTACTAAAGCTGCGCGGATTCGCTCTGTGATTGACGATGAGCCTTTGCTGGAATTTGGGACACGCCGTGCCCAGGAGCTAGACGCCGCCATCTGGGGAACGCGAGCAGCAGTAATTGGTGGGGCAGATGCCACCAGTAATGTACGGGCAGGAAAACTTTTTGATATTCCTGTTTCTGGGACGCATGCGCATTCGCTAGTGCAAACTTATGGCAATGACTACCAAGCCTTTAAAGCTTATGCACATACGCATAAGGACTGTGTTTTTTTAGTTGATACCTATGACACCTTGCGCGTGGGTGTGCCTACAGCGATTAGGGTTGCTAAAGAACTAGGAGATAGCATTAACTTCCTTGGGGTTCGGCTGGATTCGGGCGACTTGGCTTATCTGTCAAAAAAAGTTCGCCAGCAGCTAGATGAAGCAGGCTTTCCTGAGGCGAAAATCTATGCTTCCAACGATCTTGATGAAATGACCATCCTTAACTTAAAAATGCAAAAAGCAAAAATTGATGTTTGGGGTGTGGGCACCAAGCTAATCACGGCATACAACCAGCCAGCCCTAGGAGCCGTTTATAAATTGGTATCCATTGAACAAGAAGATGGCAGCATGCGTGATACGATTAAGCTATCCAACAATGCAGAGAAAGTCTCTACACCAGGAAAAAAACAAGTATGGCGCATTACCAGCCGGCAAAAAGGCAAATCAGAAGGTGATTATATTACCTTTACCGACACAGATGTTACCCAACTAGATGAACTAGAGATGTTTCATCCCACCTACACCTATATTAATAAGACCATCCGTGATTTTGATGCGGTGCCACTCTTGGTAGATATTTTTGATCAGGGACAATTGGTCTATGACTTGCCTAGTTTGCAAGAAATCAAAACCTACGCTCGCCAAGAGTTTGATAAGCTTTGGGATGAATACAAACGCATCTTGAATCCTCAAGATTATCCCGTTGATTTGGCACTTGATGTCTGGCAAAATAAGATGACCCTAATTGATAAAATTCGCAAAGAAAATCTAAAGAATGGGGAGATCAAATGAGTTTACAAGAAGACATTATTCGGACACTAGGAGTCAAACCAGAGGTTGATCCTGTCCTTGAAATACGAAAAACACTGGACTTTTTAAAATCCTACCTTATCAAGCATCCTTTCCTTAAGACTTATGTGCTTGGAATATCTGGCGGCCAAGATTCAACCCTAGCAGGCAAACTAGCGCAAATGGCAATCGCAGAACTCCGTCAAGAAACTGGCGATGCATCTTACCAATTCATTGCCGTACGCCTCCCTTACGGAGTACAGGCTGATGAGGCTGATGCCCAAAGAGCCTTAGACTTCATTGCCCCAGATCAGACATTGGTCGTTAATATTAAACAAGCCGTGGATGCCCAGGTCGCAGCACTCAAGGCAGCTGGGCTTGTTATTTCTGATTTTAACAAGGGAAATGTCAAAGCCCGCCAACGTATGATTACACAATATGCCATAGCAGGTCAGACCAAGGGAGCTGTGATTGGTACCGACCATGCTGCTGAAAATGTCACTGGTTTCTTTACAAAATTCGGTGATGGGGCAGCAGACATCCTCCCGCTTTTTCGCCTTAATAAACGGCAGGGCAAAGCTTTACTTGCTAAGCTTGGTGCCCCTCGTGCCCTTTATGAAAAGGTTCCGATTGCAGACTTGGAGGAAGAGCGACCTGGCCTAGCTGATGAAGTAGCACTTGGAGTTTCCTATCAAGACATTGATGACTATCTAGAAGGGAAACAGGTAAGTGCTAAAGCCCAAGCAACCATTGAATCCTGGTGGCTAAAAGGTCAACATAAGCGTCATCTACCGATCACTTTATTTGATGATTTTTGGAAATAAGCAAAAAGACAGTTAGTCTCCTAAAACTAACTGTCTTTTCTTACTATTTCAGCTCATGTATCCCAATGAAAAAATGTCCTAAAAAAGAATTCAGCTCTAAAACTGAATTCTTTTTGGCTTAGTCGTTCTGCATTCTCACAGACAACTCTGAGATTGGCTGGCTTACTTAGTGACCGTTTTGGTTAGTGGTGCCATTTTGGCTAGTGTTAGTGTTTCCACCAGGCACTGGTGTATTTGAGCCATTTCCACTGTTTGTGCCATTGCTAGCATTGCTATCATCCTTTGAACTATTAGTGCTATCTTCGGCTTCTTTAGCATGGGTATTGCTACTGTTGCTAGCAGCAGTGGAAGAGTTATTATAAATATTATTATAGACACTACTTGAGTTGGTGTTATTAGTGGTATAGGTACCGCCATTGAGATAGAGGTAATTACCACTGCGATAAAGGCCACTAGGCATTATCCAATCTTCGCTATAGCCATCTGTTAGGTAAGACATCATGTTTCGATAAACCAGTGAGGCGATTTTTAAACCATTCCCATAAACTGGCATCAAGCGATTACGGTACCCTGTCCAAACAGCCATGGCATATTTGTTAGTATAGCCGACAAAGTTTTCATCAGGGGCCATAGTGCCAACATAATCAACATAAAGGCCAAAGTTATTACCGATTTTGGTCAGTTCATCATCGGTGTAGTTGGATGTCCCTGTCTTTCCGGCTTGAATAACACCTGGAATCTGAGCCTCAATACCTGTACCATAAGTTAGAACAGTTTTTAACATATCCGTCATCATGTAAGCAGTTGTTTCTTTCATGACCCGTTTTCCTTTGGTATCAAAGGATTTTGTCGTTCCGTCGTTAAATTCAATCTTGTTAACGTACTGCGGTTTGTAGTAGAGACCACCATTTGAGAAGGCGGCATAAGCTGCTGCCATCTTTTCGCTACTAGCGCCATATTTTTGATCACTGCTACTTGTATTACTAGAAATAGCATTTGAATAATGCAATTCTGGGTAGTTAATGCCTAAATCGCTAAGGAATGATTTGGCATAACCAAGTCCGGTCGCTTCGAGTGCTTTAACCGCTGGAACGTTACGCGAGAGCATGATCGCAGTTTGGATGGTCATTAGGCCATTGTACCTACGATCCCAGTTATAGAGCTGGATATTTGTATCCGGCCAGTAGTAGACAGAGTCATTGATGGATTGTGCCGTTGAGGTATAGACGCCTGATTCAATGGCTGGTGCGTAATCTGTGATTGGCTTCATGGTTGAGCCCCAGTCACGGTCTGTAAGGACAGCCTGGTTGGTACCAAAGGATACTTTGGTATCTTGATGACGTCCGCCTAATTGGGCGATAACATGACCATTTGTAACATCAATAATGGTTGAGGCCACCTGGAAGTCCTTATCTGGGTAGGCCACATAGTCATGAGAATTATAAATGTCAAAGAGCCGCTGTTGAGCATCTGGCTGAATATTCGTATAGACTTTTAAGCCAGATGTGAAAATATCTTTATTGGTTTGCAGGCGGACATCCTTGATCACTTCTTTTAAGTAATTATCAAGGTATTTAGGATAGCTAGCCGATGCTTTTAGCGGCTGCAGTCCATCCGTAACTGGAGTGTTGATGGCTTTGTCATATTGAGCCTTACTAATATCACCATCAGCAAACATTTGTTGTAAGACAACGTTGCGGCGATTAGTCGCTGATTCAGGTTGATTATAGGGATCGTACTGGGTTGGCGCCTGAGGAATGCCAGCAAGTAAGGCTAACTGCGCATAAGAAAGATCTTTTAAATCTTTTCCATAATAAGCCTTAGCGGCAGTCAGCATGCCGTAGTTGCCATTTCCCATGTAGACTTTATTGATATAAAAAGTCAGAATTTCTTCTTTGGTGTATCGGCGCTCCATCTGCAAGGCTAACCAAACTTCTTGGGCCTTACGCTTGAGTGTTTGGTCAGATTCTTTGGTGGAGAAATAGGCAAGCTTAATCAATTGCTGGTCAAGAGTTGAGCCCCCTTGTGTGCCTGAGCTAGTCAAGTTATGCCAGGCAGCTCCCATAATCCGATACAAATCGACACCACGGTGTTTAAAGAACCGTTTGTCTTCAATTGCTGTAATAGCGTTGACCAGATTGAGTGGAATGCTATCAGCAGTAACACTCTCGCGTTTTTCTGACCCCAAATCAGCAATTAATTTATTATTTGCATCATAAATTAAACTTGAATTGGTTGATTTAAGTGAGTTCTCAGATAGCTTTGGAGCTGTACTGATGTAAAATAGAAAGAGCAATGCTCCAAGGACAATACTAAGAATAATCAGGCTAACCAGCCCAGCCAAGACATATTTAAGGATTTTGAGAGTTTTTGGATTATTAATTGTCATCACCGCCTAATAAATTTTGTTCAATAATTTCTAGATAAGGGACCTGAGGAAAGGCTCCTATTGTTATCTTAAAGCCGTGCTTTTTGATATAATCAAGTGGCAGGGACTTATTTCCCTGCTCGATTTGATAATAATCAATCAGGGCTCGTGCGGGCAAATAGTAGGTTTCCTTTAATGTGGAAAAATGTAACAGAACAAAACAAATACCTGCTTGTTGTAAAACAGCCTCCATATGTTCAATTTGATGCAAATGAAAATTTTTCAGCGGCATAGCTGTTTTTTGACGAGTTTCTTTTGCTTCAAAATCAATGTAGTGCCCCTGGTAGACGCCACAATAGTCAGTTGTTGAAGCCTGTCTAAAGTAAGCTTCAACAATTTTAGCCTTGCTTCTTTTGGGGTAGTCTACCTTAACGATTTGAATCGGAGTAGGTTTTTTATGGATGACGGCGATGTTACGCGATAAATAATAGGCATTTGTCGCATTAATCGCTGCCTCAAAGGACATCCCACGATTGGCAAAATCAACTTTGGCTTTGGGCAGTTGGTTTTGTACTGTTTTTTCTCTTTTACGAACAATATGATGTGGATAATTAACCATTATTCTCCTGTCATGTTTCACTTAATGAGAAATTTAGCACATTTTATTATATCATATTTTTTGAAAGGACAACACCTATTGACTGCAATTCTGATTAAAGGTTATCGTAGCTTTGAACTCGGTATTTTTAAAGATAAGGACCCGCGTATAACCATCATAAAAAAGGCCATTAGAAGCGATCTGCTGCGCTTTATTGATGAAGGGGCAGACTGGTTTATCTTTACAGGTGATTTAGGTTTTGAATACTGGGTTTTAGAAGAGGTTACTAGTCTCCAATCTGATTATTCGATAAATACAGCTACACTGTTTGCTTTTGAAAACCAGGGAGCTAATTGGAAAGAAAGCAATCAGGAAAAATTAACCCTTTTTAAGCAAGCCGATTTTGTCAAATATAGTTTTCCTGCCTATACAAATCCATCGCAACTTCAGCAACACCAGCGTTTTTTGCTTGATAATACGGATGGAGCCTATCTCTTTTATGATCCAGAAAATGAAACCAATCTAAAATATCTCATCAAGGATATACAGGACAAAACTAGCTATACTACCCACTTTTTAACCTTTGATCGCCTAAATGAAATAGCAGAAGAATAGTCAGCGTTTTTTAAGCAAGCGGTCTGTTTTAGGCTTGCTTTTTAGTATCTTTTTCTGTATCATAATAGTGATATTGAAAAAATTAGAATGACTAGTTGGAGAGTATAGAATGGCACGTATTATTTACAGTCCTAAGGACATTTTTGAACAAGAGTTTAAGACCAGCATGCGCGGTTTTGACAAGAAAGAAGTCGATGAGTTCTTAGATAACGTTATCAAGGACTATGAAGCTTATATTGCAGAAAACGAAGCCTTAAAAGCTGAGATTGAACGCTTGAAAAAGGTAACACCACCCGAACGCCAAACCTCGGCTATGGAGACCAATATGGCGCCACAGCCAACACGTATCACTCAATCAGCGACTAACTTTGATATTCTCAAGCGGATTAGCCGCTTAGAAAAAGAGGTCTTTGGCAAACAAATCGCTGATAAATAATTCATCACAAAGGAAATGCAATTTTTGGATAATCGCATGGTATTGTCATACTATGAGGAAAGTCCATGCTAGCACTGGCTGTGATGCCGGTAGTGTTTGTGCTAGGCGAACAAATAAGCCTAGGAATATTCGTTTAAGAATATTACGGCGGGAGAACTGGCTAAGTTTTAGGATATGCCATAGTATCTCTGAAAGTGCCACAGTGACGGAGTTTTTATGGAAACGTAAAAAATGGAACGCGGTAAACCCCTCAAGCTAGCAACCCAAACTTTGGTCGGGGCATGGGATACTTGGAAACGAACAAGGTATCCTGACTGTTTATTTAAACAGTAGACAGATGATTATCGAAGGAAATGAGACCTAGTCATTTCTGGAACAAAACATGGCTTATAGAAAATTGCATATTAGGTTGTTAAGCTAGCTCTGGCTAGCTTTATTTAATGAGAAAGTAATCACATGAAAGAAACATTTAAACTTGTTGCCACTGTTGCTGCCGGACTTGAATCAGTCGTGGCCAAAGAGGTCCGTGCTTTAGGGTATGACTGCCAGGTTGATAACGGTAAAGTCTATTTTACAGGGGATGTCAGAGCTATCATCACCACTAATTTATGGTTGCGCGCAGCTGATCGGATTAAAATTATCGTAGGAACTTTTCCAGCAAAAACCTTCGAAGATCTTTTCCAAGGCGTCTTCAAGCTAGACTGGGAGGCCTACCTCCCTTTGGGCGCAGCCTTTCCCATCACCAAGGCCAAATGTGTCAAATCAAGGCTCCATAATGAACCAAGTGTGCAGGCCATCACTAAAAAGGCCGTGGCCAGAAAGCTTCAGCAGGTTTATCATCGCCCTGAAGGCGTCCCCCTTCAAGAGTCGGGTGCAGCCTTTAATATTGAAGTTTCGCTTGTGAAGGACAAAGCTACTTTGATGATTGATACCAGCGGTTCTAGCTTGTTTAAGCGTGGTTATCGTGTGGCTAAGGGCGGAGCGCCTATTAAGGAAAATATGGCGGCGGCTATTTTAGCTTTGACCAATTGGTTCCCGGATAAGCCGCTGGTTGACCCGACTTGTGGTTCGGGCACCTTTTGTATTGAAGCCGCTTTGATTGGCATGAATATTGCCCCAGGCTTTAATCGTTCCTTTGCCTTTGAAGCCTGGCCTTGGGTAGATCAAAGCCTGATCCAAGCCGTTCGTGATGCTGCTGAAATGGAAGCCAACTATGATATTGAGCTGGATATTTCGGGCTTTGATAGTGATGGCCGCATGATTGCCATTGCCGAGCAAAATGCCGCTGAAGCTGGCCTGACCGGTGTGATTACCTTTAAGCAAATGCGACTACAAGATTTTCGCACGACAAAGCAAAATGGCGTGATTGTTGCCAATCCTCCTTATGGAGAACGGTTGCTTGATGACAAAGCTGTTGACATCTTGTATAATGAAATGGGTGCAACATTTGCTCCGCTAAAAACTTGGAGTCAATTTATTTTGACCAGTGACGAACAGTTTGAACGTCACTTTGGGCGAGTCGCCGATAAAAAACGCAAATTATACAACGGCACCCTAAAAGTTGATTTATACCACTTTTACGGTCAGCGTATAAAGCGTCAGCAATGATTGAGAGGTAATAGGTGTGTCAGAAGATACAAAGGATTTTGAACAAGACGAACAAGAGTCGCTAGCCATAGATGATGCTAAGCATCTGACTGTTGGCGAAGCTGTTCGCAAAGAATCAGAAATCAAAGCCGGAGTCACTGAAGATGATAGTATCTTGGATAAATACATCAAACAACACCGTGACGAGGTTGCATCACAAAAGTTCGAAACGAAGGCTGCTGAGATGGAAGCCTTAGATACGGCTAGTTTAGATAAATTCATCGAAAAGCAGCGGCAAGAGTTGGCAAAATATACAGAATCTAAGGTTGCTGACCAGCAAGCTCAAGCAGCTCAGGAGACCTCACCGACAGATGGTGAACAGCCAAATCATCACGACACTGCTAACGAGGAGGAAGAGGTGATTGTTGCTGCTCAAACCCCGGTCACAGAAGACCTATTGGTTGAGGAAGCCCCAGTAATAGTGCCTGGACCAACAGAAAACCTGGTGATTCCATCCCATTTTGATGAGCCTCATTCAGATGAAGACCATCCTTTTAAGGATGAAACGCCAAAGAAAAACCCCAAAAAGGGCCTTTTAGTCGCTCTCTTAGCCTTATTGTTGCTTATCTTGGCGGTTGCTTTTGGCCTAAATGTTCTCAAACAAAAAAATAGTGCACCAAGCACAAAACAGAGTCAAACCAGTGTCAAGGAAATTTCTAAAATTAGCAAAAACAAGGCCAACGCTCAAGCCTTTGAAAAAAGCTACGCTAGTTTTTTCCTTGATAAAAATCAAACAAAGTTAAAAAATGATATGTTTGACCATTTGCCACAGCTTACGACCCAATTAGCCAAGCTAAAAGGCACAGCCTATTATGAGTCGGCCAATCAAAAAGTTGACCAATTGAAAAAACAGATTGCTGCTATTCAGGCAGTCAATGGTAAGTTTTCAAGTCAGGCGATTAAAAACGGCGAAAAGGTGACGGCAAGTGTAAAGTCTGATGCGAACTTTGATGATTTAAAAGCTGATCAGCTCAAAACGGGTAACGCAACCCTAGATAGCCTGCTACAATCGGTCATTACAGATGGCCGCAACCAACTCAAACAAAAATCCGAGACCGCAAAAGCTGCCCAAGCCGCTAAAACGGCAGCGCAAGCTGATAAAGCAGAGGCAGCAAACACCGATAGTCAGCCTGGTGGGCAAGAGGCAGGGCCACAAGCTAATCAGGCCCAAGTGACCCCAAATCCGACTGGTTCTGTGACCATTGTCGGTAATGGCGCTAGCTATAGTCATCTTGAGCGCAACCTTTCTCGGGTTCCATACAATCAAGGCTTGATTGCAGACCGGACTAATCCGGCCTGGGCCTTCAATCCTGGTGTTTTGGAAAGAATTGTTGCCACTTCGCAAGCGCGTGGCTATATTTCCGGCAATAACTATATCTTAGATCCGGTGAATATTATCAATGGCAATGGCTACTACAATATGTTTAAACCAGATGGCACTTACTTGTTCTCACTTAATTGTAAGACGGGTTACTTTGTCGGCAATGCTCCAGGCCATGCTGACGCGCTAGATTATTAATAGAAACATACAAAACACTTTCAGCACAAAAATCGTTAGTACTTTGAACAAAACAAAAGAGAGAACCAAATTGAGGTTTTCTCTCGTATATAAACTTTGTCCCCCACTACATGTAACAATCAAAGGCATGTCAATTGATATTGTTTTTACGATTTGTTAGTCTTTCTCATTTGAAATTCTATTTCCGCTTTCATTTACTTTTTGATTCTAAATACTTAGAAATCACAAAAACAATTAACCAGATTAAAGCAACTGGGAGCGAAAAGAAATTGTTAGTTCGACTGAAGTATATCAGCTGAAAAATGCCGAAAAGCAAGGTCCAAAATAATATTTCTTTTAGAAGTTTATGCCGCATTGTAACCCCAAATAGCTAATTGTCCAGCAATGAATGCAACGTTTGTTCTGACCCATGCTTTGGCAACATATTTAATGACTATTGTGGCTAATTCTTTCCATGCTTTTCTTTTGGCATACGTAATGATTGTTCCAATACTTATCATTGCTAACAACTCGTCTTTGATTTTATTTGCCATATAACTTCCCAATGCATTCCAATCCATTTTATACATGATGACATCATCATCTTGGATTTGAGATAAAGAGGTTTGCCGGGCAGTTTTTTTCAGAAGGACTTCTTTTGACTTCAATAAGTCACCTATCATGATAAAAATGTCCTTGTGGTTCGAGAAAGTTCAGCAAAAACCAAAACATCCGAATGTGCCAGCCAGAGAAAGCGTGGTGGCATTGTCGAGAGGAAATCCAATCTAAAAAAGCAGAACCGGCTCTAGCCAGACCTGCACCATATTCTTATTTTATGAACTTGTGTCCCACCAAAGACTTATATATAATGGGTGCGGATTTTAGAAAAAAGCTAGGTTTCTAAAAAATAATAGAGATGGAGAAACACTAATGTTAAAGAAAAAACGCACTCAGGTGATGTTAGCCTGCTTGAGCTTGGTCATCTTAGGGCTATGCTTATGGGTTCCTGAAGCCGTTAGTGCGAATACAAACGGTGAATTTCAGGGTGAGGATGAAACGATATTTAGCGCCGTGCTAGGCTTCATATTTGATATTATTAGAAAAATTGTAGGGTTGTTTAGATAAGAGTTAACACTGAGAAGTCAGTTCTAGTGGCTTAAGTTTAATTTGTTAGAATACATCCCCAAGGATTGGCTCGATCAATCCTTTTTTTGTGCGGCTCGCTTGCTGGTGGGTGCTGCTTTAGTTGCTCGCGCAGCAAGGGGCTGATTGGCGGGATGCTGGCTGCTCAAAACCCCTCTTTTTGGTCAAAAAAGAGGGGTTGGTGATTAGAGGGCCCAAGGAGCTAAGGCTCAGGCCAAAGGGCCCTTGTGAGCGGTGCTTGGGCTTAGGGTTTAGACGATCTGTCTCTTAAAGGCATCATCTGAGATTCCCTGGCTTAAGATCAGCTTGGCCCATTCTTTAGCGGCAAAGAGGCTGTGATCTTTGTAGTTGCCACAGGATTCAATAGTGGTACCAGGCACGTCTTCCCAAGTGATGCCGTTGGCAATTTCTTGCAGAGAGTCCTTGATGATGCTGGCGATTTCTGTGCTGCTGTGCTGGCCCCACATGATCAGGTGAAAACCAGTCCGGCAGCCAAAGGGGGAGCAGTCAATCATGCCATCAATGCGTTGGCGAATAAGCTTGGCCAAGAGATGCTCAATAGTATGTAGGCCGGCGGTTTCAATAGCATTAGTGTTTGGCTGCACCAGCCGCACATCAAAATTAGTAATGGTGTCGCCCTTTGGTCCTTGATCTTTAGAGATCAGTCGAACATAAGGGGCTTGAACGAGGGTGTGATCGAGTTCAAAACTCTCAACGATAACGTCTTTTGCCATAAAAGTCTCCTTTTTTTATGTTCTTATGATACCATAAAAACTTTCTGACTAAGAGAGAATTCTGTTTTATTTAAATTGTCTAAAAGATTATTTTATGATAAACTTAGTAATAGATTTCTATAAAGAAAACTAATATATATTGAGGTATAAACATGATTTATGTGATTACATTACTTGTTTGTGCCCTCATTGGTTTGATCATAGGTTATGTGCTTATTTCGTTGAAATTAAAATCAGCGAAAGAAGGTGCAGATTTGACCCTTTTAAATGCTGAGCAAGATGCTGTTAACATTCGGGGAAAAGCGGAGTCTGATGCCCAAAATATCCGCTTGGCAGCTGAACGTGACAGTAAAGCAAGCCGTAAAGAATTACTGCTTGAGGCAAAAGAAGAGGCCAGAAAATATCGTGAAGAAGTTGCAAATGAATTTAAATCTGAAAGACAAGAGTTAAAACAGTTAGAAACACGTTTAACAGAACGTGCCTTTTCTCTTGACCGTAAAGATGAAAACCTATCAAGTAAAGAAAAAACACTTGATAGTAAAGAACAAAGTCTGACCGATAAATCTAAACATATTGATGAGCGCCAAACGCAGGTAGAAAAATTAGAAGATGAAAAACGCGCGGAATTAGAACGCGTTGGAGCGATGACAATTGCCGAAGCTCGTGAAGTCATCCTGATGGAAACGGAAAATAAGCTCACGCATGAAATTGCGACACGTATCCGTGAAGCTGAGCGTGAGATTAAGGATCGTACCACCAAGACCGCTAAAGATTTATTGGCTCAAGCCATGCAACGTGTGGCAGGTGAGTATGTGACCGAGCAAACGATTACGACAGTTCATCTGCCAGACGACAATATGAAGGGCCGTATTATTGGCCGTGAGGGCCGTAATATCCGGACTTTAGAAAGCTTGACAGGTATTGATGTCATTATCGATGATACCCCAGAAGTGGTTGTCTTGTCAGGTTTTGATCCGATTCGCCGTGAGATTGCTCGCATGACTTTGGAGTCCTTGATTGCTGATGGCCGGATTCATCCTGCAAGGATTGAAGAATTAGTCGAAAAAAATCGCCTGGAGATGGATAACCGCATTCGCGAATATGGTGAAGCAGCTGCTTATGAGATTGGGGCTCCTAATCTTCACCCAGATTTAATCAAGATTATGGGTCGCCTGCAATTTCGCACTTCGTATGGCCAAAATGTCCTTCGCCATTCCGTGGAAGTTGGTAAATTGGCTGGTATCTTAGCTGGTGAACTGGGCGAAAATGTTTCGCTTGCGCGGCGCGCCGGCTTTCTCCACGATATGGGCAAAGCCATTGACCGAGAGGTCGAAGGTAGCCACGTCGAAATCGGCATGGAATTCGCTCGTAAGTACAAGGAACACCCTGTTGTCGTCAACACCATTGCTAGTCACCATGGTGATGTTGAGCCCGATTCAGTGATTGCTGTGCTCGTTGCCGCAGCGGATGCCCTAAGCTCCGCTCGACCTGGTGCGCGCAATGAATCTATGGAAAATTATATCAAGCGGCTACGCGATTTAGAAGAAATTGCCACTAGCTTTGATGGGGTGCAAAATAGCTTTGCCCTCCAAGCCGGTCGTGAGATTCGCATCATGGTCCAACCAGAAAAGGTTTCTGATGATCAGGTGGTCGTTTTATCCCATAAAATTCGTGAAAAAATCGAAAATAACCTGGACTATCCGGGCAATATCAAGGTTACTGTCATTCGGGAAATGCGAGCTATTGATTATGCTAAATAAGACAAAAATTGTGATTCGTCTGAGTCACAATTTTTTGTACAGAAAGGCAAAAAACCTGCAAGCACAAAAAGGCAGCGGTCACAGGGCTTGCTTTGCCCTAGCTACTGATTAGACGTTAAAAAATAGCAAGCCAAGCCGCTCTAGCAAGGAAGTGCTCACCACACCTCGCTTCGTCTCACCTGACTCGGCTTGGCTTTCTTAATACCTTGTAAGTTGCTGTAAATTAAGTTGCTGTAAATAAGGACGGCTAAGAGAGGCGAATGCTATTATGTTGTGTTGGCACATTTGTGCAGCAGGGTGTTTCGTTTGTGAAGACTACCAGGCACCCTCCTTGAAATGCAAACGGTAAGGAGGGGCTTAACTAGAAATAGCTTACTTGGTATACAAAGCTAGCGCGAGCAAATAATTACCTTGAAAAAGGTAGGTGATTTTGTTAAACTATTAGAAAGCAGTTTTTAAGGAGATAAGAATGTCTGAACGTGGTTTGTTGATCGTCTTTTCCGGGCCATCAGGTGTTGGAAAAGGAACGGTGCGCCAGGAAATTTTTTCAACGCCTGATCATAAATTTGAGTATTCCGTTTCAATGACGACGCGTCCGCAAAGGCCGGGTGAAGTTGATGGCGTGGATTATTTCTTTCGAACCCGTGAAGAATTCGAAGAGCTCATTCGCCAGGGGCAAATGTTAGAATACGCAGAATACGTTGGCAACTATTATGGGACACCCTTGACTTATGTGAATGAGACGCTTGATAAGGGAATTGATGTTTTCTTAGAAATTGAAGTACAAGGAGCCTTACAGGTCAAAAATAAAGTGCCAGATGGTGTCTTTATTTTTCTCACTCCTCCAGATTTAGATGAGCTCCAAGATCGCTTGGTAGGTCGTGGAACTGATAGTCAAGAAGTCATTAAAAAACGCATTGAACGGGCCAAGGAAGAAATTGCCTTGATGCGCGAATATGATTATGCGGTGGTTAACGACCAGGTTCCCTTAGCTGCAGAGCGAGTGAAACGAATCATTGAAACCGAACATTTTCGAGTGGAGCGGGTTATCGGTCGTTATGATAATATGATTAAAGAAACCAATCCCCTATCTTAATTATTTGGAAAGAGTGAATTACCATGATGTTAAAACCCTCAATTGATACCTTATTGGACAAAGTTCCTTCAAAATATTCTCTTGTGATGTTACAAGCAAAACGTGCACATGAACTGGAGGCAGGTGCCAAACCTACCCAAGACTTTAAGTCAGTAAAATCCACCTTGCGCGCCCTTGAAGAAATCGAATCTGGCAATGTGGTAATCCACCCAGATCCTGTTTCTAAGCGTGCAGCTGTGCGGGCAAAATTAGAAGCTGACCGCATTGCTAAGGAAGAGGAAGAACGTAAAATTAAAGAACAAATTGCCAAAGAAAAAGAAGAAGAAGGAGAAAAAATCTAAGGTTTTTAAAAATCTTAGTTTTTTTCATGCTACTAAAGACACGTTAAAGAAGGAGGCAGTATGACAAGAGTTGCCGACATTATTGTCGATATTCCTTTAATGCAGACCGATCGCCCTTATACCTACTTAGTACCAGATCACCTTCTTGATATGGTGGCGATAGGCTCAAGAGTGCACGTCCCTTTTGGCAAGGGTGATCGCTTACTTCAGGGCTTTGTCATTGCGGTGCACTGCACGAAAGTCCCCAGCCAGCTTAAGTCGATTGTAGCAGTCTTAGATGCTCAGCCTGTCCTTAACCAAGAACAGCTTGATTTAGCGACGGAGATGCGTCATAAGGTGTTTTCCTACAAAATTAGCTTGTTAAAAGCAATGCTACCAAATGTGCTTAATTCTCATTATGACAAATTACTGAGTCCTACACAGGAGCTTAAGCCAGCGGACCACGAGCTTATTTTTGGTCAAGGCGACCAAGCTCTCTTTTCCCAGCTCAGTCAAGACCAACAAGCAAGGGCTCTCACCCTGGTCAAACAAGGTCAGCTTTCCCTTAGCTATTTGGCAACGGATAAGAAAACCCTGAAAACACGTAAGATTTATCAGGTTGACCTGGCTGTGTTAGAAGCCTTGTCGATTTCTCCTCGTGCGAAAAAGAAAGAGGCTCTGCGGCAGTTTTTGTTAGCCAATCCCCAGCAAGCCCCACTTGCGGACCTTTATCAGATTTATTCGCGGGAGCTCGTTCGCTATTTTATTGACCAAGCTGCCCTAGTGATCACAACGGAGCAAGTCAATCGTAGCGACAGCTATTTTGACACAATAGAGCAAACGCAGGCCCTTCCTCTTAATACTGAGCAGGCGAAGGCACTTGCAGCAATTACTGCTGCTATTGGCACAACAGCAAAGCCCTTTTTACTAGAAGGGATTACAGGTTCTGGCAAAACCGAAGTTTACCTGCAGGTAATAGAGGCAGTCTTAAGGATGGGAAAGACAGCTATTGTCTTAGTTCCGGAGATTTCTTTGACACCGCAGATGACGCAACGCTTTATTGCTCGCTTTGGCAAATTGGTTGCTATTATGCATTCGGGTCTCTCTGATGGGGAGAAATACGATGAGTGGCAAAAGATTAAGTTAGGCCAGGCCAAGGTAGTGGTCGGTGCTCGCTCAGCTATTTTTGCGCCCTTAGAAAATATTGGTGCAATCATCATTGATGAGGAGCATGAGGCCAGCTACAAGCAAGAATCAAATCCTCGTTATCATGCCCGAGACGTTGCTCTTTTGCGGGCCAAAAGGCATCAAGCAGCCTTGGTCCTTGGCTCAGCAACGCCAAGTATTGAGAGTCGTGCTAGGGCTAGTAAGGAGCGATATCAGCTTTTGCGTTTGAGCCAGCGAGCCAATCCTGCAGCTCGCGTCCCTCAAGTACAGATTATTGATTTTCGAGATTATATCGGCCAAAATCAGACCAGTACGTTTACCCCTTATCTGCTAGAGCAGATCAAAACCCGCCTGGCCCAGCAAGAACAAGTAGTTCTTCTGCTAAATCGTCGCGGTTATTCTAGTTTTATCATGTGTCGCAATTGTGGTTATGTGGATGACTGCCCTAATTGTGATATTTCCTTGACCTTACACATGGACACAAAGACTATGAACTGTCACTATTGTGGCTTTCAAAAGCCGATTCCCAAGCTTTGTCCTAACTGCCATAGCCAGAGTATCCGTTATTATGGCACTGGGACACAAAAGGCCTATGAGGAACTGAGTGCTCTCTTGCCTTTGGCCCGCATTTTACGGATGGATGTTGACACCACACGTAAAAAAGGCAGTCATGAGAAGTTGCTGAGCGCCTTTGGCCGGCACGAAGCTGATATTCTCTTAGGCACGCAAATGATTGCTAAAGGCTTAGACTTTCCAAATGTCACCTTGGTTGGGGTTTTAAATGCGGATACGTCTCTTAACCTGCCTGATTTTCGGGCATCAGAAAAAACCTTTCAATTATTAACCCAGGTGGCTGGCCGGGCTGGCCGGGCAGATAAGCCAGGTCAAGTCCTCATTCAAACCTATAATCCTAACCATTATGCGATTCAACTAGCCAAGCAGCAAGATTATGAAGCGTTTTATGCTTATGAAATGAAAATCCGGCAAATGATGGCTTATCCCCCTTATTATTATACGGTGGGCATCACGCTGTCTCATAGCGATGTGGCATTTGTGACCAAAAAAGCCTATGCGGTTTTAGGCCAGCTCAAGGCAGCCTTGTCAGATAAAACCAAGCTTCTTGGGCCAACACCAAAGCCGATTGCTCGCACCCACAACATGCACCATTACCAAATTATTATTAAGTACCGTTTTGAGGACCAGCTAGAGGCTGTCTTAAATCAACTGCTAGATTGGCATCAGCTCGTGGAAAATCGTCCCTTGCGATTGAGTATTGACCATGAGCCCCAACAATTAATGTAAGCAGTGCGATTTGCTTAACATAAGACTGAAAGGAAGAACAATGACAACCAAAATACTATTTATGGGCACCCCTATTTTTTCTGCAACTATTTTGCAGGGCTTGCTAAATGATGACAGGTATCACGTATTAGCAGTAGTGACTCAGCCAGATCGTGCAGTGGGTCGTAAAAAAGTTATAAAGATGACACCTGTCAAGGAGTTGGCCTTGGCCAACCACCTGCCGGTCTATCAGCCAGAAAAACTAGCAGGTAGTCAAGAATTAGAAGAGTTGATGACGCTTGATGCTGACGGGATTGTAACTGCTGCTTTTGGCCAATTTCTGCCGGGCTCATTACTTAAGACGTTTGATTTTGCAATTAATGTTCATGCTTCCTTACTGCCTAAGTATCGTGGTGGCGCTCCGATTCATCATGCCATTATTAATGGCGACAAAGAGGCAGGAGTGACCATCATGGAAATGGTCACTAAAATGGATGCCGGTGATATGATCGCTAAGGCGGCTCTTCCCATTGAAGAAGATGATAATGTGGGAACGATGTTTGAAAAATTGGCGGTTCTTGGTCGCGATTTATTGTTAAAGACCTTGCCAGCCTATCTTTCTGGCCAATTAAAACCCCAAGCACAAGACGAGAGCCAAGTCAGCCTGTCACCCAATATTAGCCCAGAAGAAGAACGAATTGATTGGAACCAACCGGCTAGAGCCATTTATAATCATGTTCGGGGCATGAATCCTTGGCCGGTTGCTCATACGCTTTTAGGCGGACAACGTTTTAAACTATATGAAGTAGCAGTAGTTGATGGTCAAGGTCAGCCTGGTCAGATCCTTGCTAAGACGAAAAAGTCATTGATTGTTGCTGCTGGGCAAGGGGCTCTCGCTCTCAAGGTTGTCCAACCAGCAGGCAAGCCACGGATGACCGTCACGGATTTCTTAAATGGTTTTGGTCGTAGTTTAGAAGTGGGAGATTATTTTGGCAAATGATGGGCAAAACAGTGCGCGTGGCTTAGCTCTTAAAACATTAGAGGACGTGTTTGTAGAAGGGGCCTACTCCAATATCGCACTTAATAAAAACCTCAAATCCAGCAACTTAGCTGAAAGAGATAAAAATTTGGTGACCGAAATGGTCTATGGAACAGTAGCACGCAAGATCACCTTGGAATGGTACGTGGCGCATTTTATAGCCGATCGAGACAAATTGGAAACCTGGGTCTATTTATTGCTCTTGCTCAGTTTTTATCAACTGCACTATTTGGATCAGGTGCCTGCTCATGCAATTGTCAATGATGCGGTAGCTATTGCCAAAAGCCGGGGCAATAAAAAGGGGGCAGAGAAGTTAGTCAATGCTGTTTTGCGCCGAGCTAGTGTAGAAGCTTGGCCAGATCCTAATAAGATTAAGCGTACTAATAAACGTTATGCTACGCTTTATTCTGTGCCAGTTTGGTTGGTTAAAAAATTGATCGAACAGTTTGGAAAAGACCGTGCTGTGGCTATCATGGAAAGTCTTTGGGTGCCTAGCAAGGCTAGTTTACGTCTGATTGATATGAAGCAAAAAGCGGCTATTAAGGCTGACCTTGGCTTACGCGATTCCCAATTGGCCAAGACAGCGCTAGTAGCTGATTCTGGTCGCTTTGCTGCTAGTAAATGGTTTCAAGCAGGCCTTGTGACCATCCAGGATGAGTCAAGTCAGTTGGTTGTTCCTACCTTGGCGCTGGAAGGAACAGAAACAGTCCTAGATGCCTGCAGTGCACCTGGTGGTAAGACCAGTCAGATTGCCGCTCAACTAACGAGCGGACATGTGACTGCTCTTGATTTATACGACCATAAACTTGCCCTGGTCAAAGAAAATGCTAGTCGCTTAGGCGTAGCAGATAAGGTCAAGACCCAAAAGCTGGATGCTCGGTATGTCCACCAATATTTTGCTGCTGATAGCTTTGATAAAATTTTAGTTGATGCTCCTTGCTCAGGAATTGGCTTGATTCGTCGTAAACCAGATATAAAATATAACAAGGCCAACCAGGATTTTGCTGCCTTGCAAGCGATTCAATTGGCGATCTTGTCTAGTGTTTGTCAAACACTAAGAAAAGGTGGTATAATAACCTATAGCACTTGTACGATTTTTCAGGAAGAAAATCAGCAAGTTATCGAAACATTCTTGCAACATCATCCTAATTTTGAGCAAGTAACATTAAAACATACTCAGTCAGATATTGTGAGAGATGGCTGCATCCTTATCACACCTGAACAATACCATACGGATGGGTTTTTCATTGCTCAACTTCGTCGTATTCAGTAGTATTTAGGAGGAGACTGACACAGTCAGAAAAATACATTATGGAAATCTCGTTAATAACAGACATTGGACAGAAACGTTCCAATAATCAAGATTTTGTCAATAAGTTTGATAATAAAAAAGGCACAACCTTGATTGTCCTAGCAGATGGTATGGGCGGGCACCGCGCTGGTAATATTGCCAGTGAGATGACGGTGACTGATCTTGGACGACAATGGACCCAAAATGACTTAAGTGATCTCAATGAGGTCAAAAATTGGTTGGTAGAAACCATTGAAGAAGAAAACAAACGTATTTATGAAATGGGCCAAACCGAAGACTTTAAGGGTATGGGAACAACTGTGGAAGCGATTGTCTTGATTGATTCAACAGCTATTTTTGCCCATGTTGGTGATTCCCGCATTGGATTAGTCCGTGAGGGCCAGTATGAATTACTAACTAGTGACCATTCTTTGGTTAATGAACTGGTCAAAGCTGGACAAATCACAGAAGAAGAAGCAGCCAGCCATCCCCAGAAAAACATCATTACCCAATCCATTGGTCAAGCAGCTCCTGTAGCGACTGATCTGGGATTGAAGGTTCTAGAACCTGGGGACTACTTGGTCATTAATTCTGATGGCCTGACCAACATGGTTTCCAATGCTGAAATTGCCGAAATTCTCTCTAAAGAGTTAACTTTAGACGAAAAAAATGATGCCTTGGTGCAGTTGGCAAATCTTCGCGGTGGTCTTGATAACATCACAGTAGCTATTGTCCATAACGAAAGTGAGGATGTTGAATGATACAGATTGGCAAGCTCTTTGCTGGTCGTTATCGCATCTTAAAATCAATTGGTCGCGGAGGGATGGCTGATGTCTATCTAGCTAATGATTTAATCTTAGATAACGAAGATGTAGCCATCAAGGTGTTACGGACGAATTATCAAACCGATCAGGTGGCAGTTGCTCGTTTCCAACGAGAAGCTCGAGCCATGGCTGAATTGAATCATCCGAACATTGTTGCGATACGAGATATTGGCGAGGAAGACGGCCAGCAATTCTTAGCAATGGAATATGTGGATGGTGCTGATCTTAAAAAATACATTCAAGATAATGCACCACTATCTAATAATGAAGTTGTCCGGATTATGGAAGAAGTCTTGTCAGCTATGACACTGGCTCACCAAAAAGGTATTGTGCACCGAGATTTAAAACCGCAAAATATCTTATTAACCAAATCTGGCACGGTTAAGGTTACTGACTTTGGGATTGCAGTAGCTTTTGCTGAGACCAGTTTAACCCAGACAAATTCCATGCTAGGCAGTGTGCATTATTTATCACCTGAGCAGGCAAGAGGCTCTAAGGCTACTGTGCAAAGTGATATTTATGCCATGGGGATTATGTTATTTGAAATGTTGACTGGCCATATTCCCTATGATGGGGACAGTGCCGTTACCATTGCCCTGCAACATTTCCAAAAGCCCCTGCCGTCTATTATTGGAGAAAATAGTCAGGTGCCGCAGGCTCTGGAAAATGTCGTCATCAAAGCGACAGCTAAACGTTTGTCTGATCGCTATGCGACAACCTTTGAAATGAGTCGAGACTTGATGACGGCGCTCAGCTATAATCGAAGCCGCGAGCGCAAGCTGGTTTTTAGTGATACTGAAAATACCAAGCCTCTGCCTAAGGTGACACCGACACCCAATGTAGCACCCAAGGCAACGCCTGCTCCTGCGGTTAAAACACAATCCGAAAAAACGCCCCAGTCGCAACCAGTGCCAAAGCCAAAAAAAGAAAAGAAGGGCCGCTTTTTTGGCACCCTGCTAAAAATAGTCTTTGCTCTTTTTATTGTTGGCTTAGCCATCTTTGCCTACTTAATCCTCACTAAGCCTAATGCCGTAAGAGTGCCAAATGTGACCGGTTCAAGTGTGGCAGTTGCAAGAGAAGAACTGGAAAATCTGGGCTTTAAGATTGGCAAGGTTAAAGAAATAGAAAGTAACCGGGTTGCTGAAGGAAATGTTGTCAAAACCGATCCGGCAGCCGGGACCTCCAAACGTCAAGGTTCAAAAGTTGATCTCTTTGTCTCGATTGGCAACAAAAGCTTTGTGATGAAAGACTACAAGGGCCAGCAGTACAAGGATGTCATCACTGAATTGGTGGACACCTACGGCGTTGCAAAATCAAAAATCAAGATTGAACGCATTGATACAAACGAATATGAGGTGGGCACAGTCATCGGCCAATCGCCAACGAGTGGCGAGAAGTTCCATCCCAATGGTAAATCGAAAATCACCTTGAGTGTGGCCAGTTCTGATACTGTTTCAATGCCGGTCCTAACAGGCTTTAGCTATGCTGACGCGGTAGCAGAATTGACAAGACTTGGCATTTCTGCCTCCCGGATTAAGGGCTATTATCCAGATCCAAATTCTCCAACAGGCTATACCAAAATGGCTTCGCCCAAAGGCACCCTAGTTGTGAGTGCGCAAGACCCTTATGCTGGTACAAAGGTTAGTGTTTCAGATACTAATGAAATCAGCCTTTACTTCTATCCAAGTGATGCCGCTCATCCTGATGGCTCATCGTCATCAGATGCTTCGCATAATAGCAGTCAAAGCAGCAGCAGTACTTCAAAAGATGCGACATCATCATCGAGCTCCTCACAATCAAGCCAAAATGGGACAAGCCATAGTACATCAGAACCAACCCTGTCACCATAATTACAAAAGCTCCGCAGTCAATTATGAACTGCTGAGCTTTTTTGCCTCGTTGTCAACCGTAGTGGGTGACTGATAGACTGATAATTAAGCACGAGAGCAGCTAAAAAACGTTTTTCTTTTGTGGTTTGGTCGCTCCTGGGGGGTGCGCTAGTCACTACAGCAATTATAGCGTTTTTCACCTGCTCATAAGGTGCGCTAGGAGATGAATTATTAACAGAATTTTGATAAAATGACAAGAGAACGAAAGGGGTCCAATGCGCAAATTCCAGTTTTTTATCCTCGTCGAATGTATTTTATTCGCCATGGGCTTAATGACTATCTTGTCAAACAGTCTGACAAGCTTTTTGTTTATTTTAGTTATTGTCTTATTAGTGTTACGTTTTTACAATCAAGATAGCCGCAATAATTTTATTTTATCGGTCAGTTTATTGCTGCTTTTCCTAGTCTTTATGCTCAATCCCTATATTATTTTAGGTGTCTTATTAGCCATTGTTTATGTAATCATTAATCATTTTTCACAGGTCAAGAAAAAAAATCGTCTGGCGCTGCTCCAACTCAAACAAGAAGGCGTCCAGCCGCGTCCAACCAAGCATCAGTGGATTGGTGCTGCCGTTTATGATAGTGACTACTATGCCTTTGATGATATTAATATTATTCGCATCAGTGGTAATGACACTATTGATTTGACCAAGGTTATCATTGCTGGGCAAGACAATGTCATTATTATCCGTAAAATCCTTGGTAAAACCACACTTTATGTACCAATTGATGTTGCAGTGACTCTGGATGTGAGCTCGGTCTATGCCACTGTGCAATTTTTTAGCAAAGCGGCCTATGATTTACGAAATGAATCCTTGCGTTTAGAAGGTCCTGATAAGGACTATTACCTAAAAAAAGTAAAAATCATTGTCAATACCATTGCAGGGGATGTTGAGGTGGTGCAACGATGAAAAAGCGTTACTATATTCTCGTTTGGGCCTATGCCAGCATTACGATCTTATCCATTGTCTTTATTGTTCTTAATAACTTAGGCATCACCCTGAGCTATTTATATGAGCATATTTGGATTTTAGAGAAATTACTTTTTTCCATATTATTGTTAATTGTTTCGGTAACCTTGTTGCTCTTATTAATTTGGATTATTTTCGATGATAATAGTAAGCGTAGCATTAATCAAAACCTGCGCCGTATTCTCAATAATCAAGAAATCTATGTGGATGAAACTTCTGAAACCAATGTTAACCTTGTGCGCCTCTCACAAAAAATGGCCCATATGACTAAAAGTCTGCAAAAAAAAGAAAGTGCCTATATCCTAGACACCCAAAATATCGTACACCGCGAACGCAAGCGGATTGCGCGGGATTTGCACGATACTGTCAGCCAGGAATTGTTTGCTTCGTCCATGATTTTATCTGGAATTTCGCTTAGCTTGGAACATTTGGAGCAAGAGCAGTTGAAAATCCAATTAGAAGCAGTTGAAGAGATGTTGCAAAATGCTCAAAACGACTTACGGATTTTGCTATTGCACCTTAGACCGACCGAATTAGCCAATCGAACCCTGACCGAAGGCATTGAGATGATTCTCAAGGAATTAACAGATAAAAGCGCCATTGAGGTGGTTTATCGTGAAAATATTGGGAAATTGCCAAAAGCAGTAGAAGATAATCTCTTTCGGATAGCACAGGAATTTATTAGTAATACTCTTAAGCATGCAAAAGCTAGCCGTATTGAAGTTTACCTCAATCAAGCCGATAATGAAATTGAATTAAAAATGTTGGATAATGGAATTGGCTTTGATATGGACGAAGTTCGAGACCTCAGTTATGGTCTTAAAAATATCGAAGACAGAGTCGATGACCTAGCAGGAACAGTACAAATCATTAGTCAGAAAGGAAAAGGGGTCTCAATGGATGTCCGTCTACCAGTGACCCTTAAGGAAGGAAAATGAAAAAAATTAGTGTGATTCTGGTAGATGACCATGAGATGGTGCGCCTAGGTCTAAAGAGCTTCTTAAATTTACAGGCTGATGTTGAAGTCATCGCAGAAGCCTCAGATGGACAAGCAGGGATTGCTCTAGCCTTAGAGTTAAAACCTGACGTAGTGGTTATGGACTTGGTCATGCCTGGTGTGAATGGGGTTGATGCCACTTTGGCTATCTTAAAACAATGGAAGACTGCTAAAATCCTTGTTTTGACCTCTTATTTAGATAATGAAAAAATTTATCCCGTCATTGATGCTGGTGCAAAGGGCTATATGTTAAAAACATCCAGTGCTGCTGAGATCTTAAATGCTATTAAGAAGGTCTCTAAAGGTCAACTAGCCATTGAAACAGAAGTCGATAAAAAAATGAAGCATCACGACCAAAATCCTGAGTTACATGATGATCTCACTGCACGTGAGTATGATATTTTGCACCTTCTAGCCAAAGGCTATGACAATCAAACGATTGCTGATGAATTGTTTATCTCCTTAAAAACAGTCAAAACCCATGTGTCAAATATCCTCGCAAAATTGCAGGTCGATGACCGGACACAGGCTGTAGTCTATGCCTTTCAGCACCACTTAGTGCCACAAGATGAGAATTAATGGTATAATAGAAAGTGGAAAGCAGAGGGAAAAATGGACGCAAAGTTAAAATATAAAGCCAAAAAAATAAAAATGGTTTTTTTTGATATTGATGACACCCTTCGGGTTAAAGACACTGGTTACATGCCGGATTCTATCTGGCAGGTTTTCCAGCAACTCAAGGCCAAGGGGATTTTGACTGGTATTGCTTCTGGTCGTGCCCGCTACGGCGTACCTCCAGAAGTTCAGGCTCTCCATGCCGACTACTGTGTCAAACTCAATGGTGCTTACGCCAAAGATGATCAAAAAAAGATTATTTTTCAAGCACCCATTCCAGCAGAAGTAGTTGTACGCTACAAGGAGTGGGCTAATGCTGTCGGTATTGCCTACGGCATGGCTGGTCGTCATAAGGCAGTCTTATCAGAACGCAACCAAATCATCAGCGATGCTATTGATAATGTTTATGCTAATTTGGCAGTTGACCCTGATTTTAACGAAAAACATGATGTTTATCAAATGTGGACATTTGAAGATAAAGGTGATGCTCTGCAATTACCACAAGATCTAGCAAAACATCTGCGCCTTGTTCGTTGGCATGACCACTCATCTGATGTCGTGTTAAAAGACACTTCAAAAGCCTTGGGTGTTTCAAAAGTGGTTGATTATCTAGGTCTAAAGCCAGAAAATATCTTGGTTTTTGGGGATGAACGCAATGACTTAGAATTATTTGACTATGCTGGCATCAGTGTTGCTATGGGCGTCTCCCATCCGCAGCTTAAAGAAAAAGCTGACTTTGTGACAAAAAAAGTAGAAGAAGATGGCATTAAGTATGCCTTGGAGGAATTAGGATTGATAGAAAAGACATTAGATTTTCCACAGTTGGATGTGACAACAGTTGATGGACCGCTAGCTGTCATTAAAACAAACCATGGGGATTTGACGGTTAAGCTGTTTCCAGATCAAGCCCCTAAGACAGTAGCTAACTTCTTAGGTTTAGCGAAAGAAGGCTACTATGATGGCATTATTTTCCATCGGATTATCCCAGACTTTATGATTCAAGGAGGGGACCCAACTGGTACCGGCATGGGTGGACAGTCCTTGTACGGTGAAGCCTTCGAAGATGAATTTTCTGATGAGCTATATAACATTCGTGGGGCTCTTTCAATGGCTAATGCTGGTCCAAATACAAACGGTAGCCAATTCTTTATCGTGCAAAATGCTAAAGTTCCTTACGCCCAAAAAGAATTAGAACGTGGTGGCTGGCCAGCTCCTATTGCGGCGGTTTATGCTGAAAAAGGCGGGACACCGCATCTTGACCGGCGCCATACCGTTTTTGGTCAATTGGTAGATGAGGCATCTTACCGCGTACTAGATGCGATTGCCGCGGTCGAAACAGGTGCTCAAGATAAGCCACTTGAAGATGTTACGATTCAAACCATCGAGGTAAAAGACTAATGAAAATTGGCGATAAATACCGGGGGACAATCACCGGAATTAAGCCATATGGTGCCTTTGTTGCTTTAGAAAATGGTAAAATAGGACTAATTCACATTTCAGAATTAAAAACTGGTTATATTGAGAATATTCATGCGCTTGTTGCAGTTGGTGATCAGGTCTATGTTCAGGTTATTGATTATGATGAGTATAATCGTAAGGCGAGCTTGTCTTTACGCTCTTTAGAAGAAGAAAAACATCATGTGGGATCTCACCATCGCTTTTCCAATAGTCGCTACACATTTGGCTTTGAGCCGCTTGCTAAACAACTGCCCGACTGGATTAATCAGGCCTTAAAGGATTTAAAAGGCTCTTAGTAACCATGACATACCTGAGATTGGAGATAGCTACCTGGGCTGGTGTTTTCTTCAATCTTTTTTAGTAGTAGGAGTGCCTTAAAGTCATCTTTGAGGCTTTTTAAAAGGCTTATTGTCACCGACCACAGTTGACAATGAAGCAAAAAAACACCCTCTCAGGCTAAGTAAAGACAAATCTTACTTGCCTAAGAGGGTGGCTGTCTCTGTTAGCAAAGACCTCTTGATCTACAGCTAGACTTGTCTTGGCTTGGCAGTCAAGGCGATCCTAGCTGAAAGTTTTTAGTCTGCTTGATACAATTCTGTGGTAAGGTAACGTTCGCCATTATCGGGTAAAAGGGCGAGGACCTTTTTGCCTTTGCCTAATTTTTGAGCTAATTCAATGGCTGCATACAGAGCAGCTCCTGATGAAATACCAACGAGGAAGCCTTCTTTATGTCCAACTTGACGGGCTGTTAGGAGTGCGTCTTGTGACTTCACACGAGTAATGGCATCATAAGCTTTGGTGTCTAATGTTTCTGGAATAAAACCAGCTGAAATGCCTTGAATTTTATGAGGACCAGGTTCTTGACCAGATAAGACCGCAGATTCATCTGCTTCCACCGCGACAATTTGAATATTGGGGAAGGTTTCTTTGAGCACGTGCGAGACACCACTAATGGTACCGCCAGTCCCGACACCAGCAACAAAAGCATCTAAACCAATGTTGGTAAAGGCTTCAGCAATCTCTTTACCGGTTGTTGTTTCGTGGATTTTAGGATTAGCTGGATTGTTGAATTGTAGTGGTACCCAGCCGCCACGTTTTTGGGCCAGTTCATGCGCCTTGGCAATAGCACCCTTCATTCCTTGTTCACCTGGTGTTAAGACAAGCTCAGCTCCGTAGGCTTGGATAAGTTGGCGCCGCTCTTTACTCATCGTTTCTGGCATGACAATGATAACAGGATAGCCTTTGGCAGCACCTACCCAGGCTAGACCAATCCCGGTATTGCCACTGGTTGGTTCGATGATGGTGTCACCAGGTTTAAGCGTACCATCAGCTTCTGCTGCTTCAATCATAGCTAGGGCAATCCGGTCTTTGACAGATGAGCCTGGATTGAAGGACTCAAGCTTAACGTAAATATCGGCATCCTGGTCGCTGGTAAAATGGTGTAGTTTTATAATTGGTGTTTGACCGACCAGTTCCGTGATGGATTGATAAAGTGCTGCCATAGAAAATCTCCTTTTTATATCCCATTTATGCATTTTTAGCTATATTAAGTATAAAGCCAATGAAATTATCTGTAAAATATAAGTTTTCAATCACTTTGATAAGAAAAGCCTATCACTTCGTAAAAGGCACTTCAATAATTTGTGGTGCTATTTTCTCAAAGCTCACCTGACCTTGGTAATAATCAATCAATTCTTTTGTAATCTGTTTCTCTTTTTCGGGTGCAAAAAAGAGCTGTGCGATCACTTCTTGGCCAAACTCCATTTTCCCGGCTTCTAGCCCAAGCTTTGCCAAAAATGGCTCATAGCGTTGGTACTGGGAATAGCTCAGTTGGATAGCAATGCCTGCTTGTTCTTTTATGGCTACCTGGCCAAGCTCTGCGATAGCTTCAGAAACACAAGTAGAATAGGCACGAATAAGGCCACCAGTTCCTAGTTTAATACCGCCAAAATAACGGGTAACCACGGCTAAGGTATTGGTTAATCCTTGCTTTTCAAGCACGCTGAGCATGGGGATGCCAGCTGTTCCAGAAGGTTCACCATCGTCACTAGAGCGCTTTAATTCTCCTTGCTCACCAATAATAAAGGCAGAGCAGGAATGATTAGCCTTATAGTGATTTTTTTTGATTGCTGCGATAATGGCCCTGGCTTCCTCTTCATTAGAAACCCGTGCTAGGTGTGTGATAAAACGCGATTTTTTGATAGTGGTTTCAACTGTCCCACTTTGTTTGATAGTAAGATAATTAAGCATATCAAAAGTTTACTGTAAATGAGCATATTTGGCAAAGTTTTTTTCGAATAATAAGGTATGGAAGATTTATTGAGAGTTGCAGGTCGTCAGTTAACTCAGGCGGACTTGAGTCCCGAATTACAGGCTCTGGCCAAGCTTGTTCCAGCTTTTAAGAAACACCGTGGCCAGCTGATTTGTTGCCGCTGTGCTAGTATCGCTAGCAAAGATCGCTTACCTGATGGTCGCATTTATTGTCGTCAGTGCTTGCCTTTTGGTCGCCTGACGCAAGGAGATTATTTATATCGTTTTGCGCCAGCTGCGTTTGCTGTGACAGATTGTTTAGCTTGGTCGGGTCATCTGACCAAAGAACAACAGCGAATTTCAGATGGGCTTATAGAGCACTATCAAAAAGGTAAAGACAGTTGGGTTCATGCTGTTACAGGCGCCGGTAAGACCGAGATGATTTATGAGATTGCAGCCATGGTGATTAATCAAGGTGGCAGTGTTTGTATAGCGAGTCCACGGATTGATGTATGTGTTGAGCTTTTCCGCCGTCTTCAGCGAGACTTTAAGTGTCCTGTGGTGCTTTTGCATGGTCAGTCTCCTGACTATGTTGCTAGTCAACTCCTTATTGCTACGACGCATCAATTGCTCCGCTTTTTTCGGGCCTTTGATTTGCTGATTATTGACGAAGTGGATGCCTTTCCCTTAGCTGGCAATCCAGTTTTACAATTTGGCATTCAGCAGGCTAAAAAAAGAGCAGGACGGATTATCCTCCTTACGGCAACAGCAACCGCTTCCCTTCAAAAGGCGGTAAGGCAGGGTGCTATGGAAAAACTAACTCTGGCACGCCGCTTTCATAATCAGCCATTGGTTGTTCCGCAATTTCAGTGGATTCCAGGACTCATGAAGCATATCAAAAAGGGCCAGCTCCCAGTCGCCCTTTTGGCAGCAATAAAAAAACAACGCCAGAGCACTTTTCCACTTTTGATTTTTTACCCGACAATTGAAGGCGGTGCAGACTTTACCCATTGTTTAGAGCAGGCCTTCCCCAAGGAGACGATTGGAATCGTGTCGAGTCAAAGCGCCACGCGGCAAGAGACAATTGAGGCTTTTCGTAGTCACAAGGTTACGATTCTTGTGACTACCACGATTTTAGAGCGGGGCGTGACTTTTCCTCTCGTTGATGTCTTTGTGGTTGGTGCTAATCACCACCTCTTTCCAAGAACTTGTCTTGTCCAAATTGCTGGGCGGGTTGGACGTTCAGTAGAGCGTCCAACGGGAAGTTTGATTTTTTTCCATGATGGTCAAAGCCTTGCCATGCTGCTAGCCAGGCGCGAGATAAAACAGATGAATCGATTAGGAGGTTTTTAGTGGTTTGCTTACTTTGTGGAAACAACTCTGACAGCAATGAAAGCCTGTTAGCCATCCTCTTGTTTTTTAATCAAGAAAGCTATCTTTGTTTAGCTTGCCAGCAAAAGTTTCATCAGCTTAAGGGCGAGCTGTGTATGCACTGTTGCAAGGTCAGCAGCCAGTCTCCCTGCCAGGACTGCCAAAAATGGCAACTCGATTATCAGCATAAAGTGGATCATCTCGCTCTTTACAAATACAACCAAGCAATGAAGGACTACTTTAAAGCCTATAAATTTCAGGGCGATTTTCTCTTACGAAAAGCATTTATAAAGCCAATTCGAAAGGCCCTAAAACCTTATCAAAATACTTACCATATCATACCAGTCCCACTTGATGAGGTTCGGTTAAATAGCAGGGGCTTTAATCAAGTAGTGGCTCTGCTTGAGGAAGCAAAAGTCCCCTATCATCAGGTATTTGGCAAATATCCCAGCCAACGCCAGTCTGCCAAAAGTAGGCAAGCGCGCTTGATGACCGAGAATCCATTTTTTCTTAAGGCAAAGCCTCCCAAGCAGATCCTGCTTGTTGATGATGTTTACACCACTGGAGCCACAATCTTTCAGCTGACCAATCTCTTAAAACAAGCAGGAGTTACAACCATCAAAAGTTTTTCACTGGCACGCTAAAACTTGCAAATTTTCATGAAAGCGGTATAATTAATATAAAGAAAGCGCTACTAGCGCAAGAAAGAGGTATCCTATGATTAAATTCAGTATTCGTGGAGAAAACATCGAAGTCACCGACGCTATTCGCGATTATGTAGAATCAAAGCTTACTAAAATTGAAAGATATTTTACCGAAGATAATGAAATTGATACCCGTGTCAATCTAAAAGTATATAGAGAAAAAACTGCAAAAGTTGAAGTAACCATTTTGCTTGGTTCCATGACCCTTCGTGCCGAAGATGTCTCACAAGACATGTATGGCTCTATTGATTTGGTAGTTGATAAGATTGAGCGCCAAATCCGCAAAAACAAAACAAAAATTGCAAAGAAGCATCGTGAAAAACGACCTGCTAGTCACGTCTTTACAAGCGAATTTGAAGCAGAAGCAAGCGAAGAAGCACCAGAAATCAAGATTGTTCGTACCAAAAATGTGACTTTAAAACCAATGGACATTGAAGAAGCACGTTTACAGATGGAACTGTTAGGGCATGACTTTTTCATCTATACCGATGCTGAAGATGGTGCAACAAATGTTCTATACCGCCGCGAAGATGGAAATCTTGGCTTGATTGAAGCAAAATAACTTGATCTAACTTCTGCCCTTAAGCTAATAGCTGAGAAGTAGCTTACTTAAGAACTAGAAAATGGTTGATTTGCTAAGAGCACCCATTTGCAAGGAAAAAACATTCATCGTTGTGAACTTTAGTGATGGTTAGCATGAACAATGTAGCTATGTAGCGTTGTGACCAAATGCAAAAGGGAATAATTGAGCAGGTCTGGCCCCTCTTATTCCTGGTTTATTATTAATCGTAGCCAGCAGCTCAACGAATCGAGAGAAGAAGACCCTAAGTTGTCCTCTTAGATTGAAGAAAAAGTCTATTATGACCATTTTCTTCAATCTTTTTTATTTTCTCGCTGCAAAACAAAAACTCCTAGCAGGCTGTCCTGTCAACATTTCTAAGAGTAATCACTGGTTTATCCACGGCATTTTTGTTAACATTGCAATGCTTTAGAGGAACTTTGGCTTGGCAACCTGGCTTCTTTTCTTGTTTGTAGAGCCAAGAAAAACACGGTTGGCTTGTTTCTTGTATAAGTGATGTCGTGTTAGCTAGGTCTGGCTCGCTGAGGGGTCAGTTACCTAAGTATGGGGCTTGTGTCAAGGGTTAGTTTTTACCTATCCAAAATTTTGCTGTGTGTCTGTGTGCCTGTTGGTCCTTCAGTAGCGAGGTAGGTCTTTGCTTTTGGCTCCTTTTTTAGAGGTAGAGTTTTTAGTAACTAGCTGAAAATACATTGGTTGACTCTGCGATTGTAGGGGCTTTTAGCTAGGATAGATCTTCACTGCAAGTCACCTAGCCACTTGGGTGTTACTGCATTGGTATTTGTTTGATAAGTTCAGCAGTAGCCCATGTAAATGTTAATCAGTTGCTCTGCTATTTTCCAAGAAAGGAAATCTAGTCTTACTACATGTTAGTCAGGGTAGGTGGAATGGGTGGGAAAACTAGAGTTGCCTGATTTAGCAAAAAAAGCCACCTTCTGTATGATACCAGTGGCCTTATCTAAATCATTTGGACTTTAATCAGATAAGTCTGGTATATGTAGAAGTGACTTTTAGCGGCTAATGACGTTTTCTTTGTTTGCCGGCATTTCGATTGGATTTTGTTTTAGCCGGAGTCTGCATAATAGCTCCAGTATCTGGCTTGCTGCTTGCTGTGTTGGTGACGTCTTTTAAGCTTTTGCCAGCGGTACTAGCTGTGGGTGGGTTGTTCTTGAAATCTTCTTCGATTTGTTTGCGCACTCTTGGTCGTAAGATATAGGTGGTGATTAATTGTTGTAAAATACTAAAGAAACCACCAACAAACCAATACAAACCAACACCAGCTGGTAGATTGAAGGACATGAAAATCATCACGATTGGCATTGAATACATCATAGTCTTCATTTGTGCCCGTTGGTCTTCAGTGACAGCTTGCATCGACAACCAAGATTGGAAATAGTATAAAAGAGCAATGATAGCTGTCAGTAACAAACTTCTACTGCCTAGGGCGATGCCTAAAAAAGTACTAGAGGCAACGCCTTTTGTGTACATGGCTGCAAAATACATGGCTGAGAAAAAAGGCATCTGAATAAGCAAAGGTAGGCAGCCAATGCCACCAAGCATGTTAACACCATTTTCTTTTTGGGCGGCCATAAAGGCTGTTTGAGCAGCTAGTTTTTCTTCTTGAGTTTGTGCTTCTTTCATCCGTTTTTGAATCGGATCAAAAATTGGCTTTAGATAGGCCATTTTTTCAGATTGGAAGCTCGCCTTCCAGGATTGATACAAGCCAAGCGGTAAGATGACAGTCCGGACAATAATAGTAACGATAATAATCGCTAGGCCATAGCCCAATCCGACATGATTAGCAAAGTAATCAATAAAATGTGACATGGGTCTGCCTAAATAGTCCCAAACAATCCCCTTTGGGTTGCCGTGTGAATCTCTACCAACACAACCAGTGAGGGTCAAGAGGATGGATAGAGCTAGTCCTGAAAATAGGATGCGATTTAATTTTAGTTTCAATGTCATTTTCCTTTAACTTATAAGATACCTATCTATTTTACTTTTTTTTTGTTTTTTTAACAATACTTCTGTAGCTGTATTTTACTTGCCGATTCGAAAATCCTCATAGTCTGAAAATTGCCCCTGAGTCACATCAGCGTAGGTAACATTTGCCCATTTGGATGGCCCTTTGCGGATTTCTTGAGTAAAGGCAGCCAGCTTTTGTGCATCAGTAGACTGTGCTAAGATTTCAACAGTTCCATCATCATTATTCCAAACCCGGCCATAGATTTCTCCCATATCAAGTGCCAAGCTATAGGTGGCATAGCGAAAGCCCACTCCCTGCACCCGACCAGAGACAATTATACGTACTTTGGTCATACGATCTCTCCTTTTTTCTCCTATTATAACATAAGCTTAAAAGATGGTCTTGAAGAAGGTGGGCCAAGTAAACTATGGTATAATAGTGCTATGAAAATAACCTCAAAAGCAAATAGCTTGATTAAACAAACCAAAAAATTAAAGCAAAAGAAATACCGCACGCATTCCTATTTGATTGAGGGATGGCATTTGGTAGAAGAAGCCCAAAAAGCCAATCAAACCTTTAAACACCTTTTTGTTCTTGAGGAAATGGCTGAGCGGCTCAGTGATTTTAAGCCTGTCACAGTGGTTAGTCCTGAGGTTTTAAAAGAACTCACCGAGTCTCCTAAGCCCCAAGGGGTTATTGCCGAAGTAGCAATGGAAACACAGCCACTACCTGAAGAATTAACAGGCAGATACTTGGTTTTAGAAGATATTCAAGATCCTGGTAATGTGGGTACGATCATCCGAACAGCTGACGCTGCTTGTTTTGACGGGGTTTTTATCTCACAAAAAACTGCCGATATTTACAACGAAAAAACGCTGCGCGCCATGCAAGGTAGCCATTTTCACCTGCCGATTTGGCGGGCTGATATTTCAGAGATTTGTGCCCGTGTACAGGCTGCAAGGCTTCCTTTGTTGGCTTCGACCTTATCAAGCACCTCGGTTGCCTACCAAGACTTAGCAAAAAGTTCCTCCTTTGCTTTGGTTTTAGGAAATGAAGGGCGTGGGATTTCTGATTATATGACTGAGCAAGCTGACCAGTTGGTACATATCCCCATGCCTGGTCAGGCAGAAAGCCTAAATGTTGCCGTAGCAGCAGGAATCCTTATTTTCAGCCTGATTTAAGCTACTTATGGTATAATACCTTATGTGAGGTGATATGATATGGATTATCGAGAAGATAAAGAATTTATGGACCATGTTGGCTCTTTGATTGAACACCCGCGCTTTCAAAAACTTGGCAATATTGTGCAACATCACTATTCTACCCGTCTTGAACATTCTGTTAACGTTGCTTATACGAGTTTTAAAATGGCTCGTAAATTTGGCTGGGATGCCAAGAGTGCAGCGCGTGGCGGACTATTGCATGATTTTTTCTACTATGATTGGCGCGTAACAAAATTTAATAAGAGTCACGCCTGGGTTCATCCGCGAATTGCTGTCCGCAATGCTCGCAAATTAACCCCTTTAAATAAAAAAGAAGAAGATATTATTTTAAAGCATATGTGGGGAGCAACCATTGCTTTTCCGCGCTATAAAGAAAGTTACATTGTTACTCTGGTAGATAAATACTGGGCTATCAAAGAAGCAGTGACACCAGTGCGCACGCGCTGGGCTAAACGCCGCTTTTTTAAACGTAAAACACTTAAGAGTCACCACCATTAATAAGGAGAAATGAATGAATAATCAAGTAATCTATCAAGAATCAGATACAGGCCTTAATAGCTTTTTTGTTAAAATATATAGTTTAGTAGGTATGGGCATTGGCTTATCGGCCTTTGTTTCTTATTTAATGCTGTTTCCGTTTAAGGCTAATTTCTTAAATATTTTGACCAACCACCCAATGTGGTATTGGGGAGCTAGTATTTTAGAGCTAGTCCTTGTTTTTACAGTGAGCGGGGTAGCTCGTCGTAATACCCCGGCGGCCTTACCCTTATTTTTGGTTTATTCGGCCTTAAATGGTTTTACCTTGAGCTTTATTGTGGCCGCTTATGCACAAACAACAGTTCTTCAAGCCTTCTTATCAGCTATGGCTGTCTTCTTTGTAATGGCGATGATTGGTGCTAAAACAAAGAAAGATTTATCTGGGATGAGTAAAGCTCTCTTTGCAGCTTTGATTGGTATCATCATTGCCATGTTGATTAACTTTTTCTTTAAAAGCAATGCCATGAGCTATATGATTAGCATCGCTTCTGTCTTGATTTTCTCAGGCCTGATTGCTTCTGATAACCAGTTGATTAAGCGGGTTTACACAGGAACAAATGGCCAAGTCAGCGATGGCTGGGCTGTATCCTTGGCCTTGTCCTTGTATTTAGACTTTATTAATATTTTTATTAGTCTGCTCCGCCTATTTGGCCGAAATGACTAAGTGTAACAAGAGGCTGTGGACGTGCGTCCCAGCCTTGTTTTGGCTCATCATACTAGCTAGGAAGGTCAAACAGCAGCTGATGTCAGCTACTACATGAAGCTCAGCTCTTTTTACACGTGTTTGACTTGTGAGGTAACAAAAAAAGATGGACAAGTCAAATAGTCCGCCTGCTTCAAGCTATTTAAAATTTCTGCCAAGCTAATAAGGGGCGGTAGGCACAGGTCTTGATAATGGCTAGTGTGCTCTTTCTTAACCATAGGTTGTTGTTTGTGTATTGGTATTTTTTTTGATATAATAGGACGAATAATGAACGAGGAGATTATAAAACGATATGTCAACAGCTATATGGGTATTACTGATTATCCTTGCTTTAGGTGCCGGCCTAGTGGGAGGCATTTTCATTGCACGCAAGCAAATTGAAAAAGAAATTGGTGAACATCCCCGTTTAACACCAGAAGCGATCCGTGAAATGATGAGTCAAATGGGTCAAAAACCAAGTGAAGCAAAGGTTCAGCAAACCTATCGTAATATTGTTAAGCAATCAAAATTAGCTTCAGCAAAAGGAAAAAAATAAAAGCTTTTTGCTAAGTTGAGGTACTGGTATGTGCTTTGAGCGAGCAGACAACGATGCCAAAAGGGCCCCCTTTGTCGGCACCATTTCAGATGTCAACTGTTCAGGGTTCCAAAAAAAGCTCAGTTGGCTAGCACCGACTGGGTTTTTATTAGTATAAGAAAGTGTAAAGATGGATAATCGGCCAATCGGATTTTTAGATTCGGGTGTTGGTGGTTTAACAGTTGTAAAAGAACTGCGACGCCAACTGCCGCACGAAACAATTGTATATATTGGAGATTCAGCCAGAGCGCCCTATGGCCCAAGACCTGCTGAGCAGATTAAGGCTTTTACTTGGGATATGGTCAATTTTTTATTGACTAAGAACGTCAAAATGATTGTCTTTGCCTGTAATACAGCAACTGCAGTTGCCTGGGAAGAAGTAAAGGCTAAGTTAACCATTCCTGTCTTGGGTGTTATTTTACCTGGCTCCAGTGCTGCCATCAAAAATACCCAAGCAGGAAGGATTGGTGTGATAGCAACACCAATGACTGTCAAGTCGGATATTTATCAGCAGAAAATTAAGCTTTTAGCGCCTCAGATGCAGGTGACAAGTTTAGCTTGTCCCAAGTTTGTCCCTATTGTTGAGTCCAATGAAGTAAAGTCAAGTGTCGCCAAAAAAATTGTTTATGAAACGTTGGCACCCCTTATTGGTCGTATTGACACTTTGATTTTAGGTTGCACGCACTATCCGCTATTACGTCCCCTCATTCAAAATGTTATGGGGCCAGATGTTCGGCTGATTGATAGCGGAGCTGAGTGTATTCGGGATGTTTCTGTTTTGTTAAATTATTTCCAAATTAATGCCAGTCGATTGGTCAAAGACAGGCAGAATTTGTTTTATACGACCGCTAGCGTAGAGCGATTCCGGCACATTGCACTTGAGTGGCTAGAAGAAGATATTAATGTGGAGCGAGTAACATTATGACAACAATTTACGAATATAAAGATGAAGAGAATTGGTTTGTTGGCTGTTGGGGTGGCTATAATGATTTGCACATTTTAGATCGGACGCTTTTTGCCCCGCCTATCTGGCAAATCATCCGAGAATTAGATATGCTTGTGCCCGTTACTGATGAGAGCCAAGGCGGCTTTAGTGTTTCGGTCAATCGCTTTACCTCTGACCTTCATTTGTTTCGTTTTTTGCTTGATATGATCAATCACGAAACCAAACGTAACTTTGAGTTAGTTCAGCACCAGGGGGCTTTCATCGTCAAAGAAGGTGAGACGATCAGACTTGTCCATTTACCACAAGCGGGCTTACCGAGCACAGCCTTTTTGGCTTCGCAGGAGTCACCAGGTATGGGTGATAGCATTTTAATTGCGACTAGAAATGAAGGCAAGACAAAAGAATTTCGTACCCTATTTGGTGCTCTAGGCATTCAGGTGGAAAACTTAAATGATTATCCAGAACTACCAGAAGTCCCAGAGACAGGAATGACATTTGAAGAAAATGCCCGCTTAAAAGCAGAAACTATTGCCAAGCTGACCCAAAAGATGGTCTTAGCTGATGATTCTGGCTTAAAAGTTGACGTGTTAGGTGGCCTACCAGGGGTTTGGTCAGCACGTTTTTCAGGGCCAGATGCCACTGATGCCAAGAACAACGCCAAGCTCCTTCATGAATTAGCGATGGTCTTTGATAAGGATAAACGCTCTGCTCAATTTCATACCACTTTGGTGGTGGCAGCTCCAGATCGAGACAGTTTAGTGGTCGAAGCTGAGTGGCCTGGCTACATTGCCACAGAACCAAAAGGCGATAACGGCTTTGGCTATGACCCTTTGTTTATTGTTGGAGAAGGTGAGCGCCATGCAGCAGAGCTCTCAGCAGAAGAAAAAAATCGTCTGTCCCATCGAGGGCAAGCGGTGAGAAAATTAATGGAGGTGTTTCCAGCATGGCAAGCAAAACAATCATAGTCATGAGTGATTCACATGGCGATCGTGCAGTGGTTGAAGATATTAAAGCCAAGTATATAAACCAGGTGGATGCTATTTTTCACAATGGCGACTCGGAACTGCTGGCTTGCGATCCTCTTTGGCAAGGTATTTTTGTCGTTGCAGGCAATTGTGACTATGATTCTGATTACCCAGCTACCCAAACCATTTCTTTAGGGCAAGACCGGATTATTCAGACCCATGGGCACTTACAGCACATTAATTTTACCTGGGATCGATTAGGTTATTTAGCGCAAGAAGCCCAAGCAACCCTTTGTTTATACGGCCATTTGCACCGACCGGCGGCCTGGCAAAGTCAAGGCACTGTCTTTATTAATCCCGGATCTGTAGCTCAGCCCCGTGGGGAAGTCTCTGAGAAGCTTTATGCCTATATAACCTTGACAGATGAAAAAATCGCAGTTGACTTTTATACGCTTCACCATACACTATACCCACAACTCTCTAAGGAATTTAGACGATGATAGCAAAACCATTTGAGGAGTTTATCCTTCAACATTTAGATAGTTACTTACTGCCAGCTGATGACCTTGCCATTTTTATTGATACACATAATTCAGACCACGTGATGCTCTTATTAGTGAGTAATGGTTTTTCACGTGTTCCCGTTATCACTAAAGATAAAGAATTCAAAGGGACAATCAGTATTTCTGACATTCTAAATTTCCAACAAAAACATGGCTTGACTGATTGGGAAATGAGTCAAATAGATATTGGCAATATGGTGAACACTAAAATTCAGGCAATTCCTGAGGATGCTACTTTAACTCATATCATGCACGATTTAGTGGACTATCCTTTCTTACCTGTTGTTAATAAACAACATCAGTTTATAGGAATTATTACCCGTAAATCCATTCTTAAGGCCCTAAACAGTCTTTTGCATGATTTTACCGATGATTACACGATAACCAAAAAAGAAGATGATTCATTTAATTGAGGACTTTCTCACAAGTCGACAGTTGAGTACTAACTCGCAAAAGGCTTATCGTTACGACCTAAAGCAGTTTTTGGCACTGACTAGGGACCAACTAACGCCCTTTAAATTAGAACTTTATAAACAATCGGTCGCCCAGCTTAGTTTGTCTGCTAGAAAACGCAAGTATTCAGCAGTTAATCAGTTTTTACACTACCTCTACCAAATCGGCTATTGTGACCGTTTTATGCAACTAGATGAAGCTATTCGTTTACAGCGCAGTAGTGAACAAGACTACCAATTACGTGATTTGACTGTATTGGAAAAAGAAAGTAAACACACTGTAGGGCAATTAATTGCCTTATTGATCTACCATTTGGGATTAACGCCTAGTCAGATTGCTATGCTTAAACAAGATGATATTGACCTGAATTTCAATGTACTCAGTACACGTACTGCTAAGCAGGTGCAAGTTTTAAGTCTGCCAAAATTATTGCCAACCTTTTTAGCCCCTTTTATGGATAGCCAAAAGACTTATTTAATTGAGCATCACGGACAGCCCTATTCCAGGCAGTGGTACTTTCAACAATTGCGGCTCTTTTTGGTGGCTGTTAACTGTGCTGATCTATCGGCTCAGAGTCTGCGCCAGCAATTTATCCTAGCCCAAAAAGCCCAAGGGGCCTCTCTCTTGGCTATCAGTCAGCAATTAGGGTTAAAAAGTCCAGTCACATTGGAAAAGTATTTTAAATAAACATGGATATAAAGTTAAAAGATTTCGAAGGGCCACTTGACTTGCTTTTGCATCTGGTTGCCAAATATCAAGTAGATATTTATGATGTGCCCATTGTTGAAGTGATTGAACAGTATTTAGCCTATATTGAAACCTTGCAAATCATGCGACTCGAAGTGGCTGGTGATTATATGGTAATGGCTAGTCAATTGATGGTAATTAAGAGTCGAAAGCTCTTACCAAAAGTCGTTGAACCTCAAGAAGTGGAAGCTGATCCTGAAATGTCCTTATTAAATCAGCTTGAGGAATACAGTAAATTCAAGGAGCTTAGTGAAGGCTTAGCCCTTAAACATGACCAACGTGCTAAATTTTTTTCTAAGCCAAAGCAAGAGCTTATTTTTGAAGATACGGTCCTGCAAGAAGATAAAACAGTCATGGATCTTTTTCTGGTTTTTTCCAAATTGATGACAGTCAAGCAAGCTACCTTTAAGCAAAACCACACGGTTATTGAAAGAGATCATTATCGGATCGAAGACAAGATGCAGGAATTGCAAGTTCAGCTTGAGCAGCGAGAAAGACTAACATTAGAGGAGGTCTTTGCTGCTTGTCAGTCTCGCAATGAAATGATTACACTATTTTTAGCAACACTAGAACTCATTAAAATTCAATTTGCCACGGTTAGTCAAGCAACTAACTTTGGGACAATTGTCTTACAAAGGGAGGCGTCATGTCATACTTAGCCCAAATTGAGGCTTTATTATTTGTAGCTGGTGAAGAAGGTTTGAGTTTACGTCAAATGGGAACATTACTGGCTTTAACGCCATCAGCTCTTCAGCAGCAAGTAGACAAATTAGCACAAAAGTATGCGAGTGATTCTTCTTCTGCCTTGTGCCTTTTGGAATCCTCTAATACCTATAAATTGGTTACTAAGGAGCAGTTTGCTGCTTTGCTGCGCGATTATGCCAAAGCACCAATCAACCAATCCCTTTCTCGAGCAAGTTTAGAGGTTTTAGCAATCGTTGCCTATAAACAGCCGATAACCAGGCTTGAAATTGACGAAATCCGCGGAGTAAATTCCAGTGGAGCTTTGAGCAAACTAGTTGCCTTTGAATTAGTTAAAGAAGCCGGCAAAAAAGAAGTCATCGGTCGCCCCAATCTCTATGTGACAACTGACTACTTTCTTGACTACATGGGGATTAATCATTTAGAAGAGCTAATGGCGATTGAGGACTTAGCCGTTGATGAAGAGGCACCAGAGTTATTCCAAACGAGCGATGAAGCCTAGAACAAAGATAAGGAAAAATATGAGAATCAATAAATTTATTGCGCATGCTGGTGTTGCCAGTCGTCGCAAAGCTGAAACATTCATTAAGCAAGGTCTGGTGACGATTAATGGCCAGGTTGTCACCGACTTAGCCACTCTGGTAAAAAGTGGTGACCGGGTTGAGATTGAAGGAACCCCTATCTACAATGAAGAAAAGGTCTATTACCTCTTAAATAAGCCTCGCGGAGTCATTTCCAGTGTATCTGATGATAAAGGACGTACCACCGTCTTGGATTTCTTACCTCAAGTGCAAGAGCGTATTTATCCTGTTGGTCGTCTCGATTGGGATACGTCTGGACTTTTACTTTTAACCAATGACGGCGATTTTACGGATAAGATGATCCATCCACGCAATGAAATTGACAAGGTCTATTTGGCGCGGGTCAAAGGAATTGCAACCAAGGAGAATCTACGTCCTTTGACACGTGGCGTGGTCATAGATGGGAAAAAGACAAAACCAGCTCGTTATAAGATTATTCGGGTTGAAACAGATAAGAATCGTTCTATAGTTGAGCTAACCATCCACGAAGGTCGAAATCACCAGGTCAAGAAAATGTTTGAAGCAGTAGGGCTACTAGTAGATAAATTATCGCGTACCCAGTTTGGCACACTGGATTTAACTGGTTTGCGCCCTGGCGAGGCTCGTCGCTTAAATAAAAAAGAAATTAGCCAGTTGCATAATGCAGCTGTTATCAAACAAAGATGAAAACTATCTTAATTTTGTTGGTACGTGCCTATCAAAAATGGATTTCACCTGCGTTTCCGCCTTCTTGTCGTTACCGTCCAACCTGCTCTGCCTATATGATTACTGCCTTGGAAAAGCATGGCTTAAAAGGTTTTGTCATGGGATTAGCGCGCATTTTGCGCTGTCATCCTTTTGCTGCTGGTGGAGAAGATCCAGTTCCTGATTATTTTACCTTACGCCGTAATCCTGATGGGAAAAAATACTAAACTTACCTTTTTGGAGTTTGAGAAAGTTGGTTTTTGTAGCTCAATAATTGCTATGCTTTTTAGAATTGTGGTCCACCAGAGGTCTTAATACCATTTTGGCTCACCTAAAGTCAGATGATGGCGACCTTGAGAATAAGGCTGAGAAGTAAGACTTGCAGCCGTCGTGGCGTGTGTTTAGGAAGTAAGTGTGTGAAAGGCTTGTTAATGGCTGAGCAGACATTCTTACTGGCCAGTGGCTATGAGCTTAGAGTAGCTGTTGACTTCTCAACGAGAAGTGCTATAATAATGACTAAGCATTCGTTGGTTTAAATCAAACCTGTTATGATTTAAGGTAACGAAGCACCATAACCACATTGTCTGCTGAGAACGACTCCGGGCATTGTGGTTTTTTAATGTAGAAGGGAAGTTGGAACGGTTATGGCTATTCATCAACTTAATTATAAGGAAGCACATCCGCGAAATCATGTGGTTCTGTTTCAACCGCAAATACCGCAAAATACTGGGAATATTGCTCGGACGTGTGCAGCAACCAATGCGCCTTTACATATTATTAAACCAATGGGCTTTCCCATTGATGACCGCAAGATGAAACGGGCAGGTCTGGATTATTGGGATAAGCTGGACGTGACTTTCTATGAGAGTTTAGATGATTTTATGACCCGGTGTCAGGGACAGTTGCACCTGATTAGCAAGTTTGCTGAGCAGGTTTATTCAGATGTTAATTATAATGATGGCCAAGAGCACTATTTCTTATTTGGACGAGAGGATAAGGGATTGCCAGAACCTTTTATGCGGCATCATCCTGAAAAAGCTTTGCGGATTCCTATGAATGACCAACATGTGCGCAGCCTTAATCTTTCAAATACAGTTTGTATGATTGTGTATGAGGCGCTCAAACAGCAGTCCTTTCAGGGTTTAGAGCTAAGCCATACTTATGATCATGATAAATTAAAATGAGCTTTGTGGATATACTAATAATATAAAGACAAGTCCTTGTTTTAGAAACCTAGCTGTTGCTCCTGCCTACTAAGAAAAATGGCTAAGCTAGGCTGTCACTCTCTTAGTGAAAAGCTAAGTTTGCATTCCTAGCTGAGCAGTGCGGCGCCTCTCTTAATAAAGTGATTTTCATCATTTGAGATGAGTAGTTTAATCTGCTAGCGGAGTAAATAATTTGCTTTTTGCTATTTGTTAACATCGCTGAAGCTGATTCGTGATTAAGTCGCCTGATCTGCTATCTGTCAGAGGAACTAAGTCAGCCTCATGGTCAAATAATTTGCTTTTTGCTATTTGTTAACAGGGCTACAGCTAGTGGGAATTCACTAGGTTTTTGTGTGATTATGGTTCAAGCCCACTCGCTATTTGCCCAGCGTGATTTTAGGCGCGATCTGCTTTGTCCTCTTGCTTAGCTTTTTACTGGTGTTATTTTACTGAGAATTGCTCAGTGTGGTCGAGCAGTTTAGACTGGAATTTATTAGGAAGAGGGAGATTTTTTTGAATTATGACGCAAATTTATTGCTAGATAGTGATAAATATGCTATTCTATAAGTGTCTTCAGGGCAGGGTGTAATTCCCGACCGGCGGTGACTAGTTATAGAAGTCCGCGAGCGCAAGCTGATGTGGTGCAATTCCACAACCGACAGTAAAGTCTGGATGAGAGAAGACCGGGCTTTTTGAGGTGCCTTTTTGGCTACCTCAACGACAACGGAACTTCTTTCAATTTGCAAAAATTGGAGGAATTTTTTATGTTCAAAACACGACAATTAGTGGCGATTGCTATATTGTCCACTATTTCGTTTTTACTAATGTTTTTTAGTTTCTCAGTCATACCAGGAGCTAATTTTTTAAAGATTGACTTTAGTATTATCCCTATTTTGTTAGGGCTTGTCCTATTTGATTTGAGGAGCGCTTATATTATTTTAATCTTTCGCACACTTTTGAAATTTATATTAAACAATAGTGGTGTTAATGATTTTATTGGCTTACCTATGAATATAGTAGCCATTGGCTTATTTGTTACGGTATTTGCCCTCATTTGGCAACCACGAAAAAGGCCTAAGCCTAAGAGCTATCTGCTGGCTAGCATTGTTGGAACACTTGTTTTGACAATAACCATGGTTCTTCTCAATTATGGTTATGCCATTCCCCTTTATGCTAAATTTGCCCAGTTTGATATTAAAACCATGCTTGGTTTAAGTAATTATTTGCTGGCTATGGTTGTGCCTTTTAATCTCCTTGAGGGTGCTTTATTTGCCCTTTCCTTTTATTTTGTGTATATTGCATGTAAACCACTTATAGAAAGATATTAAACCAGATTTGAAAAATAAACAAAAACACTTCTTAATTGCTTCGTTTGCCTTTTTATTATTTGTGATGATTGGCTATGCCATTCGTTTTTACCCAGCTACATTGACAGGGTATGATCAGACAATCCAAGCGATGGTGCGAGGAAATCTACCGGATAATATGACGAGGTTCTTTATGCTGATAACTGTCTTAGGAAATGTATTAACGCAACTCATCGTGGTGGTATTTGCCTTTGTCATCCTACAAGCTCTAAAGTGGAAAGCAGAAAGCTATTATGTTTTAATAGCAGGGCTTGGTGCGAGTGTTCTCATTATCAGTTTAAAATTAATTTACCAGCGCGTTCGCCCGACCATTGAGCATTTGGTGTTTGCAGGGGGCTATTCTTTTCCCAGTGGTCATTCGATGGGAAGTATGCTTATCTATGGTAGTTTAATTGTTATTGCTCATCAACGGATCAAGCAGCCTTTCTTGCGGCTAGTTGTTCAATGGCTGCTAGGCAGTTTGATTGTTCTGATTGGTTTATCACGGATTTATTTGGGCGTGCATTATCCAAGTGATGTTTTAGCTGGTTTTATCCTGGGTTTTGGTGTTTTAGAGTTAGTCTATCCCTTTTATGATCGCAAGCGCTTTGAATGGCGCTTTCACGGTGAGCAAAACTAAGTGCTTAGAGTGAACACGTTTCAAAGCTCTGGCTATTTTTAGTACTTATAGGCATTGGCAGTGACTAAGAAAGTGCTTCAATGCCTTTTTTGTTTTACAAAGGCTAACTATGTTGTTCCCCTTTAATGGTGGTGGAATAAGGGGTGCTTACTTGATAAGCAGCCTTTTTATTTCGCTTTTTTATTTTTTGAGTTGTGATACAATAACAGTATGGAAAAAAGCTATCGTGCACTCAATGATTACTACCGACAATTATTTGGTGAAAAAATATTTAAAGTCCCCATTGATGCTGGTTTTGATTGTCCCAATCGTGACGGGACAGTTGCTCGGGGAGGTTGTACTTTTTGTACGGTGTCTGGTTCGGGGGATGCCATTGTTGCTCCAGATGCTCCTATTAAAGAACAGTTTTATAAAGAAATTGACTTTATGCATCGCAAGTGGCCCAATGTGCGCCGCTATCTGGTCTATTTTCAAAATTTTACCAATACCCACGCTCCTTTGCAGCTGATTAAAGAGCGCTATGAACAAGCCATTTATGAACCAGGCGTCATCGGAATCAACATTGGTACGCGACCGGATTGTTTACCCGATGAAACCATTGATTACCTGGGCCAGCTCGCACAGACCATGCATGTAACGGTGGAACTAGGTCTCCAAACAACCTACGAGGCAACCTCAGCTTTAATTAATCGGGCCCATTCTTATGAACTCTATAAGGATGCGGTGAAGCGTGTCCGGCGCTATCCCAAGATTGAAGTTGTCTCCCATCTGATTAATGGTTTGCCTGGGGAGACCCACGATATGATGGTTGAGAATGTCCGCCGTTGCGTGAGCGATAACGACATTCAAGGAATCAAATTGCATTTATTACATCTGATGACCAATACACGCATGCAGCGTGATTATCATCAAGGCCGCCTAAAACTGATGAGCCAAAGGGACTATGTTATGACGGTTTGTGATCAGCTAGAGATTATTCCACCAGAGATTGTTATTCATCGCATTACCGGTGATGCACCAAGAGATAAGCTGATTGGTCCTATGTGGAGTTTAAACAAATGGGAAGTGCTTAATGCCATCAATCAGGAAATGAAGCGGCGCGGCAGTGTCCAGGGGTGCAAACTGTAGTGATTGCAAGCCAAGTCTCCTACGGCAGATTAAGAAAATGCTACCAGAGTCTAGTCTTGAGAGCAGATGCTTCTTTTTTAGAAGGCTTGGCCTTAGCGTTTGCTGCCTTTTGCGGCGCTAGCTATTTTGTAAATAAATCTGTAAAAGAGATGAGTAAGGACTAAAGGAGAGATCATGAAAGGCCCATTGCAGTATTCCCACACATTTTTAGCTGAAATTCTGACCAAGCATTCACAGGTGCTGGATGGGACCATGGGAAACGGCCATGATACCCTTTTTCTGGCTCAAAGGGCCCAAAAAGTCTATGCTTTTGACATTCAAGAAGCGGCAGTTGCCAGGACAAAAGATTGTCTAGATCAGGCTGGCCTGACTAATGTCCAATTGATCTTAGATAGCCATGAAAATCTAGATACCTATGTCAGGCGTCTGGATGCTGCTATCTTTAATCTGGGCTATTTGCCTAGCGCGGATAAGTCTTTAATGACCAAACCGGATAGCACGATTGTGGCCCTCAAAAAAACCTTGCACTGTTTGGTGCCAGGAGGCCGAGTGGCTATCATGGTTTATTATGGCCACCAAGGCGGTGTGGAGGAAAAGGATGCCGTCCTTGATTTTGTGGCGACCTTAGAGCAAAGGAGCTATACAGTCATGCTCTATAAGCCCTTGAATCAGGCCAATCAGCCTCCTTTTTTGATCATGATTGAAAAGCACTAAGCTTTTGGAAAATAGCCAGGCAGTCATTTAGTAAGTCTTGGGCTATTTTGCTTGAGTAAAAAGGTGCTTATTAGCTGTGCCCGCAGCTAATAAATTTTGATAGCATGATTTGAAAAATATGATATAATGTGGGTACTATATCTAACTTTAGGAGATTTTTTGTCATGGAAGACCCTGGGAGTCAGCCCTTAGTGCTACAGTTCCTCCTATTACTTGTATTGACCATGCTAAATGCCTTTTTTTCTGCCAGCGAGATGGCTTTGGTATCTTTAAATCGCTCGCGCGTTGAACAAAAAGCAGCTGATGGCGATAAAAAATACCAACGTTTACTATCTGTTTTGAACCAACCCAATAATTTCTTATCGACTATTCAGGTTGGGATTACATTTATTGGCCTCTTATCAGGGGCTAGCCTATCAGCTTCGCTTGGCAAAGTCATTGCCGGTTGGCTAGGTGGTTCAACCACCGCCCAAACAGTTGGCAGCATTAGCTCCCTGGTCTTTTTGACCTACGTTTCTATCGTCTTAGGTGAACTTTATCCAAAACGGATTGCTATGAACCTCAAAGACCGCCTTGCGATTATCTCAGCTCCTGTCATTATCATCATTGGCAAACTAGTCAGCCCCTTTGTGTGGCTCCTATCAGCTTCTACTAATTTACTCAGTCGGATCACACCAATGACTTTTGATGATGCCGATGAGCAAATGACGCGTGATGAGATTGAATACATGCTCTCAAATAGCGAAGCGACGCTTGATGCTGAAGAAATTGAGATGTTGCAAGGCGTTTTCTCACTGGATGAGATGATGGCGCGTGAAGTCATGGTTCCCCGCACAGATGCCTTTATGGTTGATATTAATGATGATCCTCAAAAAACCATCACTGACATTTTGCGACAAAGCTTTTCACGGATTCCGGTTTACGATGGTGATAAGGACAAAATTATTGGTCTTATCCACACCAAACGTCTGCTAGAAGCTGGCTTTAAGCAGGGCTTTGACAATATTAATTTTAGGCGAATCCTGCAAGAACCTCTGTTTGTTCCTGAAACAATCTTTGTTGATGATTTGCTCAGGCAGCTGCGCAATACCCAAAACCAAATGGCTATCTTACTTGATGAATATGGTGGGGTTGCTGGATTGGTGACTTTAGAAGATCTCTTGGAAGAAATCGTTGGGGAAATTGATGATGAGTCTGATAAGGCTGAAGAATTTGTCCATGTTATTGGTGAAAACACCTTTATTGTTGTTGGCACTATGACCCTTAATGATTTCAATGAGTATTTTGAAACAGAACTTGAGAGTGATGATGTGGACACCATTGCCGGTTTTTACTTAACCGGTATTGGCTCGATTCCTAGTCAGGACCAAAAAGAAATCTTTGAACTTGATAACAAGGATAAACATATTACCTTAATTAATGATAAAGTTAAGGATGGCCGAATCACTAAGTTAAAGATGATTATGTCTCAGCGTGAAACAGCTCAAGATTTCAGTAGCGATAAAGCGACTGACTGATCTTTATTAACTAGAATGCAGCGCTAACAGGCAAAGCTTAAAGTTTGTACTGTTTTGAATGGCCCAAACCTTCGGCATCGATCAGCTGTCACGACTGTTAGTTTCAAAGAGAATCACCTGCTTGCCTCTCATCCTAGACAGGCACTCCTCCCTTCAAAGGTGCGAGTGCGCGATTTCTTGTAGTATGAGTGAATGTTAGCTAGGCTGACTTGGCATGACACTAAGAGATAAAATCTAGATTAAAATGACCTCTAATCGTTAGAATCTGTGTCTAACTTTTGGCTTTATTATGTCTGTAGTGGAGAAGACTACTACAGGGATGATGGAGCTTTTTTTGGTCTCATTGTCAACTTGTAGTGGGTGACTTATAACTTATAACTAAGCGCGAGAGGAGACGAAATTCGTCTTCTTTTGACTCTATAATTTCTGTAGTGGGTAACGCGACTCTGGAGATTATAGGCCTTTTTTCATGCAGACAAAAAGGCCCATCTAACTTAAATGAAATACGACTAAAGTTACATTAGTAAGTCGCATATGGCTTTATCTATTGTTGGCTGCCATGAAACAGACTACTCAGGTGGTTTGTGAAACAAAGCTAGCTGGCGCAGCCCCACCATAGTGTTTTGTTCTGGGCATATGAGCAATGCCATGGTCAAAAAAATTTTCGAAACACCCTATTTTTGGGAAAGAGCTGCTTCTTTTTAAGCTTATTTTGGGTAGCTTAATGAAACAGCAGCGGTTCGGATATAAGTTTTTTGAAACAAACTAGGGTGTCTGATTGCGGACTACTATAGAACAGAATTTGGCTTATGCCGCGGAAAAGCCCATCGTTTTAGCAGGGAAAATGGTATAATGAAAATGTAAAAACGGTTGCAAAAATGAAGGAGGGACTTATGTCAGAAGTTGATTATGGCCAAGTCACTGGAATGATTCATTCGACAGAAAGTTTTGGTTCAGTAGATGGTCCGGGCATTCGCTTTATCATTTTTATGCAAGGCTGTAAGATGCGTTGCCAATACTGTCATAACCCTGATACCTGGGAGCTAGAAACCAATCAATCCACAGTCCGTACAGTCAGTGATGTCTTACAAGAAGCGATGCAATACAAGCATTTTTGGGGTGATAAAGGTGGCATTACAGTATCTGGTGGAGAAGCTATGCTCCAGCTCGACTTTATTACGGCCTTATTCATTGAAGCTAAAAAACATGGCATTCATACCACACTTGATACGTGTGGGTTTACCTACCGGCCGACTGATAGCTACCATGCTAAACTGGATCAGTTGTTGGCTGTGACAGATCTGGTTCTCCTTGATTTAAAAGAAATAGACCCCGAGCAACATAAAATCGTAACGCGTCAGCCCAATACCAACATTTTGTTATTTGCTAGGTACCTATCTGATAAGGGGATTCCGGTCTGGATACGTCATGTGCTAGTTCCTGGTTTGACCGATTTTGATGAGCATTTGGAGCGATTGGGAGCTTTTGTTGCGACATTAAAGAATGTTGATAAATTTGAAATTTTGCCCTACCATACGATGGGTGAATTTAAATGGCGCGAATTGGGCATTCCTTATACTTTAGCTGGGGTAAAACCGCCAAGCAAAGAACGGGTCCAAAATGCTAAAGATATTATGAAGACAGAAAGCTATACTGAATACATGCGCCGGGTGCATCATCACTAGTAGCTGAGCCATGCTCAACTACTCTTTTTTGTTGATAATTTTTGATTTTAGGGTACATTCGTGCTAAAATAAAGTGATTATAATAAATGAGGTAAAAGAATGTCTAAGATTTTAGTTTTTGGTCATCAAAATCCAGATACGGATGCTATTGCATCATCCTATGCTTTTGCTTATCTAGCAAGAGAAGCTTATCAATTAGAGACAGAAGCAGTTGCTTTGGGCACACCTAATGAAGAAACTGCTTTTGCCTTGGATTATTTTGGCGTTAAAGCTCCGCGGGTGGTGGTATCAGCAAAAGCAGAAGGCGTAGATACTGTCATTTTGACCGACCACAATGAATTTCAGCAATCTATTTCTGATATTGCTGAGCTAACAATATATGGCGTGGTTGATCACCACCGTGTTGGTAATTTTGAAACCGCTAATCCGCTTTATATGCGTTTAGAGCCAGTTGGATCAGCATCATCAATTGTTTATCGGATGTTTAAGGAAAGTGACGTTGCAGTACCAAAAGAAATGGCAGGTCTATTATTATCTGGATTGATTTCTGATACCTTGCTGCTAAAATCACCAACAACCCATATTTCTGATCATAAAGTAGCTGAAGAACTAGCAGCAATCGCTGGGGTTTCTCTTGAAGAATATGGTATGGCGATGTTGAAGGCTGGGACTAATCTTGCAAGCAAAACCGAGGCTCAATTAATTGATATTGATGCTAAAACCTTTGAATTAAATGGCAATGCTGTGCGTGTCGCTCAGGTCAACACAGTTGATATTGCTGAAGTACTCACTCGAAAAGCGGCTATTGAAGAAGCTATCTTAGAAGCTATGGCAAAGGAAGGGTATTCTGACTTTGTGTTGATGATTACGGATATTGTTAATTCTAATTCGGAAATTCTTGCTCTTGGTGCCAATATGGATAAGATTGAAAAAGCTTTTGATTTTGTTTTAGAAAACAACCACGCTTTCTTAGCAGGAGCTGTTTCTCGGAAAAAACAAGTCGTGCCACAACTGACTGAGAGCTTTGGCTTATAGTTACTTATCAGCCTACAAAAAAGGGGGTGAGGAAGTTCTATTCTCACCTCTTTTTGGCTGTCAACAGATGAATGCACAACTCAAAAAAGCGTCCTTCTTAGACATCAATGTGGTTTAAGCGTTTAGACCTGCTGAGGTTGTTTGGTATAATAAAAATATGTTACGTGTGATTAATCCTGATAAACTGACTGGAACTGCCTATTTCTTTGAACTGATCAATTACCTTGATCAGCATGAGGAGGTAACGTTGCGACAAATCAAGCAGGCCCTACCGGCCTATCCTAATAGCGATCGGGAGTTAGATAAGATTATTGAAGCTGGCTATGTGTATCGCGAAAATCGGCGTTATGTTAATCATCTAGCTATTGCTGATGCCTTTGAGAAGCCACCGCTGGATCAACTATTGATTATTGATGATCAGTCCCAAGCGCATCAGCGTCTCAAGACCTATGTTTACTCGACAAGCTTGACTTCTCAAAACAATCACCTGATTCTACTTGAAGAAACGGATTTTGAGCGGCAGCGCCTCACTCTGAACAATGTTTTTTACAAGTTGGCCAAGGGTTATCCGATGAGCAGCCAACAAGTTCCTCTCTATCAGCTCTTGGGTGATGTTAATCCCGCCTATGCTATGAAATATATCAGCCAATGGTTACTTAAGTTCTTAACTCATGATAGTGTGAAGCAAAAACGGCCCGATATTTTTTGGCAAGCCTTGGTTTTATTAGGCTATCTTAAGCCACTTGGTGATGATAGCTATCAGTTAGCTATGCAGGTTGAGCCAGAAAGTTTACAATTCAGTGCACAATAAACGGTTTGTTGTTTGCGCTTGAACCACAATCACGGCTCTTAACCGTTGCCTTTTGGATGCCAACTTGTTTGTTATCAAATCTAAAAAAGCTTAAGTGTCTTGTCCTGAGAGTTTTCTAACGTCATCAGTACAATTTTCTTAAGCTTAATGCTAATGTTGTTATTTCAGCCTGACATGGAAAAAGCAGGCTGAAAAAATACTTGGTTAAAAACCATTTTAAGTTTTTAAAAGGAGCTAGTTTCTACTAAGAGCTTGCTGTGCAATGGCTAAGTCTCCAGGGTAATCCTCTTTAACCCCATTTACAATTTGATACTTATCTGCTCCTTTACCGGCGATGATTAGGGCATCACCGGTTTTTTTGCAATAGGTCAAACCAGTTTCAATGGCCTTTTGGCGATCAGTAATAATGGTCACTGGACGACTGATGTAACGCGCAATCTCTTCACAGATGGCTTGTGGTGATTCAAAGTTGGGGTCATCTGCGGTTAATATAACATTCAGGTTGGGGTGTTGGTTGAGTACTTTACCAAAATCAGCTCGGCGACTCTCGCCCTTATTACCAGTAGCGCCTAAGATCACCGTTAAATGGCCAGCTTGATGCTCCTCAACTACAGAGATTAAATTGGCGAGGCTATCCCCATTATGGGCGTAGTCGACAAAGATGTTGGCTCCTAAAGGATGGTTGAGGACTTCCATTCTTCCGGGGACCTGCGTGGTGGCAATGCCAGTTGCAATATCTGGCAGCGAAGCACCCAGACGTAAGCAAGCTAGGCCAGCAGCGATGGCATTTTCTTGATTAAAGCGGCCGATGAGTCTAATTTTATACTGACCAGCCAGTTTGCCGCTAACTGTAAATGTAAAAGCCTGACTGTCAATGATAGCATTGTCTGAGTCAGCACCATAAAGGTCATGAGCTTTATGAGCGATCTGCTCCTTGACAATGGCAAAGTGATCCATGCCGCTGTTGATGATAACAGCACGGCTATTGTCCAGCAACAGTCGCTTATGATAAAAGTAATCCTCAAAACTTGGATGTTCAATCGGGCCAATATGGTCAGGACTGATATTTAAAAAGACGCCTACATCAAAGGTTAAGCCATAGACACGACCAACTAAGTAGGCTTGGCTTGAGACTTCCATAACGAGATGCGTGCGGCCATTTGCCACACAAGTCGCCATCATTTGAAAGAGATCAAGACTTTCAGGTGTAGTTAGGGTTGATTTAAAAAAGGTTTTGCCATCAAGTGTGGTGTTCATGGTGGAAAGGAGCGCTGGTTTGTGACTTTGGCTTAATATCTGATAGGCAAAGTAAGCTGCTGTGGTTTTGCCCTTAGTTCCTGTAAATGCTAGCAATTGCAGCTTATCTTGGGGGTTATCATAAAAAGCCATAGCAATCAAGCTCATTGCATGTTTGATGTCACTGACAATAATGGCGGGAATTGGTAAGTCATAATCAACCTCAGAGACATAAGCCTGCAGGCCATTTTGGCAGGCCTGCTCAAGGTATTCTTTTTTAAAAGAAGCACCCTTGGCAAAAAAAAGTGTTTCTGCATCGGCTGTCCGAGAATCGTAGCTAAGCTTTGTAAAAGAAAGGCCGCTATAGTTATAAAAATAATGGCCCTGCCTGATTACTTCTCGAAAATTATGATCTTGTTTTAAAATATCAATAGTCTGTTCAATTCTTATCATAGTTCTTATTTTATCTTTAAAGTTGATGATTTACAAGTATGAGGCAAAAGTTTATAATATAGCTACTTATAGAATGGAATGTTAAAAAATGCCAAGAAAAAAAGCGCAAGCAACGCAAGAACAATTAATGCTACGAGGGACGATTTGGTCAACTGTTAGCAATTTCACCAGTCGCCTATTAGGGGTTGTCTATATCATCCCTTGGTTAATTTGGATGGGCCGATATGGCACGCAAGCCAATGCACTCTTTAATATGGGCTATAATGTATATGCCTATTTTTTATTGGTGTCAACGACGGGGCTGAATGTAGCTATTGCTAAACAAGTGGCAAAGTACAATTCTATGGGCCAAAAAGAGCATAGTTACCAGTTGATTCGAACTACCTTAAAGCTAATGGTTGGACTTGGTGTGTTTTTCTCTGTCATCATGTATGTCACGTCTCCTTTGTTTGCTAGCTTATCAGGTAGTGATGCAAAACTCATCCCAGTCATGCACAGCCTATCTTTGGCTGTCCTTGTCTTTCCAGTAATGAGCGTTATTCGTGGCATCTTTCAAGGCTACAATAATCTAAAGCCTTTTGCCCTAAGCCAAATTGCAGAGCAGTTTATCCGTGTTATCTGGATGTTGCTTACGACTTACTACATTATGCAGCTGGGCTCAGGGAACTACGTTCAGGCAGTGACTCACTCCACCTTTGCGGCCTTTGTCGGAATGCTTGCCAGCATGGCGGTGCTGATTTATTATTTATGGCGCGAAGGCTTGCTCCAGGCTATCTTACGCAAAAATCAGCTGAGCTATCAGATTGATGCTAAGGGCCTGCTCTTTGAAACCATTAAAGAATCCATTCCTTTTATCATCATTGGCAGTGCCATCCAAGCTTTTCAATTGATTGACCAATGGACCTTTTCTAACACGATGTTGCTTTTGACCAACTACTCAAAATCGCAATTACTGGTTCTGTTTGGCTACTTTAATGCTAATCCATCGAAGATTACGATGATTTTGATTGCGGTCGCAGCTTCCATTGGGGGAGTGGGCATCGCCCTTTTAACCGAGAACTATGTCAAAAAAGACATGCATGCTGCGGCCAGATTGATTATTAATAATATCACCATGCTGCTGGCTTTTATCTTGCCGGCTTTGACTGGCGCCATTATTTTGGCTCGTCCGCTCTATACGATTTTTTATGGTCCTAGCAGTAATCAGGCGATTCATTTGTTTATAGCGGCTCTTGTCCAAACGATTTTTCTAGCGCTTTACTCGCTCTTATCGCCGATGCTTCAGGCCTTATTTGAAAATCGCAAAGCTTTACTTTATTTTATGTATGGGATTATGGTTAAACTGCTTTTACAAATCCCTGCGATTTATGTCTTCCATGCTTATGGCCCAATCCTTGCAACCTGTGTGGCTCTTTTTGTGCCTATTTATCTGATGTATCATCGCCTGCACAAAGTAACCCATTTCAATCGCCAAAGATTGCGCCGGCAAGTTTTGCTTGTTAGCCTTATTACCCTCATCATGGGGCTAGTGGTGCTGCTTGCCAGCTGGCTCTTAGGCATGGTGCTCATTCCAATCGATCGTTTGACTAGTCTGCTTTACTTAACGATTGTCGGTGCGATTGGTTTTGGTGTTTATGGCTATCTCGCCCTTGCTACGCATCTGCTTGATCGTTTTATTGGTGAAAGCAAAGCTAAAAAATTGCGCCAAAAGCTTCACCTTGCTTAGTAGCCAGCAAAAGGCAGGCAAATCATATATTAGTTACTCTGACTTGTTTAGCCGCCCCTTTTCAGGCAGGATGTGCCCTATTTTATTCATCAATGACCACAGAAAGCTTGGGTTTTCGCCCGGGCTTTTTTACTTACCCGACTTAAAAAATAAGCTTGAAAAGTCTTAAAGAATCAAGCAAAATCAAATTTTTTTTGCTATAATGTTAAAAGTGAAAAAAGAAGAAGGAAGTAATCAAAATGGGAAAATGTCAAGTGATTTCACACCCGCTCATTCAACACAAGTTATCAATCTTACGTCGTCAAGATACCTCAACCAAAGATTTTCGTGAATTAGTAAACGAAATTGCCATGCTGATGGGCTATGAAGTGTCGCGTGATCTCCCATTAGAAGATGTTGCGATTGAAACACCGGTGGCGACCACCGTGCAAAAACAACTTTCAGGGAAAAAGCTAGCCATTGTTCCTATCCTTCGAGCAGGGATTGGTATGGTTGATGGTTTTTTGAGTTTGGTGCCGGCTGCCAAAGTTGGTCATATTGGTATGTATCGCGATGAAGAAACATTGCAACCAGTTGAATATTTGGTAAAACTTCCTGAAGATATTGACCAACGGCAGATTTTTATCGTTGATCCCATGCTAGCAACTGGTGGCTCTGCTATTTTAGCGGTTGATTCGTTGAAAAAACGCGGTGCTACTAATATTAAATTTGTCTGTCTGGTTGCAGCCCCAGAAGGCGTTGCTAAGTTAAATGCTGCTCATCCTGATGTGGACATCTATACAGCAGCCCTTGATGAAAAACTAAATGAAAATGGCTATATTGTGCCTGGTCTTGGTGATGCGGGTGACCGTCTCTTTGGGACAAAATAACGTGCTAAGCCCTTTTTTAAGTAGGCACTGAGTTAAAGCACCAAAGGAACAAACCTTGATATGGGCGAAAAGTTAGCCTTTGGCAAAGCAAATATTTGACCTTTGTTGACCATTAGCTTATAATAGTATCAATCATTAATATCATGGTTGATGAACCCTGTTTGTCAATCATAAATAGAATGGAGATTTCTATGATTCCTGTTGTTATTGAACAAACAAGTCGTGGCGAACGCTCTTACGACATTTATTCGCGTTTATTAAAAGACCGTATCATTATGTTGACTGGTCCGGTCGAAGACAATCTTGCTAACAGTATTATCGCGCAGCTATTATTCTTGGATGCACAAGATAATACCAAAGATATTTACCTTTACGTCAATACGCCTGGTGGCTCTGTCTCGGCTGGTTTAGCGATTGTTGATACGATGAATTTCATCAAATCAGACGTGCAAACGATTGTTATGGGGATGGCTGCCTCAATGGGGACAGTCATTGCCTCATCTGGTACAAAAGGCAAACGCTTCATGTTGCCTAATGCGGAGTACATGATTCACCAGCCAATGGGTGGCACCGGTGGCGGTACGCAACAATCAGACATGGCCATTGCTGCTGAGCATCTCTTGAAAACGCGTCATCGTTTGGAAAAAATCTTGGCCCAAAATTCTGGCAAGACCATCAAACAAATTCACAAAGATGCTGAGCGTGATAATTGGATGACGGCAGAAGAAACGCTGGCTTATGGCTTTATTGATGAAATTATGGAAAATAACGAGCTAGTCTAAGGTTCACACTAGGGTGTAGCATTAGGTGACGCTCTCAAACATAAACACTTAAGTCCTGGCTTAAGTGTTTTTTGCGTACTCCTAGCTGAGCGACTCTGCTAAAAATATGATATAATCAAAAGTATGTTAGCCGTTAATGATCATTTATTTGCCTTAGAAGCTGCCGCCTTAGACTTGGTGCAAGCCCTGAAAAACACTCCTCAATATGGGCACTATCAGCTAGCAAGTAAGTAAGTACACAAAGATACAGAGCTTGGGCGCCGTATTCAGGCTTTTCAGCAATTAGTGGACACCTACGAGGAAGCTGCCAGACATAGCAAGGATGTTAGCCATTTGTCAGCACTTCGGCAGCAAGTTCTAGCCTGCAAAAAGCAATTAGATTTGCACCCGGCCATGGTTCAACTACGTTATGCGGAGGTTGATTTTCAAAAATTGCTGGCGCAGGTGACCCAAAGCCTGGCTGAGGCTGTATCGCCCACTATTTTTGTGGATACCGGTCTGCCCCTGGCAGCCAAAAAAGTACCCCCATCCTCAAGGGATTTATAAGAATATAAAAGAAAAGGATCAAAGATAAACCATGTATCAAAAACAAGAGAGACAAGGTCTAGTTGTGTATCTCTATTATAATCGCGATGCGCGCAAAGTGATGAAGTATGGTGATCTCCATTACCACTCTAAACGCTCTCGTTATCTGTATTTATATGTGAATCAGTCAGAAGTTGCTCAGAAAATAGAAGAGTTAAGTAAATTACGCTTTGTCAAAAAGGTGAAACCCTCAGAGCTTGCTGCTATTGATACTCATTTTGTTGGTAACCTGCATCGACAAGAAGACGAATCAGGCGCAACTGCTTACTAGCTGGCTAATGACCTTACAGGCTGAAAAAGGGTTTTGCTTAAATGGTTGATGATTAATGAGCACAGCTAGGTTAGATGGTGGGACCTTTTTTGTAACTTTGCTAGCTAAGCAGGTGGTCTTAGATTGAGCTGGAAACGACAGGCTTTGCTGTGACCACAGAACCACCTTAAGACAAAAGCTGTAAACCACGTCAATCCCTTTTGCTAGGGCTTGCTATCAAAGGCAGCCTAAGCCCTTTTATGTTGCCTCTTTGGGCTTTATGCATATAGGCATGTGGCTGAGTAATGCAGTGATTGCAACAGTTAACACGCTCAGATTGACCGTGTTTTTTTGTGTGATTTTTGGTAAAATAGAACTATTAAGGATATAAAGGTGACCATGAAAAAAGGACTACTGATTACGGTTGAAGGGCCAGATGGTGCTGGTAAAACCAGTGTTTTACAAGAAATTCTACCACTATTAAACACTCTGCTTGCTGGGCAGCTTGTGACCAGCCGAGAACCAGGTGGTGTTGTTATAGCAGAGGCGATTCGTGAAGTGATTTTAGATCTTAACCATTCAGCAATGGATGCTAAGACAGAGCTTCTCCTTTATATTGCTGCACGCAGGCAACATATGGTTGAAAAAGTCAAACCAGCTCTTGAGCAAGGGCAATGTGTGATTATGGACCGGTTTATTGACAGTTCAGTAGCTTATCAAGGGTATGGGCGTGGGCTGGACATTGAGGCCATTCAGTGGCTCAATCATTATGCTACTGATGGGCGTTTGCCTGATTTAACACTTTATTTTGATGTGCCTTCTGATATTGGTTTGAGCCGGATTTCACAAAATGGACAGCGCGAAGTCAATCGCCTTGATTTAGAACAACTAGAGTTGCATCAGCGGGTGCGAGCAGGTTATCGGGCCTTGGCTAAGGCTTATCCCGAGCGGATTGTAACGATTGATGCTTCGCAGGATTTTGAATCAGTTGTTGCAGATACTGTGCAAGTGTTAAGACCATTTTTGGCCAAACATCAAGGAGAGGAAAGTTAGTGGCAATTCAAGAGTTAGCACCAGAAATATTTCAGCAATTTCAGCAGATTATTGGGCACAATCGCTTGAGTCATGCTTATCTCTTTGCAGGAGACTATGCTAATTATGATATGGCTATCTATTTGGCACAAGCGCTCTTTTGTGAGCAACCCAAGGACCATTTGCCTTGTGGTCATTGTCGCACCTGTCATTTAATTGCCCAAGAAGACTATGCGGATGTGACCCTTTTGGAACCAGCTGGCCAGGTGATTAAGACAGAGACAGTACGCGAAATGTTGCGCCAATTTTCATCAACGGGCTATGAAAGTAATCGTCAGGTCTTTATTGTAAAAGACTGTGAAAAAATGCATACAAATGCTGCTAACAGTCTCCTAAAATATATCGAGGAACCACAAAGCGACTCTTACATTTTTTTACTGACTAATGATGAAAACCAAGTCTTGCCGACCATCAAAAGCAGAACGCAGGTCTTTCGATTTCCCAAGAATCAAGACTACTTGGTGCAACAAGCACAGCAGCAGGGCCTTTTAAAAAGCCAAGCCCAGCTCTTAGCCCAGTTGGCTAAAAATCCCGCTCATCTCGAGGTGCTAATGGCAGATAACAAGCTTTTAGACTTAATCAATGGGTGTCAACGTTTTGTGGACTTGTTATTAAGTCAGAAAGCCCAGGCTTATATTGAAGTTAGCCGCATTAGCCAATTAGCCCCAGAAAAGCAAGATCAAGACCGCACTTTTCAATTGTTGACGGTGCTCTTGTCTAGCCAATATGGTGCCCCTTGGTCTCTTCACTATCTTGAAGGTCTCTACCAGGCTCGGTTAATGTGGCAAAGCAACGTGAGTTTTCAAAATGCATTAGAATATATGGTGATAACATGAAGCAAGTGATTGGTGTAACCTATCGTAAATATGCCCAAGGCCACTTGGTCCAAACACAAGAAGCTTATCCAATTGGGACGCAGGTGCTCATCAAAGAAGGCAAGGCTATCTATCTAGGTGAAGTCAATGAACCAACACGTATGATGGCTGATAAGGAAGTGCCAAAATGCCTAAGAAGAGCAAAGGTCAAGGACATTCAAGCTGCCACAGCTAATGACTATGCTGCTAAGGCGTCTTATGCTAAGGTTCAGGCCTTACTGCAATCCAATCAGTTAACAGTAAAGCTTCAAGAAATCATCTTTCCCCTGGATCGCCAATTTGTTTTAATCACCTTTGCCTCTGATAAACGTGTTGATTTTAGAAATTTATTAAAAGACTTAGCTGCTCACTTTCGGATGCGCATTGAACTGCAGCAGATTAATAGCCGAGCTCAAGCTCGTATATCAGGTGGCTTAGGACCTTGCGGCCGTCCCCTGTGTTGTTCTAGTTTTCTGGGAGAATTTCCCAAACTGTCAATCAAAATGGCTAAGAATCAAAATCTATCACTCTCATCGGGCAAATCAAGCGGTTATTGTGGTCACTTGTTATGTTGCTTACAATACGAAGAACAGTTCTATCAAGAAAGTAAGGCTAAGTTTCCTGATTTTGGACAGACAGTCCTTACCAAAGATGGTCAAGCTATTGTAACAGGCATTGACATTTTTAATGATGTGGTGGCTGTTCGCTTTTTTGATCATTATCCCATTGTTCATTACGCATTAGAGGAGGTCACAATCAGTGGATAAACGCGAATTATTTGATGCTTTTGATGACTTTTCACAAAATTTGATGGTGACCCTGGCTGATATTGAAGCTATGAAAAAGCAAGTGCAGGGCTTGGTTGAAGAAAACACCGTTCTTCGTCTAGAAAACACCAAGCTTCGCGAACGTTTAAGCCAATTAGAGCATGAGCACGAAAACAGTGTTAAGACCTCTCCTAGTCAAGGAAAGGAACACTTGGAAACCATTTATGAAGAGGGTTTTCATATTTGTAACTTTTTCTACGGTCAGCGCCGTGAAAATGATGAAGAGTGCATGTTTTGTCGGGAATTATTAGACAGAAAGTAAGATAATGCGAGTTCAAAAAAGTTTTAAAGAAGAGCAAGCATCAGGTACCCTATACCTGGTGCCAACCCCGATTGGTAATTTACAAGACATGACTTTTCGTGCGCTGGAAACCTTAAAAGCTGTTGACCTTATTTGTGCTGAGGATACCAGAAACACTGGTCTATTGCTCAAGCATTTTCAAATTACCGCAAGGCAGGTTAGCTTTCATCAGCATAACGCTTATGACAAAATTCCTCAGATCCTGGAGTGGTTATTGTCAGGAAAATCGGTAGCCCAGGTATCAGATGCGGGCATGCCCTCCATTTCTGATCCTGGTCATGATTTGGTCCAAGCAGCCCTTCAAGCGGCGATTCCGGTGGTTGCTTTACCCGGCCCTAGTGCTGGTATTACGGCTTTGATTGCTAGTGGTTTAGCGCCTCAACCTCATGTCTTTTACGGCTTTTTACCTCGCAAAAAGGGGCAACAAGCAGCCTTTTTTGAAAGCAAAAAAGCATACCCAGAAACCCAGATTTTTTATGAATCGCCCTACCGGCTGGCTGATACGCTCAAGCACATGCAAGCTATTTATGGTGATCGTAAGCTTGTCCTTGTGCGGGAGCTAACAAAACGCTTTGAAGAATATCAGCGGGGGACTATCTCCGAGATTCGGACCTTTATCGAAACTCATCCTTTAAAAGGAGAATGCTTGATTATTGTCGAAGGAGATAAAGGTGAGAGTGCCTATGAACAAGAACTAGCGCATCAGGATCCTCTTGCCCTGATTGAAGCTCGCATTCAAGCCGGTGAAAAACCAAATCAAGCAATCAAGGCAGTAGCTAAAGCCTTAGGACGCAATCGTCAAGCCTTATATGCAGACTATCACCAGAGTAAAGGCTGATGTTCACATGGCGTTACAAGTAAAAAAAGAGGTCAGACAATTGATAGATTTTTCTCATAGTTTTGACGTAAAAAACAAAATGCGCGTCAAAATTATAAGAGACAGGTGTCATATCAAATCAGTCTACTCTCTTTTTTTAATTTCTTAATAAGGCTTAACAGATACGAGTGCCGTGGGCCTGAGTGATGCCTGTTTGGGCAGTTAAATCTTGATAGTTATCGGCAGTCACGCCTCCACCAATCATCAATTCAATACGCTGGTCAGCGTAAGCATTCAAAGCTTTTAAATGTTCAATATTATCATGAATGGGCTGCTCGGCCTTTGAACCATGCAGCAAAATTCGGGTAAAGCCCAGTTCCACCAACTGATCAAGAGCTTGGAATTGCTCTTTTGCTGGGATGGCATCAAAAGCCATGTGAAATACCAAAGGAATCCCCTGGGTTGCGGGTAAGAGTTGTTCAATAGCTTCGCGGTCAATCTGATTGTCGATTGTTAAGATACCAAAGACAAGAGCATCAGCTTCTAGGGTAACGGCTTGAAGGATGTCTTCTTCCATGACCCGTAATTCTGTATCATTATAAACAAAGTTACCCCCGCGTGGTCGAATCATCACGGCCACTGATATGCCCTTTTCATGTAGCAAGCGACAAGCTTCCTTGATGACACCATAGCTAGGGGTGGTCCCCCCAACAGCTAAATTATCGCAGAGCTCCACACGAGCGACATTTCCTGCTTGAAGTTGAGGTAATGCTGTTAGATTTTCTGCACAGAATTCTCTTAAAATCATTTAAATCTCCTTATGTTAGCGATTGCTAATCTTCTTTCATTATAGCATGAAATCAAATACCTTACTATGTGGTTAAGAATGTTTTGTCAAATTGTTTGGCCTTTGCTATACTTAAAGAAAATAGGCTGGTGCAGCAAAAAAAGCTGTACAGCATCAGCAATCAGCACAAGTAAACTAAGCTTGCTTAGTGCTTTAGATTTACTGCTGGATTGTTCGATTGAGTGCAACAGATAAGCGCAATAGCAAAAGCTAAGGAGGGATTATACCATGGACATTCGATTAGCCTTTCCCAACGAAATTAACCAAATCCTGCCGCTTTTTGAACAGGCTAAGCGTCAGATGGCGGCTTATGGTAGTGACCAGTGGCAGGATGCCTATCCTGACTATCAAGTGATAAGCAATGACATTTTGCAAGGGCAGGCCTATCTTGCTTGCCAAGCAGGCGAGATTATCGGCTATGTAGCGGTTGTGCAAGGCGGCGAGGAAGCCTATGAAGCCATCTATGAGGGACAGTGGCTGATTCAAACGAAAGATTATGTAGTCTTTCATCGATTAGTCTTGAGCCAGCAATGGCAAGGTCAGGGTTTAGCACAGATTTTTTTGCAAGGAATGATGGAGGGGCTGGCTCAAACAGACTTTCGCTGTGATACGCATGAAAAGAACCGTGCCATGCAAGGCCTACTAGAAAAACTCGGCTTTACCTATTGTGGCAAGATTCCCTTGGCGGGTGAGCGCTTAGCTTACCAGCTGCTCACAGATGGACAAGCTAAAGCTCCGATTCAATACCTTGATGAAGAAGCTTCTTATCCTTATTCATGACTGAGGTGTACAGAGATGACCTATTATCAAACCATCTACACCTCCCCAATCGGGGAGATTTTCTTGCTGGCCTCGTGTCGTCAGCTGTTGGGAGCTTGTTTTTGCGATCAAACGGACAGTTTCAGCCGATTTTTTGATCTCAGTCAAACAAATCAAACCGAGACTTCTGTGTTAGTCAAAGCCCAGTGGTGGTTGGATGCTTATTTTCAAGGGGAGAAGCCTGAACCATCTGATTACTTGGCGCTACGGGGAACCCCTTTTCAAAATACTGTTTGGCAGGCTTTGCAGTCTACCCCCTATGGGCAGACGCAGACTTATGGACAAATCGCTAAAAAGCTGAACTGTCGTTCTGCGCAAGCCATTGGCGCAGCCCTGGGGCGTAACCCCCTCTTACTCTTTCTTCCTTGTCATCGTGTCTTAGGAAGGAATCATCAGCTAACCGGCTATGCTGGTGGCCTTGAACGTAAGGCCTGGCTTTTAGACCATGAACAAAACAGATTGGAGACTCTATGATTACCTTTTATGAATACCCTAAATGCTCGACCTGTCAACGAGCTAAAGCTGAATTACAAAGCTTATTAGCTCAAGACCAATGGCAGGCCATTGACATCAAAGCAAGGCCCCCAAGAGCAGAACAATTAATTCAGTGGATGAACCAAGGAAAGTTCACGCTTAAGCAATTTTTTAATACTAGTGGCAATAGCTATCGCCAATTAGGTTTAAAAGATAAGATTGATGATTTGACCATTGAGCAAGCCAGCAAGCTCCTGGCTTTAGATGGTATGTTAATTAAACGACCCCTCTTAGTGCAAGGTGACACCCTATTACAGATCGGCTATCGCTCGCCCTATCAGGCCTTACCTCTAACCGACTAAAAAGCCCTGCCTGCTCACCCATTGATTATATGGGGGAATAGGCGGGCCTTTTATATTAAAGTTCGGTGCTGATTTGCCAAAATATACCAAATTTATCAATCAGATTAGCATAGGCGGGGCTCCAAAAGGTTTCTTGCAGAGGAAGGGCAATGGATTTTGCATCAACTGCCAATTTGTCATAGCGTTTTTGTACCCTCTCTACGCTATCCACTATAATAGCAGCAGACATATTTGTCCCCGGACGGTAGCTATTATCGGGATTTTCATCAGATAGCTGAAGAATAATGCCATCAAAAGCCAATTGAGCATTTAGTACTAATTGTGCTCGATCCTTAGGACAATCAGGGATTTGGTCTTGCCACAAGGTCAGGCTGAGCAACTCAGTATCAAAGACTTCTTGGTAGAAGCGAACGGCTTCTTGACCATTGCCATCAGTAATAAGATATACGTTTAGTGCTTTGATCATTTTTAGTTTTCCTTCTTTGTTGGCGCTTGGCGAACAGCAATATAGTGATTTTCAGTATCGACAAAGGTGAAGTGAACCATGCCTTGGAAGTCCATGATTGGATTAGTTTTAACGCCAGCTTTAGTTAGCTTAGCGTGCGTACTTTGTAAATCATCGGTTTCTAACAAAACCGAAGGAAAACCTAAGTTTAGCTCAGGGTTTTGAGCAGCAACTAGCTGTTGATCGTGAATCCCAAAACTAAAGCTAGCATCCAAGCTTGGTGCGATTTGGTAGGAACGCGTCTCTCCCATTGGAGTTTCCTCAATCAATAGGAAGCCAACTTTTTGGCACCAAAAGTCGGCTGCAGCTTTTGGATCTTTCATATAAAGCATGGTTGTTGATTTTTGAATCATATGTTTCTCCGATACACTTTAGTATGAGACCTTATTATAGCTTGCTGGTCATTCTTTTTCAATTGCTTTGCTTGCCTATCCTTTACCCCCTTGGAGATGACTGCTCAAGCCCTACTGCAAAAACTTAGCCCAGCTTTTACAATCGTTTTGCATCAGCAAGATAACTCAATTTCTAGGACAATGGGAGTATGATCTTGGCGTGTGCCTGAATGAATCATTTCTGATTTGGTTACGAGATCAGCAAGGCGATTGGAGACCAACCAATAATCAATCCGCCAGCCTGCATTATTGATTTTGCTTGTTTTACTTCGCTGTGCCCACCAAGAGTAGACATCTGGGACATCACCGTGAATCAGCCGAAAGGTATCAGTGAAGCCGCGATCTAAAAGGCTAGTAAAGCCTGCGCGCTCTTCGTCTGTAAAACCAGGTGAGCGGCGGTTGCTGGCTGGGTGGGCCAGGTCAATTTCTTTGTGGGCAACATTGTAGTCGCCAGTGGCCAAAACGGGCTTTTTCTGGTCCAGCTCAGCTAGGTAAGTAGCATACTTTTCATCCCAAACTTGCCGTTCTGCTAGACGCCGTAAGCCATCACCGGCATTTGGCGTATAGACTTGAGTGACATAGCAATTGGCAAATTCTAAAGTGATAATGCGCCCTTCGGCGTCCATGGTGCTAGGGGCACCGATTTCTGGAAAGCTAACGATGGGATTAAGCTCTTTTTTGTAAAGAAACATGGTTCCGGCATAGCCTTTGCGAGCTGGTTCCACCGATGAGCGAAAGACGTGATGGTAGTTGGGGAAGTAAGACAAGATAATCTCAAGGTGTTTTTTGGTTGGTCCTTTGGCAGATAACTTGGTTTCTTGAATAGCGATAATGTCAGCATCTTCAGCGACCAAGGTTTCAATGACAGCGCGTGAGAGCATAGCGCGTGGCGAATCACTAGTTAAGGCGGCATTTAGGGAATCAATATTCCAGGAGATGAGTTTCATAAATTGCGTCTCTTTCTTTTCATTTGTTTTATTCATTTTAACAAAAATTACCTAAACAAGCGACCGTTCACGCTTTTGCGCGTGGGTAACGGCTGTTTTTCTTCTTTTAGATTACTCTTTAGTATCGTCTAAGCTGGAAAAGCTTTGCTATTTTGCCTAATTGATGGTATAGTATGCTTAACCATTGGAGGATTACCCAAGTCCGGCTTAAGGGAACGGCCTCGAAAACCGTCAGGCGTGTAACAGCGCGCGTGGGTTCAAATCCCATGTCCTCCGTTTATCCTATTGGTGCATCAAGGTTTTAAAGGTGTTCACCCGTTTTTTACCTTATTTTTCTATTAAAATGGGCCCAAAAAACGAGCCATTTAATGCTTGTTTCTCATACATGATTTGCCTCACGCTCAGAGTCGCCAGATTTGAGCGTGGGGCTTTTTTATTTAAAGAAGTTATTGACGTTTGTGTATTGAGTCTGCATAAGTCTAGTTTGTAAAGCTTTAACTTCCCCAGTTTGTATGTTTCTTAAGACTTCCTTTGTTTTTTTCGAATAATACGTTGAGCTGGTATTTGATTAGGTGAAAGAGTGATGAGAAGGATTTAGATGATAAGACGGAAGGTTAAATGAGCTAAGGAGCAAAAAACAACCGCATCGATTATTTAAATAGAGTCAACAAGCTAAGTCGTGGCTAAAAGTTGATTGGAGCCTACCGTTCTCCTTAAACCCACTTACGCTCATCTGACACTGTCGTCAAAAGTAGTGACAGGTTTATTTCTGCTTGGTGCCTGTTTAATTTGTGTTATAATGAAAAGTAACGAAAAAACACCTTTCATTAGGGTGGCTTATAGGAGAAAGCATGACAGACAAACATTTCTACATTACCACACCGATTTATTATCCTTCAGGTAAGTTACACATTGGCTCTGCTTATACCACAATAGCCTGTGACGTTTTGGCTCGTTACAAGCGGATGATGGGCTTTGATGTTCACTATTTAACGGGGCTTGATGAGCACGGGCAAAAAATCCAGCAAAAGGCTAAAGCAGCTGGGATTACCCCACAAGCCTATGTTGATGATATGGCCAAGGGTGTCAAGGAACTGTGGCAGCTTTTGGACATTTCTTATGACCAGTTTATCCGTACAACAGATGCTTACCATGAGACGGCAGTTGCCAAGATTTTTGATCAATTGCTAGCGCAAGGCGATATTTATTTAGGTGAGTACACCGGTTGGTACTCAGTACCTGACGAAGAATTCTTTACAGAGAGCCAATTGGCTGAGGTCTATCGCGATGAAAATGGCAAGATGATCGGTGGTATCGCTCCGTCTGGTCATGAGGTAGAACAGGTCTCTGAAGCATCTTACTTCTTTCGTATGAGCAAATATGCTGACCGTCTTAAAGCCTATTATGCCGAACACCCAGAGTTTATTCAGCCTGATGGGCGCATGACTGAAATGCTCAAGAACTTTATTGAACCTGGTTTGGAAGATTTGGCAGTGTCTCGTACTACCTTTAGTTGGGGAGTCAAGGTGCCAAGTGACCCCAAACACGTGGTCTATGTCTGGATTGATGCCCTCTCTAACTATATCACAGCTCTAGGCTATGGCAATCAGCTGGAAAATAAGATGGGCCGCTTCTGGGGCAATGATGAGCAACACGAAGTGGTGCAAATGCTTGGAAAGGATATTTTACGTTTTCACTCAATCTATTGGCCCATCATGCTGATGGCGCTAGATTTACCGCTGCCAACCCGACTAGTTGCCCACGGTTGGTTTGTGATGCAAGATGGGAAAATGTCAAAATCAAAAGGCAATGTCGTTTACCCAGAAATGCTGGTTGAGCGTTTTGGTCTTGATGCACTACGTTATTACCTGATGCGTTCACTACCAGTTGGTTCAGATGGAACGTTCACACCAGAAGACTATGTCGGCCGGATTAATTACGAATTAGCAAACGACCTTGGTAATCTCTTAAATCGAACCATCGCCATGATTAATAAATACTTTGATGGTCAAGTGCCTGATTTTGCCAGTGCGACTGAGTTTGATGCTGATTTAGCAGCTGTGGTGGCTGATAGTATCACCACTTACCATAAACAAATGCAGGCTGTTGATTACCCGCGTGCGCTTGAAGCGGTATGGCATATTATTGCACGTACCAACAAATACATTGATGAAACAGCACCTTGGGTTCTTGCCAAGGACGCAGCTGATCGCGACAAATTAGCGGCAGTTATGGCTCACTTAGCAGCGAGTCTGCGAGTCGTAGCGCATCTGATTCAACCATTCATGATGGAAACTTCTAACGCTATCATGACGCAATTGGGTCTGGGCGACCAATTTTCCATGGAACACCTTGAGCTAGCAGGTCTGCCTAGTGGCATTCAGGTTGTTGCTAAGGGAAGGCCCATTTTCCCACGTCTGGACATGGAACAAGAAATTACCTATATCAAGGAACAAATGCATGCAGGCACGGCACCTGAGGCTAAAGCATGGCTTCCTGAGGAAGTGGAATTGACGTCTAGTAAGGAGGAAATCTCGTTTGAGACCTTTGATGCCGTGGAAATTCGAGTAGCTGAAGTTATTGAAGTGGCGAAAGTAGAAGGGTCTAATAAATTGCTGCGCTTTCGGTTGGATGCAGGTGATGCAGACCATCGTCAAATCCTATCAGGAATTGCTAAGTTCTATCCCAATGAACAAGAATTGGTTGGCCAAAAAGTGCAGATTGTAGCCAATCTCAAACCACGTAAAATGATGAAAAAATACATTAGTCAAGGAATGATTCTCTCTGCTGAGCATGAGGGCAAATTGACAGTGTTAACAGTTGATCCTTCGGTACCAAATGGTGCTATTATTGGCTAGGTATTAGCTTTTGTGAACCTAAATCTGATGTGGAGGAGAAGTGTTTTTTACTCCCCATTCTGACTTATTTTAACCTTGTTGGGAGCAGGAGTAGGCTAAGCCCTTAAAGTATTAAGCTTAGAGCGCCTGTTCCCTTTTGGTATTTAAGGTTCTACAGTTAGGCTATTTCATGAAAAAAAGACATATTTTGAAAGGAGGCCTATGCCTTTTTTACAGCATCTTGGGAATTTTATCACTACTAAGAAGGTAATCTTAAAGGATATGCTCACCACCTTGAGTTTTTACCTGATGATTGGACTTTTTTATGTCTCGGGTATCCTTTTGGTCCTGATGATTACTAGTCATGATTCGATTATTAATTTGCCACTCATCAAAGACAAATTGTATGGTTTAGCCAGTATGGCTCTCATCCGCCAGGTTCCCAGCTTAATGCTTGGTTTTTCCTTACTGGTCTGTGGGCGTGCGATTGCTAACCGGGTCAGGCAGGCTTTTTATCCGACTTTGGTGTTTTTAGCCCTCGCGCTGCTTTATACGATTTTTTTCTATCGATCCAGTTTTCCCTCTTATCTTCTAGGTTTTTTAATGGTTGCTTTGTGGATTAGCCGTCATCATCTTTATCGTCAACAATTGATTATTAGTCATGAAGAGGGTTTTCTTGATGGAGCAATTTGGCTTTTTTTACTAGCGTCCTATGTTATTTTAGGTTATACCAATTTAGTTGATCCGCGTCGTGTGCCCAGGGTTTCCTTGGAAAAGCATTTTTCTGTACCTTCGTTTCATTGGTGGTTGACGGGTTTTCTCACCTTATTTTTGATTGTTGTGGTAGTTGTGGTGTTTTTGACGATCCTTAAGCGCCAGCGCCACCAGATTGGTTCAGTTTTTGACGCCGAGCGTTATCAAGCCCTCTGTGCCTTGGGTGACCATCATTACACTGGCTTAGCCTATCTTGGAGATAAGCGTATCTGGTATTACCAAGTCAATGGTCAAGATAAGCTTGGCTTACAATTTAAACCTTACAAGGAATTTCTTCTAGTTATGGGGGACTTTATTGGCGATAAAGCATACCTAGAAGAAGGCCTGATGGCTTTTATGACTGAGGCTGATCTGTATCATTTTCGCCCAGTTTTTTATGAAATTCCAGAAAAGACAGTGCTTGCTGTGCATGATTTTGGTTTTGATTTTATGAAATTGGGTGAAGAAGGTTTGGTCAAACCAGAAGAATTCAGTATTTCAGGTAAAAAACGGCAAAATTTACGTTCCGTCGTCAATCAAGTTGACAAGTCCGGCCACCAATTTACGATCACTGCACCACCTCATTCAGCTGACTTGCTAGCTGAACTAGAAGAAGTGTCGACTGACTGGCTCAATGGCCGCAGAGAGATGGGCTTTTCCTTGGGCTATTTTAGCGCCAACTACCTAGCCCATGCTGACTTAGCCCTCATTCGTTCGCATCAGGGTAAATTAGTAGCCTTTGCTAGCCTAGAAACATCTCAGAGCGAACAATCCTTATTGGTAGACTTGATGCGATATGCTCATGATGCGCCCAAGGGAATCATGGATGTGCTGTTCATTAAGATCATCCAGTATGCCAAAGAACAGGGCTTAGAGTGGTTTAATATGGGAATGAGCCCCTTAGCCAATGTCGGCAACTATCGATTTAGTTTTGTAACAGAGCGGATGGGCTACCTCCTTTATCAGCTTGGTTCGCAAATATATTCATTTGAGGGGTTGCGCCACTATAAGGCCAAATTTGCCAAGACCTGGGAACCCTACTATATTGCCTATTCCAAGCATTCTAACTTTTTTGTCGTTGTCCTAGCTCTGATGAAGGCTTCCTATGACCTTATGGAAAATCGCTCACGCAAGTAGGACAATCCTTGTGGCTAACCTTATTAGCCCTAGCCAACCTTGGCAAGGAGCTAGCAAATAGCCAAAGGCAAAAAAATTAGCAAGAGCTGCTCGAGTCATCTCCCGCATAGTCTATTGTATCCAACTACAGTATAACTATTCTAAAGGGAGATGTTGTGCACAAAAAAGCCTTACTTTCGTGGTCCTTCATTAGGGCTGCTGCTCGAAAAGGCATAAAATCTCAAAATGTAGCCTCAGCCTGTAAAACCATACAGTTGGCTTTGAAATTCCAAATGAAATAAATGCTTAGAAAGCTTGTTACAACAGAACTTTCTAGGCATTTTTGCATTTTCTAAACCAAGCAAGAAAAACCAAGAACCAATCCGCCAAAATGGTGGCCATCTTGTACAGGAAGAGCAAGGGGCTGGCAAGCTCACATCTTAGAAGAGGCTAGCTTGCCCAGTTGCTCTAAAAAGAATTAGAGCTCTGCCATTGACATAACAAGTAGCGATAAGGGTGCTGCCGTTATACCGATGTTCGTGGGAGTTTGTTAGAGGAGGTAAAAAAAGTCGGTGTGACAGTGCCCGTTGTCTGGTTTTTGCGCAAAGCCTTTGGCCCTCTGAATGATTAAAATAAAAAAAGAAAGACATAAAAGTTATTTGAAAACAATTTACAAATGACGCCTGGCATTGTAAAATAAAAGAGGAGGACTTCATAATGAAAAAATATGTTTTAGCCAGTTTTTTAATGGCTTCTTTATTGGCCACAGCCAGTGGTAGTGTCCAAGCAAGTGGGCCTAAAGTGGCTTATCAGCAAAAAGGTGTGACCGAGCTATCAAAAGAAGCTCCGGTTGATTATGTCACCATTGAAAGCATTGAAAAAAGCTTAGAAGGTAAAGGAAAAATTACAGTCAGCTTTGATATTGATGATACGCTTTTATTTAGCAGTCAATACTTCCAATATGGGAAAACCTATATGACCCCTGGAAGCTTTGATTTCTTACACCAGCAAAAATTCTGGGATTTTGTGGCCAAACGTGGTGACCAAGACTCAATCCCTAAGACTTATGCTAAATCCCTAATTGCGATGCACCAAAAACGTGGCGATAAGATTGTTTTTATTACTGGTCGTACTAGAGGATCAATGTATAAAAAAGGCCAAATTGATAAAACTGCCAAGTCTCTAGCGAAAGTCTTTGACTTGAAAAAGCCAATCCCAGTCAACTATACGGGTGATAAAGCCATTAAGCCTTACAAATATGATAAGAGCTATTACATTCATAAAAATCATTCGCAAATTCACTATGGTGACAGTGATGATGATGTGCATGCTGCAAGAGAAGCTGGCGCAAGACCTATTAGAATTTTGCGCGCACCAAATTCAACCAATCTTCCATTGCCACAAGCAGGCGGCTATAAAGAAGAAGTCTTAAAAGATTCAGCTTATTAATATCAGACCAGCTGCCGCTCCAAAGTCGCTTTTAAGCGATCATTTTCCAAACAAAAAGAACTCAAACTGCATGAAGGCTCGACTTTTCAAAGGAGACTTTCATGTAGTTTTGTTGTCTTTGCATTGCCCTAACTAGTGATATAACAACGTTTCTAGAGTTTTGCTAGCATTTTAACAATCCTTAGATATTCCTTCAAAGTCCACAAAAAATTCCACATTTTGACACTAAAAAAGGGCTCTATCATCTCCAGAGTGGCGTTACCAGCTACAGAAATGATAGAGTCTTTTTATTTTATTTGTGTTAAGGATAATGCTAATATTTGTAAAAATGCCAGCTTTCCTCTTTCTTTATGAGGCTCTTTAGCTATTTGTTGAGCAAAGTCAATGATAGGTTTTGGCGCTTCATAATTATGAGTAATTAAGTACCAAGAAATATGATTGCTTAATCTTGCTAAAGCATCTCTTTCGTTGTTTTCTAGTGCTTTATAAGTTGTTAGGAAAATATTTTTTAATTCAGGATTATCTTTAATTGAATCAGAGTTTATTAGTAATTCAATGTGTCTCAACCATTCTGTTCTTTCATTGCTTTTCATTGTGGGATAATAACTCCAAATCCTAGACATGGAGCCCATGGTCCATGGTTAATCCAGCTGTTAACGACAACTCTAGCTGTTTGAGATCTAATTGCGTCTAAATCTGGTCTATATTGGGCACGGCCATTTTTATTGACACAAATTGCAGTACCAATTCTCACTGCTTTAGTACTAGCATGTGCTTGATGACCTACTAATGTTGCCCCTAGAAGTAATGATAATACAAAAAACTTAGATAATTTTTTCTTCATTTTGGGTTCTCCAACAAATTTCATAAAAATGCTTTTTATAAATGACATTAATATAAAAAATATAAAACTTTTATGTTGTAAAATCAATATGTTTTTATGAAATTTTCACAAAGTATACTAATTAAAAACTGGGCTACTATGAATGTACTGCCCCCCCTTTTTTTAGGTGCCAAATGCCAAAATAGGGTAAAAATACTATCTATCCTTAGAGCGACAAGGAGTTATGAGTTGCTCTCTAAAAATGAAAAATCGTCTCAGAAGTCGCAAAAATTGGGTTTAAGTGAGCAAAAAAACAGAACCATCCCACCTCCTACCGCAGAAAATATCTGTTTCAAGGAGGTTAGAAGGGTTCTATTACTAATCATAAATCGGATTAAGCGTGGATTTTCTTGTCCGCAATAGCGTCTGTTAGTGTCTGGGAGAAATTCAAACCTAATTCACGCCCTAAAGTATCTGCCCAACGTGGAATAGTTAGGGTTTTCTTGATAGGTTCTTGACTACCAAGATATTTGGCAACGTCAACCATAACCAACGAGACGAAAGATTTATTGGGGTCATAGGTTAATTGAAAATCCGCATCCTCGCCAAAAGGGTTGTTATCAATCAAAGAAAGGGAATTAATGTCTGATGGTTTAGGAATATTGCGACCGTTCTCGATATAATCAGCTAAGTTAATGCCTAGCCAATCGCTAGCCATTGCCATAGCGTCTACCATATCCTCACCTTGAGTTGCTGAATGCTCAAAATCTGGGAAAGTCACAAAGTAAGGGGCGTTAGCTCCGTCTGTATCGTCATAGTAAAATAAAGCTGGATAAGTGACAAGCATAGTTTTCCCTCCAAAATCAAAGACAAGCGGGGGACTTGTCTTTATAACAGGCCTGCTTGCTTTTTGATACCCCGTTCAGTGTATTTGTTAATGTCACCGTGGGGAATGGTTATAGGCCACTCGCCTGCTTTTTCAAGCTTAACGTGTGACCCGTTACCTTCTTTGGTCTTTGTCCAACCATTGGCGGTAAGAAGTTTAACCATTTTTTTGTGTCATAGGTATAGCGCTTTTACTTCCTGACAAGCTTATTATATGATACGTATAACACGTATTCAAGAAATAATAACATTCTGATTAGATTTTTTTTAGCGCCCCGTCCCTGTAAAATTCCGCAAATTCAAGTAAAGCTCTTTTCTTAGTCTCATAATACCAGCTTGAACTTTTTGGTTCCAGCTCTTCTATGACGTCTTGTCGAGGCTTTTTACTCAACCTCAACACGGTCAACACTTTTTGTTTCTATTGATTTTGTTCACCTTGAAAATGTTTAGTGTTATAATAATTTTTGAAAGGTATTAAGACAATGACTGGATTAAAAAAGTTAAGGCAAGAAAAAAGCTAACTCAGCAAAAATTAGCAAATAAAATTGGCGTCATAAAGAGAACTTACATTTATTGGGAGAAAGGAGAGAGGCAAATCCAGCCCGATAAATCCCAAACGATCCTGACTTCTTTGGTGTGCTGGTCGGGTATCTGTTGGGGGATGAGGCTACCTGCAATCTGCTTGAATTTGTCGTGCAAGTTTTAGTCGGACAAATTGGTATAGATAATAGACAAGATGAAGAAACCAAAAAAAGCGGTTTTAAAACAGATAAAGCTCTATAAATCTCAGTCTCTGAACATGCAACAAAACCTTCAAACTTTTTTACCATTGCTTACCCTACTTTAGTTGATTTAGACAACGCTATAGAGGCCAGAGTCAAATACATTAGGATCTTGACTCAAGAAATCAAGCTTTGCTATTAGTTAACTCTTTAAAGATGCTAAATGAAAAGCAAATTATTGAATTGACAAAGAAAACAGGTATGATAGAAGCTATTGATTACCAATATAGAACGCGTGATAAGGCATCTAGAGAAGAAATGAAAAAAAGAGAAACGAAATGGTTTTCCTCTGAAACGTCACACATCAAGGTACTTTCTGTTATTAGATCAGATAGAGCTTTCTAGTTAATTAAATAATTACGTTTTTATATTATCTTGATATGACTAAATTTACTGATTCAGACGATGAAGACTACCCACGCGCATACATCTAAAAATCTCAACAATTCTTAACTTTAATTAAAATTCGTCACAACACTATTAGAAAATGCCTCCTGTCAGATATGCTCATACTATACAAAAATTGTCTGACCATGATTTCAGAAAGGAATCACCATGAAAAAGAAAAATACTATCATTACAGCACTAATCATTCTGCTGGTTGTCGGCGGAGGATTGGGCTACTATTTGTTGAGTTATGTTCCTCACCGAAAAGCTGTCACAGACTTTAACAAGGCTGTTCAAATGGTTAGAACGAAAAATGATAGTTTAAAAAATGATATTGCCAAAGCTGAAAAGCTCATCAAAACTAACCAGAAACCGCTAGATGAAAAGACTTTAGATAATTTAAAAGTAGCAGTAGCAACTGCTAAAAGTGAGTTAAGGAAAATCCCAAAGGTAGCGGACAAAACAGAAGCTATCAACAAACAAACTAAGATGCTTAACCAACCAATAGATTATTCAAAAGTTACTCAGTCTTTAGCAGACAGCTCCTCAGCATACACTACTAGCGTTAGACAGTTAACCCAAATCACTAACCCAAGTCAGGCATTTATTGAAGAGCGTGTGAAAGAGATTGATACAGTTACAGGTCTTCAATCAGTAACTGAAACAAACGATCCAAACGGTAATTTGAACAAACAAGGTGGATATAAAGCCTCAATCTACTTTACTGATAATCAGGTAACTGAGACTGTGGATGGCGCTGATATTGTGGCTAAGGGGGCAGACGCTGGCGGAAACATTGAAGTTTATAAAACCTCTGATGAGGCAAAAGTTCGTAACACCTACTTAAGTGCGTTTGACGGTCAAGGAATGTTAAATCCGGGTTCTCATTATGTTTATGGTACTTTAGTCATTAGGACTTCAAGATACCTCACGGCCAGTCAGCAAATATCCTTAACTGGGAAAATATATAACAAGTTGATTGAGATCAAAGAATAAGACAAGTTTACCTACTGTGTTTGGTATTGAAATGCCACCCTGCGTTTGATTAAATTTAGGGTTAAAAAATAAGGTTCTAGGATTATTGACAGATACAGCTGTTTGGGAAAAAGGAATTGAAATGATTGATATAACTATGCTAGCTATTGTGTCACTTATCTTTGTGGTTATTTTAGTTTGTTACTCACTATACTTTCTTATTCGGAAGTAACTTACATGAGAGTCTAGGGCAGGTTAGATAACCGACATCTACCGACACTTTAGCTTTTTTAAAACCTAAGTATTTTTAACAAAAAACCAATAGGAGAAAATCAATCCATGAGATTATGGCATGAAGAAATTATCAGTAAGTTACCACGCCAGCAATTATTAGGCCAGCATAGAGAATGCGCGGCACTAAGAGGTGGTGGCTGGGGGGTCCTCATGCAACTATTAACTATATCTTTAACTATTCACCATATAAGCTTTACCAATACCATTGCTTAATCATGGATGAAATGGAGGAAAGAGGATATAATCCTGATGCTAAATGGAAAGATCCTCTTTATCGTGGTTTGACTGAATCAGCGTATTCTGTATTACAAAATGAAGAACGCACGGTACCCATTTACCCAGAGCATACCCAAAAATATTTAAAAGAGTGTTTGGAAAACCTCAGAGCAAAGGGAATTGATATATAGCAGCATTTTGCGTGTGGTTACTAGCTTTGCTGCTGTCAACAAAATTAGCAACTTAATTTTGGAGCGCGTGAAATATCTTGAGACTATCTTGAGATTATCTTTTGCAAGGAATAATAAATATGGACATTAAGCTTCCTGAAGGGATTACTATTGAATATAAAGCTGCTGAAAAAGGATTGCCCAAATCATTCTGGGAAACCTATTCTGCTTTTGCAAATACTAACGGAGGAGTTGTAATCTTAGGTTATGATGAAAGAGATAAGACAAATCCTGTAAAAGGGATTGCTCCGCTAATAATATGACAATGAACAGATATAGTCACTTATCAAAGAACAAAAAAGCGATTTCATTTTATGAAAAACCAGGAATAACTTGTGGACCCACAAGAAAGTCCACACATGTGTGTTTCGGAACTAAAAGCCGTACAAATTTCAAAATTTATATTTCACGTGAGTCACAAAAGCTATTAAATCAACGATTACAGACACTAAAGGAGAAAACCATGACATTTGAAGAGATTTTACCAGGCTTAAAAGCAAAGAAAAAATACGTTCGGACAGGCTGGGGCGGCGCTGAAAACTATGTGCAGCTTTTTGATAGCATTGAGCAAAACGGCCAAGCTCTTGAGGTGACGCCCTACTTTTTGATTAATGTCTCTGGAGCTGGCGAAGGCTTTTCCATGTGGGCACCAACCCCATGTGATGTGCTAGCCACCGATTGGGTGGAAGTCCATGACTAAACGCGTCCTCATCACAGGGGTATCCTCAGGCATCGGCCTAGCTCAGGCCCGTCTTTTTTTGGAGAATGGCTACGCTGTCTATGGCGTTGACAAGTCAGGCAAGCCCGACTTGCCCGGTGACTTTCAGTTTTTGCAACTGGATATTAGCGGAGATTTAGCTACGCTTTACGACTTTGCACAGAATGTGGACATTTTGTGCAATACCGCTGGAATTCTTGACGACTACAAACCCTTGCTTGATATTAGTGATACTGACATCGACCAGGTTTTTCAGGTCAATCTCTTTGCTACGATTCGTATCACTCGCCATTACTTAGCGCAAATGCTAGCTAACGGATCTGGTATTATCATTAACATGTGTTCTATCGCCAGTTTTCTAGCTGGCGGCGGCGGGGCGGCTTACACCACTAGCAAGCATGCCTTGGCAGGCTTTACCCGCCAACTTGCTCTGGATTATGCCAAATCAGGTGTTCAGGTTTTTGGCATCGCACCAGGCGCCGTTAAAACGGCCATGACCAAAGCCGACTTTGCACCGGGTGGCTTAGCCCAATGGGTCGCTGATGAAACCCCGATTGGGCGTTGGCTAGAGCCAGCAGAAATTGCTGAGCTTACCTTGTATTTGGCTTCAGGCAAAGCAGGCGCCATGCAAGGCGAAATCCTTAAAATGGATGGTGGTTGGAGTCTGAAATGACCAAGTATATTGAGAATGATTTGGGCATTGTATCAGTTCCCTCGTTTGATTTGAAAGGAAAAGAAATGACAGCAGAAGAATTATGGCAAGCCTATCAAAAGATTAATCCCAGTATTGGAGATGAGATCGATGCCTGGGCCTTTGGCGTTCAACCAGATCTATTAGCTCAGCTCGTCTTAGAAGGCACTAAAACAGCAACGGCTTCTGCCTATGAATTATATGCAGTGGATCAAGAACCGCTGCCACAAGTCGGAACTTATGATGTTGTGCTAGATGGCAAAGGCCAAGCAGTCTGCATTATTCACATTACTAAGGTTGAGGTGCTTCCTTTTAATCAGGTGTCAGCAGAACATGCTTATAAGGAAGGAGAGGGAGATCGGAGTTTAGCTGGGTGGCGCCAGACCCATCTGGACTTCTTTCAACCTTATTTTGAAGAGGCAGGTCTTGTTTTTTCTGAACAGAGTCCTATTGTTTTAGAGGAATTTCAAGTGGTTTACCCACAGTTAGGAGAGTAAAATGAAATTAGCTGTATTAGGTACGGGAATGATTGTCCAAGAGGCTTTGCCAGTACTACAGGAAATGGCTGACGTATCATTGGAGGCTATCTTGTCAACACCGCGCAGCTTAGCTAAAGCAAATAAACTAGCCAAGCAATATGCGATAGCAAAAGCAACCAGTGACTATCATGACATTTTGACTGATTCGCAAGTCGATACTGTCTATATTGCCCTCCCTAATCATTTACATTTTGAGATGGCTAAAAAAGCCCTCTTAGCCCATAAACACGTCATTTGTGAAAAACCCTTTACCATGACCTTGGCTGAGCTAGAAGAATTAGCAGCCTTGGCCAAGCAAACATCTTGTATTTTGGTGGAGGCTATTACAAATCAACACTTAGCCAATTATCACTGGATAAAAGAACATCTGGCAGAAATTGGCACAGTAAAAATTGTTGAATGCAATTATTCCCAATATTCTTCTCGCTATGATGCCTTTAAAGCTGGTCAGATTGCCCCGGCTTTTGATGCCAGCAAGGGCGGCGGAGCCCTGCGTGATCTTAATAGTTATAATATTCATTTTGTAGTGGGGTTATTTGGCGCACCAACTACAGTTAGTTATCTGCCAAATATGGAAAAAGGAGTTGACACCTCGGGAATTTTGCTGCTGACGTATCCTGATTTTAAAGTTGTCTGCATCGGGGCTAAGGATTGCTCAGCTCCGATACGCTCTACTATTCAGGGGGATAAGGGGGCCATTGTGGTTGATGGTGCAACCAATACCCTGCCTGCTATTAATTTTTACCCTAATAAGCAAGCGCAGCAAACAATCAATCAGAATCTTGATGAGCATAGAATGGCTGCTGAATTTCGTTATTTTGCGCAGCTGATTGCTAAAAAAGATACAGCAGGAGCACAAGCCTTATTAGAGCATAGTAAACAGGTAATGGCTGTTTTAGACGCTGCAAGTCAAGCACTTTAAAAACGAAGAGAAGGTCTGCCGGCACCTTCTTTTTTCAGTGCTTGCGGCTAAATATGATATAATGAACATGATACTGATGAATAAAGGGAACATTTATGACAAATTATGCAATTATCTTAGCAGCGGGCAAAGGCACGCGCATGAAATCCAACCTTCCAAAAGTGCTACATCAGGTAGCAGGCTTAAGTATGCTTGAACATGTTTTTCATAGCGTAACCACTATTGAGCCAGCTAAGACCGTTACAGTTATTGGGCATCAAGCTGATCTGGTGCGTGAGGTCCTCAAAGAAGGATCAGCTTTTGCCTTGCAAGCGGAGCAATTAGGTACTGGGCATGCGGTTATGATGGCCAAAGAAGAGCTCGCTAATCTTGAAGGCCACACCTTGGTTATTGCTGGTGATACCCCTTTAATCACAGGAGAGAGCCTAAAAGCATTGATGGATTGCCATCTTGAGCAGCAAAATGTGGCAACGATTTTAACAGCTCGCGCCAAAGACCCATTTGGCTATGGACGCATCATCCGAAATCCGGCTGGAGAAGTCGTGAAGATTGTTGAGCAAAAAGATGCAACAACTCTAGAACAAGCTGTCAACGAAATCAATACAGGCACTTATGTCTTTGATAATCGTCGCTTATTTGAGGCTTTAAAGAGCATTACAACAAATAATGCTCAAGGTGAATACTATCTCACGGATCTCATTAGCATTTTTCGAGAGAACCATGAAAAAGTGGGGGCTTATGCTCTACATGATTTTGAAGAAAGCCTGGGCGTGAATGACCGCTTAGCTTTGGCCAAGGCTGAACAAGTCATGCGCCACAGGATCAATCAAAAACACATGCTAAATGGCGTCACCTTCCAAAATCCTGACACTACCTATATTGATAGCCAGGTAGTCATTGCAGCTAATGTCACTCTTGAAGCCAATGTTACTTTAAAAGGTGAAACAGCTATTGGTTATGGTTGTGTCCTTACTAATGGCACCTACGTGGTTGACAGTCAGATTGGTCCATGGTCTGTGATTACAAATTCTACCATCGAAGCTTCAAGCCTTGCCTCGGGTGTCACTGTAGGACCTTACGCCCACATTCGACCGGGCTCGCAGTTGGCAGATGAGGTGCACATTGGTAATTTTGTTGAAGTAAAAGGTTCTGCTATTGGGGCTAAGTCCAAGGCTGGGCATTTGACCTATATTGGTAATGCTGAGATTGGTTCAGAAGTAAATATTGGTGCGGGTACCATTACAGTTAACTATGATGGTAAAAACAAATTTAAAACACAAATTGGCGATAATGTCTTTATTGGTAGTAATTCGACTTTGATTGCGCCACTGAGCATTGGCGATAATGCCTTAACAGCAGCTGGTTCTACCATTTCAAAGAATGTTGCAGCTGATGGCTTAGCTATTGGCCGCAGCCGCCAAGTAGTCAAAGAAGGCTATGCCAAACGCCTGCCTCACCATCCTAATCAGCAGGCTTAGAGCAAATGAATCAGAGTCATAAGGAGAAGGCAAGATGGACTTTATCGAAAAGACATTACATCGCAAGGAGATCTACAAGGGGAAAATAGTCACGGTTGCGCGTGATGAGGTGCAATTGCCTAACGGTCTTGGTACAGCAGAACGTGAACTTGTATTTCATGCTGGAGCTGTCGCTGTTTTAGCCATTACTAATCATTCTAAAATTCTCCTTGTCAAACAATACCGCAAAGCTATTGAAGCTGTTTCTTATGAAATTCCGGCAGGAAAATTAGAAGCTGGCGAACAAGGACAGGAGCAAGAAGCAGCTGCGCGTGAATTGGAAGAAGAGACCGGCTATCAAGGTTCATTAGAATTTCTGTATCAATTTTATACAGCCATTGGCTTTTGCAATGAAAAAATCACGCTTTTTTTAGCAAAAGACCTGCAAAAAGTGCCTAATCCCCGCCCCCAAGATGAGGATGAAGTGCTTGAACTAATGGAATTGAGCTATCAGGAATGTATGGACCTAGTGGCAAAGGGTGTGATTGTTGATGCAAAGACACTGATTGCCTTGCAGTATTATGGCCTGCATCAAGGAGGTGATTGCTAATGGGCAAACCGTTATTGTCAGATGATGTCATTGAACGGGCAAACCGCGGGGAACACTTCTCAAGTGAGTATGATGTTGATGATTTTGATACTAAAGTAGTTGTCACCGATGATGTTTATAGTTACGACTATGAGCCCTATGAGGATGATAGCGAACGTATCTATAAAAGTCGGCGGATTGAAAATGAAAAACGTCATCAATTTCAATCAAAATTAAATCTGTTATTGATTGCGTTAGTCATTCTCATCGCTATTTTAGTCTATGCCATCTTTAATTTATAATCGCCAGACCAGAAAGGAAACCATCATCCGATGAAATTAGGGATTATTGCTGCTATGGAGCAAGAACTTAGCCTGCTTGTGGAAAAACTAGCAGATAAAAAAGAAACCACAATGCTTAATCATACTTATTATGAAGGCCGCTTGGCGCAGCACGAGGTTGTCTTAGTCATGTCTGGTGTTGGCAAGGTAATGTCAGCAATGACCGTTGCTATTCTTGTTGAGCATTTTCATGTTGATGCGGTGCTCAATACCGGATCTGCCGGAGCAGTTGCCTCAGGTTTAGCTGTTGGCGATGTTGTTGTAGCTGACCGCCTGGTCTATCATGATGTGGATTTGACTGCCTTTGGCTATGATTATGGGCAAATGTCCATGCAGCCTCTCTATTTTGAATGTGACCAGCAGCTGGTTGCTGCTTTTGTGCGAGCACTTGCAAGGACTAAACAACATAGTCAGGTCGGTTTGATTGCAACTGGGGATAGTTTCATCGCTGGGCAAGAAAAAATCGCTGCCATCAAGGCACACTTTCCCCAAGTATTGGCCGTTGAGATGGAAGGCGCAGCGATTGCACAAGCCGCGCAGGCTTGTGGTAAACCTTTTATCGTTGTTCGAGCAATGAGTGATACGGCTGCCCATGATGCCAATCTTACTTTTGATCAATTTATAGCGCAAGCAGGTCAGCAATCCGCCCAGACCGTTTTGGCGTTTTTAAAAGCTTTATAAAAAGAGTGGACGGTTAGCCATTGTCTTTGGGCTTATTGTCCACTCTTTTTTAAGGTTATCTGCTAAAGTTACAGTGTTTGCTTCTTATCTTAGTTGGGTTGGTATTTTTGCTCTTGCTGACCGCTTTTAGGGTCAAAAGCAGTTGGTTTTAGGGAGATATACCTCTAAACCAGCCATTTTTTACAGGCTGGCCACCTGTGACCGTGACTCTTTGTTTTGATAGCTAACATAGAGTTGATTAGCAATATTTTCAGGCAAAACCAGTTCATGATTGGCGTAAGTAATGGTATATGTTTTGGCAAAATGATCAATCTGTTTCAGTGTAAAGTGGGTGTTTAAGGTTAAATGGTGACTTTGCAGGTATTTAATGAGATCATATTGATCATGAACACGGCTTAATACAAACTCACCCGGTTCAGAAATTTGTGATAACATCAGCTTGTTTTCTTCAACTAAGGTTTGTCCATTTCTTGGGATAGTACCTCCATGGGGACAAAATTTGGGAAAGCCCAAAAGCTTATCTAAGCGGTTAATAAAGGTTTCAGAAACAGTGTGTTCTAAAACTTCGGCTTCGTCATGAACCTCTTCAGCAGTATAACCAAGTTGATTGATTAAAAAAACCTCAATCAGGCGATGCTTACGGTAAAGATCAGAAACGACCTGCAGGCCATTTTCTCGCAATTTATAGCCATAGCTCTTATCTTTAGTAATCCATTCTTGGGCAATCATTTTTTTAATCATTTCTGAAACTGCCGGAGCAGAGACATGCATGTGCCCTGCAATCATTTTATTAGAAATTTTGGGGTGCTGCTCCCCAAGCTCATAAATGCATTTTAAATAGTCTTCTTTATTAGGCGTCATGGGTCATGCCTTTCTCTTATTTATAATGATTATTATATCAAAAAATTCTAAAAAAATCTTGACAAAGAGCTTATGGTTAGTTATCCTAATATTATAATTAACTATACTTAATTAAATAAATAAATAATATTAAGGAGAAAAGTAGTGAAGAAAGTAGCCTCCCTTGTACTCGCTATTTTGTCAGTCACCCTATTAACGGCTTGTTCAGGTCAAAAAAAAGCTGCGCAAAATGACAAATTAAACGTGGTCGTCACAAATTCTATTATTGCTGATATGACCAAGCAAATTGCGGGTGATAAAATTAACTTACACAGTATCGTCCCTGTGGGACAAGATCCACATGAGTATGAACCTCTTCCAGAAGATGTTGAAAAAACCAGCTCTGCTGATTTGATTTTCTACAATGGGATTAATTTAGAAGATGGTGGCCAAGCCTGGTTTACCAAGTTAGTAAAAAATGCTAAGAAAACCAAAAATAAAGACTACTTCCCTGTTAGCAAAGGCATTGAAGTGATCTACCTTGAAGGCCAAAGCGAAAAAGGCAAAGAAGACCCTCATGCTTGGTTAAATCTTGAAAACGGAATAATCTATTCTAAAAATATTGCCAAACAGTTAATTGCTAAAGATCCCAAAAATAAAGCAACCTACGAAAAAAATCGTGATGCTTATGTAGCCAAACTTGAAACACTAGATAAGGAAGCCAAAACTAAATTTAAGGCTATTCCAGATAACAAAAAACTCATTGTTACAAGTGAAGGATGCTTCAAGTATTTCTCAAAAGCTTACGGTGTGCCGTCAGCATATATCTGGGAAATTAACACAGAAGAAGAAGGAACTCCTGATCAAATTTCTAGCCTTGTGACCAAGCTAAAAAATCGTAAACCATCAGCCTTGTTTGTAGAATCAAGTGTTGACAAGCGACCAATGAAAACTGTCTCAAAAGATAGCGGTATTCCAATATATGCGGAAATTTTCACAGATTCTATCGCTAAAAAAGGTGAAAAAGGTGATAGTTACTATGCTATGATGAAATGGAACCTTGATAAAATTTCTGAAGGACTTGCAAAATAAATAATGGAAGCACAATAACTCAATTGAGGGCTTGTGCTTTGTTTTTTAGGAGGGAAAATGCTAGAAAGTATTAACTTGACCGTTTCGTATGATGGGAGAGAAGCAGCCTTAAATGATGTTTCTTTCACCATTGACCAACCAGGCATTATTGGAATTATTGGTCCAAATGGCGCTGGGAAATCAACCTTAATGAAAGCTTTGCTAAATCTACTGGCTTACACTGGCGAAGTGAAGATAGATGGCGAATTGCGCACTAAACCCCAATCTGACTTGGCTTATGTGGAGCAACGTAGTCAGATTGATTTAAATTTTCCAATTACCGTAAAAGAATGTGTAGCCTTAGGAACCTTTGCCCGGTTGGGCTTAATGCGTCCCTTAGGGCATAAGATGGATAAAGAAGTTGCCTATTATTTGAAACAAGTCGGTCTTGAAAACTATGCCGAACGCCCCATCAAATCCTTGTCTGGCGGCCAATTTCAAAGAATGCTTCTTGCGCGTTGTTTGATTCAACAGACAAACTATCTGTTCTTAGATGAACCTTTTGTGGGGATTGATTCCTTAAGTGAGACGATTATAATGGATTGCTTGCGGCAATTAAAGAGTGAAGGTAAAACGATTGTAATCGTTCATCACGATCTTAGCAAAGTCGAGGCCTATTTTGATCAATTAATTGTCTTAAATAAACGTTTAATAGCCCAAGGAACAGTTGCAGATGTTTTCACACGTGATGTCTTAAATAAAGCCTATGGTAATGACCTGATTGTTCAGAAAAGGGGAAGATAAATGATATTTGGAAAGTTTTTTGAAGGACTGATGACCTATCATTTTTTACAGAATGCCTTAGTGACAGCTATTGTCATCGGTATTGTCTCTGGTGTTGTCGGTTGTTTTATTATCCTGCGTTCGATGTCTTTAATGGGGGATGCTATCTCACACGCGGTTCTACCTGGTGTCGCTGTTTCTTTTATCTTGGGGATAAACTTTTTTATCGGTGCCATTATCTTTGGGATTTTAGCTTCGGTGATGATTACCTATATTCGAGAAAATAGTGTCATCAAAGGAGATACCGCTATTGGTATCACCTTTAGCTCCTTTTTAGCCTTAGGGGTCATATTGATTGGTGTGGCCAATAGTTCGACAGACCTCTTTCATATCCTCTTTGGGAATATTTTAGCTGTTCAAGATAGTGATAAGTGGATTACCATCATTGTTTCCATTATTGTCATTGCTTTGGTGGTTCTCTTTTTCAAGGAACTGTTGTTGACCTCTTTTGATCCGATTTTGGCGACTTCAATGGGTATCAATGTTCGCTTTTTCCACTATCTCTTGATGATTTTGCTGACTTTGGTAGCAGTTACTGCGATGCAAAGTGTTGGAACGATTCTGATTGTTGCCATGTTAATTACGCCAGCTGCGACCGCTTATTTATTTGTCAATAGCTTAAAAACCATGGTGTTGCTTTCTGCATGTCTAGGTGCTCTGACTTCAGTGCTGGGACTCTATATTGGCTATACCTTTAATATTGCTGCCGGCTCAAGCATTGTCTTGACAGCTGCTTTGATCTTTTTAATTTGCTTCTTCATATCACCTAAAAAGACCAAGCGTGTGTGACAATAAGGCTTGCATTTGGCACTGTTTCTAGCCTGCTTACTGTGAATAGGAATGAAAAGAAAGTCTGCTGGAGCTATAGAAGTTTAGCACAGCTCTAAAAAGCAGTCAACTAGACTTATTTTGCTTTTGCGGACTTAAAACCTGCTTAGAGTTGTTGGGTCTTAGCTTAGTTTGAGTACTTTGCCATTAAAGCAGGAGCCAACAAGAATAACAGTTGCTACCAAAAGTAACAATGCCTGCGGTAGTTAAACAACTCTTTGCTTTAAAAAGTCGTTAAAGTAGAAAAAAATCAAGGCCTGATGGGAAAAGCTTCTCTCATCAGGCCTTGATGGTTTGGCGAGTGGTTATTTCTACATGTCGCTTTTTAACTGGTCGACAGCCAAATACTTGCTATCTTGATTAGGTTTTCGCCATATCCGAAACGAGCACAAGTTAAGGCTTTGTTGAGCCTCCCCTAGCTAGTGCCTTTCTGCCGACTTAATGCTGTATGAGGTGGCGGCGAGCGAGAGGGCCAAGTTAGGCTGTGCAAGATAGGGGCTGTCAGTTCATCTTCAGCTCAGTGGTACTAGTTTTTAAATTGGTAATCTTTGATAATATCAATGCTTGTAATGGTAATCTTATTTTTGGGTTTATCATTTTTATCAACGGGGCTAGTGGCGATTTTGTCGACCACATCCATACCCTCAATGACTTGACCAAAAACGGTATAGCCACCATCAAGGCTAGGATTTCCGCCACTTTGATAAGCTTTAATAATGGGTTTAGGGTAGTTCTTAGCGGCTAATTCCTTACTTTGGTCCTTTTTATTTTGATTGATATAGAATTGGCTACCATTGGTATCTGCCCCAGCATTGGCCATGGCTAGTGCGCCACGGAGATTATACAAGAATGGGGAGATTTCATTGGCAAAGCCGCGCCCAGAATCAATTGCTTCTTTCTTATCTTTCCAGATGGATTCACCACCTGTCCCATCTCCATTTGGGTCACCTGATTGAATCATGAAATCAGCAATCACACGATGAAAAGTCAGTCCATTGTAATAGCCCTCTTTGGCATGGGTTAAAAAGTTTTCCACTGCAAGTGGTGCTTGTTTAGGAAAAAGCTTGAGTGTCATATCACCTTGGCTAGTTTTCAATATAACTTTTGCTTCATCTTTATCAACAGTTGTATTGAGCTGTGGGAAAGCACTTTGGTCTGCTTTTAATGCCTTTTTAATTTCTTTTTCGTATTGGCTGCTCGCCTTATCGCTTGATGCTTTCGTGATTTTATCATCAACATATTTATCACCTTTAATGGCACGATTAAGTGACTCACAACCAAATAAGCCCGTTAAACTAACTAAAACAAGAGTAAGGGAAATAATTTTTTTCATGTCTGCTCCTAATCATAATAGATGGTCTAATCAAGTCAGTTTAATAATAATCTAAAGTTCGCAAAATGGCAAGAATTAACTAATCAGCCCCAATGCCATTTCTTAAAAAGCTTGAACTTAAGAGCAGTTCACCTGTCATTCTTTCTAGGACAGAGGTCTTCATCTGACCTGGTTCAGGCTTAGATAATTTGCACTTGCTAATAAGCTGTCGCTAGGACACTGAATGCTTAAGCCGTTGTTCTTAGTGTGATGCCCACAATCAAAGAAATGTCGGCCTTTCTCAGAATAGCTCTCTGCGCAGCGATTTTCCTTGTGCTAACGAAGGTCGCCTATAGTCAGATGGCTGAAAAAAAGGTATAATAAGCTTATGGCAAAACGAAATCAACGACAAAAAGGTGCGCGGAAAAAGCGCCTAACAAAAGCAGAAATAGACAAGCAAAAAGCGATCCGCCGAATGATTAGTTCGCTCTTTTTGGCTCTTCTTTTGGTGATTGGGGCGGTGCGATTGGGCGTTTTTGGGATTACCACCTATAATATCATTCGCTTTGTGGTAGGTAGCTTGGCCTACCTCTTTATTATTGCGGTCTTGATTTATCTCTTTTTCTTTAAATCGCTGCGCAAAAAAGAAGGCTTGATTGCTGGCTTTATCACACTTTTTATTGGGCTGTTGATTGAATACCACGCTTATTTATTTGCTAAGCCCCTAAACCACGATCAAGAGGTTCTTAGCCGGACAATCCAATTATTGACTAGAGATTTGTTCCATGTCAAGGTTCAGTCTTTTGTTGGTGGTGGGATGCTGGGTGCTGTGCTCTATAAGCCCATTGCCTTTCTCTTTTCCAATATTGGTTCCTTTTTCATTGGTGGTTTACTGATTCTACTCGGTATTTTTTTAATCAGCTCTTGGGATGTTTATGATGTCTTTGACATGTTTAGACGACTCTATTATGGCTTACAGACTGCCTATCAGCAATTGCTTGCGCGGCGTAAGCTCCGTCAGCAAGCAAAAAAAGAGCTAGCGCAGACGAAAAAGCAAAAGCAAGCAGCACTAGCTAAGGAACAAGCTCTGACCCAGGAAACTTGGGACGGCAGAGTAAATCCGGAAACAGGCGAGATTTTAGACGGAGCTTTGGAGCAAGAAGAGCTACATCTACCACTTGATGAGCCAGAGATAATCGGCTATGACCCTGTGGCATTTCCAAAAGACCAAGCCGTAGATATAGAAGAACTCGAAGTACCGGCAGATTCTGTACCAGCGCCAAGTTCAGAATTAAAAGCTGGGGATGATAATGAACCAGTCGAGGTTGACTTTACACCCAAAACCAATCTTTTATACCATTTGCCAACCATTGATTTGTTTGCTCCAGATAAGCCGAAAAATCAATCCAAGGAAAAACATTTGGTTCGAAAAAATATCCAGATCTTAGAAGATACCTTTCACAGTTTTGGCATTGATGTCAAGGTCGAACGCGCGGAGATTGGCCCTTCTGTCACTAAATATGAAATCAAACCAGCAGTTGGTGTCCGTGTTAATCGTATATCAAATCTGGCTGATGATTTGGCTTTAGCCCTTGCTGCTAAGGATGTCCGGATTGAAGCCCCCATCCCTGGCAAATCTTTGGTGGGCATTGAGGTGCCAAATTCAGAAATAGCAACAGTGTCTTTCCGTGAGCTTTGGGAACAATCAGCTGCTGATCCCAATAATTTACTCGAAGTGCCTTTAGGAAAGGCAGTCAATGGCAGCGCTAGAAGCTTTAATTTGGCGAGAATGCCACATTTACTGGTAGCTGGCTCTACTGGTTCTGGAAAATCCGTGGCAGTTAATGGGATTATCTCGAGTATTTTAATGAAAGCACGTCCTGATCAGGTTAAATTTATGATGATTGATCCTAAGATGGTTGAGCTATCTGTCTACAACGATATTCCCCATCTGCTGATTCCCGTTGTTACCAATCCGCGTAAGGCAGCCAAAGCTTTGCAAAAGGTAGTAGATGAAATGGAGAATCGCTATGAGCGCTTTAGCAAGATTGGCGTGCGTAACATAGCTGGTTACAATGCCAAAGTTGAAGAGTTCAATAAACAAAGTGAGGAAAAAGAAATTCCACTTCCTCTAATAGTCGTGATTGTTGATGAATTAGCAGATCTGATGATGGTTGCCAGCAAAGAAGTAGAAGATGCGATTATTCGTCTTGGACAAAAAGCTCGCGCAGCTGGCATTCATATGATTTTGGCTACTCAACGTCCTTCTGTGGATGTCATCAGCGGTTTAATCAAGGCAAATGTGCCTTCACGCATTGCATTTGCAGTCTCATCGGGTACTGATAGTCGAACCATTCTGGATGAAAACGGGGCTGAGAAACTGTTAGGACGTGGTGATATGTTATTTAAACCAATTGATGAAAATCACCCCGTGCGCTTACAAGGTTCTTATATCTCTGATGATGATGTTGAAGGCATTGTGCAGTTCATTAAAAACCAGTCCGAGGCTGATTATGATACGAGTTTTGATCCAGGTGAGATTTCAGAAACAGATAGCCCAGGAGAAAGTGCCGGGCAAAGCGAGGGGGACCCGCTTTTTGCAGAAGCGAAGTCCTTGGTCCTAGAAACACAAAAAGCATCAGCGTCCATGTTGCAACGTCGTTTGTCTGTTGGTTTTAATCGGGCCACTCGTTTGATGGAAGAATTAGAAGAAGCGGGTGTCATCGGCCCTGCCGAAGGGACCAAGCCCCGTAAAGTCTTACAGACACAGGACATGTCTAACTAAACTTGTTTTAGGCAGCAGTGAGGCTTTTGAAAAAAGCAAAGCAGTCAGCTGAGCTAAAACGAGCTTTCGCCAAAGTGATGGTAAATAAAAAATAGGAGTTTGTTTAGACCTTTTCGCCTAAACAAACTCCTATTATTTTTAAGAGTTCTTTATATCGTAAAAATAAATACCACTAATACAACATAAAATAAAAAAGTGATAAAAAAACCAAGTCGCCAAAATAACTTAAAAAAGCGGGCATAGGTAAAGGACTCGCTGCGCACAATTAGCAACAGGGCAATGACTAATGCTAACAAGGACATGATAATCGTATAGTAAGGCAGCAAAGGGTGAATAGAGAATTTTTCGGCTATAAGGAGCATTTCCACCACAAAAAGGGGAAGTGCTAAATCAGGAAATTTCAGTCCTTTTTTGTCCAATCTAAAAAAGGACACGATGACAGCGGCAAAGATGGGCGTTAAAAAGATAAAAGCAGCAGCAATTAATTTGTATATTGTCATAAGACTATTTTATACTCAAATAGCCAACTTGTAAACTATGACTAATGCTGCCAGGTGTTAAATAGCATAGCAAGCGCAAAGAAAAAACGCTTCTTACAAAGGTAACTGCTAGCATCAAAAATAAGTAAAGACAGCTTATTATAGCTAAGAACTTAGAAGCTTGCCATTAGTTAGCTGCTTTTTATCTGCAAATGGCTATAAGCTGATGCTAAAGGTAAGTACAGCTGCGCAAAAAAAAGCAATTATTTCCTTTTTTGGAAAAGCACTTGCTATCTTTTCTAAAATAAGATAGAATGATAAAGTATGCTGTTAGGCATATCTGTGGGAGGTAAAAATCTTAATTACCGCCAAAACCACAACAGGAGGATTTTTAAAATGGCTAAAAAAGTCGAAAAACTTGTAAAACTTCAAATCCCTGCTGGTAAAGCGACACCAGCTCCACCAGTTGGACCAGCTCTTGGTCAAGCAGGTATCAACATTATGGGATTCACTAAAGAGTTTAACGCTCGTACAGCGGATCAAGCTGGAATGATCATCCCAGTTGTTATCTCAGTATATGAAGACAAATCATTTGATTTCATCACTAAAACACCACCAGCTGCTGTTCTTTTGAAAAAAGCTGCCGGTGTTGAAAAGGGCTCAGGAACACCTAACAAAACTAAAGTAGCAACAGTTACTCGTGCACAAGTACAAGAAATTGCTGAAACTAAAATGCCAGATTTAAACGCTGCAAACCTTGAGTCTGCAATGCGTATGATTGAAGGTACTGCTCGTTCTATGGGATTCACTGTTACTGATTAATCAGCAACGCCCAGATAACCCGCAAGACTTCATCGTGATTTGATGAGTGACGTGGGAGATTTTAAAGCAAATCGATATGACCACATTACAAGGAGAATTTTAAAATGGCTAAAAAAAGCAAACAAATGCGTGCAGCACTTGAAAAAGTTGATAGCACAAAAGCGTACAGTGTCGAAGAGGCTGTAGCATTAATTAAAGAAACTAACTTTGCAAAATTTGATGCATCTGTAGAAGTTGCTTACAAATTAAACATTGACGTTCGTAAAGCAGACCAACAAATCCGTGGCGCAATGGTCTTGCCAAACGGAACTGGTAAAACCCAACGTGTACTTGTTTTTGCACGTGGTGCCAAAGCTGAAGAAGCCAAAGCTGCTGGTGCAGACTTTGTTGGTGAAGATGACCTTGTTGCAAAGATCAATGGCGGATGGCTTGATTTTGATGTTGTTATCGCAACACCAGATATGATGGCGATTGTCGGTCGTCTTGGACGTGTCCTTGGCCCTCGTAACTTGATGCCAAACCCTAAAACTGGCACAGTAACAATGGATGTTGCTAAAGCAGTTGAAGAGTCTAAAGGCGGCAAAATCACTTACCGTGCTGACAAGGCTGGTAACGTACAAGCTATCATTGGTAAAGTATCCTTTGATACTGATAAGCTAGTTGAAAACTTTAAGGCTTTCCATGATGTGATGGTAAAAGCTAAACCATCAACAGCAAAAGGTACTTACATGACAAACATCTCACTTACTTCAACCCAAGGTGTGGGTATCAAAGTGGATGCCAATTCATTTTAAGCTAACTTAAGAGTTAGCTAGCTTGACTAAAAGACTGGAGAAAGAATGCTATTGCATGCCTTTTTCTAGTTTTTTTGTTTACAAAAAAAGCAAGCTCAGCTGTTATAGACTTGCTGCTGGCTGACAGTGGCTGACCTTTACTTATAAGTAAAAAGTTTTCTTGCCTTTGGGGTACGATTCGTCTATCAAAAATGACTGTTTTATGGTATGATAGTAGGGATAAAACAAGGAGAATTTCGTAGTGGAACCCAAATATAATCGTATTTTAATCAAATTATCAGGTGAGGCTTTGGCAGGTTCTAAGGGTGTTGGGATTGATATTTCAACTGTTCAAGCAATAGCTAAAGAAATCGCTGAAGTCCAGGCCTCGGGTGTTGAAATTGCTTTAGTTATCGGTGGTGGTAACCTTTGGCGTGGCGAACCCGCAGCAGAAGCTGGCATGGATCGGGTACAAGCTGACTATACCGGGATGTTAGGCACTGTTATGAATGCTTTGGTTATGGCTGATAGCTTGCAACATTATGGGGTGGATACACGCGTACAAACAGCTATTCCAATGCAAAATGTTGCAGAACCATATATCCGTGGCCGGGCTCTTCGTCATCTTGAAAAAGGCCGTATTGTTATTTTTGGTGCGGGAATTGGCTCCCCCTACTTCTCCACTGACACAACCGCTGCTTTGCGTGCTGCGGAAATTGAAGCAGATGCGATTTTAATGGCTAAAAATGGGGTGGATGGTGTCTATAATACTGATCCGCGCAAAGATGCTAATGCAGTTAAGTTTGACGAGTTAACACACGGTGAGGTGATTAAACGTGGTTTGAAGATTATGGATGCAACAGCTTCAACCCTTTCGATGGACAATGATATTGACTTGGTTGTGTTTAACATGAACGAAGCTGGCAATATTAAACGTGTTGTTTTTGGTGAACATATCGGAACAACGGTATCTAACAAACTTGACCAAGACCAGTAGAATAAGAAAGAGAGATATTTTATAATGACTAATGCAATTATCACTAAAGCAAAGGAACGCTTCGAACAATCACATCAAGCTTTATCACGAGAATATGCTAGTATTCGTGCCGGTCGGGCCAATGCCAGCTTGTTAGATCGGATTCAAGTCGACTACTATGGCGCACCAACTCCTTTAAACCAGTTGGCCTCCATTACAGTGCCAGAAGCGCGTGTACTGATGATTTCTCCCTTTGATAAGTCATCGATTAAGGATATTGAGCGGGCAATCTACGAATCGGACCTTGGCATTACCCCGGCCAATGATGGTACCGTTGTTCGCTTGGTTATTCCAGCCTTAACAGAAGAAACCCGCAAAGAACTGGCTAAAGATGTCAAAAAAGTTGGTGAAAATGCTAAAATTGCTATTCGTAATATTCGCCGTGATGCGATGGACGAAGCTAAAAAGCAAGAAAAAGATAAAGAAATTACTGAAGATGAGTTAAAAGCATTGGAAAAGGATATTCAAGCTGCAACAGATGAGGCTATTAAGCACATTGATACAATGACTGCAAACAAAGAAAACGAATTGCTAGAAGTGTAGCAGTCATTAGGCGGCGTTTGCTGAGGTTTGATTCGAACACCTATATTAGGATCACATGCAGCACTCATTAATGACACAAAAAGGTAGACAACAAGCCAAACTAGCTGTGTTTGCAAGGTTGTTTACCTTGTTTTTGTAAAAGGAGACATTCTATATAAAAAGTGAAGAGAACAAATCTAAAAAATAATGAAAGAAAGGGTTTATACTGGCGAGAGCTACCCGCTAATATAAATATAAGAGATATGAATAGTATACTTGCAACCACCATTACGGCAATGGTTACCGATGAAAACACAAAAGATTATTTTGTCCAAAAAGAAGGTTTAACCTTTACTTTAGATAAAGTCGAAGGAGAGCATGCCTTGGGTGAGATGGTCCAAGGCTTTGTTTACACGGACATGAAGCAAAAATTACGGATGACCACTAAGCCAATCCAGTCAAGGCAAGATAGTTATGGGTGGGGCACGGTTACTGATGTGCGTAAGGATTTAGGGGTCTTTGTTGACACGGGTATTCCGCAGAAGCAGATAGTGGTTTCGCTGGATATTTTACCAGAATTGAAAGAATTGTGGCCTAAAAAGGGTGATCGATTGTACATTCGGCTGGAGGTGGACCACAAAGATCGCATCTGGGGCATCCCGGCGACACCAGACGTTTTTCAAAAAATGGCGGGGCCAGCCTACGATAATATGCAAAATCAGGAGTGGCCAGCGATTGTCTATCGTTTGAAATTATCAGGGACTTTTGTTTACTTGCCTGAAAATAATATGCTTGGTTTTATTCATCCTAGTGAGCGTTATCAAGAGCCACGCTTAGGCCAAGTCTTGAAGGCTCGGGTCATTGGTTTTCGTGCAGTTGATCGCTCCTTGAATCTGTCCATCAAACCACGCGCATTTGAAATGCTGGAAAATGATGCCCAGATGATTGTGACTTATTTGGAAACAAACGGCGGCTTTATGACCTTAAATGATAAGTCTTCCCCTGCTGAAATCAAAGCCACCTTTGGTATTTCTAAAGGACAATTCAAAAAAGCTCTGGGTGGTTTAATGAAAGCTAAGAAAATCAAACAAGATCAATTTGGCACCACCTTACTCAAGACGGCTGATGCAAAATAGCAGAAAAGGAAGCGGCAGATGCAAGGTATAAAAACAGACAAGTCATTAGTTTTTTGCTACAATGATGTCATTAAAAAAAGAGTGAGGACAAAAATATGGAACGTGCAATTTTTGCTGGTGGTTGCTTCTGGTGTATGGTGCAACCTTTTGAAGAACAAGAAGGAATTGAATCAGTCTTGTCAGGCTATACGGGTGGACATGTAGCAAACCCAACCTATGAGCAAGTTTGCAGTAACACAACTGGACATACAGAAGCTGTTGAGATTATTTTTGACCCGCAAAAGATTTCTTATGCTGATTTGGTTGAACTTTACTGGGCTCAGACTGATCCAACGGATGCCTTTGGTCAATTTCAAGATCGCGGGGAGAATTATCGCCCGGTTATCTACTACACAAGTGAGCAGCAACGGCAGATTGCTGAGGCCTCTAAGGCGGCTCTTCAGGCGTCGGGCCGTTTTTCTCAACCGATTGTGACCACTATCGAACCGGCTCAGACCTTTTATCCCGCAGAAGACTACCATCAGGCCTTTTATCGGACAAATCCAGTCCGCTATGCGATGAGTAGCAAAATTCGCCATGATTTTTTGAAGGAGCATTGGCAGTGAGAAAGTCTTTTTATACGTGGCTGATGACCCAACGTAACCCAAAATCGGATGCCCCAGTTGCTATTTTGGCCGACTTAGTTTTTGCAGATAGTACATTTCCAAAGCATACCAATAACTTTGATGACATTAGCCGATATTTAGAGGATCAGGCCTCTTTCTCCTTTAATCTAGGTCAGTTTGACCAAATTTGGGAAGATTATTTGGCCCATTGAGTTGTGCTAACAAAAAGTGAGTTCATTAAGAGCTCAGGCCAGTTGTTCCTACAACCCAGTCCGTGATATTGCCTTAGTTCCCTAGCAATGATGACAGGTCTTTACTGGCTGGTAGAATAAAAAAATAAGCATGCCCAAGTGGTTTAAACCAAGCAAAAACTGTGATTAAGAGAAAATCCATTGGAGTCTTTTCTTCTTTCTGGTGCTAAGAGCAAGCACTGTTACAAAAAAGAGTCACTCCATCTAAGGAACGCCCGTGAGGGTGCTCAGATTGAAGAAAAAATCCCTTTTGGATAATTTTCTTCAATTTTTTTCTGTGATGCTAATTAAAAACGCTCAGAAACATTGACATATTAAGCTTTCGAAGAGCTTAACAATTTATCATTTCACCTAGGCTAAGTCAAATGATGACATGCTATAGGAATTTGTCTACGTTCTAAGCGCCCGCGGGTGCTTTTTGCTTTTACAGGTAATGACCTAAGAAAAAAAGGCCAAAGAGGATTGAGACGTTGGTGTTGGTTGGAAAGAAAGGACCCTTAAGAAGCCCCAATTAAAAGCATGCTAACAAGAACGGGCTTGATATGTATCTCTTTTACTGGACTAATTCAGTGAAAGGGGTACATATCAGCTTATCCTTTTTAGACACCCTTTTTTGAACTGTCTAAAAACGCTTCTCCTGTAAGTTTTTTAGTAGCCTTTGCCTATTAGAAGCGGTAAAATGTAAGCAACAAGAGAAGAATACGTTCTCAAAGGAGGAGGTCTTATTATGCGTTACACTAGCGGAAATTATGAAGCCTTTGTTTCAACCCGTAAACCCAAAGGTGTTGATGACAAATCAGCCTATATTGTGGGATCAGGTCTTGCTGGCTTGGCAGCTGCCGTTTTTCTCATTCGTGATGGCCATATGGATGGTGAACGCATTCATATTTTTGAAGAATTACCCTTATCAGGAGGTTCCCTTGATGGGATAAATAAACCAGGAATTGGTTTTGTCACACGGGGTGGCCGTGAAATGGAAAATCATTTTGAATGTATGTGGGACATGTATCGTTCGATTCCATCGCTTGAAGTACCAGGGGCATCTTATTTGGATGAGTTTTATTGGCTAGATAAAGACGATCCTAACTCTTCTAACTGCCGCTTAATTCATCAACAAGGGAATCGCTTGGATAGTGATGGCGATTTTACATTAGAAAGCCATTCTAAAGAATTGATTAAACTCATTTTGGCAACTGAGGAGTCATTAGGGGATAAAACGATTGAGGATGTCTTTTCAAAAGCGTTCTTTGACAGTAATTTCTGGACGTATTGGGCAACGATGTTTGCTTTTGAAAAATGGCATTCAGCAGTAGAAATGCGTCGCTATGCAATGCGTTTTATCCATCACATTGGTGGACTGCCTGACTTCACTGCTCTCAAATTCAATAAATATAATCAGTATGATTCAATGGTCAAGCCTATTATAAGCTATTTGGAATCCCATCATGTGCAGTTTCAATTTGATGCAAAGGTGACAAATATTGATGTGGCTGTCAGCCAAACTAAAAAAGTAGCAAAGGCTATTCATTTAACGACCGGTGGACAAGCTGAAACAATTCCTTTAACTGAAAATGATTTGGTTTTTGTGACGAATGGTTCCATTACAGAAAGTACCACTTATGGCAGTCATGATACCATTGCTAAACCTAATACACAACTAGGCGGTTCTTGGAATCTTTGGGAAAATCTTGCTGCCCAATCAGATGATTTTGGTCAACCGAAAGTTTTCTATAAAGATTTACCAAAAGAATCTTGGTTTGTCTCTGCCACAGCTACCATTAAAGATCCTGCGATTGAGCCTTATATTGAACGGCTTACCCATCGTGATTTGCACGATGGAAAAGTCAATACCGGAGGGATTGTTACAGTCACTGACTCTAACTGGATGATGAGCTTTGCGATTCATCGCCAACCACACTTTAAAGAACAAGCAGAAAATGAAACGGTTGTCTGGATTTATGGTTTGTATTCTAATGTTGACGGCAATTTTGTGAAAAAACCGATTGAAGCATGTACAGGTCGCGAGATTACTGAAGAATGGCTGTATCATTTAGGTGTACCCGAAGCTAAAATAAAAACCTTAGCAGGTCAAGATTATGTTAATACTGTTCCTGTTTACATGCCATATATTACGAGCTACTTTATGCCTCGGGTTAAAGGAGATCGTCCTGATGTGATTCCGCAAGGTTCAATCAATCTTGCCTTTATCGGCAATTTTGCTGAGTCCCCTTCACGTGATACTGTCTTTACGACAGAATACTCTATCCGTACAGCAATGGAAGCCGTTTACATGTTCTTAGAGGTTGAACGTGGGGTACCTGAAGTCTTTAATTCGGTTTATGATATTCGTGAATTGCTTAAAGCCCTTTATTACCTTAACGATAAAAAACCAATTGAAGATATGGATATTCCTATCCCAGCTCTCATGCGTAAAGTCGGCATGAACAAGATTAAAGGCACCTATGTTGAAGAGCTGCTTAAAGAAGCTCACTTGATTTAAGCTATTTAGCACCAAGCTGAGCGATTATTGGTTCCCTAAAATTGTCTATGACAGTTAGTGTTTTAAACCGGATGCATGTGATGCGCTTAAGCATGGTTTGCATGCGGTTTTTTGCTGTTAAGGATTGGAAAATACGTTTTAGAATTTGGCTGGTTCAAGGAATTTACTGGTAAAAGTCATCGGTTTTTTGTTATAATGAAGCTAGAAAATATAGAAAAGGACATTCCATTTGCAAGAGTATTCTATTGATATCATTCTCCACCACCCTGACGATCTCCTTGCCCTATTTGGTAGCAATGAACGGCATTTAAAATTGATTGAAGACCATTTGGGAGTCATCATTCATGCTAGAACAGAACGTGTCCAGGTTATTGGTCAAACTGCCGAGGCAATCGAAGCAGCTCGCTTAACCATCCAAGCTCTTTTGGTTCTGGTAGAACGTGGGATGATGATTAATACTTCTGATGTTGTCACGGCCTTGTCAATGGTTAATAATGGAACAATTGACAAATTTGTCGCCCTATATGAAGAAGAAATCATCAAGGATAACAGTGGTAAGCCCATTCGGGTGAAGACACTTGGCCAAAAAGTCTATGCTGAGAGCATTAAACACCACGATGTGGTCTTTGGCATTGGCCCGGCAGGGACAGGAAAGACCTTTTTAGCAGTGACCTTAGCTGTCTCAGCTCTTAAAAAAGGCCAAGTCAAAAGAATTATCTTGACCCGTCCGGCCGTTGAGGCGGGCGAAAGCCTAGGCTTTTTACCAGGTGATTTGAAAGAAAAGGTAGATCCTTATCTTCGTCCCGTCTATGATGCCTTGTACCAAATTCTTGGAAAAGAGCAGACAAGCCGGATGATGGAGCGTGATATTATTGAGATTGCGCCACTAGCTTATATGCGTGGGCGCACCTTAGATGATGCCTTTGTCATCCTCGATGAAGCCCAAAATACAACCAAGATGCAAATGAAAATGTTTCTAACCAGGCTTGGCTTTAACTCAAAGATGATTGTCAATGGTGATCATAGCCAAATAGATCTACCACATCATGTCAAGTCAGGCTTAATTGACGCCAGCCAAAAGCTTAAAACAATTAAGGCCATTGACTTTGTCTATTTTAAAGCTAGTGATGTCGTACGTCATCCAGTTGTGGCAGATATTATTAAGGCTTATGAAAGCCCACAAGATGTCCAAGCTGAAAATCCTCCAACGCCAACCACGGCACCCGATTTTAACCACTATCCTGTGATTGGGGAAAATAGCTAAGCAGATACAAGAGAGAAAACGTATGAGAGTGTCTCTAATCAGTTTTTCTCTCTTCTTTGTTTTATTGGCGGTTTCCATTATGCTTTAGTTGTCTTAAGCGAGTGTTTTGAACTGTCCTGGTAGACGGGCCATAGCCAATGGCGAAAACAAGGTTTTCACCTGTGGATGTGGCTAAACAAGATCAAATGAGCTATAAAAACATTATCAGTAAGCCGGGCACTTGGAGTTCATTAGCCAAATACTCAGAGTAGCAAAGTGATTTGTGATCAGAAGGTGAGCAAACGTTTCAAGCAAGGGATAAGAGTATGGATACTATTAAAGAACAAATCATGAAGGATGCGCAAAATCAGACCTATACCCAAAGAGGTATTGAGCCGCTCTATGCTAATCCTTCAACTGCACGTATCATTATTGTGGGACAGGCGCCAGGCATCATCGCCCAAGAAAGCCAGATATATTGGAATGACCGCAGTGGCGACCGCTTGCGGGCGTGGTTAGGTGTTGATAGAGAGCTGTTTTATCAGTCGGGGTTATTTGGGGTTTTGCCAATGGATTTTTACTATCCTGGTAAAGGAAACTCAGGTGACCTCCCGCCTCGTAAGGGCTTTGCCCAGCGCTGGCATCCTCTCATAACAGCGACTATGTCCCAGGTAAGCTTAACGATTCTCGTTGGTAGTTATGCGCAAGCTTTTTACCTTAAAGATAGAGCCTATAAAACCTTAACCGAAACAGTGAGCCACTATCAGGAGTATCTACCCACCTATTTCCCGCTCGTTCATCCATCGCCTCGCAATTTTCGCTGGCATGTTAAAAATCCCTGGTTTGAAGCAGGTGTTGTGCCAGACTTGCAAAAAAGAGTTGCTGCTCTTTTGCAGACTTAGATGAAAACGTCCTCTTTTTTCCATTTGGCCGCTCTTATGGTATAATAAAAAGATAAAAGTACTGGAAAGAAGATGACTATGCACATAGAGATGATTGATGAAACAGGACAAGTTTCTCAAGCGATTATGGAGCAAACGCTTGATTTGCTCAATTTTGCCGCTCAAAAAACGGGTAAAGAAGATAAAGAAATGGCTGTAACCTTTGTCACCAACGAGCGCAGCCATGCCTTAAATTTGGAATTTCGTCAGACTGATCGGCCAACGGATGTTATTTCGTTAGAATACAAGCCAGAAACACCACTTGTATTTGATCCAAAAGAGCTAGCTAACGATCCAGAACTTCAGGAAATGTTATCTGAGTTTGACGCCTATATTGGTGAGCTGTTCATTTCTATTGATAAAGCTAAGGAACAAGCTGCTGAGTACGGGCATTCTTTTGAACGTGAAATGGGCTTTTTAGCAGTCCATGGCTTTTTACATATCAATGGCTATGACCATTATACGCCTGAAGAGGAGAAAGAAATGTTCACATTACAGGAAGAGATTTTGACTGCCTATGGCCTCACACGACAATAATTCACCACGAAAGTGGAAGAACCGAACAGTTGCTTCTAGTTTAGAATTTGCCTTTACGGGCATTTTAACTGCCATTGATGAAGAACGTAATTTAAAAAGTCACCTCGTATCAGCTCTATTAGTGATAATAGCTGGACTTATCTTTAAATTATCAGCGATTGAGTGGTTATTTTTGTTCTTGGCCATTTTTTTGGTCATTACCATGGAGATCGTCAATTCTGCCATCGAAAATGTAGTTGATTTGGCCAGCGACTATCACTTTTCCATGCTCGCCAAAAAGGCCAAGGATATGGCCGCGGGTGCCGTCTTAGTGATTTCAGGCTATGCAGTGATTACTGGTCTAATTATCTTTTTACCCAAGATTTGGCTTTTGATTTTTGGAAAATAGCAGAGCGTTTAGCTTGGCTGACTAGTGACAAGAAAGTTAAAGCATTAGACAAGTGAGTCCCAACCAAGCTTACGCTGCCTAGGAGGCTTATTCTGGCCAGACCATATTATTTTAAAGAATTAACGGAGACAAAATGACATTCAAATCAGGTTTTGTGGCGATTTTGGGTCGTCCAAATGTTGGAAAATCAACCTTCCTCAACCATGTTATGGGCCAAAAAATTGCCATCATGAGTGATAAAGCCCAAACCACGCGCAATAAAATTATGGGCATTTACACCACCAAGACAGAACAGATTGTCTTTATTGATACGCCAGGGATTCATAAGCCAAAGACCGCCCTTGGCGATTTTATGGTTGAGTCGGCCTACAGTACCTTGCGTGAAGTGGAGACTGTGCTTTTTATGGTGCCAGCAGATGAAAAACGTGGCAAGGGCGACGATATGATCATTGAACGCCTAAAGGCTGCCAAAATCCCGGTTGTCTTGGTCATTAATAAAATCGATAAAGTCCATCCTGACAAGCTTTTAGAGCAGATTGATGATTTCCGCAGTCAAATGGCGTTTAAAGAAGTAGTACCTATTTCTGCCCTACAAGGCAATAACGTGCAAACATTGATTAAGATTCTAACCGATAATCTAGAAGAGGGCTTTCAATACTTCCCTGAAGACCAAATTACAGACCATCCAGAACGTTTCTTAGTCTCTGAAATGATCCGTGAAAAGGTACTTCATCTGACCCAACAAGAGGTTCCCCACTCGGTTGCTGTGGTTATTGAATCAATGAAACGCGATGAAGAGACGGATAAAATCCACATCCGCGCTACAATCATGGTTGAACGTGATAGCCAAAAAGGCATTATCATCGGAAAACAAGGCGCCATGCTGAAAAAAATCGGCAAGATGGCCAGACGTGACATCGAAATCATGCTAGGAGATAAGGTTTACCTCGAAACCTGGGTCAAAGTCAAAAAGAACTGGCGAGATAAAAAATTAGATTTAGCCGACTTTGGCTATAATCAGAAAGAGTATTAGCACCCGATTTATGAATCAAGTCTAACTACTTTTTGTTTGCTTAGCACCTCATTGGCAAGCCAAGAAAGGCAGGGAAAGCTAGTCAGTTGTACAATACCTTAGCTAACGCAGGCCCTGGTGAACGAGCCCTTCAAAATTGTATATACTCATCATAAAAAAGGGGCTCGGTACTTTGTGGCAAGTGAGCACCAAAAAGGTTTCGCTAGAGTTGACTTAAAAATTAAAAAGATGCTGAGATACCTCTAAACTGTAGTGTTGGAGGTATTTTTATGTTAAGGAGCAAAAAAAGAAGATTAGATCTCTTATCTCCGGTCGAAAGTTGGTCATGACAAAGTAATTAGGCTCTTTGCAGGTGGCATTTTAGAAAACGAACTATGCAGTTAGGGCAAGTTCAAGCATAGCTATTACCGATTTCAGCAACGAAGAGACTCTAACATTAAATTTCTTTTCAAAAGACAATATCCATGTTTTAGATAAACTATCTAATAAACACAGACTCGTGTTAAAGGAATATTTTGACAACAGCTTTAAATTAGGATGGTAGGAAGAAATAAAAAACACGGCTAGTGGCACTGCACCCCAAAAGTGGGACAGAAGAAAAACACTCTTATGAAACCAATTTCCTGAATTGAACAGGAGATTGGTTTTTAAAATGACGTTGAATTCTAGTTTCATTATAAAATGTAATGTAATTTTTAACAATATTTGTTATACTATCTTTGTTGTATTTTCTCCTATTTTGGAGATAAAAAGTTTCAGTCTTTAGAGCGGAGTGAAACCATTCAATACAGGCGTTATCTGCAGGTGTCCCTTTTCGAGACATTGAGCGGGTAATGCCTTTTTCTTTACAAACAAGATAGTAAGCATAAGAGGTGTAGACAGATCCTTGATCACTGTGTAATAGGACTCCAGGTTCTACATCCAGTTGATTAAGGGTATCAAGTACAAGATTATTATCCTGTGTATCTGAAATAGTATAGGCCACAATTTCACGATTATAGAGGTCCATAATAGATGATAAGTATAAGGTAGATTTTCCAAAGTTAAGATAAGTAATATCTGTAACAAGTTTTTGTAATGGTCTGCTTGCCTTAAAGTCACGGTCTAACTTATTTTTTGTGACGTAGTATGGCTTGCCTAATTTAGGGGACTTCTTTATTCTAGTGCGGCATAGCCATCCTCTGCTCTTCATAATCCGATAGACTTTCTTTACATTTGCAATAACCCCAAACTCTTTCTTTAGAAGACTTGTAATGGTTCTATACCCATAGATAAACTTATATTTTAAGCAGAGCTTTTCAACTTTTTCAATAAGACTATCATGAGTAGGAGACTTGATATTAGATTTCCAGCGATAATAGGTTGAGCGTGGGATTTTAAAGCAGTCCAGAATACAACCTATTGGATACTGATGTTTGTAGTAATCAACCAGCTTGATGAGTGTTACTTTGTCGATTTTCTCATCAAGCTTTGATACTTTTTTAGGAGTTCAACTTGAAGTTTTAATTGTTCAACTTCAGATAATTGTTCCATGCCTTGACCGTAAGTATATTGCTTACCTACAGGTTGATAAAAGCGATAACTCTCACCTTTTTGGTACCAACGCCACCAGGTATAAATCTGGCTTTTATTTTTAATACCAAGTGTATCCATAATAACTTTTTCTGTTTTACCTGATTTCTTCATTTCAATACAGGCTAATTTAGTTTCTAACGAGTAAGCTTTTTTGACCATAATAAAACACTCCTGATTCTATTTTACTAGAATTCTACAGGAGTGTTTTTCTTGTGTCTCATTTATTGGGTGCAGTGCCAGTAGGTTGTGTTTTTTATGTCCGATTTAATATTAAGTGAGAGAGCAGCATTTGATTAGCTCCCCCAAATAGAATAAATAGTGATATTCTAATCAATTAAAAGCAAACGGCAAGCAATTGATAATAATTAAGGCAAGATGTATAATATATAGTAATAATTTTAAAAATAACTCATAATTGTCATCTGCTATCATTGAAAATAATAGAAATATTGGAGAGTAAGGTGAAAATATATATTTTGGAAGATAATTTAAGTCAGCAATTTTATCTTGAAAAATTAATAAAACAAATACTTTCACAAAAAAATCGGGAAAACGATAACATACAAACTTTTGATCAATCAGAAGAATTATTGGACAATATTAAAGAAAGAGGAAGTCATCAATTATTTTTTCTAGATATTGAATTAGGACAAAATGAAAAGTTGGGGCTACTAACTGCAAAAAAATAAAAGAAATTGATCCCTTAGCTACAATTGTGTTTATTTCAAGTCATTCAGAGTTTATGCCTTTAACATTTAGGTATCAAACGGAGGCATTTGATTTTATTGATAAAAACCTCTGCACTAAAGAAAAAATTGAAAGAATAACTAAAGCAATAAATTTTCTTTTAAAAATAGCATAAAAATCTAGTTATCCGCATAAAAACTGGACTTATCACACTTTATCAAGGTCAAAACCACTCAATTTACTACTAATTTACTACTTATGAATGAGCTTTGATACGACGATTTATCCTTGAAAAGTGAAGATATAAAGATACTTCCAATAAAATTTGAATATTTAATAGGTAGACACTTCAAAAAATGAGGTGTCTATTTTTTTACCCGATTTTGAAAGGAAGTGAACTTATGAAAACAAAAAATCAAGAATCAAAAGGTCGTTCCCCACTCTTTAAGACCATCAAACATTCATTCAGCCAATAAAAAAGAAAGGATAGGTAAAAATATGGAACTTAAATTTGTGATTCCCAACATGGAAAAAACATTCGGCAATTTAGAATTTGCTGGCGAGGATAAAGTCGTTCAGCGAAGAATCAACGGACGGCTAACTGTCTTATCAAGAAGCTATAATCTCTATTCTGATGTTCAAAGAGCAGATGATATTGTGGTGGTGCTTCCTGCTGAAGCTGGCGAAAAACATTTCGGCTTTGAGGAACGTGTGAAGTTAGTCAATCCACGTATTACCGCAGAGGGCTACAAAATCGGCACTCGTGGTTTTACAAATTACCTTTTACATGCTGACGACATGATAAAAGAATAAAGAAAGAGAGGAAAAATGATGAGATTAGCAAATGGCATTGTATTAGATAAAGACACGACTTTTGGAGAATTGAAATTCTCTGCTCTACGTCGTGAAGTGAGAATCCAAAATGAAGACGGGTCGGTTTCAGATGAAATCAAGGAACGTACCTATGACTTAAAATCCAAAGGACAAGGACGCATGATTCAAGTAAGTATTCCTGCCAGCGTGCCTTTGAAAGAGTTTGATTATAACGCACGGGTGGAACTTATCAATCCCATTGCGGACACCGTTGCTACTGCCACCTATCAAGGAGCAGATGTTGACTGGTATATCAAGGCAGACGATATTGTGCTGACAAAGGATTCTAGTTCATTCAAAGCTCAACCACAAGCAAAGAAAGAACCGACACAAGACAAATAGTCGCTAGGTAGAAAGGAGACTTTTTCGCATGAAACAGCGTGGTAAAAGGATTCGCCCATCTGGTAAAGATTTAGTCTTTCATTTTACGATAGCGTCACTCCTGCCTGTTTTCCTGCTGGTTGTCGGACTGTTTCATGTGAAGACAATCCAGCAGATCAACTGGCAGGATTTTAACCTATCACAAGCAGATAAGATTGACATTCCCTATTTAATTATCAGTTTCAGTGTCGCAATTCTTATCTGCTTGCTGGTAGCGTTTGTATTCAAACGGGTTCGCTATGATACGGTTAAACAACTTTACCACCGTCAAAAACTGGCAAAGATGATACTTGAAAACAAGTGGTATGAATCTGAACAGGTCAAAACAGAGGGTTTCTTTAAAGATAGTGCTGGTCGTACAAAGGAAAAGATAACCTACTTCCCTAAAATGTATTATCGACTTAAAAATGGCTTGATACAGATACGGGTGGAAATCACGCTGGGAAAATATCAAGACCAACTCTTACACTTGGAAAAGAAATTAGAGAGTGGCTTGTACTGTGAGCTGACGGATAAAGAGTTAAAGGATTCCTATGTGGAATATACTTTGCTCTATGACACCATAGCCAGTCGTATTTCTATTGATGAAGTAGAAGCTAAAGATGGTAAACTTCGCTTAATGAAAAACGTATGGTGGGAATATGATAAGCTCCCTCATATGTTGATTGCTGGTGGTACAGGTGGCGGTAAAACTTACTTTATACTGACACTGATTGAAGCCTTGCTTCATACAGATTCAAAACTGTATATTCTTGACCCGAAAAATGCTGACCTTGCGGACTTAGGTTCTGTGATGGCAAATGTCTACTATAGAAAAGAAGACTTGCTTTCTTGCATTGAAACATTCTATGAAGAAATGATGAAACGTAGTGAGGAAATGAAGCAGATGAAGAACTATAAGACTGGCAAAAATTATGCTTACTTAGGTCTCCCGGCACACTTCTTAATCTTTGATGAATACGTCGCTTTCATGGAAATGCTGGGAACAAAAGAAAACACCGCAGTTATGAATAAGCTGAAACAGATTGTCATGTTAGGTCGTCAAGCTGGCTTCTTTCTAATACTGGCTTGTCAACGTCCAGACGCAAAATATTTAGGCGACGGAATCCGTGATCAGTTTAATTTCAGAGTGGCTTTAGGTCGTATGTCTGAAATGGGCTATGGCATGATGTTTGGCAGTGACGTACAAAAGGATTTCTTCTTAAAGCGAATCAAAGGTCGTGGCTATGTTGATGTAGGAACAAGTGTCATATCAGAGTTTTATACTCCCCTTGTACCAAAAGGATATGATTTCTTGGAGGAAATTAAAAAGTTATCCAACAGCAGACAGTCCACGCAGGCGACGTGCGAAGCGGAAGTCGCAGGTGTGGACTGATCTTGCTGGCTGGTGTGGCAATAGCCACGCCAGCACTTAACCCCCCGTATCTAACAGGGGGGTACAAATCGACAGGAAACAGTCAAAAAAACATTAGAAAATCCTTTGGTTACAAGGGATTTACAAAATTTCAGCGTATGTCAAATGGGCTTTAAAAGTTGACATACGCCTTTTTGATTGGAGGGATTTTTACTGAATGAACAAACTTGGTTACAGCATTTAAAAGAAAAACGCTTGGCTTATGGACTATCTCAAAACCGTTTAGCTGTTGCGACTGGTATTACAAGGCAGTATCTAAGCGATATTGAAACAGGAAAAGTCAAGCCATCAGAGGATTTACAGCAGTCCCTTTGGGAAGCTCTGGAACGCTTCAATCCCGACGCTCCCCTTGAAATGCTGTTTGATTATGTAAGGATTCGCTTTCCGACAACAGACGTACAGCAGGTGGTCGAAAACATCTTACAACTGAAACTGTCCTATTTTCTTCATGAGGACTATGGTTTCTATTCTTATTCAGAGCATTATGCTTTAGGCGACATATTCGTCCTTTGCTCCCATGAACTGGACAAAGGAGTTCTGGTGGAATTGAAAGGTCGTGGGTGCAGACAATTTGAAAGCTATCTTCTGGCACAACAAAGAAGCTGGTATGAGTTCTTTATGGACGTTTTGGTGGCTGGCGGTGTGATGAAACGCCTTGACCTTGCCATTAACGATAAGACAGGGATTTTGAATATCCCTGTACTCACTGAAAAGTGCCAACAGGAAGAATGTATCTCCGTCTTCCGCAGTTTTAAAAGCTATCGCAGTGGCGAACTGGTACGCAAAGAGGAAAAGGAATGTATGGGAAACACCCTCTATATCGGTTCATTACAAAGTGAAGTTTATTTCTGTATCTATGAAAAGGACTACGAGCAGTACAAGAAAAATGATATTCCCATTGAAGACGCAGAAGTAAAAAACCGTTTTGAGATTCGATTGAAAAATGAGCGTGCCTATTATGCAGTCCGTGATTTACTCGTCTATGACAATCCAGAGCATACCGCCTTTAAAATTATCAATCGGTATATCCGTTTTGTAGATAAAGACGATTCCAAACCTCGTTCTGATTGGAAACTGAATGAAGAATGGGCTTGGTTTATTGGGAACAATCGTGAACGATTAAAACTAACCACAAAACCAGAGCCTTACTCCTTCCAAAGGACGCTGAACTGGCTATCTCATCAAGTTGCCCCGACCTTAAAGGTTGCGATTAAACTTGATGAAATCAACCAGACGCAGGTTGTAAAAGACATTCTCGACCATGCGAAACTGACAGACCGACACAAGCAGATTTTGAAGCAACAGTCAGTAAAAGAACAGGACGTGATAACAACAAAAAAATAACTCAAATACAAATTCATTGAATATAGAGAGGAGAACATTTTTATGAATTTTGGACAAAACCTTTATAACTGGTTTCTATCAAACGCTCAATCACTGGTGCTTTTAGCAATCGTTGTGATTGGCTTGTATCTTGGCTTCAAGCGTGAGTTTAGCAAACTGATTGGCTTTTTAATTATTGCGATTATTGCGGTTGGCTTAGTCTTCAACGCTGCTGGAGTAAAAGACATTTTACTAGAGCTATTCAATCGCATTATTGGTGCTTAAATAAAACCGTTCTTTTGTGGAATATAAGTGGTTTTCTTATGTTCCGCAAAGGAATGGTACACCAAACGAAGTGCGGTAGGGATTTTTGAATCTCTACAAAGAAAGGACGTGAATATATGGACGATATGCAAGTCTATATTGCGAATTTAGGCAAATACAATGAGGGCGAATTGGTCGGTGCGTGGTTTACCTTTCCCATTGACTTTGAGGAAGTCAAAGAGAAAATCGGCTTGAATGATGAATATGAGGAATACGCCATTCATGACTACGAGTTACCCTTTACGGTTGACGAATACACTTCCATTGGCGAACTCAATCGACTATGGGAAATGGTATCGGAATTACCCGAAGAATTACAATCGGAGCTATCTGCTCTGCTCACTCATTTTTCAAGCATTGAAGAACTAAGCGAACATCAAGAGGATATTATCATTCATTCCGATTGTGATGATATGTATGACGTGGCACGCTACTACATTGAAGAAACGGGTGCTTTAGGCGAAGTACCAGCTAGTCTTCAAAACTATATTGATTATCAAGCCTATGGTCGGGATTTAGACCTTTCAGGAACGTTTATCTCAACCAATCATGGGATTTTTGAAATCGTCTATTAAATCTGTCGGTACATTACTACTGGCAGATTTTCTATTTTACGGGGTGGCTCAATCAGCTACCCCTATTTTTTATGAAAGGATTGATTACATGAAGAAAATACGAAGCTATACCAGTATCTGGTCTGTGGAAAAGGTACTGTATTCTATCAATGATTTTAGACTTCCGTTTCCCATAACCTTTACGCAAATGACATGGTTTGTCGTGTCACTCTTTGCAGTGATGATACTTGGCAACTTGCCCCCTCTTTCCATGATAGAGGGAGCATTTCTCAAATACTTTGGGATTCCTGTGGCTTTCACATGGTTTATGTCTACAAAAACTTTTGATGGTAAAAAGCCTTATGGATTTTTGAAGTCTGTCATTGCTTATGCACTGCGACCAAAGCTGACCTATGCAGGAAAAAAAGTAACGCTTGGTAGAAACCAGCCACAAGAAGCCATTACAGCAGTTAGGAGTGAATTTTATGGCATATCCAATTAAATACATTGAAAACAATCTCGTCTGGAATAAAGACGGGGAATGTTATGCTTACTATGAGCTTGTTCCTTACAATTACTCATTTCTAAGTCCAGAACAGAAAATACAAGTGCATGATTCTTTCAGACAGCTTATCGCACAAAATCGTGATGGCAAAATTCATGCTTTACAAATCAGTACAGAATCCAGCATACGTTCTGCACAAGAGCGTTCCAAAAATGAAGTCACTGGCAAGCTCAAAGCGGTTGCCTATGACAAAATCGACCAACAGACAGACGCTTTAATATCCATGATTGGCGAAAATCAAGTGAACTACCGTTTCTTTATCGGCTTTAAGTTGCTTCTCAACGATCAGGAGTTTTCTATGAAAAGTCTTACCGTTGAAGCAAAAAATGCTTTGTCTGATTTTGTCTATGATGTGAACCATAAGCTGATGGGCGATTTTGTTAGTATGAGTAATGATGAAATCCTGCGTTTTCAGAAGATGGAAAAGCTCTTAGAAAATAAAATCTCTCGTCGTTTCAAAATCCGCAGGTTAGATAAGGACGACTTCGGCTATCTGATTGAACACCTTTACGGACAGACAGGCACTGCCTATGAAGAGTATGAGTACCATCTATCAAAGAAAAAGCTGGATAATGAAACGCTGATTAAATACTATGACTTGATTAAGCCTACTCGCTGTTTGGTGGAAGAAAAACAGCGATATTTGAAAATCCAGCAGGAAGATGAAACCGTCTATGTAGCTTACTTTACCATTAACAGCATTGTCGGAGAACTGGACTTCCCGTCCTCTGAAATCTTCTACTACCAGCAACAGCAATTTACATTCCCGATTGATACGTCAATGAATGTGGAAATTGTAGCGAATCGTAAAGCCCTATCTACTGTCCGCAATAAAAAGAAAGAACTGAAAGACTTGGATAACCACGCTTGGCAAAGTGATAATGAAACCAGCTCCAATGTGGCGGAAGCTCTGGAAAGTGTGAATGAGCTGGAAACCAATTTAGACCAAAGCAAGGAATCTATGTACAAGCTGTCTTATGTGGTAAGGGTATCAGCAAATGATCTTGACGAACTCAAACGTCGTTGTAATGAAGTGAAAGATTTTTATGACGATTTAAGCGTAAAACTGGTACGACCATTTGGGGATATGCTCGGCTTACATGAAGAATTTTTACCTGCCAGCAAGCGTTATATGAATGATTATATTCAATACGTGACCTCTGATTTCCTCGCTGGTTTAGGTTTTGGTGCTACTCAAATGCTGGGGGAAAATGAGGGGATTTATGTTGGCTACAGCTTAGATACTGGACGCAATGTCTATCTGAAACCTGCTCTTGCCAGTCAAGGGGTTAAGGGTTCAGTAACCAATGCGTTAGCGTCGGCTTTTGTTGGTTCGCTGGGTGGTGGTAAATCCTTTGCGAATAACCTTATCGTCTATTATGCGGTGCTTTATGGGGCACAAGCAGTGATTGTAGACCCAAAAGCAGAACGTGGCAGATGGAAAGAAACCTTGCCAGAGATTTCCCATGAAATCAATATCGTCACTCTGACTTCTGATGAGAAAAACAAAGGCTTACTTGACCCTTATGTGATTATGAAAAATCCCAAAGATTCTGAATCACTGGCTATTGATATTCTGACATTCCTTACGGGGATTTCCTCTCGTGATGGGGAACGCTTCCCAATCCTTAGAAAAGCCATTCGTGCAGTAACCAATAGTGAAGTACGAGGGTTGATGAAAGTGATTGAGGAATTACGGGTTGAGAATACGCCACTAAGTACCAGTATAGCCGACCATATCGAAAGTTTTACAGACTATGACTTTGCACATTTATTATTCAGTAATGGTTATGTGGAGCAGTCTATCAGCTTAGAAAAACAACTGAACATTATACAGGTTGCGGACTTGGTACTTCCCGACAAGGAAACTTCCTTTGAGGAATATACCACTATGGAGCTTTTATCCGTTGCTATGCTGATTGTCATTAGTACCTTTGCTTTAGACTTTATCCATACAGACCGAAGCATTTTCAAGATTGTAGATTTAGACGAAGCATGGAGCTTTTTACAGGTAGCACAAGGAAAAACACTATCTATGAAGCTGGTTCGGGCTGGTCGTGCTATGAACGCTGGGGTATATTTCGTGACCCAAAATACAGACGACCTCTTAGATGAAAAACTGAAAAATAACCTCGGCTTAAAATTTGCATTTCGTTCCACTGACCTTAACGAGATTAAAAAGACCTTAGCCTTTTTTGGTGTAGACCCAGAGGACGAAAACAATCAGAAGCGATTGCGTGATTTGGAAAACGGGCAATGCCTTATCAGTGATTTATATGGTCGTGTCGGTGTGATACAGTTCCACCCTGTATTTGAAGAACTGCTCCATGCCTTTGATACCAGACCACCTGTGCGAAAAGAGGTGTAAATGTGAAACCATCAATAGTAAACAGAATAAAATCAAACTGGACGCTGAAACGTCTAGGTAAAGTGGCAATGACAGTGGCTTTCACACTTGTGATTGCCATTTTTCTTTTAGCCATGCTGGGAACGGTGGTTCAAGCTGCGGGCTTGGTAGATGATACGGTCAATGTGGCAAATGAATACAGCCGATACCCACTTGAAAACTATCAACTGGATTTTTATGTGGATAATAGCTGGGGCTGGCTTCCGTGGAACTGGTCGGACGGGATTGGAAAACAGGTCATGTATGGACTATATGCCATTACCAATTTTATTTGGACAATCAGTTTGTATGTTTCCAATGCGACAGGTTACTTAGTACAGGAAGCCTATTCCTTAGACTTCATTTCCGCTACAGCAGATTCCATTGGTAAGAATATGCAGACCTTAGCTGGTGTGAGTGCAAACGGATTTTCAACAGAGGGTTTCTATGTTGGATTCCTCTTACTCTTGATTTTGGTTCTTGGGGTTTATGTTGCCTATACGGGACTGATAAAGAGAGAAACCACAAAGGCAATTCATGCCATTATGAATTTTGTGCTGGTGTTTATCCTATCGGCTTCCTTTATTGCCTACGCTCCCGACTACATTAAAAAAATCAATGACTTTTCATCAGACATCAGTAATGCCAGTTTATCACTTGGCACGAAGATTGTCATGCCCCATTCCGATAGTCAAGGCAAGGACAGCGTGGACTTAATCAGAGATAGCCTGTTTTCCATACAGGTTCAGCAACCGTGGCTACTGCTTCAATACAACAGTTCAGACATTGAAAGTATCGGTATTGACCGTGTGGAAAGCCTGCTCTCCACCAGCCCAGATTCCAACAATGGCGAAGACAGAGAAAAAATTGTTGCGGAAGAAATTGAAGACAGAAGCAATACCAATCTAACCATTACAAAGACCATTAACCGTTTAGGTACAGTCTTCTTCCTATTTGTCTTCAATATTGGGATTTCCATATTTGTATTCCTATTAACAGGAATCATGATTTTCTCGCAGGTACTTTTTATCATCTATGCTATGTTTCTGCCTGTGAGCTTTATTTTAAGCATGATTCCATCATTTGATGGTATGTCAAAACGAGCCATAACAAAGCTCTTTAATACCATTTTGACACGAGCTGGAATCACATTGATTATTACGACAGCATTTAGTATTTCAACCATGCTCTATACCTTATCGGCTGGTTATCCGTTCTTTTTGATTGCTTTTCTACAGATTGTGACCTTTGCAGGAATCTACTTCAAGCTGGGCGATTTAATGAGTATGTTTTCTCTACAGAGTAACGATTCTCAAAGTGTGGGAAGTCGTGTGATGAGAAAACCTCGTATGCTTATGCACGCTCACATGCACCGTCTACAGCGGAAACTTGGACGTTCCATGACTACTCTAGGGGCTGGGTCTGCCATTGTTACAGGTAAAAAAGGACAGTCGGGTTCGGGGAGTTCTGCAAGGACACAAGCAGATCACTCCCGACCAGACGGAAAGGAAAAATCAACACTTGGAAAACGTATCGGTCAAACCATCGGTACAGTAGCTGATACCAAAGACAGAATGGTAGACACTGCTAGTGGTTTGAAAGAACAGGTTAAAGATTTGCCGACCAATGCAAGATATGCAGTATATCAAGGAAAATCCAAAGTAAAAGAGAATGTCCGTGATTTAACCAGTAGTATTTCTCAAACCAAAGCGGACAGAGCCAGTGGACGCAAGGAACAGCAGGAACAAAGGCGAAAAACCATTGCGAAGCGTCGCTCTGAAATGGAACAGGTCAAACAGAAAAAACAGCCTGCTTCTTCTGTTCATGAAAGACCGACTACAAGACAAGAACAATATCATGATGAACAGACCTCAAAACAGTCTAATATTCAGACTTCATATAAGGGATCTCAACAAGCCAAACAAGAGCGTCCAGCAGTTAAGTCCGATTTTTCAAGTCCAAAAGTGGAACGCCAAGGCAATACCGTTCAAGAAAAAACCGTTCAAAAGCCAGCAACTTCAACCACTACAGCAGATAGAACTTCACAACGTCCAATCACAAAAGAACGTCCGTCTACTGTTCAAAGAGTACCACTACAAAATACAAGAAGTAGACCACCAATCAAAACCGCCACCATTAAGAAAGTCGGTAAGAAACCATGAAGTTGAAAACTTTAGTGATTGGTGGTTCTGGATTATTCTTGATGGTCTTCTCACTGCTTCTGTTTGTTGCCATTTTATTTTCAGATGAACAGGACAGCGGAATTTCCAATATTCATTATGGAGGTGTGAATGTTTCCGCAGAAGTGCTGGCTCATAAGCCTATGGTAGAAAAATATGCCAAAGAATATGGCGTTGAAGAATATGTCAACATACTTCTTGCGATTATACAGGTGGAATCGGGCGGTACTGCGGAAGATGTTATGCAGTCCTCGGAATCCCTCGGTCTTCCACCTAATTCATTGAGTACAGAAGAATCCATTAAGCAAGGTGTGAAGTATTTCAGTGAATTATTAGCCAGTAGCGAAAGGCTCAGTGTAGATTTAGAATCGGTTATCCAGTCCTACAATTATGGTGGTGGTTTCTTAGGGTATGTGGCTAATCGTGGAAATAAATATACCTTTGAACTGGCTCAAAGTTTCTCAAAAGAGTATTCAGGTGGCGAAAAAGTGTCTTACCCCAATCCCATAGCCATACCTATCAATGGGGGCTGGCGATACAACTATGGCAATATGTTTTATGTGCAACTGGTAACGCAGTATCTTGTCACAACAGAGTTTGATGATGATACGGTACAAGCCATCATGGACGAAGCACTGAAATATGAGGGCTGGCGATACGTTTACGGTGGAGCTTCCCCGACTACTTCTTTTGATTGTAGCGGACTGACACAATGGACGTATGGAAAAGTTGGAATTAACTTACCACGAACCGCACAACAGCAATATGATGTGACCCAGCATATCCCACTATCGGAAGCACAAGCTGGCGATTTGGTTTTCTTTCATTCTACCTATAACGCTGGCTCTTATATTACTCATGTTGGGATATACCTTGGCAATAACCGTATGTTTCATGCAGGCGACCCAATCGGTTATGCCGACTTAACAAGCCCCTACTGGCAACAGCATTTAGTGGGAGCAGGACGAATCAAACAATGAGAAAGGAAGATTTAATGATGAAATTTAGAAAAAATCAGAATAAAGAAAAACAGATACCAAAGGAAAAGAAACCTCGTGTCTACTATAAGGTCAATCCTCATAAAAAGGTTGTGATTGCCTTGTGGGTACTTTTAGGGCTTAGTTTCAGCTTTGCGATATTCAAGCACTTTACAGCTATAGATACTCATACTATTCACGAAACAACTATCATAGAAAAGGAATACGTTGATACTCATCATGTAGAAAATTTTGTAGAGAACTTTGCGAAAGTCTACTATTCATGGGAGCAATCCGATAAGTCCATTGATAATCGAATGGAAAGTCTAAAAGGCTATCTGACAGATGAACTTCAAGCTCTCAATGTTGATACAGTACGCAAAGATATTCCTGTATCGTCTTCTGTAAGAGGATTTCAGATATGGACGGTAGAGCCAACTGGCGACAATGAGTTTAATGTAACCTACAGTGTAGACCAGCTCATTACAGAGGGAGAAAATACAAAGACCGTCCACTCTGCTTATATAGTGAGTGTCTATGTAGATGGTTCTGGAAATATGGTACTGGTTAAGAATCCGACCATTACCAACATACCTAAGAAATCAAGTTATAAACCAAAAGCCATTGAAAGTGAGGGGACGGTTGATTCCATTACAACCAATGAAATCAATGAGTTTTTAACGACGTTCTTCAAGCTCTATCCTACAGCGACAGCCAGTGAACTTTCCTACTATGTGAATGACGGGATATTAAAACCAATCGGAAAAGAGTACATCTTTCAAGAACTGGTAAATCCTATTCACAATCGTAAGGATAATCAAGTCACGGTATCGCTGACAGTGGAGTATATCGACCAGCAGACCAAAGCAACGCAGGTATCTCAATTTGATTTGGTACTTGAAAAGAACGGGAGTAATTGGAAGATTATAGAATAACAAATATTGGTACATTATTACAGCTATTTTGTAATCACGTACTCTCTTTGATAAAAAATTGGAGATTCCTTTACAAATATGCTCTTACGTGCTATTATTTAAGTGACTATTTAAAAGGAGTTAATAAATATGCGGCAAGGTATTCTTAAATAAACTGTCAATTTGATAGCGGGAACAAATAATTAGATGTCCTTTTTTAGGAGGGCTTAGTTTTTTGTACCCAGTTTAAGAATACCTTTATCATGTGATTCTAAAGTATCCAGAGAATATCTGTATGCTTTGTATACCTATGGTTATGCATAAAAATCCCAGTGATAAAAGTATTTATCACTGGGATTTTTATGCCCTTTTGGGTTTTTGAATGGAGGAAAATCACATGAAAATTATTAATATTGGAGTTTTAGCTCATGTTGATGCAGGAAAAACTACCTTAACAGAAAGCTTATTATATAACAGTGGAGCGATTACAGAATTAGGAAGCGTGGACAAAGGTACAACGAGGACGGATAATACGCTTTTAGAACGTCAGAGAGGAATTACAATTCAGACAGGAATAACCTCTTTTCAGTGGGAAAATACGAAGGTGAACATCATAGACACGCCAGGACATATGGATTTCTTAGCAGAAGTATATCGTTCATTATCAGTTTTAGATGGGGCAATTCTACTGATTTCTGCAAAAGATGGCGTACAAGCACAAACTCGTATATTATTTCATGCACTTAGGAAAATGGGGATTCCCACAATCTTTTTTATCAATAAGATTGACCAAAATGGAATTGATTTATCAACGGTTTATCAGGATATTAAAGAGAAACTTTCTGCCGAAATTGTAATCAAACAGAAGGTAGAACTGTATCCTAATATGTGTGTGACGAACTTTACCGAATCTGAACAATGGGATACGGTAATAGAGGGAAACGATGACCTTTTAGAGAAATATATGTCCGGTAAATCATTAGAAGCATTGGAACTCGAACAAGAGGAAAGCATAAGATTTCAGAATTGTTCTCTGTTCCCTCTTTATCATGGAAGTGCAAAAAGTAATATAGGGATTGATAACCTTATAGAAGTTATTACTAATAAATTTTATTCATCAACACATCGAGGTCCGTCTGAACTTTGCGGAAATGTTTTCAAAATTGAATATACAAAAAAAAGACAACGTCTTGCATATATACGCCTTTATAGTGGAGTACTACATTTACGAGATTCGGTTAGAGTATCAGAAAAAGAAAAAATAAAAGTTACAGAAATGTATACTTCAATAAATGGTGAATTATGTAAGATTGATAGAGCTTATTCTGGAGAAATTGTTATTTTGCAAAATGAGTTTTTGAAGTTAAATAGTGTTCTTGGAGATACAAAACTATTGCCACAGAGAAAAAAGATTGAAAATCCGCACCCTCTACTACAAACAACTGTTGAACCGAGTAAACCTGAACAGAGAGAAATGTTGCTTGATGCCCTTTTGGAAATCTCAGATAGTGATCCGCTTCTACGATATTACGTGGATTCTACGACACATGAAATTATACTTTCTTTCTTAGGGAAAGTACAAATGGAAGTGATTAGTGCACTGTTGCAAGAAAAGTATCATGTGGAGATAGAACTAAAAGAGCCTACAGTCATTTATATGGAGAGACCGTTAAAAAATGCAGAATATACCATTCACATCGAAGTGCCGCCAAATCCTTTCTGGGCTTCCATTGGTTTATCTGTATCACCGCTTCCGTTGGGAAGTGGAATGCAGTATGAGAGCTCGGTTTCTCTTGGATACTTAAATCAATCATTTCAAAATGCAGTTATGGAAGGGATACGCTATGGTTGCGAACAAGGATTATATGGTTGGAATGTGACGGATTGTAAAATCTGTTTTAAGTACGGTTTATACTATAGCCCTGTTAGTACTCCAGCAGATTTTCGGATGCTTGCTCCTATTGTATTGGAACAAGTCTTAAAAAAAGCTGGAACAGAATTGTTAGAGCCATATCTTAGTTTTAAAATTTATGCGCCACAGGAATATCTTTCACGAGCATACAACGATGCTCCTAAATATTGTGCGAACATCGTAGACACTCAATTGAAAAATAATGAGGTCATTCTTAGTGGAGAAATCCCTGCTCGGTGTATTCAAGAATATCGTAGTGATTTAACTTTCTTTACAAATGGACGTAGTGTTTGTTTAACAGAGTTAAAAGGGTACCATGTTACTACCGGTGAACCTGTTTGCCAGCCCCGTCGTCCAAATAGTCGGATAGATAAAGTACGATATATGTTCAATAAAATAACTTAGTGTATTTTATGTTGTTATATAAATATGGTTTCTTGTTAAATAAGATGAAATATTTTTTAATAAAGATTTGAATTAAAGTGTAAAGGAGGAGATAGTTATTATAAACTACAAGTGGATATTGTGTCCTGTATGTGGAAATAAAACACGATTAAAGATAAGGGAAGATACTGAATTAAAAAAATTCCCCCTCTATTGTCCGAAATGCAGACAAGAAAATTTAATTGAAATAAAGCAGTTCAAAGTAACTGTGATTACAGAGCCAGACGCAAAGACGCAGAGCCGATAAAATGAGATTAATACAATCTCATTTTATCGGCTCTTTCCGTTATGTATGGATTCTTTTAATTAGTCTTCGATGTTTCTTGCTTCGTTGATACCGCTGGCTAAAGATTCCATTAAGGATAGTTCTTTGTCTGTAAAGCTATCCATGTATTTCTCTATCTGTAATCGTCGGGTGCTTTTTACCAAGTTATTAGCAGGTAAGAAAAATTCATCAACGGAAACATGAAGTAACGATACAAGGTCATAAAGAACTTGTATGCTGGGGTGTTGCCCTTTATTTTCAATATTAGTTAAGTACCGTGGGTCAATTTCAATCAATGCTCCCACTTGTTCACGAGTTAAACCTCGTTTCAATCGAGCTTCTTTAATGGCTAAACCAAAGGCTCTAAAATCATATTTATCTTCTTTTTTACGCATAGTAGACCACCTCTATACATTTTATTGTTCCTACTGAATTAAAAACAGGTATAGAAAAACGTGTTATATGGTTTATAGGTTTATATTTAATAAAAAGCACTACTAAACGCCAATAAAAAAAACCGTTATATGGTAGTGCTATTTACGCTGTTAAAATATTGTATATTACTTCCAAATGGCGGTTTGTTGGAGGTCAACGTCGCCATGAAGTACATCATATACAATAAATTTCCTTACATTGGGTTCTTGTCAAAAAAAGTCGTCTATCTGCAATAGATAAGTACGTCCACCAATGTGGTTTTATAAATCATATAGATAGAATAACAGAAGCATGTAAACAGAGAAATAAATCTGTTTATATGCTTTTTTGGCTATTCAGAACTTTTTTACAAAGTTTATTTATCAGTAATGCAACAAATCCCCCTTTCACATTGGGACTAAGAGTGAAAGGAGATAAACGAGCAAGGCTCACTTCCTTTCCTAGACAGAAAGGGGGTGAGAAACATGAAACCATCTTCTTTTCAGACCACAATAGAAAATCAGTTTGACTATATCTGTAAACGTGCTATGGAAGACGAGCGAAAGAATTATATGCTTTATCTTTCAAGGATTGCAAAGCGTGAGGTGTCCTTTTCGGATGTTGGCGATTATCTTGTTAGCCAGTTTGCGACAACAGATAACTATTCAACTGACTTTCAGATTTTTACACTCAATGGGTTATCAGTAGGCGTTGAAAATGATTTGTTGAGTGAAGCATTACGTGAGTTGCCAGACAAGAAACGTGAAATTCTACTGCTGTTTTACTTTATGGACATGAGCGATTCAGAAATTGCAGACCTGTTGAAATTGAACCGTTCTACTGTCTATCGGCATAGAACCAGTGGACTAGCCTTAATTAAAAAGTTTATGGAGGAATTTGAAGAATGAAAACACAATATCCTATGATTCCCTTTCCTCTCATTGTAAAGGCAACAGATGGCGATACCGAAGCGATTAACCAGATTCTACATCATTACAGAGGGTACATAACGAAGCGTTCCCTACGACTTATGAAAGATGAATATGGCAATCAAAGTATGGTCGTTGATGAAGTCTTACGTGGAAGAATGGAAACCAGACTGATTACAAAGATTTTGTCATTTGAAATTAAGTAATATCCTCTCTCCTTTCGTGGAAGCGTGCTAAACCATTCCACGCTTCCCGAACAGGGAGGTTTGTTATTCCACCAAAGCATATTGAGCTTTCAATGTGTTTTGATAGGCTAACGAGCCATTGTTCTTTGAAAACTGAATAAAAGTAATCGAATACGTTTCGATAAGAAAAGAGCCAACGGAACTAACCGCCATGACCTATCTTATAAAGATAGCGAGCGATTCATGTTAGTGATCCGAGAAGCAATCTTTAGCAGGATTGCCTGCAACGACATTCTTATCGTGATAATGATACTCCCATACAGTCAATAGTCCGAGCGTGATAAAACCGTCGCAGGCAATGAGTATGGCTACATGAGAACCATGCAGGGGTGGAACTCCCGTGAGCTTTGCTAAAGCTGTTCGATTGCTGGTAAAACAACTTTTATGAAATCCAAATAAGTGATTTGGAAAGGAGGATTTTATGAAGCAGACTGACATTCCTATTTGGGAACGTTATACCCTAACCATTGAAGAAGCGTCAAAATATTTTCGTATTGGCGAAAACAAGCTACGACGCTTGGCAGAGGAAAATAAAAATGCAAATTGGCTGATTATGAATGGCAATCGTATTCAGATTAAACGAAAACAATTTGAAAAAATTATAGATACATTGGACGCAATCTAGCGTCGCCAAAGGGTCTTGTATATGATAAAATAGTATTAAGTCGTATCAAGGCTCTTTCCATAAAGGAAAGGAGCAAATGCCATGTCAGAAAAAAGACGTGACAATAAAGGTCGAATCTTAAAGACTGGAGAGAGCCAACGAAAAGACGGAAGATACTTATACAAATATATAGATTCATTTGGAGAACCGCAATTTGTTTACTCGTGGAAACTTGTGGCTACAGACCGAGTACCAGCAGGAAAGCGTGATTGTATCTCACTTAGAGAGAAAATCGCAGAGTTACAGAAAGACATTCATGATGGTATTGATGTTGTAGGAAAGAAAATGACACTCTGCCAGCTTTACGCAAAACAGAACGCTCAAAGACCAAAGGTTAGAAAAAACACTGAAACTGGACGCAAATATCTTATGGATATTTTGAAGAAAGACAAGTTAGGTGTAAGAAGTATTGACAGTATTAAGCCATCAGACGCTAAAGAATGGGCTATTAGAATGAGTGAAAATGGTTATGCTTATCAAACCATCAATAACTACAAACGTTCTTTAAAGGCTTCATTCTATATTGCTATACAAGATGATTGTGTTCGGAAGAATCCATTTGACTTTCAACTGAAAGCAGTTCTTGATGATGATACTGTCCCTAAGACCGTACTAACAGAAGAACAGGAAGAAAAACTGTTAGCCTTTGCAAAAGCTGATAAAACCTACAGCAAAAATTATGATGAAATTCTGATACTCTTAAAAACAGGTCTTCGTATTTCAGAGTTTGGTGGTTTGACACTTCCAGATTTAGATTTTGAGAATCGTCTTGTCAATATAGACCATCAGCTATTGAGAGATACTGAAATTGGGTACTACATTGAAACACCAAAGACCAAAAGTGGCGAACGTCAAGTTCCTATGGTTGAAGAAGCCTATCAAGCATTTAAGCGAGTGTTAGCGAATCGAAAGAATGATAAGCGTGTTGAGATTGATGGATATAGTGATTTCCTCTTTCTTAATAGAAAGAACTATCCAAAAGTGGCAAGTGATTACAACGGCATGATGAAAGGTCTTGTTAAGAAATACAATAAGTATAACGAGGATAAATTGCCACACATCACTCCACATAGTTTGCGACATACATTCTGTACCAACTATGCAAATGCAGGAATGAATCCAAAGGCATTACAGTACATTATGGGACATGCTAATATAGCCATGACGCTGAACTATTACGCACATGCAACATTCGATTCTGCAATGGCAGAAATGAAACGCTTGAATAAAGAGAAGCAACAGGAGCGTCTTGTTGCTTAGTAGTACAAATGAATTTACTACTTATTTACCACTTCTGACAGCTAAGACATGAGGAAATATGCAAAGAAACGTGAAGTATCTTCCTACAGTAAAAATACTCGAAAGCACATAGAATAAGGCTTTACGAGCATTTAAGAAAATATAAAAAGATAATTAGAAATTTATACTTTGTTTATTTTAAAAAATGGAAATAGTCGTTCAATAAAAAGTACATTCTTTTTTGAAAATCAAAATAATATCCTGCAAATTCCTTTTGAAAACATTTATTTTATTGAAACTTCACCAGAGTCACATCGCCTGATATTGCACGGACAAAATGAAATTTTTGAATTTTATGGGAGTATTGCTGAGGTATTAAAACAAGAGCCCAGGCTATTAAAATGTCATCGATCTTATATTATCAACCCGAATAATGTGATCAAAATAGATAAAAAAGAACGAACTATTTATTTTGAAAGAGGAATAAAGTGCTATGCTTCGCGTTCAAAAATAACGTTTATTACTGAAAGTATCATTAACTTAAGAAAGGAGAAATAAGCTGCTTATCTTCTTATCAATGTTTGAAAAAATTTGTGACATTGCTGTCCCCATTTTTTTATTTTATTTTATTACAAAGAGAAAAATCAAATTTAAAGAAGTGTTGATTGGTGTATTCATAAGAGTTTTATTGATCCTTCTCTTTGTATTTTTAAACGAAAAATCGATTATTAATGATATTTTTATTTATTTATCATTACCTTTATATATGCTGCTTTTTACTTCGTATATATATAAGTTTAACATTAGTTTGCTGACTATTTTTTATGCTCTATTTCCCATCACCTTATGGAACCTTATCTATCGTACTATTGTATTTTACCTATTGCCTATTTTGGGGATTAGCAATTCATATTTTCAGAAAAGTCAATTATTTTTACCAATATATTTGTTATCGGTTGCAATATTAGTACTATTTTTAAAAGTTTTTCATTATGATTTTTCGGCTTTTTCAGATCAACAATTCAGTAAACAAGAGAAAAAATTATTATGTTTTGCAAATTTCTTTATGTTAACTTATTACTTTCTTATTCAAATCATTTCATTTATTGATTACCAATTAGCAATTGATACTCTATTTTATCGTCAAATTATCGTAACTATATATTTTTTATTATTTTTAGGTATATTAAATTTTTTGGACAAAAAAATTAGAGAAAAACTTCAAAAAGAAATCATTTTCCAAAAAGAAATGCAACTGCAAAACCTTGAAAATTATAGTCAACATGTCGAAGAATTGTATAATCAGGTGCGTCATTTTAGACACGATTATGCTAATATTTTATCAACATTAAAGATTGGTATTGAAGAAGATAATATGAGTATAGTAAAAGATGTCTTTGAAAAAGTTTTAAAGGATTCAAATAGAGAACTAGAAAGTCATAAGTATGATATTACACGATTAGTAAACATCGAAAACAAAGCACTGAAGAGTTTATTAGCTGCTAAATTTATCCAAATGGAAGAAAAAGGCATTACTGTTACTTTAGAAATTCCGTATAAAATATCGTTATGTGCGATGGATTTGATAGATTTTATTACTATAGTCTCCATATTTTTTGATAATGCTATTGAGGCAACATGTTTATCAAAGAACCCCACTATATCATTCGCATTTTTTGAAGATAATAATAGGCAAATCTGTATTATTGAAAATAGCACTCGAGATAATCAAATTGATATAACATATTTATTTAATGAATTTGAAAGTTCAAAAGGTAAGGACAGAGGTATTGGGCTTTATAAGGTATCAAGAATATTAAAAAAATACCATTTAGTAAAGTTAAAGACCCAAAGTCTAGACTATAAATTTACTCAAATGTTAGAAATAGTTAGTGAACAGTAACTATTTTATCTTGAAATGATACCAATTTTTATTGGTAAGCGCCCAATAACGGAGTATATTGAAAACGTCCAAAGTCAAATAAACTTTGGACGTTCTTTTCATTTACAGTTACTTTCAATGTTTTCAGTCCATGGTAAATCAGCCTCTAGAACTTCCTTTTTAGCGAGTGTCTCTTTGTTAGGAAGATTGCCTAGAAGATAGGTCAGTTGACTATCACTTTCGAAGCCCCTGTAGGAGGATTCATCGGCATGAAAGATGGGGTGTTCCAGCAATTTCTCATGCAACAGGTCATAAATCGGCTCGAAATAATATTGGCTTGACTTGATAGGCCAGTTGGTTATTTCTTTCCGACTAATCGGTAAGCCTAGCTTATGCCAGTCCTCTTTCTGGGCGTTAATTGGGCACCTTAAGTTTAACCTTCTGGTGGATGGTGTGAGCGATGATAGAGGCTGAACCCAAGCTATGTGTCAAAAGCACTTTAGGAACGGGAGCTTTGATAAGCTTATCGCTGTTGTTTTCTATTAACAATTTGATGGAGATTGAATTATTTCTATAGGTACTTCGTTATTGGGCGATTTCTTCTATGACTGCATTTTTAATGGTTTTATTAAAAATTGAATTTATTGTCTGCCACAATGACTTTCCTCCAATTATTTGGTCTAATTCGGTTTCTGAAATTGTTAAAAATTGTTTAAAATCATTCATTTTAGGTATTTTTCCTTTCTAAGTCTCCAAATAATGACATTATGACAAAATTAATGCATTGGAAATTCACAAATACCTAAAAAACAGTATTTTGCATAGATTGTCATTGCAATTACTAATTTTGTACCATTTAGGCTATATTTGCCCCATTTGGGGAAAATGGATCGTTACTGACTTGAAAGTGGTATAGTTAGTATATCTCGAGATAAATACTAATAGATAATAGGAAAATATTATGAATACACTTGAAGATTATTCTGTTTTGAACAGTGCCCAACTTATTGAAGTAAAGGGCGGTAGAAAAATAAATTGGGGTAAAGTAGGATCCTGTGCAGCTGGTATTGCTTTTGGTGCTGGAGAAGGATATATGGCAACTGCAGGAGGAACGGCATTTTTAGGGCCATATGCTTTTGGGACCGGCGCGATAGGAGCAGTAATTGGTGGAGTTGGAGGGGCTTTAACCTGTTGAAACCATAAACTAAAGGAAGAATAAAATAATGGTAATAAAAACACGCCTAAATAAATTAAGAATCGTTAGATTTTTCACTGGACAATTACCAGTAATTATCTCTTTTTTAATTCTATTTTTAAATATAAACGATCTTCAAAAAATGACTGTCACAAATACGATTATTGTCTTTTATTTATTATTTAGTGCAATGCTTTCAAATTATTTTTTGACAAAAGAAATAAGAGAAGAGAAAGTAAAAAACAACTTGTCATCAAGCATTCTATTTTCTCAATTCATCCTTATAGCTATTTTTATTACTTTAGGAATTGTTTGTATTTACCGATTCTTTTGTGTTGACAATATAGAATTATACCAAAAAGTTTTAACAAGTATAGTTGGTATTATTTCAATAGTATTCTCCTTATTATTGATTTGGGGAATTAAATATATAAATAAGTCAGAAAAACTCCAGAGTAAATAAGGGGAAATGTTTTAGCATTTAACAGTCAATATAATTAAAATTATTTAAGTCATATTTTGCAAAAAGACCTTTTGGATTATAACAGATTTCCATATATTTAAAGAGTTCAAGTTGAGCCTGTTCAATGGATGCAAGATACGCATCGTGGACAGGCTTTCGTTTTAATGTTTTACAAATGGATTCTATAAAGTGCATTATCGTACGATTGCCTTTTTGGCCCATACTAGACTGACATGTTTTTTTCTGTCTAAGGAAGTCTTGAAATCGCGTTCTGGTATGTTGAGAATCTTGGTCGGTATGCGTGGTGAGCTCTTTTGTTTAATAGGCGATTTGCTTGAGCTTGTCGCAATAGTGGCAAAAAAGCTAGCTTTTGAATATATGCTTGGTGTTGTGAAACGAAGGAAGCTATGATATTTTGAACTTCGGTTTTTATGATTTTTGTGTTATGGTAGTGCTAGTTTTATTTTTAGTTTACCTAGCGATTGGTCAATTCGCGATTTTTCTAGCTTTTTGCTATAGCAAAAAACTAGCTGCGGACTTCAGCTAGGGCTTACTAGCAAAAAGTTTTTGCACACAGCCTTTAAACTGCGAGCCACTGGGATTGCTCAGCAATTTTGCAGCGACTTTATCCTAAAACCAAGGAGCAGCGCTGAAAAATAGTGTGATCACTAAATGGTCAATCTGGCAGGCTCTTTGTGGGGTCTGCTTTTTGGGGTTGGCCGCACTGACTGCAAAGTCTGGACAAATGGGTAAGGCCCCGGCCCCACCAGCTTTTGTCTGAGATAGGGGGCTCTAACTGATATTTTTTATTTCAGCGGGATTTGAAAAATAATTTTTTCAATTATTCCAATAAAGCTATATTTTTTTCGAATAATAAGTTAGGTGGTAAAAAGGTTTCTAGCCATTAGAACAGTTTTCGTTAATTGATCAAAGGAGGTTTTATTGAATGAAAGTAAAATTAGCACTTGTTTTAAGCTTATTGCTGATGGTGCCAACTAGCATCTTTGCTGGTACACGACAAGTTGGACAATTATTCCATTTTCGGATTTTGCCAGCTTTTGCAGCCACGCCATATTTGGAGAAGATGAATGATAGCTACTATGTGGTTAATCTAAATAGTAGGAGTCCGCAAATTCGTGTTAAGCATTATTTGGCAAATACCAATGGTGCAAGGCGCAGTGATGTGGATTTGACATGGACTGGCCAGCGAGGAATCTACACCAACAATGCCAAACCGCATTATCTGTATAATTTAAATTTAGCACGAGAAAATTTCTGGGATACGGCTGCCTATATTGATGGTAGCTGGTCCTTGGATTCACATTAGTCTCAATCGTTAGTATTAAGCAAGACTGTAATTATTGATGGAGGATTCCTTTATGTCTCACCTGAAGCTATTACCTTACCGAAAAGTTTGGTTATTTCTGCCGTTAGTTCTTTTATTGTTGGTTTATCATGATGCTGTATTTCATCAGTTGTTTTTTGACCTAAAAGCCCAGGATTTACCTACAGCAGAAGGACTTGTGGTTAAGCAACACTATTTTCGAAATATGCTTTCCATAAATAATAGCTTATTTAACTTTAACTTTTTTCAAGCTTTTATTTTTCCAGTGATTATTTGTTTTGCTGCCTATTCCTATCATTTTATTAAAACGCGCTATCTTAAATATAGTATTGGGAAACAGGAGCAGTATCACTTAAAACGCTTTTTTCTAAAATTGCAATTAGCCTATCAAGTTCTAGCTGTTTTTAGTTTAGTTTTTGCTTTTATTTGTCTGATTGCCTATAGTGTTAATCGCTCACCTATCCCTGCTTTGGAAATGATTTTTAATGCGTCTTCGTCTTTGAGATTTTTTGCTACAGATACTAAACGTTTTTTGATTTTCTATTTCCTTGTGAAAGGCTCAGCGCTCTTTTTTGAGACAATCTTTGCTTGTTATCTAGTGGATTATTTAGGACATATCACAAAAGCAATGCTTGCCTTTTTGCTAATAATATGGGCCTTGGCACCGCTTTTATATCCGCTAGTTCCCTTTTATTTGGTACCTATGTCTAATCTGATGATTTTATCATATGGCAATTTAACCTTCATTCAGATTGTATTAACTTATCTCCCTTTTATAGGTTTATTCATTTTTGGAAGGATTTTTGGTAATGATGAGGTGGTCTAAGAGCTTGACTTATTTAGCGCAAGCCGGTCTTAGTTTTTATATCGCGACAGAACTTATTAAGCTGATGCCTGATTGGCAAACAAGAGCAGCTGCTACGCTTTTTTACCATCAAGTGTTGAATCCTTTTCCTTCACAAGTTGGGGAACACTTCTCTTTTTTGAAGGCGATTATGATTTTGGGCTTAGCTTTGATTGGCTGGCTAAAGACGATTAATTTAACCATTGATTTGGCTCAAGGGAGTAAGCAGCTCATTCGTTATCACTCAAAAAGTGAAGTTTGGGTGCGCTTCTATGCTTTTTTAACAATTGGCAAATGCTATGTTAAAGAATGGCTTGTCATCATATCAGTGTATATAGCAATAGGCTTATTCATGAAGCTAGATATACGACTGTATGAAAGTTTTAGTCTATTTGTTTCACTTTTTATCTGTGACCTTCTTTGCCTAACAATAACACAATACTATGCTAAAACAGCTATTGAAGGAATGTGCTTGATACTATTAGGATTTATATTGCGCTCCTATCTGCTTTTACATCCACTAATAATGGTATTATTGCTGGCTATATTTATTGGAATAAGATATCGAAAGGAAAACTATGTTAAAAATTGAAAAAGCTTCTAAGCGGTATAAAGGTCAATGGGTCTTAAAAGATATAAATTTGCAATTTGATAATAAAGGGTGCTATGGCATTGTTGGTATTAATGGTTCAGGCAAAACATTGCTGCTTAAGGCTCTGGCGGGTTATTTAAAACTTGATCAAGGACATGTTTATCAAGATCAACGTGAGATTCGTTGTGGTTATCACTATATTACTGATGCAGGGATTGTCATTGAAAATCTGCAGTTTATTTCCCATTTAACCTTACGTGAAAATTTAGAGTGGCTCAAAGGACTTTGCCAGCATTCTGGGCAAATCAACCTTGATTACTGGATTGATTGGTATCAGTTAAAGCCATTTGAGCAAACAGCTTATCGTTATTTATCCTTGGGAACAAAGAAAAAATTAGCTCTTATTCAGGCCTTTATGGATCAACCAAAAATCTTGGTTTTAGATGAGCCAATGAGTGCTTTAGACGAAGAGAGTGTTGCTAAAACCCAGAGTCTTATTAAACAGCATTGTCAAACGGGCTTGGCAATTATCACCTCGCACTATAAAGAAGATATTAGAGCTGTTTGTGAAACTGTCTATCATATCAAAGAAGGTAAAGTCATTGCACAAGGTTCTGAGTTTTTAAAGCCAGTACGTGATTAACTCATGCTATAATAGAAATAGATACTGTATTTAGTCAAAAATCAACTAAAATGATATTGCTGTAAAAGCGGTTATACTCTCAAAAGAAAGGAAGAGATTAAGCAACTCAATTAAGAGTAAAGTGAACAGGTTGGTCACTTGTCCACAGGCTTAGTTCTAAGATGAATGGGTTATGCCAGAATTACCTGAAGTTGAAACAGTACGCCGTGGGCTAGAGCGGCTAGTTGTTGGCAAAACAATTGCTTCGATTGATATTAGAGTGCCCAAGATGATCAAGTGTAATGTTGATGACTTTGTAGAAACGTTACGCCATCAAACCCTCAAAGCAGTACAACGTCGAGGCAAATACCTTATCTTTTTATTTGAAGAAGCAGTAGTGATTTCTCATCTCCGCATGGAGGGAAAATATTTACTGTTTAAGGATAAGGTGCCAGATAATAAGCACTTTCATGTTTTCTTTCATTTTACAGATGGTTCAACTTTAGTCTATCAGGATGTCCGCAAATTTGGCACTTTTAATCTTCTTGTGCAAGATGAACTGACTGATTTCTTTAGACAAAAGAAAATTGGTCCTGAACCGACAAGTGAACTGTTTCAACTCAAAGCTTTTCAAGCAGCTTTGCAATCATCATCTAAAAAAATCAAACCCTATTTACTGGAGCAATCGGTGGTTGCTGGTCTAGGTAATATTTATGTTGATGAGGCTTTGTGGGCGGCACAGGTGCACCCCTTAAGGCTGAGCAGTAGTCTGACCTCAGCTGAAATGAAACAATTGCATAAGGGGATTATTGCTCTTATGGCTTTTGCTATTGAAAAGGGTGGCTCAACCATTAGAACCTATCAAAACACAATGGGAATGGATGGCCATATGCAGAACTATCTTAAGGTTTATGGGCAAACGGACCACCCATGTCCGCGTTGTGGAACCCCAATTGAAAAAATAAAAGTGGGTGGAAGGGGGACACATTTCTGTCCTAAGTGCCAAAAACTATGACTTATATCATTGGTATTACAGGAGGCATTGCCTCTGGCAAGTCAACGGTTGTTAGCTTTTTGCAAGATGCAGGCTATCAGGTTATTGATGCAGACAAGCTTGTTCATCGCTTACAAGATAAAGGTGGAAAATTGTATCAGGTGCTTGTTGAGTATTTTGGGCCGGCAATTTTAGATGATGCTGGTGAGATTGACCGCCCTGTTTTGTCGCGTATGCTCTTTAATAACCCTGAGTTAATGGCCCAATCTGCTCGGTTGCAAAGTAGCATTATTAGAGAGAGCCTTAGACAAGCAAAAGACCAGTTATCGCAAAAGGAAAGTATTTTCTTTATGGATATTCCCTTGCTAATTGAACAGGATTATGTGGGATGGTTTGATGCTATTTGGCTGGTGTATGTTAACCACGAGACACAAGTTTCGCGTCTGATGCACCGTAATCACTATTCTAAGAAAGACGCTCTTAAACGGCTGGAACACCAGATGCCACTAGAAGCCAAAAAGGCGGTTGCTACGGTAATTATTGATAATAATGGTAGTCAAGAAGAGCTCAAGCAAAGGGTGTCAGAGCTTATTCATCAGGATTTATCAACCATAAAGTAGCTTTTACTCAAGTTTTTAAAAAGGCTAAAAAATATATTTTGTTTTGAGTGTGCTATTATAGCCATGCCAAATCTATAAAGAGAAAATTGTTTTGGGATAGGGCCTTTCCATAGTTCCATGCTAGTTTCAGGAAAAGAGAATTGTGGCGTAGTAACCATCAAAGCGAGGAAATAGAGATAGTAAAACGTAAGTCTACTGAAATTTTTATGAAACTAGTGTGTAATTAGCAACTACCGACATACTTTTCACCCTGCCTTTGGGGGGTGATCGTAGCCTATTGGGTTTACAATAAAAGTGAACCGTTTTTAGCTACTCATACTTACATGCTAAGTAGGCCGTTCTTTGTTTTGGCAGTCAGGGGCGGTTTCACTTTGATTATTACAGGCAAGACCTAGTTTGCAAGATAGCTTTTTCTAATTTGAAGTTATAGGCTTTTAAGTTATAGGTGTGTCTTAGCGTGCAAGATAGCTTTTTAATTTTAAATTATAATTGTAGCTTAGTTGGATTACTTCCTATTTGGTGAAGCAAGGCTGTGAGCTGTGAATGGTGTGAGGACTAATGCTTTCCCGCCTCTTGCTCAATAAAAGCTGAAGTTTATACTTTGTTTGATTATTGACTTATGTTATAATGTGACATATCTAGTGAGAGAAAGAAGATGACATTGTATCAACTCAGATGTAGCCTCAACCATTAACTGGGAACAGAACCTCAAAGTAGCTTGGCTCGGGAATTTTTTCACTGGGGCAAGCTTTTCACTTGTTATGCCTTTTATGGCTCTCTACGTGGAGCAATTAGGGGTCGCAAAAACCAAAATTGAACTATATGCGGGCTTTGCGGTTGCTATTTCAGCCCTATCCTCAGCTCTTGTATCGCCTATTTGGGGGCGGCTTGCTGATCGCTACGGGCGAAAACCGATGATGCTTCGTGCTAGCCTAGCGATGACATTTACCATGGGTGGGCTGGCTTTTATACCAAATGTGCAATGGCTGCTTTTTTTGCGGCTATTAAATGGCATTTTTGCGGGGTATATTGCTAATTCTACTGCTTTAATTGCCAGTCAAGCACCCAAACAACGTTCGGGTTATGCATTAGGAAAATTGGCAACAGGCACCACTGCAGGAACCTTGATTGGCCCTTTATTTGGTGGTGTTCTGGCTGAGATGCTTGGGATTCGAACAGTCTTTTTAATTGTTGGTATCATCTTATTCGTGTGTTACTTGATGACACTCTTGTATGTTAAAGAAGATTTCGAGCCCGTTCAGCGTTCAGAAATGATCCCTTCAAAAATCTTGTGGCAGCAGATGACGCATCGGCAAATCTTGATTGGTTTGTTTGTGACGAGTATGATTATTCAAATTGCAGCTCAATCGGTGGCTCCAATCTTACCTTTATATATTCGTCACCTTGGTCAAGTAGACAATCTGATGGTCGTTTCGGGCATGATTGTTTCAGCTCTAGGAGTTTCTAGTTTAATGAGCAGTTCAACACTTGGCAAATTGGGTGACCGTATAGGCAATCATCGCCTTTTACTATTGGCATTAATGTATAGTTTTGTGATGTATTTCTTAACAGGTTTGGCAAATAGTAGTTTGTTGCTGGGTTTGTTGCGTTTTGCCTATGGTTTTGGAGTAGGAGCTTTGATGCCTAGTGTCAATTCTCTTTTAACGCGGTTAACACCAAAGCAGGGCCTCTCAAGAATTTTTTCTTATAATCAGGCTTTTACTAATCTAGGGATGGTTATTGGGCCTTTCATTGGTTCACATATTGCGGTAACTTTAGGCTATCGCTCGGTTTTTTGGGTTACCAGTTTCGTGGTGCTTGCTAATTTTGTTTGGAGTTTTATTAATTTTAGAAAGTATTTAAGAGTCAGAGAAATTCAGTGAGAATAAAAATAACCTTACAGTGTAGCCAATGTGGTAGCAAAAATTACTTAACGAGTAAAAATAAGGCTACTCATCCTGAGAAAATATCAGTTCCCAAGTATTGTCCCAAAGAGAGAAAAGTCACCTTGCATGTTGAATCTTAACAGCTTTTATGTTACTATGAGTAAGAATATGTTGGAGGAAAAAACATGTACAACTTACTACTAACAGTATTACTTGTTTTGTCGGTATTACTTGTTATTGCTATTTTTATGCAGCCGCAAAAAAATCCAAGCAGTAACGTCTTTGATAACAGTGGTTCAGAAGCTTTATTTGAGCGTACTAAAGCTCGTGGTTTTGAAGCCTTTATGCAACGTTATACAGCCGTGTTAGTCTTCTTTTGGCTAGCTATTGCTTTAATTCTTGCCGTATTATCAAGTAAATAGAAGTGAGCTTGACAGAGTTAGTCTAGCTCATTTTTTTATCATTTAGTAAGGTCAGTTTAGAAAGAAGTTTATGAAAGAACAAATTATTCAATTATTGAAGGAGCACGAAGGCATCAACATTAATGACTTGGCAAGATATTTAGATATGGCAGGAGCCAAAAAATTTCCAAGTTTAATTAAATCGATTTCCAAAATGGAAAGCCAGGGTCTTTTGCGCTTCTCAGATGATGGTTCGTTGGCCTTGCGCCAGCCATCATCCAAAAAGAAACAGGATATTACGGTGCAGGGTATCTTTCGTGCTAATAAGGCTGGCTTTGGCTTTTTGCATGTGAATGATACTGAAGATGATATGTTTATTGGTCGTAATGACGTGGCCTATGCGATTGATGGCGACTTGGTTGAAGTTGTGGTCAAAAAACCAGCTAATCGCTTAAAAGGTGCTGCCGCTGAAGCTAAGGTTGTTGGTATTCTTGAGAGAGCCCTGACAACTGTCGTTGGGAAATTTATCCTTGATGATGCAAAGCCAAAATATGCAGGCTATATTAGGTCCAAAAATCAAAAAGTCCAGCAAAAAATATATATAAAAAAAGAGCCCGTTGTGCTTGATGGGACGGAAATTATCAAGGTAGCTATTGACAAGTATCCAACCCGGGGGCATGATTATTTTGTCGCTAGCGTTTTAGACATTGTCGGTCATCAAGGAGATGTTGGTATTGATGTTTTGGAAGTATTGGAATCAATGGATATTGTTTCTAACTTTCCGGCTGCTGTTCTAGCAGAAGCAGATGCTATTTCAGAGCAGCTTACAGAAAAAGACCTGATCGGCCGTGTTGATTTACGGCAAGAGACCACTTTTACGATCGATGGTGCCGATGCTAAAGATTTAGATGATGCGGTCCACATTAAACGTTTAGCAAATGGTAATTTTGAGTTGGGTGTTCATATAGCTGATGTGTCCTACTATGTCAAAGAAGGGTCTGCCTTAGACAAAGAAGCAGCAGCGCGGGGAACCTCAGTGTATGTGACGGACCGGGTGGTGCCTATGCTACCAGAGCGACTCTCAAATGGTATTTGCTCGTTAAACCCTAATGTTGATCGCTTAACGCAGTCTGCTTTGATGGAGATTGATCAGCAGGGCCATGTGCGCCAGTACCAGATTTGCCAGTCGGTCATTAATACCACCTATCGCATGACCTACTCAGATGTCAATGATATGATTGCTCGTGATGACACAGCTCTAGCAACCTATCCAAAGATTGCTTCTTCTGTCTCTGATATGGTCAGTCTGCATAACATTTTAGAGCAGATGCGGGTAAATCGCGGAGCTTTGAACTTTGATACCTCTGAGGCCAAGATTGTGGTCAATGATAAAGGGATGGCAGTTGATATTATGCTGCGCCAGCGAGGAATTGCTGAACGCATGATTGAATCCTTCATGCTAGCTGCTAATGAATGTGTCGCACAGCATTTTGCCAAAGCTAATCTTCCTTTTATCTATCGCATTCACGAAGAGCCAAAGGCTGAGAAACTACAGCAATTTATTGATTACGCGGGAGTTTTTGGAATTCAAATCAAGGGAAGCGCTGCGAAGATTTCTCAGACGGCCTTGCAAGATTTTATGGCGAAGGTAGAAGGTAAACCTGGTGCTGATGTGCTAAACATGATGCTCTTGCGTTCCATGCAGCAGGCGCGCTATTTGGAACACAATCATGGGCATTATGGTTTAGCTGCTGAGTACTACACGCACTTTACCAGTCCCATTCGACGTTATCCTGATTTATTAGTGCATCGAATGATACGCGACTATCAAAAGCCTACTGATGAGGTTAAGGCTCATTTTGCCCAGATTATTCCCGAATTGGCCAGCAGTTCGTCACGTCTGGAGCGTCGCGCCATTGACGCCGAGCGTTTGGTTGAGGCTATGAAAAAAGCTGAATACATGCAAGCGTTTCTTGGTCAAGAATTCCTGGGTATCGTGGCTAGTGTTGTCAAGTTTGGAATATTTGTAGAATTACCTAACACCATTGAGGGTTTGATTCATGTGACGTCTTTACCAGAGTACTATCACTACAATGAACGAACCATGGTGTTGACGGGTGAAAAATCGGGTACAAGCTTTAAAGTTGGTCAACCTATCCGAATTAAGGTGGTAAAAGCTGATAAAGAAACTGGTGATATTGATTTTGCCTATGTAGCCAGTGAGCTGGATATTATTGATAAAAAGGCCATTTCAGCCCAAAAATCTCATCAAAACAAGCGCAAGGGATCAACCAAGCAGGACCCTAAAAAAGGCAAGAGCAAGTCAGTTTTTAAAAGTAACAGCAAAAAGGCCAAAGGCCAAAAGTCATTTTATAAAGGTCTGTCTAAAAAGAAAGGACGAAAAAGGAGTTCATAATGGCTAAAGGGGAAGGAAATTTACTGGCACAAAACAAAAAAGCCAGGCATGACTATCACATTGAAGAGACGCTTGAAGCTGGTATTGTCCTAACAGGCACGGAAATCAAGAGTGTTCGTGCTGCGCGTATCCAGCTCAAGGACGGTTTTGCGCAAATTAAAAATGGTGAAGCCTGGCTTGTCAATGTTCATATTGCACCGTTTGAACAGGGAAATATCTGGAATCAAGATCCCGAACGAACACGTAAGCTCCTGCTCAAAAAACGTGAGATTAATCACCTCAGCAACACTTTAAAAGGAAGCGGGATGACGCTTGTGCCCTTGAAGGTCTATCTAAAGAATGGCTTTGCTAAAATTTTGCTAGGAGTGGCAAGAGGAAAGCACGACTACGATAAACGTGAAACCATTAAGCGTCGCGATCAAGAGCGTGATATTAAACGGGTAATGAAAAGCGTAAATAGGCGTTAATAGGGTCTAAAAAAGAGTTGAAACGTGTCTTTCAGCTCTCAGCACGTAGACAAACTCCTATAGAATGGCATCATTTGATGTAGCCTAAGTGAGCTGTTAAATTATTAAACACTTAGAAACGTTAATCTGGCAATGTTTCTGAGAATTATTAATGAGCTTCACAACGAAAAAAGATTGAAGAAAATTATCCAAAATGGACTTCTTCTTCAATCTGAGAGTTGAAACGTATCTTTCAGCTCTTTTTAGTCTTGTTCAGTCTTAATGATTATGGTTGAGGTCAATGACTTCAATTTTATAGCCATCAGGATCTTGTAAGAAATAGAAAAAAACAGATTCGTCATCTAGGCTCTTAATAGCAGTAACATTAAAACCGGCATCAATATGTTTTTGATGTAACTCCTCAAAGGCATCTGTCCCAAGGGCAATATGGCCATAACCATCACCTAAGTCATAGGGTCCATGATTATAATTATAGGTTAACTCAAGCTCATAATCCTGCCCTTCTAGAGCTAGATAAACGAGTGTGAATTCCTTATCAGGAAAGTCTTTGCGGCGCGTTTCTTTGAAAGGAAAAGCAGAGGTATAAAAGGCGATGGATTTTTCCAAATTCTGGACGCGGATGCAGGTATGTAGTGATTTCATCTGATTCTCCTTAATTAATAACAGAAATGACTTCTTCTCGTGGTTTACGAGAGTGGGGGTGCTTTGGATCACGAAGCCGATAGCCAAGCGATAACATGGTGACAATACCTTCGGTATTAGGAGTAATAATGCCATGTTGTGCGAGAATATGATCAACCTCTTTGTGGTCAAAGCCCTCAATTGGGCACGAATCAATCCCCATTAAGGCAGCTGTTGTCATCATATTGCCTAAAGCAATATAGGTTTGCTTAGCTGACCAATCAAATAAGGCACGTGGATCATCAGCAATCTCTAAATCACGTGTTTGAAATTCCTTATAGGTCTGTAAACGCAGGTCCATCTCCTCGCCCCCTGTAAAGCCGCGCCGCTCGAGACTCTGTTTAATAGTCGAGCTATCATAGCGGGTGTTTTTTTCAGCAACTAACAGCACAATGTGACTGGCTGTTTCTAATTGATACTGGGCACCCCAAGAGATTGGCTTTAGCTCTTCTTTGACTGCTTCATTATTTAGGACAATGAATCGCCAGGCTTCCATTCCTACAGAGGAGGGGCTTTGCCAGGCAGCATCTAAAATCAGTTTGAGATCATCCTCGCTGATTTTTTGTTCCTTATAGACCCGCACGGCCGTGCGAAATTGCTGAGCAGATTGTAATTGTTCTCGAATAGATGTCATTGTTTCCTCCTTTTTCTCTCCTTATAGCTTCATCATAACACAAAGGATGAGGCAAAACAAAAAACCCGCATTTTGATGTGGGCCAGCTGTCTGTTGGTAAATAATACCAGAACGTCAACAAAGCGATCAGCAACCTGACCAAGCAAGTCTAACAAGGTATTTTCTTTGTGCTAATAGGTTGATCGAATTAACGCTCGGTTGCTTGAATTGATTGCGATATCAAGGTTTTTTGCCCCACCTCCAAAGAGAAAGTCAGAAGGTTGAATTGACAACGCTTACACATCGGGGTATACTATTGAAGGTAGTCCATTTAGAGTTAGGAGTAAATCATGGCCATAGGGGTAATAGTAATCCACATTCTCTTATTTACGTTTCTCATTTATACGCTATTTAGAGGGAGCTTTCTCACCAAAGAAAAGGTTGATTTTTATTATCTTGTTTATTTCAATCAAACCTCAACCTTAATTGATATTCGTCGTAATCAGGCTCTTGCCCGGTACGTAACCGTCATTTCTGGTAATAGTCAAGCAGGGACTTTCTCCGTCTATTCCCAGCTTAGCGATGCTAAGCTCAAAGAACTATTAATGAAAGAGTATCACCTAACCCTATCTCAGGTTATTGTAGAAGCAGCGTCCTAGTTGGTTTTAGTGATAGTAATAACAAAGAAGAGACTAAAAGCAGATTTACATGTTTGCTATTTTGCTTTTAGTCTCTTCTTTTGTTTTTTTATTTGCTATGGGCTTGCGAGTGCTAGGTGAACAAGTCTAAACTTTAAGCCACCTATCCTTCAAAAAAGAGTAATTCTTTTGGTGTTTGGGTAAAGAGCTCAAAGCCATTCTTGGTAACATGACCACAGTCTTCAATGCGAACTCCAACTTTACCTGGGATGTAAATACCTGGCTCAACAGAGAAGCACATGCCTTCTTTGATGACAAGCTCATTGCCCGCCATGATAGATGGATACTCATGCACATCCATACCTAAACCATGCCCAAGGCGATGGTTAAAGTATTCTCCGTAGCCGGCTTTTTCAATAACCTGGCGAGCTGCAGCATCAATTTCGGCAGCTGTGACACCAGGCTTAATAAAGTCTAAGGCAGTTAATTGCGCTTCTAAACAAAGGGCGTAGATGTCTTGTTTAAAGGAATCAGGCTGGCCGACAGCAACGGTTCTTGTCATATCAGATGTATATCCTAAGGTTTCTACGCCTAAGTCAAATAGCAGTAGGGCGTTATTTTCAATTGGATTGGTTCCAGGTATCCCATGAGGATTAGCGGCATTATTACCAGTTAGTACCATTGTTTCAAAACTCATCTTACTAATGCCTTGCTTTTTCATATCGTATTCAATCTTGGCAATGATATCGGTTTCGGTTGCTTGAAGGGAGATGGCTTCAAAACCAGCTTGCACAGCCTTATCGGCAAAATCACCAGCAATCCGTAATTTTTGAATTTCATCAGCTGATTTGATGACTCGCATTTCTTGGACCAAGGGCGTTAAATTTTCAAAACGACCAGCAAAAACGGTTTGTAGACCCTTAAATTTACTTAAATTAAGATGGTCAAACTCAGCATACAAGGTCTTGGCAGCAGTGTTTGGTAAGACCTTTGTTAGCTTTTCCCAGGGATTTTCAGAATCCATGTAACCAAAGACAGGAAAGTCAACTGCCTCTTTGGCACGCGCAACTTCTAAAGCAGGGACAAACAAGACGGGGGCTAGTTGATTATAGACAAACAAAAAGAGTTGACGTTCATGGGGGTCACAAAAGAAACCCGTAAGATAATGGATTGTAACCGGATCTGAAAGAATGGCTAATTCAGAATGTTGTTGGGTTAAAAAGTGACGAATTTGTTCTAATTTTGTCATCGCAATACCTTCTTTCTGTTTTCTATTTTTTCAAAAAAACAGCAAAAAAGCAAGTTTTCTTCAAATGATTGAAAAAGTTTTCAAAATTCACCAATTAGTACTTGAAAGTGTTTACAATTCATGCTAAAATGAATTTTGAAAGCGTAATTTTCAAATAGGAAGGAAGACGAAAATGAACACTGATGATACAATTACAATATACGACGTTGCGCGTGAAGCAGGTGTATCAATGGCAACTGTCAGTCGTGTTGTCAATGGCAATAAAAATGTCAAAGAAAACACTCGTAAGAAAGTTCTTGAAGTTATCGATCGTTTAGATTATCGTCCCAACGCGGTTGCCAGAGGACTGGCAAGCAAAAAAACGACCACAGTAGGTGTTGTGATTCCAAATATTGCCAATAGCTATTTTTCGATTTTAGCTAAAGGAATCGACGATATTGCAGCTATGTATAAATATAATATCGTCTTAGCCTCAAGTGATGAAGATGATGATAAAGAGGTCAATGTTGTCAATACCCTATTTGCCAAACAGGTTGATGGTATTATTTTTATGGGACATCATTTAACTGAAAAAATTCGCGCTGAGTTTTCGCGTTCACGTACACCAATTGTTTTAGCTGGGACCGTTGATTTAGAGCATCAATTACCAAGTGTTAATATTGATTATAAGGCTGCCGTAGAAGAAGTGATTACAATATTGGCAGAGCGGCATGACAAGATTGCTTTTGTTTCAGGGCCGCTTATTGATGACATTAATGGGAAAGTTAGATTGTCTGGCTATAAAAATGGCTTAAAACAAAATCATTTGGACTATACAGAAGGCTTGGTTTTTGAAGCTAATTATGCTTACAGTGAAGGTTACCACTTAGCCAAGCGTGTGATCAATTCCGGTGCGACGGCAGCCTATGTTGGTGAGGATGAATTGGCTGCTGGACTTCTCAATGGCTTATTTGATGCTGGCATCAATGTTCCTGCAGATTTTGAAATTATCACAAGTAATGATTCACCTGTGGTAGAATACACAAGACCTAATCTAAGTTCCATCAGCCAACCTGTCTATGACCTAGGAGCAGTAAGCATGCGCATGCTCACAAAAATCATGAATAAAGAAGAGCTCGAAGAAAAAGAAATTTTGTTAAATCATGGACTAAAAAGACGTGGAACAACCAAATAGAGGGGCTGGGCAACTTGCTCAGACCCTATTTTCATGATTAGAATAAGGCAAAGCAAGCCCAAGCCACAGCTGCGTTTGACTGATTAGGAAGTCTCACAAAGCAAGGCCCTTCTCTTTTTCAGAAAAAGGCCATAAGCTTTACAGGCCATCATCAAGCAAGGCATGCGCTCTTGGAAAAAGGATAAGAACATGACCAATGAACTCATTTTTCAAGCTTTTGAATGGTATTTAAAAGCAGATGCGAAGCACTGGAAGAACTTGCAGCAAGCCATTGCCGATTATCAAGAACTAGGCGTCACTAAAATGTGGCTACCGCCCGCTTTTAAGGGAACAGGCGCAAATGATGTCGGCTATGGTGTCTACGATCTTTTTGATCTTGGTGAATTTGATCAAAATGGGACAATTCCGACCAAATATGGTACCAAGGATGAGTATTTGACTTTGATTAGCAGCCTTAATCAGGCTCAAATCATGCCAATAGCAGATATTGTCTTGAATCACAAAGCAAATGGAGATCATAAAGAGCGTTTTTATGTGTTGCAAATGGATCCCAAAAATCGCCAGCAGGCTATTTCAGAGCCCTATGAGATTGAAGCCTGGACGGGCTTTGATTTTCCTGGTCGCAATAACCATTATAGTGATTTTAAATGGCATTGGTACCATTTTACAGGTACGGATTATGATGCCTTACACGATGAAGTAGGGATTTATCAGATTACAGGTGACAACAAAGGCTGGGCTGATCAAGCACATGTCGATAATGAAAATGGTAATTTTGATTATTTGATGTTTAACGATATTGATTTTAAGCATCCTGAGGTACGAGCCCATCTAAACCAATGGGTAGAGTGGTTTTTGAAAACGAGTCACATTCGTGGTTTTCGATTAGATGCAATCAAGCATATTGATTCACAATTTATGAATCATTTTATCCGCTATATTCGTGATAATCTTGACTCAGAACTCTATGTTTTTGGTGAATACTGGAAAAATGACAGCCAAGCAACGGATAAGTATCTAGAAGCTCTGGACATGCAGCTTGATTTGATTGATGTGGCTTTGCACATGAATCTCTTTACTGCTAGTAAACAGGGCAATCAATACGATATGCGAACCATTTTGAATGGTAGCCTGATGCAACTGCGCCCAGATTTTGCGGTCACATTTGTTGATAACCATGATACACAGGCCGGTCAGGCGCTAGAAACACAAGTAGAAGCCTGGTTCAAGCCCTTAGCCTATAGCCTAATTATGTTACGTCAAGAGGGGACCCCCTGCCTGTTTTATGGTGATTATTATGGTATTTCCGGAGAATATGGCCAAGCCTCCTTTAAAGATGTCATAGACAAGCTTGCCTATCTGCGCAAGCATTATGTCTATGGTTGCCAAAAAGACTATTTCGATCACGGTAATTGCATCGGCTGGACAGAATTAGGTGACTCTGAGCATCCAGGCTGTCTAGCAGTCATTTTAACCAATGGCGATCGTGGCTGGAAGAAAATGGAAGTGGGTCAAGATTACGCCAATCAGGTTTTTGTAGATTATCTGGGTCATTGTGATCAAGAAATCAGCATTAATCAGGATGGCTGGGGCGACTTTCAGGTTGAAGCAGGTTCGGTGTCGGTCTGGCTCCCTAAGCAAAACCTTCTCTAAATAAGCTAAAGAGAAAAATCAGCCCAAGGGTTGATTTTTGTCATCTTTAGTGAAAATTACACTGAAATAGGCTATAATAGTCATTATGAAAGTCTTACTATATTTAGAAGCTGAAGGTTTTTTAACCAAGTCGGGCATCGGACGGGCAATTAAACACCAAGCAAAAGCCTTAGCTCTAGTCGGCCAAGCCTTTACAGTGGACCCTAATGATGACTATGATCTTGTGCATATTAATACCTATGGTATAAAGAGCTGGCGTTTGATGAAACGTGCTCAAAAGCAAGGTAAAAAAGTGATTATGCATGGTCATTCGACTGAAGAAGACTTCCGCAACTCTTTTGTTTTTTCTAATTTTATTGCCCCTTTTTTTAGGCGTTATTTATGCTTGTTTTATAAGACAGCAGATGCTATTATTACACCGACAGAGTATTCCAAGACTTTGATTCAGAATTATGGCATCACAACTCCCATTTATGCGATTTCAAACGGAATTGATTTAACACAGTATCGGGCTGATCCTGTTAAAGAACAAGCTTTTAGGGACCATTTTCAGTTGGCCAAGGAAGAAAAAGTGGTTATTGGGGCGGGCCTCTATTTTATGCGAAAGGGAATTGATGATTTTGTCCGCGTTGCAAGAGAATTACCGGAGGTGCAGTTTATTTGGTTTGGTGAAACCAACCGCTGGGTGATTCCGCGAAAGGTTAGAAGACTTGTGTCCAGTAAGCACCCCAAAAATGTCCGCTTTCCCGGCTATATTAAAGGTCCTGTGTATGAAGGTGCCATGACCGGAGCTGATGCCTTTTTCTTTCCTAGTCGAGAAGAAACAGAAGGCATTGTTGTTTTAGAAGCCTTAGCCAGCCGTCAAAGACTGGTCTTGCGGGACATCCCCGTCTACCATGGTTGGATTTCTAGTGATAGTGCGGAGTTAGCAGCTGATGCTACTGGCTTTAAAGAAGCACTAGAGCGGATATTGAGTAATCAATCAGATAAACGCGATGCAGGCTATGCTGTAGCACAAAGCCGAAATCTCGAACAAATTGCCAAAGAATTAATAAACGTCTATCAAAAAGTAATGGAGTTATAGTATGCGTGTCGGATTATTTACAGACACCTATTTTCCACAAGTTTCAGGCGTGTCGACCAGTATTAGAACCCTGAAAGAAGAGTTGGAAAAAGAAGGTCATGAAGTCTATATTTTTACCACCACCGATAAGAATGTCAAGCGTTTTGAAGATCCCACCATTATCCGTTTGCCAAGCGTTCCTTTTATTTCTTTTACTGATCGGCGCGTGGTCTACCGTGGATTAGTCTCCTCATATAAAATTGCTAAAGACTACCACTTAGATATTATTCATACTCAGACTGAATTTAGCTTAGGCTTATTAGGCAAAATGATTGGCAAGGCCTTACGGATTCCAGTGGTACACACCTATCACACACAATATGAAGACTATGTTAAATATATTGCCAATGGCAAGCTCATCAGACCAAGTATGGTAAAGCCGATTTTGCGCAATTACCTCAAAGACTTGGATGGTGTTGTCTGTCCAAGTAGAATTGTGCTTAATTTGCTAGAAGGCTATGAGATTAAGATTCCTAAGCGTGTGATTCCAACAGGAATTCCTGTAGAAAATTATATTCAAGATGATATTACCCAAGAAATGGTTGCTAATTTAAAAGCTAACTTAGGCCTAGCTCCTGATGATAAGATGCTTTTAAGTTTATCTCGTGTGTCGTATGAAAAAAATATCCAGGCAATCTTGTTTCAATTTCCCCAAGTTATCGCAGAAAATCCAAAGATAAAACTGGTGATTGTTGGTGATGGCCCTTACCTGTCAACCTTACAAGAATTGGCAGAGCAATTAAAAATGACCAGCCATGTTATTTTTACTGGGATGATTCCCCATGAGCAAGTGGCCCATTATTATAAGGCCTGTGACTTTTTTATCAGTGCTTCAACTAGTGAGACCCAAGGTTTGACTTATATTGAGAGTTTGGCGAGTGGCAAACCCATCATCGCCCATGGCAATCCTTATTTGGATGATTTGATTTCCCATAAAATGTTTGGAACCTTGTTTTATCGCGAAGAAGACATTCCCGCTGCCATCATTGATGCCATCAATGTCACGCCCGACATGGATCCGCTGCTATTAGAGCAAAAGCGCTATGAAATTTCTGCTCAGCATTTTGGCCAATCCATCTATACCTTTTATTTGGACACCCTCATTGCTAAATCAGAGCAAAAGCACAAGCGTTTAAGCTTATATATCAATAGTCCAGAAAAGCATGAGCCCATCAAGCTGGTCGCACAAGCCATTCATCTTCCGCAAAGAGCTGTCAAAGCTACGGCTAAAACGTCGGTCAAAGTCGTCAAGGCGCCCTTAAAAATGGTCAATGCGATCCGTGATTTTTTAGATTAACAAGGCACACTTGTGCTTAAGCTTACTGGGTGGCAAAATGGTCTGGTGGATTTTTAAGATAGGGACTTGAAATCTGTAGAAAAATTGATATAATAAGCATGAAGACACGTTAAGTTACCCTTTATTTGTGATAAGCGAGCGCTGGTTGGTGAAAAGAGCGCAAAATAGACTAACTTAATACTCCTTCCATGATTTTATGCAAACATAAAAGGGTGGTTCCCTTATCGCCGCTTGAGGTTCAACATGAGAATGCTAGTTTTTTTGTTGGATGAATGAAGGTGGAACCACGCAACCGCGTCCTGATATAGGATGTGGTTTTTCTTTTTGAGAGACTAACCAAAGTAGTGAGGTGTTTTGGCAGCAACAGCTAAGCTCAGTGTAAGTTCGCTTGAAGAGGAGCTTGTTTTGATAAAATGTGACTTGAGAAAAATGCTTGATTAAGGAGAAGACGATGATTAATATAACATTTCCAGATGGTGCCGTGCGCGAATATGCAAAAGGAATCACAACCGTTGCAATCGCTGAATCCATCAGCAAATCCTTGGCCAAAAAAGCCTTAGCCGGGAAATTTAACGGCCACTTAATAGATACCAATCGCCCTATTACAGAAGACGGCAGTATTGAAATCGTGACTCCCGAGCACGAGGATGCCTTGGGTGTTCTTCGTCATTCAGCGGCTCATTTGTTTGCTCAAGCAGCAAAACGCCTCTTTCCTGATTTACACCTAGGAGTAGGCCCTGCTATTGAAGATGGCTTTTACTATGATACTGACAATGCCCAAGGCCAGATTTCTAACGAAGATCTGCCCCGCATTGAAGAAGAAATGCGTAAAATTGTCAAAGAAAATTATCCTTGTATCCGTGAGGAATTGTCCAAGGAAGAAGCCCTAGACTTATTTAAAGATGACCCCTACAAAGTCGAATTAATCAAAGAGCACGCTGACGATGCTGCTGGTTTAACGGTTTATCGTCAAGGCGAGTTTGTCGATCTTTGCCGTGGCCCTCACGTACCATCAACAGGTCGGATCCAAGTCTTCCACCTGCTCAATGTAGCTGGTGCTTACTGGCGCGGTAACAGTGACAATAACATGATGCAAAGGGTTTATGGCACCGCTTGGTTTGACAAAAAAGATCTCAAGGCTTATTTGACCCGGCTAGAAGAAGCAAAAGAACGTGATCATCGCAAACTGGGTAAAGAGTTGGACTTGTTCATGATTAATCCAGAGGTCGGTCAAGGTTTACCTTTTTGGCTACCAGATGGTGCGACGATTCGTCGGACGCTTGAGCGTTATATCACGGACAAAGAATTAGCTTCTGGTTACCAACATGTCTACACACCACCAATGGCCTCTGTTGACTTTTATAAAACTTCTGGTCACTGGGATCACTATCGCGAAGACATGTTCCCAACCATGGATATGGGAGACGGTGAGGAGTTTGTTCTACGTCCCATGAACTGCCCGCATCACATTCAGGTCTATAAAAACCGCGTGCATTCTTACCGTGAGTTGCCGATTCGGATCGCAGAGCTTGGGATGATGCACCGCTATGAAAAATCTGGTGCCTTATCTGGCTTGCAACGTGTTCGTGAGATGACGCTTAATGACGGTCACATCTTTGTAGCACCAGAGCAGATCCACGAAGAATTCCAACGTGCCCTGCAATTAATCATTGATGTTTATGAGGACTTCAACTTAACAGACTATCGTTTTCGTTTGTCCTATCGGGATCCCAAAGATACACATAAATATTATGACGATGATGAGATGTGGGAAAATGCACAAAGCATGCTCAAGGCTGCGCTGGACGACATGGGCGTCGACTATTTCGAAGCAGAAGGCGAAGCTGCCTTTTACGGACCAAAACTGGATATTCAGGTTAAAACGGCCCTTGGTAATGAAGAAACCCTCTCCACCATCCAGTTGGATTTCTTGTTACCAGAACGCTTTAACCTGTCTTACATTGGAGCTGATGGGGAAGAGCACCGTCCAGTCATGATTCACCGCGGAGTCATCTCAACCATGGAACGCTTTACAGCGATCTTGATTGAGACTTACAAGGGTGCTTTCCCAACCTGGTTGGCTCCACACCAAGTTACGGTTATCCCAATTTCTAACGAAGCACACATTGACTATGCTTGGCAAGTGGCAAAAACTTTACGTGATCATGGCGTGCGCGTCGATGTGGATGAGCGCAATGAAAAAATGCAGTACAAGATTCGTGCTTCTCAAACCAGCAAGATCCCTTACCAATTAATCGTTGGGGACAAGGAAATGGAAGATAAATCAGTCAATGTCCGCCGCTACGGCAGTAAGGCAACCCATACAGAAACTGTTGATCAATTTGTAGAGACCATCTTAGCCGATATTGCACGTAAATCCCGCCCACAAGACAACTAATATCAACTGAAAAGAAGCTGTGCGGCTTCTTTTTTTGCTGCTTTGGAAAACGCTTGCGCAAGCTATTTTAACTTGTTATAATAAAGTTCATTAAGATGTTATGATAGTGTAATAATGGAGTGTGATTGTAATGGCAATGATAGAAGTATCTCATCTTCACAAAACCTTTTCTAAAATAAGAAAAGAGCCTGGGTTAAAGGGTGCCTTGAAATCTTTTGTGCATCCGCAAAAGACCAACTTTGAAGCGGTCAAGGACCTAACTTTTGAGATACCAAAAGGGCAAATCATGGGCTTTATTGGGGCTAATGGCGCTGGCAAATCAACGACAATTAAGATGCTAACTGGCATTTTAAAACCAACGTCAGGTTATTGTCGTATTAATGGCAAAATCCCACAAGATAATCGCCAAGACTATGTCAAAGATATTGGGGTTGTTTTTGGACAACGAACACAACTGTGGTGGGACTTAGCTTTGCAGGAAACCTATACAGTCTTAAAGGAAATTTATGATGTGCCTGACCAGGTTTTTCACAAACGAATGGCCTTTTTAAATGACGTTTTAGACCTCAATGATTTCATCAAAGATCCTGTTCGCACTTTATCGCTTGGTCAGCGCATGCGGGCTGATATTGCGGCGTCATTGCTACATAATCCTAAGGTTTTATTTCTAGATGAGCCGACCATTGGCTTGGATGTTTCGGTGAAGGATAACATTCGTCGTGCCATTACGCAGATAAATCAAGAAGAAGCGACAACGATTTTACTAACCACTCATGATTTGAGTGATATTGAGCAATTGTGTGATCGGTTGATTATGATTGATAAGGGAAAAGAAATCTTTGATGGCACAGTAAGGCAATTAAAGCAAACATTTGGCAAACAAAAAAGCTTGACCTTTGAACTAAAACCAGGTCAAGAGCAGCTAGTCTCCTCCTTTGCGGGGCTACCTGATATAACAGTAATCCGGCAGGACCTTGTTTTGGATATAAAGTACGATAGTTCGCGTTACCAAACGGCAGAGATTATTCAAAAGACTCTGGCTGACTTTGCCGTTAGGGACTTGAAAATGGCTGACGTTAACATTGAGGATATTGTCCGTCGCTTTTACCGAAAGGAGCTCTAAGATGCTATCATTTTGGAAACGTTATAGGCCCTTTATCAGTGCTGGTATTCAGGAATTGATCACCTACCGTGTCAATTTCTTTTTGTACCGCCTTGGTGATGTTATGGGAGCTTTTGTGGCTTTCTACCTTTGGAAGGCTGTTTTTGATTCTGCTAAGCAACCCTTGATTAATGGTTTTACTCTGTCAGATATGACGTTTTACATTATCATGAGTTTTGTCACCACCTTGTTGACTAAGTCAGACAGTTCTTTTATAATTGGTGAAGAAGTTAAGGATGGCTCGATTATTATGCGCCTGCTGTGCCCGGTTCATTTTGCCGCTTCTTATCTTTTTATGGAAATTGGCTTTCGCTGGATTGTTTTGATTAGTGTGGGGCTACCTTTTTTGTTGGTCATATCTGGTGTCAGAGTGATGGCAGGGCTACCATTTTGGCAAGTATTAGCGAGTATTTTTTTGTATTTGCTTAGTCTTTTGCTGGCCTTTTTAATTAATTTTTATTTTAATATTTGTTTTGGCTTTACAGCATTTGTTTTTAAGAACCTTTGGGGTTCTAATTTGCTAAAAAATGCTTTAGTTTCCTTTATGTCTGGAAGCTTGATTCCTTTGGCCTTTTTCCCAAAAGTTGTGGCAAACGTCCTTAGTTTTCTGCCCTTTTCTTCTTTAGTTTATACGCCAGTGATGATTGTGATTGGAAAATATAACTTGCGTCAAATCGGGCTTGCTCTAGGTTTACAGCTTTTTTGGCTTTTGGTGATGGTGGTATTATCCCAGCTGATTTGGAAAAAAGTGCAGTATCAGTTAACGATTCAAGGAGGATGAGATGGCAAAAATCAGACGTATGCATGCGATTTTTATCAAGCAATACCTCAAGCAAATCTTGGAATATAAGGTTGATTTTGTGGTAGGAGTGCTGGGGGTTTTCCTGACTCAAGGACTGAATTTGCTCTTTTTAAATGTGCTGTTTCAGCATATCCCGGCGTTAGAAGGTTGGACCTTTGAGCAGATTGCCTTTATCTATGGTTTTTCTCTCATCCCAAAGGGCATTGACCACCTCTTTTTTGACAACCTCTGGGCTTTGGGGCAGCGCCTGGTTCGTAAAGGAGAATTTGATAAATATCTGACCAGACCGATTAGCCCTTTATTTCATGTCTTGGTAGAAACCTTTCAAGTGGATGCCCTGGGGGAACTACTGGTTGGGATTATCTTGCTGTCTACAACGGTTGGCTCTCTTACCTGGACGCTCCCTAAGCTAGTGCTTTTTGTGATAGCCATTCCCTTTGCTACCTTGATTTATACCTCTTTAAAAATCGCGACCGCTAGTATTTCCTTTTGGACTAAGCAATCAGGAGCAGTCATTTATATCTTTTACATGTTTAATGACTTTGCCAAATACCCCATGTCCATTTATAATTCGTTATTGAAGTGGGTGCTTAGTTTTCTCATTCCTTTTGCCTTTACGGCTTATTATCCGGCATCCTACTTTTTGACAGGACAGAACTTCCTTTTTAATATCGGTGGTTTGATGGTTATTTCCTTGCTTGTGTTTGCCGTATCGCTCAAACTGTGGAAATGGGGCTTGGCTGCTTATGAGAGCGCAGGCTCTTAGACGAGATAAGTTGACCCAAAAGAGTGCTAGCTGTAAAAAGCCAGACCAAAGTCAGCATCAATAAATGAAAAGGCAGTAGTACGAACTACTGTCTTTTGCCGTGCCCTATTACCAAGCATAGGCATTGGTAGGGGCTTGTAGGTAAGTAAGCCAGCTTTGATTCTTAAGCCGGCAAAGAGTAACTGAAATGCCTGTCATATCAAGGCTGGTCATGAATTTTCCATTTTTGATAAAGGGCAGCTGCAGACCTTCTAGTTCTAGTAGTTGGTGCATATCATTTAGGAAGATACCCTGTTCTAAGTCAGTTGCTGTTCCCAGATTGTTAACCAGTAAGATAAAGTGTTGCCCTTCTTGCCAATGAAATTTAATGTGTAACTTATTCATAATCTCAATGGCCAATTGCTCTGAAGAATGAAAGTCAACTTGACGGTAACCTTCTTCACCATGAATGCCAATACCAAAGGCAATCTGGTTGTTGTTTAATGCAAAAAGCGGCTGCTGAGTGCCAGGTAGACTGGCGGATTTGGTGGCAAAGCCAATCGTAGCTGTTTCGGTAGCCACTTCAAAGGCCAGGGCTTCTAGCTCAGTCAAACTTGCACCACTCTTGGCAGCTGCACCTAGAATTTTGTGGAGTAAAATGGTGCCAGCCAAACCGCGATGCCGCATTGCAAATTGTTGTTTGGGCTCAACAGAAATATCATCATGCGAGATAATATACTTGATATTGTGACCTTCTTGTCTAGCCGTGTGAATAGCCGTTTGAAAGGAGGCTATATCAGCTTCAAAATTTTTGATGATGATAAAGACACCCTTGCCCTGGTCTAAAAAACGAATGGCTTTTAAAATGGCTTCAGGTTTTGGTGGTACAAAGAGCTCACCATAAATGGCTGCACTGAGCATGCCATTGCCAACAAATCCGGCATGGGCTGGCTCATGGCCAGAGCCGCCGCCAGAGAGGATGGGCACACTATCGTGATCAAGATGCCGATTATAAATGATAGGCCACCGGCCTAATTTGGCTAAATGAGGCTGAGCAGCTAAGATGCCGTCTATATACTGTTCGAACGTTTGACTGACGTGGTTCATAATAGTTACCATGATTATGCTCCTATATGTCTTGTAAGGTTTTTAAAATAATGGCTTTAAGGTCACTTATCTGGGGAAGGACTTCTTCGTGATTAACATAGTGTTTGATGACCGTAGCAAGAGCATTAGCGTGGTAATGAATTAAAAAGGTTTTGTAGTCATCTGTTAATGACAGGGCTTGCTTGTCCTCTTCTTCCTTGATGATTTTTTCAACTAGGATAATACAATAATCCCCAAAAAAGGAGTAAAAGTCATTTTGTCCTTCAATATTGAAGAGCTGGGCATAGAAATGCTGATTACTTTGGATATAAAATAATAATTCTTCCAGCAGTTTAAATCCAGAGATATAGTTGAGATTACTAGTGACTTGCTCTTGCAATTCGGTCTCAAAGATCCAGTCCAATAACTCGTATTTATCTACAAAATGGTTATAAAAAGTTTGCCGTCTGATTCCAGCAGTGTCCATAATGTCTACGACTGAAATTTTTTCAAAGCTTTTTTCTTGTAACTGTTTTTTGAAAGCCTTGGCAATACGCTTTTTAGTAATCAGAGAAGTTGCCATTAAATTTTCCTTTATTTCTTGTTCTCTTCCTTAATAGCTTATCAAAAGCTACCTTAAAAAGATATGGACAAATGGTGATAATTGTCCCTTACCAGCAAGAAAAAGTTAAGTTAAAATGAAAGCGTAAACAAAAAATGGAGGATTTGCTGATGAAGAAAATTATGAATGAGCCAACACACATCGTTGATGACATGCTTCAAGGGTTGGCCTATATGCATGATGACCTGGTAGAGCGCTTGGATGGTTTTGATGTCATTGTTCGCAAGGCTCCTAAAACACACAAGGTTGCTATTATTTCAGGCGGTGGTTCTGGCCATGAGCCAGCCCATGCTGGCTTTGTCGGATTGGGTATGCTTTCGGCCGCTGTTTGTGGAGCGGTCTTTACCTCTCCCACTCCGGATCACATTTTGGAGGCCATCAAGGCTGCTGATGAAGGTGCGGGTGTCTTTATGGTTATTAAGAATTACTCTGGTGATATCATGAATTTTGAGATGGCCCAGGAGCTTGCTGAAATGGAAGGAATTGAGGTATCAAGTATCATTGTTGATGATGATATTGCTGTGGAAGACAGTCTTTATACCCAAGGCCGGCGCGGCGTTGCCGGTACCGTTCTTGTGCATAAAATTTTAGGTCACGCTGCCCAAGCTGGTCAGAGTTTATCGCAAATCAAGCACCTAGCAGAAAACTTAGTACCTCAGCTCAAAACCATTGGCTTAGCCTTATCAGGGGCAACTGTCCCTGAAGTTGGTAAGCCAGGCTTTGTCCTTAGTGAAGACGAATTTGAGTATGGGGTGGGAATCCATGGCGAACCTGGCTATAAGAGAGAAAAAATGCAGCCATCACATCTTTTGGCGCAAGAATTAGTTGATAAATTAGCTGCGAGCTTTCAAATGACTGCTGGTCAGCAGTTTGCCCTGCTAATTAATGGTTTAGGAAGTACACCGCTTATGGAAGAATATGTTTTTGCTAATGATGTTGCCCAACTCTTAGCAGAAAAAGGTGTGGATGTCGTTTTTAAAAAAATTGGTGATTACATGACGTCTCTGGATATGGCTGGTCTTTCACTAACCTTATTAAGATGTGAAGATCAAGCATGGATTGAAGCATTAAAAGCACCAGTCACTACGGTAGCTTGGTAAGGAGGACTTATGGATACGACAAAAATAGTAACATGGATGAGCTTATTTAATGATAAAGTAAAAGCTAATAAGGACTACCTTAGCGAGCTTGATACCCCCATTGGAGATGGCGATCATGGCGGCAATCTGGTTCGGGGCATGGCTGCTGTGATGGAAAGCCTGAGCGGCAAGACATTTGATCAAGCTAGCGATGTTTTTAAAATAATCGCAACTCAACTAGTCAGCAAAGTCGGTGGTGCATCAGGTCCTCTTTATGGTTCGGCCTTTATGGGCATGGCTAAAGCAGCTGATGGCGCTTCTCTTATAGACTGTTTGCAAGCGGGGCTTGAGATGATTCAAAAACGGGGCAAAGCCCAGGTTGGAGAAAAAACCATGATCGATGTTTGGCAACCCGTTATTGAGGCGCTTAGCCAGGGAGAATTGACCAAAGAAGCTGTCGCAGCGTTCGCTCAAGCCACAAAAGACATCAAAGCGACCAAGGGGCGGGCTTCATATCTGGGAGAGCGTTCTGTGGGGCATATAGATCCAGGTGCTTACTCCTCTTATCTTCTTTTTGAGGCAATGCTAGAAGCGGAGGTGGCCTAATGACAGCTCTAGGAATGGTGATTGTATCGCACTCAAAAAACATTGCCCAAGGGGTTGTGGATCTGCTCTTGGAAGTCTCTCAAGATGTGGCTATTACTTATATCGGTGGTAGCGAAGATGGTGGCATTGGTACTAGTTTTGAACAAGTGCAAGCCAAAATCGACGCGAATCCACAAGACGATCTTTTAGCCTTCTATGATTTAGGCAGTGCTGGTATGAATTTGGAGATGGCAGCAGATGTTACTGATAAAACGCTCACAGTACTTAAAGTACCAATTGTTGAGGGGGCTTATACAGCTGCAGCCCTAATTCAAGCCGGAGTGGCTAAAGAGGCTATTTTAGCCCAGCTAAAGGAATTAGAAATCAAAAAATAAGGAGACATCAGATGAACTTTATTGGCGAGTGTCTAGGAACTTTTATTCTTGTCCTACTAGGTGATGGGGTCATCTCGGCTTGTGTACTTCATAAAACAAAAGCCCAAAATAGTGGTTGGGTGACCATTGTTTTGGGCTGGGCGGCGGCAGTCAGCATTGCTGTCTATGTAACTGGCTTTATAAGTGGGGCACATTTAAACCCAGCAGTTACCCTGGCTTTGGCTAGCGTGGGCAGTTTACCTTGGGCTCAGGTACCAATCTATTTTTTGGCCCAGATGTTAGGAGCGATGCTTGGGGCCCTTGTCTTATATTTGCACTATTACCCACACTGGCAAGAAACAGATGACCCAACTACGATCTTATCTTGTTTTTCAACAGCACCAGCTATTCGCCATACTTGGTCAAACTTCTTTGGCGAAGCCCTTGGTACGGCAATCCTTGTGGTGACAGTCATGGCTATTGGGCCCAATAAATTAGCTGCTGGTTTTGGCCCCTTGCTTGTTGGTTTAGTAGTTGCAGCAGTGGGGTTCTCCTTAGGTGCAACAACTGGCTATGCCATCAATCCAGCGCGTGATTTAGGCCCTAGGCTAATGCATCAACTCCTGCCTATCCCTAATAAAGGTAATTCAGATTGGTCTTATGCTTGGATTCCGGTGTTTGGACCACTGGTTGGTGGAGTAGTGGGTGCTCTTATATTTCAACTAATTTTAAATCACATCTAGTCATGAGCTAGCTATGCGACCACTAATAATTGGTAAAACCGTATGAAATTAGGGTTTAAAAGCCCTACTTTCATACGGTTTTAGTCTCTTTGTTTAATAGGCAGGTATTTTGAGGTGCAGCTTTACCGAATCATTCCCGTAGTTAATATTGTTGTCCAATTTGTTATAGTCCAAAGGGAGATAATAATGACTTTCCTTGTCTTAACAATTGCTCAACAATATTCACTGATGCCCTTTCTTCCAATTAAATGCAAAAAAGGGCGAAATAACCCCTTGTTTATGTGGTGATTTTTTTGAACCAGTTAAACTACCCAGCTCGCAAGGTGAGTCCTTGTCCCTGACTTGGCTTTCCTTAAGGCAAAGCCGAGCATGACTAAAAAGCTCATGGCAACAGCTAAACTCATCTTCTTTAACCCTCGAATAGTATGGGTCTCAAACCTAAAGTCTCTGTCTAATCGTCCATTCACTCGCTCCACAGCTATTCGCTTCCTGTATAGCCTCTTGAACTTCTTACTATCTCGCGCTACTTGATTAAAGATAATCGGTTCAACACATCGTTTTAAACGAAAAATACAGTTATCTTGATACTTAGGGTGAAAACCATATCGTAAACTATCACTAGAAGAATCATAGCCCTTGTACATGAGCTGAATCGCTTGGCCTCTATCATCTACCCAAAACACTTCTCCTGATTGGTTATAAATCAAATCGGTATCCAAATATTGCCTAGTGCCATTCTTTTTCCACTTATGTGGGTTATCAATGATTGTGACGATATGAGCCTCCTCCAAAAGAGCTTGAAGAGGGCTGCCACTGTAGCCTTTGTCTGCCATTAGGTACTTCCCTTTTTCAAGCGTCATTGGACTGAGGTTCCTGATGAGCTCTTTCGCAACCGTTGGTTCCCCTTTTGAGGCTGGTGTTACTCTCCAAGCCACAGGTAATTCATAGGTCGTATCAACGATAAGATGACAACGATAGCCATAATGGGTTTCTTTAGTTACCATCCCATTTTTATGAGGGCACTGTTTGATTCCACTATCGGCATCTAAATCGGCACGCTTATCTTTCTTTTTCTTATATTTACCATAAGGACTAGCATAGCTATCTATGAATTTACCATCTAAGGCCAAGTTAACACCGAAATTAGGAAGAAGGTCATATAGTTCAGATATGCCAGATAATACCCAGTCCTCAATATCAGGGCAGACCTCTTCCAAGTCCTGGATGAAACGGGAATAAGCAGATTTAGAGGGGGCATGGACTAGTTTTATCGTCCCATTTTTCAATTTAACCCCGTGGGTTTCAAAGCCACAGATTTGACGTAGTTGACTATTCATATTAAGCTGACGAATCAACTGTTGATCGGTTTCCAATTGAAGAACTATTTTAGCAATATAGGCAATGAAATAGGACTGGATGGTGTAATCTTTTCGACCATGTTTTCGTTTGGCTTCTAACTGGTCAAAGAAATCCGTTTCTGGAAGACCATCTAATACCATCAAAATTTTTTCCAAATCACCCAGTTCCTGATCTTCAAAAAGGTTAAGCTGTGTTATAATTTTCATAGTGAGACCTCGTTAATAGAGATTTTTGCTTAAAACTATTATAACGCTTTGACGTTTCATTGAGGCTCACAAAAGGGAAAAATCGCTACTTAACGTGGCGATTTTTCTTTTTGAGGGTTTGAAAAGCTATGATGGCTATGGAATAACTAACTACGGGAATGATTCTTACCATTTCTTACTTGGCTGATAGGTTGACTTTAAGCTATAATGGAGATGATAGTTGCTGCAAAAAAGGAGAGGGCTTTGCTTACAGGGATTGAGGAACGTTATAAAAAGCTAGTTTTTTTGGCTAGCATCGGTTGGAAAAAAGCGGATCTGGCCTTGTTTGCCGGGCAAGAAGACATTGATTATCGGATTGGCTCACCTGTCTTTTTGGCGTTTTGGCAGCAGCATTATTTATTAGACGATGGCAAAGCTCTGCTCCAGATGATTATGACTTTGGTAGCAATGCCTAAAGAAGATCTATCAGGCGAGCTACAGCAGACACAAGCTATTTTGCGTCATTTTCACCCTGAGTTAGCTCCAGATGCGCCATTTTGGTCTGAATTTGCTTTGTTGGTTAATCGGACTTATCCAGGTCAGACACTTGCTCAGGCAGGGATCTTGGAGCGTCAGCTCCACCAGTTTCGCTATATCATCTCCAGTCAGCAAGCTCAGTATGTGCGCAGCCATTTTAAAAAAGCCCAGATGACCGATCGTAGAGCCTTAATCCATTATCTCAGAAAGAAAAAAGGAGGCTGGCTAGCAGGTAAGAAAAGGGACTATTCGGTGTTTGAATCGGCGCGTTTGCATAATAAACTGGCATTCAAAGATGGACAAGTTATTTTTCCAGATGCCAGAGTTGCTTATAATATCAAACTTCTCATGCATTTTCATACGGAGTTTATTTTGTCTAGTGAGGGTCATTTTCTTAATGAAGTAGATGCTGAAAAGGTAACACAAGGCGGTGTGGTAAATGGTGCCAGCTTTAATTACGGGACACGCGGCCAGCGTCACTGGGATTTAGATGTTGACCCGGTGTACCGACATGATCCTGCTTTTCGTAAACAAATGATTAAGGGCTTTCGCTCGCCAAAGCGTCTGCACTGGTGGACACACCGATCTTCTGCTGATTTTGCTTGGTCTTATTTTAGTCACCGTGGCTTTTATGCCCGCAAAGGGCGCAGTAGTCATTATTGGGTTCAAAGGGCAGCTTGCGTATTCCAAGTCAAATTACTCTGTGCGAAGCTTCGTCACAGCTGGCCTTTGTGCAGGGAAAATGAAAGTGACTAGGCGACTTCAAAGCAAACAGCTGCGCCTAGCGATTTTCCAAGCCTGAAGCCAGGCTTTTGAGAGCTATTCAAAACAACATAGCTCTAAAACACACTAGCGACAGAATCACCAAACGACTTCGGTTTTGGGACCATTCAAAACAGCATAGCTCTAAAACACACTAGCGACAGAATCACCAAACGACTTCGGTTTTGGGACCATTCAAAACAGCATAGCTCTAAAACGTAGACAGATATTGTCATATGCTGTGAAATTCTGGTATAATTATGAAGATAAAATAGGAAACGGAACCATTTAGGATGATACAAGTGAAAAGGTCAAACGCTAAATGATTGAGGTACAAAAATGAAAAAAGTTCTTATTGTCGATGACGAAAAGCCTATTTCAGACATCATTAAATTTAACCTAACAAAGGAAGGCTATGAAACCATCACCGCTTTTGATGGGCGCGAAGCAGTAGCTTTGTATGAAGCCGAAAAACCTGATTTGGTCATCCTTGACTTGATGCTGCCAGAATTGGATGGTCTAGAGGTTGCCAAAGAAATCCGCAAAACAAGTCATATCCCCATTATTATGTTATCAGCAAAAGATAGCGAATTTGACAAGGTCATTGGACTAGAGATAGGGGCTGATGATTATGTTACCAAGCCTTTTTCTAACCGGGAATTGCTTGCGCGCGTCAAAGCTCACCTCCGTCGTACGGAGACGATTGAAACAGCTGTCGCTGAAGAAAATGCATCACTTGGCAATCAAGAGATGACCATTGGCAATTTGCAAATTGTGCCAGATGCCTTTGTCGCTAAAAAGCGTGGCGTGGAAGTTGAATTAACCCACCGTGAATTTGAATTGCTCTACCATTTAGCTAAACACATGGGCCAAGTGATGACGCGCGAACATTTGCTAGAAACGGTATGGGGCTATGACTACTTTGGCGATGTGCGCACCGTGGATGTGACGGTACGTCGTCTGCGCGAAAAGATTGAAGACACACCGAGTCGCCCCGAATATATCTTAACCCGTCGCGGCGTCGGTTACTTTATGAAAGCATATGACTAAAGACATTATCGGAAACCTGTCATTATTTGAATTAGCCATTCTTTTATTGCTGGTTTTTGTAGCCATTTATTTTGTTTACTTAGCTGTGCGTGATTTTCGTAATGCCCGCATTATTCGTTTGCTGAGCCACAAGATTCGTGATTTGATCAATGGCCGTTATACCGATGACATTGATGTTAAAGCTGATGTTGAGTTGATGGATTTGTCCTATCAACTTAATGACCTATCAGATGTATTTCGCCTAACTCATGAAAATTTAGCACAAGAAAAGAACCGCTTGGCCAGTATCTTAGCTTATATGACCGACGGGGTCTTGGCGACAGATCGTTCGGGTAAGATTACCATGATTAATGAAACGGCCCAAAAACAGTTGGATTTAACTAAGGAGCAAGCCTTAGACTTATCCATTACGGACCTTTTGGTTGATAGTGAGACGCCGTATTCTTATCGTGATTTGGTGTCAAAAACCCCGATTGTGACCCTTAATCGCCGTGATGAAACGGGTGAATTCATTTCCTTGCGTTTACGTTTTGCGCTCAATCGTCGCGAAAGCGGCTTCATCTCTGGTTTGATTGTTGTCTTGCATGATACAACAGAACAAGAAAAAGAAGAGCGTGAACGGCGGTTGTTTGTCTCAAATGTCAGCCATGAGTTGCGAACGCCACTAACTTCAGTTAAGTCTTATTTGGAAGCGCTGGATGAAGGCGCTCTTAAAGAAGAGATTGCACCAAGCTTCATCAAGGTCTCACTTGATGAGACCAACCGGATGATGCGGATGATTTCTGACTTGTTGAATCTTTCTCGTATTGACAACCAGGTTACCCAGTTAGCAGTTGAAATGACTAATTTTACGGCCTTTATGACGTCAATTTTAAATCGTTTTGATTTAGTTCGCACACAAAATACATCTGGTACAGGCAAAACTTACGACATTGTGCGCGATTATCCCTTAACCTCGATTTGGCTAGAGATTGATAATGATAAAATGACACAGGTTATTGAAAATATCTTGAATAATGCTATTAAGTATTCGCCAGATGGGGGGAAATAACAGTTAAAATGAAGACGACTGATACCCAATTAATTGTATCAATCTCTGATGAAGGCTTGGGCATTCCAAAGAAAGATTTACCATTAATTTTTGATCGGTTTTATCGGGTAGACAAGGCAAGAAGTCGGGCCCAAGGCGGGACGGGACTTGGCCTAGCCATTGCTAAAGAAATTGTTAAGCAGCATCATGGTTTTATCTGGGCAAAGAGCGACTATGGCAAGGGCTCAACCTTTACCATTGTTTTGCCTTATGATAAGGATGCTGTTAGTTATGATGAATGGGAGGATGATTTAGACTAAATAATGACGACAAACGGCTTTAAGTATAGTATATTAGCTTCAGGCTCTACTGGAAATAGCTTTTATTTGGAGACGCCAAAGCAGCGCCTTTTGATTGATGCCGGACTGACAGGGAAAAAAATCGTGAGCCTATTAGCTGAAATAGATCGACGCCCAGAAGATTTAGATGCTATTTTAATCACACATGAGCATTCTGATCACATCAAAGGTGTTGGTGTTTTAGCCCGCAAGTATCAGCTTGATGTCTATGCCAATGAGCTAACTTGGCAGGCTATTGACCAACGCAATATGCTCGGAAAACTTGATTTTGCTCAAAAACATATTTTTCAACGTGATAAGGTGCTAACATTTGGCGATATTGACATTGAGAGTTTTGGTGTTAGTCATGACGCTATTGACCCACAGTTTTATCGTTTTATGAAAGATAATAAGTCTTTTGTTATGTTGACAGATACAGGTTATGTTAGTGATCGTTTGAGTGGCTTAATCGAAAATGCTGACGGTTATCTCATCGAATCAAATCATGATGTTGAGATTTTGCGAGCAGGCTCTTATCCTTGGCCGCTCAAACAGCGCATCTTATCAGACCATGGACATTTGTCAAATGAAGACGGTGCTGGTGCAATGATTCGTAGCATGGGCTACAAAACCAAGAAAATCTATCTTGGTCACCTGTCCAAAGAAAACAATATCAAAGAGTTGGCCCATATGACGATGGAAAATCAACTGGCTCAGGCTGATTTGGCAGTTGGCTCTGATTTTACAGTCTTAGACACATCACCAGATACGGCTTGTCCGTTAACAGATATTTAAAAATAAGAGCTAAAATCTGCTTTGGTTACAGAATCGAAGCGGATTTTTTACCTAATTTTTGCTATAATAAGATGGTCTGTAGACATCAGCAAAAGGAGAAAACATGGAAAAACTTGAGAAGGTCTTATACCACGCTTTTGGCATTCATTTTACAAACAAAGCTTTGCTTGAAACTGCCTTTACTCATACTTCATACGCAAACGAACATCGCCTCCTAAACATTTCACATAACGAACGTTTGGAATTTTTAGGAGACGCCGTTCTCCAATTAATTATCTCAGAGTACCTCTTTACCAAATATCCTCATAAGCCTGAAGGTGATTTGTCTAAGATGCGTTCGATGATTGTGCGCGAAGAGAGTCTGGCTGGTTTTTCACGCTACTGTTCCTTTGATGAATTTATCAAATTAGGCAAGGGAGAGGAAAAATCTGGCGGTCGCAACCGCGATACCATTTTAGGTGATCTGTTTGAAGCATTTTTGGGTGCTTTGCTATTGGACCAAGGCGTTGAGCAAGTCCGGCAATTTTTAGAGCAGGTGATGATTCCCCAAGTAGAAAAAGGCAACTATGAGCGCGTCAAGGATTACAAAACAAGTCTTCAAGAGCTTTTACAAGCCCATGGTGATGTTACTATTGATTATCAGGTTATTGCCGAAGAAGGTCCAGCCCACGCCAAAGCCTTTACCGTTGAAGTACTGGTTAACCAAGAACCTTTGAGTCAAGGGCAAGGCCGCTCAAAAAAATTAGCAGAACAAGATGCCGCTAAGATAGCATTGGCAAAACTCGAAAGAGGGTTAGATGTTTTTAAAAGAAATTGAAATGCAAGGGTTTAAATCCTTTGCCGATAAAACCAAAGTTGAGTTTGACCGTGGGGTTACAGCTGTTGTTGGCCCTAATGGTTCGGGCAAAAGTAATATTACAGAAAGCTTGCGTTGGGCATTGGGAGAATCCAGTGCCAAGAGCCTTCGTGGTGGTAAGATGCCAGATGTTATTTTTGCAGGGACAGAAAAACGAAGTCCCTTAAATTTTGCTCAGGTGGCAGTAGTCCTTGACAATTCTGATGGCTTTATCAGCAATGCCCCTAAGGAAATCCGAGTGGAACGCCACATTTATCGAAATGGCGATAGTGATTATTTAATTGCAGGCAAAAAAGTGCGCCTTCGTGATATTCATGATTTGTTCTTAGACACTGGTTTGGGGCGGGATTCTTTCTCTATTATTTCCCAGGGTCGGGTTGAAGAGATTTTTAACAGTAAGCCAGAAGAGCGTCGCGCTATCTTTGAAGAGGCAGCTGGGGTTTTAAAGTACAAGACACGTAAAAAAGAAACCAAACACAAATTGGATCAGACCCAGGCCAATGTTGATCGGCTAGATGATATTGTTTATGAATTGGAAAACCAGCTGGCTCCTTTGGCAAAGCAAGCGGAGGTGGCTCGCCAATTTCAAAGCTTAGAAGCAAAACGTAAACAAGCTCAACTTGATTTGCTTGTGTATGATATTACAGGCAATCAAGCTAAGCAAGCCGAGCTGGCTAAAAACCTGGCTAATTTGCAAGCAGAGCTCAAGGAATACTACCTGATGCGCGAGTCGCTTGAAGCTAAGCATCAGCATCTTAAGCAAAAGCGCCAGCAATTGCAAAGCGAGTCGGAAGAAAAGCAGACCAATCTGCTTCAGTTAACCAAGCGCTTGGGCGATTGTGAGCGTCAGATTGAGTTGATTACCTTAGACAGTCATCAAAAGGCAGAAAAGCGTCAAGAAAGCAGTCAGCGTTTAGCCCAGCTTGAGCAAAATTTGGCAGCCTTACAGACCGATCAGGCAGCCAAACAAGCCCAGCTCACAGAGTTGAGCAGACAACTAACTGCCATTCAGGCTCAGGTCGCTAGCCTAACTGATGAGGTAGCCAAATTTGCTGGTGATCCGGACCAGTTGATTGAACAGCTGCGCGAAGACTATGTGCAACTAATGAAGCAAGAAGCGGATTTGTCCAACCAATTGACTGTGATTCAGTCTGAGTTAGCAACCGAAGAAGCATCACAAGAGGAGCGGCTGAGTCAAGAGCAACAGGTTCGCGCTAGAGTTGAAGACCTAGAAGCAGACAACCAGGAGCGAAGCACGAGGCTTAAAGCTTGTCAAGCACAGGTACAAACCTTACTTGATCAGTATCAGCAGCTAACCAAGACGATTGAACAAGAACAATCTCATTACCAAACTGCTCAACAAGATTTATTTAACTGCTTAGATGATAAAAAGGCAAAGCAAGCCAAGAAGGCTAGTTTAGAGGCGATTCAAAAGAATCACAGCCAATTCTATGCTGGAGTGCGCGCCGTTCTCCAGGAGGCCGCTAGCCTAGGCGGCATTCTTGGGGCAGTTAGTGAGCATTTGACGTTTGAACCTCGCTATCAAACGGCCTTAGAAATAGCGCTGGGCGCTAGCAGCCAGCATATTATTGTAGCTGATGAAGCATCAGCTAAGCGAGCCATCAACTATTTGAAGCAAAAACGCTTGGGCCGGGCCACCTTTTTACCCTTAACGACCCTTAAAGAACGCCATTTAGCCGATCACCTCCAGGCAGTGCTTGCTAAGAGCCCTGGCTATCTAGGGACAGCCCAAGAGCTGGTTAGCTATTCGAGTGACCTATCTGCTATTTTTGCAAATCTTTTAGGAACCACTGCTATCTTTGATCAGGTTGATCATGCTAATAAGGCAGCTAAAGCGCTCCGCTATGCGATCCGGATTGTCACGCTGGATGGAACCGAGTTGCGACCAGGTGGCTCTTTTTCAGGCGGTTCCCTTCGTCAAAATAATACGACCTTTATTAAGCCTGAATTAGACCAGATCACTAGTGACCTGACCAAGCTTGAGACCCAACTGTGGCAACACGAGACCCTGGTCGAAAAACTGCAGACCAACCTTCAGAACCTAAGCGAGCAACAACAGAAGGTTAAAGAGCAGGGGGAACAGGCCCGTTTGGAACTGCAAAAAGCCGAATTTAACCAGCAGCAAACCCAAGAACAGTTGACGGAAGCTAAGGCACTCTTAGCCATGATGGACAAGCAACACACTAATCAGACCTCAGATACCCGTCAAAAGCAAAAAGAAAAGACCGAACAGGCCCTGCAAACCATTCAGGAACAAAAGACCCAGCTGACGCAGGCCATTGATCAAATCAAAAATGATAAGACGGCGCTTAATGCCAAAAAAGCAGAGCTAACTCAGCAGTTAGCCGAGTCTAGATTACAAGAGCGTGATTTGCAAAATGAGCAACGCTACGAAACAAGCAATTTAGTACGCTTAGAGACAGACATCGAGCAGGTGCAAGCTGAGATACTAGCGCTCAACCGGTCATTATCACAAGCTAGTGATGAGCATCAAGCTGATCAGCTGCCAGAATTAAAGGCCAAAGCGCAAGCTGTTAGTGAGCGTAAAACTGCCGAAGAAATGCGCCTGGTTCAATTGCGGATCGAGCAAGAGGATTATCAAGCACAAGTAGAAGAACTTGAAGAAAAACTCCAACAAGAACAACAAAAAAACGAGGCCTATATTCGCCAGCAAACCAAATGGGAGGCTGATAATGAACAAATCAGCCAGCGCCTAAAACAAGCAGCGACCACCTTGTCAGAGGATTTCCAACTCACCTTTGAAGAAGCAAAATCGCTAGCGCAGGCAATCAGCGAACCCGTAGCAGCCAAAGAAAGTTTACGGCACTTGCAAAAAGCCATCAAAAACCTAGGACCAATCAATTTGGATGCTATCGCACAATATGACGAAGTCAGCCAGCGTCTGAATTTTTTAAACAGCCAAAAGGCTGATTTGCTTAAGGCGCGTGACATGCTACTTTCGACCATTGAGGAGATGGATAGTGAGGTAAAAGCCCGATTTAAAGTGACCTTTGAAGCCATTCGTCAGAGCTTTAAAGAAACCTTTAAGCAAATGTTTGGCGGAGGTTCTGCCGATTTGATTCTAACAGAAAAAGATTTATTGGCATCGGGGGTGGAGATTTCAGTGCAACCACCAGGCAAAAAAATCCAATCCTTGAATCTGATGTCAGGTGGTGAAAAAGCCTTATCGGCTTTGGCACTATTATTTGCCATTATCCGTGTAAAGACGATTCCATTTGTCATCTTAGACGAAGTCGAAGCAGCACTTGATGAAGCCAATGTCAAACGCTTTGGGGATTACCTCAACCGTTTTGACAAAGACAGCCAATTCATTGTGGTCACTCACCGTAAGGGAACCATGGCTGCCGCAGATAGCATCTATGGCGTAACCATGCAAGAATCCGGCGTTTCCAAAATTGTTTCAGTTAAGCTAAAAGAATCACAAGAATTAGATTATGTGAACTAATTAACCTTATCACTAAAACAGCCTAAAGCATAGCGAAGCTCCTTGATAGAAAAGGAGCTTCACTGTGTTTTTTGATGATGTTTAGGATGCTGATAGGGCTGTTGGTTGTTTAGACGGCTATGTATTTGCTTGATTAGGAAGCTCTACTAATTTTTACCTGCCTTTGATGGTCATAGTTATGAATGATCTGAAATGTGCTCATAATATTAAGTTAGCTCATTTGTGTTCAAATGCTTAACACTTTTTGTTTTTAAGGTCGACTAAGTGATACTGGTTTTTTCCCAAGAAGTAGCTGACCAAGTTCAAAAAAAGAAATGATTTAAGTCTTGTCTTAAGCCCTGTTACTCCATTTCCAAGCTTCTATGTTATAATAAAGAGACATAACTCAAAAAATTAGTAGGGTATGAGATGATTAAATTAGTAGCAACAGATATGGACGGAACTTTCTTAAGAGAGGATGGGACCTATGATAAGGACCGCTTAGCCCGCCTTTTGCCAAAACTCCAAGAGGCAGGGATTATTTTTGCTGTCTCTAGTGGCCGTTCCTTGTTGGCCATTAATCGCCTCTTTGAAGACTTTTTAGATCAGATTGCCATTATTGCTGAGAATGGGTCTTTGGTGCAGTACCAGGGCCGAGTTGTTTTTTCGGATGCGCTGTCTAAGTCGCAATACCTTGAGGTTGCTGCGAAGATTAAAGCTAATCCTTACCATGGCTCGGCTGGTATGCTCTTTTCAGGTCAAAAGGCTAGCTATATCCTTGAGGGAACGTCGCCTGCTTATATTGAGAAGATGAAGCACTACTATGCCAATGTTCAAATCATTGAGACCTATGACCTTATGGATGAGGACCTCATTTTTAAAATGACCACAAGCTTTACTGATGCTACCGTTTTACTAGGGAGTGACTGGTTAGATCAGGCATTACCTTATGCGACAGCTGTCACCACTGGTTTTGATTCCATTGATGTGATGCTATCAGAGGTCAATAAAGGGTTTGGTTTACAGCATCTTTGTCAGGCACTTGACTTGTCCTTGAATCAAACCCTTGCTTTTGGGGATAATTTCAATGATCTGCAAATGCTAACCTGTGCAGGGAAAGCCATAGCTACTGCCAATGCCCGTCCTGAAATAAAGGCTGTGGCTGATGAGCTGATTGGCCATTGCAATAGTCAGGCTGTTTTACAGTATCTAGAAAGGATGGTTCGAGATGAAGCCCATTAAACTGCTAGCTCTGGATCTTGACGGGACCTTATTAACCACCGATAAAAGAGTAACTCAGGCTAATCAAAAAGCGATCCGACAAGCACAAGCAGCTGGTGTGCAGGTGGTCATCACAACGGGTCGGCCCCTTAAAGCCATCGAAGGCTTATTGACTGAGTTAGTACTTACAGGCCCAGAACATTACAGTATTACCTTTAACGGTGGTTTGGTCCAACGTAATTCGGGTGAGATTTTAGCTAAATCCAGTTTAACTTTTGATCAGGTGAGAGACATTCATCAGACCTTGTACCATTTGAACATTCCCACTGATATTTTGAGTGAGGGTCGGGTCTATAGTATAGCAGGTCAAGATGGCTGTCAGTCTCAGTATCATCTAGCTAATCCGGCCTTGGCCTTTGTCACGTGTGATTCTTTAGATGACTTAGACCCAAATATTATATATAATAAGGTTGTTAGTGTGACGGATGCTGATTATTTAGATCAGCAGCTAGCTCACTTACCAGGGGCCATATATGACCACTATGAGGCGTTCAAATCACGAGATATTATATTTGAAATCATGCCAAAAGGCATTCATAAAGCCTTTGGTTTAGCCCTTTTGTGTGAGCACCTTGGCCTTTTACCTGAAAATGTTATGGCCATGGGCGATGAGGCTAATGATTATACTATGCTGAAATGGGCTGGCTTGGGCGTGGCCATGGCCAATGCGGTGCCTTCGATTAAGGCGGTAGCTGATCAGGTGACACAACATAGTAATGACGCATCCGGTGTAGCAGAAGCTATTGAAACCTATATTCTAGCTAAGGAGATATAATGGGATTATTTGATCGATTATTTGGAAATAAAAAGCAAAAAAAAGAGACTCAGTCCGCTAAGGAAGCCCCCCTTCAAGAAACGGTAGCAGAAGAAAGCCAAACAACACCTGAAGAACAAGAGGCTAAGCCTTCTGTTGTGACCAACGAGCCAAGTGGTAGACCAGAGCCAGAAGGTCACTTTGAGCCTGAAGAAAAACCACAGTCCGTCCACTCAGAGCAGGGCGGTGGGAATAAAGCAGATGCAGCTAAGCAAGTGGCCACTGAGGAACCAGCTGAGCCGGTAGCCAAACCAGAACCTGAGCCAGTATTGAAGGAAGCAGCGATTTTTGCTGTACCAGGTGACTTTGAAGGTGTGGAACCTGAGTTAGCCCAGTCTGCCAAGGCACAAACATCAGAACCTGTTCCTCTTGGTGGGACAAGTGATGCTACAGAGTCAGCTGATGACCTTGAGCTGTCAAACACACCTGCTAACACTAAGGATGATAGCACCGAGGCAGCGACCGAGCCAAGTCAAACAGCGCCAGCGATGACCGAGACAGAAGAAGACAAGTACAAGCGAAGCTTGTCCAAAACTCGCTCGGGTTTTTCAGCCAGACTCAATAGTTTTTTTGCAACTTTTCGTAAGGTTGACGAAGATTTCTTTGAAGAATTAGAAGAAATGTTGATTTTGTCTGATGTTGGGGTGACCGTCGCGACAGAGTTGACCGATGCTCTGCGTCAAGAAGCCAAGCTCGAAAATGCGAAAAAACCAGAAGCCCTTAAGCGAGTCATCATTGAAAAATTAGTCGCTATCTATGAAAAAGATGGGACCTATAAAGAGACAATCAACCTGCAGCCTGGTTTGACGGTGATGTTGTTTGTGGGAGTAAATGGCGTTGGTAAGACCACTTCGATTGGAAAATTGGCTTACAAATACAAGCAAGAAGGCAAAAAGGTGATGTTGGTGGCAGCAGATACCTTTCGGGCCGGAGCAGTGGCTCAGTTAGCAGAATGGGGCCGCCGGGTGGCTGTTCCCGTAGTTACGGGCCCAGAAAAAGCCGATCCGGCTTCTGTGGTCTTTGATGGTGTGGAAAAAGCAGTGGCAGAGAAGATTGATGTCTTGATGATTGATACGGCTGGCCGCTTGCAAAACAAGGAAAATCTCATGGCTGAGCTGGAAAAAATTGGCCGTATCATCAAACGTGTAGTGCCAGATGCCCCACATGAAACCTTACTTGCTCTTGATGCTTCCACTGGGCAAAATGCGCTTAGCCAGACCAAAGAATTCTCTAAAATCACGCCTTTGACCGGATTAATTTTAACAAAGATTGATGGTACAGCCAAAGGAGGCGTTGTTTTAGCCATTCGTCAAGAGTTGGACATTCCTGTTAAATTAATCGGCTTTGGGGAAAAAATCGATGATATTGGTGTCTTTAACTCTGAGGAGTTTATGAGAGGGCTGTTAACGGGCATTCTCTAGTGTTAGGTAAGAAGAACACAAAAAAGCGTCAAGTCCTCCTTGAGTGTTACAGGCCATTAGCTAAAGCCTAAAACCGCTCCGCAGTTGCCCTGTGGCTTAGCTGTTTGGCGAAAAGCTGTAGCTGCTGGATGACCGCCCTGACTAGCCCCCGCTAAAGGCCTGGCTAGCTGTAAGTGTCTGCTAGATTTTTAATAAGCCTTTAAAAAGGATTTACTAGCTGGAAACGTCTGCTAGACTTTTGCCAAACTTTTAAGAAAACAAGGACTTTGCCTTGCATTCGTGACTAGCAATAAACTCTTAGAAAAGCTGCTTTTTAGCGCTTCTAAGAGTTTTTTTATGGCTCAAAAAAAGATTGAAGAATTGGCTTAAGCAAGCTTTTTTTCAATCTGAAGTTATTGAGGCATGCAAGTTTTTAGAAAACACGATAAACATAGGGATTTTTCGGCTGGGCTTTTTCTTCAACGTGCTGAATATGTAAGACAGGAAGCGTTTGCTCCAACTTAGCATTATATTCCGTAGTGATACGACCACTCACTGTCAACCATGTATTATTGGCAAAGTGTGTTTGTTCGCCTGTTGTTAATAAACCATAAACCCCTGAATCCGCGATACAGTGGATAATCCCAAAGCGAAAGAGGAACTGGTAACCCTCATGATCTGGTTCATTAAAGACAAAGCCAGTATAGCGAATATCCCGATTACTGAATTCCTCAGGATAAAGGTAAATAAGCTCCATAATTTCCATATAATTAGCACTTGTGATGGTCAGCGGGCTGGTCCCCTTATATTTTTTGAGCTCAGCTAGCATTTCTTTTTGGTAGGCTGATTTGGTGAAATAGAGGCTCGTATCGGGCTTTAGGTATTGCACCCGTGTGCCGTCTTGACTGATACCAGAGCTGGTTGAGCCAGCTGCTAGCGGGAAAGTATAGCCCTTGGCTTGAACGGTAGTTGAGTCCAAACTCACCGTTGGCACCAATAACCCAACCAAAACTGGAAAAACAAGAATCATCGGACTGGTTAGCTTGGCCCATTTTCCGGATAAATGGCTGTGCACCTTACAATTTTTCATCCAGCAATAGAGTTGTACCAATGCGAGAATGAAAGACAAGACCATTGATATATAAGCTAAATAAGAATATTTGATATTAATGTATTGGTCCAATTTACCTGATAATTCTAAGTACATGGTCAATTCAAAGTAACCAGCGAGAATTAAAAATCGAATCATAAGCGAAGACCTCCGATCCCCAGGCAATACAGAATAATCATCACAACTGAAAGACCAATGAATTGGCCGATAAACTTCCCTTTGAAGGCCTTGAGCATCATCATAAGGTTTTTAATGTCAACCATGGGTCCAATCAGCAAGAAGGCTAGGACTGGTGCTATGCCAAAGGTTGATAATAAAGAAGCCCCAATAAAAGCATCCGCTTCACTGCACAAGGATAGGATAAAGGCTAAGAGCATCATGATTAAAATAGCTGTTAAGGGATTATGACCAATCGTTGTTAGAATACGCGTTGGCACATAGATTTGCATCGCAGAGGCAATCAAGGTTCCAAAAACTAGATAGCGGCCCGTATCAAAGAATTCATCAATAGCATGGAGCAGAGCCAGATAGATTTTGCGGTACCATTTTTCATGGGAATAATCGTGAAGATGGCTTGGTTTTGCGTCTTCTTTTAAAATGGCCTCATCTGTGAGATAGGCTAACATAATCCCCAAAGCAATAGCTACAATCGTTGCCCCTACTAAGCGCAATACTAAAAACCGCAGCGAATTTCCAAAAGCCGAATAGGTAGCAAAAAGCACAATAGGATTAATAATTGGTGCAGTTGCTAAAAAAGGCACAGCTGTATAGCTAGGTACCTGTTTTTCAAGGAAACGGTTAATAATAGGAATGATTCCGCATTCACAGGAAGGGAAAACAAAGCCAATAAACGTTCCAAAGAGAATTCGTAAAAACTTTTGTTTGGGCAAGTAACGCTGGACCACTTCTGGAGTCACATAGACTTCAATCACCCCAGACAGAATTGTTCCTAAAAGGACAAAGGGGAGGGCTTCAATAATAATGGAGATAAAAATAGCAAACCATTGAAGCACACTAGGCGGAAGTTGTGAAAAAAGGCTCATTGCTATATCAACCTCCTTTTTGGGCCCGTGGCACAAAGTAGTTTCTTACAACTCATTATGGGGTTGCTTCTCCTTGGCTGGATTAGGAATAATCTTACCATCGGTATCAACTTCTAAAGGCTTATCAAAACCAGGAATATTGGCAAATTGTGCCATCATTTTTTCTAATTCATCATTTTTTTTATGTGTTATAGCCATCTAAAAAACCAACTTTCTAATGTTACTAGTACCATTATACTATCAAATAGGGCTAAAAGGAAAGTGAAAGCTGTAGAGGATAATGATAATGTGCTCTCTCTTAACCTTATTAACCCTAGGATTAGGTTACCAAACTAACCTTAAGCTATTCCTAAAGTTACCCTCGTATCAAAAGAGTAAAGTGTACAAGCTCATCTCTTTTGTCAGGAATTAAAAACCCAAGGGTGTAGGGAGGCTTAATCACAACAGCCAGCACCCTGGCAAACCATTTCTTTACTTTTTTGGCTTTGGTAGGACATAGCTACGCTTTTTACCCAATCGTCTCAAATCGTCTAGATTTAAAAAGTTTGAAGATTAGAGATTTCTACTCCTTAATTTTGTTAAAAGCTTGCTGGCTTATGTTATAATGAGCTTAGTAGGAGTTGAACATGAAAAAGAAGTTACTAGTTGTGGATGATGAAGAGCACATTTTACGACTGTTAGACTACCATTTGCAAAAGGAAGGCTATGCAACTGAGCTGGTTAGTGATGGCAGGACTGCGTTAAAGTTAGCTCAATCAGAGCCCTATAATTTCATCATTTTGGATATTATGCTGCCCCAATTGGATGGCATAGAAGTTTGCAAACGTTTACGTGCGAAGGGCATTAAAACCCCGATCATGATGGTATCAGCCAAAGGCGAAGAGTTTGATAAAGTCCTCGCTTTAGAACTAGGAGCAGATGATTATTTGACCAAGCCCTTTAGCCCCAGAGAATTGGTCGCACGTGTCAAGGCAGTTTTACGGCGAACAGATACTAAAGCCAGTTTACAAAATGAAGAAAATCTTGATGATGCTCTCACTATTCAGGACATTACCATTTACCCAGAACGTCATGAAGTATATAAGGCTGGCCAATTATTGCGGTTAACTCCCAAGGAATTTGAACTACTCTTATATTTGATTAAGCATCCTAACATGACTTTAACGCGTGAGCGTTTATTAGAACGTATCTGGGGTTATGATTTTGGACAAGAAACACGACTGGTGGATGTGCATATTGGCAAATTGCGGGAAAAAGTAGAAGATGATGCAAAAAATCCCAAATTGATTGAAACCATTCGTGGTTACGGCTATAAGTTTAAAGGAGACTAATAGCAATGAAAAAGCGCTTGATTGTCCTGAGTGGGATAAGTTTCTTGTTAGTTCTTATGAGCGTCTGTGGGATGTTAAGCCAGGTATCTAACTGGTTTTATCTGGGCTATGGGGTTGTTTGTCTCAGCTTGGTTTACACCCTAAAGTCTTTATTTGCCTGGCAAGAGGCATTTCATTTATTGGCCGTTCGACAGCAAGCCAACCCCGTTTCTTTTATTGCTGATAAGCAGAGCGATTTAAAAGCATTTGCTAAGGACTATTGGCAAGTCAAAAGCCAGCTAGCAGCTCTAAGTCTTGAAAAAGAAACCATGTCAGAGCATCTTGAAGCCCTCTTGTCCCACTTGACTATGGGGATGCTTTTGGTCAGCAAAGACCGCACGGTTCTCTTACAAAGTCAATCTCTGCCCAGCTATTTTCCCAAAACAAAGCATCCGATTAGGATGCTTGCTGACATTCGTCGTATGGATGTTAAAGCATTGATCAATGAGGCTTTTGATAAGAAAAAGATGATCAAAAAAGAATTGGCAGGCCTTGATGATAACGATCTAATCTTGGAGGTTTCAGCCATTCCTATTCTTACCAATCGTGATCAGGTCACACAAGTGCTGGTTTTGCTCTATGATTTAACCACCATCAGAAGTTATGAAAAAACAAATATGGATTTCATTTCTAATGCTTCACATGAACTGCGAACGCCGGTTACCTCTATCAAAGGTTTTGCTGAAACCTTAAAGGAAATGCCAGAAACCGAGTCAAAGACTCAAGAAGAATTTTTAGAGATTATCTATAATGAAAGCTTGCGCTTAGAACGTATTGTTGAACATATGCTCACCTTGTCTAAGGCTGCAAAAATACAAATTCAAACCAGCAGGTTTCTCATTAATGATTTTTTAACCTACATTGGGCAGAGCATGACGCCACAATTAAGCCAAAAACAGCTCCACTTGCATTATCAATTGGCCGGTGATTGTGTTCTCCAAACTGATAAATACGTTTTATCGCAGATTTTGTTAAATTTACTGTCAAATGCTATTCGCTACACAGATCAGGGTGGGACTATTAAGATTAAGACGCAATGGCTTAATGAAGAACTTAAAATTACTGTCTCTGATACAGGTATTGGCATTAAAACGCATGAATTAGAACGTATTTTTGAACGCTTTTATCGGGTTAACAAGGGACGCAGTCGCCAAAGCGGCGGCACCGGCTTAGGCCTAGCCATTGTCAAAGAACTCAGTGACTTGCTTGGTGCGACTATTCAGGTTGATAGTCAGTTGGGCCAAGGAAGTGATTTTACCATCACCTTACCTAAACAAATGATTGCAGAACCACCCTCATCAAAAGCGTAACAGCCCTGCTAGCTTGTATTGACAAAAACGCATTGCCTACTAAGCCGATCTTAGTAGGTTTTTTTGCTGATTTTTGAAATCTTTACCAAATCTTTACCAAAATCAGGCCTCAATCTTTACAATAGCTTGGTAGACTATAAATGTAGTCAAGCTACAAGAAAATGTTTAAAATCCATATAAAGGTGGTTATTATGAAAATGAAAAAAATGCTTATCTTAGCAGCACTTGGTTTATCTGGCTTAGGCCTTGCAGCCTGTGGGAATCATTCAGCTGGCGCTGGAGAAGGAGGAGCAACCAAAAAGATTGATGTTGTCACACGTGAAAATGGCTCAGGGACCCGCGGAGCATTTACTGAAATCACAGGCTTGCTAAAGAAAAGTGGTGGGAAAGAAACCGATAATACGACCAAATCGGCAGTGGTCCAAAACAGCACCGAAGGAGTGATTTCTGCCGTTTCTGGTAACAAAAATGCGATTGGCTATATTTCCTTAGGCTCACTCAATAAAAATGTTAAAGCATTAAAAGTAGATGGTGTAGAAGCCACCGCCAAGACTGTCTTAGATGGTGATTATCCTTTGCAAAGACCGTTTAATATTGTTTACAATGATAGCCTCTCAACACTAGGTAAAGATTTTATCACTTACATTCATTCAAAAGAAGGACAAAAAGTGGTTGCTGAAAATAAATATGTTAAAGCCAAAACACAAGGTGCAGATTATAGCTCACAAAAAATGTCTGGTAAACTATCGCTGGTTGGCTCAACCTCAGTAGCCCCACTGATGGAAAAAATAGCTGAGGCTTATAAGAAAGAAAATCCAGGCGTTACGATTGACATCACTGCCAATGGCTCGTCTGCTGGCATTACTGCTGCAAAAGAAAAAACAGCAGATATTGGCATGGTCTCTCGCGAATTGACCCCAGACGAAGGAAAGACACTTAAGCATGATGCCATAGCTCTTGATGGGATAGCTCTTGTAGTCAATAAAGCTAATGCATTACAAAAAATAAGTATGAGTGCTGTTGCTGACATTTTCAGTGGCAAAACAACTTCTTGGGAGAATGTGAAATAGGTCAGTAGAAAAAGGGTGAGGGGGCGATTTGTCTCCCTTGCTTTTATATCCTTAGAAAGGACACAGCGTGAAAAAACAAACCTTTAAAGAAGAGTTTTTCCGGATAATCTTTTTTCTCAGCGCAGCAACTGCTATCCTGGCCATCTTCTTAATCTGTATCTTTATCTTTATGAATGGTCTTCCGTTTATTGGAAAATATGGTATCAGTCACTTTTTATTAGGTAATGACTGGTCGCCCTCTAATACACCGGCAAGCTATGGTATTTTGCCCATGATTGTGGGTTCGGTATTCATCACGATCGGAGCTATTGCCCTAGGTGTTCCAACCGGTGTTTTTACTGCTGTTTTTATGGTTTATTACTGTCCTAAACAGATCTATGCCTTTTTAAAATCGGCGGTGAACCTGATGGCAGCGATCCCGTCCATTGTCTATGGTTTTTTTGGCTTACAATTGCTGGTGCCTTGGATTGGTTCATTTTCTGGTAATGGCATGAGTGTCCTGACAGCTTCGCTCTTACTAGGCATTATGATCTTGCCAACCATTATTAGCCTGTCAGAATCAGCCATCCGCACAGTTCCGTCTGCTTATTATGCTGGTAGTCTAGCCCTAGGAGCTAGCCATGAGCGATCGATTTTCAGTGTGATTTTACCCGCAGCAAAATCGGGCATCTTCTCAGCGGTGATTCTAGGAGTGGGCCGAGCTATTGGTGAGACTATGGCAGTGATTCTGGTTGCAGGTAACCAACCGATTATTCCGAGTGGCCTCTTTGCTGGGACGCGGACAATGACCACAAATATTGTTTTAGAAATGGCCTATGCTTCTGGTCAGCACCGTGAGGCTTTGATTGCCACGTCAGCCGTTTTATTTGTCTTTATCTTGATTATCAATGCCATCTTTGCTTACATGAAAGGAAAAGCGGTGCATGAGTAAACCCATTTTGAAAGCTTTAGTCTATTTCTTTGCCCTTCTAACATTTGGTTCTCTCTTTTTAATCATTGGATTTATTTTAGCCAATGGTCTACCCCATATTACTGCTAATTTATTTGTCTGGAAATATACCAGTGACAATGTATCTTTGATGCCTGCCATTATCTCTACCTTGATTTTGGTATTTGGCTCTCTTATTTTAGCCCTACCGATTGGTATTTTTGCTGGCTTTTACTTGGTTGAATACGCTCCAAAAACCTCGCCTTGGGTGAGAGTCATTCGGATTGCTGCAGATACTCTAGCGGGCATTCCTTCTATTGTTTTTGGGCTCTTTGGGATGCTTTTCTTTGTTATCTTTCTGGGCTTGCAGTATTCGTTGCTGTCGGGGATTTTAACCTCAGTTATTATGGTGTTACCCGTGATTATTCGCTCTACCGAAGAAGCCCTACTAGCAGTCAGTGATAGCATGCGGCAGGCAAGCTTTGGGCTTGGGGCCGGTAAATTACGTACCGTCTTTAAAATTGTTTTGCCAGTGGCTATGCCTGGGATCTTATCAGGTGTTATTTTAGCAATCGGTCGGATTGTCGGTGAGACAGCTGCCCTCATGTATACCTTGGGAACTTCAACGAATACGCCAACTAGTCTTTTGTCGTCAGGTCGTTCCTTGGCTTTACACATGTACATGCTCTCTAGTGAAGGTTTGCATGTTAATGAAGCCTATGCCACAGGTGTGATTTTGATTATTACCGTCTTAGTCATTAATGCCACCTCTAGTTTATTATCTCGACGTCTCGTGAAAGGAGCGGCTTAAGAATGGGAACTTTTTGTGTTAACAATTTAGATTTGTATTATGGGGACTTTCAAGCCTTAAAGCAGGTTTCCATCACCATCCCTGAGGGGCAAATTACAGCGCTGATTGGCCCATCTGGTTGTGGCAAATCAACCTTTCTTAAAACTCTGAATCGGATGAATGACTTGGTGCCTAATTGCCACATTGAAGGAGAAGTCTTTTTAGATGACACCAACATTTACGATAAAAACATGAATTTAAACAACCTTCGCAAGCGCGTAGGCATGGTTTTTCAGCAACCCAATCCATTTGCTATGTCCATCTATGATAACGTTGCCTATGGCCCGCGTACGCATGGAATTAAGGATAAAAAAGTCTTGGATGCCCTGGTGGAAAAAAGCTTAAGAAGCGCAGCCATTTGGGAGGAGGTTAAAGACAGCCTAAACAAGGGTGCCATGTCCTTATCTGGAGGTCAGCAGCAACGACTGTGTATTGCGCGTGCTCTTGCTGTTGAACCTGACGTTTTATTGATGGATGAGCCCACCTCGGCTTTGGATCCCATTTCAACCCTAAAAATTGAGGATCTCGTGCAAAATCTAAAAAAAGAGTACACGATTATTATCGTTACCCACAATATGCAACAAGCCTCACGTATTTCGGATAAAACCGCCTTTTTCCTGACGGGAGAAATCTGTGAATTTGGTGACACCATCGATATTTTCACCAATCCAAAAGATAAACGAACAGAAGATTATATTTCGGGCCGCTTTGGTTAAGGAAAGGACAAGCTAAGATGAGAGAACAATTTGCGATTGAATTGCAACTTCTGGAACAGCAGTTTTTGACCTTGGGACATTGCGTTTTAGAGGCAGCTTCCAAGGCCATGTTGGCCCTATCAGCGAAGGATCAGGATATGGCAGAGCATATTATTGCAGGCGACAAAATGATTAATCAATTCCAGGTTGATATTGAACTGGCCTGCGCCCGCATTCTAGCCCTACAACAGCCCCAGGTAACGGATCTACGCTTGGTCATTACCATTATGTCTGCCTGCTCGGACTTAGAGCGCATGGGTGACCACATGGCTGGTGTCTCTAAATCTATTTTACACTTGCGGGCAGCTGATGCGATTACAGAAATCGAAGAGGGCCTGCATGAAGTAGGGCAAAAGGCCTTAAAAATGCTAGACCAATTGCTAGATAGCTTTCCAAAGCATGCTGCCAAAGATGCGCTAGCCATCGCCAAACAAGATGAGGCTATTGATGCCTTGTATTATAGCCTATCAAAGGAAGTCATCGATCTGATGAAGGTCCAAGAAGCCTCAATCCGCAATGGAACGGAGTATCTAAAGATACTGGGGCATCTAGAGCGTTTTGGTGATTATATTGCGACTATTTGTGAACGCATGGTCTATTTAGAAACAGGTGAATTGATAGAATTAAATTAGCTAAACGCGTCATTGGCAAAGCCCTTATCTTTACTTTTTGTGGCCAAAAGAAAGGGACAAGCGACCTTCACATATCTTCTAAGAATTGTCCAATTTATAAGTGCTGAGGTTGATTATTGTCAACCTCTTTTTAGGGACAACTTCGCAAATAGAACTGTAAAACTGGGTAAGGGATGTGCTATAATAAGCCTTATGAAAGAAAATAAGATACTTGAAACAATTGCCACTAGACTTGCTGTAACCTTAGACCAAATTAAGCAGGTTTTAACCCTGACGGAAGAAGGGAACACCATTCCCTTTATCGCACGTTACCGCAAAGAAGCGACTGGAAATTTAGATGAGGTCCAAATCAAGGCTATCATTGATTTGAACAAATCCCTGCAAAATCTCAAAGAACGCAAAGAAACAATCCTAAGCAAGATTGAAGCCCAGGGCAAACTAACTGACAGCCTAAAAGCAAGCATCCTTGCCGCGGAAAAATTAACAGACCTAGAAGAACTTTACCTACCCTACAAAGAAAAACGACGAACCAAGGCCACCATTGCCCGCGAAGCTGGACTTTTACCTTTATCACGCTTGATTTTGCAAAATGCTGAGCCACTTGAGCTAAAGGCGCAAGATTATCTATCAGAAGCCTTTCCAACAGCGCAAGACGCCTTGGCTGGCGCAGTTGCTATTTTGGTTGAAGCTTTTTCAGAAGACGCCAAACTGCGCTCCTGGGTTTACAATGAAATCTGGCAGTACAGTTTGATTCGCTCAACTGTCAAAGATAAGGAAGCCGACCCCAAAGCAATCTTTAGCATTTACTATGATTTTTCTGATCGCGTGGCCAAAATGCAGGGCTACCGGACATTAGCATTGAACCGTGGCGAAAAACTCGGTGTATTAAAGGTTGGTTTTGAGCATAATCTAGATAAGATGCTACGCTTTTTTAGCGTGCGCTTTAAAGAAAGCAATGCTTACATTCTAGAGGTGATCAATCAAACCATTAAGAAAAAAATTGTTCCAGCAATGGAACGCCGTATTCGAGTGGAGCTAACCGAAGCAGCTGAAGATGGTGCTATTGCGCTTTTCTCTGAAAATCTTCGCAATCTCTTGCTGGTTTCTCCTCTAAAAGGAAAGATGATTTTAGGGTTTGACCCCGCCTTTCGAACAGGGGCAAAACTAGCCGTGGTCGATCAGTTGGGCACCTTAGTTACCACGCAAGTCATCTATCCTGTTCCTCCTGCCAATCCAACTAAAATTGCAGAAGCTAAACAGACTTTGACTGAACTCATTGAGACCTACGCGATTGAAATCATTGCCATCGGTAACGGAACAGCTAGTCGTGAAAGCGAAGCTTTCGTTGCTGATGTGCTCAGTGATTTTCCACAGACTTCTTATGTTATTGTTAATGAAAGCGGGGCTTCAGTCTACTCCGCCTCAGAATTGGCCCGCAAAGAGTTCCCAGATCTAACGGTTGAAAAACGCTCAGCCATTTCCATCGCTAGACGCTTACAAGATCCTTTAGCTGAACTGGTTAAGATTGATCCCAAGTCCATTGGTGTTGGTCAGTATCAGCACGATGTTAGTCAAAAAAAGCTTAGCGAACATCTCGATTTCGTGGTTGATACGGTGGTCAACCAGGTAGGTGTCAATGTGAATACAGCAAGTGCCACCTTGCTTTCTCATGTCTCTGGACTCAATAAAGCCATTTCTGAAAATATCGTGGGTTACCGTCAAGCTAATGGCCGCTTAGCCAGTCGAGAAGAGCTAAAAAATGTCCCTCGTTTGGGTGCCAAAGCCTTTGAGCAAGCTGCTGGTTTCTTACGCATTCCAAATGGTGACAATATGCTAGATAATACCGGCGTCCATCCAGAGTCCTATCCAGCAGTTCAGCTTTTATTAAAAGAGCTTGAAATCAATGAGTTAGACCAAGCTGCTAAAGAAAAATTACAGCAAGCATCTATTAGCGACTTAGCTGACAAAATTGGCATTGGCCGGGAAACCCTAAAGGACATTATTAGTGATTTGTTAAAACCGGGTCGGGATTTACGTGATGATTTCGAAGCACCTGTCCTGCGCCAAGATATTTTAGAGTTGGCAGATTTAAAAATTGGTCAAAAATTAGAAGGAACAGTCCGCAATGTGGTTGATTTTGGAGCTTTTGTGGATATTGGTGTGCACGAAGACGGTCTCATTCATATCTCTGAGATGAGCAAGACCTTTGTCAACCACCCTAGTCAGGTGCTTGCGGTGGGCGACCTCGTAACCGTATGGGTTTCGAGGATTGATCTTGAGCACCATAAAGTTAATTTAAGTTTATTGGCTCCAGATGGAACTAAATGATTATGTGAGAGAGGTTTCTAAAGCAGACTTTGGTAAACCCTTTCGACATCAAGCTAGCTGGAATCCGCGTTTGCAAACAACTGGCGGGCGCTTTTTCCCAAAAGATGGTCACTTAGATTTTAATCCAAAAGTTTATCAAGAATTGGGCTTAGATGTTTTTCGGAAAATAGTGCGGCATGAGCTGTGTCATTACCACCTTTATTATGCCAATAAGGGATTTCATCATCGTGATCAAACCTTTAAAGACCTACTAGCAGCAGTCGATGGCTTAAGATACACGCCACCACTAAGAACGGTTAAGATCAGGTACACTTATCAATGTCAAGGCTGCTATCAAATCTACCGCAGGCAGCGCGCCATTGATACAACACGGTTGGTCTGTGGGCACTGTAAAGGAAAATTAGATCTAAAAAATCAGTCAAAAGGCTGATTTCTTTTATCCTTATAAAGCAGTATAATAAGGAAAAGAAGGTGAGGAACTCTATGGAAACAAAATTCTATAAATTGCGTCGAAAAAAACTCATCGGTGGCGTTGTTGCTGGTTTAGCTGATAAATACCACTGGGACTTAACATTAGCCAGAATTTTAACAGCCAGTCTGATTTTCTTCAATCAATTTGTGGCTGTTATCTATATTTTGCTAGCTCTCTTTTTACCTTATAAAGAAGACTTAGAAAGAGATTATCGCACACAAAGACAGGGTCCGCGTAAGCGAAAAGACGCCGAGGTCGTCCATGAAGAAACAGATAAAGAAGATGGCTGGTTCTGGTAACACTAATCACAATTCTTGGTCTAATGGTTTTAACAATAGGACAAATAGAAAAGGCTAAACATACAGTTATTTTAAAAACCTAATGAAATCGTTTCCCTTTTGTTTTATGTTATAATAGAACAAAGGAGGATTTATGCCTGTTACCGTTAAAAAAATAGTTGAAAAAGTTAAATTAGAAGTCATCTATGGCACCGATGCTATGTTAGATAAGGGAATTTCCACCTCTGATATTTCGCGGCCCGGCCTTGAAATGACTGGCTATTTTGACTACTATACTCCAGAACGTATTCAGCTGATTGGAATGAAGGAGTGGTCCTATCTGATCAAGATGACCGCCCGCAATCGCTATGCCGTGCTCAAAGAAATGTTCCAAAAAGGGACCCCAGCCGTCATTATTTCTAGAAACCTCTCTATTCCAGAAGAAATGATCCAAGCGGCCAAGGAAGAGCACATCCCCATCCTCAAAAGTCGCATTTCCACTAGTCGTCTATCTGGGGAATTGTCCTACTTTCTAGACGCTTCGCTTGCTGAACGTATCAGTGTGCATGGTGTGTTAATGGACATTTATGGTATGGGCGTGCTGATCCAGGGAGATTCCGGTATCGGAAAAAGCGAGACGGGTTTAGAATTAGTCAAGCGGGGGCACCGCCTGGTGGCTGATGATCGTGTGGACGTTTATGCTAAAGATGAAGAGACACTTTGGGGGGAGCCCGCTGAAATCTTACGCCATCTCTTAGAAATCCGCGGTGTAGGGATCATTGATGTGATGTCTTTATATGGAGCTAGCGCTGTAAAGGATTCCTCTCAAGTCCAATTAGCCGTTTATTTGGAAAATTTCGAAGTGGGAAAAGTATTTGATCGCCTGGGCAATGGCAACGAAGATATTGAATATGCTGGTGTCAAGATTCCCTGCATTCGTATTCCTGTTAAAACGGGGCGCAATGTCTCTGTGGTAATTGAAGCTGCTGCCATGAATCACCGAGCGCGCCAAATGGGCTTTGATGCGACGAAAACCTTTGAAGATCGGCTAACCCATTTGATTAGCAAAAATGAGGAGCGCTAAATGATTAATCCAGTAGCATTTAAGCTTGGTCCCTTTAGCGTCCATTGGTACGCCATTTGCATCATGACAGGACTGCTCTTAGCCGTTTACCTTGCAGCAAAAGAAGCACCTCGCAAAAAAATGACGAGTGATCAGGTTATTGACTTTATCCTGATTGCCTTTCCTCTAGCCATTATTGGCGCACGACTCTATTATGTAGTTTTTGAGTGGTCCTATTATCAAGATCATCTCAATGAGCTCTTTGCTATTTGGAATGGCGGCATTGCCATTTACGGCGGTCTTTTAACCGGTGCGGTAGTGCTTTGGATTTACTGTTATTACAACTATCTAAATCCTATTCATTTTCTTGATATTGCCGTTCCTGGCGTTTTGCTTGCTCAGGCTGTAGGGCGTTGGGGCAATTTTGTCAACCAGGAGGCCTATGGCCGGGCGGTTGCAAGTCTTAACTACCTACCTGCTTTCATTCAACGTCAGATGTATATTGATGGGAGTTACCGCATTCCGACTTTTTTGTATGAATCTTTGTGGAACCTTCTTGGTTTTATCATCATCATTAGCTTACGCCGAAAACCTAGATTGCTTTTAGATGGCGAAGTATTTGCTTTTTACCTGATTTGGTATGGCTTTGGTCGCATGATTATTGAAGGAATGCGAACAGATAGCCTCTATTTCATGGGAATACGTGTCTCGCAGCTCTTATCCCTTGTGTTGATATTAGTGGGAATAGGGTTCATTCTTTATCGCAGAAAACAAGCAAACATCCCTTATTATCAGCCATAAGAGGGAAATAAAGGAGTATTTTATGGACTTAGTTGGTATTTCATTACTTATTATTGCATTAGCTTTTGTAGCCTTAGTTATTTTCTTAATTCTCGTCTTGAAAAAAGTCTCTGAAGTGATTGATGAAACAAAAAAAACCATTTCAGTTTTGACTAGTGACGTTAACGTTACCCTTTATCAGACTAATGAAATTCTAGCAAAGGCTAATGTCTTGGTTGAAGATGTTAATGGCAAGGTTTCAACCATTGACCCTTTGTTTCTCGCCATTGCTGATCTCTCTGAGACCGTGTCAGATCTTAATGTTCATGCGCGTAGCTTAGGTCAAAAAGCTAACACAGCGACTTCAAGCGTCTCAAAAGCCAGTAAAGCGGCTTTAGTTGGAAAAGCAGCCTCAAAAATCTTTCGTAAAAAGGAGAAAAATCATGGGTAAATTTTTTAAATCAGTTATTATCGGTACTGCAACGGGAATTGCGACAGCTTATTTCCTAACCACTAAAAAAGGTAAGGTTGTCAAAGAACGCGTTGAACAGGCATTTGAGGATTACAAAGCTAACCCTGATCATTACCATAAAATGGCCAAGGACAAAAGCTACGAATACTCAAATCTAGCTAAAGATACTTTTACCAGCTATAAGAACAAGTTTGAATCTGGTGAACTAACTCCTGAACAAGTAGTTGATACGGTTAAAGAAAAAGCCAATGCCTTTGTGCAAAAAGCAAGCCAACAGTTTACAGAGCAAACAAACCAAGCCAAGAACTCAGGCCAAGCCAGTGAAACTGTTAATGAAGACGATATTATTATTGATTATTCTGATATTGAAGAGCCAGTTCCAACCTCCTCATCTGCTAAGGACGATGATTTTACCAAAAATTTAAAATCAGACTTTGAACGGCCAGTGACACCAGAAGAAGTTTTGGAAAAAGCAGCCCAAGAGGTAGACGAAGCCGTGGATTCTAAGGATGCCAATCGCTAATCATAGCCGCTTATTTTGGTAGTTGGTGGTATGGTTGCGCTCAAAAGAAAAAACAACTGATGCTTATCAGGATGGGAAAGTTTATCTTGCTCAGTTCATAACGTACTAACAACAAGTAAAAACGAATGAAGTATGGTAAGGCTTTATCACCTTTCTCGTTTCATTCGTTTTTTTGTAAATTAAATTAGCCTTCGATAGTAATAGTCACGTGGAGCTTGATACATAGTGAGATGAGCTCCTTGTGCTTGATTAGCAATTGCTGCCGCTAATTTAGCTAACTTCAACTCTAGCAGCTGTGCCTTTTTGCTTTAGCTCATTAAGAGTGTCATTGTAGCAAAAGGACAAGTAAAAAACCGAAAAAACTTAGCAAGGTAGGTTTCTTCGGTTTTTTACTTTTTATAACTGATTTTAGTGTTTTAGGAATGCTGCTACGGTATGACTTAAAAATGAAGTGATACCAAGACTGATGAGTCCCGCAATAAGGAAAGACCATAGAGGTGCTAAATTAAATGCGAGAAGGACAAAGGCAAATAAGACAGCTACTAAACTAAACGTTGCGATTTTGGCAAAGAAAAAAACTTCTTGAAGTTTAGCTCCAGATGGTTGCGATTGCTTTACTGGAAATTCATGAAACTTAGGACTGTCCTCAACGTGGACATCTTCTTCATAGTCATGATATTGCTTCAATGGTGCAGACATCGTCCTCTCCTTTCCTTCCAAGATACTAAGTAATTCTACCACAAAATAGTCTATTTGTCATTAGTTTTTTAAAGAAAGCGGGAATTTAACATACAAATTGAGTTTATGCAAGAAATCTGCTCATTTTTTGTGAAATCTGTTATAATGATTTTGGTATGAAAAAAGTAATAATAACAGCAACTGCTGAAAGTGTAGCACAAGTCAAAGCTCTGTTGGAGCTTGGAGTTGATCGTATTTATGTAGGGGAAGAAAATTATGGCCTGCGCCTCCCCTATAATTTTTCCTGTGAAGAACTAAGGGAAATCGCCCAATTAGTCCATGCAGCTGGAAAAGAGTTAACGGTAGCATGCAATGCTTTAATGCATCAAGGAATGATGGATTCCATCAAACCTTTTTTAAATTTTCTCAAGGAGATTCAGGCAGACTATCTAACAGTCGGTGATGCTGGGCTTTTTTATGTTAATAAGCGTGATCATTATCACTTCAAATTGATTTATGACGCTTCTGTTTTTGCCACATCTAGCCGTCAAGTTAATTTTTGGGGGCAGCATGGGGCTGTTGAAACCGTATTAGCTCGGGAAATTCCTTCTGAGGAGCTGTTTATTTTGGCAGATCAGATTGCCTATCCTGCTGAGATCTTGGTCTATGGTGCTTCGGTGATTCACCACTCAAAGCGGCCTTTACTTGAAAACTACTACCATTTTACGCATATTGATGAGGCTGTTTCTCGCCAAAGAGATTTATTTTTAGCAGAACCAAGCGACCATGACAGCCATTATTCGATTTATCAAGATAAGCATGGGACCCATATTTTTATGAATAATGATGTCAATCTGCTATCAAAATTACAGGAATTATATGATCATGGTTTAACCCACTGGAAATTAGATGGGATTTATTGTCCGGGTGATGATTTCCTAGCCATTTGTAACTTATTTGTAAAAGCTGGGCAATTACTTGAGACTCATCAGTGGAACCAGCAAACTCAAGCAGCATTTGGAGCCATCTTAAAGGAACATCATCCAAAGAACAGAGGCTTAGATACTGGTTTTTATGATCTTGATCCTAAAACCGTGAAATAGTATTTTGTAAGGAAAAGAGGAATTAAAGTAAGCATGGCAAAGCAAGCAAAAAAACGACCAGAAGTACTTTCTCCTGCTGGAACTTTGGAAAAACTAAAGGTTGCAGTAGACTATGGTGCAGATGCGGTATTTGTCGGAGGACAAGCTTATGGTTTAAGAAGCCGAGCAGGAAATTTTTCCATGGAGGAGTTGCAAGAAGGGATTGATTATGCCCATAAGCGTGGGGCAAAAGTCTATGTTGCTGCCAACATGGTCACACACGAAGGCAACGAAGCGGGAGCGGGAGCGTGGTTTAAACAGCTTCGCGATATGGGACTTGATGCAGTGATTATTTCAGATCCCGCCTTGATTGTTATTTGTTCAACAGAAGCACCAGGTCTAGACATTCATCTCTCTACCCAGGCTTCGTCAACTAACTATGAAACCTTTGAATTTTGGAAACAAGTAGGGCTGACGCGTGTTGTTTTGGCTCGTGAAGTTAACATGGCTGAGCTAGCTGAGATCCGTAAGCAAACAGCCGTTGAGATTGAGGCCTTTGTTCACGGGGCTATGTGTATTTCTTACTCAGGACGTTGTGTTTTATCGAATCATATGAGCCATCGTGATGCTAACCGAGGAGGCTGTTCACAATCTTGTCGTTGGAAGTATGATCTGTATGAAATGCCCTTTGGCAGCGAGCGCCAATCCTTAAGGGGAGAGATTCCAGAGGAATATTCAATGTCTTCGGTAGATATGTGTATGATAGAGCATATACCAGATTTGATTGAAAATGGCGTTGATAGTCTTAAGATCGAAGGTCGGATGAAATCAATCCACTATGTTTCAACAGTTACCAATTGTTATAAAGCAGCGGTGGATGCTTACATGGAAAGTCCAGAAGCCTTCTATGCTATAAAAGATGATCTGATTGATGAACTGTGGAAAGTTGCTCAGCGAGAATTAGCAACTGGTTTTTATTATCATATCCCAAGTGAAAATGAGCAGCTTTTTGGAGCTCGGCGCAAAATTCCGCAATACAAATTTGTCGCTGAAGTGGTTGATTTTGACCAAGCAGCGATGCGGGCAACCATCCGTCAACGAAATGTTATTGTTGAAGGTGATAGGGTTGAATTTTACGGACCAGGTTTTCGTCACTTTGAGACAACTATTCACAACTTAAAGGATGCAGATGGGCAGGCCATTAAGCGAGCACCCAATCCTATGGAATTACTATCCATTGATGTCCCTCAGGCTGTTAAACCTGGTGATATGATCCGTGCCTGCAAAGAAGGCTTGGTGAACCTTTATCGTAAAGATGGCACGAGTCAAACGGTCCGTGCTTAAGAGCAAAGGATTTTAGGACAATAAGGTCTTAATATGAAAAAATCGTGATTAACGGACTCTCTAGCATACAAAATAGTCATAAAAAATGCACAAAGCAGCATTCTAGTGCATCGTCTCCTAAGAAAAAAATTAGATTTTGTGTCTAACTTTTGGGGGTGCGGTGCATTTGTGTCTAACTTTTTTTGAGGCTCAGTTCACATCAAAAGAAAGGCTGCTGCTTTTTTGTTTGAGGTTGAACCTTTATCCCCGATGCTTTTAAGGGGTGCTACTAGTTTTCTTTGCTTTAGAAGCAGACGCGTCATTACCATCCGTCCTTTTGATTAGAATTATAAAACTTGATTAGAGTTATAAAACAAAATAAAAAGGCCTTTAGTGGACTTAAAATGAGGTCGCTATTTTTATTATTTCTTGCTAAAATAAGGATAGTTTGAGAGAGTATTATCGAATATATAAGTAGGAGGAACTTATGTCAGAATTTACATTTTCTATTGAAGAACATCTACTCACCTTATCTGAAAGCGAAAAAGGTTGGACAAAAGAACTAAACCGTGTCTCTTTTAATGGTGCAGAGCCTAAGTGGGACATTCGAAGCTGGAGCCCTGACCATGCTAAGATGGGAAAAGGCATTACCTTAACCAATGACGAATTTGAACAATTAGTCAAAGCGTTGAAAAATAACTAGTTGTCAACAGTAGCTGTAGTGATGCTGTTAGCTTCAATTCAAGTATAGGCTAAAAACTAAAGCTAGGCGCTCAAAGAAGGCAAGGGCTGGTTTGATTTACTAAATTTACAGTTAGTTTCTATTACTGTTATTGTTTCGTAAAAGCCCTCTTGACCATAAGCCAAGAATGAAAAATGCTTTTGCTTTTTTACTAGCTATGCTAAAACAACGAACGAAAAAAAAGAAAGCATCTTATAGGAAGCTTTCTTTTTCAGTCTGGTTTGAGAGTTTACTTGTGTTTGATGCGATCTGCGTAACCGATAATGAATAGAACTAAGCCAAAGCTAAGGAATAACAGTTTGTTACTGATGAGGAGGGCGTAGATGATAAAAATTAACCCTGACAGATAGGAGATATATTCTTTTTTCATCTCTAACTCCTTTCACCTCCTTATTATATCATAAAAGCTTAGCAATCACAGTTGACTTGACAGCAGGACAAATCATCAAGATACATCTGATTTGTTTGGTAGAAAGCTAAGCCGTGCTTATCAATTGGCAACTTTTCGCGTTGTGCAATTTCTCTAATGATGGGAGCAAACCGTTGTCGGAATTTATAGATATAACAGAAAATGGTTTCACTATGACGCAGGCTAGGTCCAATGAGGAAGCAATGTTGGTAGCGGGTTGATTCATCTTGTTCGGTGACCAATGGCAGTCCGTGCTGATCTTTTTCAAAGAGTTCTGCGCCAGCGATTTGATTAAAACTGGGTGCAAAACCGGTAGCTAAAATAGGTTGGTGTGAGCTTTTGGCAAGACTACCATCGCTAAATACAACCGTATAAGTGCCCTTAGAATAGGTGATTTCTTGGGCTGTTTTATGTTCGGTGATAAAGACACGCCCAGCTGCCTGAGCTTTGATGCTGGCTAAACGTTCTTTTGTGATGGGTGCCAGAGAGATACTAGGATCGGGTTTAGTGGTATTTTGTCCAAAATGATCAGTAAAAAGATGAACTTCGTTACCTAAGTAGGCAAGGTGTGTCAAAGCATCACAGGCACTCTCGTTGCCGCCAATAATTAAAAGGGCTGTTCTGACTTAACCTGGAAACTATCGACTTGACCATAATGCATCCCTAAATGGGCATTTTTAATACCGACTGAATTGGGGTTTTGAAATTCTCCTGTAGCCATAATCACATATTTTGCGCTATAGTGGCGGGTGTCTGTCTGGATTTGATAGTGGTCTGCTTGTTTCTCAATGGCTGTGACTGGGGTTTGGGTTTTGATTGGCAGTGTATAATGAGCAGCGACACGTTGTAGATAGTTAGCATACTCTGAACCAGATAAGTGTTCTTTTTCAAAGGTAAAAGCAGGGGATGTATCAGGAACTACGGCATTTAAATCTGGAAAGCCAAAACCATTTGTCGGGAAAGATGGGGGTGATAAAGCGGGTCGTTTTGGGCCATTTGGTAAAACTATCCCCAATTTGTCCTTGCTCTAAAATCAGAAAATCATTCAGATTAAATTGTCGAAGGGCTGCACCAAAACCAATTCCAGCAGCACCAGCACCAATAATCACAATTGTGTAGTCTGTCATCTTTTCTCCTTGCTAAATCTACTAAAAATGCGTACAATACTTAACTGGTTAACTAATTTAGTGTAACAAATAAAAGAGAGGATGTAAAGTGGAGGCCACTGAAAAAGCCATCTTTTATGATGACTTTTTCAGTGGCCTCAGCTATCGCTAGTGTCTTTTTTACTTGTCATTGTGCTTAGCAGTGCACTTAGTTATTGGGGAAGACAGTTTCTTACCAAAAAAGTGGCCGTCAATGATGCGGTTGATTCTGTTGCAATCAATGGCCTGGGTGGTTTCACCGGTAGTTTCCTAACAGCCTGCTGCCTACTACAACACTTCTTGGGACAGTGTTTAGCTCTTTTGCTGACCATCGGTTTAGCTTTTATTGTTTCGTATAGTCTATGCTTTTTGATTGGTCAAAGGTAGTCAAGCAAAAATGCAGTAGTAAGATCGCTTTGGCAAAAAAGGTAAACAATTAGAGCCGTTGTGACTAATTCTTTACTGGGCTACTGTCAAACTATTTTTAATTGCAGGGAATCACATATTTTGACCAATGATACAAAAGGAGCGGGCTTGTTTATGAGCGCGCTCCTTTTAGATGCTAGATGTCTTGATTTTTGTGCTGTAGGTCTGTCAATTGATCTCTAAAAAGTGGTGAAGGTGACTTGGTTTATTTATCGGTAAGTCGACCCTGATCGACAACGAGCTGACCAGTTTTGTAGACCTGATGAATAAGATTGGTGGCAAAGAAGTAGAAGCAATAGTCAATATTTGGGGCGTCAAAGATACTGATGTCTGCCTCTTTTCCTTTGTCAAAATTACCAACGGTTTCTTGTCGATTGACAGAATATGCAGCATTTATAGTGACAGCATTTAGGACTTCAATTGGCGTTAAGTGCATCATAAAGCACCCTAGTTGCATGACAAATTGCATATTTGCAGTTGGACAAGAACCGGGATTGCTGTCGGTTGATAGGGTAATAGCCATGCCTTTTTCAATCATTTTACGGGCTGGAGCATAGGTATCTTCCATAAGACTAAAGGTTGTGGCAGGCAATAGATTACCAATTACATGAGCTTTGCTTAATTCTTCCATGCCTTGGTCAGTGGCCATCATCAGGTGTTCAGCACTAGTGGTTTGTAATTCAGCGGCCACCTCAACACCACCGATTGATGCAATTTCATCGGCATGAATGCGCAGTTTAAAGCCCAATTTTTTGGCTTTTTCTAAGAGATAACGTGATTCATCAGCTGTAAAAACGCCTTTTTCGCAAAAAATATCGCAAAATTCCGCTAAGTTCTGGCCTTTAACGAGTGGAAGCATATCATTAACAATCAAGTCCAAATACTCTTTCGAGCGTCCTTGATATTCTGGTGGAATAGCATGCGCAGCCATGAAGGTAGAAACAAGATCAATAGTATGATCCTTGTTTAAAGCTTGTGCTACCTCTAATTGTCGATATTCCGTATTCCAATCTAAACCATAGCCACTTTTGGCTTCAACAGTAGTGACACCGTGTAGGAGCATATAATCTAGCAATCGCTTGGTTTTATCATATAAGGTATCAAAATCTGCCTGACGGGTTGCGCGCACAGTGTTTAAAATCCCACCCCCTTGAGCAAGAATCTCAAGATAAGGGACACCATTTAATTTTTGGGCAAATTCGTGTTCACGACTCCCCCCATAGACAAGATGGGTGTGGCAATCAATGATACCTGGAGTTGCAATTTTGCCATTGTAGGCTTTTATTTGTGTGGCTGGGCCAATCAGTTCATTGTCTGGCTGACCACTGCCGATGGCCAGGATTTTCCCATCTTTGATAGCGATGTAACCATCTTCAATGATGTCAGCTTCTCTCATTTCCGCCCCATACAGAGGATGTCCCAAATCATGAGGAGCAAAAATCTGATTGAAATGAACAAGAATTAAATCTGCAATCATATGTGACAACTCCTTTTTTTCTATTATTATATCTTAATCTGTCTAAATAGTAGGTCTTAAACGTCAAATTTAAGTCAAAAATGCTAGAGGATTACAACTAGGCACCTTAAAATCATTTTTTTATAAAATTTGACAATTAATCGGCGATGACTGCCTAAACTATGGGTGAAAATAATGGCATCGTAGAGATGGTGACAGGAGGACTTGCTATGACTCATTATAGTGAAGCTGAGATTGCAGCAGCAATGACAGTAAAATTGGATGATGTGTTACCTGAAAAAACTGTTTTTCAAGAAGGCATTCGGCGTGCACCTAATAGAGGTTTTCGTTTGACTCAAGAACAAACAAAAACAGCTCTAAAAAATGCACTGCGCTATGTCCCTAAAAAATATCACGCAGAAGTGATTCCTGAATTTCTCGAAGAATTAAAAACTCGTGGCCGCATTTATGGTTACCGTTTTCGCCCTAAAGAACGCATCTATGGTAAGCCAATTGATGAGTATAAGGGGAATTGCACAGCAGCAAAGGCGATGCAAGTGATGATTGACAATAACCTAAGCTTTGAAATTGCCCTTTATCCCTATGAATTAGTTACCTATGGGGAAACAGGTTCTGTTTGTGCCAATTGGATGCAGTACAATCTGATTAAAAAATACCTTGAAGTGATGACTGAGGAACAGACCCTAGTCGTGGAATCAGGGCATCCTCTTGGGCTTTTTAAATCTAAACCAGAAGCTCCCCGTGTGGTTATCACTAATGGCCTGCTCGTTGGAGAATATGACAACATGAAGGACTGGGAAATTGCTGAAGAAATGGGTGTTACCAATTATGGTCAAATGACAGCAGGTGGTTGGATGTACATTGGCCCACAAGGGATTGTGCATGGAACCTTTAACACTCTGTTGAATGCTGGCCGGCTCAAATTAGGTATTGCAGATGATGGTGATTTAACCGGCAAACTCTTTATTTCTTCAGGACTTGGTGGTATGAGTGGAGCGCAGGGGAAGGCAGGAGAAATTGCTAAAGCAGTAGCTATCATTGCTGAAGTAGATGCATCACGGATTGAAACCAGGCATTCCCAAGGTTGGGTGAGTCAAGTAACCGAATCTGTGGAAGAAGCAGTCGCTCTTGCCCAAGAGGCTCAAGCGGCCAAACAATCCACTTCAATTGCCTATCATGGTAATATTGTTGACTTACTCGAATATGTCAATGATCATGACATCCCAGTGGATTTACTGTCAGATCAAACTTCCTGCCATAATGTCTATGATGGTGGCTATTGTCCAGTAGGCATTAGTTTTGCTGAGCGAACTCACTTGCTTGCCAAAGACAAGGAGCACTTTTGCCAATTGGTGGATCAAACCTTGCAACGCCATTTCCAAGCCATTAAAGCCTTGACAGCAAAAGGAACTTATTTTTTTGATTATGGCAATGCTTTTATGAAGGCTGTTTATGATTCAGGAATTACAGAAATTTCAAAGAATGGTATTGATGATAAGGATGGTTTTATCTGGCCTTCTTATGTAGAAGATATTATGGGACCAATGCTTTTTGACTATGGCTATGGCCCATTTCGCTGGTGTTGCTTGAGTGGTAACCATGATGATTTGGTGGCTACAGATAAGGCTGCGATGGCTGTTATTAATCCTAATCGTCGCTATCAAGACCGGGATAACTATAATTGGATTCGTGATGCTGAGAAAAATCAGCTGGTAGTTGGTACCCAAGCTCGCATTCTCTATCAAGATTGTATGGGTCGGGTTAATATCGCGCTTAAATTTAATGAGTTGGTTCGTCAAGGTAAGATTGGTCCGGTCATGATTGGACGAGATCACCATGATGTCTCAGGGACAGATTCTCCATTTAGAGAAACCTCAAATATTAAGGATGGTTCCAATGTTTGTGCAGATATGGCGGTTCAATGCTATGCAGGAAATGCTGCGCGTGGTATGAGCTTGGTGGCTCTCCATAATGGTGGTGGTACAGGGATTGGAAAAGCCATTAATGGTGGTTTTGGCTTAGTCCTTGATGGCAGTAAACGAATTGATGAGATTATTAAATCGGCGATTGCTTGGGATACCATGGGAGGTGTTGCTCGTCGTAACTGGGCTCGCAATGAACACGCTATTGAAACTGCTATTGAATATAATAAATTACGAGAAGGAAGCAACCACATTACTATCCCCTATCTAACAGATGAAGCACTTGTAGAAGCTTCTGTTCAAAAATTATTTGATGAGTAGGTGATTTGCCTAGTTTTGATCAAGAGTAGTCTGCCCTAGCTTTTTATCAGTTCATCGTAGCTAGGCTCAGGGTGACATCTCTGTTTAGTGACAGTGCAAAGCTTTTTAGCAGGCTACTTTTTGACCAATCTTGTGATGTAAAAAAAGCTTTTAAGGAGAAAAAATTATGGCAAAAATTGTAGAATGTATTCCCAATTTTTCAGAAGGACGGAATCAAGAGGTCATTGATGGGTTAGTTGCAGTAGCAAAAAGTATTCCAGGTGTCACACTCCTTGATTACTCATCGGATGCGAGTCATAATCGTAGCGTCTTTACTCTAGTTGGAGATGAAAAGAGTATTCAAGAGGTAGCTTTTCAGCTAGTAAAATATGCCTCTGAACATATTGATATGACGAAGCACGAAGGTGAACATCCTCGAATGGGGGCAACCGATGTCTGTCCATTTGTGCCCATCAAATCCATTACCATGCAAGAATGTATTGACATTTCTAAGCAAGTTGCTCAACGTATTAATAAGGAGTTGCATATTCCTATCTTTTTGTATGAAGCCTCTGCTAGTCGGCCAGAACGTCAAAATCTTGCTAAAGTACGGAAAGGTCAATTTGAAGGAATGCCTAAAAAGCTGCAAGAAGAGGATTGGGCTCCAGATTATGGCGATCGTAGCATTCATCCCACAGCTGGTGTGACTGCGGTAGGCGCAAGAATGCCTTTGGTTGCTTTTAATGTGAATCTAGATACAGACAATGTTGAGATTGCTAAAAAAATAGCAAAAATATTGCGAGGATCAAGTGGTGGGTACAAATACTGCAAGGCGATAGGTTTAATGCTAGAAGACCGCAAGATTGCTCAAGTTTCTATGAATATGGTGAATTTTGAAAAATGTTCCCTGTATCGAACGTTTGAAACCATAAAATTTGAGGCTCGTCGCTATGGGGTTGCTATCCTTGGCTCAGAAGTCATTGGCTTAGCACCAGCTAAAGCTTTGGTTGATTGTGCGGAATATTATTTGCAGGTTGAAGCGTTTGATTACCACAAACAAATACTTGAAAATCATCTACTAGATTAAAAGGAGCAGTTCGATGAAATTGGTTGAATTAACTATAAGCGATTTTGCAGAAATGCTCGGCTCAGACGCCCCAGCTCCTGGCGGTGGTTCGGCTGCGGCTCTTTCTGCTGCAAGCGGCATTGCCTTAACCAAAATGGTTTGTGAATTGACACTGGGTAAGAAGAAATATGAAGCAGTGCAAGATTTGATGGTTGCGATTCACAAAGATAGTCAAAGGCTGCAACAAGACTTACTGGCAGCGATTGATAAAGATACTCAAGCCTTTAATTTAGTTTCTGCTGTGTTTGAGCTACCTAAAGCGACCAATGAACAAAAGGCAGCTCGCCAAAAAGCTATGCAAGAGGCTCTACAAGAAGCAACTAAGTCACCTTTTGAGATGATGAGTAAAATTGTTGAAGCAATTGAGGTTACCAATCGAGCTGTTGGCCATTCCAATACTAATGCAGCTAGCGATTTGGGTGTGGCGGCCTTAAATCTCAAGGCAGGACTTCAAGGCGCTTGGTTAAACGTTTTGATTAATCTAGCTGCTATTAAGGATGCGGCTTTTGTTGCACAATATAAGAGCCAAGCTCAGGCTTTGCTAGATCAAGGAAGCCAACTTGCAGATAAGATTTATCAAGAAATTGAAAACAATTTATAATAGTGATGAAAAGGAGACATTATGGCTCAATCAGATATTGAAATTGCAAACTCCGTGCCCATGAAACCAATCCTTGAAGTTGCTAAGTCTATCGGCATTGCAGAAGATGATTTAACGCTTTATGGAAACTATAAAGCCAAAATTGATGCCAGACGCTTAGCAAGGCTAGATAAGCAAAAAGACGGCAAACTCATTCTCGTCACAGCCATCTCACCAACACCAGCAGGTGAAGGTAAGACCACTACCTCTGTTGGCTTGGTAGATGCACTCACTCACATTGGCAAAAAAGCTGTCATTGCTTTACGTGAGCCTTCCTTAGGTCCCGTCTTTGGTGTGAAAGGCGGTGCTGCTGGGGGAGGCTATGCCCAGGTAGTACCAATGGAAGATATTAACCTGCATTTTACGGGTGATTTTCATGCGATTGGTGCGGCTAATAATCTCTTAGCTGCTTTAATTGATAACCATATTCACCATGGCAATACACTTAGGATTGATAGCCGCCGGATAACCTGGAAACGTGTTGTGGATATGAATGATCGCCAATTACGGCATATTGTAGATGGTCTGCAAGGTAAGGTTAATGGTGTACCTCGAGAAGACGGCTATGACATCACTGTCGCCTCAGAAATTATGGCCATCCTTTGCTTAGCCACTTCCATATCAGATTTAAAGGCACGACTTGAGAAAATCATCATCGGTTATAATGACCAAGGGGTTCCAGTTACAGCTGGAGATTTAAAAGCTGCGGGTGCCATGGCTGCGCTTTTAAAAGATGCTATTCATCCTAACTTAGTACAAACTCTAGAGCATACTCCAGCAATCATCCATGGCGGCCCCTTTGCCAATATTGCCCATGGTTGTAACAGTGTTTTAGCCACCAAATTAGCCCTGAAATATGCCGATTATGCCGTTACAGAAGCTGGCTTTGGGGCAGACCTTGGGGCAGAAAAATTTATTGACATCAAATGCCGGCTTGCAGGCCTTCGCCCAGCAGCAGTGGTGTTAGTGGCTACAATTCGGGCCCTAAAAATGCATGGTGGCGTGGCAAAAGCAGATCTGGGTGCTGAAAATGTTCAGGCTGTCTTAGCAGGCCTTCCTAATCTAGATAAGCATCTAGAAACGATTCAAGAAGTGTATGGCTTGCCAGTCCTTGTTGCTCTTAATAAATTCCCTTTAGATACCGATGCAGAACTGCAAGCTGTCTATGATGCCTGTGAAAAACGTCAAGTAGACGTTGTTATTTCAGATGTTTGGGCAAAAGGCGGAGCCGGTGGTCGAGAACTAGCAGAAAAAGTTGTTGCACTAGCCCAGAGAGATCATCATTTTAACTTTGTCTATCAAGAAGATGATAGCATTGAAACGAAACTTACTAAAATTGTGACTAAAGTCTATGGTGGCAAGGGCATTACCCTAACAGCTGCAGCCCGTAAAGAATTAAAGGCATTAGAAGAGCTTGGTTTTGGTCATTACCCTATTTGTATGGCCAAAACACAATATTCCTTTTCTGATGATCCTAAAAAACTTGGTGCACCAAAAGATTTTACTATCAAGATTACCAATCTTAAAGTTTCAGCAGGAGCAGGCTTCATTGTTGCCTTAACTGGAGCCATCATGACGATGCCAGGACTACCAAAACAACCAGCAAGTGAAAAAATTGATATTGATGATGCTGGCAATATCACAGGCCTTTTCTAAGTAAGACATAATTGTTACAATAGTTGTTCTAGTAACTGCAAACGCAATGATGACTAAGCGTCAATCGGTTCAAGAAACAAGGCTTAATAACGATCACGTGCACTTTGCTTAGTCTTTTGCTTTTGTCTAAGAGGTGTTTTAGGTATCCTGTACCAGCGGCTAGCTTTGGATTGCCGCTAGCATCCTTTAGTGTTTGATCAGCTGTTCATCCCATAACCTTAATGCTTGATTGGGCCATTAATTTTACTAGTTAATCGCCTCTTAAAACTGCTTGCGCCATGATTGCCTCCTTTCTTATTTGGAAGAATAAAATGAAATAGCAAGCATGGTAAAGGCAGGGATGATAAATTAAGGTATAATAATTATTATGGTTAGTTATGAGCCTTGGCCAGTAACTTTCATCCTATTTGTAGTGGTTAGCCCCTGCAACCCATCCCTGCTTTTGTTTAATCCGTATGGCTATCTAGCAGCAGCTAAAAAGCAATAGTCTAAGAAGCTAGTCTCATTGTAATAAGTAAGGAAAGCAGGATTTAAAGCATCATTTCCTTTAATGGCAAAGGCAGCAGCAATTCATTTGCTTTTGGGGTAGGATTAGCATTTAACAATGGGATTTGGCTGGTGTGCTTATGGGCTCTTTAAGGAGGAGCATGATTATGGATTCACAAAAAAGACGTGTAGCTGAAAGCGAAGACGCTAAATTCAGCTTGGGTGGCGCGACGCTCTATGGCATAAATGCGGTCATTGGCTCAGGGATTTTTCTACTTCCCCAAAGCATTTATAAGGGATTAGGACCGGCTTCGATTGCAGTCATGGCCGGAACGGCCATCCTTACCATTATGCTTGCGGTTTGTTTTGCTGAGGTTGCTGGCTACTTTGGTAAAAATGGCGGAGCTTTTCAATATTCCAAGCGAGCCTTTGGCGATTTTATTGGTTTTAATGTTGGTATTTTAGGCTGGGCCGTCACCATTTTTGCTTGGGCGGCAATGGCTGCTGGTTTTGCTAAAATGTTCATTATTACTTTTCCGACATTGGAAGGCTGGAATGTCCCCTTGAGTATCGGTTAGTGATTTTGCTTTCTTTGATGAATATTGCTGGTTTAAAGACCTCAAAAATTTTAACGATTACAGCAACAATTGCTAAACTCATTCCGATTGTTGCCTTCTCAGCATGTACGCTTTTCTTTTTCAAAAATGGTCTTGGTAACTTTACCCCCTTTTTACAATTACAAGCTGGTGACCATCTATTTAGTGCGATTTCAGGTACAGCTGTTTATATTTTCTACGGTTTTATCGGTTTTGAAACACTTTCTATTGTTGCAGGAGAAATGCGAAATCCGCAAAAGAATGTCCCACGAGCCATTTTAACTTCAATCACAATTGTGTCCATTTTATACATGCTTATTATTGGTGGAACCATTGCTATGCTTGGGGGAGCCATCATGTCCACCAAGGCCCCAGTACAGGATGCCTTTGTCAAAATGATCGGTCCTGCTGGCGCTTGGCTCGTTTCAATTGGCGCCTTGATTTCTATCACCGGGCTTAATATGGGGGAGTCAATCATGGTTCCCCGCTACGGTGCTGCCATCGCAGATGAGGGCCTCCTACCTGCTTTTATTGCTAAGCAAAATAAAAATGCTGCTCCTACAGTGGCTATTGCCATTTCAAGCGGCATTGCAATTGTCTTATTGTTAACGGGGACCTTTGAAAAATTAGCCACGCTTAGTGTGGTCTTTCGCTTCTTCCAATATATTCCCACTGCACTAGCAGTTATCAAAATGCGGAAACTAGAACCAAAAGCCCAGCTTACTTTTCGCGTGCCCTTTGGTTCTGTCATCCCCATTGTCGCTGTTGTGATCAGTCTATTGATGATTATCGGTGATAATGTGATGAATGTGGTTTATGGTCTTATCGGGGTTGCTATCGCAAGTACGATTTATTTCTTTATGCATGGGCGTAAGGACTCTTCTCGGAAGGTCCGCCATCATGACGTTCAATAGGAGGAAAAGATTATGTCAGAAATGATTACTTTAGACGGCAAAAGTTTAACACTAGAAGATGTCATAGCAGTAGCACGTAAAGGCGTCCACTGTCAAATCGCTGAATCAGCTGTATGTGATGTTAAGGCTTCTCGAAAAATTGTTGATGACATCGTTAATGAAAAACGGATTGTGTATGGGGTGACGACTGGCTTTGGCTCCCTTTGTAATGTCAGTATCTCTCCTGAGGACACCGTTCAACTCCAAGAAAATTTAATTCGGACCCACTCGAGTGGTTTTGGTGACCCGCTGCCAGAAGATGCTGTTCGGGCAATTATGCTTATTCGGATTAATTCTTTAGTTAAGGGCTATTCTGGTATTCGTTTGTCAACCATTGAAAAACTTTTGGAATTATTGAATAAGGGTGTGCATCCTTATATTCCAGAAAAAGGCTCCCTAGGAGCTTCTGGTGACCTGGCTCCTTTAGCCCATATGGTTTTACCAATGCTTGGCTTAGGTCAGGCCTACTATCAAGGCGAATTACTGTCTGGTCAAGCAGCACTTGAGCGAGCAGGTATTCAAAAGATTGCCTTGGCTGCTAAAGAAGGTCTGGCTTTGATTAATGGAACCACTGTCTTGACAGCGATCGGTGCTTTGGCAACCTATGATGGCATTCAATTATTGAAACTCTCAGATATTGCTGGGGCCTTATCCTTAGAAGTTCACAATGGTATTTCTAGTCCCTTTGATGACGATTTGCATACCATTCGACCACAAAGTGGTCAACTAGCAACAGCTCATAATATTCGTCATTTGCTAGAAGGTTCAGGCAATACAACTGTAGCAAGTCAACAGCGGGTACAAGATCCCTATACGCTTCGCTGTATACCACAGATTCATGGTGCAAGCAAAGATTCGATTGCCTATGTGAAAAGCAAAGTCGAAATCGAAATCAATGCTGTTACGGACAATCCAATTATCTGTAAAGATGGCAAGGTCATCTCAGGTGGTAATTTCCACGGGGAACCAATGGCTCAACCTTTTGATTTTTTAGGCATCGCCCTCTCAGAAATTGGTAATGTCTCTGAGCGTCGTGTTGAGCGGCTTGTTAATAGCCAGCTCAGCCATTTACCATCCTTTTTAGTCAAACACCCAGGTTTAAATTCAGGCTTTATGATTACCCAATATGCCTGTGCTGCCCTGGCTTCTGAAAATAAAATTTTGGCGCATCCAGCTAGTGTGGACTCGATACCGTCTTGTGAAAATCAAGAGGACTTTGTCAGCATGGGAACCACGGCTGCTCGTAAGGCAGGCCAAATTTTGCAAAACGCTCGCCGGATAGTTGCTACTGAGATAATGGCTGCCTGTCAGGCTTTGGATTTGAAGCCTGAAAATCATAGATTAGGCAAGGGAACCCAGCCTGCTTATGATATGATTCGTAAAAATATCAACTTTATTGCCTTTGATAAGGATATTGAAATCTACGAAGAGTTGAATAAGGCCTCAAAGGTTGTTGAAAGTGAGGAATTTCTAGCAAGTGTGGAACAAGCTGTCCAACTATCCATTCAGTATTAGTTTTCAACTATTTTTAAGGGTTTGCAGCTAAACCAACAAGTAACCCCATCACCCCATTACTAAGTTTTCGTATTTTAAAAGAGTTTGTCAGCTTATCGGCAAACTCTTCTAGTATAGTTATCTTTTTGCTTTGCTGCTGTGGGATTGACAAGGACTAACCAAGTTTTTATAATGTAGGTGCAAGCTCAGCCCATACAGCATCAGATAAAAGGAGTAAACATGAATTACCAAGAGTCACTGGCTTGGATCCATAGCCGCCTTAAGCAAGGTGAAAAGCCAGGCCTAAAACGTGTTAAGTGGTTACTGGAACAATTTGATAACCCCGAGCGCCATCTAGCAGCTGTTCATGTAGTTGGCACCAATGGCAAAGGCTCGACTGTTTCCTACCTTCAGCACATTTTCACTGCAAGTGGCTATAAAGTCGGCACCTTTACGTCACCATATATTGTGGAATTTAGAGAACGCATTGCCATTGATGGCCAGATGATGACTGAGCAAGAATTAATTGATTTGGTTAGTCAGGTTAAGCCAGTCGTCGAACGCTTGGATCAGGCAAAGCTCTATGCTCCCGCGACAGAATTTGAAATCATCACGGTGATGATGTTTTTGTACTTTACTCATGTGCAGCCTGTGGCCATTGCCATTATTGAAGCAGGAGTCGGGGGAATGATGGATGCCACAAATGTCTTTCAGGCCTTGGCGGTTGTTTGCCCTTCTATCGGCTTAGATCATCAAGACCTCTTAGGTGAGAGCTATGTAGCAATTGCTAAGCAAAAAGCCGGCGTCTTAAAAAATGGTGAGCCACTAATCTTGGCAGCAGACCGCCCAGATGTTCTTTTCGCTTTTAGAGCCAGTTGTCAAGCAAGTCATAGTCCTCTCTATCTTTTAGGGAGCGAGTTTACAATAAATCTCCATGAGCAAGGTTTTGATTTTCATTACCAGGAGGTCACTTTAGATAATCTCCATTTAGCTATGCTAGGTCAACATCAAAAGCGCAATGCCAGCCTTGCTATTATGACAGCGTTATTATTGCAAAAAGACTTTCCTCAAGTCAGTTTGACGCATATTCGCCAGGGCTTGGCAAGTAGCCAATGGGTAGGCCGGACAGAATTTATGGGACCAAACCTTATGCTAGATGGTGCCCATAATATGGAAAGCATTGCTGCACTGGTGGCTTTACTAGAGCAACAGTTTGCAGGAAAAAAGATCCATATTTTGGTTGCGGCTATTAAGAATAAGCCGATTGAGCCTATGCTGGCTGCCCTAAGTCACCTTGGACAGGTTACTGTCACGAGTTTTGACTTTCCAAAGAGTTTACCCTTATCTGCTTATCCTCAATCTTATCACCAAGTAGCACAGTTTCAGACTTGGCTTGCAGAGATTGATCCTAGTAGTGAGCAAGATTTTTATGTGATTACAGGCTCTTTATACTTTATTTCGCAAGTACGGGCATATTTAACAAAATAGCAAGTAAAGCAACTGAACCAACTATTTAGAAAGGATTGACTGATGCTTGATCATTATTTTCCGATGACTGCTACCTATTATCAACGGGGCATTGACGATGATAATCTATACAATGCTAAATGGGGTATGGTTATCCAATTTCTTGATTTAAATAACCCTGATTTAGAACCACTTGAAGGCATTAACTTTGGCCTTATTGGTTTTAAGAGCGATAAAGGGGTCTATATTAACCATGGACGGGTCGGAGCAGTGGAAGGACCTGATGCTATTCGCAGTCAAATCGCTAAAATGCCCTGGCATCTCGGAAGGCATGTCACTGTCTTTGATTTGGGCAACATTGATGCGCCCAACCAATCTTTGGCAGAAATGCAGCTAAGCTTAGCCAAAGCCATCGAGCGGATGCGAGCGCTCAATATTCGTCCGATTGTCTTAGGCGGTGGTCACGGTACAGCCTATGGCCACTATCTAGGACTCAAAGCTTCCCTTCCTAAAAACCAGCCATTAGCTGTTATTAATATGGATGCCCATTTTGATTTACGCCCTTATGACCAAACCGGTCCTAATTCTGGCACGGGCTTTCGCCAAATGTTCGATGACAATGTGGCTCATCATGATATTTTTCCTTACTTAGTTTTAGGCATTCAAGAGCATAATAACAATCTATTTCTCTTTGACTTTGTTTCTAAGTCAAAAGGCATTTCCTTTTTAACGGGTCAAGATATGTATCAAATGGGCTACCAAAAAGTTTGTCAAATCGTTGATACTTTTTTAGAGAATCAAGCTTATGTGTATTTGACAATTGATATGGACTGCTTTGCTGTGGGCAGTGCCCCGGGTGTGAGTGCCATTCAGTCTTTGGGAGTAGATCCAAAACTGGCTTTAATGGTTTTACAGCATATTGTAGGCAGTGGCAAAGTCATTGGTTTTGATCTTGTTGAGGTCTCACCTCCACATGACATTGATCAGCACACAGCTAATTTGGCAGCCACCTATATTTTTTACCTGACACAAATCTTAGCCCAAATACATTAACATCGCTAAACAAGCTTAGGATTTTGTTATATCCCCAGAACGTTTTGGGACTTGCTGCTACGATAGGGGCAACACCAACGGTTTAGGACTTAGAATGATTCAAGTTACTGCTTTTTTTGGCCTAAACTTGACTTCTACCGACCCAAAGTTAAGTAAGAGCTAAACATGCTAGTGACTCTTACTTTTGCTGTTTCCTTTTAGGGGGGAGATGTCCTAGGCTTTTTTGGTGGTTTTGCTTGTTAATGCTTGCTTGCATTTTTCTAAGCGTTTGAGAAAATGGCAATCTCGATAAGGATTCAAGTGATTTTTTGCAATGTGGTAATAGGTACTAAAGTCATCAGTCAAACAGCTCACCAAAGTGTCACACGTGATGTGATTGGTCTCAAGTTTATACTTGGTTAAGGCTAAAACATAGTAAATCATTCCCTTGTCACGTGGATTAGAGTAAAGGGAGATAAGTTCGTCTTTTTTGGCAAAGAGCTCACTGACAGCACCATAATCTCCCTGCTCACATTTTAGTAAGGTTAAGTACACTTCTAATTGCGCTTCTTTCCATGGAAAGCGCAGAGTTTTGAGGGCCTCTTTTGATTGCATAAAAATGTCAGCGGCCTTTGAAAAATTGCCCTGATAAAAATAGGAAATACCAAGACCGATGTAAAATGAGATAATAGATGGCTCACTAAGCTTATTATGGGTTAGCTGGATTGCTTTGCGCTGATAAACGATTGCTTGCTCAAAGCAGCCACGCATTTGCTGGATCTCAGCCAGGTAATCCAGAGCCGCGGCAATTTGAATGGGGTATTTGGATTGAAGTGACGTAGTCAGGCTAAAACAATCAATAGAGGCATTCAGCTGCTGAATAGCTTGATCAAGCTTGCCAATAATCAGATGGTACAAACCACTGAGTCGCAGATTAAGTGCGATAGCTTCGTGATTATTGGCCTGAGCAGCAGCCTCCAAGGCCAATTCTGTATAATATTTCATCTCAGGAATATTTTCTACTTGGATGCAATAATAAATTAATTGCCTATAGCCTTCTAATAAGTAAGAGGTGTGATGCAAATCTGTGGCTACAGCAATGACTTTTTGAATATTAGCAATCCCCTTTTCATACTGGCCAATCCGAATGTGATAACAGCCTTCCAGATAGAGAAAACGTAGCTGTAAACCTTGAAAATCCTTGCTTTGTTCATAACGTTTTTCTAAGTCTTGCAATTGCTTTTGAAGGGCAGCAAGCTCTTGTTGAATAGAAGGGGTCCCTTGATCAGATTGGGGGTAGTGGTCCAAGATTTGTGAATAAATGGGAAATAACTCATGATGTAAATGCAAGCGAGCTTCGATAAAATCCAGCTGATAGCTCAAAGCTTTAATCGGCTGCTTAGCTTGCCGGTAATGATAAGCAATGTCTTCAAATGCTATTGATGGCTGAGCAAAAAAGCTGAGATTGCTTTCTAGGGCTTGGGCAATCTGCGCGTGCAGCATGCGCTTTTTAGCAAGAGATAATTTTTCATAGCAATAAATACCAAAGAGTCGCTGATGAAAGCAGACGGTGATATTATCGTGCAGACATTCTTCAATGATGAGATGGTGACGCGATAAGCTCTCTACTAGATTGATGGTTTCTTCTAAAGACAAAGTCAGTAGTTGCGCTAGCAATCCAATCGGGGCAGGCTTACGGCAACAGGCCAAATAGTGAAGAAGAGCTTCTTCATGGCTGTTGATAACATCTATTTTCAAGGCAAATTTAGCTTTAATTGCAGGCGTCAGGGGTGAAAAGTGCTTATCAGTGGCCAATTGCGCAGCATATTCAGTTAGAAAGAAGGGATTGCCCTCACTCAATTCATAAGCTTGGATGAAAGTATCTTGAGCTAAAGAAAGGTGATCTAATTTCTGATGAAGGTATTGCAGGCTTTCAGTTTGCGTCAATGGTTGTAGGGTAATAATATCAGCCTGTTTATGGTAGATTAGCTGATTGAGGAACTGCTCTAGGTGAGGCGTTGTGTTAAGATGCTTGGTCAAGACAAAGGCCACAGGATACTCACTGAGTTGTTGAATCATGGTGTGGAGTACGTAAATACTGTCTTGCTCCAGCCAGTGAATGTCTTCAATAAGCAGGACAAGAGGTTTTTGCTGAGCAATACGCTTACTAATAGTGACAATCACATGGGTAATAGCTTTGCAGTCCATTGGCTTAGATAAGGCTTTTGCTTGTTGAGTGAGGGTATCTAGCGGATACAAATCGAAGAAAAAGCTTTGCATAAGAGCCTGCCACTGATTGGTGGACATTAATTGATGTTGAATCGCCAAATCACCAAGGCCATCTAAAAGGTTTTCATAGAGGGTACGAGCTGTATCATCTGATTGATGGTCACACTCAGTAGTTACCATTTGGAAATGCTTGGTTTGATTGGCGAGAACTTGCCTGGTTACAGTTCGCTTACCAATACCCGTGCCCCCAACAAGTACAATGGTGTGCGCACGTTGACTATTGTAAACAGAATCAAAAAAGGCCTCTAGCTGTTTAATTTCCGTCACCCGACCAAAAAAGTGATTGGTATTACGTAAGAACTGTTTCACCTTACGCTGATTGCGATCTTTGGCAACCACCTCATCATAAATTTGCTGTGATGCGTCACTTGGGCTAATTCCTAGCTCTTTATCTAAGAGATTGACTAAGCGATAGTAGGTTTCAATTACTTTGCCATAACGGTGATGTTTTTGATAAAGTGACATTAATAATTGATAATTTTTTTCTTCAAATTCATCAATAGCCATTAACTGAAACAAAATAGCCTCAATCTCTTCTACCGATGCCGTCTCTATCATTTGGTCAAGCTTTTGATAGGAGGTTTTGATGTATAACTGTTCAAAATAAGTCCGCATTTTGCTGAGCCACAAATCAAACGTTTCATTTGATTTTAAATAAAACCCTTTAAGAAATTCACCCTGATAGAGGGATAGATTAGCAACGGGATCAGCTAGGAAAGGCCCCACATCACTAGAAATCGGCAAAGCGGGATTTAAGGTTAAGATAGAGCGACTCGGAGCAATTACATAGTCGGCACCCAAAATTTTATTGACCTGGTAAATGGTATTACGCAAATTTTTCTTTGCTGTTTGGTTGTCCTTATCCTCCCATAACATACCAGCAATTTCATCACGGTTGACAGACTCGTTGATGACAAGATAGTAGAGGAGGGCGTTAATTTTTGAAAAGGTGAAGAAGACTTCACGCTCTCCTTGGCAAATGGATGGTTGTCCAAATAAAGTAAGTCTTAAGTCAGCTACCATGTGAAAGCGCCTCCAATCCTTTGTTAACCTAACTATACTCTAAAACAAAGCAGAATGCAACTCAGCAGAGGATGTCCTTAACCTACTTACTGTACCGCTTTAGATTTCCATCTGGTCCAAAAGAAGGACTAGGTCAGATTAGGAGCTGATGGGATGGTACTTTAGGCTAGCAAATTCCTATGGCCAGGAATGTCAAGGGATGTCAAGTTAGTATTAGCGCAGGATATGTTAAATGAAGCTTATTCGCCTATTAGATGCTTCAAGAAATGCTCATGCAAGTATCGGGCAATTTTAAGCAAGAAGCTCTAAACGACAAACAGCTGGACCAGATGGTCCAGCTGTGCTATGTTATTTCATGGTTGGAAAGAGTAAAACATCACGGATTGTTGTGGTATCTGTTAATAGCATACAAAGGCGATCAATACCAATGCCTAGTCCGCCTGTTGGTGGCATACCATATTCCAAAGCTTCGATGTAGTCGTAATCAATACCGGTAGCTTCATCATCACCTAATTCTTTGGCCTTAGCCTGCGCTTCAAAGCGTGCCAACTGATCAATCGGATCATTCAATTCCGTAAAGGCATTTGCGTATTCTTTAGTCACAATGAAGAGCTCAAAACGGTCTGTGAAGCGGTCATCTTCGGCATTTTTCTTTGCCAGTGGTGAGACTTCTACGGGATGTCCAAAGACAAAGGTAGGTTGGATTAAAGTTTCTTCGACAAATTCTTCAAAGAAGGCATTAATAATGTGCCCCACACTTGTAAAGTGCTTTTCAAGTGGGACATGCTTTTCTTGGGCTAGGGCTTTAGCTTCCTCAAAAGTCATCCGTGGCCAGAAATCAATCCCGGTTACTTCCTTAATGGCATCAACAATGTGAACTCGCTTAAAGGGTTGATTAATCAGGATCTCTTGTCCTTGATATTGAATTGGCCCATCGCCTTTAACAGCTTTAGCGACATGCTGGATAATTCCTTCTGTTAAGTTCATAATGTCTTGGAAATCAGCATAGGCCTGATAAACTTCAATTGAGGTAAATTCAGGATTGTGGGTAGCATCCATGCCTTCATTGCGAAAAATTCGGCCAATTTCATAGACGCGTTCCATACCCCCTACAATCAAGCGTTTCAAGTGCAACTCTGTGGCAATGCGCAAGACCATATCCATATCCTGTGCATTATGATGGGTCATAAATGGCCGCGCAGCTGCCCCACCAGCTTCGTTGTGGAGAACGGGTGTTTCTACCTCTAAAAAGCCCTGCTCATCCAGGTAGCGGCGCATATCTGAAATCATTTTTGAACGGGTAACAAAACGCTCAAAGCTAGCGCGATTAGAAATGAGGTCTAAATGACGTTTACGGTAAATGGTTTCAATGTCTGAAAGTCCATGGAATTTTTCTGGTAAGGGACGAAGGGCTTTTGATAAATGGGTTAGCTTGGTTGCTTTGATGGATAATTCCCCCATATCTGTTCGCATAACTTCTCCCTCAACTCCCAAGAAGTCACCTAAATCAGCCTTTTTAAAGATGTCATAGTTGTCTTCACCAACGGCATCTTTGCGAACATAAATTTGGATTTGTCCATCGCGGTCTTGAATGTGGGCAAAGCCAACTTTTCCTTTGCCTCGTTTAGTCATTAGACGGCCGGCAATGACAGCTGTTTGATTCAGATCGTGTAACTCTTCTTTAGATTTGTCAGCAAATTGGTCTTTTAATTGAGCAGAATTGGCAGTACGTTCAAAACGTTTACCAAACGGATCAATTCCCTTTTCAGCCAGCGCTGCCATTTTTTCGCGTCGCACAAGTTGTTGATCGTTTAGTTCTTCGATGTGTTCGTTAGACATGTTTTCCTCCAATAGATATTCTTCCTTATTGTATCACAAAAGCCTTGAGAAAACACCATATTTCCACGTTTTTTAGGGGAATTGCAGAGCTTCTCAGCCGCTGTTTGAAAATGCTCCTAGAAAATAGTATAATAGTCAAAAAAAAGGAAGAAAAAGAAAAGAGAGCCATGATTACAGCTATTGTTTTTGATGTTGATGATACCATCTATGATCAGCAGGCACCTTATCGGATTGCTATGGAAAAATGCTTTCCTGATTTTAATATGGCATCCATCAATCAGGCCTATATTCGTTTTCGTCATTATTCCGATATTGGTTTTCCAAGAGTCATGGCTGGGGAGTGGACGACAGAGTATTTTCGCTTTTGGCGTTGCAAAGAAACCCTTTTAGAATTTGGCTATCAAGCTATTGATGAAGCTACAGGTGCCCATTTCCAAGACATTTATGAGCATGCCTTAGATAATATTACCATGCTAGATGAGATGCGGATGACGCTGGATTTTCTCAAATCTAAAAATGTACCCATGGGGATCATCACCAATGGCCCTACCGAACACCAATTAAAAAAGGTCAAAAAGCTCGGTCTTTATGATTATGTCGACCCTAAACGGGTCATTGTCAGTCAAGCTACCGGCTTTCAAAAACCTGAAAAAGAGATTTTCAACCTGGCAGCTGAGCAATTTGACATGAATCCTGCCACCACACTGTATGTCGGTGATTCCTATGATAATGATGTTATGGGTGCCCACAATGGCGGTTGGCATGCCATGTGGTTTAACCACCGTGGTCGTAGCTTAAAACCTGGGATTAAACCAGTGTACGATGTCGCTATTGATAACTTTGAGCAGCTCTATGGGGCAGTGAAAGTTCTCTTTGACCTACCCGACAATAAATTTATTTTTGATGTTAATGATCAAAAGAATCCTATCTTGACTTTAGGACTTAATAACGGCTTAATGATGGCCGCTGAACGCCTTTTAGAAAGCAATATGAGCATTGATAAGGTGGTTATTCTCTTACGCCTCAATAAAAAACAAGAAAAGGTCCTACGCATGAAATATGGACGCTAAAAAATAGACGCTATCCTGTCTTGAGGGAGAATCCCTAGATGAGAGGATAGCGTTTTTGGGTTCATTGTCAGTCACTACAGTTGACAGCGAACCTTTATACTTAAGTTTTCTAGATAATCTCGAACCTGGATTATCTAGAAAGTTCGAGGTTATTGCTTTTCTAAAGGACTAATTAAACAAAATTTACGTGAATGCTTAATAGTTTTTGAATTCGGCCTTGTAGCTAGGGTATGAAGCTGCTAAAGAGTCATTTTGTTTAATACCTGCGACAAATGGTAGTTTATCCCATTTGTCCTTGTAACCATCTTTTAACCTAGTGGTAAAAGTCCAAGTTCGTTTTTGGCCAAAATAGACACGTTCATTACGACCATAGGTATCAACCAGGACATAAGCAAAGCCTCCCTCATTACGAGTTTTGGTTAGCTTGTCTAATGAGTTACTCCATCCGGTGTAACCCGGAAATTTGTCCCATTCGCGGTTAAATTGGTCTTTTTGCGTCTTCCAATCATAACTCCATGGAGTGCTAGTGATGGTACGGGTTATCGTTAGCCCCCGCCATTCATCATCAACAAGTATTGAATCTGGTTTTTCAACGCCTTCTGGCAGAAAGACTGAAAAGTCAGGGTAAACCCAATTTTCTTTGGCTGAGTTAAAATATACTGTCCATTCGATACTGTTTTTGTCTTCAGATAATTTTTTAGTATAGTCAACATAGTTATCAACGTAGTAATTTCCCTGCCAGTAAAGATGCACTTTGCCGTACTCATCAATATTATCATGCGCACTTACATTTGTCGTTGATGAAATGAATAGGGCACTTAAAGTTGCAGCAGCTACAGCGAAGCCTATGAATTTTTTAGGTAAAACGGTGCGTCTCATAATATGTCTTTCCTTTTCATACTTTGAATAATTGTTAACAATTAGGTAAAAGGCAAGCTTGTTTTCTTAGTTAGTGGAAATCTTATCAAGTAACACCTTAATTATATTAGTTGACAAGAGCCACGTCAATATATTTTGTAATTTTAAATTAATTTAAATAAAATATTATGAACTTTTTGAGAATAAAATGGCTGTTTAAATAATATTTTGATGAAATAAAAATGAGCATAGTCGATTAAGGTAAGGCTTTTGGCTTGGTACAAGAGATAGAGTAAAAAAACACCTGCAAAAGCGACTTGCTAAATAGCAGTAGTCTTTTTGCAGGTGTCAAGTGGGTTGCGTTAGAAAGGCGTAGTGCTCTTCTTATGCCCTACCTAAAGTGGCTTCGCGACCAAAGACAAATCGATATTGTGGTCCTGTGTTGGAGTTGTTAGCAGAACGTCTTTGGCGAAGGTGAGTGGCTTGTGGTTGTCTTTGACTAGTGTAAGCAGATGGGCTTGTGCTCCGGTAGTTAGCCTGGACGGGCTGGCTATAGTTGGATATTCTGTAAGGATGCCTTCCGTTGTAGTAGGTTGGCCTTGGATAACCCTGATAATCCTCATCTGAAATCTGGTAATCTACATTCCACAGGTGGGTCTGCTTCATAAAGTTATTCCCGCGCAGAGTATAGGTATGGTTCTTGTTAGTTTGGTCAATAGTATCATTCCAGGTTAAATCAACATGGTAATACTTATCACCGACTTTGACAATGTTCCAGGCATGCAGACTGGACTTACCACCAGCAGGGTCGCCATAACCTTGGATATAGTAGACATCAAGTCCGGCTAGGCGTCCCATATCCTTAAAGAGTTGGGCATAGGCCTGGCAGACGGCTTCCTTATCCTTGAGGAAGGCATAGGGCGTTTGCACGGAAATACCTGTGACAGTATGCCCGCCAACCTTACCTACCGCATAGTGATAGTTGGTCATGATATAGTCTTGAATCTTATCTATTTTTTCTACTTCGGAATCAGAAGCATGAATATTTTTGTGGGTCCAATCCCTGAGATGCCTATCGTACTCCTGATACTGTGCATCGGTCATGTAGTAGTCTGGCATCAGGGTAATATTCAGATCATCACGATCATAGTAGAACTGTACTTGAAATTTAAAACCTGAAGTTACTCCGCGTGTATTGGGCATCACAGCCAGTTTTTCTTTGATAAAGCGAGAAATGGCTGCAGAGAGGTTAGTGTCTGCATATCGCTGCTCTGTTAGCCCTGTTAAATCCGAACGTTTTATGTGGAAAACAATCTCTTTGGCCCGTTGGTAATGGGCCAGGTCAGACTTTTCTTGCAGTGTTTTTAAATCGCTAATATTTGATAGATCTACTCGCCCATTTGTAGGGGCAGTAGCCTCATAACGGTTTGGCTTACTGTGGTCTAGGCCTTCATTGCGCATTTCATGCCACAGGGGAACATTTTCTGATTCTGATTCGGGCGCCTGACGTCTTTGACGTCGGGAGCGAGAGCTAGATGCGTGGTTGGAGTCAGGTCCAGAGCGGTAAGCTCTCGGTTCTGGCCTAGACGTAGCCTTGTCCCGCTCGATTTGGTTAATCTGAGCTTCAATTTCTGTTTGTTGGCTTTGTAAGTCGGCAAGTGTAGTTGTAAAAGGATAAGTACGTGATTGCTGGTTATTTAACCGACTATTTAGCCCTTGAATCAGATTGTTGGTAGTTTGAAGATTGCTGTTAAGTTCTATACTACCGTACTGAAGAGCTCGTCGTTCAGAATCGAGTTGGTCTAATCTGTTTAAAGTTTCTTGATTGCTAGTGATAAAGTCCTGGCTGGCTTGGTAGCTGGCTAGGCGATTGTTATAACCAGCTACCGTAGCTTTCAGGTTTTCAATTGCGTAATTACCCCCGACAACAGGGTTTTCTCTAACGAGTACTTGAAAGCGATTGTAAAGCTCCTGCCATTTTTGGATCAGACTACGTAATTCTGAATCACTAGCTTGCCTGGTCGCGTCATAGCTTGCTTTTAACTGCTTGTAGGTGGCAATCAACTGATTATGTTCAGTCTCTAGCTGACGGTATTCTTCTTGGTAGTAAGTATAGAAATTATTACTATCTCTATAGTCTTGCCGATTCTCCCTTCTATAATCATATGGCCTAGCATCATAGTTTCTAGGAGGATAGTGGTAGTAGGAGTTAGTGTAGCTATCTCCTTGACGACTGGGATAAGTGTAAGTATCTTCTGCCTGAACAGATAAGCTTGTTAGGCTCAACAGGCCTGCTATCAAAGCAAGATAGGATCCTATGGTTTTTCTTTTCAAGTAAAAATCTCCTTATGGCACAATGATTGCTCTTAAAGACAACGACGTGATTAGGTTTTATCAAAAAATTAATCGTTAACTCATTTAATTATAATAAAACTTATTAAAAAAACAAGAGAGCCCCAGCAGCCGGATCACTCATTTCAATCCAGGCTGATTTTTGGGTGGCCTAGTCAGGTGAAGCTCTCTTGTGCCTATAGTAAACCTCTAAATGTTGGGTCTGCTTTCTTTTTCTAAGTGTGCCACATCTAGCCTAATAGAATTAGTCTGATACTCAAATGCTAATAGATACAAATTGGATTTGCCAATAAGAAAGGTAGAAGGGCTCTGCTTGCAGCCAAAGTTTGTGCTAAACAGCTATCCCAAACTTAGCTGTTTAGTGAATGTCAATTTAGGCCTTGCTGGCTTGCTGCATTGAGGTAGTTTTTATCATTCCAAGTGAGACAATGAAAGGATTTAAAATCATTTGTTTCAAGGATCGTTAAACTAGCATTGTCAAGTCCGCCGTTAGCCCGAAGTAAGGCTGGTTCATAGCCCAACAGCGAGCGGATGGAGGCAGTCAAATTAGCTCCGTGTCCGACAAATAAGACATGTTGGTAATGCTTATCCTTGAGTGAGTCGACTAATTCACAAACACGGTGGGTAGTTTGATAGATTGATTCTGCCTCGAATTGCCCAGCATTAAAACGGGCTAGGTTGTGTCGAAAAGCATCCATTTGGTGCGGGTAAATAGCATTCATAGTAGCAATTTTTGCTCCCTCCAGTTTGCCCAGGCCCCATTCTCTCAATGCTTTGGTTTGTGTAATTTCCAGGTCTTGCTCGCAAGCAGCCAACAGCAGCTGTGCAGTTTCGTAAGCGCGTTTGAGATCACTTGAGTAGACCGCATCAAAAGGGACGTCCTTAAGTGCTATACCAAGCTGACGAATTTCCTCATAGGATTCGGGTAGCAAGGGTGAGTCGGCTCCGCCACCTTGAAAGCGTCCCTCAACATTCCACTGCGTTTTTCCATGTCTGACAAAATAACATTTCATAATAAGTTTAACCCTTCTAATTAATTTATGATTATCATTCTTTAATATCAGCAAATGCTGCTCCGACAAAATCAGCTAGCGCTTGACTATTGATTCGAACAGAGCGCCCCACTTCACCAGCTGAGACGATTACTTGGTCTTGTACAAGCGCGGTCGAATCAATGTAAATAGGAAAAGTATGCTTTTGTCTAATCCCAATGGGATTGTTTGCGCCGTGAATATAACCAGTGGTTTTTTGTAAGTCTTTTTGAGGAATCATGCTGACCTTTTTATTGCCAGATAACTTGGCCAGCTTTTTTTCTGATAAATGTTCTGTAATAGGAACAATGCCAATAATAGGCCCGGTCTTGTCGCCAACCAAAGCCAGTGTTTTAAAAATATCAGAGCGCTGAATCTGATCAGGGAGCTCTTGCTCTTGTAAGGCATTAATCGCCAAACTATCATAGGGAATGGCTGCTTTGTCTAGGATTTGTTCCACTAGTGTTTTTTTTAATTTACCCTTTTTCGTCATCATATAACCCTCTTTTTTGCACACAAAAAAAGTATAATAATATCATTATTATTATACCATTTTTAGTCTTCTAATTAAATGCTTAATTCCTAATCTTTTGGTAAGAAAATTGTGGCTTGGTAAGTTATCAATACTAAAGTGACAACCACAACAAAAATAAACGTCAAACAAGCCGCTGTGCCATTGACCGATAAGGAATACATCCAAGCCGAGGTGCCCTTAGGAGCATAAGAGCCCCAGAAAATAACACCAGCAATAAAATGCCAAAGGTAACGTAAGCCTACAGCAGCTAAGGCAGCTAAGCCCCCAATCATCCAAGCTTTTTGCTTATAGCCTTGGCTCAGTGCTGTCCTTAACGATGGGGTGAACAAACCTGCAATCCCCATGGACATGAATGCCAAGATATATTCAATCAAGACTTGAGACATACTGAGATAGTACACTCTGCCAAATAAAAAGTGCAGTAGCCCCCAAATTAAGCCAGCTAAGACGCCGTATTTGACCCCTCGTCTTAGGGCGAAGATCACAAGGACAATTGCTCCAAATGATGGGGTAAACCAGGAAGCAAAGTCTGGAATCAGTGACAATCCCATTGCCAAGGCGGCAAAAATAGCGGTTTCGACTAAGTATTTTGTTTGGTTATTGGTAGACATAAAAAAACTCCTTTTGGTCACAAAAAAGAGTCGGGTTTCCATCGGTTCTAAAAATGGTCACAATCCCTACGCTTGTACTAACAAGATCAGGTCCTCAGGATTTCGCAACTGCGATCTCAGCCAAAGCACTCCTTTGTGATGATTATTAATAATTACCTTCATTATAAATGCACAAAAGACGTTTGTCAAGCAGAAAAGGACAGCCCGCTGCAAGGCGCAGCCATTTCTCCAAGGAAAAAAACAAGCCGGTCCTGGCTCCTGGCTTGCAGCGAGCGGGCTTTGTCACATCACCCTGGTAAAAATGACAGATGAGCAGGTCCAGAAGTGCGAAGCCACAAGGGCAAATAAATAAGACTGAGAACGCCCAGTCTTATTTTTGGTGACCAAATAATTTTTCATAAGTCTTTTTCGTGTCTTTGTTGACTGCAATCTGATTAAGATCCAGGGTATTGTTAAAGCCTGGTAGATAGCCTTGAGAGGTGTACTGGTGCAGGTCGTAGTTAAGGTTGGTATTGGGTGCGGCTTCGTAGTAACCAGAATCACTCCCGTAAGTTGGTATCCAAATAGCATCAAAACCTTCTGTTGAGATGTCTTGTTCAACCATGAAGTAGGTCCCAATGTAAAGTCCGACATTTTTGGCACCTAATTTTCTAAGTTCATCACGAAAGGCTTTTATGCCTTTATTCATGTCTTTCATCGTGACCTCCTCCACATCGATCCAATAAAAGGTTGGTTTATAGGGGGAGGCATTTTTATAAAAGGTTCGTGCTTCTGCGCGCATCTCCTTGGTGCTTGAGCCTAAAGCGTAGCTGTAAACGGCTACGGGTACATGGCGCTTTTGAAATTCTTTGATGTGGCTTTTAAATGATTTATCAATCCCTGTGGTATAAGCAGCATTATTTCGTTTGGTGATCTGCGAACCACCAAAGACACGAATAATTGCTCCGGAAATATTTTTGGATAAGGTATCGTAGTCAATTTCATTTGGTAATTGCCAACCCGAAACATCAATAATAGGGTTTAAGACAAATTCTTCATTTTCCTTTGTGCTGGTTTTTTCTTTCTGTGATGCGCTAGAAACTACTGGAATGCTATTTTGAGCCTGTCTTAGTTCCCTTTCTTTGAGATTATCTGAATGTGCTTTTCCAATAAGTAACAAAATGCCTATCAAAAGAAAGAAGACGAGCACAACAATCGGCTTGATTCTTCTTCTCATTATCGCTATTGTACCTTAAAAACGGCAAAAAATCAAAGCATCTTCCTTATTTCTGATATTATTCTGTAGAATTAATCTCTTTTTTGTGAAACTTTCACAGGCATTGGGCTAGCAAAGATCAGCGGCTTTTTATAAGGTAAAAAAACACCTGAAAAGCTCTGCGATTTCCTGCGAACGACCCTAAAATGAGGGTAAGGTTAGAGTTGTTTTTGAAGGGCTTATAATCCAACTCTTATTTGCGAGGAACTATTCTTTTTGTTTCCAAAGTGGTCAATCGGGCCAAATTTTGTCATAATAAAGAGGTGTAAAAGGAGTATTATGTCACCAAAACAATTAACACGTATGACCATTTGCTCAGTCTTTGTGGTCGTTTTACAACTAGTCTTTAGTCACTTGCCTCATATTCAGCCCTTAACGGCTTTGTTTATGGTCTATGCTGCCTATTTTGGCTTTTACGAAACAGAGCTGCTTATGGCCCTTGGACTTTTTTTCTCATCTTTTTTGCTGGGTTTTGGTCCTTGGCTGGCCTGGCAGTTGCTTAGTTTTACTATTGTGATTGGCCTTTGGTACGGCGGTCTGGTCTATTTTCTAGGTAAAGGGCGCAAGCGACATACTCTGTTACGGCAGCTCCTTTGGGCTGGCTTTTGTGCAGTCTTTTATGGCCTTATCTTGGATGCTTGCCTTGCTTATGTCTATGGTATACCCGTATGGTCTTACCTTTTAAGGGGCTCTTCATTTAATATCGCTCACGCTGTAGTAACTATGGTCTGCTATCTTGTGTGTTTAATGGTGTTAAGAAAAAATCCCCCAGCAGCGCATTCAAAATAGGATCAAACTTCTGCTGCGCAGCTATCAAGCACAGCTAGCCAGACAAAGAAACCCAGATTGCAAAACCAATCTGGGTTTGTTTTTTAATCAAGGAAAGCTTTAAGCTGTTGTTCGATTACTTTAGGGTCTGATTTTGCAGAGTAGCGCTCAATAACCTGACCGTCTGGGCTAATGAGAAATTTGGCAAAATTCCATTCGATCGCTTTGCCTAGTGGGCCACTTTTTTCCTCTTTTAACCAAGTGAATAAAGGCTCTGCATCCTTACCGTTTACGTTGACTTTAGCAAAACGCGGAAAAGTTGTATGGTAGGTCAAACTACAAAATTGGTTAATCTCTTGAGCATCACCAGGTGCTTGATTTAAAAATTGATTGCAGGGAAAATCTAAAATCTCAAAGCCCTTGGCATGATAAGCATCGTACAATTCCTGTAAGGCTTGGTATTGTGGAGTGAGCCCACATTTGGTTGCTGTATTGACCACTAAAACAAGCTTTCCTTTGTAGTTGGCTAAAGGGAAATCCTGACCCTCTTGGGTCTTAACTGTAAAATCATAAAGGTTAGTCATGGGCAATCTCCTCACTGTAATGAATAATCTGATCAACCGTATCACTTAAGAATTGAATCGTGTCACGCAGTGGTTTTTCGGTAGCAATATCAGCACCAATCAGCCTGGCCGTCTCAAGTGGGGTTCGGCTGCCTCCTGATTTCAAAAAGTCAAGCCATTCTTTAGCACCTTTAGGATTGTTTTTGAGATTGAGGTAACCAGCTGTAGCAATCACTAAGCCCGCTGAATAAGTATAGCTGTATAGGCCCATGTAGTAATGAGCTTGCCGCATCCAAGTAAGAGCAGCATCGTCATCAATGATCAAAGCATCACCCCAAAATTCTTCAAGCACGCTCTTCATGATCTGATTCAATTGCTTAGCACCAAAGGTTTGACCATCTTCAATCAATTGATAGACTTTGCGTTGGAAAGCCGCCTCTAGTAAGTGCGTGATGAAGTTATGGAAGTAGGTGTCCGTCAGGCGGTGGGCCAAAGCAAAGCGTTTTTGCCGTGGGTTATCAAATTGTCGCTCTAAGTAATCACTTAACAATAATTCATTGAAGGTTGACGGTGCCTCCACGTAGTAAGTGGACATATGGGTGTTGAAGAAACTTTGTTCATGGTCTGAAAAAATAAACTGACCAGAATGCCCAATTTCGTGGATTAAAGTGTAAACATCAGACATGCGCCCTGTCCAGCTCATTAACACATAAGGATGAACCTTGTAAGGGTCAGCAGCATAGCCGCCTGAGTCCTTATTGGCATTAGCGGCAAAGTCAACCCAGCGTTCTTGCTGGTATCGGGCAATTTCTGTAGTGTATTCTTGGCCTAGCGGCTGGACAGATTGCATGACCAGGTCATAAGCATCATCTATGGATACTTCAGGGTTGAGGTCGTTGTCAATGTCTAATTTCCAGTCTGCAAAGGTCATCTGTGTAAGTCCGTTTACTTGGGCAACATGTTTGACAAATTTTTGGGCGACAGGACCAAATTCCTTCATGATTAAATCAATTTGCCGGTCAAACATTGGGCGATCCACTTCTTGTTCAGCTAACAGATAATCAAATACAGTATCATAGCCACGCATATCTGCCATTAATTTTTCAGAAGAGACTTTGGCCAGATAAGCTGCTGCCGCAGCATTTTGATGCTGGCGTAGACCAGCTGAAAAAGAGCGAAATGCTTTTTCTCGAATTTCGGCGTTTTCATGATTTTGGTAGAAATTCTCATAAAGGACAAAACTATTCTGGTAGGTTTGTCCATTCACCTCAAAATCAGCCATATGAAAATCACCCGCCCGCATTTTGGTATAAATGTCATAGGGGCCATTGAATACTTCGCGCAGATTGGTTAAGGTTTTTTCGACCTCGGGTGCCAAAAGATGGGCCTTTGCTTGTTTGGCTTGGCGGATGATAGCTGTAAAATGGCTATTAGCAGCTAACTGATCTAAAATCTCATCATCAGCTTGTGCTAGTGCTGTATCCATGAAACTAAGTGCGACACGGGCTTTGGTTGAGAAATCATCTCCTGCCTTAGCGATTTGTGCAAATTCTTCGTTGGAGAAGTCACTGGTTTGCGGCATAAAGGCATAAGTTTCGATGTGACTCATCTGAATTTCGATTTGCTCTAGTTCCAATAATGCCTGTGTAAAATGCTCAACATCGTTTAAGTGATTCTGATAGTTGTGCTGAAAGATTTGAACATCTTGCCAGGCTTTTTCAATCGCCAAAAGGAAATCTTGGCGGTCCTTGTAGAGTGCCGTTAAATCCCATAATTCACGCTCGGGAAATTCTGATCGTTGTTTTAATTCCATCGTTTGGCTCCTTAGTCTTTTCTTTTTAGTATAACAAATATTTGTTAAAAGGCCACCTCTGGGATAAAAGCCGAACTTTTTTTGCAAAGGCAGGACTTTTTTCTTATTATTCTTATTTTTAGGTTAAAAAATGGTATGATAAAAAGAGAAAAACAAGGAAAAGGAGCAAAAATGGTATCCATTAAAAAATTGGAAAATGAGCATAATCATGCAATTATTGCCGAAGAAGTTGCCATCTTAAAGGACTTGCTAGGGGAAGTCACTATTCGGATGGGAGGCGAAGCTGCCTTTGCTAAAATTCAGCAGTTAGTACACTTATCTGAGCAACAAGAATATGGACAAGTGGAACGTTTAATCTCGGAAATGAGCAATGATGATATGGTCCTTGTTTCTCGCTATTTTTCGATTTTGCCGCTCTTGATTAATATCTCAGAAGATGTTGATTTAGCTTATGAGATTAATTACCAAAACAATATGGGCCGTGATTATTTGGGCAAATTGGCTCTTAGTATTGATGCGGTAGCCGAAAAAGAACAAGCTACAGAGCTGCTTGAGCAGGTGAATGTCGTTCCTGTCTTGACAGCCCATCCTACACAAGTGCAGCGTAAGACAGTGCTAGAGTTGACCAATACGATTCATCACTTATTACGTCGCTATCGTGATGTCAAAGCTGGAGTGGTCAATAAACAGAAGTGGCTGGAAGACTTGAGTCGTTATATCGAAATCCTCATGCAAACAGATATTATCCGGGAGAAAAAATTAAAAGTCAAAAATGAAATCACCAATGTGATGCAGTATTATAATGACTCTCTTATCCCGGCTGTTACGCATCTTACCAAGACCTATAAAGATTTAGCAAATCATCATGGAATCACTCTTACAAAGGCTAAGCCTATTACCATGGGCATGTGGATTGGCGGTGACCGTGATGGCAATCCCTATGTTACTGCTGAAACCTTACTTTTATCAGCGACAATCCAAAGCGAGGTCATTATTAATTATTACATTGAGCAGTTGACCAACCTTTATCAAAGTTTTTCCATGTCTTCAACCATCACTGCGGTTAGTGATGAGGTCAAGCATTTAGCTGAGCTATCTTATAATGATTCTGTTTACCTTGAAAATGAAGCTTACCGCAAGGCGCTTCACTATATCCGCTCGCGCTTAGTGCAAACCTTGATTCAATTATCAAAAACAGATGATCAATTTAATTTTCCTACAACTAGGCCGCAACTGGATGTTCAGGCTAGTACCAATGCGGCTGTGATTGCCGAGTATGTGCAAGTAACGGCCAATCAAGTTGCTGCTGGCATTAAAGAGCACCGGCTTCCTGCTTATGCCAGCGCTGCAGAGTTTAAGCAGGATTTGTTGCTCATTGTAGAATCACTCAAAGCTAATGGTGATGATGTTCTTATCAAAGGTGATCTTGCTGATCTTGTCCAGGCTGTGGATATTTTTGGTTTTTACTTAGCTAGTATTGACATGCGCCAGGATTCAAGTGTGCAAGAAGCCTGTGTGGACGAATTATTGCGTTCAGCTAATATTGTGGATAACTATCGTCAATTAAGTGAGAGTCAGAAATGTCAAATCTTGCTTAAGCAATTGACAGACGATCCTCGGCCGCTAGCTTTGGCAAATGGTCCCAAATCAGATTTGCTTGAAAAAGAATTGGCCATCTATCACACTGCTCGGCGATTAAAGGATAAATTAGGCGAAGACATCATCAAGCAACACATCATTTCACACACTGAAAGTGTATCTGATCTTTTTGAGCTTGCCATTATGCTTAAAGAAGCTGGACTGATTGATAGTCGCACCGCCCGTGTCCAAATTGTTCCTTTATTTGAGACGATTGAAGATCTGGATAATTCACGGGCCATTATGACGGAATTTTTGTCCTATGATCTTGTAAAAAATTGGATTGCTTCAAAAGGCCATTATCAAGAAATTATGCTGGGCTATTCTGATAGTAACAAAGATGGAGGCTATCTTGCTTCTGGATGGACTTTATACAAGGCGCAAAATGACCTAACCCAAATTGGTGAAAAGCACGGCATTAAGATTACTTTCTTCCATGGCCGTGGCGGAACAGTGGGCCGTGGCGGGGGGCCGTCATATGATGCGATAACAGCTCAGCCATTTGGCTCAATCAAAGATCGGATTCGTTTGACAGAGCAAGGCGAAATCATTGAAAATAAATACGGTCACAAGGACGTCGCCTATTACCATTTGGAAATGTTACTCTCAGCATCTATCAATCGGATGGTTACACAATTGTTGACCAACCCAGATGAGCTAGAAGATTTTCGTGCTACCATGGATGGTATTGTGGCAAAAAGCCACCAGGTCTACCGCCAATTGGTTTTTGACAATCCTCATTTTTATGACTATTTCTTTGAAGCCAGCCCTATTAAGGAAGTATCAAGCTTAAATATTGGTTCTCGGCCTGCAGCCCGAAAAACAATTACAGACATTAGTGGACTGCGCGCGATTCCCTGGGTCTTTTCTTGGTCGCAAAATCGGATGATGTTTCCAGGTTGGTATGGAGTAGGCTCAGCCTTTCAAGAGTTTATCAAGCAAGATGCTGGTAATTTAGCTAAATTACAGCACATGTATCAGACTTGGCCGTTTTTCCACTCGCTGCTGGCTAATGTGGACATGGTCTTATCCAAATCGAATATGACCATTGCTTATCATTACGCTCAACTTGCTGAAAAAGAAGAAGTCCGCACTGTCTTTCACACGATTTTGGATGAGTGGCAGCTGACCAAAAATGTCATCTTGGCGATTGAAGGACAAGAAGATCTGTTAGCAGAGACCCCTGCCTTGAAATACAGCCTAGCGCTTCGCCTGCCCTATTTTAATGTGCTTAATTACCTCCAAATCGAGCTCATTAAACGGCTGCGCCATGATGAATTGGATGAAGATTATGAAAAGTTGATTCATATCACTATTAATGGCATCGCTACGGGATTACGAAATTCGGGCTAATTCCCTGGAAAACATGGCCTTTTCAGGCTGTCTGCCTCAAGGCTGTGTTTTCTTTTTTTTGCCAGCAAAAAGTGATATAATGCTTAAAGATTATTTCAGCTATAGGGGATATTATGAAAATTGATAAGAGGCATCTACTTAATTATTCGATTTTACTGCCTTACCTAATTCTGTCAGTCGTTGGCCTGATTATGGTTTATTCAACCACCAGCGCTAGCTTAATCCAATACCATTTGAACCCATTTCGTTCTGTCATCAACCAGGGCATGTTTTGGATCGTTAGTTTATTTGCGATAGCCTTTATTTATAAACTAAAGCTCAATTTTCTTAACAATACTGGCATTCTCAATATTGTCATCATTATTGAAATTGCCCTCTTGTTAATTGCTCGTTTTTTGACCAAAGAAGTCAACGGCGCCCATGGCTGGATTGTACTTGGACCAATAAGCTTTCAGCCAGCAGAATATTTAAAAATTATTATGGTCTGGTTTTTAGCCAATACCTTTTCTAAGCGTCAGCAAGGAATTGCCAAGTATGACTATCAAGAGTTGACCCGGCGAAAATGGTGGCCAACGGAGCGGTCAGATTTACTGGATTGGCGTTTGATTGCAACGTTTTTGATTTTGTTAGTAGCATCGCAGCCCGATTTAGGAAATGCTGCAATCATTGTTTTGACCGCTATCATTATGTTTTCCATTAGTGGTGTGGCCTATCGTTGGTTTTCAGCCATTGTTGTCATGATTACGGCTCTCTCAACTCTCTTTTTAGGAGGAATTGCCCTTATCGGGGTGGATCGAGTAGCTAAAATCCCAGTCTTTGGTTATGTGGCCAAACGCTTCAGTGCTTTTTTCAATCCCTTTCATGATGTAACAGATTCAGGACACCAGCTAGCTCACTCTTATTATGCCATGAGTAATGGTGGTTGGTTTGGGATGGGTCTTGGCAATTCCATTGAAAAGCGCGGCTATTTACCAGAAGCTCAGACAGACTTTGTTTTTTCGATTGTCATTGAAGAGCTTGGTTTAATTGGCGCCGCCTTGATTCTGGCCCTTGTTTTCTTTCTTATTTTGCGTATTATGAATGTTGGTATCAAGGCAAAAAAACCTTTTAATGCCATGATGGCACTGGGTGTTGCGGGCATGATATTGATGCAAGTATTTGTCAATATAGGTGGTATCTCAGGCTTGATTCCCTCAACAGGTGTAACCTTTCCATTTTTGTCGCAAGGGGGAAACAGCTTATTAGTTCTATCTGTAGCGATAGCCTTTGTGCTTAATATTGACGCCAATGAAAAGCGTGATGATATTATGAAAGAAGCAGAACTAACCTATAAAAAAGAAAGCCGTAAACAAGACCCAGATACCAATATCGTTCATTTTGATCAGTACAAATAACCACCATTTCCAATGATAGCAAAGTCTCGTTTTGATTTGCAGACAAAGCCTTGAGAAAGTACTTTCTCAAGGCTTTTAAGTTAGTGATCAGCTAACTTTTGAAAATCAAAAAAGAATGCAGGTCTATCTCTTTTATCCTTGTTTTTTAAGGAATGTCTCTATCACTAGTAGACCCAGTAGACTAACCACTCAATCCACTAAAGCAGATTTGACAGGCGATTACTGGTTTTGCTAACTGTGATTCTGCACAGAGTTTGCGGTTATTTATCCAAGGTACTCAACAATAGAGGCCACGTCATTTCGTGGTTGGAGAAGCCAAGGTCTAAAGACTGGGGCTAACTGTCAGTCTATCTTTACTTTATCAAGTAAAGATAGGCCTATAAGCATAAAATGCTTGCAATTTCAGTACAATTTGCTACAATAGTAAGGTAAAGTTAGACTGTATTGCCTACTGTCTATCTATAAAATATATTTTATTGGAGGCTTTTCCTAAATGGCAAAAGAAAAATACGATCGTAGTAAACCCCACGTTAATATTGGTACAATTGGACACGTTGACCACGGTAAAACAACTTTGACAGCTGCAATTACAACTGTTCTTGCACGTCGTCTTCCAAGCGCAGTTAACCAACCAAAAGACTACGCTTCTATCGATGCTGCTCCAGAAGAACGCGAACGCGGTATCACTATTAACACTGCACACGTTGAGTATGAAACTGAAAAACGTCACTACGCTCATATCGATGCACCAGGACACGCGGACTACGTTAAAAACATGATCACTGGTGCCGCTCAAATGGACGGAGCTATCCTTGTTGTTGCATCAACTGACGGACCAATGCCACAAACACGTGAGCACATCCTTCTTTCACGCCAAGTTGGTGTTAAACACCTTATCGTCTTCATGAACAAAGTTGACTTAGTTGATGACGAAGAATTGCTTGAATTGGTTGAAATGGAAATCCGTGACCTTCTTTCAGAATACGACTTCCCAGGTGACGATCTTCCTGTTGTTCAAGGTTCAGCACTTAAAGCTCTTGAAGGTGACAGCAAATATGAAGACATCATCATGGACTTGATGAACATTGTTGATGACTACATTCCAGAACCAGAACGCGACACTGACAAACCATTGCTTCTTCCAGTCGAAGACGTATTCTCTATCACTGGACGTGGTACCGTTGCTTCAGGACGTATTGACCGTGGTACTGTTCGTGTCAACGACGAAATTGAAATCGTTGGTATCAAAGAAGACAAGAAAAAAGCTGTTGTTACTGGTGTTGAAATGTTCCGTAAACAACTTGACGAAGGTCTTGCTGGAGACAACGTAGGTATTCTTCTACGTGGTATCCAACGTGACGAAGTTGAACGTGGACAAGTTATCGCAAAACCAGGTTCAATCAACCCACACACTAAATTTAAAGGTGAAGTATACATCCTTTCTAAAGACGAAGGTGGACGTCATACACCATTCTTTAACAACTACCGTCCACAATTCTACTTCCGTACAACTGACGTAACAGGTTCAATCGAACTTCCTGCAGGTACAGAAATGGTTATGCCTGGTGATAACGTAACAATCGATGTTGAGTTGATTCACCCAATCGCCGTAGAACAAGGTACTACTTTCTCAATTCGTGAAGGTGGCCGTACTGTTGGTTCAGGTATCGTTTCAGAAATCGAAGCTTAATGTCATTTGAGTTCCCAGAATAACAATTAGAGTCAGACAACTCAAGAAGTTCCTTGTGAACTTCTTTTTTTGCCTTCAGAAAAAGACACCTCAAAAGTTAGCCAAAAAATCTCATGTTGAGGTGGAGTACAAGGCTAGCCTTTTGGCTGACCTTTGGATGTGGGACAAAGTGCCAAGCTATTAGCTGCCTTCTCATCCTCTGTTACTCTTTGTTTGAGGGCAGCAACGCCGACACAGACGCTCTGTGCTGGACTGTGCCTCCTGGGTAAAAACTGCTTATCATTGTGGCCCTGGACTGATAGAGAGATTCATTTTCTTCCCAATATTCGTGACAGTTTCTGTAAAGTAGGCTACCTGCTTTTGATGATACGATTTGTCTTGTTTTGTCCTGATCTGTCCTCTCCTGGTCTAAAAGTAAGCAGCTGCTTAAAAAATAATATTGTCAGTTTATTATTATTTTATTATAGTTAAAGTGTAATTTTATGATAAAATACAGTAAATGTTAAGGGGGCTTTCTTTATGATTAAGAATGGTTACTCAAACAGCTGGCGAACTCTGTTAGTTGGGATCTTTACAACTATTATCCTTGTTGCTCCAGTGCGCCTCAATACTATTTTTGCAGAATCTTCTGAACGAAGCCCTTCTGTAACCTATAATCGTTTGAGAGCTACAAATATAACCCTAATATGGACAAAAGGGGTGACGCCTCTGGCCCCTGAGCAATTTATCTACACTAAAGATGGCTTACATGCCCCTTATCATCCTAATCAAGGTTGGTATGACATTAGCAAAACGACCAATAGAGGAGGAGCTACCTTGTTATGTGGAGCAGCTACAGCGGGCAATATGCTCCATTGGTGGTTTGATCAAAATAAAACTGAAATTAACAGCTATTTAAATAAGTACCCAGAAAAACGTAAACTATTCTTTCATGGAAAAGAGATGTTGGATTTAAATAAGGTGATTACGACAAAGAATGATCACATCAACAGTGAGCTGTTTACTTATTTTAAGAAAAAAGCCTTCCATAATTTTTCCACTCAAAAATTGGGGGTAATGCCCACTCAGGTTCTGGATATGTTTATAAACGGCTACCGCATGAAGTTAGGCGATACAAAAGCAACTGACGTATCTAAAGGTAGTACCAACCCTGATACGCGAGACCCGCGGGGCGGTTTTTTTGAACATGTCTTTAACAGGGGGAATCAGGCTCATTTATTAACTGCTAGTCATGAGCTCAAGGACCAAACTCTAGCACAAATTAGTGACCTCATTAAGAATGAACTAGAAAGCGGGAAGGCGCTTGCGCTATCTCATGCGTCCTTCGGTGAGAGTCCTAATCATGTGATTAATATATGGGGAGCTGCATTTGATGCCTGCGGAGAGCTAGAGGCGCTATATGTAACTGATTCGGACACTGATGGTGTTGTTGGTATGAAAAAACACATTGTTACGGTCAATGCTGCAGGCAAAGCTATCCTTGTTCCAAAGCCTAACGAAGACCATCAAGAAGGGTACCAGCTTTTAGGCTTATACACCTTGTCTACCGGACAAAACATCTGGCAACAAAGTAAGTCCAAATAATACTAAGCAGCCCCAAGCTTAAGCTGCTAGGAGAAGAAGGTCTCAGATAGATGACACACATAGTCAGTCAGGCTCTAGTTGCTAAGGCCTAGTCTACCTTGATATTTGGGAGCTTTGCTAGAAATTCTAGCCTTGCAAAGACATATCTGCTTGGTCCTTTATGACATTAAGTAAAGCCTTTACATTTCTCGTGAAACTTTTCATTAGAGGTAAAATATGGTAAAATAAAGGAGTAACTAAAAAGAGAAGAGGTATGTGAAATGTCACGTAAACCAATTATTGCCGGCAACTGGAAAATGAATAAAAATCCTCAAGAAACACAAGCTTTTGTTGAGGGTTTAGCTGGTAAATTACCAACTGATGGCCAAGTAGAAGCAGCAATCGCAGCACCAGCGGTTGACCTTAATGCTTTGCTATGGTTTGCAAAAGATAGCGACCTTAAAGTAGCTGCGCAAAACTGCTATTTTGAAGATGCCGGTGCCTTCACTGGGGAAACAAGTCCAAAAGTCTTAAACGAAATGGGTGTGGATTATGTGGTGATTGGTCACTCAGAACGTCGTGACTATTTCCACGAAACTGATGAAGACATCAACAAAAAAGCCCATGCTATCTTCCGCAATGGTATGACTCCAATTATTTGTTGTGGGGAATCCCTTGAAACTTATGAAGCTGGTAAGGCAGCTGAATTTGTTGGCGGCCAAGTATCAGCAGCTTTGAAAGGCTTATCAGCAGAGCAAGTGGCTTCACTTGTTTTAGCTTACGAACCCATCTGGGCAATTGGCACAGGCAAATCAGCTACCCAAGATGACGCTCAAAATATGTGTAAGGCAGTACGTGATGTTGTGGCAGCAGACTTTGGTCAAGAAGTTGCAGACAAAGTTCGTGTCCAATATGGTGGTTCTGTAAAACCAGAAAATGTAGCATCATACATGGCTTGCCCTGATGTTGATGGTGCTTTAGTTGGTGGTGCCTCTCTTGATGCTGAAAGCTTCTTAGCTTTATTAGACTTTAATAAATAACAAATAAGTAGTGTCTGGGACAACAATTGGACAGACAACTTAAAAAGGCGAACCCTATCGAATTCTGTTCAACTGCTATGTCACTCTTTCACTGGATTAGTCCAGTAAAAGAGGTGCATATCACAACATAAAAAACGATGGGGTTCGTTTTTTTTTATGGCTTAGTCAATTTCGTAGAGCTAAATAGTAAAGAATGTCTAAACGAAGAAAGCTTGTGGGCCCAGGCCCTTATCAGCGAAGTGGTGGGGGGAAATGCCAAACTAAGCCTGTGAGAGAATGCATCTGGTCGGCTTTTATGCTAAATGCCACGTTTAGCTGCTCACTGCAGGTGGTCAGTTCTTCTTTTCATGAGATTCTTCATCAGATGAGCAAGTTTTTGTCTAGACTTTCTTCAGGCAAAAAGCGATGGTTACATTGTTTTAGTCTTTCTAGTTTGCGAGCAATTAAAAAGGACCAGCAACACTTAGTTTTACCTAGGTTTCTGGTCCTTTTGCCATCAGTTGCTCTGGGTTTGGGAGCGTTTTGATGCTAGGTTCGTCTTAAGAGTTTTTTGAGGCCCTTAATCAGTTTGTATTTAAAGGGGTTGGGATAAAAGGTAAATTTGCCATAATGACGAGTAATATAGCCATTAAAGTTTTGCTTAAAGCCTAAAACGCCATCACTACCGTCAAAATCACCGGCAATTCCCAATAAATTATAGGTGGGGATACCACGACGAATGGCTTCAAGCATGATATGCTCTTGTAAGACAGCCGGAGCATAAAATTTATTAAATTCAGGGTAGGACCCACTAAAGAAATAAACCGCTTCTTGCTTGGTAAATAAGAAAACGGCTCCGCAAAGCACAACGTCTTGATCCTGATACTTGTCAATGAAGGTTTGGGCCTCGGCCTTACGCGTTTCGAAGGTTTGGTATTGACTAGAAAATTCCTTATATTGGTTGTTTTTCTTTTCCGAGGTAGGGTTGTCTTGTAGGGCGGCCTCTAGTTTGGTCAGTTTTTGCTTGAGCTTAGCCTGGTCACGTTCGAGATTTTGGTAATAGTCTTTAAAATTGAGCGTAGCTACAAGAAACTGGGCCTGATCACCAAAGCTATCATAAAGGTATTGATAATATTCTAGTGGTTTATCATTATAGTCCCTGCGATTAGAAGTAGCAGTGGTGATTTCCTTAAGGATCGCTAATTCTTCGCGCTGCAAGTGTCGAATTTTAGTCCCAAAACTCTTGGCTTTTTTGACCAAGGGTTTGCCTTTTTTGCTGAAGGATTTCAAGAGATCTTTTTCTGTCAAGCCTTCAAGTGACTTGAGATAGTGCCAATCACCGATTTCCATACCATTAGTTAAGCCTTGATAGTGGTAACCTGCCTCTTCAAAAATCTGCTGAATCTCTAGATGGGGTTGGGAGGTAGGTTTACCATGATCATCAAAGTATTGATAAGCTTGATAGGGTTTAATTTCCACTTCCATAACTTTTTTACGAGTCATGTAGCCTTTTAATTCTAAAAGAAAGGGCTTGAGAAAGCTAATGTCATTAAAAATGGGTCCAAAATGAATCTCGGCATGAAGGCCGCCTGCAACAGGGGTGCTGTAGATGAGACTAGAGACTTGTAATTGCCCTGCTGGATCTTTGTAGCCTAGGAGTTCGACCTCATAGCCTCTTTTGCGCAGGAGCTTAGCCATGCCATCGGATTGTTCGAAGTAGCGTTCTGAGACAGCATTAGCATGTGCTTCAAATTGGTCGTCACTTAAATGTACTAATGTCATGAATGTTTACTCCTCATTTGTTTTCTAATAGAGTAGGCCAGCATGGCCGGCTTATGAAGCGGACTAACAGGAATCGTAAACTCACCAGCGAATTCTTCAATCATTGGATTTAAGCGTGCTTTGAATTGATAAAGACCACCGTCTAGGTTGTTTTCAACACCACCCATATTTTGCCAAGCGCAGCCCCGTCGAAAAGCTTCCTTGGCAGTTTCATACCAGGTTAGCAAGGGGGCTTGATATTGGCGGTAGCTATCATCCATCCCTGCATAGAGATTCTCTGAGGTGTCGCCAAAGATCAGTGACAAGGTAGCAGCTAAAGGAACGACACTTTTGCCGTCTTTGCGGGCTGAGTTAATAAAATCAACTTCATGATTTAAGCGTTCTAGCTGGCGATTGACATCCTTGACTTTTGTGACACGTGTATTTTCTGTAAAGGTAGCTTTGGTTTGTTCCAATTTGCTAATTTGTGTCTCGAGCTCGGCTAAGCGCTGTGGTAAATTGAGCTGGGCCATGGTGATGTAGGACTGATTAGGGTAAGTCGCTAATAATTTCCGATAGTAATCAATGCCTCGCAGATGAATGCTTTTGCGCTCTTGCGTTTTGGCCATCAGCGCAGCAAAATCTTCAAGTAATTCTTCCCCACCATAAATCACCTCAACACCCTTGTTTTTGGCGGAGCGGATCGCTTGTTTTGTTTTCTTTGGTAGGTTATCAAGAGAAAAAGCTTGCGCATACAAGTTAGCCTGAACACGGGGTTGGATTGTTTGGGTTAAATCTTTGGTCGGCCCACTCCATTCCACACCAATTTTGGTCAGAAATGTGACGATAGAAAGGTTCAATTCATTTTCTTCTTGGTTTTCCTCAGGTGTTCCAGCTGGGTATTGTTTTAAGTGCAAAAGAGGATCACATTTGATAAATAGGGCATGCTGCTTGCGGCCGTAAGCTTTTAAAGTGGAGATGACAAAAGCCACCAACTCATAGCTGGTGTAATCCATGATTGGCCCTCTTGGAATGTAAATCATGGTAAAGCCAGCAGGTAGGGACTTGATTAAAAGCGAAGCGGTGGCCACTAAGTGGTCATTTTCGTAAAAACCAATCCGTTGGTTGCTCCAATTGTCCTTGATGATAGCCCAGTTGGAACTTTGGAGAAGATTACTTTGTGGGTGGGAGGCCACAAAAGCATCATGTTCTTGGGCTGATATTCCAATTTTATAAGTATACATATTATTTTAACACCCATTGACGGATAGCGTAAGCCACGCCACTGTCGTTATTTGACTTGGTAATATATTTGGCAATTTGCTTTAATTCTGGGACGCCATTTTCCATGACCACAGGATTGCCAACAACTTCTAACATGGCGCGGTCATTTTCGGCATCACCAATGGCCATGGTATCTTCCATTGCAATGCCTAGTTTTGCAGCCAGGTGCCTAATGGCCGCCCCTTTACTAACTGATTTTTTCATAAATTCTAGGTAAAAGGGAGTAGACTTGACAATGTTATAGTGGTCGTACAATTCCTCAGGAATTTGACTGATGCCCTTGTCTAGGACCTCTGGTTCATCAATCATCATGATTTTGACAATATCTTTATCAACCATTTCTTCTGGGGTGCGATAAAAAATGGGCATGCCAACAAGGGTTGCTTCGTGAACTGTGTAGTGGCCAATATTACGATTAGCAGTATAAATGCCTTCTTTGGTGATAGCGTGCATGTGTAGGCCGATCTTGCGGCTGAGGTATTCCAGTGTCAGATAGTCTTGATAGTCTAGCTTTTCTGAAACAATTTCATTGCCGGTAGCTGTTTCTTGCACCAATCCGCCGTTAAAGGTAATAACATAATCGCCGGTATTTTGTAAATTTAAATCGGTCAATAGTTGCTTAACACCAGCGATTGGCCGGCCAGTTGCAATGACAATTTTGACATCTTGTGCTTTGGCTTCTTGAACAGCTTGGTAAACATCGTCTGTGATTAAACGACTGTCTGTCACTAAGGTGCCGTCAATATCAACGGCAACAAGTTTGATTGACATTATATTCTCCTTGTCTCATAAAAAATACGAGGTAAAAGCATCCACATCTTATCTTACTAAAAATCGAGGTATTTGTCATGAAAGACAGAGAATAAAACCCTTTTTGTGGGATGTAAGCGTTTTTCCAAGAAGAAAAAACCCTTCATTTTTAAATGAAGAGTTCTGATTGGGGCTGGAAGTGCTCGTTTTTTATATTGGCTTGAAACTTTAGCTTGGTTGCAGCAAAGAGATCTTCTGCTTGCAGCATTTCTTTGGGAAAATAAAAGCGGCGATCACCATAATTGGTTCCAGTCAAAGATTGGACGATAGGTGAAAGCTGAGATAGCTCAGCTAGTTGGCCATCTGTTTGGAGCATTTCAATCTGGGTCCGTGGATTAGCTATTTCTGGGCGATAAACATCGTAAGGTAAATCAAAATTAACATGGATACCAGTATAATAGTCAGGATCAAAACCAACGGCTTCAACCAATTGGCGTAACTTGGCAAGAGCTGCGGTATCTGCTTCATCAAAGGTGATTGATTTTAAGATTTTACGATTAATAAAGCGACTAGCTAAGTCGGCTAAAATGGCATCAGAGCTGGTCATCCAAGTCTGGAAATAGGTATTTAGGACACCATCATCTAAGGCTAGATAGTCAGCTAGTTGAAATTCATTTTGCATAAAAGGTAGTAAAAGCGGCGCTGTTTTTTCAAAATAGCTACTATTGTTTTGATAGAGACACTTAGCTCGTTTTAAGAGGTTCTGTAAAATCAGCTCAACACCGCGACTAGCTGGATGAAAATAGACCTGCATGTACATTTGGAAGCGGCTGACAATATAATCTTCAACGGCGTGCATGCCAGAACGATCAAATGCGATGCCATTTTCCACAGGACGAATCACGCGTAAGATCCGCATCAGGTCAAATTGGCCATAGTTGGCTGCTGAGAAGTAAGAGTCCCGCAAGAGATAATCCATGCGATCACAGTCAATTTGACTGGAGATGAGTTGGATAACCTGTTTATTAGAATAAGTATGATTGATGACACTGGCAACTTTATTGGGAAAATCAGGGGCAAACCGTGTTAAGACAGCATTAATTTCTGTTTCAGGACTACAGATGATTTCCTGGGTCATGACTTCGTGGTCAGTGTCAAATAATTTTTCAAAAGTATGAGAATACGCTCCGTGCCCAATGTCATGGAGCAGGCCAGCTGTCATTGTTACTAACGTTTCTGCTGGATCCCAGAGTTTGGGGTATTTTTCCTCAAATATTTCAGTAACGCGGCGGGCAATTTCATAGACACCAAGGCAGTGTGAAAATCGGCTATGTTCGGCACCGTGAAATGTAAAAGCTGTTGTAGGCACTTGTTTAATGCGTCGTAGACGCTGAAATTCTTTAGTGTTAATCAAGTCATAGATGAGCTGGTGATTGACATGGATATAATTGTGGACGGGATCACGAAAAACTTTTTCATTCATATGATTATTATACCAAAATTTCTGAGGAAAAATTGCTAAAAAAGCAGGAAATTGGTAAAATAAGCCAGATACAAAAAAGCTTAGAAGTGGGAAGAGATGAAATTACAACTGCGCAATCGCATCCAAATAGGTCAAGAAACTGAAGAAATCGTTGAGGCCTATTCTTGTCAGCTCACCCAAAAGGGTGCTTATTGGTATGTGACGTATAAAAATGCCGAAGATGAGACTGTCTTGATAAAATGCAACGCCTCTGAGATGATTATGACGCGTTACACTAGTCCTAAGACTGTTATGCGATTTGGGAAAAATCAGACCTGGCCCTATACTATCGCAACGCCTTTAGGTTTACAAACATTTGAGACGGTTACTCACACTTATCAGTGGTTAGCTGAGACTAAATGCTTGTCTATTTGCTATGACCTCAAGCAAGCAGCTAGTGATACCCTATTTGCGAGTTATCATTTACAACTTTTGCTTGTGGATGACTAAACGTTTACTGACTTATGCAGGTTTTTGTCGGTCTACTGCTCATAGAAGTGCCTGTGGACTGTGATACCAAGAAGGGTTGTCTAGATAAGCAAATAAAAGAGGGTGTTTTCCGGTGTGATATGTACGCTTAGTTGCTTAGCGATTGTCCCATGTAGGGTGTTAGCAAACCTTGAAGTTAGCAGGGCTATGACTTGTTTTTTCAGGTCAAATCCATTATAATAGAGTTCATTCAAGGGAGTAGCCAACGGTTTACCGTGATTGTGTCGTCAATACGGAAGTTTAACTTTTCCGGTGCAATCTGAAACAGCGAGACTTGTTTAGTACATTAAACAGGTTTTTTTATATCTTATTTCTGTCTAGGTCTAAAAAAACCAAAGGAGGAAAACAATTTGTCGAAAGAACAAAAGCACGAAGCGTATTACACGCTGACTAAAGAAACTGTCCTTTCCCAATTAGAATCAAGCACGGATGGCTTAACCACAGAGCAAGCCAAGACACGGCTTGAAGAATATGGACGCAATGAACTAGAAGAAGGCGAAAAAAGAAGCCTTTTGATGAAGTTTTTGGATCAATTTAAAGATTTGATGATTATTATCTTGGTTGCGGCCGCCTTGCTTTCAGTGGTCACAGAAGGTTCCAAGGGGTTAACAGATGCCATCATTATTTTGGCGGTAGTTATTCTCAATGCAGCTTTTGGTGTTTATCAAGAAGGCCAAGCAGAAGCGGCGATTGAAGCCTTGAAATCCATGTCAAGTCCACTGGCTCGTGTTCGCCGCAATAATCATGTGGTTGAGCTTGATTCCAAGGAATTGGTACCAGGAGATATTGTGTTATTAGAAGCTGGTGATGTGGTTCCGGCTGATTTACGTTTGTTAGAGGCGAATTCATTAAAGATTGAAGAAGCAGCCTTAACGGGTGAGTCTGTTCCTGTAGAGAAGGACTTGCAGGTGCAAGTTGCTGCTGATGCAGGGATTGGCGATCGTGTTAATATGGCCTATCAAAATTCCAACGTGACTTATGGTCGTGGTCTTGGAGTGGTGACCAACACGGGGATGTACACAGAAGTTGGGCATATTGCAGGAATGCTAGCAAACGCTGATGAAACGGCAACACCACTCAAACAAAATCTCGATAACCTTTCTAAAATTTTAACCTATGCCATTTTGGTGATTGCGGCTATTACTTTTGCTGTTGGTGTATTCTTGCGTGGGGAGTCACCGCTAGAAGGGCTGATGACCTCAGTTGCCTTAGCAGTTGCGGCTATTCCAGAAGGCTTACCAGCTATTGTGACAGTTGTCTTGTCTTTGGGAACGCAAGTCCTAGCCAAACGTAATGCCATCATCCGCAAACTCCCTGCCGTAGAGACCTTGGGATCAACAGAAATTATTGCATCTGATAAGACGGGGACGTTGACGATGAACCAAATGACTGTTGAGAAGGTCTATGCCAACGGTCAATTACAGGATGCAGCGCAAGCCATAGCAGAAGATAGTCCTACTTTAAGGATTATGACCTTTGCTAATGATACAAAAATTGACCAAACCGGCAAATTGATCGGAGATCCAACAGAGACGGCTCTCGTTCAATTTGGTTTAGATCATGATTTTGATGTGCGAGATTGGCTGAGCAAGGAACCCCGTGTGGCAGAGCTTCCTTTTGATTCGGACCGTAAGCTGATGTCAACGATTCACAAGCAAGCAGATGATCGGTATTTTGTAGCGGTTAAAGGTGCCCCTGATCAGCTCTTGGAGCGCATTACCCAGATTGAGGAAAATGGCCAGGTGCGTGCTATTACTGCAAAAGATAAAGAGACGATCTTAGCAACCAATAAAGACTTGGCTAGGCAAGCGCTTCGGGTCTTGATGATGGCCTACAAATACGAAAGCCAGGTGCCAACTCTCGAATCGGATGTGGTTGAATCGGAGCTAATTTTTGCTGGGCTAATTGGGATGATTGACCCAGAACGCCCTGAAGCAGCGCAAGCCGTCAAGGTGGCTAAAGAAGCTGGCATTCGCCCTATTATGATTACGGGCGACCATCAAGATACTGCGCAAGCCATTGCGAAGCGCTTAGGAATTATTGAAGACGATGGTGTTGATCATGTCTTTACTGGCGCTGAACTAAATGAACTAACAGATGAGGAATTTCAAAAGGTCTTCACGCAATATTCTGTCTATGCGCGTGTTTCGCCTGAGCATAAGGTGCGTATCGTCAAAGCTTGGCAAAAGGCTGGCAAGGTTGTTGCGATGACAGGTGATGGGGTTAATGATGCACCATCATTAAAGACTGCTGATATTGGTATTGGCATGGGGATTACCGGTACAGAAGTTTCAAAAGGGGCTTCTGATATGGTCCTTGCCGATGATAACTTTGCCACCATCATTGTTGCAGTAGAAGAGGGACGTAAGGTCTTCTCTAACATTCAAAAAACGATTCAGTACTTGCTATCAGCAAATATGGCTGAAGTTTTGACGATTTTCTTAGCGACTTTATTTGGTTGGGATGTGCTGCAACCAGTGCACTTACTTTGGATTAATCTGGTAACAGATACGCTGCCAGCTATTGCTTTAGGAGTAGAACCGGCTGAACCTGGTGTGATGAAACATCAGCCGCGTGGTCGTAAGTCTAACTTCTTTGATGGCGGGGTTAAAGAAGCCATTATCTATCAAGGGCTTTTCCAAACCCTCCTTGTTCTAGGTGTCTATGGCTTTGCCTTAATGTTTCCTGAGCATGCTAGTCACAGAGAGATTCATGCGGATGCTTTAACCATGGCCTATGTCACACTAGCACTTATCCAGTTAGTGCATGCCTATAATGTTAAATCGGTTTATCAATCCATTTTCACAGTTGGCCTCTTTAAAAACCGACTCTTTAACATTTCCATTCCTGTAGCCTTCTTCATGTTGATGGTGACAGTAGTTGTGCCTGGTTTTAATAAATTCTTCCATGTGTCACATCTGAGCCTCACCCAATGGGGTATTGTTATCATTGGTAGTTTGCTGATGGTGGTACTTGTTGAGTTGGTTAAAGCTATTTTGCGAGCAATTGGTCGTGATAAAAATGCTATTTAAATCATTCTAAAAAATGAGGTTGGGCGCGTGCCAACCTCATTTTTTTAAGCTCATTATTAACTCGATTAGTTGATATTAGCCAGCTGCACTTGTATAAGGAATCTGGTCAAAACATCAGGGACGGAGTGCCTGAGCTACGGATAGTGTTAAGCCTGGCTTATAGAAAATTAAGCTGATGTTTGCTTTTGCCAGCGGGTTTTGGGAATAAAAAATGAGCTAACAATGAGGACTAAGCCAACAATTGATAACCAAACGAGCAGAGCAGAGTCAAAGCTTAAGGTCAGATGAGCAATGACGATCAAAATGATACCAGTCAAAAAAGGCAGCAAATGATAGGGATTGTCAACAATGGTGAGCTGATCCTTAGCTGAAGCGGTAATGGTGGAGTGAAAACTATGCTTAATGGACAAGGTTTGCTTTTCTTTTTGGCTTTTAGGGAGAGTAATACTGTCATGGTTAGCTAGAATAGCTTTTTGATCCTGATCGATCAGGATAACCAATTTCTGGCCAAAGGCCGACCAGCGTGTCGCACGTTGAATAATCATAAGTTCTCCTTTAAATAGTCATGCTGATAATCAACTTTTTCAATAATTTATTATAGCATACGAGGCAATTTTGCATAGCCATCAAGCATGGTAGCAAGGAGATTTTGTAGTATTGTATCCGTTTTCTTGTTTTTACTGGTCATTTGACTTTAGAAACACTACAATGAAAAGTAGCAGGATGGATACGGCCTGCCAATTGCTGATGAAAGGGAACTGGGACGACTTATGTTGAATTATTACCAATTATTAAAGGAAAAATTTCCCAGCAAGTCTGCTGTGATGACGGAAATGATTAATCTAGAGGCCATTTGCCATCTACCAAAGGGGACCGAGTTTTTCTTAAGTGATCTTCATGGGGAATATCAAGCTTTTGATTACCTTATGCGTAGCGGTTCGGGTTCGATTCGTAAAAAGGTGATGGAATGCTTTTTGCAGCTTTCACAAGCACAGCTTGATACACTGTGTCAGTATATCTATTATCCTGAAGAAAAAATCGCTCTGCGCAAGCAAGAGACAAGTAATTGGCAAGCTGAGCTAACGGACTATCTGCCTTATGTGATTCGCATGGCCAAATATGCTGGTAGCAAGTACACACGTTCGAAAGTGCGCAAGCAATTACCGGCTGACTATGCCTATATTATGGAGGAATTGCTAAACGAAGAAAATCCAGACATCAACAAACAGGGCTATTATCAAGCGATTATCGCTAAGGTGTGTGAATTAGGCCAGCTTCCAGCTTTGTTTAGTGCCTTTGCTACCTTAATCCAGACCTTGTCTATTGATCATTTGCATGTGGTTGGTGATATTTATGATCGAGGAGCTTTTCCAGATTTGATTATTGATCGCTTGCAAGAGTTTTCGAAAATCGATATTCAATGGGGAAATCATGATATTACCTGGATTGGGGCTATGTCTGGTTCTTATATTTGCATGATTAATGTGATTCGCATTGCTGCGCGTTACAATAGCCTGGCCTTGCTTGAAGACCGTTATGGAATTAATTTACGTGGTTTGATTGACTATAGTCAACAGCACTTCACTGCTGAGCCAGTTTTTGATCCCATTTTAGATGGTGTCGCCATTACCGAAGAAAAACGTGTGATGCTAAATAAGTTGCAACAAGCAGCTGCTTTCTTGCAATTTAAATTAGAACACCAATTGGTAGCTAGGCGGCCAGAATTTGAGATGGATGCTGCCTTGTTATTTGATCAGATTGATCGCCAAAAGCAGACGGTTACCATTGAAGGTAAGGTATATTCTTTAACAGCTTTTCCCTTTGATCAGTTGGATTGGACCACCCCAGCACAGTTAACCAAAAATGAGCAGTTGCTGCTTGAGCACTTGTTACTTTGTTTTCAATCTTCTTTGCGTCTTAAAGAGCACATTGCCTTTTTAATGGATAAGGGGGCTATTTATCATGTGAGCAATAATCATTTGCTTTATCATGGCTGTATTCCCATGGAAGAAAATGGTGCTTTTAAAACCGTTCATTTGGCAGGTCAAGCCTTGTCTGGCAAAGCTTTACTGGATTTCTTTGAGCGTCGTGTACGAGCAGCGTACGACCAACCTCACCAGCATACTGATTTTAATACTGACTTATTTTGGTATCTTTGGTGTGGTCCGGGCTCATCTTTGTTTGGTAAAAACCGTATGACTACCTTTGAACGCTACTATATTCAAGATAAAGTTAGTCATAAAGAAATCAAGAATGCTTACTATCAGTTACGATCTCAAAAGTCAGTCTGCATTCACATTCTGAAGCAGTTTGGCTTAAATGAAACGGCTCATATTGTTAATGGGCACACCCCTGTCAAAGAGAAAAAAGGAGAAAAACCTATCCATGCAGAAGGTAAGATGCTCATCATTGATGGAGGCTTAGCCAAGGGTTATCAGCAAAAAACGGGGATTGCCGGTTATACTCTAATTTCTAACAGCTATGGTCTTGAAATCGTGGCCCATAAGCCCTTTATTTCTGTAGATGCTGTTTTAGCAGGCCAGGGTGATATTATATTTATTAAACGACTAATCGAAGAAGTACCTAATCGCACTCTTGTTAAAGAAACAGATAATGGGAAAGAGCTTCAGGCTCAGATTGAGGAATTATCTTATCTTTATCATCATTACGACCAATTTTAATGATTACAGCTTTTAATTTTCTAGGCGAAATTTCGGCTGTTATCAGGCTTTAATTTCTGTTACATTTCGTAACAGCTTAGTCTTGCAGTCTTTATAGTTTTCCATTATCATAGTAATGTGGTTCTTTGGTGGGTTTGCTGCTGGCTTAACATGAAGGGCTCTTGCCCCGTTACTCTTGCTGCGCCAGCAATTTTTCACGCAAATAAAAGAACAAGAAGGAAGGCTCATCCTAGAAAAAATAGCAAATCAAAAGACCATGTGATAAAATAAGTAAGATTATGGAATAAAACGAGGTAGACCATGGAAGTTGCAGAAATGCGTCAACAAATTGCAGAAAATAAAGAAAAGCTAGCCGGCTTTAGGAGGTCTCTTTGACTTAGATCGTCTAGAAGAAGACATCGCTTTGTTGGAAAATAAAATGACAGAGCCAGATTTTTGGAATGACAGCACTACGGCGCAAAAAACATCACAAGAATTAAATGCCCTAAAACTGAAATTTGACACCTATCATAACATGCAAGAACGCTCTGAGGAGACCGAATTGTATCTGGAAATGCTAGATGAAGATGAGTCTGTCAAAGACGAGTTGCAAGCTAGCCTAGCAGAGTTGGCCAAGATTTTGACCCACTACGAAATGACCCTGCTCTTGTCCGAGCCCTACGATCACAATAATGCCATTTTGGAGATTCATCCAGGCTCTGGCGGCACCGAGGCGCAAGATTGGGCCGACATGCTGTTTCGGATGTATGTGCGTTTTGGAAATGCCAAAGGTTTCAAGGTTGAAACGCTTGATTACCAAGCAGGTGATGAGGCTGGTATTAAGTCAGTTACCCTGTCCTTTCAAGGCCCCAATGCATATGGACTTTTAAAATCCGAAATGGGCGTCCATCGCTTGGTACGTATTTCCCCTTTTGATTCTGCTAAGCGGCGGCACACCTCCTTTACCTCAGTAGAGGTCATGCCAGAACTGGATGATACCATTGAGATTGACATTCGTGAAGATGATATTAAAATGGACACCTTTCGTTCAGGCGGTGCTGGTGGACAAAATGTCAATAAGGTTTCAACAGGGGTCCGCCTCACTCATATTCCAACAGGTATTGTCGTTGCCTCTACGGTTGACCGTACACAATATGGAAACCGTGATCGAGCGATGAAAATGTTGCAATCAAAGCTTTACCAAATGGAACAAGAAAAAAAAGCAGCTGAGGTCAGCGCGCTAAAAGGTGATAAAAAAGAAATCACTTGGGGCAGTCAGATTCGTTCCTATGTGTTTACGCCATATACCATGGTCAAAGATCACCGCACCAATTATGAAGTGGCCCAAGTTGATAAGGTCATGGATGGTGAGCTTGATGGCTTTATTGATGCTTACTTGAAATGGCGAATGTCAGACGACTAAGTGTAACTAGTAAATAAAGAAAGAAGAGTAAAATGGCATTAATTGAAATGAAGGGTGTTTCTAAGAAATACCATCGCTCAACCACAGCCTTAAGACATATTGACGTCTCGGTTCATCAAGGGGAATTTGTCTACCTAGTTGGTCCCTCTGGAGCAGGTAAGTCGACCTTTATTAAGCTTTTGTACCGAGAAGAAAAAGTAAGCAGTGGCTCTCTCTATGTCGGGGAGTTTGATTTGACTAGGCTAAAAGGCAAGAAAGTTCCTTTACTACGTCGCCATATTGGTGTTGTTTTCCAAGATTATAAACTCTTGCCCAAAAAAACGGTTTATGAAAATGTCGCCTATGCCATGGAAGTTATCGGTGAAAAACGACGCAACATCAAAAAAAGGGTACCAGAGGTGCTAGAGTTGGTTGGTTTAAAGCACAAGATGCGGTCCTTTCCGAGCCAACTTTCTGGTGGGGAACAACAGCGGGTTGCTATTGCGCGGGCAATTGTGAACAATCCCAAATTGTTAATAGCAGATGAGCCAACGGGTAACTTGGACCCAGAAATATCTTGGGAAGTTATGCAGACCTTAGAACGCATTAATCTTCAAGGAACAACAATTTTGATGGCCACTCATAATAGCCATATCGTCAATACACTTCGTCACCGCGTAATCGCAATTGAAGATGGTCGAATTATTCGTGATGAAGAGGAAGGAGAGTACGGATACGATGATTAGATATTTTTTCCGTCATATATGGGAATCCATTAAAAGCCTCAAACGTAATTTCTGGATGACCTTAGCGGCTGTTAGCTCAATTACGATTACTTTAACCTTAGTTGGTATTTTTGCAGCGACGCTATTAAACATCCAACGAGTGGCCTCAGGTGTTGAAAATAATATCCAAATTAATACTTATCTCCAAGTTGACTCAACAGATGCTGCCAAGGTTGTCAAAGATGCTTCTGGCAAGGAAATAGCCAACAAGAACTATCATAAGGTTTATGACCAAATTGCTGGTTTAACAGGTGTCAGACACATTAAGTTTTCTAGCAAAGATGAACAACTCAAAAAACTCCAAGACACCATGGGTGACGTCTGGAAATTGTATGACAAAGATACCAACCCCTTACAAGATATTTATGTCGTAGAGACTGACAAACCTTCTCAAGTCAAAAGCTTGAGCCGCAAAATCAAGACCCTGAGCGGTGTTGATGAGGTTGATTACGGGGGGATAAATTCAGATAAGCTGTTCAAGTTTTCTAACTTTATTAAAACCTGGGGCTTGGCTGGGACTTTTGTCTTATTGCTTATTGCGATTTTTCTCATCTCTAATACCATTCGCATCACCATTATGTCTCGTCAACGTGACATTGAGATTATGCGGCTGGTTGGGGCAAAAAATTCCTACATTCGTGGCCCCTTCTTCTTTGAAGGAGCCTGGGTCGGCTTTTTAGGAGCCATCCTACCTTCGCTCATAGTATTTTACCTCTATCAATATGCTTACCGTCAGTTTATGCCGGCTCTTCAAGTCAATGGACTTTCCATGTACCCTTTCCATAATTTTGCTTATCAGCTGATTGCCGCCCTCTTTGTGGTTGGCATCCTCATTGGCTCAATGGGCTCGGTGCTGTCAATGCGGCGTTACCTTAAATTTTAATCAAAGACCGGAAGTTGGCTTTTGCTCCAACTTCTTTTTTTCGGGTAAATAGCACAGCATCACTTCTATCTGCCATAGAAAAACCAGCCTTACTTGTTAAAGACTGGTTGGTTGATAGGTAACCTGGGAAAATCAGCACATCAAGGCCAGGCCACGAATGTGGTGTCCATGCCTTTCAAAAGAAAGACTGAGTTTTCCTCATCAGTGAAGGGTGCAGACTGGTAAAAGCATTATGTAACGTTTAGCGGAGTCAGCGCAGGACGAATGGTAACCAGCCTGTGCTTAGTGTAAAAAGGCATTAGCCATTTTCTCATGAGCAATAGTAGTTGGTGCGCCGTGGCCTGGATAGACCTGATAATGATTGGGTAGAGTTAGTAGCTCTTCTTTGATGGATTGCAGTAGCTGCGCATAATTGCCAGTTGGCAAATCGGTGCGCCCGATACTTTCTCGAAACAGGGCATCCCCGGTCAGAACGATTTGGTCCTGGGGGAAGATGATGGAAACCCCACCAATGGAGTGACCAGGCGTCTCTACCACCGTAAAGGTAAAGCCATGTAAGTGATAAGGCTTCTTAAATTGAAAATGTTCTTCAGCAGGTCGGGTCGCAATATCCGGTAGTTTAGCATGTCGTATAAGACCAGATAAATTATCCTTAGGACTTAAGAGCCAGTCAGCTTCCTTTTTAGCGACATAGACAGGTGGAAAGTTAAAGGTTTCGCGCACCAAATCCAAACTCATGATATGGTCATAATGGGTGTGGGTCAATAAGATAGCCACTAATGGTTGCTGGAAGCGTCGAATCTGCTTAATAATATCAGCGCCATTGCTACCTGGATCAACAAGAAGCAGAGCTTGTTCATTGCTTATGTAATAAGTGTTTTCACTAGCGATAGTATTTACTGTTTTGATAATTGCCATAGCCTTAGTCTATCAAAAAGCCGGCTATTTGTTAACTAAAAGAGTTAGTAACAGTGGGCTGATAGTGACCTTTAAGGCTGTCAAAAAAAGTCACAAGCAAAGCGATTTTCTAAAGCACCCTTAGCCAGAGTCCTCAGGTTTATTTTGTGGAGGAGGAATGATATAATAAAGCTATTATGACAGAGAAAACAGATTGTAAGTATGCAGTGGTAGATTTGGAAGCTACTAGCGCCGGGGTCAATGCCTCCATTATCCAAGTCGGTATTGTGATTATTCACAATGGCCGGATTATTGATACCTATCAAACTGATGTCAATCCACATGAGCCCCTAACCGACCATATTAAGTCTCTAACAGGGATTAGTGACGCCCAGTTGCAAAGAGCACCAGACTTTTCCCAGGTTGCTAAGCCAATTTTTGACCGCATTAAAGATTGTGTTTTTGTGGCTCATAATGTGACCTTTGATGCCAATCTACTAGCAGAGGCGCTTTTCTTAGAAGGTTATGAATTGCGGACACCGCGCGTAGATACAGTCGAATTAGCGCAGATTTTCTATCCCACACTTGAAAAATACACGCTTTCTCATCTCTCACAAGAACTCCATTTAGACTTAGCCGATGCCCATACCGCAATTGCTGATGCTAGGGCAACTGCTCAGCTTTTTTTGCATGTGCAAGCTAAAATCGCAAAGCTTCCTTATGAGACCTTGTCTTTGTTGGTACAGTATGCCGATAACCTGCTTTTTGAAACCGCAACCGTGCTAACCCAGGCTCTGCCATTTGCCCAAACATTTGATCCCAAGCACTACCAATTAGTGCATGGTCTGGTGCTTACAAGAGAAAGCGAGGCATTGCCCAGCTATCAGCTATCAAATGACTTTGCCATCAATGCAGCCTTACTTGGCTTGGAGGAACGGGCTCAGCAGATTGCATTTGCAAAGATTGTAACAGATGAGTTTGCAAAGCCAGAAGCGAGCTTTATTGAGGCCCAGGCAGGTATCGGTAAAACCTATGGGTATTTGTTACCTTTACTTGCAAAAGCAAAGCAAGAACAGGTCTTGATTAGTGTGCCAACCAAGGTATTGCAAGATCAGATTATGAGTAAAGAAGCGGCGCAGCTAGCAAAAACCTTTCACTTATCCTGTCATAGCTTAAAAGGACCAAAGAATTATCTTAAATTGGATTCCTTTAAAGCGAGTCTGGAGCAAACGGATACCAATCGTCTCATCAATCGCTATAAGATGCAGCTAGTCATTTGGTTATTAGAAACGAAGACGGGCGACTTAGACGAGATTAAGCAAAAGCAGCGCTATGCAGCTTATTTTGAGCAAGTCGCGCATGATGGCAATCTCCTGGCATCATCGCCTTTTTATGATGTGGATTTTTGGTGGCGCAGCTATCAAAAGGCGCAAAAGGCTCAGCTTTTGATTACCAATCATGCCTATTTCCTCCATCGAATCGAAGATGACAAGGACTTTGCACGTGGTAGGATTTTGGTGTTTGATGAGGCGCAAAATCTCATGCTGGCCATGGAACAATTGCTGCGGCAACAAAGTGACATTAAAGGGCTCATTGACCAACTTGATGAAAAACTTGCGACAACAGAAGTTATTTTGCAGCGTCGCTTATACGAAGGACTCCTCTTTGAATTAAATCACTTGGTCACTAAGTACCATCAGACAAGGATGCTTGAGCAAGCAGACTTTGCACCCTTAAAGCAGCTCCTAGCAGAAATAAAAGCAGCGCACATGCCCTTGCTTGAAGAGTGGACGAGCCTTGAGAACTGGGAGTTTTGGTTATCCAGCGACCGAAGTAGTGATAAGCGAATCACTTATCTCAATGCAACCAGTCCACAGCTGATTCGTTTTAGTGATTTTTTACCACAAACCACTAAAACCTATTTTATTTCAGCGACTTTGCAGATCAGTCAACAGGTCTCTTTAGCAAATTTATTGGGCTATGAAACGTATCAGGCAGCTTATCTTGCTAAGCAAGTGTTGCCGCAACAACGAATTTTTATTGATCAATCCATGCCCCTAATCTCTAAACTATCTGATCAAGCCTATACAGAAGCTATTGTCAATCGTTTAGAACGTTTACAGGATTTGCAGGTTCCTATTTTGGTTTTATTTAATGCCAAAAAGCATATGTATATGGTATCAGAGGAACTGGAAGGCCGTGATTTGGGGCACTTAGCTCAGGAAAAACATGGCACAGCCTATCACATCAAAAAACGCTTTGATAAGGGAGAGCAAGCACTATTACTTGGGGTGGGTGCCTTCTGGGAAGGAGTAGACTTTACCCATGCTGATCGCATGATCACAGTGATTACACGTTTACCATTTGACCATCCAAACGACCCCTTTGTACTGAAGATGAATGCGCATTTGCTAGCGAACCACAAGCAGCCCTTTACGGATTACTTTCAACCGATGGCGCTTTTAAAATTAAAACAGGCCATTGGCAGAACCATGCGACGACCCCACCAAAAATCGGCGGTTATCATCCTTGATAAACGTTTGCTAACCAAGACCTATGGACAGGAGATGACCGCGAATTTATCTGAAGAATTTATGGTTTCTTCGCAAAAAATCACAGAAGCCCTGCCCGCAATACAGCAATTTTTGCTATAATAGATAAGATCATATGAATTGGAGGCGTGTATGACCAATCCAAAACCAATAAGAACTTTCTTCTATTGGCTTTCTAGTATTGTTCTGTTAGGGAGTTTTGCCCTTACAATGTTTGGTTATGCCCCCATCAAGAATCGGCTCTTGTTAAAATCACAACTCGTTTCCTATGCTAAGTCTCAAACAGACTTACATGAAGTTAGCCGTATTGATGTGTACCATGGCAAGGCAACTTCTTACGCTATCTTTGGTCATAACAAGGCGCAATCCTCGATTATTGTGATCCTGCCAGAGCAAGCAGCTAAGCCAGAGGTTTATCAAGCTAATGATGGTATCTCTGCGCTAAAAGCGCGAGCCATTGCCCAAAAGGCTGGTGCAAAAGCAATCCAGACAACACGTCTGGGAATGGAGGATCATCAAATCTTGTGGGAAGTTAAAGCCAGGGGTGCCTTTTACTTGATTGATTTTCAAACGGGTGAGCTGGTGAGAAAGGAGGTCTTATGACCACATTGTCCAAACGCGTTTTAGACATGGAAGAAAGCGTTACGCTGGCTGCTGGCGCTAGGGCTAAAGCCTTGAAAGCTCAAGGACGAGATATTTTAAGCCTCACTTTGGGAGAGCCTGATTTTGTGACTCCAAAGAATATTCAAGCTGCAGCAAATCAGGCCATTGCTGATGGTCGGGCTAGTTTTTATACCCAAGCCAGTGGTTTACCAGAATTGAAGGCGGCTATTAAAGATTATTTTAACCGTTTCTATGGCTATGCGGTAAATCCTGATCAGATTGTTGTTGGTACGGGAGCTAAATTTGTACTCTATGCTTTTTTTATGACCGTTTTAAATCCCAAGGACGAGGTCATCATTCCAACACCTTATTGGGTTTCATATGCTGAGCAAATCAAACTGGCTGAGGGTGTTCCTGTTTTTGTGACAACGACACAGACCCATGATTTTAAAGTGACTGTTGAACAATTAGAAGCTGCCAGAACGAGAAATACCAAGGTGCTTTTACTAAACAGCCCATCTAATCCAACGGGGATGATTTATTCAGCAAAAGAGCTGCAGGCCATTGGTGATTGGGCGGTGGCTCATGATATTTTAATTCTAGCAGATGATATTTATGGGCGCCTGGTGTATAACGGCAATCGCTTTACGCCTATTTCTAGCTTGTCACAGTCCATTTGCAATCAAACCATTGTCATTAATGGGGTTTCAAAAACCTATGCGATGACAGGCTGGCGTGTGGGCTTTGCGGTTGGTGATAGAGCGATCATTGCTGGTATGGCCAAGATTATTAGTCAGACGACTTCAAATCTGACGACTGTTTCACAATATGCAGCCATTGAAGCCTTAACTGGACCACAAGATGCGATAGAGGAATTACGCCTAGCCTTTGAAGCTCGTCTAAATACCATTTACCCTCTCTTATGTGAGGTGCCAGGTTTTGAGGTGGTCAAACCCCAGGGTGCCTTTTATCTCTTTCCCAATGTTGCTAAAGCAATGGAAATGAAGGGGTATTCAGATGTTACCGCATTTACGAATGCTATTTTAGAAGAAGCTGGCGTAGCCCTAGTCACTGGAGCTGGCTTTGGTGCGCCAAACCATGTTAGGCTCAGCTATGCTACTGATTTACAAACTCTGACCCAAGCTATCCAACGCCTAAAAGCTTTTATGGGATAAGTCTAGTGAGTGTTGGAAAAGGTTGCACGAATTCTCCTAGCTCAGCTCAACCTGTAAGCAAAATCAAAGAGGATGACCGGTTTTTTAGGTTTGATTTGTGTTTTAAGATAATTGCGCCAGCTATTTATTTTGCCAAAGCAGGCGAGAAAGCAAGACTGCTGGTTGAGTTAGCGGTTTTGCTCGAGTAGCAGGCAAATAGGTCTTGGTAAAGCTTTGACTTTAGCCAAAGAAAATAGCACAGCAAAGCACACCACAGCATAGGATAAGAAGATTATTTAGATTAAGAAAGAGGAATCATGACAAAAAAATTAGTATCAATCATTGATGTGAAAAAGTATGTTGGCCAAGAAGTTACTATTGGTGCTTGGGTTGCCAATAAGTCTGGTAAAGGAAAGATAGCTTTCTTGCAATTGCGCGATGGCACGGCTTTCTTTCAAGCTGTTGCTTTTAAGCCAAATTTCTTGGAAAGCTTTGGCCAAGAAGCCGGAACTGCCAAGTTTGAGACCATCAAACACCTCAATCAAGAAACGTCTGTTTATGTGACGGGTCTTGTTAAAGAGGATGAACGTTCAAAATTTGGCTATGAATTGGATATAACAGATCTTGAAATTATCGGCACCTCTGCTGACTACCCTATTACACCCAAGGAGCACGGTACTGATTTCTTGATGGATAATCGTCATTTGTGGTTACGCTCGCGCAAGCAAATGGCAATCATGCAAATTCGTAATGCTATTATTTATGCTACCTATGATTTCTTTGATAAAAATGGTTTTATTCGTTTTGATAGTCCGATTTTATCAGGAAATGCCGCTGAAGATTCAACAGAATTGTTTGAGACAGATTACTTTGGCACCCCAGCCTTTTTGAGCCAATCAGGCCAACTCTACCTGGAAGCAGGGGCCATGGCTTTGGGGCGTGTCTTTGACTTTGGCCCTGTTTTCCGGGCAGAGAAATCCAAAACCCGGCGCCATTTGACAGAGTTTTGGATGATGGATGCGGAGTATTCCTTCCTAGACCATGACGAGTCGCTTGATTTACAAGAAGCTTATGTTAAAGCCCTGATTCAAGGTGTACTTGATCGTGCCCCACAAGCACTTGATATTTTAGAGCGCGATGTGGCTGCCCTAAAGCGCTATATTGCAGAGCCATTTAAACGCGTCTCCTATGATGAAGCTATTGACCTGCTACAAGCCCATGAAGCAGATGAAGACACGGATTATGAGCACTTAGAGCATGGCGATGATTTTGGCTCGCCTCATGAAACGTGGATTTCCAATTATTTTGGTGTGCCAACCTTTGTCGTTAACTATCCTGCCAGTTTCAAAGCCTTTTACATGAAACCAGTTCCTGGCAATCCAGACCGTGTCTTATGTGCCGACCTATTAGCTCCAGAAGGCTACGGGGAAATCATCGGCGGCTCCATGCGTGAGGATGACTATGATGCCCTAGTCGCCAAAATGGACGCCCTCGAAATGGATAAATCCGAATACGCATTTTACCTTGACCTTCGTAAATACGGCTCTGTCCCTCACGGCGGCTTTGGAATTGGAATTGAACGGATGGTGACCTTTGTAGCTGGCACCAAGCATATCCGCGAAGCCATTCCCTTCCCTCGGATGTTACATCGCATTAAACCTTAACTTTAAAGAACCTAAGAGAGTGGAACAGTTACCTGGATGTGGCAGCAAACAAAGCTGGTGGTTCGTTAGTTACAGCAGGTGAGCTTGCTTGCGCTTGACCATTAAGGGCATTTTGCTGGGCCGACTTCTTTTGGGGCTTGCGTTATGATGTTATTAGTAGAAAGGCTGAAGACGGTTGTCTCAGCCTCTTTCAGCAATGGTTAATAAGTAGCTCGCCATATTCTTGTCTTCTAGCCTGAGGATTTGCTATAATAAGAAAAGCAATACCTATTTTAGGCATCGGTTTTATTGATTTTGCATATGGCTTGCGCTGTCTTAGTTAGTTTGAGTCAAAAGGAGTAAGGAGAGTTACTATAGGGTGTTAACACCAAGCTGTGCCAAAGCATCAGCGATACCAATTAGAGATAAGACGACACCATAACTTGTTGTCTAAGAAGGAGAAGTTTCAAGATGACCATTAGCTTAGTGATTGTAACAGGGATGAGTGGAGCTGGTAAAACAGTGGCGATTCAATCCTTTGAAGATCTAGGGTATTTTACCATTGATAATATGCCACCAACGCTGGTGCCCAAGTTTATCGAAATCATCGAACAGACCAATGATTATAAACGTGTGGCTCTCGTTGTTGATATGCGCAGCCGCTCTTTCTTTAAAGAAATCAATCAAATCCTGGATCAGCTAGAAGCCAATCCCTCTATTGATGTGAAAATTCTCTTTTTAGATGCTACCGATACTGAGTTGGTTTCACGTTATAAAGAAACCAGGCGCAGCCATCCTCTTGCGCCCACTGGCCGGGTCTTAGATGGGATTCGCTTGGAACGCGAATTATTAACCCCCTTAAAAAGCCTCAGCCAACACTTAGTCGACACATCAGAGTTAACACCGCGAGAGCTACGGCAAACCATCGCGGCTCAATTTTCTGATGAGCAAAACTCCCTATCTTTTCGTATTGAAGTGATGAGTTTTGGTTTTAAATACGGTGTTCCCCTTGATGCTGACCTGGTCTTTGATGTGCGCTTCTTACCAAATCCTTATTATTTTCCTGAAATGCGTAACCAAACCGGCTTAGATGACCAGGTTTACGACTATGTCATGGACCAGCAAAGCTCAAAGGATTTCTATCGTCACTTATTAGCCTTAATCGAGCCAATTTTGCCCTTATACAAAAAAGAAGGAAAAGCAATCTTAACCATTGCCATTGGCTGCACTGGCGGTCAACACCGCAGTGTTGCCTTTACCCATCGCTTAGCTCAGGATTTACAAAAAAATTGGCCTGTGAATGAAAGCCATCGGGACAAAAATAAACGGAAGGAAACCGTCAACCGCTCATGAGAAAACCGAAAATCACTGTTATCGGTGGAGGAACTGGGATTCCTGTGATTTTAAAGCGCCTTCGCTCAGAAGATGTGGAGATTAATGCAGTTGTTACAGTGGCAGATGATGGCGGCTCCTCTGGTAAGATTCGCAACGCCATGCAGCTGGCCCCACCAGGTGACTTGCGCAATGTCTTACTAGCTTTAAGCGATATGCCAAAGCTTTACGAACAGGTCTTTCAGTACCGCTTTAACAAAGAAGATGGGGTGTTAGCTGGTCACCCTCTGGGAAATTTGATTATTGCTGGCATCTCTGAAATGCAGGGCTCTATCTCGAATGCCATGCAAATACTGTCCCAGCTATTTCATACCACTGGTAAAATCTTTCCCTCAAGTGAGCATGCGCTTACCCTACATGCCGTCTTCAAAGATGGTCATGTCGTCTCTGGTGAAAGCCATATTGCTAATTATCAAGGCATGATTGACCATGTTTATGTGACCAATTCTTACAATGATCAAGACCCCAAAGCCAGTCATCAAGTAGTTGAAGCCATTATGAACAGTGATATGATTGTACTAGGGCCAGGCTCACTTTATACCTCCATCTTACCTAACTTAGTTATCCCTGAAATCAAGGAGGCCCTCAAGGCCACCAAGGCAGAAATCGTTTATATTTGTAATATCATGACCCAGTATGGCGAAACGGAGCACTTTTCCGATGCTGATCATGTGGCTGTCTTAAACCGCCATCTGGGAGACAATTTGATTGATACTGTCCTTGTCAATCTTGATCAGGTCCCACAAGACTACATGGATTATAACAAATTTGATGAGTATCTCGTGCAAGTTGAACATCATTTTAGTGAGTTGAATCGCCTCGTCAAAAAAGTCATTTCATCCAATTTTTTACGCTTGGAAAATGGCGGAGCTTTTCATGATGGCGACCTGGTGGTTGAGGAATTAATGACCTTAGTTAAGGAACGACGGTTATGAGTTTCACAACAAAAATTAAAGAAGAGCTGATCCAGTTAGCTGCTCCCAAAAAGGAAGAGTTGGCAGCTATTATCAAACTATCAGGCAGTCTTAGCTTGTCAGCCAAGGGACTGCAGCTTGCCATCACCACTGAAAATGCCAAGACGGCACGTTATATTTATTCAGCCATTGAAGCCTATTATCAGATTGTTCCAGAAATCAAGTACCATCAAAAGACCAACCTTCGAAAAAATCGAGTGTATGCTGTAGTGGTTGAACAAGGCGTTGATGAGCTGTTAACAGATCTCCACTTAGCCGATGCCTTTTTTGGCCTTGAAACAGGCATTAGCCCTGAGGTTTTAAAAGATGATGATGCTGGTCGTGCTTATATCAAGGGTGCTTTTTTAGCGACCGGTACGGTGCGTGATCCAGAGTCAGGAAAGTATCAGCTAGAGATTTACTCAGTCTACTTGGACCATGCCCAAGACCTCGCACGCCTCCTGCAAAAATTTCTCTTAGATGCCAAGACACTGGAGCACAAAAACGGTGCCATCACTTACTTGCAAAAAGCTGAGGACATCATGGACTTTTTATTAATCGTCCAAGCTCTGGCCTGTAAGGAAGCATTTGAGTCAGTCAAGCTTTTGCGCGAAGCCCGCAATGACATTAACAGGGCTAATAATGCAGAAACGGCTAATATTGCTAGGACCATTACAGCCAGCATGAAAACCATCAACAATATTGTTAAAATCATGGATACCATTGGCCTTTCAAGCCTGCCCCTTGAACTCCAAGAAATAGCACAGCTGCGCATTACCCATCCTGATTATTCCATCCAACAAATTGCTGACACCCTTGAAACCCCTATTTCAAAGAGTGGTGTCAATCATCGTCTGCGCAAAATCAATAAAATTGCTGAGGAACTTTAGTGGACCTTTGGCATTATCCCAAGAAAGGAGAACCTTATGTCTTGTACTACAATTCTTGTCGGAAAAAAATGTTCCTATGATGGCTCGACCTTAGTAGCCCGTACGGAGGACTCACAAAATGGTGTCTTTACCCCGAAAAAAATGGCTTTTGTCAGTCCAAAGCAACAACCTCGCGTCTATCGCTCGGTTTTATCTTCTTTTGAAATGACGCTGCCTGACAATCCTTTAGCCTATACCTCAGTGCCTGATGCGCTAGGAAAAGACGGTATTTGGGGTGCAGCCGGTGTTAATGAAGTAAATGTTGCTATGAGTGCAACTGAGACCATTACAACCAATGCTCGTGTCTTAGGAGCAGATCCCTTAGTAGCTTCTGGCATTGGGGAAGAAGATATGTTGACCCTGGTCTTACCCTATATTCATTCTGCACGCGAAGGTGTTTTGCGCCTGGGTGAGATTTTAGAACAATATGGTACATATGAATCAAATGGAATTGCCTTTTCTGATGAAAATGAGATTTGGTGGTTAGAGACCGTTGGTGGCCATCATTGGATTGCCCGCCGTGTTCCAGATGATGCCTATGTTACCAATCCTAATCAATTAGGCATTGACTATTTTGAGTTTAATAACCCAGAGGATTACTTAGCTAGTGCTGATATTAGAGAGTTTGTAAGCAAATACCATTTGGATTTGACCTACTCAAATGAGCATTTTAATCCTCGCTATGCTTTTGGTAGCCAAAAAGATAAGGACCGCCATTACAACACGCCACGAGCTTGGTTCATGCAAAAGTATTTGAACCCAGAAATCGAACAGGATCCTCGTAGCTTTGCAATTCCTTGGTGCCGTAAACCTTATCGCAAGGTAACCATTGAAGATGTCAAATATGTCTTAAGTAGCCATTACCAAGACACCGTCTATGATCCTTATGGTCCAGAGGGCAATGCTCAGACTCAGCGAAGTTTCCGGCCAATCGGGATTAATCGTACTAGCCAAACAGCGCTGCTACAGATTCGTTCTGATCAACCAAAGGAAATCAGTGCCATTCAATGGATGGCCTTTGGGGCAATGCCTTTTGCTACCTTTGTCCCATTCTTTACTCAGGTCAAAGACATGCCGGACTATTTTACTAATACTAATGAAGACGTATCAACCAATAATTTCTACTGGATGAACCGGCTGATTGCAGTGATGGCTGATGCTCATTTCTATCAGCATGAAGCTAGCATTGAAGATTATATTGAGCGAACCATGGCTCTTGGTCATGCTATGATTCATGATGTCGAAGAAGCTCTTGCTGCGGGTGAGTCGGTCAATCTTACCCAGAAGAATCAAGACATGAGCGATGCCATTCAACAAGAGACCCAGTTGCTCTTAAATAAAGTGGTATTTGATGCTAGCAACTTAATGACCAATCGTTTTAGCCTCAGTGATTGATAAAAGTAGGACCACAGTGTAAGGGCTCAGATGCCTTGACTAACAGCAGTAGGCAATGCAAAAGGCTTTTTACGAGGTGTCTTGAGCACATGGCAAATACCAAAGGAAGCAGTTCGCTAAATAGTGGACTGCTGTTTTTTGCCCCAGAGGGTTTGATGGGCGAACAGCCGCATGCTTTACGCTTTGTTTGAAGCTACTAGCTTTGCTTAATCGTTGGAATTACCAGTTGTAAAAAGAGTATGAAAACGTTATCTTTTTTAAATTAACGAAAAAAACGTGACAATTTAACGAAACTTTGATATAGTTAACTAGTAAAGTAACTAGTCAAATACCAGTTAATAAGTAAAGGAGATAAGATGAAGAAGAAGGTTCTTTTAATGACAAGCATGCTGGCCATGACTTCGGCATGGCAACTAAGCCAAGTACATGAAGTAGCAGCAGATGGCAAAAAGGTCAAAGTGATTGCGACATTCTATCCTGTTTATGAATTTACCAAGGGAATTGTTGGTGATCAAGGCGACGTTAGCATGTTAATGAAGGCCGGAACAGAGCCACACGAATTTGAACCATCTACCAAAGATGTCAAGAAAATGCAAGATGCTGATGCTGTTGTTTACATGGATGACAACATGGAAACCTGGATGTCCGATATTAAAAAATCTGCTAAATCTAAAAAGGTTAAATACATTGAAGGTACAGGCAACATGATCTTAGCTCCTGGTACTGAAGAAGGCCATGACCACGAAGGTGATGAGAAACACGAGCACAAAGAGCATGAGCATGAAGGCCACCATCATGCTTTTGACCCACACGTATGGTTATCACCATACCGTAGCATCACTATCGTTGAAAACATCCGTGACTCCCTTTCTAAGAAATATCCGGACCGCGCCCCTGAATTTAAAGCCAATGCGCAAAAATACATTGAGAAGTTAAAAGCCCTTGATGCTGAGTATGCTAAGGAGCTTGGGGACGCTAAACAAAAGAGTTTTGTAACACAACACGCAGCCTTTAATTATATGGCGCTAGATTATGGCCTAAATCAGGTTGCTATCAATGGGGTTAGTCCTGACACAGAACCTTCAGCCAAACGCATTGCTGAACTTTCAAAATATGTTAAAAAATATGATATTAAATACATTTATTTTGAAGAAAATGCCTCAAATAAGGTAGCCAAAACCTTAGCAAATGAAGCAGGTGTTAAAGCCGAAGTTCTTAGTCCATTGGAAAGCTTAACTAAAAAAGAAATGCAAGAAGGCAAGGATTATTTCTCTGTCATGCGTGACAACTTAAAAGCTTTGCAATTGACCACTAACTATGATGGCAAAGAAATCAAGCCAGAAAAAGGAACAGAAAAGACAGTTTATAATGGTTACTTTAAAGACAGTCAAATCAAGGACCGTAAATTGTCAGATTGGTCAGGTAAATGGCAATCGGTTTACCCTTACTTACAAGATGGTACGCTTGACCAAGTCATGGATTATAAGGCCAAAAAGTCTAAGGGTCAAATGACAGCTAAAGAGTATAAAGACTACTATATGACTGGCTATAAGACAGATGTTGATGCCATTACGATTAATGGTAAAAAGAAAACGGTGACCTTTGAACGTAACGGTAAAAAGCAGACCTTTACTTATGAGTATGATGGTAAAAAGACTTTGACTTACCCTAAAGGTAATCGAGGTGTCCGCTACCTCTTTAAAGCAAAAGAAAAAGATGCTGGCGAATTTACTTATATTCAATTTAGTGACCACGCTATAGCTCCAGAAAAAGCAGAGCATTTCCACCTTTACTGGGGTGGCGATAGCCAAGCTAAGTTACTTGATGAATTAGAACATTGGCCAACTTATTACCCAGCTGAGATGTCTGGCCGGGAAGTCGCACAAGCCATTAATGCCCATTAATCTTGTGGCAGTCAAAAAAATAGTCAGATTGAAGAAAAAGTTCATTTTGGACAACTTTCTTCAATCTTTTTTTCTGTGATGCTAATTAAAAACTCTCAGAAATACTGACAGATTAAGGTTTCGAAGAGTTTAACAATTTATCATTTCACCTAGGCTAAGCCAAATGATGACATGTTATAGAAGTTTGTCGACGTTTTGCTTTAAAGAGATATTATCAGGCTCAAGAAAGGATTCATTGCGGCTCCTTTTTTCAGCCTTTTTAGGGGAAATAACTTTGCTTGGACGCGAAAAGGTCATTTAATTAGGAATATGCCGGCAAATGATTTTACTGGGCACTTACTGATCATTATCGCTATAGAGATAGGCAAAATCCTCGTTAGAGTAGCATTTATCCTCTCAAAAGAGCTTTGTTAAATCATTGACAAGGATAGATTAATATAATATACTCATATGTGGTTATAACCACTAGAAGGAGAACACATGGCTAAAGAACCACCCCTTTATTTGCAGCTAGTAGATCAACTCGAGCTAAAGATCCGTCAATCAATGTCGGCCAACGAAAAGTTATTATCTGAGAGGGAATTAATTGATGTTTATCAAGTTAGTCGCATAACGGTTCGGCAAGCTTTGAAAGAGTTAGAAACGCGTGGGCTGATTTATAAAAAGCAGGGCAAAGGAACTTTTGTCTCTGCAATCCGTGAACCGGCAGCAGATCTGGCTGCGGCTTATAGTTTTACCGAGCATATGAAGAGCTTGGGAAAGCAACCCAAAACCCAAATGCTAGCTTTTGAAGAAACCCAGATTACTAGTTCTTTAGCAAAATTATTTGATATGGAGGTTGGCACACCGGTCTATGAATTAGAACGTCTAAGATTAGCTGATAATGTTCCTTTGATGTTTGAACGGTCGTTTATCCCAATGGCAGAATTTCCTCAGCTTAGCAAGTCTCAGCTGGAAAAACAACCTTTGTATGATGTTTTTGCTGAAAGTTATGGTCAGACCATCAAATTGGCTGAAGAAGAATTTTATGCTAGTATTGCCTTAGACTATGAAGCAGAGCTATTGCACATTCAAAAGGGCGATCCTGTTTTACATATGATTCGTAAAACCTATAATGATAAAAACATTTTAATTGAGTATACCTTTAGTATTGCTCGTGCCGATCACTTTAGGTATCGTATTACCCATTACCCTACCTCTCGTTAGGAATAAAAAGGAGAATGAACGATGTTTACCTTAGCTAAACCAGCACTCGAAAAATTGGGTGCAGAAATAACCACTCGAGAAATCAAGCAACAACCAGAATTATGGCAAGAATGCTTTGAGGCTTATCTTACCCATAAGGAGGAGTTGACCTCCTTTTTAAACCAGGTTATTGAAAGCGCTGACAGTGAAAAGGTCAAGGTGATTTTCACTGGAGCTGGAACTTCTGAATACGTAGGCAATACAATTTGGGCTTATCTGCAGCAGCATGGAGATCGTAAGCATTTTATTTTTCAAAGTATTGCCTCTACCGATCTTGTTTCAGCGCCTGCTCAATTCCTCTATCCAGAAGAGACGGTTCTTTTGGTTTCCTTTGCGCGTAGTGGCAATAGCCCAGAGAGTGTTGGTGCAGTCAACCTGGTCAATCAACTCATCCCAAATGCTTATCATCTCCAGATCACGTGTGCTAAAGAAGGCCAACTAGCTAAGCAGGCCATAGCCTCACCTAAAAGGCAATATCTCATGCTGATGCCTGAGCGCTCCAATGATGCTGGCTTTGCCATGACAGGTAGTTTTACCTCTATGTTGCTTTCTGCGCTCTTGATCTTTGATCAGTCATTGCCTGACTCACAAAAGAAAACCTATGTGACTGCTGCTGTTAAAATGGCGCAAGACATTATCGCACGTGAAGATCAACTCCAAACTTATGTGGACCTGGATTTTAATCGAATGGTTTACCTGGGATCGGGTAGCCTGGCTGGATTAACCCGCGAAGCTCAGTTAAAAGTACTGGAATTAACCGCAGGAAAGGTAGCCACTGTCTATGACTCCACGATGGGTTTTCGGCATGGCCCCAAATCGTTTATTAATCCCAATTGTTTAGTCATTGATTTTGTGAACAATGATCCTTATACACGGCAATATGACCTTGATCTTTTAGAGGAAGTAAAAGCAGATGGGATTACCAGTAAAGTCATCGCTTTTGCACAAGATGGGGGTCACCAGTTTTCCGGAGAGACTTTTAAACTCTTATCAGAAGTCAAGCTACCAGATGTTTACTTGGCATTGCCAATGATTCTCGCTGCTCAAACGCTTGCTCTTTTGATTGCCGTAAAAATCGGTAATACACCAGATACGCCATCTGCTTCTGGTACAGTTAACCGCGTTGTAAAAGGTGTTACCCTACATCCCTATCCGACAAACTAAGGGAGTTTAGGTCATTAATTGCCGATAAAAGAGCTCAGCTGAGTAAAACGGCTACCCTAGTAGCTAGAATGCTCTTACTCTTAGCTCTTGGCCAATGCGCCATGCTTTAATAGATGAGAGTGCTCTAGTAATGGAGCTTTGGTGCTAAGTAAACGTAGTCGTTCTGCGCTGGTGCATCAACCCTAAACACGAGACCAGAGGGAATGACAAACGACATGCCATCAAAAGCTGAAGTAGCACGTCATAGCTGCGCCTCTGTAAAAGGCAGCTACTACAATAAGTAGGTCTTTTATCAGGATTGAGCAGTAAGAACTAGTCAGTAACTGCTTGATTAAAATAAGCAATGCCTTAGTAAGCCTATTAATAAAGGTTTACTAAGGCATTTTTTGACTTAAAAATCAGTTGATTTTATCTGATAAGTAAAAAAATCAAGCGCCTTATAAACTTCGGCGTACTCTAGTACCCGGCCGGTCTCTTTGTGTTTAGTTGTTTTGAGTTGGCGGATACAGTGCTGATCACATTTTAAAGCAAGAAAGTGACGAGCAGCAGGCTTAGGTTGGATCACATCAGTCCTTTGGCAAAATGGCTGCTCAGCCATTTGAATCTGAAAGTCTTCGAAAAAACGATGATGGAGTGAGTGATAGGCATCTTCTTTTGCACTATTTTCTTCTAAAATATAGTCGTGGGGAATGTAGGATTCTTGATAAATGTAAGGCTGATTATCTAAGCGTCTGGTCCTGGTCAAGGTGTAATAATATTCGGTTTTGTGCAAACCGAGTTGGTCTAGGTAAAAAGGATGGTTACCTTTATTTAGCGATAACACCTGAATGGCTTCTTGGACATCAGCAGGATTATTTTGATAAGAAAACTGGACCAATTTGTCTTGACTGGTTCTAGCAATAAAGGTTCCTAATCCTTGCTTGCGAATGAGATAACCTTCGTTTTCTAACTCTTTGAGGGCACGAATAACGGTGATTGAACTGACTTGGTATTTGTCAATCAGCTCTGCTTCCGTATAGAATTGTTGGCCAATTTTGTAGTGATTAGAGAGAATATCGTTGTAAAGCTCTTTCTTGATGTGTTGATATTTTGGCTTATGGATTGGGGCCATTTAAAAGTTACTTCCTTCCTAGGAGATCCCACCTATTATACCAAAAAAATTGGTCTAATTTTTCAAAACAACTTGATATAACCAGTATATAATGTTATTATATTGTTGTTGGATTTGGTAAGCGTTTGCAAAAAAGACAGGAATTGCTTATGGAGAGATTTGAAATCAAAGAAAATTTTTACCTAAATGGCCAACCCTTTAAAATCCTATCTGGAGCTATCCACTATTTTCGGATTCATCCTGATGATTGGTACCGTTCACTCTATAATTTAAAGGCGCTGGGTTTTAATACGGTTGAAACATATGTCCCTTGGAACCTGCATGAGCCCAAAGAAGGCCAATTTGACTTTAGCCAAGCGCTAGATCTTGAAGCATTCTTAAATCTAGCGCAAGAGTTAGGCTTATATGCAATCGTTAGGCCATCGCCCTATATTTGTGCTGAATGGGAATTTGGTGGCCTGCCAGCTTGGTTAATTCCTAAAAAATGCCGGCTACGCTCAAGTGATCCCCAATTTTTAGCAGCTGTGGCTAATTATTACCGGCAGCTTTTGCCCCGGCTCATCCCGCATCAGCTTGATCAAGGGGGAATATCTTGATGATGCAAATTGAAAATGAATATGGGTCTTATGGCGAAGAAAAAGCTTATTTAAGAGCTATTCGTAAACTCCTAGAAGCAGGTGGTGTGACGACACCACTCTTTACCTCAGATGGCCCCTGGCAAGCAACCTTACGGGCGGGTAGCTTGATTGAGGATGATGTTTTTGTAACGGGTAATTTTGGTTCAAAAGCCAAGCAACAATTCCAGCAAATGAGGGATTTTTTTGCTAAGTACCATAAGCAGTGGCCACTCATGTGCATGGAATTTTGGGATGGCTGGTTTAACCGCTGGGGTGAGCCAGTAATCAAAAGGGATCCAAAAGAAACAGCGCAAGCCATTATGGAAGTCCTAGAGTATGGCAGTATTAATCTTTATATGTTCCATGGAGGGACAAACTTTGGCTTTATGAACGGGTGCTCAGCGCGCAAGGATACAGATTTGCCGCAAGTGACTTCTTATGATTACGATGCCATCTTAGATGAAAGTGGTCAGCCAACGGCAAAGTTTTACTGTTTACAGGACAAACTCAAAAAACGCTACCCTGAACGTCAGTACTTAGAACCTTTGCTAGTTGAGACCATGCAAATTGAGGCACTTCCTGTAAAGGCTAAGACTAGTCTTTTTGCCAATTTGGAGACTATCAGTCATGTCCAGCACCGCTTTTATCCAGAGAATATGGAAGCCTTAGGGCATGCTTATGGCTATATCCTCTATCGGACAGCCTTGCCTGCAGATAAAGCAGATCAAGAAACTATTCGCTTAATTGCTAGCCGTGATCGGGCCCATATTTTTATGGATCAACACTGGCAAGCGACTCAATACCAAGACGAAATTGGTGATCCAATCGAGCTCGCTCTTACTCAGGAGGTGCACCAACTAGATATTCTGATGGAAAATATGGGGCGAGTCAATTATGGGCATAAATTGGCCGCACCAAGCCAAAGTAAGGGGCTGGGTCGAGGCGTTATGGCTGATCTGCATTATCTTGGTGATTGGCAGATCTATCCACTCGCATTTGACCGCTTAGACCAGCTGGATTTCACCCAGGATTGGCAAGCAGACCAACCCAGCTTTTATCGTTTTGACTATCAATGCTCAGACCCTAAGGCTACCTATCTTGATTTATCAGGTTTTGGTAAAGGGCTTGTCTTTGTTAATCAGGTTAATATTGGTCGTTTTTGGGACATTGGCCCTACGCTTTCTCTGTACATTCCTAAAGGCCTGCTAAGAAAAGGTCGCAATACCATTATCATTTTTGAAACAGAAGGTCGTTACCAGGATTCCATTTCGTTTGTTAAAGCCCCTCTATACCATTCTTAAAAGGAGAATATGATGACAATAGTAGCAGCTCGTATTGATGGTCGTTTAATTCACGGCCAAGTCGCTAATTTGTGGACGACCACATTAAACATTAGTCGCATTATGGTGGTAGATGATGACATCGTTAGCAGTGATTTAGAAAAGACTGCCTTGAAGTTGGCCACGCCAACAGGTGTCAAACTGTCTGTTTTGACCGTGGAAAAAGCAGCAGCTAATATTTTAGCCGGCAAGTATGATTCCCAACGCTTGATGATTGTTGCTAAACGGCCCGATCGCTTTCGGGGGTTATTAGAAAAAGGCGTTAGCCTTGCAGAAGTTAACGTTGGCAATATGTCGCAAACTGCTGAAACACGCGCTGTGAGCCGTTCGATCAATGTGGTGGAACAAGACATCCAGGATTTCGATGCGATTGCCGCTCACGGCACAAAACTCATTGCACAAATGGTACCAGGTGATAGCCCAGCAGCATTTGGTCCACTACTAGATAAAGTTCGATAAAGTAATCATTATTAGATTTTTGGGAGGAACGTGATCATGATTCAATGGTGGCAGATAGTTTTACTTACCCTTTACTCAGCTTATCAAATTTGTGATGAGTTAACGGTGAATACCTCTGCGGGCTCACCTGTTTTTGCAGGCTTTATCGCAGGCCTGATTATGGGTGATTTACAGACGGGTCTTTGGATTGGTGGTAGTTTACAATTGATGGTTTTAGGTGTGGGGACTTTTGGTGGAGCCTCACGGATTGATGCTACCTCAGGTGCTGTTTTGGCCACAGCCTTCTCTGTTGCTCAAGGCATTAAGCCAGAGCTTGCGATTTCAACGATTGCTGTACCTGTGGCAGCTCTAATGGTCTATACGGACATCCTAGGGCGCTTTTCAACCACCTATTTTGCCCATCGGATTGATAGCCATGTGGCTCAGTTTAATTACAAAGGGATTGAACGCAATTACCTATTAGGTGCTCTGCCTTGGGCCTTGTCACGGGCCTTGCCGGTCTTTCTTGCTCTAGCCTTAGGCGGTGGTTTTGTGGAAATGCTGGTTAAAGGCATTCAAAACGTCCAATGGTTTGCAGATGGTTTGACCTTGGCAGGTAAAATGTTACCTGGTCTAGGATTTGCTATTTTATTACACTATTTACCAGTCAAGCGTAACTGGCATTATCTTGCTTTGGGCTTTGCCATCACCGCCATTTTAACAACGATTTATACTAATTTAATGACAGTAGGTGGCGCATTAGCGACTGTGGCCAAACACTTTGATGCAACACCATTAAAAGGGCTACCAATGATTGGAATTGCGATTATTGGTGCAGCCCTTGCTACTATTCATTATAAAAATGGTCAACATTTAGCTAAGCTCCAAGCAGAACAACCCGTTCAAACAGCAACGCTTTCAGAAAGTGGGGAAATTGAAGATGACGAACTCTAACTATCACATAACGAAAGAAGATTTTAAACAGATTAATAAACGTAGTTTATTTACTTTCCAGTTGGGATGGAACTATGAGCGGATGCAAGGTTCTAGCTATCTCTTTATCATTTTGCCCCAATTACGCAAAATCTACGGTGATGGTACGCCAGAACTTAAGGAAATGATGCAGACTCATACGCAGTTCTTTAACACCTCAAACTTCTTTCATACCATCATCACCGGCATTGATCTGGCACTGGAAGAAAATGAAGGAATCTTGGCCAAGGATGCAGTAAATGGGGTTAAAACGGGTTTGATGGGTCCTTTTGCCCCAATTGGTGATTCTGTCTTTGCTTCCTTGGTACCAGCAATTATGGGCTCAATTGCCGCCTCACTAGCAATGAATGGTAACCCAATTGGTATTTTCCTTTGGATTGCTATGACCACACTTATCAATATTTTCCGTTGGAAGCAGCTCGAAATTGCCTATAAAGAAGGAACAAAGCTTGTGACCACCATGCGTGATAAATTAACATCCTTGGTTGATGCAGCGTCTGTTATGGGTGTTTTCATGGTAGGAGCCTTGATTGCTACAATGATTAACTTCAAGTTTACTGCAGCTCCTAAGATTGGCCAAAAAGTTATCAATGTTCAAGATTTATTCGATCAAATTTTTCCCCGTTTGGTACCAGCCCTGTTCACAGGCTTGATTTTCTGGTTACTTGGACGAAAAGGCATGACACCGACCAAGGCAATCTTTATGATTATCATTTTTGCCCTTTTGATGTCCTATTTGAAAGTGTTAGGTGTTTAAATATGAGTAAGACCCTTATACTGGTAAGTCATGGTAACTTTTGCCATGCTTTGAAACAAAGTACCGAAATGATTATGGGCCCTCAAAACAATATCGTAACGCTGGGTTTGGAACCAGAAGAAGGCGCAGCGTCATTTAAAGAACGCTTCCTTAAGCAGATTGCACCACTAGCAGATGGTGACTTCCTGGTCTTTGCTGATTTACTAGGAGGTACACCTTGCAATGTGGTTTCACAAGTTCTTTTGACAGGGCGCCACTTTGAACTTTATGCTGGGATGAACATGCCTATGGTCATTAGCTATCTAAATGCTGAATTGCTCGGACAAAAAGACGATATTCAAGCTTTTGCCCGTGAAAATATCCAAAAGGTTAATGACCTTTTGGCTGCTCTTGATGATGACGAGGCTTAAAAGCCAAGATAATGCTAGGAGATGCTGTAGCTATCCCAACGGGAAAAAATAACATGCTTGCAGTCTCTCTTTTTAGAAGAAGAAAAAAACCACTGCTCCTAAAGTAGAGCAGTGGTTTAATAGTAATCTTTGGTTTATTTTGCAGCATTTGCGTCTTTGAAACCGTATTTTTTGTTGAAACGGTCCACGCGTCCATCTGCTTGAGTGAACTTTTGACGTCCTGTATAGAATGGGTGTGAATCTGATGAAATTTCCACACGGATAAGTGGGTAAGTTTCCCCTTCAAATTCAACGGTTTCCTTAGAAGGTTTTGTTGAACCACTAAGGAATTGGTAACCTGTAGTTGTATCTAAGAAAACAACTGGACGATATTCTGGATGGATGTCTTTTCTCATCTTAAAAAAATTTCCTTTCTGCCATAGCCCTTCTTGGCGCCATAGTTATTAACCATTCTATCTTATCAAAACTTGCAGCCTTTGACAAGCATTTTCTTTCAGTTTATGCTTGCACCAGCGCAATTAACTCTTGAAAGATTTGCTCATTTTCAGCTAAACTATAGGAATTAGCTCCGCTAGCCAGCGGGTGACCGCCGCCATGATGCTTTTTGGCGATGGCATTAATCGGTTTTACTTTACTGCGCATGCGCACGCGATAATGGCCATCGGCTTGCTCAACGAAAATAGCCCAGGTTTGCACATTATCGATTTTTCCAGGTGTAGAAACAATAGCTGAGCTTTCAGCATCCGTTACATCATAGGCTTTGAGAATATCCTGTGTTAAAACGATACGAGCCACCCCAGAAGCATCCATGTCCAAGTGTTCAAAGACATAGCCTTGTAATTTAGCAATTTTATAAGGGAAAGATTCCATCTGCCTAGCAATAGCAGAAAAATCAAAATCAAAGGTGCGCAGGGTACTAGCAATTGCCAGAGTTTTACTAGTCGTTGATGGGTACAAGAAGCGTCCGGTATCGCCAACAATTCCTGTATAGAGGTATTGAGCAGAACGGGCAGATAAGCTAAGGTGCATAGTTAAGGCAAAATCAGCAACAATCTCACTAGCACTTGAGGCCTTGGTGTCAACAAGGGAAATGTCACCATAGACGTCATCGTCTGGATGGTGGTCGATTTTGATTAGGGTATCACCAGTAGCATAGCGTTGATCGTCTATCCTTGGACGGTTCGCAGTATCCGTTACAATTACCAGTGCACCATGGTATTGTTCGTCTTTGACCTGATCCATGGTTCCAATCCAAGTGAGGCTTGGTTCATCGTAGCCCGTTGTTAAAACGGTTTTGTCAGGAAAGTTATCTTGGATGAGTTGCTTTAGCCCCATTTGGCTACCAAGAGCGTCAGGATCAGGATTTTGATGGCGGTGAATAATGATAGTATTATATTGTTTTATGGTATCAAGGATGGTTTGGTAAAAGGACATGATTTTCACTTTCTATTGTTGCCAAAAGCCCAGAAATCAAGCAAGTGGCAAAGTTAACTATTTGTCTCATTATATCATAAAAGCCCCAAGGAATGTAGACAGGGCTACAGTAAGCTTGAGGCTTTTGTGAGGTTTTAATCATCGTAGGATTTTTCAAGTGCTTTTTGGACAGCTGGGCGTTGCTTGATGAGTTCATTCCAGCGGTGGAGATGATGATAGCTTTGACCATCTAGGAATTGGGCTGCGCCTGGATAAACCTTATCATCTAAAAGGCGACCATACCAAGACCAAATGGCAATATCAGCAATAGTGTAATGTTCACCAGCGATGTAGGTACGTTTTGCTAAGAGTTGATCAAGCAAATCTAATTGACGTTTTGTTTCCATGGTGTAGCGATTAATCGGATATTCTAGTTTTTCCGGAGCATATTTGAAGAAATGGCCAAAGCCACCACCTAAAAAGGGTGCTGCTCCGGTTTGCCAAAAGAGCCAGTTGAGGACTTCACTTTGCTCCTGTGGGGTTTCCCCTAAAAAGGCCTGATGTTTTTTGGCAATGTGCCATAAGATATGCGCTGATTCAAAAATGCGCAGCCCACCTTGTGCTTGATCCAAAAGAGCAGGAATTTTGGAATTGGGATTAAGAGCTACAAAATCACTACCAAATTGCTCGCCTTTCATAATGTTAATTTTATACATGTTGTACTGGGCGTCTGTAATCCCAAGCGCTAGCAATTCTTCCAAAAGAATGATCGGCTTAATGCCGTTTGGAGTGCTTAAGGTATAAAGTTGGTAAGGCTTATCTCCTTTGGGGAGAGTTTGCTCAAAGCGACTACCTGCAGTATCACTGTTAAGGCCTTGTGGCTGGGTATTTTTCCAGACTTTAGGTAAAGTATATTGTGCCATAGTGTCTCCTCGCTTTTTTGTTTTTGTAACTTTATCTTACCAAAGTTTTCAGCGGTCTGTACAAAATCTTGTTTAGAAATCAAATAAGCTTGAAAAAACGCTTGATTTTAAAGCTAAGTTTGGTATGATAGTAAAAATACAAATGTGAGGTGATGAAGGATTGGATGCCCAATTATATAGACAACTCCCTAAGGTAGAACTCCATTGTCATTTAGATGGTTCCTTATCCCTTGGGTGCATTCGTCAATTAGCAAAGCTAGCCCAGGTGAAGCTTCCTAGTGAGGATGCGGCGCTAAAGGCCCTTGTTACAGCGCCAGCAACAGCTGAGTCCTTAATGGATTATTTGAAGGCTTTTGATGTCATCCGGCCGCTTTTACAAACACAAGAAGCCTTGGCTTTAGCTGCCTATGATGTGGCTAGGCAAGCAGCAAAAGAGCATGTCTTGTATCTGGAAATGCGCTTTGCACCGGAGCTATCAATGGATCAAGGCTTAACTGTCTCTGAGATTATGGAGGCTGTTTTTGAAGGAACCCAAAAAGCCCAAGAGGAATATGGCATCCTTGTTAAAATCATTGTCTGTGGCATGCGGCAATCGCCCTTGGCCAGGTCTAAAAGTATTTTTGAGCAAGCGATTGCATTTGCCCAAAAAGGCCTTGTAGGTTTTGATTTTGCAGGCAATGAACTGGATTTTCCGCCCAGCTATTTGGCAGCAATCATTGAAGAAACCAAAAGCCTTGGCTTGCCTTTTACGCTGCATGCTGGCGAATGTGGCTGTCCTAACTATATTGGGGATGCCATTGCGTTGGGGGTTAAACGCTTAGGACACGCGACGGCTTTGAGTAAGCGACCGGACTTATTAGAGGACATGCGCAAGCAAGAGATTACAGCAGAGTTATGCCTGAGTAGCAATCTGCAAACAAAGGCCGCTCCAAGCATTGATGCCTTTCCCTATCAGTTGCTAAAAGCGGCAGGCCTACCCATTAGTATTAATACAGATAATCGGACGGTTTCAGATACCAACTTAACGAAAGAATATCAGCTATATGCGGCCTACTTTGATACAAGCCTTGCTGATTTTTACCAACACAATCAAGATGCTCTCAAGGCCTCCTTTGCTTCAAAAGCTGAAAAAGCAAAAATTCTGCAGCGTCTAAGCGCTGCTTATCAGCCCTATCTGAATCAGTAATGCTTTTCTTGTCAGTTTATGGTAAAATAAAGAAAGTTTAGTGAAGTTTGGAGGGAAATATGGCATTTGCAAAAATCGTTTATGCCAGCATGACAGGAAATACTGAAGAAATTGCTGACATTGTCGCAAATAAACTCGAAGAATTAGGCCATGATGTTGAACTTGATGAGTGCACAACCGTAGATGCCTCAGATTTTGAAGATGCTGATATTGCCATCGTTGCTACTTATACCTATGGCGATGGTGATTTACCAGATGAAATTGTTGATTTTTACGAGGATTTGCAGGATTTAGATTTGTCAGGTAAGGTTTATGGCGTGGTCGGCTCTGGCGACACTTTCTATGATTATTTCTGTAAATCTGTTGATGAGTTTGAAGAGCAATTTGCTTTAACGGGTGCCAAAAAAGGTGCTGATTCTGTCAAGGTTGATTTAGCAGCTGAAGATGAAGACATTGAAAATCTAGAGCAGTTTGCAACACAATTATCAGAAGCGGTGCAAAACTTATAAGCATTTACATTACCAGATCATAGTGAGGTCAAGGAATCAGGCGCAAATAGCTTGTCATCCCTTGCCTCATTTTTGCTGCCAAAGGAGAAGAAGGCATGAGCGACCAACTACAAACCGTTAGAAAAGAGATTGATCAATTGAATATAGAACTTGTTTCGCTTTTAGAACAGCGCATGTACTTAGTTCAGCAAGTTTTAGATTATAAGCGCAAGCAAAGGCTCCCTATTTTAGATCAAGCACGTGAAGCACGTACTCTGGAAAAAATAGCAGATGAAGTTCACAATAAGGCTTACCAGCCTGCGATTTTGGAAAGCTTTCAGGCCATTATGGCTGCTTCGCGTCACTTCCAAGATAAGATAAGTGAGGAAACCAATCATGCTTAAATCACTGCAACACTTGCATGATCAGACCCTCGCACAAATAGGGGTACTTAGTGTAGCAGCTATAGGTATTGGCCTGTTGGTAGGGAGTTTTTCCGCACTTTTTGGACGCGTGTTACTTGCTATCTCTGCCTATCGCACCAATCACATCTTCGCCCTTCTTCCTTTTTTAGCCTTAGCTGGCCTTATCATCATATTTATTTATCAACGATTTGGAGGCAAATCAAAAAAAGGTCTGAGTCTGGTTTTTGAAGTTGGTCAAGGTAAAGAACCAGGGCTCCCTTTACGGTTGGTCCCGTTGGTAATGGTGACCACCTGGCTTACTCACTTGTTTGGTGGTAGTGCTGGTCGTGAGGGAGTTGCAGTGCAGATCGGCGCGACACTTTCACATTATCTGCATCGTTATTTCCCTGGCATCAAGTCTGGTCGAAGCTTTTTAATGATGGGGATGGCAGCCGGCTTTGCTGGTCTTTTTCAAACACCAATGGCTGCTACCTTCTTTGCCTTGGAAGTTTTGGTCTTAGATCAGCTCTGCTTGCAAAGCTTATTTCCAACTAGTATTGCTGCTTTTACAGCAGCTCTGACCAGTCATGGCCTAGGCTTAGAAAAATTTGTCTGGCCCTTACCAGCCACCCTAACCATAACACCCCTAATGCTTGGGAAATTAGTCATTCTGGGCCTTTGCTTTGGAATAGTTGGCAATCTCTTTGCCTATTTGCTAGCGCAGGCGAAAAGCTTTCTTGCCAAAAAGCTATCTAATCCGTACTTACGCATTGCCAGTGTGGGTTGTCTGTTGTCTCTATTATTGATGCTATGCCATCTGGGCCGCTATAGCGGTTTGGGGACAAACTTGATCGATGCTGCTTTAAGTGGTGGTCCCATATATAGCTATGATTGGGTATTAAAGCTAATATTTACGGTGATCACCATCGCTGCTGGCTTTCAAGGTGGAGAGGTGACCCCGCTTTTTGCGATTGGGGCTAGTCTTGGCGTCTTACTAGCACCTCATTTGGGTTTACCAGTCGTACTTGTGGCAGCTCTAGGTTACACGGCGGTTTTTGGCAGTGCGACAAACACAGTAGTAACACCCATCATAATTGGCTATGAAGTGTTTGGCCCTCATCAGTTACCAGCCTTCTTTCTTGTCTGTGTCGTTGCCTATGTTGTTGATCGGCGTCAGACTATTTACGGCCTACAAGAAATAGCAGTGCCCCTCAAAGAAGAAAACTAGCTAGCAGCCGGCTTTGACCCTGTATACAGAGCTTTTACCCAGCTTCGCTAAAAAATCCGCACCCAAGCAAACCATAAGTTCTGGTCTCATTTGGCGACAGAAAAAGGCCAGCCCAGCTTTGATTAGACTTACAGCAACCTAAACAAGCAGTTTGCGGTTAAAAATTTAAAATGTCTAGCCTAGCTTTACAAACCCTATCAGACATGGTATAATTTAGCTTATGTGTGATGGACACATAAGAAATCGCTAATCCGCTGAGACAAGTACTTAATGATTAGTAAGATAGGAGAAGAAAAAATGAATCCATTAATCCAAAGTTTGACAGAAGGTCAATTGCGCACTGACATCCCTTCATTCCGTCCTGGAGACACTGTACGTGTTCACGCTAAGGTTGTCGAAGGTTCTCGCGAACGTATCCAGATTTTTGAAGGTGTCGTTATTTCTCGTAAAGGCCAAGGCATTTCAGAAATGTACACAGTTCGTAAAATTTCTGGCGGTATTGGTGTTGAACGGACTTTCCCAATCCACACACCACGTGTTGCAAAAATTGAAGTTGTTCGTTATGGTAAAGTTCGCCGTGCTAAACTTTACTACTTGCGTGCATTGCAAGGTAAAGCGGCGCGTATCAAAGAAATCCGTCGTTAATCAAAGAATCCACTGGGATTTAGACAGCGACAGAAAAAAACACTACAAAAACTGCTATTGTGACTTGGTCATAAGGCAGTTTTTTAGTGCCATCATCTGAGTAACTCATGATTTCTTGGAGACTATCTGTCGCCATAAGCCTCAGCAAAAGCCTACCCAAACTGACTTGCTTTGAAATAGCCGCACTCAGTACAGTAGTCTTGTCAGAGCCCATTTCCTGCCATTGCCATAAGAAGGAACATTAGCCGGGCGAACGCGTTTTCCTATGTTGCTAAACCTCTCTTTTAGTTAGACAAGTAGCACCCAATTTTGCTTTAACTATAAAAATGCTTTAAGTATCCTTGCATTCTCGATTTTTCTAGGTTAAAATAGAGGAAGCTAATCTTGATCCCTTAGTTCAATGGATATAACACCTCCCTCCTAAGGAGTAGTTGCTGGTTCGATTCCGGCAGGGATCATTACTATTAACTGAAAAAGCCTTTATATCAAAGGCTTTTTGTATTACTCAATTAATTTTAGGGGCACAAAAGCGGCAGTTTGCTTAGGTATAATTTCTCAGGTTGACGGTAGTGTGGCTGTAAAGTGACAGGGACGTTTGTAGGATCTATGGGCTCGTTTAGTTATCTTGTTGACTAGCCTATCATCTGGTAAAACTCTAGCCAGGTGAGCATCTGAGACTAAATATCCACATAGTTTTTCACCCCATTTTAGGTTAAAATGGCACAATAAATAGGGCCATTTTATGCCTCATTTATTGTACCGATTCGTCTCATGCTCGCCTTGACCAAATTTGAACGTGGTTTTTTAGTTATCCAATTTTTCAACTTTTTTGATTGTTTCCAAGAAAGCTTCTTCAACTTTGGTTATTTAATTTTTTATAGTTTTGAACTCTGCATTTGTTTTTTGACTAGCTTGTTTGTGGCTGACTTTACCAGTGCTAGGCAGTATACCTTGACCATATCTAATTGCAAAATCATCTAATTCTTTAACCCAGTCCTTCATATACATAGGATGGTGACTTTCGGCTCGCAACTCTGCCACATCAAAGAATGTGCTGACAATGCGATTTAGTGTTTTTAGCTCTTTCTCGGATAGATAGTTTTTTGCGATGACAATATCGTCAGAGGTGATACGGTCTTTTGAAATAGTAGATTTATCTCTTTGAAATAACTCAGCTAGTTGATCTAATGTCAGCCAGACGGTTTCGTTTTCCATTTGGACGTCAATTTTAGTAAGTCCATCTTCTGTCTGATAAATAAGAAATTCTGTGGCCATTTTTACTAGTTAACCTTGCTGCCTAGCGGGTGCTCCCTTTGCTTGGTCACACTGCCTTGGTGCTTCTATTTGCAAAGCTTAGCATCTCAAAGTTTTTTTGGATCTAGGTCAATAGCACAGCTATGGAATCCTGCTGGCTTATTGACTACAGTACTTGCTTTGAACAGTTATAGTAGGAGGGGCGCAGCGATTTTAATAAAAGTTCACTAAAAATAAGGTTTTGATTAAGGGGTACAATAAAAAAATGGTATAATAATGCTTATCATTAAAGAAGGAAATATCATGACCCACAAAGTGAAAGCTGTTGATCAGCGGATTGATTACGCCATTATTTTACCCGTCTTTTTCTTAGTCTTAATCGGTTTTGTCTCTATTTATGCTGCAACCTATCATGATTACCCCCAACATATGGCACGAATGCTCATCCAGCAGGGGCTATGGATTTTATTTGGCTCTGTGCTAGCCTTTATTTTGATGTTCTTTAAGCGGAGTTTTTTGTGGAAGTTAACCCCTTATCTGTATGGCTTAGGCCTGATGTTAATGGTTTTGCCTTTGCTTTTCTACAGTCCGCAGTTAGTGGCTGCAACGGGTGCTAAAAACTGGATTTCCCTTGGTTCGGTGACGCTTTTTCAGCCTTCGGAATTTATGAAGATTTCCTATATATTAGTGATGGCCCGCCTAACAGTTTGGTTTAGACAAGGCAAGGAGCGAAGTGACTTAAAAGCAGATTGGCAGCTCCTTGGTCTCTACGCCTTGGTAACTCTGCCGGTAATGGTTTTATTGGCCTTGCAAAAGGACTTTGGGACAGCTCTGGTCTTCTTTGCTATTTTGTCTGGCATGGTGCTGATTGCTGGCATTTCCTGGCGGATCATTCTTCCGATACTTTTGGTATTGGTGCTTTTGCTGGCTGGTTTTTTCCTAGTTTTCTTGTTGCCCCAAGGCAAGGAATTGCTTTATCATCTGGGTATGGATACTTATAAGATAAACCGGATTTCAGCTTGGTTAACCCCTTTTGATTTTTCAGAGACCATTGCTTATCAACAGACGCAAAGTATGATTTCGATTGGGAGTGGGGGTTTTCGTGGCAAAGGTTTTAATGTGATTGATTTACCAGTGCCTGTCCGTGAAAGTGATATGATTTTCACAGTTATCGCAGAAAATTTTGGCTTTATTGGCTCGACCTTCCTTTTAACCCTCTATCTTTTACTAATCTACCGCATGGTTAGGGTAACTTTTGAGCTTAATAATCTCTTTTATACCTATATAGCCACAGGCTTTATTATGATGATTTTATTTCATATCTTTGAAAATATCGGCGCAGCGACAGGTATTCTTCCCTTGACAGGGATTCCCTTGCCCTTTATCTCGCAGGGAGGCTCAGCCTTAATTTCCAATTTAATCGGCGTAGGCTTGATTTTATCAATGCATTATCAGCACACCTTAGCAAAAGAAGCGCAAAGCGAAAAAGAATTGCGACGTAGTTTTAAATATCAATAAGCTTAATTGACGCAAGGGAAGTCACAGCTTTACGCGGCCTCCCTTACGTCGATTTTTATTTGTAGTCCTCACTGTATAAAATGAGCAAAATGTGTTATAATTTAAGGTATGAACTATAAGGATTATATCTGGGATTTGGGTGGAACGCTCCTTGATAATTATGAGAGTTCAACCAATGCCTTTATTCAAACCTTAGAAGAGTATCAGCTAACAGCAGAGCATGATGAGGTTTACCAAAAATTAAAAGAATCAACTGCTAACGCCATTGCTCAGTTTGCGCCACACCAAACTGATTTTTTAGTCCGCTATAAGATTAATGAGGCAAAGCGTTTAGCTGACCCGATTTGGCATAAGGGTGCAAAAGATGTCCTAGTCAAAATCGTGGCACAGGGTGGGCGTAATTTTTTAGTGTCCCATCGTGATAACCAGGTCCTCTTCCTATTGGAGAAAGCTGGTTTATCATCTTATTTTACAGCAGTGATTACCTCAGATAACGGTTTTGCTCGTAAACCAAATCCTGAAAGTATGCTTTATTTGAAACAGACCTATCAGATAAGCCATGGTTTAGTCATTGGAGACCGGAGCCTTGATATTGAGGCTGGTAAGGCAGCAGGTTTTGATACCCTGTTAGTTGATGGAAAAAAATCCCTATTGGAGATAGTAACGTAAATGAATGATGAAAATAAGCAAGTAGAAAATGGTTCGCAGGAATACGATGCCAGTCAGATCCAGGTCCTAGAAGGGCTTGAAGCGGTGCGAATGCGTCCGGGGATGTATATTGGTTCAACCTCAAAAGAAGGGCTGCATCACCTAGTTTGGGAAATAGTTGATAATTCAATCGATGAAGCCTTGGCTGGTTTTGCAACTACCATTGATGTCTTTATTGAAGCAGATAACTCCATTACGGTTGTTGATGATGGGCGTGGTATTCCTGTTGATATTCAAGCAAAGACCGGACGGCCAGCAGTTGAGACAGTGTTTACCGTACTTCATGCCGGAGGTAAGTTTGGCGGCGGTGGGTATAAGGTTTCAGGGGGCTTACATGGGGTTGGCTCTTCAGTTGTTAACGCCTTATCCACTCAATTGGACGTTAAAGTCTATAAAAATGGCAAGATTCATTTTCAGGAATTTCGTCGTGGCAAGGTAGTCGCTGATTTAGCCGTTATTGGCGAGACCTCTGTGACAGGAACAACTGTTCACTTTTCCCCAGACCCAGAGATCTTTACTGAGACGACAGTTTTTGACTTTGCTAAACTAGCTGAGCGGATTCAAGAACTCGCTTTTTTAAACCGTGGTTTGCAGATTTCTATCACAGATAAGCGTCCAGGACTCGAGCAAGTGCAACATTATCACTACGAAGGTGGTATCTCCAGTTATGTCGAATTCTTGAATGACAACAAAGAAACGATTTTTGATACCCCAATTTTTACCGAAGGTGAACTAGAAGGTATTGCAGTGGAAGTAGCCATGCAATACACTACGGGCTATCATGAACACGTGATGAGCTTTGCTAATAATATTCATACTCACGAAGGTGGAACGCACGAACAGGGCTTTCGAACGGCGCTTACGCGCGTGATCAATGACTATGCTAAAAAGAACAAGCTCTTAAAGGAAAACGATGATAATTTATCGGGCGAAGATGTCCGTGAAGGACTCACCGCTATTATCTCAGTTAAGCATCCTAATCCACAGTTTGAGGGGCAAACCAAGACGAAATTAGGAAATTCTGAGGTCGTGAAAATCACCAATCGTCTCTTTAGTGAAGCGTTTCAGCGGTTTCTTTTGGAAAATCCACAAGTGGCACGAAAAATTGTTGAAAAAGGGATCTTGGCTTCCAAAGCTCGAATTGCTGCTAAGCGCGCACGTGAAGTCACCCGCAAGAAATCAGGCCTTGAAATTTCCAATTTACCAGGGAAACTAGCAGATTGCTCCTCCAATGATGCTGCACAAAATGAACTCTTTATTGTTGAGGGAGATTCTGCTGGTGGCTCGGCCAAGTCGGGACGTAATAGAGAATTTCAGGCAATCTTGCCTATCCGTGGTAAAATTTTAAATGTCGAAAAGGCTACCATGGACAAAATTTTGGCCAATGAAGAGATTAGAAGCCTATTTACAGCAATGGGAACTGGCTTTGGGGCAGACTTTGATGTATCAAAAGCGCGGTATCAGAAATTAGTCATCATGACCGATGCAGATGTTGATGGTGCCCATATCAGAACCTTGCTCTTAACCCTTATTTATCGTTTTATGAGACCTGTCTTGGAAGCTGGCTATGTCTACATAGCTCAACCGCCCATTTATGGCGTAAAAGTTGGTAGTGATATTAAAGCCTACATTCAGCCAGGTATTCGACAAGAAGAAGAATTAAAAGCCGCTCTTGAAAAGTATAGTACTGGACGTTCCAAACCCTCTGTGCAACGCTATAAGGGATTGGGGGAGATGGATGATCACCAATTATGGGAGACAACTATGGATCCAGAACATCGCTTAATGGCCCGTGTCACTGTAGATGATGCCGCCGATGCGGACAAAGTCTTTGATATGTTAATGGGTGATCGGGTTGAACCAAGACGGGAATTTATAGAAGAAAATGCTGTCTATAGTACCCTTGACATCTAGCTAAAAATCTTTTGAAAAGCATTTCAAAGTGTGTTATAATCGTAACGTTATAATGTGGTTTAATTAGAAAGTAAAAACAATGGCGTTAACTGTCAGGTGAATCTTAAAATCATTTCATACGACGAAAACGTTAAAATATATAAGGAGAAGTAGATGTCAAGCGGAATTATTTTGCTTATTGTGGCAGTAGTCATTCTAGTGATTATTGCCTATCTCATTGGTGTCATTATTCGTAAACGAAATGATTCATTAATTAAACAATTAGAAGAACGAAAAGAAGCACTTCTTAGCCTTCCTGTCCAAGAAGAAGTTGACGCAGTCCAAGAACTCCACCTGATTGGGCAAAGCCAAACATCCTTTAGAGAATGGCATCAAAAATGGACTGACCTATCAACATCAACTTTCCGTGAAATTGAGTACGCCATTGTTGAAGCAGAAAACTTAAATGATACATTTAATTTCATCCGGGCGAAGCATGAAATTTCAAATATTGAAAGTCAATTAAATCTTGTCGAAGAAGATGTCAACTCCATCCGTGATGCTCTTAGTATCCTTAAGGAACAAGAAGAAAAAAATAGTGCGCGTGTTACGCATGCCCTTGATTTGTATGAGCAATTGCAACAATCAAATGCTGAAAATGAGGATAATTTTGGCTCTACCAAGGATGAGATTGCAAAACAGATGGGAAATATTGAAAAAGAATTCTCACAGTTTGTCGCTCTCAATTCATCGGGTGACCCCATTGAAGCATCAGAAGTTCTTGAACGTGCAGAAGAGCACACGATTGCTCTTGGGCAAATTGCTGAGCAGATTCCATCCATTGTTACAAAACTTGAGGATGATTTCCCTGATCAATTGGACGACCTAGAATCTGGCTATCGCCGCTTATTAGAAGAAAACTATCATTTCCCTGAAGATAACATTGAAACACGCTTCCAAGAAATCCGTGAAGCAATCAGTTCAAACTCTGAAGAGTTGGTGAGTTTGGACCTTGACCGAGCACGTGAAGAAAATCTCGTGATTCAAGAAAAGATGGATAATCTTTATGATCTTTTTGAGCGTGAAATTGCTGCTTATAAGGTGACCACAAAAAATAGTAAGATTCTTCCTCAGTATTTAATCCATGCTAAAACTAACAATCAGCAGCTCAAGGAAGAAATCAGCCGCTTGTCTCATAAGTACATTATGAATGAGAACCAAAGTGTCAACGTAAAGGCTTTTGATAAAGAGTTGGCTCATATTGAAAATAACGTGGTCGCTATTGCTCAGACTATTAAAGAGCAAGAAAAGCCTTATTCTCAATTACAAGTCATCATTGATAGGGCTTTACAAACCCTTGCAAATGTTGAAGCTGGTCAAATTGAAGTCTTTGAATCAATCAAAGACATTGAAGCAGTGGAAGAACGTGCACGCAAAACGATTGATTTATATGTTAATCAATTGCATATGATTAAGCGGTTTATGGAAAAGCGTAACCTACCAGGCATTCCAGAAAATTACTTGAACACGTTCTTTACCACAAGTACGCAACTAGAAGCTTTGATGGATGAATTAAGTAAAGGCAAGATTAATATTGAGGCAATCACGCGTCTAACAGACGTTTGTACAGCCTCCATTGCTAATCTTGAGGAAATGACTTATGAAGTTGTTAAATACGCAACCTTAACCGAACAGCTGCTTCAATACTCTAATCGTTATCGTAGTTTTGAACCAGGTGTTCAAAATAGCTTTGAAATTGCCTTTGATTTGTTTGAAAATCGTTATGACTATCAGGCATCCTTTGATGAAATTTCATATGCGTTGGAGACGGTGGAGCCAGGTGTGACCGACCGCTTTGTCTCATCTTATGACAAAACACGTGAATATATTCGTTATTAAAAAGATTTGGGTCATCCCAAATCTTTTTAATAGTACGCTGGCATGTCATACTATTAAAACCAGTCCTCGTTTAGCGAGGACTGGTTTTCTGCTTTAGATTAGTATCTCAAACGACATGCGTTAAAAGTTAGTTGAACCGCCGTGTGCCACACGGCACGCACGGTAGTGTGAGAGGGGCTAGAGATTACCCCCCTACTTGATTGAAATCAGCATGTGTATAGGGCGTAGGGGGCTTTGTGCTTTAGCCTATTGAGTACCTGATTTCCCTCTTAATTTCTTTAAAGTTTGCAAGCACACGACATGGTGAGGCAGAAGTAGAGCTAGCAGACTTGCTTTATTTACGGCTAAAAAGCTGGCGCCAGAAGGAGGTTTTTTTAGGAGTTTTACTTGCTGCTTTTGAAGATGAGGTCTTATTAGCTAAATAAGAGCTAATGGAAGTCTGGCTGAGATTAACAGCGTGATCAGTATGTAAAACGAGTGCAAAAGGTGACTTTGCACTAGTATCATCAATGATGGTGGAAGGGATGCCGTTTTTGTCGGCTAATGTCATGAAAAATAGTTGTTCGTCAGTTTTTAACCTAGGAGCAAGCTTTAAGAATAAGGGGGCGTAAGTGTCAACATACTGGGGAAGGAGGTCTTCAAATGTTTTTTTAACAGCATCCTGTGCCATCTCTTCTACAGCTATCGTAAGTACAACCCGTTCAGCAAAGGTACCTAAATAGTAACGCTGTTGATCAGGGTTCAATCGTCTTTCACTTAAGGCGCTCTGCCTAACCTTCTCTTCTAATGTTTCCATAATAACCTCCAAGTAGACTTATAAGTTGATTATACCGAGATATACTTAAATAATCCAGTTTTTTCGGTGGTTTTGAGGAAATAGTTAGACAATTGAAAGGCTTAATGTAAGCGGTTGTATTTCAAAAGTAATTTTCATAAAAATGGCTTTTATGTTGATAAGAAGCCTAGTTTGTGGTATTATTAACATGTAAAAAATAAAACTCATAAGGAGAGTATTATAATGTCAATTATTACTGATGTTTACGCTCGCGAAGTCCTTGACTCCCGCGGTAACCCAACACTGGAAGTAGAAGTTTATACAGAATCAGGTGCATTTGGACGCGGCATGGTCCCTTCAGGAGCTTCAACTGGTGAACATGAAGCCGTTGAACTTCGTGATGGTGACAAATCTCGTTACCTTGGTCTTGGTACTCAAAAAGCTGTTGATAACGTTAACAACATTATCGCTGAAGCAATCATCGGTTACGATGTTCGCGATCAACAAGCTATCGACCGTGCAATGATCGCACTTGACGGTACTCCTAATAAAGGTAAACTTGGTGCTAACGCTATTCTTGGTGTTTCTATCGCTGTTGCTCGTGCTGCTGCTGACTACCTTGAAGTGCCACTTTACACTTACCTTGGTGGATTCAACACTAAAGTTCTTCCAACTCCTATGATGAACATCATCAACGGTGGATCACACTCAGATGCTCCAATTGCATTCCAAGAGTTCATGATTATGCCAGTTGGTGCACCTACTTTCAAAGAAGGTCTTCGTTGGGGTGCTGAAGTTTTCCACGCTCTTAAGAAAATCCTTAAAGAACGCGGACTTGTTACAGCTGTAGGTGACGAAGGTGGATTTGCTCCTAAATTTGAAGGAACTGAAGACGGTGTAGAAACTATCCTTAAAGCTATTGAAGCAGCTGGTTATGAAGCTGGCGAAAACGGCATCATGATTGGTTTTGACTGTGCTTCATCTGAGTTTTACGACAAAGAACGCAAAGTCTACGACTACACCAAGTTTGAAGGGGAAGGCGCTGCTGTTCGTACTTCTACAGAACAAATCGACTACCTTGAAGAGTTGGTTAACAAATACCCAATTATTACTATCGAAGATGGTATGGACGAAAACGACTGGGATGGTTGGAAAGCTCTTACTGAACGCCTAGGCGGACGTGTTCAATTGGTTGGTGACGACTTCTTCGTTACAAATACTGAATACCTTGCTCGTGGTATCAAAGAAAATGCAGCTAACTCAATCCTTATCAAAGTTAACCAAATCGGTACTTTGACTGAAACTTTTGAAGCTATCGAAATGGCTAAAGAAGCTGGTTACACTGCCGTTGTATCACACCGTTCAGGTGAAACTGAAGATTCAACAATCGCTGACATCGCAGTTGCAACAAACGCTGGCCAAATCAAAACAGGTTCATTGTCACGTACAGACCGTATTGCTAAATACAACCAATTGCTTCGTATCGAAGACCAACTTGCAGAAGTTGCTGAGTACAAAGGACTTAAATCATTCTACAACCTTAAAAAATAATCTAATTATTTGATTAGTGTTCAGAAACATTGATTTGAAAGCATTCTGGGGATCCCTCCCAGGGTGCTTTTTTGTTTTAAGGATCCTTTGCCGATTTTTGCCCTGACTTGGCAAGAACCAGCGTTATTTGACCATTTAGTGGCATATTGCTTTAGATCTTGGGAGTAAAAATGGCTGATGCACGAAAAATGACTAATAAAATAGGAGAAGTCTAACTAAGCTGCACCTCAAAAGTTAAATAAAAAGCCTAACAATTTTTGGACGTGGTATAATAAAGTGGACGCAAAATTAAGTAAAAACAAGGAAAATCATTATGCCAAGAAAAGTATTTGCTAAGGTAACATATCTGTTATCAAACTTGTCCTTGATGTAAAGTCGTCTGTGACAATAGTTAGTTCAATTGTAGGTGTTCACTCAAACAATCTTTGTTGTTGGGTTCAAGAATAGGAAAAAGATGGTGAAAGTGCAGTTCCATGTTAGGGGATAGCACTTTATCAGGCTCAATTTGAGATAAAGAAGTTAGAAAATACAGACAGATCATTAGAGGATCAGCTCACCCTTCTAAAAAAAGTACCAAGTCTGCTTGACGCGAAAGCCAAAGTAAGATGTCAATTCTTAAAAGACAACTAAAGAAGGATTAATTTTTATCAGGATTGCGATTTTAACTGTATTGGGACCGACTATAGCCCTCAGCAATTGACAAATCTTCCGCGATGTGTTACAATGTAACACAAAGAAGTGAGGTAAATAACCATGAGTACTGTTACTATCAGATTGAATCAAGAAGAAGAAGTATTTTTCAAAAGCTATGCTCAATTAACAGGGCAAAGCCTATCAAGCCTCTTTAAGAAAGCTCTTGAGCGTGATATTGAAGATAAATATGATTTGAAAGTCTATAATCAAGCTTATGCAGAATATAAAGCAGATCCACAGACAATTAGCCATGCTGACTTTAAGAAAGAGCTAGACTTATAATATGTATCATATAGAGTATTCTAAAAAAGCTCAAAAGCAAATTAAGAAACTAGATAAGCAGATTCAGAGATTGCTGTTTTCCTGGATTGATAAGCATTTAGAAGGAACAGATAACCCCCGTGCCAATGGTAAAGGCTTGACAGGTAATCATGCTAACGAATGGCGTTATCGTATTGGTAATTATAGGCTTATTTGTGATATTCAAGATAATAAGATGATTATCTTAGCACTTGAGTTTGGACATAGGGGCGATATTTATTAAAAATAAAATAGCACCTTGTGGGGTGACGGTTGCTTGGTTACTGAACTCATTAGCTTAATGCCATCTTACTTGCCCTTTGTGTTGCCTATCTGATTACTGGTTAAGAAACATTATGTGAAAGCATTCTGGCTGAATCACCCCAGAGTGCTTTTTTTGATTTTAAGGAATTCTTTCGCCCACCATTGCTACCCTTATTTGGCAAAATCACCACCATGAGGCCAAGGAAGGGCATATTGCTTTAGATCTTGGGAGTAAAAATGGCTGATGCACGAAAAATGACTAATAAAATAGGTATAGCTGAGCTTGAAGGTGAAAGGCATTTAAAAGTTAGATAATTTCTTGCGACTAATATATTATAAAATGGAGTAAATCCTACTCTTTTAATGCGATATATGAAAAGGTTAAAAAAAGCAATAGTCGTCTTTTGCTAATTAACTGCTGGTAAACGGCTCTATGTTTATCCTGAAAGCGGATTAATACGATATAATACAATTACAATCTGCTAGAATTGATAAGAGTAAAATAATACAAGTCAAATAAAATATTAATTAATAAAAAAAACGGTTAGATAGATGTATCAATTGCTGATATGATAGTTCGCGTTGCACTTATCACGGGTGTAAAATGTGGAAAAAGAGAAGGAATATGAGCAAGAAATTTTTACAATCGTTAACCATTTTAGGACTATTAAGCACAGCATTGGGAGTAGCACAGCCAGTAGGGGCGGTGACTCGTTATTTCTATGAAAAAACCGAAGAGATAAAAAAGAAATTAGATGAAATCGGGGGGAAAATGGCTATTTAGTAGGTAAATATTATTCCAATTCTAAAAGAAATTCCATAGTTTTTCTGTTAGACTTAGGACGTTACTTAGTTAATAAAGAAGAGTTTTCAGAAAAAGAATATTCAAGCGCAGTTAGAACTTTAACTCAAGTAATTGCAGGATATGATAATTACTTAAGAGAATCAAGAGAAGTGATGAAAATTTCAACTGATAAAACAATAAACCAAGTAGCTAGTCTTACCTTGGAACAATCAAATGCTATCGAAAATGGTTTGAAAGTAGCGCTCAAAGAATTTTCTGAGAACGTTATTAAAGAGCAGAAAAATTCTATGGACCTTGTCCCAATCTCTTTGTATTATAATATCAGTCTTCCTTTCAAATCAATCTTGTTAGAACACACTTATCGAGGATATTATGAACAATTCTATGATGATTATTTATCTCCTGAACTAGCAAATTCACCCTTGAGTATGACTAATGAAATTTTTAACCAATATAAAAATAAAATTCTTGAAATAAAAAAATTAAAAGAACTAGTTGATAATATTATCAAAGAGGATAAGACATGGAATGGAGAAGCGCTTAAGTCTGAGTTGGATATTGTCATAAAAGCAACTAAGAAAAAAGCCAATATTACTCCTAATTTTGATTATTCTACAGACACTGTTGATGGAATTATATTATCAGAAGACATACCTAATCTCAGATGTGCTAATGAGGTAACTGAAAATTTAAAAGCGTTATTATACAATTATTATGATTTAACAGAAAATAAAAAAGAATTGGAAAAGTATAACTTTCAGCCGTTAATAATAGGAAATTTCACTGCATCAAAAGAACAAGTAATTACCAGAAAAACTATTCCTCATTTATCTATGGATTTGTCGAAACAAGTAGGACCTAAGCCTGAGATTCCATCACAGCAATTACAAGCATCTACAACTACAGCAGCCCAAGTTATTGAAGAGCCTCAAGCTATTTCTGAACCACAAGAAGAAGTAACAGTTCAAACGTCATTAGATGATTACACTAAATCACAAATTAACTTCTGGATTGAGGATTTTAACACTTCTCTCAATAAAATTAACTATTCTGGAATTTATAGTGAAAATCTGGAATCCCTGATTACCAGAGGGAAGCAATTAAGAAATAAATTGGATAAGGCTTTGGGTGAGAATAAGTCTAGTGATGATATTAAGAGGGATTTGGACCAGCTTGAAATGATTTCGAACACCATTACTTCGGTTGGAAATACAAAGAACAGTTAATACTATTTTGAAGTCATTTTTGAATTGTAAACATTAATCAAGAATAAGAACTATTTGTTTACTCCTTTATGATAAACTCTAAATCCTCCACTTAAAAAGCGTATCGAATTTCTTCGATACGCTCAGATTGAAGAAAAAGTCCATTTTGGATAATTTTCTTCAATCTTTTTTCGTTATGAAGCTTATTAATAATTCTCAGAAACATTGCCAGATTAACGTTTCTAAGAGTTTAATAATTTAACGGCTCACTTAGGCTACATCAAATGATGCCATTCTATAGGAGTTTATCTACGTGCTGAAAAACATTATTGTACCAGACGTTTTTTGACGCTTGCACGTCTATTTCCAAGGAAGGCCGGCTGCGGCGATTTCGGCTTTGGAAGCATACTGACCATTTGGGCGATGCCATCTTCCTCTGACATCACGGAAGTAGCCTCCACCTTGTTGAGAAGGGGCTTGTGTCTGTTCTTGTGCTGCATTGGCTTGCTGTCTGGCAGCAGCCTGTCTTTCTGCTTCAGCAGCTTGTCTAGCAGCTCTTTCTGCCACTTGTCTTTGACGTTCTGCTTCCTCTTTGGCTTGTTTTTCCTGTGCTGCCTTTTGTGCTGCAGCCTCCTCGGCCTGCTTGCGGGCTTGGGCTTCTTGTTGTGCTTTACGTTTTTGTTCTTTAGCGGATAGGACAGTGTTTTGAGCTTGACCTGTCAGGTAGTCAATGTCAGCATTTGGTGATACGTTATCAAGCGTTACCCTGCTGATGCCTTTGGCATCTTGGACAGCTTTACCACCAATCTTAATGGGCAGTAACTGACCAGATTTATCTAAGCCAACGTACTGCAGGGTAATTTTACGTGGAATTAGCTCGTCATTTTGGTAAATGGCGGTGACCTTGTAGTCAAGATAGGCATTTTTGTGCTGCGCTAGCCAAGCGTTTAGGCGTTTTTCGTAATAGAGCATGCTATCTTGGTTGTTTGCATTCCTTTTTTTGTAGTGAGTGACCAGTACTGAGCCAACTGGTCATGGGAACTAGATTTCTTCGCTGATTCTTGAGCCCACTAAATTGGTAACCAATCAGATGACCACGCTTCATCAACCAGGCCTTTTTGCTACCATCTTCATAGTAGAATTTAAAATTATGCCAGCCGACAGGTTTGGTCTTGAGCCGCTTATGACGCTTATGGGTCGGTTCATCCTTGCTTTGCAGTTGGATATGGGCATAGGTAGATCGGCCTTTCTCATCAAGCTTACCTAAGATGAGTTGGCGCTTATGCTTAAAGGGAAGAATGGCTGCGCTGTCTGTCTTAGCTTCGGCAATTACTTGAGTAAAAGGCTGTCTGACGACACTAGAGTGCAGGCTGTCGCTTAAAAATGTGAGTGAGAGGATTACTAAGAGTAGACTGAGTTGAAGGGGTGAAAACTTTTTTGGTTTCATAAGCTTTTTAGTGCAATGTGATGGGCACTAAGGGGCATGGTGTAAACGTGAGAAATTTTTATTATCCCTTGATAAAAATGCTCTCCAAAGCTCCAGATAGTGCTTATCAGGTCTGCTTTCCTTTATTTTTGGGATGGTTCCAGATTTATTTTAGCACAATCCTAGCTTATAATGAATTGTTAATGAGACAAATTGCTAAAAAATGTCTAAATAACGCTGTTTTCATTAAATAGTTATAGGGAAATTCTGATAATAGTGACAATAAAAAACAACCACCATTTGGTAGTTGCTATGATTGGAGGAAGCGGGCTAATCATTTTCTACTTTTTTTAGGTAGCGATAGACACTGGGTTCTGAGATTTTTAACACTTCAGCCACTTTGGAAACGGCCCCTTTTAATTGAAAAACGCCTCTTTCATATAACTTAAGGACAATGTCAATTTTGACTTCTTGGCTCAGGTGAATCCCCTCATCCAATAAGGCAGGATCAATCATTTCGCCGATAATATCTTGAATATTGCTAGATAGGACTTCGACAGTCTCATCTTGATTGTTGTCACTACTAGCAGAGCTATTAGTTGGCACTAAGTGTGTCAGATTGACGTTAGCTAAATTGAGAATATTTTCAGCCATGTCTTTATAGGCAGTGATGTCCATATTAATACATAGCATACCGTCTAGGTTTCCGTCTGTATCTTTGATAAAGTAGGTGGAACCTCGGACTTCTTTATTTTGTGGGCTAACGATGGCTTTGTAATTAGTAACAAAGTCTTTTTCTTTGTAAATTTTTTTGTTAATCAAATCAAGAGCGAAAGTTGTCAGAGGAGAACTAGTTGTTCGACCACTGATGTGGTTGTTGATAATTTCACCAATGTAAATATCATTTTTGTCAATGACATGTAAGACAAGTTCATAATTGCTGCCAAGCACGCCGTTTAAAAAATGCATAACGGTTTTCCAGTAACTTAATCGTTCTTTATCCATCCGGTCATTCCTTTGTTTTCTTATTTATACTATAGTAATATATTTTAGGTTAAAAGACAATAAAAAACTATCATAATAAAAAAATATTGTTAAGATAATAAATTATTATTGACTTTGGAGGCGATTTCATGTACTATTAGGTCATAAAGTCAAAGGAGGATTATGATGAATACCATACCCAAGCGTGTTGGGCCTTATTCAATTTATACCATTGAAGGGAATATCTTATATACCTCTGGTCAGCTGCCGATTTGTCCGGAAAGTGGCACCTTAGAAACAGGCTTTGAAGCACAGTGCCGCCGGGCTTTTTCAAATATTGCGAATGTTTTGAAAAGCGAAGATTTATCATTGGATGCTATTTTTAAATTAACGATTTACTTAGCTGATTTAGCCCATTTTGATGAGCTTAATCGTATTATGGAAACGCTGTTTGAGGAGCCTTACCCGATTCGTACAGCCCATCAGGTGGCATCCTTACCTAGAAATGCCTTAATTGAGATAGAAGCAATGGCACGTCTTACTAAAACGTTATAAAAATAATCTTATAGATTGGTGGAAAACATTATGGATATTCTTGTTGGTACAGGGCTTTTACTCCTTGTCCTTGCGATTTTTACCTTATTTAACTACAAAGCGCCTCATGGTGCAAAGGCCATGGGTGCTTTGGCAGCGGCTGCCTGTGCTTCATTCTTGGTGGAAGCTTTTCAAAGTGCTTTTTTTGGTAAAGTTCTGGGCTTTAAATTTCTCAGCGAAGTTGGAGGAGCAAATGGGTCGCTATCAGGTGTAGCAGCAGCAAGTTTAGTGGCGCTTGCTTTAGACGTTTCTCCGGTTTATGCGGTAATGATTGGTTTAGCAACATCTGGTTTTGGTATTTTACCTGGCTTCATTGCTGGCTACTTGGTATCTTTCCTTGTGAAATGGATGGAGAAAAAAATTCCTGGTGGTTTAGATTTGATTAGTATTATCATTGTTGCCACCCCGATTTCTCGTTTTATTGCCCAGTTTGTCACTCCGGTGATTGATAAAACCTTGTTAACCATTGGTGAAATCCTGACTGCTAGTGCTAAATCAAGTCCGATTATTATGGGTATTATCCTTGGTGGGACAATTGTCGTGGTAGCAACTGCTCCGCTATCTTCCATGGCCTTAACTGCTATGCTTGGTTTAACAGGAATTCCAATGGCTATCGGTGCACTTGCTGTTTTTGGATCATCCTTTATGAATGGGGTCCTCTTTTACAAACTCAAACTCGGTGAACGTAAAGACAATATTGCCTTTGCTATTGAACCCTTGACGCAAGCCGATGTGACATCAGCAAATCCAATCCCTATTTATGTGACCAATTTTGTCGGTGGCGCGGCCTGCGGGGTCTTGATCGCTCTAATGCAATTAGTCAATAATACTCCTGGGACAGCCACCCCAATTGCTGGATTTGCGGTTATGTTTGCTTATAATCCAATGACCAAGGTGCTGATAACGGCTCTGGGCTGTATTATCTTAAGTCTGATTTCTGGTTATCTGGGAGGCCTTGCCTTTAAAAATTATAAGGTGATTACCAAACAAGAACTACAAGCTAGAAATAATTGATCATTGGTAAGAAGTCCTATCTTACTGGTGTTTGGTGGATAGAACCTTGTGCTTATTGTTGATCCAGGTAAGCTTTGCTGTGGTTTTCCCGGTTGATGAAGCCTTTGACAGTCATGGACAAGCAGATAGGACCTGAGTTTGCTTTGTTTCATAGAAACCTGGTGTTTCAGCAAATGATAAGCTTATTGGAAAGATTGAATTTAGCAATAAAGGTATAGGGTCCATGCTTAGGATACTCAAGCGAAAATCACAGTCAGTTATGTGCTAGGGTATCTCGAAATGGACCTTGTTTTTTCCTTAAAGACGAGTAAGTAGCAGTTAATCAGTAACCAAAAGGGTAAGGAGGAAAATGTGACGAATTCAATATTGGCATTGATGACACAAATCGAGACAGAAGCACAAGCCATTCAAGATAGCTACGAGCGAGAGATTCAGGACTATGCCAGAGAACGACAACTAGAATTAGAAGAAGTCAAGCAGCAGTGTGATCAGGAAATACAGAAGTGCCTAGAGCAAGAAGAAGCTGCTTTGGCAAAGGAATTAAAGGTTCAAACAACACATCTGACAGACACCCTGACCAAAAATGAAGCACAAGTGCAAGCCATTTTAAAGCAAAAAAAGCGGACTTTGGCTTCGCAAATAGTGGATAAGGTGGTTGAAAAATATGGCCATTAGTCAAATGCAAACGGTTTCTTTTGTATTGGGAAACCACGAGCTTGATACTTTTTTACAGCTTCTTCAAAGCACCCAATTGGTGGAAATTAAGGACATGCCAAAGCAAGCTACTTGGCAAGCAGCCTTTAGGCAAGAGCAGGTGCACATCCCTAAGATTTATCAAGAGTTAGCAGATGGTCCTCACCAGCTGTTAAAGGGGGAGCAGGTCTTTCAAGAATTGTCCCGCCGCCAGCAACATTTAGAAAGTACAATGGCTAGGCTTGAGAACTATATCCCTCGCAAAAGCAAATTCACAAAGCTTAAGCAGGCACCTTTGAGTGTCTCTGTTGCTGAACTTGACAATCCTAAGCGACAAGAGCAGGCCGAGCTGGCCTATACCCAGATCAACCAAAAATTGGATCGCCTCAGCGAACTGGATAAGGCAATGGCTGTGTGCCAAGACCAGCAAGAACAGTTGGCTGATTGGGTTAAGCTTAAAGTGTTGCCAAAAGACTTGACTCAGTTTAAGCACTTATCAGCTCTTGTAGGAACAATTCCTAATACTAGTGATGATAGCTATTACCGGCTGTTGCAAGGCAATCCCGACTTGGCCTTTGAGGAAGTTTTTCGCAATCAGTTGGAATATGGTGTTATTTTGTTTTGGGACAAGGGCAAAACAATTCCTTTAGATGAGCTGCAATTTAAAGCTTTAGATTACCCTTATCCGGAACTACCGGCTAAAATGCTGGCAAACTCTGCTTACAGGCTAGCAGAATATGAAAAGGAGCGCCAGCAATTAACCAGGGAACTCGCTGCTGCTGAGTTGGCCCTACAGCAAATGCAGTTGGCGACAGACTTTTTATTGAGCTCTTATCTAAGACAAGCAGCTAAAAAGCAGTTGGCTAGCACCAAGAACCTCGTCGCCCTAGAAGGCTGGGTAGAAAGGGCGCAATTGCCTTTACTTAAGCAAGTTATTGCCGAGCGGTTTGGGACGTCTATCTATATCAGTGAGTCTGAGGTGGACAAGGATGACTGGGATGAGGTTCCTATCAAATTAGTGAATCATCCGGTGATTGCTCCGTTTGAATTGATCACTGAGATGTACGCCTTGCCTAAGTATTATGAGCAAGATCCAACTCCGATTCTAGCCCCATTTTACTTTACCTTTTTTGGCATGATGGTAGCAGATCTCGGTTATGGCTTACTCTTATTTGCCGTCACCTGGTTTGCCTTGCAAGTTTTTAAGCTGCCTAATAAGCAAAGACGTTTTCTTCGTTTTTTTAATAGTTTAAGTCTCGCTGTTGCCCTTTGGGGACTAGTCTATGGTTCTTTTTTTGGCTTTACATTGCCATTTGTTTTAATTTCTACCCGCACAGATGTGATGACGATTTTAATGCTGTCTGTCATCTTTGGTTTTATCACGGTAATGGTTGGCCTACTGTTAGGTGGGTTACAACATGTCAAAATGAAAGATTATGCCAAAGCCTATAGTTCAGGCTTTGCTTGGTGTTTAATCTTGCTTGGGATCTTCCTACTAGCTTTAGGTAAGCTGGTACCAGGCCTTGCTCTATTAGCGGAACTTGGCAAGTGGCTTGCCATTTTCAATGCTGTTGGTGTGGTCTTGGTGGCAATTGTTAAAGCAAGAAGTCTACTTGGCCTTGGAGTTGGTCTTTATAATCTCTATAATATTAGTGGCTATATCGGGGACCTCGTAAGCTTTACGCGTTTGATGGCCCTTGGTTTATCCGGTGCGAGCATAGCTTCGGCCTTTAATCTGATTGTAGGAATATTACCACCGCTGGCTCGCTTTACGGTTGGAATATTACTGTTTGCCCTTTTACATGCCATCAACATTTTCTTGTCCCTTTTGTCAGGTTATGTTCATGGGGCAAGGCTGATGTTTGTAGAATTTTTTGGTAAATTCTATCAAGGTGGCGGTAAGCCCTTCCAACCTCTTAAAATTTCAGAAAAATACATCACTATTCACAAAGAAAATCCGATGGAGGAAAAATAAAATGGAACAATTAGCACAGTATTTTGCAGCCCATGGAGGTGCCTTTTTTGCCGCTTTAGGAATTGCGGTTGCGGTTAGCTTTAGTGGTATGGGGTCAGCCTATGGCGTTGGTAAGGCAGGGCAAGCAGCAGCTGCGCTGTTAAAAGAAGAACCTGATAAGTTTGCTTCTGCCTTAATCTTACAATTGCTACCAGGGACACAAGGACTGTATGGCTTTGTTATTGGCATCTTAATCTGGTTGCAATTAACACCAGACTTATCAGTAGCAAAAGGCTTGGCTTATTTCTTTGTGGCTTTACCTATTGCTATTGTCGGTTATTTTTCAGCTAAACATCAGGGTAATGTGGCAGTTGCTGGTATGCAAATTTTGGCGAAACGGCCTGAAGAATTCATGAAAGGTGCGATCCTTGCGGCCATGGTTGAAACCTATGCTATTTTAGCTTTCGTTGTTTCATTTATCTTAACCCTTCGTGTCGGCTAACCTTTTGTTAGTTGTAATGATGGAAGAAGGAGGATGTCAAGTGAATGACCTGGAAAACTTGAAGCAAACCGTACTTGAGCGTGCGCATCGTGAGGGAAAAGAAAAACTAGACAAAGAGAGCAAAAAAATAGCTGCCGCTTTTGAAAATAATAAAGCCACCTTATTAGCAACGAAAAATGAAGAAAAGCGCCAGCGGCTCAAGAAAGTCAATCAACGTTACCAGATTGAGTTACAACAGTTAAAAACCAAGGAGCGGCAGTCAACCCTAGTTGCTAAGCAGACTGTTCTTAAAGCTTTATTTACAGCTGCTCTTGACCAAATGATCGCCTTTGATCAAAAGCAAGAGCTCGCTTTTATGACGTCAGTTTTACAGCACTATACAGACCAAGCTATAACACTTGAGCTTGGTCAAATCACAGCTGATAAATTTGGTCCGTCTGATCTTGAGCAACTTAGGGATGACTTTCCTCAGGTAGTCCTTTCTCCGGTGAAGATTAGTGGCCAAGCTGGCTTTTTGCTTAAAACGGGCCCCCTAGATTATTCTTATTTATACCATGATCTGATAGCTTCGATTTATCAAGAAGAATGCTCCTTAATTGCTAAAACATTATTTAACGAAGATTAGGAGGCCTTATGGACACGAGTCGGTTTACACAGGTTAATACAACTATAAGTGTGAAAGAAAAAGACTTATTTACTGCTGAGCAATTTTCCCAAATGCTAAACTCACCAGATAATGAAAGACTTGGTTTGCTTTTTCAAGCTTCGCCTTATCAGCTTTCTGTCAATAGTCTTGGACAACTAGACTTAGTGGAGCACGCCTTGATGACGGAGTTAGCGAAGACCTTTAAGTGGGCCTATCAGGAGTCTCCTTATCCTGAGCTAGTGGACTTGTTTACCTTACGCTATACTTATCACAATTTAAAAGTTCTGCTAAAGGCTAAAGCCAGTCAAAGAGACTTGCACAGTCTATTACTACCCATTGGTATTGGCTCTCAAGCAGCTCTTAAACAGCTAGTGTCGACTTTAAACTCAGATAGCTATCCTTTTGTTATGGTACATGAGGTGCAATCTATCTGGGCAGAGTATTTGGATTATCAAGATAGTCGTGTTATTGAGATAGGGGCAGATTTAGCCTATTTTAAACATTTGATGACAATTGCCCAATCTTTAAAGGATGGCAAGGTGATGCAGGCAGTTAAGATAATAATTGAATGTTATAATCTGATAACAGTGGGCCGAGCTCAGCAATTAGGCAAATCAAATAGCTTTATCAAGCAGCTTATCTCCAGTCAGGGAAGCTATCCTATCCATCGTTATCAAGAGCTGCTTGCAGGATCAGGTTGGAATGACTTATTCGATTGCTTGATTTCCAATCCGTATGCTCATGATTTACAAAACTATCAAACCAAGCTCAGTCAAGGAGCCTTGTCTTTGCCAGAGTTAGAGTACCTCAGTGACTATTTGCTCTTTGCTTTATTTGATGAGGCTAAATATGACAGTGATGGGCCTTATCTCTTGCCACGCTACCTGCTAGGGAAGCAATTTGAAGTCAAAAATATCCGTTTAATACTTTCTGCTCTTGTTAACCAATTGCCAATGGCACACATTAAAGAAAGGATGCGACCTATTTATGGCCAATAAAGCTTATAAGATTGGAGTCATTGGAAATCGGGATGCGATTTTACCTTTTCATATGATTGGCTTTCAGACTTTCCCTGTTCTTGCAGCCCAAGAGGCGACCAATACCCTTAGAAAACTTGCCCAAAGTGATTTTGGCATTATCTATATCACTGAAGATATAGCTGCAATGATTCCTGAGACCCTTGCCCATTATGAGGGACAACTCTTACCAGCTGTCACGATTATACCGACTCATAAAGCTGATCTGCAATTAGGGATGAAAGGTGTTCAAGAGCGGGTAGAACGTGCGGTTGGTCAAAATATCCTCTAAAAGCAAACAGGGCAGGCGAGTCGTCTGCTAACGGCATATAGAGTTAAGGACGTGGACACAATCTTTTTAACAGAAATAAAGGAGAGAAACTTGCGCCAAGGAAAAATTATAAAGGTTTCAGGGCCACTTGTCGTGGCTTCTGGGATGGAAGAAGCAAATATTCAGGATATTTGCCGTGTTGGCCAGCTTGGTCTAATCGGTGAAATTATTGAAATGCGCCAGGATCAGGCCTCTATTCAGGTTTACGAAGAAACCTCAGGGCTTGGTCCTGGGGAACCTGTTATCTCTACAGGTAGTCCTTTGTCAGTGGAATTGGGCCCAGGATTAATATCTGAGATGTTTGATGGCATCCAACGCCCACTTGATCGATTCAAACAGGCAACATCTAGTGACTTTCTGCTTCGTGGGGTGGATGTTGCGCGGTTAGATCGTGAGCGGGCATGGGCTTTTCAGCCAACACTTGCAGTTGGTACAAAAGTAGTGACAGGGGATGTTTTAGGAACAGTTCAAGAAACACAAGTGGTGGAGCATCGGATTATGGTACCCAACCAGGTATCTGGTAAGCTTCTCTCTATAAAGGCTGGCACCTTTTGTGTGGATGAAGTGGTTTATGAAATTGAGCAAACTGATGGCAGTATTTACAAAGGAACACTGATGCAAACGTGGCCTGTGCGCAAGAGCCGTCCGGTAGCCAAAAAACTCATGCCTGTTGAACCTTTAATTACTGGCCAACGTGTTATTGATACCTTTTTTCCAGTGGCAAAAGGCGGAGCGGCTGCCGTTCCTGGGCCCTTTGGAGCTGGTAAGACAGTTGTCCAACACCAGATAGCTAAATTTGCTAATGTGGACATTGTAATCTACATTGGTTGTGGGGAACGTGGGAATGAAATGACCGATGTTTTAAATGAATTCCCAGAATTGATTGATCCTAGTACGGGCCATTCGATTATGGAACGAACAGTTTTGATTGCTAACACCTCAAATATGCCAGTAGCAGCACGTGAAGCTTCGATTTATACAGGGATTACGATTGCCGAATACTTCCGCGATATGGGTTACTCTGTTGCTGTTATGGCGGATTCAACCTCTCGCTGGGCTGAGGCACTTAGGGAAATGTCTGGCCGCTTAGAAGAAATGCCAGGTGATGAGGGCTATCCTGCTTATTTAGGCAGTCGTATTGCTGAGTATTATGAGCGCGCAGGCCGTTATCGAACTCTGGGCAGTCAAGGAAGAGAAGGAAGTATTACAGCCATTGGGGCTGTTTCACCCCCTGGAGGAGACATTTCAGAGCCAGTTACTCAAAATACCTTACGGATTGTAAAAGTATTCTGGGGCTTAGATGCTCCGCTTGCCCAACGCCGACATTTTCCAGCTATTAATTGGTTAACTTCTTATTCGCTTTATAGTGACCAGGTCGGCCAGTATATCAGTCAGCACCAAGAAAGTAACTGGATACAAAAGGTGACGGCGGCCATGACGATTCTTCAAGCAGAAGCAAGCCTCGAAGAAATTGTTCGCTTGGTGGGACTCGATTCCCTATCAGAGCAAGACCGCCTGACCATGGCTGTCGCGCGCCAAATTCGCGAAGACTATTTGCAACAAAATGCTTTTGATAGTGTAGATACCTTTACCTCCTTTGCTAAGCAAGAGGCAATGCTAAGTAATATTTTGCTCTTTAACGAAGAAGCTACAAAGGCTTTATCATTAGGAGCTTATTTTACAGAGCTGATGGAAGGAACGGTTACCCTACGTGATCGGATTGCTCGTAGTAAGTTCATCGCTGAGGACCGGCTGCAAGAAATTCTTGATTTAGCTCAAACCATTAAATCAGACATTCATCACGTTTTAGAAAAAGGAGGAATCTAGCATGCCTGCCATTAAAGAATACCGGACCGTTAGCGAGGTTGTGGGTCCTTTGATGATTGTTGATCACGTTCAAGGGGTACATTATAATGAATTGGTTGAAATCAGGATGCATAATGGTGAAAAACGTCAAGGCCAAGTGCTTGAAGTACAAGAAGACAAGGTCATGGTCCAATTGTTTGAGAGCTCAAGTGGTATCAATCTGGCTAAGACAAAAGTACGTTTTACCGGCCACCCGCTTGAGTTAGCCGTTTCTGAGGATATGCTTGGTCGTATTTTCGATGGTTTGGGTCGACCAATTGATGATGGACCTGACTTGCTCCCTGAAAAATACCTGGACATTGATGGTCAAGCCATCAACCCAGTTGCTAGAGACTATCCTGATGAATTTATTCAGACGGGTATTTCTGCGATTGACCATTTGAATACTTTGGTTCGTGGCCAAAAACTACCAGTCTTTTCAGGCTCTGGCTTACCTCATAATGAATTGGCCGCACAAATCGCGCGCCAGGCCACGGTACTCAATACAGACGACCATTTTGCAGTGGTTTTTGCTGCTATGGGTATCAGTTTTGAAGAAGCCGAGTTCTTTATGAATGATTTACGTAAAACAGGTGCTATTGATCGCTCAGTCCTATTTATGAATCTAGCTAATGACCCTGCTATTGAGCGGATAGCAACTCCTCGTATTGCCTTGACCACCGCTGAATATCTAGCTTATGAAAAAGGTATGCATGTGTTAGTCATTATGACTGATATGACCAACTATTGTGAAGCTCTGCGGGAAATTTCGGCTGCTCGCCGGGAGGTGCCAGGTCGGCGCGGTTATCCCGGTTATTTGTATACCAATCTCTCAACCCTCTATGAACGTGCGGGACGGTTAGTTGGTAAGAAAGGTTCTGTTACACAGATTCCAATCTTAACGATGCCTGAAGACGACATTACGCACCCTATTCCTGATTTAACTGGCTATATCACAGAGGGTCAAATCATTCTCTCACACGAACTTTATAATAATGGTTTTCGTCCGCCCATTAATATCTTGCCATCGCTCTCGCGTTTAAAGGATAAAGGTTCTGGTGAGGGAAAAACCCGAGCTGATCATGCTGCAACGATGAATCAATTATTTGCTGCCTATGCTCAAGGAAAGCAAGCCAAGGAGTTAGCTGTCGTTTTGGGAGAATCAGCCCTATCAAAGACGGATAAATTATATGTGCAATTTACTGATCGCTTTGAAGCGGAGTATATTAACCAAGGTTTTTACACTAACCGCAGTATTGAGGAAAGCTTAAATCTTGGATGGGAGCTATTGGCAATATTACCAAGAACCGAATTAAAACGGATTAAAGACGAGATGCTTGACCATTATTTAGGTGAAAGTAAGGCATAGCTTTTCTCTGCTTGATAGGCGTCGTCTTAAGGTCCTAATGTAATAGAAAGGTTTTTGTCAATGGTAAGATTAAATGTCAAACCAACCCGCATGGAGCTAAATGGCCTAAAAAAACGTTTAAAAACAGCACAAAGAGGGCATAAACTCCTCAAAGATAAACGCGATGAGCTCATGCGTCATTTTATTGATCTGATACGAGAAAATGCGCGCCTTCGCCAGGAAGTTGAAGCTGTGCTTCAGCATAATATGCAAGAATTTGTTTTAGCTAAGTCTCTTGAAAATGATGCGATGATTGAAGAGTTATTTTCAGTTCCTGTGCGAGAAGCCCAGTTAATTATTGAAGTTGATAATATCATGAGTGTTCACGTTCCCCGGTTTCTAATCAATGAAACGTCAACAGACAGCGCCAATCAACTGTCCTATAGTTTTCTTAATTCCAACAGTGAAATGGATAATACGATTCAAAAAATGGAAGCACAGCTCACCAAGCTGTTGCGGCTAGCAGAAGTTGAAAAAAACTGTCAGCTCATGGCTGATGAAATCGAAAAAACCCGCCGGCGGGTCAATGGCTTAGAATATTCCATTATACCCCAATTAGAGGAAACCATTCACTACATTGAGTTGAAATTAGAAGAAGCAGAACGGTCTAACTTGGTTCGGATTATGAAAGTCAAATAGCCTAAAAAACTGATTTTAAACAGATTGAAGCAGGTAAAGGCGCCTTGTTTATTTCAATCTGTTTTTTTGTTTGGCTAGGCTGATTAGTTGTATCTGGGCTTGTAACCAACTCGGATGAGTTGCGTTAGCTTCTTTTCTTTGATAAAAAAGGTGATGGTGGCTATCACCTGTTGGTGCCAGTAGCCGTCTAGCCTGCTATTTTACCTGTGGTTAGCCAGTATCGCAAATGAAAAACGAACCCCTAAACAGCTATTTAAAATAAGAAAAAGTCTAAAAGGACTATCCGAAAAGAGCACAAGCGTGATATAATAGGGGCGTTGCCTGGCAACCCTTGGTGCTTATTCCCTTTCACCAAGCATATTACACACGTCACTCATCCCATAAAAGGGATGTGTCGTACGTCAAAGGAGATACAATGACACATTATACTGTTCGTGATTATGTTCACATAGCTTTGGTTGCTGCCCTTTATGTGGTTTTGACCATTACCCCACCCCTCAATGCTATTTCTTATGGCATGTACCAATTTCGCGTTTCGGAAATGTTGAATTTTTTAGCCTTCTATAATAAGAAATACATCTATGCAGTAACGATTGGTTGCATGATTGCTAACCTTTACAGTTTTGGCTTAATTGATGTTTTCGTTGGTGGTGGATCAACCTTAGTCATTGTGAGCTTGGGTGTTTGGCTTTTCAAACGCTATCAAAAGGACTATTTCTTTCATGGTTTTTTAAACAAGGCCTTTTGTTACTTTTCCCTATTTTTTGCAGCATCCATGATTACCGTCGCTATTGAATTAAGCTTTTTTAATGCCCCATTCTTATTGACCTGGTTTACCACGGCGGTGGGTGAATTGGCTTCGCTTTTGCTTGGCTCGATTATCATTGACAAGATGGCCAAGCGGATTGACTTCACGAAGTAGAGCTGTCGCTAAACAAGAACTGATTTTGGCAAAGACTGGATTTGATCCGGTCTTTTTTAGCTAGGCTCAAAACTAGTAAGCAAAGTCTGGTCTTGCTAGCATAAGTCCCCTAGCGAGCAAGAGTCGCACCGCTTAGACATTTTCCTGCTAAGCTTTTAAGGAATTCAGTAGCGGCCAGCCATGCAAAAGGTTACTTTTATGATAAAATAAAGATATGGAAAAACGAATAAAAGAGTTAACCGCATTACTAAATCGTTATCGTCACGAATACTATACAAATGACAACCCTTCGGTGTCTGATGCTGAGTATGATCGCTTGTATCAAGAATTAGTACATCTAGAAGCTAGCTACCCCGAATGGGTCCAAAAAGATAGTCCCACACAGGCTGTTGGCGGGCAAATTCTCAAAGGATTTGAAAAATACCAACATCCTTATCCCTTATATAGCCTTCAAGATGCCTTTTCGCACGAGGAATTACTAGCTTTTGATCGCCGGATTAAAACAGAGTTTCCTAATGCCACATATGTTGCTGAATTAAAGATTGATGGTTTATCCATCTCCCTAAGCTATGAGCAAGGTAAATTAGTGACTGGAGCTACGCGTGGTGATGGGAGTGTGGGTGAAAATATCACAGAAAACCTCAAACAGGTCAAAGACATTCCTAGGCAGTTAAACAAACCCATTGATATTACCGTTCGAGGAGAAGCCTACATGCCCAGGCATTCTTTTATGTTGATTAATCAAGAGCGGCACGAAAATGGTGAAACAGAATTCGCTAATCCGCGTAATGCTGCCGCTGGGACCTTGCGGCAGTTGGACACCTCAGTGGTAGCTAAACGCCAATTAGGCACCTTTTTATATCAAGAAGCTAGCCCAAGCCAAGCAAGCAGTCAAACAGCTGTGCTAGAAAAGCTACATGAGCTGGGTTTTTCTGTCAACCCTACGCGCCAAGCATCGGGTGATATGGCAGTCATTTGGAACTTTATTCAAACCATCGAAACGGAGCGTGAACAGCTCTCTTATGAGATTGATGGCATTGTGGTTAAGGTTGATAGCCTAGCCATGCAAGAAGAGCTTGGCTTTACAGTTAAAGCCCCACGCTGGGCCATTGCCTATAAGTTTCCTGCTGAAGAAAAAGAAGCTAAAATTCTCTCGGTTGATTGGACTGTTGGCCGTACTGGCGTGGTCACCCCTACAGCTAATTTAAGCCCTGTGCAGTTGGCCGGAACAACAGTCAGTCGAGCCACTCTTCATAATGTTGATTACATTGCCGAAAAGGACATTCGGCTGGGTGATACGGTTGTGGTCTATAAAGCTGGTGATATTATCCCTGCCGTTTTGCGCGTGGTGGCAGATAAGCGCAGCCACCAAGAACCATTAGTCATCCCCACGCTGTGTCCATCGTGTCACAGTGAGCTTGTTCATCTTGAAGAAGAGGTGGCCTTACGCTGTATTAATCCTTTGTGTCCGAGTCTTGTAAAGCGTGGTTTGGAACATTTTGCCAGCCGCAATGCTATGAACATTGCTGGCTTGGGTCCAGCGATGGTTGATAAGCTTTTTGCTGCAAATTTAATTCAAGATGTGGCTGATATTTATCATATAACCCAGGCTGATTTACTAGCCCTAGATGGGGTACAAGAAAAGTCAGCGGACAAATTATTAGCTGCTATTGCCGCTTCGAAAGCTAATTCGGCTGATAAACTCTTGTTTGGTTTGGGTATTCGGCATGTCGGTGCGAAAGCTAGCCGTCTTTTGCTCGAAGAGTTTGAAACACTGCCGCATTTGATGCAAGCTAAGCGGGAGACGATTGCCGCTATTAATGGCCTAGGGAGTGTGATTGCCGATTCTTTAGTTCGTTATTTTGCTAAGGAAGAAGTGCATCTGCTGGTAAATGAACTCCGTGTGGCTGGTGTTAATCTTGACTATCTTGGGAAAAAATTAGATAAAACGGCACAGCTCTTTGGCATGACGGTCGTTTTGACGGGAAAATTAGAACAGTTAACCAGGATAGAAGCCAAAGACAAATTAGAAGCCTTAGGAGCTAAGGTCACTTCTAGTGTGTCTAAGAAAACGGATTTAGTGATTGCAGGTAGTGATGCCGGCTCAAAATTAGATAAAGCTCTCAAGCTTGGTATTGAGATACAAGATGAAGATTGGCTCCGTCAATTGTAGTAGTGAGGTATAAACATGAAAAAACAAATGAGAGCTCGTCTCATTTATAATCCGACATCTGGTCAAGAAATGATGAAAAAAAATGTGGCTGATGTCTTAAATATTATTGAAGGCTTTGGTTATGAGACCTCAGCTTTTCAAACAACAGCTCAAAAACATTCGGCCCTAAACGAGGCTAGACGGGCTAGTCAGGCCGGCTTTGATCTTATCATCGCTGCTGGTGGTGATGGAACGATTAACGAAGTTGTAAGCGGCGTTGCTCCCTTAAAGCGCCGACCAAAGATCGCTGTTATTCCTACGGGGACAACTAACGACTTTGCGCGGGCCTTGAAGATCCCTCGTGGCAATCCGCTTAAAGCTGCTGAAATCATTGGTAAAAACCAACTGATCAAGATGGATATTGGCCAAGCTCGAGAAGACCATTATTTTATTAATATTGCTGCCGCGGGTAGCTTAACGGAGTTGACTTACAGCGTGCCCAGCCAGTTAAAAACGATGTTTGGCTACCTGGCTTATCTCGCAAAGGGTGTTGAGCTATTGCCTCGCGTGACAAATGTACCGGTTAAAATCACCCATGATAAGGGTGTTTTTGAAGGCGAGGTCTCAATGATTTTTGCGGCTATTACTAACTCTGTGGGTGGTTTTGAACAGATTGCTCCAGACGCAAAACTAGACGATGGCAAATTCACTTTAATATTGGTGAAAACAGCTAATTTATTTGAAATTGTGCATTTGTTGCGACTGGTAATAGATGGCGGAAAGCACATCAAGGATCGCCGTGTTGAGTATATTAAAACAAAAAAAGTGATTATTGAGCCTCAAAACAATGAACGCATGATGATTAACTTGGATGGTGAGTACGGTGGTGATGCTCCGATTGTTTTGCAAAACTTAAAAAATCATATTACGTTCTTTGCTGATACTGATTTGATTTCTGATGATGCCTATACTATTAATCCCAAAGAGGCAGAACTGGATGATTTTGCTAAGAAATTTGCCCATGAAGTCGAAGATTTAGAAGAGCAGGGCAATCAATGGGCTGAGCAATGAAAAATACTGTTATTGTACATTACCACACTCCCAGCGGAAATTATTTTAAGCACAATCTATGGCAGTGGCAAGATGGTCAGGCAGGTCAAGAGGCCTCTTTTTCACGCTATGACAGCTTTGGGGCAGTTGCCTGCCTAGCTTATGATGCTCCTTATTTTCTAAACCAAGTTTACGTCATCGTTAAAGAACAGTTTTGGCAAAGCCAGACGGGGGATTATGCTATCCAGCGAACCGAGGGCCTGCCTAAAACTGAGGTCTGGCTTGTTGATGGGGATGCTAGGGTTTATTATTCACGTCAGGCGGCAGTAGCAAGCAAACACTACAAGAGGCGCAAACGTGATGCCTATGATATGGCAACTAACAGCCAAGCTTTTGACAAAAAATGGGGGTTTGATGGCTGGTTAGGTTTTCGCTATTCTCCATTTGAAACTTCTTTTCGCTTGTGGGCGCCTACGGCAGAAAGGGTTCAATTGATTTTGTATCATTCAACGGCTGCACATGCTAGTGTCTCGGCGGTTTTAGAAATGGGCCGTGGCAGTGTCAGTGACCCGAATGACCATCGTAAGAATACTCATGGTGTCTGGTTTTTAAAACTTGAAGGCGATTATAATTATCAGGCCTATTGTTATCGCATCTATTATCGCAAACGGACATTTGCTGATTCTCGTGATCCGTATACAATTGCTACGACGGCCAACGGTCAACGCTCAGTAGTGGTTGCCCAAGCTGAGCTAGTGCCTAAGGGGTTTCAAGTAAGGCATGGTCAGGCCGCTAGCTGGCGCTTAGAGAATCCGAACCAGGCTGTTATTTATGAGATGCATGTGCGCGACTTTTCCCAATCAGTGAGTTCAGGTGTTTCTGCTAAACATCGCGGTAAGTTTAAGGGCTTGATTGAAACTGGCACTAAAAACCGCTTTGGAGATAGCACCTGCTTTGATTATGTTAAAACACTTGGTATTACGCATATTCAATTGCAGCCAGTATTTGACCACCATCACACCTTTGACCACAGCGGCCAGTATAACTACAACTGGGGCTATGATCCTGAAAATTATAATGTGCCTGACGCTAGTTTTACGACCAATCCTGACCAGCCAGCAACCCGAATCAAGGAATTAAAAGAAGTTATCCAAGCTTATCACAATGCTGGTCTAAACGTTGTTATGGATGTGGTTTATAATCATACTTTTTCTAATAAGGATTCTGCTTTTCAACTAACTGTTCCGGATTATTACTACCGAATGAACCCAGATGGTAGCTTTCAAAATGGTTCTGGTTGTGGCAATGAAACAGCTAGTGAAAAAGAGATGTTTCGCAAGTATATGATTGATTCGGTTCTTTACTGGTTGCAAGAATATAATATTGATGGTTTTCGCTTTGATCTAATGGGCTTACATGATGTAGAGACCATGCAGCGTATCCGAGCAGCAGTTGATGCTGTTGACCCACGGATTCTGATCTATGGTGAGGGCTGGGATATGGGAAATGGTCTGCCGTCACAGCAAAAAGCAATCAAGCGTAACGCTGATCAACTGCCAGGGATTGGCTTTTTTAATGATGATGAACGAAATGCTATTAAGGGAGCAGAAGTTTATGGCTCGCTAGAAAAAGGCTTTGTGTCGGGTCTAGCCAGCGAAGGCCTTCTTGCCAAAGCCCTCCTAGGTAGTGATGAAATAGGCACCTACCAAAGACCTAGTCAGATAATAAACTATGTTGAAGCACACGACAATTACAATCTTAACGATCTTTTATGGGCTTTGCATCCTAAAGACAGTGACGATACCCACCGCCAGCGTGTACAAGTAGCAACTGCTATTAATCTTTTGATGCAGGGGATAGCTTTTATGCAAATTGGCCAAGAATTTTTAAGAACCAAGCTATATCCGACTGGTTTAGGCCAAAAGCTAACTCAAGAAGATCAAGAACGGGCCATGAATTCTTATAATGCTTCTGATGACGTCAATCAAATTAATTGGGATTATGTAAGCCGTGAGCAACCAACCATTGCATTTGTAAAAAAACTGCTCGCATTGAAAACGAAATCACCCTATTTTTCATATCCTACATTTTCAGAGATTAGGCAGCATGTTTACATTGAATCAGCTAAGCCAAATAGCGGTTTTATCAGCTTTACGGTTGAAGATAAGCAGAAGCTTAAAATTATTTTCACCAATAATCGTAAACGTTTGCTGAAAGAGACCAACTATGCTATAATTGAAAGTAACGATAAGCGCTTTCAATTTTCAGATTCTCTAATGAATGAATTGTCAGTGGTGATCCTTGACATACCAAAATGACCTGAGTTTTCAGGTTATTTTTGTTTCTTTTTAACGAAAAAATTCACAAGGAAAGGTAGCAGGAAATGAATGACGAGCTAGCTTTATATACCTTTGGCACTGGTGAGAACATCCGTGTGCAAGAATACTTGGGGGTCCATCGCAGCCAGCGTGATACCCAGACGGGCTATGTCTTTAGGGTATGGGCGCCACATGCCAAAGAAGTCTATCTTATTGGTGACTTTACCGCCTGGATGGCTCATAAGTTACCAATGATCCGAAACGAAGCTGGTGTGTGGGAAGTTTTCACTACCAAGGCAGTCCCAGGTCAACTCTATAAATATTTGGTCAAGCGTCAGAGCGGCCAATGGGTCGAAAAAATTGATCCGCTAGCTTTTGCCTTTGAACAGCGTCCCGGTACAGCTGCCGTGGTCAAGGACCTAGCTAAGAAAAAATGGCGTGATGGTTTGTGGATGGCGCGCAGAAAACGCTTTGGTCATAAGAACCGGCCGGTTTCCATTTATGAAGTGCACGCTAATTCTTGGCGGATGGATTCGGCAGGCCAGCCTTATGATATGAAACGACTTCAAGCACACTTAATTCCCTATCTCAAGAAGATGAACTATACGCATGTTGAGTTCATGCCTCTAATGGCTCATCCTCTTGGGATGAGCTGGGGTTATCAGTTGATGGGTTACTTTGCTTTTGAAGCAACCTTTGGCCAAGCAGAGGACTTTCAAGCTTTCGTTGAAGAATGCCATCTCAACAACATCGGCGTTTTGGTTGACTGGGTGCCTGGTCACTTTACACAAAACGATGATGCCCTTGCTTACTTTGATGGCACGCCAACCTTTGAGTATCAAGATCCTGACCGAGCCAGGAATGTGGGCTGGGGTGCTCTGAATTTTGATCTTGGTAAAAACCAAGTTCAGTCTTTCTTACTTTCTAGCGCCTTATTTTGGATTGAACATTACCATATAGATGGCTTGCGCGTTGATGCGGTTAGTAATATGCTCTACCTTGACTACGATCAAGGACCCTGGCAACCTAACATCTATGGTGGCAATGAAAATTTAGAAGCAATTGCATTTTTAAAGCGACTGACACAGACCATCCATGACCTCTATCCTGATGTCATGCTGGTCGCAGAAGAGGCAACGTCATACGTGCCTATTACCCATCCTATCGAAAAAAATGGGCTAGGTTTTGATTATAAGTGGAATATGGGCTGGATGAATGATATTTTACGGTTTTATGCTGAAGATCCCATTCATCGCCAATTTGATTTTAATCTTCTCACTTTTAGTTTTATGTATTGCTTTAAGGAACATTACATTTTACCATTTTCTCATGACGAAGTTGTCCATGGTAAGAAGAGTCTTATGCATAAAATGTGGGGTGATCGCTACAATCAATTTGCCGGGCTTCGCAATTTACTAACATATCAGGTCTGTCATCCAGGCAAAAAATTACTTTTTATGGGTTCAGAGTTTGGCCAATTTTTGGAATGGAAATACGATGATCAACTTGAATGGCAAAATTTAGACGACGAGCTAAATAAGAAGATGCTTGGTTTTACTGCCACCCTAAATCAATTCTACCGTGACCATAATATGTTATGGCAAAATGATCACAATTATGATGGTATTGAAATCATTGATGCTGATAATGCCTCAGAAAGCGTTCTAAGTTTTTGCCGCAAAAATGACAAGGGAGACTTGTTATTATGTGTCTTTAATATGACACCTGTTGAGCGCAGAAATTTTACGATTGGCGTCCCTCAAAAAGGGATATATGAAGAAGTTTTTAATACTGAAATGGTACAATTTGGCGGCGTCTGGCAAGAGCATAATCCACAGACGGCTACGCTCACACAACCATGGAAAGACTACCAGCAAACCCTTAGTTTCACATTGCCAGCACTTGGGGCAAGTATTTGGAAAATCAAACGTCGTAAAAAGTAGAAGGGGAGAGATCTGCTTATGAAAAAGGAAATGTTAGCCTTGATACTAGCCGGTGGCCAAGGCACCCGGCTTGGTAAACTAACGCAAACGATAGCAAAACCTGCAGTGCAATTTGGTGGGCGTTATCGGATTATTGATTTTGCCTTGTCAAATTGTGCCAACTCAGGCATCCAAAATGTTGGTGTGATTACCCAATACCAGCCGCTCTTGCTCAATAACCACATTGGTAACGGTTCCTCCTGGGGGATGGATGGCATTGATGCTGGTGTCACAATTTTGCAACCTTATTCAGCAACCGAGGGTAATAAATGGTTTCAGGGGACCAGTCATGCCATCTATCAAAATATTGACTATATTGACAGTGTCAATCCAGAGTATGTCTTGATTTTATCGGGCGACCATATTTATAAAATGGATTACGACGAAATGCTGCAAAGCCATAAGGCTAATAAGGCTAGTCTTACTGTGGCAGTGTTAGATGTTCCTCTAAAAGATGCTAGTCGTTTTGGCATTATGAACACTGATAGCCATAACCGAATTGTCGAATTTGAAGAAAAACCAGCGCAGCCTAAATCAACTAAGGCATCAATGGGGATCTACATATTTAGTTGGCAGCGCCTCCGTAGCATGTTAGTGGATGCTGAAAAGAACAATTTGGACATGTCTGATTTTGGTAAGCATGTCATTCCAACTTACTTAAACTCTGGTGAGCGGGTCTATGCTTATGAATTTGCGGGCTACTGGAAGGATGTCGGAACCATCGAATCTCTCTGGGAAGCTAATATGGAATATATCGGTGAAGATAATGAACTCCATAGCCGCGATCGCTCATGGAAAATGTATTCACGTAACCATATTGCACCACCCAATTTTATTGCGCAAGGAGCCCAAGTCAATGATTCTTTGGTTGTAGATGGCTGCTATATTTCGGGTCAAATTGACCATTCGATACTATCAGCGAATGTTCAGGTGAAACAGCATGCGCAGGTGAGCGATTCCTTTATTATGAGCAATGTCACGATTGGTGAAGGAGCAGTAATTAAGCGAGCGATCATTGGTGAAGGTGCTAAAATTGGCGATAATGTCGTCATTGATGGGACCGATCAAATCCAGGTTATTGGTTATAAGGAAGTAGTGGGGGTTACAAATGAAAATTGACAAATATTCCGCCATACTAGGCAGCGCCATGAGCTATGATGAAATGGAAGGTCTGACTGATTCACGCCCGCTTGCTAACCTACCTTTTGATGGTAAATTTCGCTTGATTGATTTTCACCTCTCTAGTTTGGCGAATGCGGGTGTTCGCAATATTTATGGCATTTTCCGCGGAGAGAATATCCGTTCGGTCTTTGACCATGTACGTAGTGGCCGCGAATGGGGCTTAAATACCCTGCTTAGCCATTCTTTTCTAGGTTTTTATCGTTCCAAAGGTACATCTGTTGAAGCAGATGCTGATTATTACGATCAAATCTTAACCTACTTAAAACGCTCTGGCTCTGACCAAACCATTTATATGAGCTGTGATATTATCTGTAATATAGAATTGGAACAAGTGATTCAGTTGCATCAGGCCAATCAACGGCAAATCACGGTTGTTTATAAAAAAACACCAAAAGAGCTGATTACTGATGTCAATGATATTTTAGACATTGATGAAACAAGGGATATAGTTCGTGGTAAGAGTAGGGCTTTTGCACCAACTGCCTACGAAAAAATGTCCACAGGTATCTATATTGTTAACACGCCCTGGCTCATTGAGCAAATGGAAAAAGAAGCTAGCAAGGAGAATCCGGCGAATCTGCGTTATCTGTTGCGTGACTTAACCATTAGTGAAGGTGCCCTGGCTTTTGAATATACGGGCTATCTAGCCAATATCCACTCAGCAAAATCCTATTATGATGCTAATATGGATATGCTAGAGCCAGATAAGTTCTATGCTTTGTTGTATGCTAACCAGCGTATTTACACGCGCATTAAAAATGAAGAAGCCACTTATTTTGCTGAGGAATCCTATGTTAATAATTCCCAGTTTGCCTCAGGCAGTATTATCAAGGGCCATGTAGACCATTCAATTGTCTCTCGTAATTGCTATATTGATGTCAATACTAAAGTGGCAAATAGTATTATAGCTCCCAAGGTAAGAATTGGTATTGGAACAACCATTGAGTATGCGATTATTGATAAGTTAGTTGAGGTTGATAATGGTGTGACCATTCGCGGAACAAAGGAAAAACCGCTGGTTATTCCAAAAGGTACACATGTAACAGAGGATATTATAAAATGAAAGTATTATTTGTAGCCGCAGAAGGAGCACCTTTTGCTAAGACAGGTGGCTTAGGTGATGTGATTGGTGCTTTACCTAAGTCCTTGGTTAAGCACGGTCAGGAAGTTGCGGTCATCTTGCCCTACTATGATATGGTTGATTACAACTACCACGACCAAGTGGAAGATGTCTTGTCCTTTGACATCCAAGTCGGTTGGCGACGCCAATATGTCGGCCTTAAAAAAATCATTAAAGAGGGTGTCAGTTTTTATTTCATTGATAATCAATATTATTTTTTCAGAGGGCATGTCTATGGTGATTGGGATGATGGTGAACGCTATGCTTTCTTTCAGTTAGCAGCTCTTGAGAGCATGGAGCGTATCGGCTTTATCCCTGACATTTTACATGTGCATGATTATCATACGGCGATGATTCCCTACCTTTTGCGTGAAAAGTACCATTGGCTTTCTGCCTATCGGTCGATCAAAACGGTCTTTACTATTCATAATATTGAATTTCAAGGCCAATTTGATCCAGGCATGCTGGGGGATTTGTTTGGTGTCGGAAATGAACGTTACCTTGATGGCACTCTACGCTGGCATGACTGCCTCAATTGGATGAAAGCAGGGGTATTGTACGCCGATCAGGTAACAACGGTCTCTCCCACATATGCCAAGGAAATAAGAACCCCAGCCTTTGGTAAAGGCTTAGATCAGCTGATGCGCATGGAGGCAGGTAAACTCTCAGGGATTCTCAACGGTATTGATACAGAACTCTTTAATCCCGAAACAGATAACCTGATTCCCTATCATTATACGGTTGCTGATTTAAGTGGCAAAGCTAAAAATAAGCAAGCCCTGCAAGAACGTCTGGGACTGCCTCAACGGCCCGAAGTGCCTGTGATTGGGATTGTTTCACGCTTGACCAAGCAAAAAGGCTTTGATCTGGTGGTCCAAGAACTCGACCATATTCTCAAGCACGATGTCCAATTAGTGGTGCTTGGCACAGGTGATCCTGACTACGAGCATTCCTTTGCTTGGTTTAGTCAAGTTTATGCAAAAAAGATGTCAGCTCATATTACCTTTGACTTATCGCTGGCGCAAAACATCTATGCTGCTAGTGACATCTTTTTGATGCCTAGTGCTTTTGAGCCGTGTGGCTTGTCGCAGATGATGGCTATGCGCTATGGTTCTTTGCCAATTGTCCACCAAATCGGTGGCCTCAAAGATACCGTAGAAGCCTATAATCAGTTTGATCATAGTGGAACAGGCTTTGGCTTTGAGCGATTTGACGGTTATTGGCTAACTAAAACCCTTCAAATGGCACTTGAAGTTTACACCAATAAACCAGATGACTGGGCTATCCTACAAGAACATGCTATGAAACGGGACTTTTCTTGGGATACGGCTAGCCAGGCCTATCTTGAGCTCTACCATACTATCTTGTGAGAACTCGTTCCTTACTTAGAACTGCTTTTTTTCTGAAACAAAGACGGCTTTGGGCCGTTTTTTGCTCATGGGATTTAGGCTTAATCTGCTATTAATCATCAAGAATGGTCAGGCTTTTAAGAATTTATTGCCACTTTTTGCATCTATTAACCATAATAAATAAGAACATATATAATAGGTAAATTTTGGTTTAAGAAAGCGAATCCAATTACGAATTTCGGTTGACATTCTGCTATTTAAGGAATAGAATAGCAGGGTAAAAAAATTTATAAGGAGAATTCAAATGTTGAATTTAAAAATTTTAGCACTCGGTATTGCTGTTTTGGGCGTAAGTATTGGTGAAGGTATCATGGTTGCCAATGTTGCTAAATCGGCTGCTCGTCAACCAGAGATGTTTTCTAAATTACAATCATTATTAATCCTAGGTGTTGCCTTTATCGAAGGGACTTTCTTCGTACTACTTGCTTCTACTTTCTTCGTTAACTAATTGTTGCCGATTAGTTAATATAGAAAAGGAGGGGTAAGGTTGGAAAAATTAATGAATCCAACAGTGCAAATCTTTGGCATTACATTTGACTTAACTATTCTTGCCATGTCTCTTTTGACCGTTGTCATTGCTTTTGGCTTTATTTTTTGGGCCAGTCGGAATATGACTATCAAACCAAAAGGGAAACAAAATGTCTTAGAATGGTTTTTTGAATTTGTCCAAGGAATCACCAAAGAAAATTTAGGAAAATATAATCGTAATTATAGCCTCCTCACTTTCAGCCTTTTCTTCTTTGTCCTAATTGCCAATAACATTGGTCTTATGACCAAGCTTGAGATTGGTGAATACAATCTTTGGACATCTCCTACAGCTAATGCGGCAGCTGACTTCGGTCTAGCTCTTTTAGTTGCAGTGATTGTTCATTTTGAAGGGATTCGCAAATCTGGCATTAAAGGGTACTTAAAAGAATACATTGAACCTGTGCCAATTATGCTACCGATGAATATCCTCGAAGAGTTTACGAGTGTCATCTCCTTAACCCTTCGGCTATTTGGTAATATCTATGCGGGCGAAATTGTGCTTGATTTGTTACTGCGTTTTGCACACGTTAGTGTTTTTGCGGCTCCAGTTGCCTTTATTATTAATGTCATCTGGGTTGCCTTTTCAATCTTTATTTCAGCCATTCAAGCCTATGTATTCGTCTTACTATCATCAAGTTATATTGGTAAGAAAGTTAATCATGAGGAAGAATAAGAAAGGAGGTAGTTACAGATGTCATTACTCATTAATAGTACAAGTTTAGGTAATATCATTATTGCTACTGGCTCATTCATCCTTTTACTTGTTCTCATCAGACTTTTTGCATGGAAACAAATTACAGGTATCTTTGCTGCGCGTGCCGAAAAAATCGCCAAAGATATTGACGGAGCTGAAGAAGCCCGTCAAAAAGCTGAGCAGTTAGAGCAAAAACGTCAAACGGAGTTGGCTGGTGCCAAAGAAGACGCCAGCAAAATTATCACTGATGCCAAAGAAATCGGTCAAGCACAAGGTGATAAGCTCATTGATGAAGCAAGAGAAGAAGCAAGCCACTTAAAAGACAAGGCGCAAGCTGATATTGCTCAAAGCAAAACAGAAGCCATCTCAAGTGTCAAGGCTGAAATGTCTGATTTAACCGTCACATTAGCTGAACGTATCATGGGCGCTCATTTAGATAAAGAAGCGCAAAGTCAGCTCATTGATCGTTACCTTGATGATCTAGGAGAAGCTTAATGACTAAAAAAGAACAAGCTCTTGTTGAACAGTATGCAAAGAGCCTTGTTGAAGTCTATTATGAGCATCAAATGCTTGATCAATTGCAGACAGACCTTGCTGCTTTGATTCAAGTATTTGAGCAAACAGATTTGGATGAGGTACTAGGCAGCTTTGCTGTTTCACAAGAATATAAAGAAGAAATCCTTCGATTATTAAAAGACTCAAGCTCAACATATATGAATAATTTTCTTGATGTCATTATACAAAATCAACGTCAAGCCCTCTTATATTCTATATTAAAGGCTAGTTCTTTTAAAATCGCTCAGCTATTAAATGAATTCGAGGTCAAGGTGACGACAACCGTCCCTTTAACAGACCAACAAAAGGATCGAATCCGTACAATCGTTGAGAAAAAAGTTGGCGTTAAAGCCGCTAAAATTATTGAAGACATTAATCCTGCCATTGTCGGTGGTTTTATCGTTAGTGTCAATAATAAAGTAATTGATACCAGCATTCGTGGTCAATTACAAGAATTTAAATCCAAATTAGTATAGAAAGTGGTGTGACTTTTGGCAATTAATGCACAAGAAATTAGCGCTTTAATCAAAAAGCAAATTGAAAACTTCCAGCCAAATTTCGATGTCACAGAAACTGGTGTTGTCACCTATATCGGTGATGGGATTGCTCGTGCTCGTGGACTTGACAATGCCATGAGCGGTGAACTCCTTGAATTTGCAAATGGTACATATGGCATGGCCCAAAACCTAGAAACCAATGACATTGGGATAATCATTCTAGGAGATTTCTACGAAATCCGCGAAGGTGATGTTGTCAAGCGTACCGGCAAAATCATGGAAGTACCAGTTGGTGAGGCACTTATTGGGCGGGTGGTCAATCCGCTTGGTCAACCAGTTGATGGTCTTGGTGACATTAAAACTAGCGGTTTTAGACCAGTGGAAAATCCAGCACCAGGGGTTATGCAACGTAAATCCGTTTTTGAGCCTTTGCAAACAGGTTTAAAAGCCATTGATGCCTTGGTTCCGATTGGTCGTGGCCAACGCGAATTAATCATCGGTGACCGGCAAACAGGTAAAACGTCCGTTGCGATTGATACAATTTTGAACCAAAAGGGTCAAGATATGATTTGTATCTACGTGGCAATTGGCCAAAAAGAATCGACAGTCCGCACTCAAGTCGAAACATTACGTAAGTATGGTGCCCTTGATTATACCATTGTGGTGACAGCATCTGCTTCACAACCATCGCCCTTGCTCTTTATTGCTCCTTATGCAGGTGTGGCGATGGCCGAAGAGTTTATGTACAATGGCAAGCATGTTTTGATTGTTTATGATGACCTATCTAAACAAGCTGTTGCTTATCGTGAATTATCACTCTTGCTTCGTCGTCCACCAGGTCGTGAAGCTTATCCTGGGGATGTATTCTACCTTCATAGCCGTCTGTTAGAACGTTCTGCTAAGTTATCAGATGACCTAGGTGGTGGCTCCATCACAGCGCTGCCATTTATCGAAACCCAAGCAGGTGATATTTCGGCTTATATCGCAACCAACGTTATCTCCATCACCGATGGGCAAATCTTCTTGCAAGAAAATCTCTTCAACTCAGGGATCCGTCCAGCGATTGATGCAGGATCATCTGTATCGCGGGTTGGTGGTTCAGCCCAAATCAAGGCCATGAAAAAAGTGGCCGGGACCCTGCGTTTGGACCTTGCTTCCTACCGTGAGTTAGAAGCCTTTACCCAATTTGGTTCTGATCTTGATGCGGCAACGCAAGCAAAACTCAACCGCGGTCGTCGAACAGTGGAAATTTTGAAACAACCCTTGCATAAACCGCTACCGGTTGAAAAGCAAGTAGTCATTCTCTATGCTTTGACACATGGCTATTTGGATGATGTGCCAGTCAATGATATTCTTGCTTTTGAAGAAGCACTCTATGATTACTTTGATGCCCACTATCAAGATCTCTTTGAGACCATTCGTTCAACAAAAGATCTTCCTAATGAGGATGACCTTAAGGCTGCTATTGAAGCATTTAAAGATCAATCTAACTTTAAAGAATAAGGGAGGATTCTAGTATGGCAGGCTCTCTAAGTGAAATTAAAGCTAAAATTAATTCAACAGAGAAAACAAGTAAAATAACTAGTGCCATGCGGATGGTTTCTTCAGCTAAACTTGTAAAATCCGAGCAAGCCGCCCGCGATTTTCAAATTTACGCTTCGAAAATTCGTCAAATCACAACGGACTTATTGAAATCAGAGCTTAACTCTGGCACTGATAACCCAATGTTGGCCTCACGTCCAGTTAAAAAAACAGGCTATATTGTCATTACTTCTGATAAGGGCCTAGTCGGTGGTTATAATTCCAAGATTTTAAAAGCTGTTATGGATATGATTGCAGAATATCATGCTGCAGATGATTATGCCATCATCTCAATTGGCAGTATTGGTTCTGATTTCTTTAAGGCACGAGGAATGAATGTTTCTTTTGAATTACGTGGTTTACAGGATCAACCAAGTTTTGAAGATGTTCGACGAATTATTACCCACTCTGTTGAAATGTATCAAAACGAACTGTTTGATGAATTGTATGTCTGCTATAATCACCATGTTAATAGCTTGACCAGTCAAGTTCGGGTTCAACGCATGTTGCCCATCTCTGACTTAGTTGCCGAAGAAGCAACAAAAACGGGTGTGACAGGCTTTGAATTGGAACCAGATAAAGACCTTATCCTTGATCAGTTATTGCCTCAGTTTACTGAAAGCTTGATTTATGGGGCAATCATCGATGCCAAAACGGCTGAGCATGCAGCCGGTATGACAGCGATGCAAACTGCAACGGATAATGCCACAAGTGTCATTAATGATTTGACTATTCAATATAACCGAGCGCGTCAAGCAGCTATTACGCAAGAAATTACCGAAATTGTAGCGGGAGCAAATGCACTTGACTAATGTGACGGTAAGCACTTAAAAAAGGCACTAGTTATAAAAAACTTATCACAAGAGATGAGTTACCTAAAGGGATAATGATAGAAGCTTAGTTATCATATTCTTTGCAAAATTGATATGAAGGAGAAATAAATGAGCTCAGGCAAAATTGCTCAGGTAGTTGGTCCGGTTGTAGACGTTGTGTTTGCAAGTGGCGATGCACTACCAGAGATTAATAATGCATTGATAGTTTATAAAGATAGTGATAAACAACAAAAAATCGTTCTTGAAGTTGCTCTTGAACTTGGGGACGGGATGGTTCGAACTATCGCTATGGAATCAACTGATGGGCTTACACGGGGCTTAGAAGTTCTTGATACCGGCCGGCCAATTAGCGTGCCAGTAGGTAAAGAAACGCTAGGGCGGGTTTTCAATGTTTTGGGGAATACCATTGACCTTGAAAAGCCATTTGACCAAGAAGCGCTTCGCGAACCTATTCATAAAAAAGCTCCCGCTTTTGATGAACTATCAACTGCTTCAGAAATTCTTGAAACAGGAATTAAAGTTATTGACTTACTTGCCCCTTACTTAAAAGGGGGAAAAGTTGGTTTGTTTGGTGGTGCCGGAGTTGGTAAAACCGTTTTGATTCAAGAACTGATCCATAACATCGCGCAAGAACACGGAGGTATTTCTGTTTTTACCGGTGTTGGGGAACGAACACGTGAAGGAAATGACCTTTACTGGGAGATGAAAGAATCAGGCGTTATTGAAAAAACAGCCATGGTCTTTGGTCAAATGAATGAGCCACCTGGAGCACGGATGCGGGTTGCCCTTACTGGACTGACCATTGCCGAATATTTCCGTGATGTCGAAGGACAAGATGTTTTGCTCTTTATTGACAATATCTTTCGCTTCACTCAAGCCGGCTCTGAAGTGTCAGCCCTCCTAGGACGGATGCCATCAGCCGTTGGTTACCAACCAACTCTTGGTACTGAAATGGGGCAATTGCAAGAACGCATTACCTCTACGAAAAAAGGTTCTGTTACTTCCATCCAAGCCATCTACGTGCCAGCCGATGACTATACTGACCCAGCGCCAGCTACTGCCTTTGCGCACTTGGATTCAACAACTAACCTTGAACGTAAATTGACGCAAATGGGGATTTACCCTGCTGTTGACCCATTAGCCTCAAGTTCTCGGGCCTTAACACCTGAAATTGTTGGACAAGAGCATTATGCAGTAGCAACAGAAGTTCAACGTGTTCTTCAACGCTACCGCGAATTACAAGACATCATCGCCATCCTTGGTATGGATGAATTGTCTGATGAAGAAAAAACCTTGGTAGGCCGAGCACGCCGTATTCAGTTCTTCTTGTCACAAAACTTTAACGTTGCCGAAACATTTACCGGACAACCCGGTTCCTATGTTTCTATTGAAGATACAGTACGTGGCTTTAAGGAAATTCTTGATGGTAAACATGATGAGATTCCCGAAGACGCCTTTCGTATGGTTGGTGGCATTGATGATGTTCTCGAAAAAGCCAAAAAAATGGGCTTTTAGTGAGGTGATGCCATGACCCAAATGACTGTTCAAGTAGTAACACCTGATGGTATTAAGTATGATCACCATGCAACTTTTATTTCGGTTGAAACGCCTGAAGGAGAGATGGGAGTTTTGCCAGAACATATCAACTTGATTGCACCACTCACGATTCATGAAATGAAAATTCGCCGTGTTGGTGAATCAGATAAGGTTGACTGGATTGCTATCAATGGTGGGATTATTGAGGTAAAAAATAACAAAGTTACTATTGTAGCGGATTCTGCTGAGCGTGATCGTGATATTGACGTAAGCCGTGCAGAGCGAGCAAAATTACGAGCAGAACGTGTAATTGCGCAAGGGGAATCAACACATAACATTGATGACGTTCGTCGGGCTAAGGTGGCATTGCGCCGTGCCCTTAACCGAATTAATGTTGGTAATAAATAAAATGGGGTCTTGTGAAAGACTCTTTTTTAGCTGTTTAAACTAATTGGAATTTGCTATAATAGAGTTATGAATTATCTGAATCAATTATTAATATTATCCTGTCATTTGCTTTTTATTGCGATTTCTTACCAATTACTGATGAGTCTCTTTGATTGGTCGCGCTTTATTCGTCGTCTTCCAGAGAATCTTGGTAAACTCAAACTCTTTATTTTTTTCCTGGCTATTGTTTTAGGTTATCTTGTTAGCCACTTTATCTTAGAGCTCGTCCAGATGGGACATACTCTGTTTTAAGGTCAAGACAGGGTGCCAAATCAAGAAATATGATATAATTTCTATTATAGGATTGGAAAAAAGAATGGAGTTATCGGGTGGATAAGATTATTATTGAAGGTGGTCAAACCCAGCTAAAAGGTGAAGTCGTCATTGAAGGGGCAAAAAATGCAGTGCTACCTTTATTAGCAGCGACAATTTTACCATCACAAGGTACAACAATACTGCGGAATGTTCCGATTTTATCAGATGTTTATACCATGAATAATGTAGTTCGGGGGCTTGACATTGCCGTTACATTTGATGAAGAGCAAAATGAAATAACAGTGGATGCTTCTCGTGATATTTTGGACGTTGCTCCGTATGAGTATGTAAGCCAAATGCGGGCTTCTATTGTGGTTTTAGGGCCAATACTTGCCAGAAATGGCCACGCTAAGGTCTCAATGCCGGGTGGTTGTACCATTGGCAGTCGCCCGATTGATCTTCACCTCAAGGGACTAGAAGCAATGGGTGCTCAAATCAGTCAGACGGGCGGGGATATTACAGCTTCAGCTGATCGTTTAAAGGGGGCAACCATTTACTTGGATTTTCCTTCAGTCGGAGCAACACAAAACCTGATGATGGCTGCTACCTTAGCGCAAGGAACAACTGTCATTGAAAATGCAGCAAGAGAACCAGAAATCGTCGATTTAGCTCAGCTGCTCAACAAAATGGGCGCTAGTGTCAAGGGAGCAGGCACCGAAACCTTAACTATCAGGGGTGTGGAACAGCTCCACGGGACAGAACACGATGTGGTCCAAGACCGCATTGAAGCGGGTACCTTCATGGTAGCTGCTGCAATGACCTCTGGTGATGTTTTGATTAGAGATGCTGTCTGGGAACATAATCGTCCCTTAATTTCCAAATTATTGGAGATGGGGGTTTTAGTCACCGAAGAAGCACGGGGTATCCGTGTACAAGCTGATACAGCTAGTTTAAAACCAGTTACCGTCAAAACCATGCCCCATCCAGGTTTTCCAACGGACATGCAGGCCCAGTTTACGGCCTTGATGGCGGTAGTTAAGGGGGAATCTACCATGATTGAGACTGTTTTTGAGAACCGTTTCCAACATTTGGAAGAGATGCGCCGGATGGGATTACATTCAGAGATTTTGCGGGATACTGCTATGATTCATGGTGGTAAGGAACTCCAAGGCGCCCCAGTTATGTCTACGGATTTGCGGGCTAGTGCAGCGCTGATTTTGACGGGCATGGTCGCAAAGGGCACCACAACGGTCACCAAGCTATCACACTTAGATCGCGGTTACTACCATTTTCATCAAAAGTTGGCACAATTAGGTGCTAATATCGAACGTATTAGTGAGGACTAATCAATGAGAACAGGTTGGCAATATGTCCTAAAGCAGTTATCCCTTATCTTTCTTGTCGCTTTGCTTGCTGTCTTATTTTTAGCAGTTGGTCTAATGATTGGCTATGGTGTGATTGGCGATGGACAGCATGTGACATCAATCTTATCACTGGCTAAATGGGCAGAATTAGTTCACAAATTTACTGGGAAGTAGGCTCTGGCCTACTTTTTCTTTGGAGGAACCATGTCAAAAAAACCTTTTCACCCAAAGCAGATTAATCTGCTATTAGTGATTTTAGTAATGCTTTGCTTTGGCTATTTAGCTCTAAGTGGCCAAAAAGATCAAGAAGAGCTTTTTACAAATCTTTACCATCAGTTGGTTAAGCAGCCCTTGCCTGGTGCATCTTTTGGTGATTCAGCTAATCCAGCTCGCCCTTCAAAAGCTTTAGCAAGTTCGGTCTTAACCCCGCAGGTACGAAAACAACTGGGCTCTGCTATTACTTGGAATGGCGCAGGAGCCTTTATTATCAATCAAAACCGGACTAATCTAGATGCTAGTGTGCGTAGTAAGGTCTATGCTGTTAACCAGACAAAACACGTACAAGGTCGCCTCGTTCCAACACAAGGCAATGCCCTTTTAAGCAAACAGACGCGCCAATACCAAAATCGTCAGAAACTCGGCCAGGGCTATACCACCTTTCAGCCAGCAGGGTGGCACCAATTGCACCATTTACCTGGGACCTACGACCATGCTGTTGATCGGGGTCATGTCTTGGCTTATGCCTTGGTTGGTGGTCTAAAAGGCTTTGATGCCTCAACCAGTAATCCCCAAAACATCGCCACACAGCTTGCTTGGGCTAATCAAGCAAACGCCGCTGATTCGACGGGACAAAACTACTATGAATCACTCGTTCGTCGAGCTTTGGACCAGCATCACCGGGTGCGTTATAGAGTAACACTGATTTATCAGGGGGAAGAATTGCTGGCGCGCGGCAGCCATATTGAAGCCAAAGCTGCCGATGGCTCGTTAGAATTTAACGTCTTTGTCCCTAATGTGCAAAAAGGCCTAGAGGTTGATTACTATAGTGGCCAGATTAGCCTCAGCAAAAAGTAGCCCATAACAATCACCTGCCCAGTAGCGAACGCTGTCTGCGCAGCTTTTGTCTAGCTGTGGCTAAAAAGTCGTCGTTGTCAAAATCAGAAAATTTTGATACACTAGTGTTAATTAAATAGTTGTCGGTGAGACTAGTACTAATAGGGAACTTATCAGGGACTGAAGGCCATAGACTGAAAGCCTTCTTAAGCAAAGCATTAGGAATTCACTCACGCATAAGACAAGCCAATTAAGGTCTGACTACTCAGATAAAAACGGATGGTACCGCGTGTCAACGCTCCGAAGGTGAATGGAGCTGAGGCACGTTTTTTCTTACCAACAAGGAAGGGTTATTATGGATTTACAAGCACAATTAGAAAAGCTAAAAACGCAAACCTTAAAAGAGCTGCAAGCAATGGTTGGCGATCAATCAAAGGAATTGCAGGAGTTAAAGGTGGCTGTTTTAGGGAAAAAGGGCAACTTGACTGAGTTACTAAAAGGTTTGAAGGATTTACCAAGTGATAGGCGTCCTCTTGTCGGCAAGCAGGTCAATCAGGTTCGTGATGTGCTGACGGCTGCGTTTGAGGCACAAGCTCAGGTTGTTGCGGCAGCAAAAATCCAGGCCCAGTTAGAACTTGAAAGCCTAGATGTCACCTTGCCTGGCCGTCAGATAGCCAGTGGACACCGCCATATTTTAACTCAAATTAGTGAAGAAATTGAAGATATTTTTTTAGGGATGGGCTTTCAAATTATTGATGGCTCTGAGGTAGAGCAAGATTACTATAACTTTGAGCGCATGAACCTGCCTAAGGGACACCCAGCGCGTGATATGCAAGATACCTTTTATATTACTGAAGAAATCCTTCTTAGAACACATACTTCTCCGGTGCAGGCAAGGACCTTGGATCAACATGATTTTACAAAAGGGCCTTTGAAAATGATTTCGCCAGGCCGAGTTTTTCGCCGCGATACAGATGATGCGACACACTCTCATCAATTTCATCAAATTGAAGGGTTAGTGGTGGGCAAAGCTATCTCAATGGCTGACCTAAAAGGCACCTTGGAGTTGATTATTCAAAAAATGTTTGGAGCAGATCGCAAGATTCGCTTACGGCCTTCTTATTTTCCATTTACAGAACCATCAGTCGAAGTGGATGTCTCTTGCTTTAAATGTGGGGGCAAGGGCTGTAATGTCTGCAAAAAAACAGGTTGGATTGAAATCCTAGGAGCAGGAATGGTGCACCCTCGGGTCTTAGAAATGTCCGGTGTTGATGCAAAGAGCTATTCTGGCTTTGCCTTTGGTTTAGGACAAGAACGCATTGCCATGCTCCGCTATGGTATTAATGATATTCGTGGTTTTTACCTTGGTGATAGTCGTTTTTCTAAACAATTCAAATAAGCCCTGGCCTACTTAGGTTATTTTTGCAAAATAGAAAGAAAAAAGTTATGTTAGTATCCTATAATTGGTTAAAAGAACTTGTCGCTATTGATGTTCCAGCGCCAGCTCTAGCAGAAAAGATGTCGACAACAGGCATTGAAGTTGAAGGGATTACTGTCCCATCAGCTGGTCTTTCTAAGCTAGTAGTTGGTCATGTCTTAACTTGTGAAGACGTGCCAGATACCCATTTGCACCGTTGTCTCATTGACACTGGTGAGGATGAGCCGCGCCAAATTGTTTGTGGTGCTCCAAATATTGCTGCTGGTCTTAAAGTGATTGTTGCTTTACCAGGTGCGCGTATTGCCGATAATTACAAAATCAAAAAGGGTAAAATTCGCGGCATGGAATCACTTGGTATGGTTTGTTCCCTTCAAGAATTAGGCTTGCCTGAGAGCATTATTCCTAAAGCATTTGTGGATGGTATCCAGATCTTGCCAGATAATGCTATTCCAGGTGAGAGTGTCTTTGACTATTTGGGCTTGGATGATGAGATTATTGAATTATCTATTACGCCAAACCGTGCCGATGCCCTATCCATGCGAGGTGTTGCCTATGAGGTGGCAGCTATCTATGATAAGGCTTTGACGTTTACAGATAAAACCCCTCATGAAGTGTCAGCAGCAGCTGCTAAGAAGCTCTCAGTCCGTATCGAAACTGATCAGGTTGCCATGTATGCTGCACGTGTGGTCGAAGATGTCACCGTTGCGCCCAGTCCGCAGTGGCTGCAAAATCGTCTCATGAATGCTGGAATTCGACCGGTTAATAATGTGGTGGATGTCACTAATTATGTGCTTTTAACCTTTGGCCAGCCCATGCATGCCTTTGATTATGCTAAATTCAGCGGTAGTCACCTTGCTGCGCGGCAGGCACGGACAGGTGAAACCTTAGTGACTTTAGATGGCGAAGAACGGGAGTTGCTGGCAGGTGATCTTTTGATTACGGTTGAGGATCAACCGGTCGCCCTGGCTGGAGTCATGGGTGGCCAAGCGACAGAAATTGATGACAGCTCAACAACGGTTGTCCTTGAAGCAGCAGTCTTCAACAGCCAAGCTATTCGTAAAACAAGTGGCCGTTTAAACCTACGTTCAGAGAGCTCTTCGCGTTTTGAAAAAGGCATCAATCATGATACGGTTCTCACCGCATTAGATTATGCAGCAGCATTATTAGAAGAACTAGCTGGTGGTCAAGTCTTATCGGGTGTTGTCCAAGCAGGTAGTGTTGATCGCACACCTGTACCTGTTTTATCCACTTTGGATTATGTGAATGTCCGTTTAGGCACGGAACTCAGCTACGCTGATCTGATGGCTATTTTTGATCGACTTGGCTTTGCCATTCATGGGGATGCTAAAGCCTTTACAGTCGAAGTTCCACGCCGTAGGTGGGACATTACGATTCAAGCAGATCTCGTAGAAGAAATTGCGAGACTGTATGGCTACGATAAGCTTCCGACAACCTTACCTCAAACTGCTGGCACTAGTGGTGAGTTGACAGCTATGCAAACCTTACGCCGCAAGGTTCGACGTTTAGCTGAAGGTGCAGGGCTTAATGAGATCATTTCCTATGCTTTAACCACTCAAGAAAAGGCAGTCAGTTTTACCCTCGCGCCAAGTCAATTAACAGAACTGATGTGGCCAATGTCTGTTGAGCGTTCTACGCTACGGCAAAGCCTTATTCCAGGGATCTTGGATACCTTAGCCTACAATCAGGCTCGTAAAAATAGTAATTTGGCTGTTTATGAAATTGGCAAAATTTTTAAACAAGAGCAGGACCCACAAGTTGACTTGCCACAAGAGATAGAACATTTTGCTTTTGCAGTCACAGGACTAGTCAGTGAAAAAGACTTTCAAACACCAGCTACACCAGTTGATTTCTTCTATGCCAAAGGTATCTTGGAAATGCTTTTTGAGAGATTGGGTATCTCAGCTGTATTTGAGAGAGAAACCAACCTGGCTCACATGCATCCTGGTCGTACCGCACGAATTCTTGTTGCAGACCAGTTGGTTGGGATAATAGGGCAGGTGCATCCACAGGTCGCAAGTCAGTATGGTATTACAGAGACTTATGTGGCCGAACTTGATTTAGCCCTTATCCAAAGCTTGATGGTAGAAGAATTTGTCTTTGAAGACATTACTAAGTACCCTGCTGTAAGTCGTGATATTGCTCTTTTGGTGCCACAAGACACTAGCCATCAAATGATTTTGGACGCGATTAATCTAGCTGGGGTTAAACGACTTAAAACAGTGAAACTTTTTGATGTCTATCTTGGCCCAACAATTGCGACTGGTTTTAAATCAATGGCTTACAGTCTAACTTTCCAAAATCCGACAGATAACCTAACAGATGAAGAAGTTGCTAAGTACATGGAGAAGATTACCAAATCCTTAGTAGAGGAAGTTCAAGCCGAGATTCGTTAGTATCTGTGTGATCACTTAGCTGAATTCTTGGCGCATTTTTCCTGGTGAGACCAAGGCCAGGAGGCACGCGGGCGATTAATAGGAGTAGCTGGCTGAGCGTTAGGCACAGCAAGTGCAGCCACTTGCTTCTTTCTGGGCTTATCACGACTAGCTTACTTGAGCTGAAGCTTTGAAAAGACTATAACCAAAAGGAGGATGGTATGGAGTCCGCGTTTCATGACTTGCTTTTGACAGATACCCAAGCAAGTGCTAAGCAATTATTAGGTATGGACCTCTATCTAGGTGAAATATGCCTTGGGCGAATTGTCGAGACAGAGGCCTATCTAGGGGTAAATGACAGTGCTTGTCATAGTGCTAAGGGTCGCAGAACTCCTCGTAACGAAGCCATGTATTTGCAGGCAGGTCATTGGTATGTTTATCAGATGTATGGTTATTATATGCTAAACCTTGTCACACGTCCAAAAGACATTCCAGAGGCGATTTTGATACGAGCTTTGGAGACAAAAGGGCAGCTACCTGAGGCCAATGGCCCGGGAAAATTGACCCGCTTAGCTAATATCACTAAGGTTTTTGATGGCCAGTCACTAGCAAGCTCTCAATTGACTTTAAAAATGGGAGCAAGGCCTAAAGTCATCGGCAGCCGTGCCCGGATTGGGGTAACGTGCAGCGATCATTGGAAAGAAGAGCCTCTATGTTTTTATGTTTTAGGCAATCGTCATGTTTCTCATGTTCGAAAAAAAGGCCTCTTGGCTGACCAAGACACTTGGGTAAAAGCCAAAGCTCAGTAGTCTATAGATATTAACAGCTAACATTAGAGCAGAATACCTAAAATAATAGATATGCTTTGGTATGAGAGCAGCTAGCATAAGCAGTTAGTAAATAGTGGGCAAAGAAGTAGCAGCTCCTTAATGCGGCTGTGACTCTAACCTGCCTTGTCTATCCTTAAAACTGCTCTAACACTACAAGGAATGAATGAGATGAACTGTGTAGCTTTGGCTTGTATGTTACTCAAGCACATTAGCAAATTTGCTTCTCTTTCAGGAAACTGGTTCCATTTTACTTATTACCCCTTCACAAAATTAATTGGCACTAAAGCTATTTCAGATTGAAGATATTGTCCATTTTGGTCATTTTCTTCAATCTTTTTTCTTTAGCTGGGAAGAAAATACCACACTTTGGCAAGTGCTTGTGACAAACCATCCTATGTCTGCCCAAGAGTTAGCTTAATTGGTTTAGGGAATAAGGGAACGGTGATCAGGTCCAATGTATGACGTCAGAAACTATAATTCTAAAAATTTAATCTTACGAATTGACGAATAATAAAAAATTTGATAGATTATATGTGTTTAAGTAAAGTATTATTTTTCGACAATTAGAAGCGCATTTGGTAGAATTTACTGAACTTTTTGTGTTAAAGATGGGAGGTAAGTGACAATTTTAAAAAAATTAAAAAGAAAAGAGCTGCTCGAAATGATGTTGGAGCAGCAAATTTTAATTGAAAAACAAGAACAAGAAATCAATAAAATGAAATCCGAGTTAGAAAGTCGGTCAATTAAAATAAAGGCATCCGGCAACCTGGCAGAAGCCGCTCTGCAATTAAGCGGTATTTTTGAAGCCGCCCAAGCAGCAGCGGATATTTATTTGGCCAATATAGAGGAACAGTCAGCTGTGAAAGGGATGGATGATGACACAAAAGATTAATTCAGAGACGTTGGCTAAGGAGCTGGACCGCTTGAATTATCGAAAGCGTTTTGTAGAGGTAGTGAAAAATACGGTGTATGTGCTTATGGCGGTTGCTGCAAGTGCTATTTTAATAGCCGTTTTATGGCTACCCGTTTTACGCATTTATGGTCATTCGATGAATAAAACCTTGGTTGCAGGAGATGTGGTGCTAACGGTTAAAGGCTCAGACTTTAAAACAGGAGATGTGATTGCCTTTTATTATAATAATAAGGTTTTGGTTAAGCGAGTCATTGCCCAATCAGGAGATTGGGTGAATGTCGACACTAGAGGTAATGTCTATGTCAATCAAAAGCAGCTCAAAGAACCCTATGTCCTTAATAAAGCTTTAGGAAAGAATAATATTAAGTACCCTTATCAAGTACCAGATAAGAAAATTTTTGTCATGGGTGATAATCGCCAAGCATCCATTGATTCGCGTAACACCGCTGTTGGCGATATTGCTAAAGAGCAGCTGGTTGGAAAGGTAGCTTTTAGAATTTGGCCTTTAGATAAACTTGGTTTTATTCATTAGATTTGGAGGGAAAATAGTAGATGCTAAAAAAGTTCCATGCTTTGATTATAGACTCACTAGGGAATAGACAAAGTCAGCGGCGATGGAAGATTGGTTTGTGGGTATTGGTACCTTTAACAATTTTTTTGACCACTTACTTGTTACTATTACCTGCTATTACAGTTGATAGTAGCAAGACTAGTGAGGTTGGGCTAAGCTTGCAGCCTAATCAGCCAGAAAGCTCAGCACGTTCTATAGCACAGCAGTCATCGGATGCTCCAGTAAAAGCAAACAGCTCGATTGCTAACCAAGAAAAAGCAGGTGATAGGGCTAAAGAGCAGGAGCAGCAACCGCCCCTGTCTTATCGCGGAGCTGATTATTTGGTCACGGTTAGTTTCACCAAAGCAGCCAATATCCCAAACAATGCAGAGTTAAAAGTGACAGAATTAAAGCGACAAGATCATGCCTTTGAAAGCTATAAAGCAAAAGCGCTGGCTCAGGTAGAAAAGCAAGATAAAGAGATCAAAACGTTTAAGCTTTATGACATAAGCATTTTATCAGACGGTAAAGAAATAGAGCCAGCTGAAGCTGTCAAGGTTGACGTCACTTATGATCACGCCTTGGATGCCAAAGATGATGAGCTGCAAATTGTCCACTTTAAAGATGATGGGCAAACTGAAGTTTTAGCATCAAAAGCTAGCGCAGAGTCCCGACAAAGTCGAAGCGATGTCGCTTTTAAAACCAATTCTTTCTCTATTTATGCCATCGTGCAAGCAGATAATAGCATCGTTCCTCGATTCACGTATCATTTTCAAAATAACGATGGAACTGACTATCATTTTTTAACGGATTCTGGCTTGCAAACGCATCAGCAAATCCTTAAAAACGGAGAATCACTTGGTGAAGTGGGAATTCCAATTATTAAGCCAGGGGAACATTTTAATGGTTGGTACACTTATGACTTAGCAACAGGAAAATATGGTGATCCTATTGTTTTTGGGCAACCTGTTACGGTAACTCAAACGAAAGAAATCATCGTTAGACCCTTTATGAATAAGATTGCCACCGTTACCTTATTTGATGATAGTGCGGGTAAAAATATCTACGAACGTTATGAGGTGCCTCTAGACAGTAGTGGAAAAGGAACGGCTGACTTGAGTACCTACAAGGTAACCCCACCAAGCTCAACCCTTTTGTTTGTTGGCTGGTCAAAAACAGCAGATGGTAGTCCCTTAACGGATTCTGAAATCAAAGCCTTGGCTGTTTCTGGAGATCTTGATTTATATCCCGTTTTTAAAGAATCCCATAAAATGGATTTTGATACAGGAGACCTATCAACTGGGGTTACCTACGTGGCTCCTAGACGTTTGACGACTGATCAGCTGGCTTCTACCGTAAAACCAACTGATCCGACCAGAAAGGGTTATACGTTCACTGGCTGGTATACGGCTGAAAATGGTGGTAGTTTATTTGACTTTAATCAATACCTAACGAGCGATACCGTTTTATATGCTCATTGGGCTCCTGCCCAAACAACCTATACCATTAATTACTGGCAGCAATCCATTACTGATAGTAAGACAGCAACAGATGCGCAAAAAAACTATGAATATGCTGGCCAGGTAACACGTTCAGGCTTAGCACTGAGCCGTGAGACCTTATCGTTGGCAGATATAAATGCTAACTTGCCAAAAGGTTTCAAAGTCAATGATACCTTTACTCAGACCAGTGTCATGATTAAAGATGATGGTTCCAGTGTGATAAATGTCTATTATGATCGTCAGCTGGTAACCATACGCTTTGCAAAAGGAGGCTATGCTGAAAGGGATTACTTAAATAACAACTATCCTTGGACCAATTCATCCTATGCAGAAACCTATACCGGTCTTTATGGGACAACCTTGGCTGCAAATGGCTATCAATGGAAAACCGGCTCTTGGCGCTATTTAACCACTTCTGGTTATACTGGTATGAGCTATTTGGGTGAATTTATTGCCCCTGGGAATGTTCGCGGCGCAAATCCTTATGACATTAGACTATACCCAGCAGGGCAGCGAGTCCAAACCTATTTGTTTTACAAACAGGCCTTGGATGGTAGCTATGTCTTGTCTGATACAGGTGGGGGAGCAGGAGCAGATGTCTTTACCTTTACAGAAAAGTACACTGGTTTTAATGTAAAATTTTACCAACGTCTCTATCAAGACAATAGCCTTTTTGATGCAGCTAGACAACAAACCAGTGTGAATACAACTATTCCGGTATCCGATTCCTATTATGATAATTATGGCAGTTATTATAGAGAATACCTTAATTTGAAGGTTTGGTATGAGCGCAAGCAATACAAAATTCACTATCTTGATCCTTTAGATAATACAGCTTTGCCTAATTTTGAGGCTAAAGATGTCTTATACGAAGAAAATTTATCTACATTTAAACCAGTTACAACCGTCAATCAGCCAAAACCAAGTTTACCAGGCTATGTCTGGGATGGGAAGTGGTATAAGGATCAGGCGCAAACCCAGGAATTTAATTTTAATACGGCTATGCCTGCCCATGACGTGAAAGTCTACGCGGGTTGGAAAAAAATTAAATACAAGGTTAACATTGATCCAAATGGTGGGCAACTATCACCAGCAGACGAAACTTATCTGGACCTTTATTATGGTGAACATATCCCGGACTATAAAGATATTTCACGTGATTACCTTGAAGATTCTACCGGCACTTACTACTATAAATACGATACCAGAGAATCCGACCCTGCTAAGACAAAAACAGCTTACTACACTAAAAATACTGAACTGCCTAATGTTAGGACAAGTCCAAGCTACAAGTATGAAAAAGATGCCTACAAACTCATTGGCTGGTATTATGTGAATCCCGATGGAACCATGCGTCCCTATAATTTTTCTGGTGCGGTTACTCAGGACATAACCATCAAAGCCATTTGGCGCAAAGTAGGAGACTATCACCTTATTTATAGCAATAATGCGGTTGGTTTTGATGGAAAACCTGTTACAGACTCTTTAGGTAATCAGGTTAAAACAAGTAATGAACCAATCGATGCTGATTCCTATGATGATGCTTCTCACTCTGCGCTCTTAAGACGCCCGACCATGCCAGATGGTTACCGTTTTCGTGGCTGGTGGTACAATGGAAAACTGTACAATCCCTATGATTCCATCGTCATTGATGCGCACTTAGCAGATGCTGCTAAGAATATTACCATCAACCCCGTGATTATTCCCATAGGTGATATTAAATTAGGGGATACATCGATTAAATATGATGGTAATGGCGGTACAAAAACCTTGGCTGATGGTAGTGTGGTCAATCAGGTTACCTTGCCGTCAATGGATTTGAACAGTACCACAACAATACCAGAAAATGACTATTTTGCAAGAGAAGGCTACAATCTAATTGGCTGGAATCATGATAAAGATTTAGCCAACACAGGTCATGTTGAATTTAAGGCTGGCCAAGTCATTGGAATTGACAATGAGCCAGATGCTTCAAATATCCTTTACGCTGTTTGGCAGCCAAAGACATACACTGTTAGTGTTTCAAAGACGGTTGTTGGGCTTGAAGAAGACAAGGCACGCCGATTTATCTTTGAAACCAGTAACTCTCTTCAACAGGCCAACTTGGCACTTAAAGATGGGCAAACCAAGACCTTTGTTAATGTTCCTTATGGGACGGCAATCCGCATTAATGAACAAGTAACGGATGAATTTAAAGCGACTGAGCATGTGGTTGAAACAAATCTGGCCAATGGTGCAAGTGATAAGGCTTATGATCTTGATGGGGAAGTTGCGCTTACAGTAAAAGGTGATGTGGCTATTACCTTTACTAACACGCGCATTAAACAAAAGGTTCGACTAGAAAAAGTCAATGCCGAAAAGATGGATGAACCTTTAGCTGGCGCTGTTTTTGATATTTATGCTGCCGACGCAGCAGGACATAAGGAAAGTACCCCGCTTTATACCCATGTCGTAACCAACAAGGAAGGTTTCTTAATTATTGGTAATGAAAATTATGTGGAATTACCTTTGGGGAAATACTATTTTACAGAAACTCAGGCTCCGCCGGGTTACCTCTTGCCAAAGAAAGATCTGGCAACCTTAGTGATTGCTACAGATGTGAGTTTGGATCAAGATGGCAACAGTATAAGCCCAAGTAGGGTTGCCCTCCCAGATGGCTCAACAGTCTTTACCTTTAAAATAACAAATAGTAAAGGCACTGAGTTGCCAAGTACAGGTGGTATTGGCACCTACATTTATCTAGTGGTTGGGCTTTTGCTGGCCTTACCCGCTGGCTTACTTTTATATTATAAAAAAGTAGTCAAGCAGCATTTACGTTCGTAAAAAGACATAGAGGAATTAGAAATGAAAAAGAGATTAATAAAATTACTTTTAGTAGTAGCTCTCGCCTTAGGGACAACTACCTCACCCTTGCTTGTCCCAGTTATCGCTGCAATGACAGGAACCATCACTGTTACCGATACTCAAAAAGGTGCTACCTACAGTGCTTATAAAATCTTTGATGCTGACATTGCAGATTCAAGTGCAAGTGATGCCAATAAAGATGGCGTCGCATACATGATTCCAGCAGGAAAAGAAGAAGCCTATAAAGCCTCTGACAAGTTTGATACTCTATTTGCCACCACAGTCAACGGCGGACGCACTTATGTGAGTAAAAAAGACAATGCTTCAGCAACTGATATTGCTAACTGGGCTAAGGCAATTTCGGCAAAAGAGACACCTGTCAAAACAGCCACTGAAAATGATGCAGATGGTTCAGAAGTGTTGACAGTCAGTGATTATGGTTATTATTATGTTGCAAGTGATGTCAATAATGGTGCGGTGGTCATGGTCACCTCTGTTTCACCAAATGCCACCATTCATGAAAAAAATACCAATGCCAGTTGGGGTGATGGCGGTGGCAAAACGGTTGATCAAACCTCTTATTCTGTTGGTGACACCATTAAGTACACAATCACTTATAAGAATGCTGTTAATTATGATGGCGCTCAAAAAGTTTATCAATATGTCCTCAAAGACAAGATACCTGATGCGGCAGCAATTGCTTTAAATAAAGATTATACTGTAACGGTGACTGATGCGGCTGGCCAAATCACCACCTTGACACAAGGAACGGACAAGTCAAAAGGTCATTACTCCCTCACTGAAACTAATGATGCCTTCACGCTGACGATTCCTTGGGCAAGCACAAATACACCGACAGAAAACAACCAAAATGGCGCAGCTGATGATTTTTTCTATAAAGGCATTAACACCATTACAGTTACCTATACAGGTGTATTGAAAAAGGCGGCTAAGCCAGGTTCAGGCGATCTACCTAGTAATACGAATACGGCTACGATAAATCCCAATGACAAAACAGACGCGCCAAGTAAGTCGGTTACTGTCAGAGAGGGTCAAATCACCATTAAAAAAGTTGATGGTTCAAGTAATGCTGCTCTTTCTGGTGCGGTCTTTATCTTGAAAAATGCTGCTGGGCAATTTTTGGATTTCAGTAATCCTGACGATGTAGCCTGGGGTAGTCAAGATCAAGCGACTGAGTACAAAACTGACGCAGATGGCTTGGTGACCATCACAGGCCTAAAGGAAGGGACCTACTATTTAGTAGAGAAAAAAGCTCCCGCAGGTTATAATTTATTGTCTGAGCCACAAGCCATTACTCTTGGTAGTGGGGCGAGTGACGCGACTAACTCAGATAACCTTTTGGTCACGCCTACAGTGAAAAATAATAAAGGCTCGGAACTTCCATCAACAGGTGGTATTGGTACAATCTTATTCTACGCAATTGGAGGGATTCTAGTTATTACAGTGGGTGTCATCTTTGTCGCCAAACGTCGCCTCCAATCTTAAACTTATTGCACTAAGTCAGACAGGACAACGATAACATCAATGAAAAAAATCCGACAACATCTTAGCACCATTGTGCTTGTCGCTATATTGCTTGTGGGGGTAGGCTTGTTGGTCTATCCTTTACTTGCTAATTATTGGAATTCCTTTCACCAATCAAGAGCAATCATGACTTACCAAGAACGTGTGACACACATGGATACAAAAGCGTATGAGAGCATTTTACAGCGTGCTAAGCAATATAATAGCCAATTTGAAAGCAGTGGTATTCATTGGCACTTAACAGCCAAAGAACGCGAAGCCTATAATTCACAATTGTCTATTGATCAAACCGGCAACATGGGGTATATCACGATTCCAAAGATCAATGTCAAGTTACCGCTCTATCATGGGACCAATGACAAGGTTTTACAAACCTCTATCGGGCATATTGAAGGCAGTAGTCTCCCAATCGGTGGTCAATCAACCCATGCAATCTTATCAGGTCACCGCGGTTTGCCTTCTTCACGCTTATTTTCAGATCTTGATAAGTTAAAAATAGGCGACCGATGGACAGTCAGTATTTTAAATCACTCCTATAGCTATGAAGTTGATCAAATTCGAATTGTTAGGCCAAATGATTTAAGAGATTTACAGATTGTTAAGGGCAAGGACTATCAAACTTTGGTAACTTGTACGCCCTACGGTGTTAATACGCATCGGCTGCTCGTGCGAGGACACCGTGTGCCAAATGAAAATGGAAATGCCATGGTTGTTGCTGATGCTCTACAAATTGAACCCATCTATATCGCCTCATTTATTGCAGCCATTGTACTTATGGTCTTATTGCTTATCTTTTTAGGTGCGACAAGGCGCACTCAGCAGCGCCAAGACCTTTTAGTCAGTGAGTTAGATAAACTTACTCACCAATAACGACGTTTAGGTATGGCCTCTACCATTTCTTAGCTAGCGAATCTAAGAGACAGGCAAGCAAGTATAACTCTAAGCAAAAAGCCTTTTTGATCTAAGACTTTTGCGTCACTCTTACAACAACTAGCAGCAGAGTAGCCTCAGCCTTTGTGGCTTGTGTTTCCTGCTGTTTTTTGCTGGCAGGTTCAGGATTTTGAGCTGGTTTGGACTGGTTAGGATTTTTAGCCGATTTTAGTTAGACCTTTAGCTGATTGTAGTTGGGTTGGATTTTTTGCGAGGACTTAGTTGATTTGAGCTTGTTACGGAGACCTAGCTCAACCACAGGTGGCTGTTTTTGTGATTCTTGGTGTAGAAACAGCTTGTCAGCTAGGCTTGAGGCTCCGACTCCTTGGATAAAACAAAGGGGCGGTGCCGTTTCTTTCTTATTCCCTGGCTTAGCTGTGTTACTTGCTTTTTGTGAGGGACTCTTTTACTAGAAACGTTGCGTGGTCGTGCTGTCTGGCTGTTCTTATGCATTTTGACTGAGCATTCCTGTTCGCATTTTGCTATAATAAGAGTATTGATTCGTCGAACTGATAAAGGAGCATTATGAAACTTTTATACACAGAAATGCACCACGATTTAACCCGATTGCTCGTAAAAGAAGCGGACGCCTTTGCTAAAAAAGGCTACCGGGTTTTTTATATTGCCCCCAATTCGTTATCTTTTGAAAAAGAACGAACAGTCTTAGAATTGTTACCAGAGCAGGCATCTTTTGATATTGTGATCACCCGTTTTGCCCAGATGTCTCGTTATTTTTTACTAGATCAGGTGACTGAGTCAGAGCCAGTGGATGATAGTGGCCTGACCATGCTGTTTTATCGAGCCTTATTGCAATTAGATCAAGAAGACCTTCCGATGTTTTATGCTCTCAAAGAAGATTTTGGCTTTATTGAGCAGCTGGTTGATTTATTTAAAGAGCTACGACAGTCACATTTATCTATTAGCGATCTGATTTTGGATAATCCCAGAAAGACCAGCGAATTAAGCACCATTTTTGCGCGGGTCACTGACCTTATGCAGGCGAATGCTTTGACAGCAAGTAGTCCTTTAAGCCTGTTTGCTAAAAGTATTTTGACAGGTCAATTGAATGATAGACTGGCTAAAACAGTAATTGTGATTGATGGTTTCACCCGTTTTTCAGCTGAAGAAGAAGCCTTGGTTGACTTGCTTCATCGCTACTGCCAGCAAGTCATTATAGGTGCTTACTGTAGCCAGAAGGCTTTTCGTGCTAGTTATACAAAAGGTAATGTCTATGAGGCCAGTCTAGAGTTTCTCCTTAAGCTGGCCGGTCGCTATCAGGTGCAGCCACAGTATTTAGCTGATACAGATACTTATCCTCAAACCTTTCAGAAATTAGGAAAAGCTGTCGAAGCGCAGCATGATTTCACGGAGACATCAGTTGATTTTTTCGCTGCTGATTTAAGTAGGGTCGCCCTGTGGGAATCCATTAACCAAAAAGAAGAAATTGAACACATCGCCAAAGCCATCCGTGCAAAGCTCAATCAAGGCTACCGTTACAAGGATCACTTGGTTTTATTGGGTGATGTGGAGACATATTATCAGCAAATCGGTCCGATTTTTGATAAGTATGAGATTCCTTATTATTTAGGAAAAGCTGAAAGCATGACCAATCATCCACTGGTCCAATTTGTTGAGTCCCTTTATCGCCTCAAAAAATATCATTGGCGCGCTGATGACTTGTGTCATCTGTTGAAATCGGGCCTCTTTGGAGGGATAACGCAACCAGAAAGTGACCAGCTGGAATACTATCTCAATTATGCAGACCTAAATGGTCTAGGGGATTTTGCCAAGCCTTTTACCAAAACGAGCTATGACCAGCAAGGTCGTGCTACTTTTGATTTGGCGTTCTTAAATGAGATTAGAAAAAAAGTGGTACAACCGCTCCAAACTCTGTTAAGTCAAAGAGCTCAATCGGCAGCTGCATTGGTCAGACAGGTCCGAGATTTTTTAGTAGCTATCCAGTTGCCCCAGCAATTTCAGGCTATATCATTAACTAAACCAGCACTTGAGCAGGACAAAGATTTGGAAGTTTGGAAGGCTTTTACAGCTTTGCTTGAGCAATTTTTCTCCTTATTTGCACAAGAAAAAATGACGCTGTCGCATTGCTTGGCCGTGCTTAGAGCTGGCATGCAGGCGGCAACTTACCGGGTTGTACCTGCCACTGTTGATGTGGTGACCATCAAATCTTATGACCTCATTGAGCCACATACAAATAAATTTGTGTATGCTATTGGAATGTCTCGGTCGTATTTTCCAAAACCAGCTCTTAACACTACTCTGATTTCAGATCAAGAACGCCTTGCTAGCAATGAGCACCAGGATGCCCTGCATCAAATGCCAATACCAAGTTATGATAATAGCCAAAAGAATCATTTTACTGCTATGTCTTTGTATCAGTCAGCGACCCAAGAGCTGGTGATTAGCTTTCCAACGCTTTTAAATGATGTCAGCCAAGAGCTATCACCCTATCTGAAAGAATTGCTGTCATTAGGCATTCCTTTGACTACTATCGGGAAAAATCGCTTCTCAATGGAAGCAACTGATATTGGCAATTTCAAGTCCCTCTTATCCAGCGTGGTTGCGATTAATCAAGGAGATGTGACGGAAGAACTAAATGATGGGGAACGCCAATTTTGGACAGTCATGCTGCGTTATGTCAAACGTCGTTTAGAGCGGGAGCATTTTAGCTGGCCTAGTGCTTCTAAACGTTTACAAACACAGCCGCTCTCACCAGAGGTTTTAGCTCTTATATTCCCGCCAGAACAACCGCTAAAGCTTTCTGCTTCTGCCTTAACGAGCTTTTATAACAACCAATACAAGTATTTCCTCCAATATGTACTAGGTTTACACCAGCTTGAAACTTCTAAAGCAAAGGCCAATAATCATGGTACTTATCTACATAAAGTGTTTGAATTGATTTTATCAGATCACAGTGCGGTACCATTTGACCAAAAGGTTGCGGCAGCTATTGAACAAGCTAATCACTACCGAGATATTGCTACTTATTACCAAACAACGGCTGAAGGTCGCTATGACTTTGAAATTTTAAAAGACATTATTTGGTCAACAGCTACGATTTTGGAGCAGCAAACTGATTTACAGGTCTTAGAACGTGAGAAACACTTTGTCTTACCCTTATCAGATCATCTCCAGATTAGTGGGACAATTGATCGGCTTGACCAATTAGCAGATGGTCAGTTAGGAGTGGTGGATTATAAATCTAGTCAGACTAATTTTGATATTGGTAAATTCTACAATGGCCTCAATTCACAATTGGTTACTTATTTATCAGCCTTGCAAGCAAGTGAGCAAGAGCAAGCTCAGCGCCCTTTTTACGGTGCTATGTATTTTCATATGCATGAACCAAAACTGGAACTCAATCAGTTTAAAGAAATCGGTGGTAAGTTAGTTGAGGCAGTCTATCAGGAACTGACTTATCGCGGCATTTTTATGGAAGAGGCAAAAGAACATCTAGCCAATGGTCGCTATTACCTTCGCAATAGCCTTTATAGTCAGGCGGAAATTGAGTTAATGCTAACCTATAACCAGGCTTTATTTGAGCGGGCAAAACAGCTAATCACCAAGGGACATTTTCTGATTAATCCTTATACACAAGATGGTAAAACCGTCCAAGGCGATCAATTAAAGGCGATCACCGGGTTTGAAGCAGACCTTGATTTGGCTCAAGCCAGACATCTGGTGAAATTGCCTGCTAAGAATAAAAAAGAGGGCTTTTTGGCCTTAATGCAAGAAGGAGAAAGTCATGATGAGGTTTGAACCCTTTTTAACAGCTGCCAAAATCAAACAGCTCCAAGAAGAGGAGCTGCATTCTGATAAGGTTCAAAAACGGACACCAGAACAAATCGAAGCCATCTATAGCAGTGGCCAAAATATACTTGTCTCTGCTTCGGCTGGTTCAGGTAAAACCTTTGTTATGGTTGAGCGTATCGTTGATAAAATCCTGCGCGGAATACCGATTGACTCCCTGTTTATCGCAACTTTTACCGTCAAAGCAGCCACTGAACTAAAAGAACGGCTGCACCAAAAATTAGTCACAGAACTTAAAAAACAGCAAGATCCAGCTTGGAAAAACTACTTAAATGAACAAATCGAAGCCATAGAACGAGCAGATATTGGAACCATGGACAGCTTCACTCAAAAGTTAGTTTCAGAATACGGCTATACCATTGGAATTGCTCCGCGTTATCGTATCCTCCAAGACCAGTCTGAGCAAGATATTTTGAAAAATCAGGTCTACCAAGAGCTCTTTGAAGAGTACATGGCAGGTCCTGATCAGTCCACCTTTATCCAATTGGTGAAAAATTTTTCAGGACAGCGCAAAGATTCGGCTGGTTTTAAGCAAGTTGTATTTGCCTCTTATCAGTTTGCCCAGTCAACGGCTGACCCCAGCTATTGGCTGGAGGAGGTCTTTTTACGCGGGGCAAAAACCTATCAGGACTATGCTGCCTTGCCAGACACGCTAATTCAACAATTAACTGAGGTGATGTTGCAAACGGCGAATGCCTTACAGGATGTGACAGATTTGCCTGATTATAGCCAAATGACAAAAACGGGTAAACCAACAGCCAAATATACCAAGCATCTAGCTATTATTGAAAGTTTGCAAGAGTGGGCCAATCATTTTGATTTTTACTATAGTAAATCTCATCTAGGTCAGCTGGCGCAGGATCTGACCGCCCTGCTGCCTTCTTCGGACCAGGTAACCGTTTCAGGTATCAAATATCCTGTTTTTAGAAGCCTTCAGGACCAGATAAAAACGCTCCGCCATTTGGAGCTTATCATAGCCCATCAGCCAGAGAGTTTACCAGCTTTAAATATTTTACAAAGGTTTGTGGGTGATTTCTCAGCGCATTATTTCAAACTCAAAAAACGGGAAAATAGCTATGAATTTGCTGATATTGCTCATTTAGCTATTCATATTCTTCGGCAAAATCAGGACCTACAAAGGGCTTTTCAAAGCAAATACCATGAGGTCATGGTCGATGAATACCAAGATAATAATCATATGCAAGAGTGCCTCTTGGAATTATTAGCAAATGGCCATAATCGCTTTATGGTCGGCGATATTAAGCAATCCATCTATCGTTTTCGCCAGGCTGATCCTCAGATTTTTAATCATCAATTCAAAACGTTTAAACAGGATCCCACAAAAGGCAAGCTCATTGTGTTAAAAGAGAATTTCCGCAGTCACAGCAAAGTCCTAGCAGCAACTAATAGTGTTTTTAGGCATCTCATGGATGAGACAATTGGTGATGTGACTTATGAAAAAGAGCATGAGCTGCTTGCAGGCAGTGACACTCAAACACAAGAACTTGGTGGGATAGTGCCTCAATTACTGATTTATGATACTGATACAAAAGAGGCTAGTGAGGAACAAGCAGCAGATGGCCAAGAGCCCCCTGATCAAGAAACGGGACAATTATCTGCTTTTGAGGTCAAGTTAGTTGTAAAAGAAATTAGTCGTCTCCATCAAGAAGAAGGGGTTGCATTTTCTGATATAACCTTGTTGGTCCGCTCAAGGACCCGCAATGAACAGATTTTTCAAACATTTGCTGCCTATGGTATTCCTGTAGTAGGCGATGGTGGTCAGGCTAATTACCTCAAATCAGTAGAAGTTATGGTCATGCTAGATACCTTGCGCACCATTAATAACCCTCTCAACGACTATGCTTTAGTCGCCTTGCTCAAATCACCCATGTTCCAATTTACAGAAGACCAGCTGGCTCGGATAGCCTTACAGTCTCAGCCAGATCAGGTTGCTGAGAGCTTTTATGGCAAATTAAAAAACAGCCTGAGCCGCTTAGGCAGTCATCCTGACTTGATCACAGAGGAGCTCTACCAGCAGATTGAACGGTTTCACTACCAGCTCTTAGCCTGGCGTCAGTATGCGCTGAGTCACTCTTTGTATGCCTTAATCTGGCAAATTTACAATGACCGCTTCTATTTTGACTATGTAGGAACAAGCGCTAAAGCCGAACAAGCACAAGCTAATCTGTATGCGCTAGCCATTCGTGCTGGGCAATTCGAGCAGTCAGGTTTTAAGGGATTATCGCGATTTATTCGAATGATTGACCGCATCCTAGAAACTGACAATGACCTGGCTGATGTCCCTATTGAGCAGCCTAAAGATGCTGTATCAGTGATGACGATACATAAATCTAAGGGCCTTGAGTTTCCCTATGTTTTTATCATGAATTGTGATCAGCGCTTTAGTTTTACAGATGTTCATGCACCTGTGATTTTGAACCGCAACCAGGGTGTTGGGATTAAATGGCTGACCGACTTAAAAAAAGAGCTGCACGAAAAGCAGCTAGCAAGTGTTAAGGTAGCTATTGAAACAGTGGCCTATCAGCTTAATAAACAAGAATTGCGCCATGCCACGTTATCTGAACAAATGCGGCTCCTCTATGTAGCGATGACTCGGGCTGAAAAAGGCCTGTACTTTGTCGGAAAAGGCAGCCAAAGTAAGCTGCAGGATAAGTACCCCACAAGCAGTCCAGGCAAGGTGCTACCCACAGACCTTCGTGAAAAGTTACTGTCTTTTCAAGAGTGGCTTTTGGCAATCGCTAGCGCCTTTTCAGCTAAGGACTTAGACTATCAGGTGGCCTATGTTAGCGCGTCTGAACTGACTGACGAGGCAATCGGTACACTCCAGCCAAGATCAAGGCTTGATCTGACTGACCTAAAAGATCTTAGACAGAGTCCGCAAATCGCAAAAGCCATAGCAATGGTAGAAGAAGTCAATGCCTTAAATCAAACGTACGCAGCAGCGATCAATCTACCAACCGTCCGAACCCCAAGTCAATTAAAAGCATTTTACCAGCCGATTATGGATTTGGATGGCGTGCAAATCATGGATAGTCAAGCCGCTAGAGCAGGGGATTTTACTTTACCTGATTTTGACCAAGCAAAACAGGTAGAAGCACGTCAAATCGGCTCAGCGATGCACGAGCTCATGCAGCGTATCCCGCTAGAAGCACCGATAAGCCATACTGTTATCGAAGCAGCCCGTCAAGCGGTCAATGCCGATACAGCAGTCAAAGAAGCCCTTGATACTCAAAAAGTCTATGAGTTCTTTAACCAGACAGAACTAGGCCAGTTTATCCAGGACCACAAGGTAACTTTACATCGCGAAGCTGCCTTTGCCAGCTTAAAAACAGATCCTGCTAGCCAGGAAGACTTTGTCCTACGCGGCATTATAGATGGTTATATCTTGTTGGCTGATCGTATTGTTGTCTTTGATTATAAGACAGATCGCTACCAAGACCCTAAGCAACTGATCGATCGCTACCAGCACCAAATGCAACTTTACACACAGGCCCTACGCCAAGCCTACCGTATTGAACAGATTGATGCCTATCTTATCTTACTGGGCGGTGAAAAAGTAGAAGTAGTCGCTGTGCCTTGAATGGAAAGCAATAACCATTTTTCATAAAATCTTGGAAAAAGGTAGTTGACTTTTTCCGAAAAAACGGATAATATAGTTAGGAACGTGAAAATGTTACGCTATCTTGAGGAGGTGAAATTAATGTCAAAAACAGTAGTACGTAAAAACGAATCACTTGATGATGCACTTCGTCGCTTCAAACGTTCTGTTACTAAAGCTGGTACTCTTCAAGAATCACGTAAACGTGAATTCTACGAAAAACCTTCTGTTAAACGTAAACGTAAATCAGAAGCAGCACGCAAACGTAAAAAATTCTAAGCGCACAAGCAAAAAAGCAGTCACCTTGCAGGGGCTGCTTTTAATGTCGGTTGCTAGCATTGCCGTTTTTTTCTGTAACAAGGATAGCATAAACGTTTGAGTGGGTGTATATCTTGACTGCGTAGGAGGCCTTTTTGTCCTTTGTCAATCAAGTAACAATGGAGCTGCGACATTGGAGCAGCAAAAAAGGCCACAGGGCCCTTTTTTATGCTTATTTGCGAGCGAGTAGGTCACGAATCTCCATAAGGAGTTCTTCTTGACTTGGTGCTGCCGCTTCAACAGTTTCTGCTTCAGTTTTGTTAAAGCTCATGACTTTATTGGCTGCTTTTACAACGAAAAATAGAGTCATACCAATAATTAAGAAGTTGATAACAGCTGCTAAGAAGTTACCGTATTTGATTCCGTTCCATGTCAATTGGGCAATATTTTGCACCCCGGCAGCTTTTAAGACGGGATTTAAAATCAAAGGTGTAATGACATCTCCAACTAGAGAGTCAATAATGGCCTTGAAGGCGGCCCCAATGACAACGGCAACTGCTAAGTCAAGGACATTACCTTTGAATAAAAATGCTTTGAGTTCTTTAATCATTCTAAAATTCCTAACCTTTCTTGCCCATTTTATCATAAGTTTGGCCCCTAGACCACCGATACGACTCGTCCTTTTAAATTTACAAAAAAAGGGTGGCATGCTATAATGAAATATAAAACTATAATGGGATTACTATGGGGAGGCGACGATTTGGCAATTGACAAAGATAAAATTTCCCAGATAAAACATGATGTTAATATCGTTGATATTATCGGAGAAGTGGTCCCCTTAACCCGGTCTGGTCGTCATTATTTAGGTTTATGTCCTTTCCATAAGGAGAAAACGCCTTCCTTTAATGTCATTGAAGACAAACAGTTTTATCATTGCTTTGGTTGTGGAAAATCTGGTGATGTCTTTAAATTTATAGAAGATTACCGGCAGGTGCCATTTTTAGAAAGTGTGCAGATTGTTGCTGAAAAAGCTGGGATTCCCCTTGAGAAAACAATCTTTCAAGGTCAACCCAAAAAAGTCCGTCCCAACCAAGATTTATTGGATCTTCATCGAGACGCCGTCTCTTTTTATCAGGCCGTCTTACTGACCACAAAAAATGGCCAAGCGGCGCGTGAATATCTCTACCAACGTGGGCTCACAGATGAATTAATTAAGCATTTTCAAATCGGTCTTGCCCCAGCAGAAAACGATTATCTCTATCAAGCTTTATCCAAAAAATACAAGGAAGACAGCCTATTAGCCTCAGGCTTGTTTAATGTTTCTGAACAAAACAATCGTATCTATGATGCCTTTTGCAATCGTATTATGTTTCCTTTGTCAGACGAAGACGGTCAGCCAATTGCTTTTTCCGGACGAATTTGGACATCAAAAGACCAAGAAACAGGGCAAGCCAAATACAAGAATAGCCGCGCCACCAAGCTGTTTAATAAATCGTATGAACTCTATCATCTAGATAAGGCTAAGCCAGTCATCACTAAAACCCACGAAGTTTTTCTCATGGAAGGTTTTATGGATGTTATTGCCGCCTATAAAGCAGGTGTTGAAAATGCTGTCGCTTCGATGGGGACGGCACTTACAGAACAGCACATTCGCCGCCTCAAGGCCTTAACCTCAACGATTGTTATGGTTTATGATGGTGATGCGGCGGGTCAAAACGCTATAGCCAAGTCCCTAGAATTGCTCAAAGACTTCAATGTAGAAATTGTGCAAATTCCCAACAAGTTGGATCCAGACGAATTTGTTCAAAAGCATTCAGCACAGGCATTTGCTCAGTTGTTGCAACAATCCCGCATTAGCCATATTGAATTTCAGATGAAGCAATTGCAACCAGAAAATAGTGATAATTTGCAGGCACAGATTGCTTATGTGGACAAGATAGCTCCGATTATTGCTGCAAGTCCTTCAATCACTGCTCAAAATACTTATATCCACAAGCTGGCTGATTTATTACCAGATTTTGATTATTTCCAAGTGGAGCAGGCTGTTAATCAGCAACGTTTACAAGATCGCAAGCACAGGCAAGGCGTCCACGATCCGACTGCTTTAGTAACGATTGATCTGTCCTTATCAAAGCGTTTGTCGGCTTTGGTCAAAACAGAGACACATTTATTGCATCGCTTACTGACTAATGATGTTATCTTAAATGAGTTTCGCTTTAAAGATCACTTCCAATTTGATACGCCAGAATTTCAGGTTTTGTTTGACCTGTTAAAGGAAGCTGGTGAGATTACATCAGTTGATTTGTCCCACCAGCCCGAGGCTATCAATCAGGCTTATTACCGTGTGCTTGAAGAAAATCTGCCAAAAGAAATAGGACCAAATGAAATCGAAGAGGTCTTATTGAAGCGCCAGCGATTATTGCAGGAACGAAAAATCCAACAACAAGGAAAACAGATCCGTGAATCAAGCAGCAATGGCAACCATGCATTAGCATTAGAAACCTTGGAACAATTGATTGCGCAACGAAGAAATATGGAATAGAGGAAAATATGGCAAAAGAAAAAGAAATTACAACCTATAATGTTCAAGTGGCCGAGTTTATTCGCAACCACAAAAAAGCTGGAACAGCAGTTGATGAGGAAGTTACAAAAGTCTTAGTGGTTCCTTTTAGTCTGGATGCTGATCAAATTGACGATTTATTAGAACGTTTAACAGATGGTGGTATTTCGATTACAGATAAAGATGGCAATCCTTCAGCCAAGTATATTGTTGAAGAGCCCAAACCTGAGGAATTATCTGATGAGGAGTTGCTGGGTAGTAATTCAGCCAAAGTTAACGATCCGGTTCGGATGTATCTCAAAGAAATTGGTGTTGTGCCACTCTTGACAAGTGAAGAAGAAAAAGAACTGGCTGTGGCAGTAGCCCAAGGTGACCTAGAGGCTAAACAACGACTAGCCGAAGCAAACTTACGTCTGGTCGTGTCAATTGCTAAACGCTATGTTGGTCGGGGTATGCAGTTTTTGGACCTGATTCAAGAAGGTAATATGGGTTTGATGAAGGCTGTTGATAAGTTTGACTACTCAAAAGGCTTTAAATTTTCCACCTATGCCACTTGGTGGATTCGCCAAGCAATTACGCGAGCTATTGCCGATCAGGCAAGAACCATCCGGATACCGGTTCACATGGTTGAGACGATCAACAAATTAGTGCGTGAGCAACGCAATCTCTTGCAAGAACTTGGTCAAGATCCAACCCCAGAACAAATTGCAGAGCGAATGGAGATGACACCAGATAAGGTGCGTGAAATCCTCAAGATTGCACAAGAACCGGTTTCTTTGGAAACACCAATTGGAGAAGAAGACGATAGTCATTTGGGTGATTTCATCGAAGATGAAGTCATTGAAAATCCCGTTGACTACACTACGCGGGTTGTTTTGCGCGAGCAATTGGACGAAGTCCTAGATACTTTGACTGACCGTGAGGAAAACGTCCTACGTCTACGTTTTGGCCTGGATGATGGTAAAATGCGTACCTTAGAAGACGTCGGTAAGGTCTTTAATGTAACGCGTGAGCGGATTCGTCAGATCGAAGCCAAGGCCCTCCGTAAATTACGCCATCCAAGCCGTAGCAAACAATTAAGAGACTTTATTGAGGACTAAAACACCACAGTGTGGTGTTTTAGGTCGGCGCCAAGAAATTAGAAAGCGCCGAAGAGGTCCAAGTGTGGTGTTTTAGGTCGGCGCCTGGTAAATAAAAAGGGATGATACCGCATAAGTTGTCTTTGATGAGAGGAAATCATTCTGGGATTCGGTGGGGTATTTTTCTATGCCCTCATCGCTTGATTTGGCCACCTAGCTTGTTAGTCTTGACTGACTGGAGCCTTTATTTCTCCTGGAATTGATTGTTTAAGAAGTCATGACTCTAGTCTTTGGCGTTGGAATGAAAACGAAAGGAAACAAATGACAGAAAATCCAAACTATACATTAGAGGAAGTGAATCATATTAAAGATCGCATCCTGGAAGTCCTCGAACTGGTTGTTGATCCAGAGTTAGGCATTGATATTATTAATTTGGGACTGGTTTATGACATTCGTTTTGAAGACAACGGCCATACCGAAATTGATATGACTTTGACGACGATGGGCTGCCCTTTGGCAGATTTATTGACAGATCAGATTCATGACGCTATGCGTTCGGTACCAGAAGTAACCAAGGTAGAGGTCAAATTGGTCTGGTACCCGGTTTGGTCTCCTGATAAAATGAGCCGTTATGCCCGCATTGCATTGGGAATTAGATAGAGGGTAGAAAAAAGGAAGCAACATGCCTCAAAAAGTGATTATTTGTCTTGCCACTTTTAATGCTGAAAAGCATTTGCGTGCACAGCTAGAAAGTATTCAAAAGCAGACCTACTCTGATTGGATTTGTAACATTAGAGATGATCAATCAACTGATGGAACCCTGGCCATTATTGATGAATTTGTCACACAGGATCCACGGTTTCGTCTCATTAATCCAGGAAAAGGGAAAAACCTTGGGGGACATCGGACTTTTTTCGAATTAGTTAAGTATGAAGCAGCGGATTTCTATGTTCTGTGTGATGCTGATGATATTTGGAAAACAGACAAACTAGCTGTCTATTTAGCTGCTTGTCAAAACAAGGATGCTCACCGTCCGTTATTGGTCTATTCGACTTGGACAACTGTTGATGAAGAGCTAACGTTCCTCAAGGAAAACGACCAAAAAACAGTCCTAGCTGAGCAAATAGCTTTTAACCAGATCAATGGAATGGCTATCATGATTAACCATGCTTTAGCTAAGGTCTGGCAGTTTGAGCCAATTGGGGCCCATGACTCCTATCTTGGCACCTTGGCTTATGCAATAGGTGACGTTGTCTATATTCCTGTTAGCACTACCTTGTGGCGACGGCAAGCACAGTCAGAGTCTCTGAATAACTATGGCCGTCAGTATGGCATCGCCACTTTTTGGCAAATGATGGACACATCTTTCAAGCGAGCGCAATTGATATATCAGGATTGTCAAGCACAGATGGCACCTCAGATAAAAACTTTTTTTGAACAGTTTATTGCTCTGGATCAGGCCTCATTTTTTCAGCGACTGGCTTTGCTTTTTTCCCTCAAATTACGACGCAAATCTGTCGTTGAAACCATAGCCATGACCTTATTGTTATTAACCAACTTTCAAAAACCGCAAGAAGGAAAGGATAGGTAGACTTTATGATATTAATTACAGGTAGTAATGGACAATTAGGAACGGAACTTCGTCACTTGCTAGATGAACGCTCCGTTGATTATGTGGCTGTTGATGTTGCCGAAATGGATATTACCGACCTTAGCAAGGTGGAATCGGTTTTTGAGCAAGTAAAACCGACCTTGGTTTATCACTGTGCGGCATATACGGCTGTAGATGCAGCAGAAGACGAAGGCAAAGCATTAGACTATGCCATTAATGTCACTGGAACAAAAAATGTTGCTAAAGCTTGTCAAAAACATCAGGCCACCTTGGTGTATATCTCAACCGACTATGTTTTTGATGGCAATAAACCAGTTGGCGAAGAATGGCTAGAAACAGATCAGCCTGATCCACAAACAGAGTATGGTCGGACAAAGCGTTTAGGCGAAGAAGCTGTAGAACATTATCTTGATAGTTATTACATTATTCGTACGGCCTGGGTTTTTGGTCATTATGGCAAAAATTTTGTGTTTACCATGCAAAACCTTGCCCAAACTCATGACCGCCTAACAGTTGTCAATGATCAGCATGGTCGTCCGACTTGGACCCGCACATTAGCGGAATTTATGTGTCATTTAGCTGAAAACAACAAGGCCTTTGGTTATTACCATTTGTCTAACGATGCTAAAGAAGATACCACTTGGTTTGACTTTGCAAAAGAAATCCTAAAAGATACAGCAGTCGAAGTAGTTCCAGTAGACTCTTCAGCATTTCCTGCTAAGGCTAAGCGTCCCTTTAATTCAACATTAAATTTGACTAAGGCTAAAGCAACTGGCTTTGTTATTCCAACCTGGCAAGAAGCCTTGCAAGAATTTTACCGCCAAGAACGTCCTTAAAATGACAATGACCTAGAAGGGGAACCCCTTCAAGTGCTTTGTTTGCCTGACTTGGCTAATTCTTTTTATCTGTTGCAGCTATCTGTAGCGGTAGAGAGAACAAAAAACATTAGCTGTGTGCCAGGTAGCTAGGCAATCACGCTGACTAACGATGGATAATCAAACAACAGTCTTTCCTTGCTAGGAGTATCATCTTAGTGAGGTTTTTGAACTCTATATCAACTGCAATGGGTGGCCTACTAGCTAAGCACGAGAGGAGACGAAAGACGTCTTCTTTTTTTGCATGTTCAAAGTAATCTTGCTACCTTTCAATCCCATGACTTGTGGCAGACGATAGACTTGTCTGATGTTGATGCTGAGTGCTTTTCATTATCAGTCAGAGGGGATTTAACTTTATATAGCTATAAACAGCCCTATAATAGCCATTGTGGAATCACCCACTACAGGACTATTATAGAGTTTTTTGGTTTGCGTTAGGCAACAGCTCATAGGTTGAAATGGTTGTAAGAAGTCTTTCTTAGATTAAGAAGTACCTGAATAAAAACATGGTAAAGGAACTAAGTCATAAGTGGAAGTGGTGAGGTAAAAGAATCATTTAAATGTTTTTAGAAAAATGCTAAAAGATATTGACATTTGTAAGCGATTACTATAAAATAAAATTAACTTAAACGTTTAAGTCATATAATACTAAAGGCTACAGTTATTAACTTTGGACGTCTTATGTTAGCCATTTATCAGCTAATGTGACAAGAGTAGATAGATTGTGTGACTGGTTATTAAGGAAAAACATTTTGGAGGAACATGTTATGGCATGGAATTGGACAAAAGCATCTGTAATTGGAATATTATCATTGGCTCCAGTGCTAACACTAACTGCTTGTACGAGTGGGGGTACTAAAGATGCTAAAAAAACTAAAGAAGCAGATGGCAAGACTATTGTAGTTTCTGTTGATGAAGGGTATGCTGACTATATTAATAGCATTAAGGGTGACTTTGAAAAAGAACATAAAATCACCGTCAAAGTTAAAAAAGAAGGCATGATGGATACACTTGATAAGTTATCAACAGATGGTCCAACAGGGGCCTCGCCAGATGTCTTTTTAGCCCCCTATGACCGCGTGGGTGGTCTTGGATCTGAAGGTCAAATTGCTGAGGTAGCCTTGGCTAATAGTAAAGAGTTTGATGATACGGTTAAGAAATTAGTAACTATTAACGGTAAGACTTATGGTGCACCAGATGTGATTGAAACGTTGGTGGCTTATTATAATAAAGATTTGGTGGCAGATGCTCCAAAAACGTTTGCTGAATTAGAAAGCTTGCAAAAAGATCCAAAATTTGCCTTTGCTTCTGAGTCAGGTAAAGCCGTTGGTTTTTTGGCCAAGTGGACAGATTTTTATTATGGTTATGGGTTGATTGCTGGTTACGGCAGTTATGTCTTTGGTGATAATGGAACTAAGCCAAGCGACCTTGGTCTTGGAAATTCTGGAACTGTGGAAGGTTTAAACTACGCAAAACAGTGGTACAATACCTGGCCGCAAGGAATGCAAGACACTAAAAAAGCCGGTGACTTTATTACAGAGCAATTCACCTCTAAAAAAGCTGGAGTTATTGTTGACGGCCCATGGGCAGCAAGTTCATTTAAAAAGGCAGGAGTTAACTTTGGTGTAACAGAGATTCCGACATTAATCAATGGTAAGAAATACCAACCTTTTGCTGGTGGTAAAGCCTGGGTTATTTCCAATTATTCTAAAGGAAAAACAGCTGCTCAAAAATTCCTTGACTATGTGACAAATACGGAAAATCAAAAACGATTCTATGATAAAACGCAAGAAATTCCAGCTAACTTAACAGCTCGGCATTATGCGTCAGAAGAAGGAAACGAATTAACAAAAGCTGTGGTTAGTCAGTTTGAGAGTGCACAACCAATGCCAAATATTCCAGAAATGGCAGAAGTTTGGGAGCCTGGTGCCAATATGTTCTTTAATGTAGCTTCTGGTAAGAAAGGAGCTTCTAAAGCAGCCAAAGAGGCAGCTAAGGCGATTAAGGTAACGATTGAACAAAAATACGCGGAATAAAGTAGAAAAAGGGAGGCTGGGACAAAGAAATGCACCCAGCTTCTATTTTAAGTTTAATGCTGGTAACGTTAAACAAGAAGTGGACAAAACAAGTAAGAGTAATTTTAGTTTGCCTCTTTTTGCCGATTAGCTAAGGGTGACTAAAGAAGGACTACTTAATGGAGGTAGAAATGAATATTGCCGGAATGCTACATATTCCTGATTCGAGATATTGCTTTGCCTTATCTCAAAAAGAACTTGTCATCCGATTACGTGTCGCTAAAGAAGATGCAGATATAACCGTTAGTTTGGTGTATGGTCCAAAATATGGTTACCATGACTTCCAAGAAGAATTGGAAATGTCAGTGGCTTACCTAGATCAGGCACATGCTTATTATGAAACGACTTTAACGCTTGATGACGTAAGGTTAGCTTATATTTTTAAAATTGAGGAAGAAGGTCAGATCTATTATTTTAGTGAGGATGGCTTAACCACTAGCTATGATTTTTCGAATGGTTTTTATAATTTCTTTCAAATGCCTTATATTAATGCAGTAGACGTTCATCAGGTCATTCCTTGGACAAAAGACGCGGTCTTTTACCAAATTTTTGTTGATCGTTTTAATCGTGGGGATTGGAAAAAAGATGACAGTTATGTCAACATGGATTGGTTAGAGAAACCAACTCCTAAAAGTTTTGCTGGTGGAGATTTAAAGGGGATTACAGACAAGTTACATTATCTCAAGGATCTAGGGATTACTGTGATTTACTTAACCCCGATTTTCCAGTCCATTAGTAATCATAAATATGATATTAGTGATTACTATGCTATTGACCCTCAATTTGGTAGTAAGCACGATTTGCAAGAGTTGATTGATTTGGCCCATCAAATGGGAATCAAGATTATCCTAGACGCTGTCTTTAATCATGCCAGCAGTGATACGATTGAATTTCAAGATGTTTTGCGATATGGCAAGAAGTCTAAATTTTTTGATTGGTTTATGCTCCATGATGATTACCCATCAATGGAGCTGATTAACTACGAGACCTTTGCCGGATGTGACTATATGCCAAAGTGGAACACCTCAAACAGAGATGTTCAAGACTATCTGATTGAGATTGGACGATACTGGATTAGGGAATTTGATATTGATGGGTGGCGCTTAGACGTTTCTGATGAAGTGTCTCATGATTTTTGGCGACGTTTTCGCCAAGTCATTAAAGCTGAAAAAGTAGATGCCATTTTGATTGGTGAGAACTGGCATGATGCCTATCCTTATTTGGCAGGGGACCAATATGATGGAATCATGAATTATGCTTTCACCAAAGCATGTTTAGATTATTTTGCTTTTGAAACCATGACGTCAAAGCAATTGGCTGAAAAATTAAGTCATATCTTGATGCGAAACACTTGGCAAGTCAATCGCATGAATTTAAATCTCTTGGATTCTCATGATACACATCGTTTTTTCACTCAAGTTAAGGGGTCAAAAGGCAAACTTCTGGCTGCTTTAGCATTACTTTTTACGTTTATAGGGATGCCTTGCCTGTATTATGGGACAGAGGTAGCCATGAAAGGAGGTTACGACCCAGATTCGCGGCGAGGTTTTCCGTGGAATGACGCTGGGTGGGACAAAGTCTTCTTCAATAAGGTGAAGGAAATCATCACTCTTCGTCAGCAGCCGGCTCTTCAAGAAGGAGCAATCAGCATTGCTCATGACGGAGATTGCTTCATTCTACAGCGCAGCTTAGGTGAACAAATCATTACGCTTGTTTTTAACAATGGGGAGGCTGCTTATCCTATTAAGGAAAAGGGGCAAGTGTTAACTGGTAATAAGGTGGACAAAGAGCGTGCCCAATTGCTTCCAGGGGGCTTTGTAGTGATAAGTGACCAGAAGGCTATTTGAAACATTTGAAAAGGAAAAAGTGATGAAAAAAAAGAATCTCAAATCTTATAAGTTGTTAACCAAAAGTGCTATTTTAATTGGCTTAATCTCATTTCCACTAACTGTTTTTGCTGCTGATAATGCTTCTGTCACCAACAAAGCAGATTTTTCGACAGACACAATTTACCAGATTGTAACGGATCGTTTTAACGATGGTAATGCCTCCAATAATGGTAACGCTGATGTTTTTGATAAAAATAACCTTAAAAAATATCATGGAGGCGATTGGCAAGGAATTATCGCTAAGATTGAGGATGGTTATCTGACGGATATGGGAATCTCTGCTATTTGGATTTCTTCTCCTGTTGAAAATATCGATAGTGTTGATCCTTCTAATGGTAGTGCTGCATATCATGGGTATTGGGCTAAGGACTTCTTTAAAACGAACCAGCATTTTGGCACTGAGGCAGATTTTCAACAATTAGTTCAAGTGGCTCATCAGCACCATATTAAAGTTGTTATTGATTTTGCTCCTAATCATACGTCCACGGCCGAAAAAGAAGGAACAATTTTCCCAGAAGATGGCGCTTTATATAAAAATGGTGAATTGGTTGGTAAATTTTCAGACGATAAGGATAAGATTTTCAATCACGAGTCTTGGACTAATTTTAGCACATATGAAAATTCTATTTACCATTCAATGTATGGACTAGCTGATTTAAATAACATCAATCCAAAGGTTGATCAGTACATGAAAGAAGCTATTGATAAATGGTTAGACATGGGTATTGATGGCATTCGAGTTGACGCTGTTAAGCATATGTCACAAGGTTGGCAAAAAAATTGGTTGAGCCATATCTATGAAAAGCATAATATTTTTACTTTTGGGGAATGGTTTTCAGGACATACCGATGATGATTACGATATGACGACATTTGCTAACAATAGCGGGATGGGGCTTTTAGATTTTAGATTTGCCGAGGCTGTTAGACGGTTATATACAGGTTTTTCAACATTTACTATGCGAGATTTTTATAGGGTTCTTGAGAATAGAGATTACGTGACTAATGAAGTGACGGATCAGGTGATCTTTATTGATAATCATGACATGGAACGCTTCGCAACAAAAGTGGCTAGTAATCAAACCGCTGTTAATCAAGCTTATGTCTTGCTTTTAACGTCTAGAGGTGTACCTAATATTTATTATGGCACAGAGCAGTATGCAACAGGTGATAAAGATCCTGATAATCGTGGTGATATGCCAAGTTTTAATAAAGAGTCACAAGCCTACAAAGTAATCAGTAAACTAGCTCCTTTAAGAAAACAAAATCAAGCTTTAGCTTATGGGACAACTGAACAACGTTGGATAAATGATCATGTTTTGGTATTTGAGCGTAAATTTGGTAATGATGTCGCTCTAGTAGCTATTAATAGAGATCAAACCAATGGTTATACAATTACTAACGCTAAAACAGCCTTGCCTGAACATAAATACAAGGACAAATTAGAAGGTCTGCTTGGTGGTCAAGAATTAACAGTTGGAATGGATGGTACTATTAATAGCTTTGAACTGGGAGCTGGTCAAGTCGCAGTATGGACTTATGAAGGCGAAGACAAAGCGCCTCAACTTGGAGATGTTGATGCCTCAGTTGGTATTCCTGGAAATACGATTACTATTTCAGGTCAAGGTTTTGGTAATACTAAAGGTCAAGTAACCTTTGGAGAAACCTCTGCTGAAATCCTTTCTTGGTCAGATACTCTTATCACTTTAAAAGTACCAACGGTGTCAGCTAATTATTATAATATTTCAGTGACAACTGCTGATAAGCAAACCAGCAATAGTTATCAAGCCTTTGAAGTTTTGACTGATAAACAAGTTCCTGTTCGTTTATTAGTCAATAACTTTGAGACAAAACTAGGAGAACAACTATATCTCATGGGTGATGTTTTTGAAATGGGAGCAAATGATGCCAAAAATGCTGTTGGTCCTCTATTTAATAATACTCAGACCATTGCCAAGTATCCAAACTGGTTCTTTGATGTTAACTTACCAATCAATAAAGAAATAGCAGTCAAACTTGTTAAAAAAGATGGTGCTGGTAATGTCTTGTGGACAAGTCCTGAGACTTATACTATAAAGATAGGCCATGAAGCACAAACCATTACCATCAAAAAATAAACTAGCCAACTTAAAAAGTGGTTAGTACAATCAGGAGGATAGCCTTAAATCATTTATGGAAAGAGGAATAAAAAATGGTAGATAACCAAAGACAGCGAAAGCCCCATCTAGCTATGTGGCTATCTCTTATCCCAGGTTTGGGACAATTATATAATAAGCAAACCGTTAAAGGCGTGGTCTTGCTCCTTATTTTTTTGCTGGAATTGTTAGAAATGGTGTTTTGGGGAATTCCTGCTTTAGCAGGTCTTTACAGTCTTGGAAGTGTCCCCATGCAAGATCACTCTTTGTTCATGTTGATTAAAGGGGCTATGCAATTAGTTATCTTAGCCTTATTTGTCATTTTTCATTTGGTTGCTATGAGGGATGCTAGGTTAGTTACTCGACAACAAAATGAAGGTAAAAAGGTTCCTGTAACAGCCAAGGAGACCCTTGAGGTTATTTATGAAAAGGGCTTTCCCTACTTGCTCATTATTCCTGCCTATTTGGCCATGGCTTTCGCGATTATTTTTCCGGTTTTGGTGACCTTATTAATTGCCTTTACCAATTACGATTTTAGGCATATCCCTCCTTATCGCTTATTGGATTGGGTGGGCTTGAAAAACTTCCTTAATATCTTAGAATTAAGCACCTTCAAAACAGCTTTTACGTCTGTTTTGTCATGGACGCTGATCTGGACCCTAGCAGCGACAAGTCTTCAGATTATTATTGGCATTGCCACGGCTGTTATTGCTAATCAGTCGTTTATTAGAGGAAAACGCCTCTTTGGTGTGATATTCTTATTACCGTGGGCAGTTCCAGCCTTTATCTCTATTATGAGCTTTGGTAATTTTTTTAATGATTCTATTGGAGCCATGAATGTTCAAGTTCTACCTTTCATCGAGAAATTCCTTCCTTTTGTTGATTTTGGCATTGTGCCTTGGAAGACAAATCCTTTTTGGACAAAGGTAGCTGTGATTATGGTGCAAGGTTGGCTAGGATTTCCCTATATCTACATTTTGGTATCAGGCATTTTGCAGGCCATTCCAGCTGATTTGTACGAAGCAGCAACAGTTGATGGTGCGACCGTCTTGCAGAAATTCCGTCATATTACGCTACCTATGATTTTTGCAGTTGCAGCTCCAACCCTTATTTCACAATATACCTTTAACTTCAACAACTTCTCTATTATTTACCTTTTTAATAATGGGGGACCTGGTACTGTTGGAGGCGGAGCTGGGACAACCGACATACTGATTTCTTGGATTTATAAATTAACTACACAGACGTCACCACAATTTTCAATGGCATCAGCAGTGACCTTAATCATTTCTGTAATAGTGATTTCAGTGTCTTTGATTACCTTTAGGAAATTTAAAGCTTTTGATATGGAGGAGAGATAGTGAGAAAGACTTATGTTGCAATGTCAATGAAACACAAACGTTTTTTAGCCCAATTATTAACTTATATCTATCTAATATCTTTAGCTATCGTGATTTTATTTCCAATACTAGTAACGGTCAGCTCAGCTTTTCGACCAGGAAATACAACAGCCTTTAGCTTTCATTTTAACGGGCCGTGGACCTTGGCTAACTTTAGGACGCTCTTTCAAGATACCTTATATTTGCGGTGGTATTGGAATACCTTAATTGTGGCCTTCTTTACGATGCTGATTCAGGTAGCCGTCATTACCTTAACAGGCTATGCGTATAGCCGTTACCATTTCTTTGGCCGCAAAAAAAGTTTGGTTTTTTTCTTAGTCGTCCAAATGGTTCCTACGATGGCGGCTTTAACGGCTTACTTTGTCATGGCCTGGCTATTTAATGCTTTAAATCAGTATTGGTTTTTGATTTTGATTTACGTGGGTGGTGGTATTCCGATGAATGCCTGGTTGATGAAGGGCTATTTTGACACAGTTCCTTATGATTTAGACGAATCTGCTAAGTTGGATGGTTCTGGACATTTTAGAACTTTTTATCAGATTGTCCTTCCCCTTGTACGACCGATGATTGCAGTGCAATCTTTATGGGCTTTTATGGGGCCTTTTGGGGATTTTATGTTGGCTAAATTCTTGTTACGCGCTCAAGAAAAATATACGGTAGCAGTTGGTCTGCAGTCTTTTATCACCAATGATGCTAGAAATCCCAAGGTAACCTTGTTTGCTGCGGGAGCTATTTTGATTGCAGTGCCTATTTCAGTTCTCTTTTTCTTCTTACAAAAGAATTTTGTTTCAGGTTTAACCAGTGGTGGCACCAAGGGCTAAGTTGACAAGGAGTATTTTTAATGCCAGATAAAAAGCAATTTCCTATTTCTTACATCTCGCATTGCCGATCTCCTAAGGCAATGTTTGCCAGTCGAGGTGAGTTTTCTTGGTGGCAAAACCTTCTGATCATTGTTTTTTTGAATGCCTTAATGATGATTCCGGTCACTTTACACTATGCTCGCATGCCAACGTATCCCTTAGAGCGGATTGTGGCTAAGAGTTTGGCTCCCATCACGGACAAGACTTATCACGCATTGACGCAAGGCAAAATTGAGGAAAATACGTTTCAGGGTCCATCTCTCATTTGTCGAGATGGCGAATTAGTGCTAGCTGTTTTACCGACAAAGAGAGACTTAGAAAAATTAACAGCAGAATCAACCAGACAAATTATTGTTACTCACAATGAGTGGCGGTTTATTGAGCCAAAAGGCAAGGAACTGAGAGCACAAGTTAGAGGTAAGGACCAGTCATTGGTCACGTTGACGACAGCCAAAGCAGTTAGGGCCTTTGTCAACCAGCAATGGTATGACAGTAACAAAGCCAGTGTACTTGCTTTTCTTTTGCTTAGTTTTGTCCTCATGGTCTATGTGGGAACTGTTATTGTGATTGGTCTGGGTGCTTTCTTCTTGGCTCTGACAAAACAATCACGCTTGTTTATGATTCGAAGCTTTTCAGAAGGTCTTGGATTGATGGTTAATTGTTTGGCTTGGCCAAGTTTGCTAGCTATCCTACTGAGTTTTTTTATCCAGGACCCGATCTTAGTCATGAATTGCCAAGTGTTTGGAACCTTACTGATGCTGACTGTGGTATTTTATAAAACGCATTTTAGAGACGATTTGAAGGTATGAGTTGATCCTTAACATAAAAACCCTTTCTCCTCCAGACGAGGGGAAAGGGTTTTTCTTAAAAAGGGTGGTCAGATATAGACTAACTTTCTGCTATTACACCAGAAGGTTGTGATTTTTATCGGACTGGCGTTTCTTGGCCCATTCGATAGCATTTAAGATGACTTGGCCTTTTTGGGAATGAAAGCTTGGACAATAGAGGTTCTGTGGCTTGTTGCCAAAGAATTGATTTAAACTCTCATCAATCAGCAAAAGATTATCTTTTTCAAAGTAAGTTAGTTCTCTCATATCATCAACTATATGTAGCTGTGGAAAAAGAGAAGAGATATGCTCATACCGTTCTTGATTATTTATAGGCAAGGTGAGTAGACTATAGGTATCACCATTGAAAAACTGATCTGCCTGGTCTTTGAGAGCCACATAATCTGTATTAATTTGAAAAAAGAGGGGATCATCGATGAAGCTGTCAATAGCAATTAAAGGTTTGAAATTAAGTTTTCCAATCTTATAAAAGCTGTCATTATCAATATCCAAAGTCAAGATTAAATCAGCCCAATCAAATTTTTCAATGCTATCTTCATTGAGACAGACCAGTTGATAATCCTGTTCATGCAGTCGCTGAGAAAGGCAGTTGATAGTATGCAGTTGTTCTGCTCTAGCTAGGATAGAATCAGCGTATTTATAATAAAGAACCACACTGTTGGATTGACGTGTCACCAATGATCTGGCTGCTTGATTAGGTGTATAGTTAAGAAGGTTGCTAATATGAAGGACCTTATTGCGGGTTTCTTCGCTGATTTTTTGATCGTCGCGCTGGTTTAATACGTAAGAAACCGTCGCCACAGAAACGCCTGCTTCTCGCGCAATATCTTTAATGGTAATTTTCGATGTCATAGTTTTGTTATATCCAAATTCATGGTAAAAGTCAAGAAATCCTTGATGCGTTTGCTTTATAAGAAAACGCTAGCGCCTACCTTGCATCGCTAAGCTAATCGCCAGCTTTTAAGCTATTCTAGACACTCTTGTTAGTTAGAAGGGCTATAAGGGGTGTAAATCAGTCTATCTGAGGCGCTTTGCATTGGTTTTTTATCGCTTTTGCCCTTGCTTTATGTTATAATAACATGGATTATTTCTAGAATGGGGCTTATTGACATGCAGCATGTTTTTATCATAGGTAGTCGAGGACTGCCTGCAAACTATGGGGGTTTTGAAACATTTGTTGAAGAGCTAGTCTCTCATCGAAAGTCTGATAAAATCTGCTATCATGTTGCCTGTTTATCAGATACAAAGCACAAGCGACATGACACCTACTTGGGTGTTGATTGCTTTTTCATTAATCCGCCTCAAGTTGGAGCAGCGCGTGTTATTCTGTATGATATGATGGCTATCGGCTATGCCTTAGACTATTGTCGGCAACATCACATCTCACAGCCAATCGTATATGTTTTAGGAAATACCATAGGTGCCTTTATTAAGCCCTTTGCTAAAAAAATCCATCAGATGCAAGGCAAACTTTTTGTCAATCCTGATGGTCTAGAATGGAAGCGGGCAAAATGGTCAAAGCCGGTACAACGGTACTTAAAATATGCTGAAAAACAAATGACTAAAGCCGCAGATATGATCATTTCAGATAATCAGGGGATTGCTGATTATATCCAGAAAGTCTACCCATGGTCACAGACAACCTTTATTGCCTATGGTACAGATCTGACCCAATCTAGCTTAACCGCTCAAAGTGATCAGGTTCGCAGCTATTTTCAAAAACACGGCATTACTGAAAAAGGTTACTACTTAGTTGTTGGTCGTTTTGTGCCTGAAAACAACTATGAAACACTGATTCGGGAGTTTATGGCCAGTGATACCTCACGTGATTTAGTCCTTATTTGCAATTACCAAGGGAATTCCTATGTCACTGAATTGAAACATGCCACCGGCTTTACTCAGGATGCTCGGATTAAGTTTGTTGGCACTGTCTATGACAAGGCACTCTTGAGCTACATTCGGCAAAATGCCTTTGCCTATATTCATGGACATGAGGTCGGAGGAACTAATCCTGGCTTACTTGAAGCACTTGCCCATACCGATTTAAATTTAGTTTTAGACGTCCCTTTTAATCAATCGGTCGCCCAGAAAACAGCCCTGTATTGGACCAAGAAAAACCAGGAATTAGCGCAGCTGATTGACAGCGTTGATAAACAAGAGACCTTTGAAGACTTAGGCAGGCAAGCAAAACAACACATGGCTCAGACTTATACTTGGGAAAAGATAGTCGCAGCCTACGAGGCTTTATTTTTAGATGAAAATTAATATTTTGATGTCCACCTACAATGGTGAAGCTTACCTAGCGCAACAAATTCAAAGCATTCAAAATCAGACAGTGACAGATTGGAAGCTGTTGATTCGAGATGATGGCTCGACTGATCAAACCCCCGAGATCATTAAGGCCTTTGAAGCACAAGATTCAAGAATTCAGTTTATTAATCGTGATGATCGGCAAAACTTTGGGGTCATTAAAAATTTTTACACCTTGTTAAAGTATGATCAAGCGGACATTTACTGTTTTAGTGATCAAGATGATGTTTGGTTAAAAGACAAGCTTGAGACTCAGCTCAGCGCTTTTACAAATCAGCCTGCGCAGTTGCCTGTGATGGTTTATATGGATCTTAAAGTGGTTGATCAAGACCTCAATGTTTTGAACGAAAGCATGATTCGCTCACAATCAGCCCATCCTAATACTAAACTGGTCCAAGAGCTAACAGAAAACGCTGTTACAGGTGGAGTTTCGGCAATTAACCATGCCTTGGCGCAAAAATGGACCCGCTATGATGGCCTTATTATGCATGATTGGTATTTGGCGCTTCTAGCAACGGCCCTTGGAAAGTTAATTTATATTGATCAGCCTGGTGAATTATACCGTCAGCATGCCAATAATGTGCTGGGTGCACGAACCTTAGACAAGCGTTTTAAGTTATTTCGCCAGGGCCCTAAAAAACTCTTTACCCGTTACTGGCACTTAATTCATCAATCCCAAGTGCAGGCCCAACATATCATTGATGATTATGCGACAGAGCTTACGCCTGAGAAGCATCAGCTTTTAGCAGACTATGTGGATTTTGATCAGCAGCCGTTTAGAGAACGGCTTAGACGGCTCATCAAGCATCGCTACACCAAAAATCAATGGAAACATATCATTGTTTTTCGGTTATTACTCCTAACAAATCTTTATAATGCGAGAACAAAATGAAAAAAGTATTATTAATTATTCCTGCCTATAATGAAGAAGGAAGCATTGAAAAAACAGTTCGAACCATTGAAGCCTATCGTTCAACGACTGTTTTGCCATTTGAGTTAGATTATGTGGTTATAAATGACGGTTCTAAAGATAATACTGGGCTTATTTTAGATAAGCATGGCTTTAATCATATTGATCTCGTCCAAAATTTAGGTATTGGCGGTGGTGTTCAAACCGGTTACATTTATGCCCAACGCCAAGATTATGATGTTGCCGTCCAATTTGATGGAGATGGCCAGCATGATATTCGTAGTATTCAAAATGTGGTTCAGCCTATTTTGGCTAATCAGGCCGACTTTGTCATTGGGTCTCGGTTTGTGAATAAGACACTCGAAAATTTTCAATCGACTGTTATGCGGCGTGTAGGCATCAACCTCATCTCAAATGCAATCAAGTTAACAACAGGCAAGCGCGTCTATGACACAACAAGTGGCTATCGCGCAGCCAATAAGACGGTGATTGCTTATTTTGCTGACCACTACCCAGTACAATATCCTGAACCAGAATCAACCACCAGACTCTTGAAAAAGGGCTTTCGCTTAAAGGAAGTGCCTGCCAATATGTTTGAAAGAGAAGCCGGTGTCTCAAGCATTAGCAGCCTAAAAGCTATTTTTTACATGACAGATGTTTTAACCTCAATTATTATAGCAGGGTTTTTAAAGGAGGATGCCTAGATGAGTTTAACCCTACAAATTGAAATGTTCCTGCTGGCAGTGCTATTACTGTACATGATTGTTCGTATGGTTAATAGAAATACTTTTTCGGTCAAACGCTCCTTGCCCTGGTTATTAGTGGGGATTTCATTAGTCTTTATCAGTGTCTTTCCAGGTGTTGTTTCCTTTGTGGCTCACCGACTTGGTTTTGCCTTAACCATGAATTTCTTACTCTTTGGTGCCATCTTATTCTTATTTTTCTTAGAATTATTCGACATAAGCAGTAATACCAAGCGTGATGAACAGATTAAGCGTTTGATTCAAGAAATTTCATTAGTGAAAAAAGAACTCGAAGAAAAGGAATTAAAGGAAAAGAATCAATGAAGAAACAGTATGTTTTCTTGACCCTGGCAATGGCAGTTGTAATGGTTATGTCGGCTTGCTCTCATTCAAAAAAGGCAGCGCAGCATTATCCCAAAGTTGATGTTTCAGCTTATTTTATTTATGATAATGAGCCCCGCTATGGTGTTCATATTTATGCACTCAATTATGAAACAGCTTTGCGCAAAATCAAAAGCGGGAAATTTGCTCCAAATGACTTTTCCCACTTTACTTTTGAGACTGTAAAAAAAGACTATCAGGTTTCCCATGATCAGGTTGCAATGGGCCAATACCGGTTTGGTAACAATATCCAAAATAGTCAGGCTGATGCCGAAAAAATTGTCACCTTACTTTTTCAGCATAATAAAAGTTACCTGACATACGTCAATGGCTTAAAAAGTGAAGTACTGCTTAAAAACCCTAATAACACCCATTATAAATTTACCAATAAAAAAGGACGAGCTGTCGGTCACGTTGAGAAGGGCTTTACAATCTTCCAAGATACAGCTATCCGCAAAAGCTTTAAAGCCCTTAATGTTAAAGACGGAGCAACAGTTTATTTAGGAAATACAATAAAGGATCAGGCGCCGGTCTTACTTGAACAGCAAGAAGAAAATATCAGTAAGGAGTATGGACAAGAAGTAACCTATCAGATTCCGATACAGAGCGATCAAATCGTGGTAAGGGTTTCGCCGAACTTTGTGGTTGATAAGACCAATCTTCCTTACACTAAGGTTGTAGAACCAAAATTACGGACCACTATTCAAGAGGGAGAAATTGTTGCGGTCAAAAATAGCCCCACGCTTATAGATGGTCATATTCAGCTCACTGCTGATCAATCAGGTGCAAGTGCTATTGAGCAAAAGAAACTAAGCAAGGATTTAACCACCTACGCAACAAAGTTAGGCTCTATTGATAAGCTCACTTTTTCTAATATTGACCAGTCCGTAAGAACCTTAGAGATTAAGGGGCATGTCTCAGGCCGTGTCAATTATCAGTTACCAGTAATCATTGAATCTGATAATGGTGAAATGACACCAAAAACGCAAAATCTCGATGTTTATAGTGCTTATTCAAAACAAGGCCTGTTTATTGAGGATGCTAAGGGTTATCGCATCACACCTCAAGTAGAGTCCTACGGTATTAATTTTGTTACCCATGATGATAGTAATAACCCAGTTAGTGGTCCGAGTTTTTTAGTAGGTAAAATCCATAAGAAAAAAGTATATCTACTAGCAACAAGCTCAAAAGGCCAAGGGCAATGGGTCAACACTAATTTGAATGTGAAGCAATTTATGCAGGCACCCCACAGTCAAAAAGCCCTGGCTTTTCAATCCAATCGTACAACCTATACTGATGGTCAAACCAAGACCATTCCTATCAATGACCGGATTTGGGCATATGATGCCAAAAATCAAACAAAAGCTAACAAGGCCCTGTACAAACTAAGAGGCTTTTCAAATCAGCGACAGTACTTTTTATGGCCAGTACATAAAAATACCAGTGTCAACCAAGGAAAGCCGATTTATTTTCAGGTGAATGATGATTCCATCGCAAAGGCCCAAGAGACCAACTACCGGGTCAATGGTTCGATTGTGGATATGGCATATGGTTCTGAGGAATACAATGCCATTTTGATCACACAAAAACAGTCCAAACCTAAAAAACAGATTAGTCCAGTCACTCTTATTATTATTTTTGTAGGAGCAGTAAGCTTATTCTACCTTGTGCTTATCTACTATATCATCAAAAAATAATCCAGCAGCATCTGTCTGTGCACCAATACCAATGTAAAGAATTAAATCAGGGCTAAAGAGGAATGTAATGAAAAAAATGTCAGTCGAAGAAATAAGAAAAGTTCAACTTGAAATGCTTTCTTATATTGATTCCATCGCACGCGAGCATGGCATCGAATACTCCCTAGGAGGTGGAAGTTTGCTTGGGGCAATACGCCATCAAGGCTTTATTCCCTGGGATGATGATATTGATCTCATGCTAGAACGTGACCAGTATGAGCGCCTCATGGCCATCCTTGCACACAGTAAAAATCAAGATTATCGGTTATTACACCATTCGCTCGAGCGCAATTTATGGCCGTTTGCTAAACTGTATCATACCAAATCAATGTATGTCAGCAAGACAGATCGCATTCATCCTTGGACTGGTATTTTTATTGATATTTTTCCGATGGACCGTTTACCTGAAAGTCCAAAAGAACGTCAAGCTTTCTTTAAAAAAGTCCATTCAGCTGCCACAAACCTCATGTGTACTACTTATCCAAACTTTGCAAGTGGCTCACGAAAACTTTATGCCAATGCGCGTTTAATTTTGGGCCTGCCTCGCTTTTTGAAATACCATGGCCAGGCAAAACAGCAAGCAGAGCGGGTTGATCGCATAATGGCAAGCTATAATCAGCAGGATGTCCCCTATATTGGCTATACTGATTCGCGTTATCGCCTGAAAGAATGTTTCCCAAAAGAGATTTTCACCGAATACGAAGATGTCCTATTTGAAAACGTTAAGGCGCGTAAAATAAAAAACGCTCATGCTTATTTGCGGCAACTCTATGGTGAGAACTACATGGAATTACCTCCTGAAAACAAGCGTGAAAATCATAGTTATTATACATGGTATTGGAAGGAAACTTAGTATGAATATTGGAATAATTTTTGCTGGTGGCGTCGGAAGCCGGATGAATTCAAAAGGGCGTCCCAAACAATTCTTGGAAGTCCATGGTAAACCCATTATTGTTCATACACTGGAAATTTTTGAAAATAATTCAGAGATTGATGCCACTATTGTAGTCTGTATTAAAGAATGGTTGGACTTTATGAATGACTTGGTAGATAAGTTTAACCTTAAAAAGGTTAAACAAGTTGTTCCAGGTGGTGAAACAGGCCAGCTGTCAATCTTTAATGGTCTTGAGGCGGCTGAGGCAATAGCCAAAGGAGAAGACGACATTGTCTTGATACATGACGGCGTACGCCCTTTAATCAATGAAGACCTCTTATCAGCTAATATACAGTCTGTAAAAGAAACAGGCTCAGCCATCACTTCAGTTGCCGCTAAAGAAACAGTTGTTTTAATCAATCAGAAAAAAGAAATTGAAGAGGTCGTTGATCGGACGCGTTCTTACATTGCTAAGGCTCCCCAGAGCTTTTATCTCAAGGATATTTTAGCAGTCCAGCGTGATGCTATTGCTAAAGGCATTACTAATGCTATTGACTCAAGCACCCTCATGGGTATGTACAATAAAAAGCTGACGATCGTAGAAGGACCGTATGAAAATATCAAGATTACGACACCTGATGATTTTTATACGTTCAAGGCCTTGTTTGACGCAAAGGAAAATGCACAGATTTATGGATTCTAAAACAATACACTACAGCCAGCCAAGCGTCCAAAGAGACTTGGCTCAGATCACTGCTGATCAGGCCATTGCCTGGCAAAGCTTAGCTAATCAGACAGTCCTATTAACAGGGGCTAACAGTATGCTAGCGACCTACATGATTTATACACTGGCCTTTTTGAATGAGCACAAGGGACTGCAAGTCCAGATAGTGGCCACCGCAAGAAATCTGCCAAAGGCGAAATTACGTTTTAAGGATTTGCTGGAGAAGGACTATTTTCAATTGCTAGCGCATGATGTTAACGAGCCTTTGACCTATGCTGGTCCAGTTGATTATGTGATTCATGCAGCTAGTAACGCCAGTCCTCGCTACATCTTGTCAGATCCAGTAGGTATCATTAAAGCCAATACCCTAGGCACACTCAATTTATTGGAATTCGCCAAAGCCAAACACGTGAAAAATTTCTTATTCTTGTCTACGCGTGAAATTTATGGCAAGGCCATCTCTGAAACAATCAATGAAGAGGCATATGGTGCCTTTGACATCTTAGCCAGCCGGGCTTGTTATCCAGAAAGCAAACGAGCAGCAGAAAGCCTGTTAAGAGCTTATTATGATCAATTTCAGGTGCCATTTACCATTGCTCGCTTAGCCCATGTGTATGGACCAGGTATGGAAATTGCCAATGATGGTCGTATTATGAGCGATTTGATTAATAACATTGTGCAGGCTGAGGATATTGTTTTAAAAAGTGACGGCAGTGCCGAACGAGCTTTTTGTTATTTAAGCGATGCCACCACAGCACTCTTTTTGATTCTTTTAAATGGCGACATTGCGCAAGCTTATAACGTCGCTAATGAAGATCAGCCAATTATGATCCGAGACTTGGCACAATTATTGGTCACCCTTTTTGCTGAAAAACACCTACAAGTTGTCTTTGACATTCCAAAAACCGAAAATGCAGCCTACAGCAAAATGGGCCGAACACGCCTAAGCACAAGCAAACTAGAAGCACTTGGTTGGCGACGCCACATCACCTTAGAAGATGGGCTCAAGCAAACCGTCGCTAGCTTTGAGGAATAAATCACCTATGGTAAAAACAGCAGTTCTAATGGCTACCTATAATGGCCAAGCCTTTATTTTAAGTCAATTGGATTCTATACGTCGCCAAACCTTACAACCAGATTATGTTCTCATGCGAGATGATGGCTCGACTGATCAGACAGTGGCATTGGTCACAGACTATATCACGCGTCATCAGCTCACGGGTTGGTCTATTACTCGCAATTCGAAAAATCTGGGCTGGCGCTTAAATTTTCGGCAACTCATGAGTGATGCCACTGAATTAGATGTAGATTATATTTTTTTTAGTGATCAAGACGATACTTGGTATGCTGATAAAAATCAACTCCAAGTTCAAATGATGCAAAAGCATCCGCAGATTGATTTACTTAGCGCGGATATTGATATTGAAACGATTGGTGATGCGGCCACTGTCCCACACAATTATCAATTTGCAGACAGTCAGGCCCTACTTTCTAAGTACCCACTTGATTACACCTATCATAATTACCGGCAGGGCTGGACCTTTTGTATGCGCCATTCCTTTCTAAAAACAATCATAAAGCATTACTCAAAGGACTTGGTTGTTTCCCATGATAATTTAACCACAGGAATTGCCGGACTTTTAGGAACAGGCTATAATCTTAACCAAGCAGTAGGTTTGCACAGGCGCCATGGTGGCAATGCCAGTGGCCATTTATTAAATATTCATAGCACTCACGCTAGGCAAATCTATGAATTAAACCTTGTCCTTGGCTACTTTACCATTGCTAAAGCTGTCTTACATGAGAAGCAATCAAAAAAAGAAGCCCGCATAACACAGTATTATCACTTTTACCAGCAGCGCTTAGAGAATGCAAGGTCACGGCATTTGTGGAAAACCTTGCAGCAAATGTGTTTTGAAGGAGAGTATTACGATACGTTTTCAAATCGCATTCGCGACCTAATCTTTATCTTTAAAAAATAATGGGGTTGACATGCAATCATCAGTCTTGAACAGAATAACAGAATTTTTCTCGCCAAAAACAATTTATAAGACCTTTTTTGTGCTTGGCTTAACCATTACCTTTGTGTTTAGCTTGTTGATGCCATTTTTTAATGAACCTGACGGCCAATATCATTTGGCTGTTTCTGGTCGTATTGGCAATACCGTTATTGATACTTCTCGTTATGGAGAATTGGATATTATTTCTGGCATGGTGTCTCAACAAGATTCGTATAAGGATGGGACACGATTTGAGAAATACTATTTAAACCGAGCCAAATTTATTTCCTGGCAAGAAGCCCCTCGCGAAGTGAACTATTCTAAATTTAATTTTGTCTATTGGGGACATGTTATCCCGGCTATTGGTTTACGACTAGGGCGGCTCATCTATCCTTCAATGGGAGTGATGATTACGGTTGCTCGCTTGTTCACCTCCTTGATGGCAATTACTGCCTTGACGTTGATTATAAAGTCACTCAAAAAAGGGCACTTGATTTACTTTGCTGTCTTTTTGAGTCCGGTTGCTTTGAATGCCTTTGCTAGTCTGTCTTATGATGCGACCGGTTTTGTAATTGTTGCCTGGCTCATGGCATTACAGATTAATACCTTGGTTGATCGGCAAATCACCAAGCGACGTCTGATTGCTTTTTTACTTGTTACACTCTTGACACTGCTTGGCTGTAAACAAAATTATTGGTTGTTGTTGCTGCTAATTCCTGTGGTCTTACTAAACTGTGACTATCCACAAGCACAAGCCTATCGTCAACAATTAAGTCAGTACACTGCCTATGTCAAGAGCAAGTGGTGGCTGCGTTTAGGAATCCTAGCCCTCTTACTTGCTGGTTTTGTGATCGTAACACTGCCGCACGGTGGCCCCTTTATTGTGATTCGTCGCTATTTGATGACTTTTGGCTATAATTATGCTGGAACGGATTTACTAAGCAATGACATTACCTCCTGGTTGGCAGCGCCTTACCCTAGTTTCAACTATATTCCAACCTGGGTATCGGCCGTTTGGTACTTATTGATTTTTGCCGTTTTATTCTCAGAAGAAAAATTCATTGCGAGCCGTTCGGTTGGCTTGACCTATCTTGCCTTTTTCTTCTTAGGTGTGTTTGGAGTATTTTTTATCATGCTAGACTATAATGGTGCCAGAACAAGCTACATCGAAGGTGTGCAAGGGCGCTATTTCACCCCGACCTTATTAACGCTGCAAGTTTTTGCTGCTAGTACCGCTAGTCGCCTAAACCAAGCAGCAAGGCGCCTTGTGCCGCTTTTCTTGTTGGGGCTCATCCTGGTATCAAATGGTTTGTTGTTGTTTGATACGGTGATTAGCTTGATTTTGAGGTAGTCATGAAATTAATTAAAAATATTCTTTATAATACGACTTATCAAATCTTAACACTAATTATTCCCCTATTTACCGTGCCCTATGTCTCACGTGTCTTGACACCTGTAGGTGTGGGGATTAATTCCTATACTAGTGCTATTGTCACTTATTTTACCTTGATTGGTGCCCTTGGGATTTCCCTATATGGGAACCGCGAAATTGCCTTTGTCCAGCGAAATAAGTACAAAAGAAGTAAAGTTTTTTGGGAACTGGTCTTTCTTAAGTTTGTTTCTGTAGGGATTGCTTCTGTACTCTTTTTAGGCTTTGTTTTTATGTCAAAGGATTGGCAAATCTATTATTTGCTCAATGGTATTAATTTATTAGCCACCCTAACTGATATTTCCTGGTATTTTATCGGCGTTGAAGATTTTAAAAAAATCGTCGTTCGTAATACCTTTGTTAAGGTAACGACCGTCATTTTAACCTTTGTCCTGATTAAGAGCCGGCAAGACTTAGGCCTGTATATCTTTTTGATTTCTTTTTCGATGTTGTTAGGTAATCTGACAGTTTGGCCCTTTTTAAGAAAGGAAGTCATCTGGATTCCCTTTAAGCAATTGGAAATCTTTAAGCACCTCAAGCCAACCTTAATGCTTTTTTTGCCCCAGATCACTATGCAGATCTATCTTTCTTTAAATAAAAATATGCTCGGGGCCTTAGACGGGGTCGTTTCAGCGGGCTATTTTGACCAATCTGATAAATTAATCCGCATTTTATTCACCATTGTAACAGCTATTGGCGGTGTCTTTTTGCCGCGCTTATCCAGTTTGTTTTCCATGGACAGAGTCGATGAGGCCAAGCGTTTGCTGTTAAAATTAGTTGATCTCAGTAATGCCCTTTCTATGTTGATGATTGGCGGTGTTATTGGAGTTTCTTCTAGTTTTGCCGTCTTCTTTTTCGGGAAAGGCTATGAACCAGTTGGCCCTCTAATGGCGGTGCAGTCCCTAATGATTATTTTTATTTCCTATGGCAATGCCTTAGGCACTCAATTTTTACTCGCCTCGCGTAGGCAGACGGCCTACACCTTATCGGCTGTGGCAGGTTTGATTTGCAATGTTATTTTGAACCTATTGTTGATTCCTTTGTTAGGAGCGATGGGAGCGGTCATTTCAACAGTCGTGACCGAATTGGTGGTGTCTGCTTATCAGGCTTTATCCCTCAAAGATGTCTTTACCTTCCAAGAATTGACCCGTGGCCTTTTGCGCTATAGCATTGCCGCAGCGGTAGTGGCCTTTGTCCTCCATCTAATGGATACACACATGCCGGTAAGCATCCTCAATTATGCCCTACAAGCTATGGTGGGTGTCTTGATTTATGCCATTATGATAATAGTAATGAAAACTCCCGTGTTAAGCTTGTTTTCAGATATGAGACGTGAGAAAAAATGATAAAAACTTTAGCAGGTATTGTTACCTTTAATCCCGATATGGATCGCTTGGCAGCAAATGTTCAAGCTATTCTACCTCAGGTTGATCAGGTGTTAATCGTTGATAATGGGTCAACCAATTTCCAACAAATTAAGGACCGTTTTCCAGAGCTTGCACTGATTCCCTTGCACGAAAATCGAGGGATTGCCGCAGCTTTAAATCAGATCGGATCCTATGCTGTTTCCAAACAATATGACTGGTTTTTAACCCTTGACCAAGACACCGTAGTGAAACCTCACTTAATTGCTTCTTACTTACCCTACATTGATTTGCCTAAGGCAGGCATCCTCACTTGTTTGTTTCAAGACATTAATAAAGAAGCAATCCAAATACCTGAGGTAGAATATGAAATCGTTGATAAATGCATTACCTCAGCAGCTTTTATGAATACTGCTATCTTTGCCCAAAGCAAGGGCTTTGATGACAAGATGTTTATTGATCTTGTTGATTTTGACTTGAATTTTCACTATAGCCAGCTGGGCTATTACACCTATAAAATAGCATTCATTGGATTTGACCATGAAATCGGTCATGCTAGACAAGTTTATTTCTTAGGCAAAAAACGCTATATTTATAACCATTCCGCCTTTCGTAAATACTATATGGTGCGCAATACCATCTATCTTAAGAAAAAATACGACAGGCAGTTGACCAAGGGCTTATATGTCTATATTCGTGATGAATTCTTACGGGTGCTTTTATTTGAAGAGGATAAATGGGCCAAAATAACAGCCATGGCCAAAGGCCTGCGTGATGGTCTGCAGATGGAGGTAAATCAAGATGAACAAGACTAAGACAATCGTGTTTTTCTCAGGTTATTTTCTGCCATTTTTAGGGGGAATCGAACGCTACACGGACAAATTATCCCTCGAGTTAGTCAAGCTAGGCTATCAGATCATTATTGTCACCAGTAATCATGCTAACTTACCCGACTACGAAGTCAATCAAGGCCGCAAAATTTACCGACTGCCGAGCCAATCGCTATTTAAGCAACGTTATCCGTTGTTGGCCAAAAATAAGACTTTCCAAGACCTGTATACTCGCCTATTAGCAGAATCAGTAGACTATGTCATCTGCAATACCCGCTTTCAGCTTACCACACTCATCGGACTTGATTATGCCAAAACAAAACAAGTACCAGCCTTAGTCCTTGATCATGGTAGTAGCCACTTTACAGTAAATAACAAGCTTTTGGATAGCTTTGGTGCACTCTATGAGCATGCCTTAACCAGACGCGTCAAGGCCTATAAGCCTAGCTTTTTTGCCGTATCGCAAAGGAGCGCCGATTGGCTCAAACACTTCAACATCCAAGCTGATGGGGTTATTTACAATTCGGTCGCAGATAATTTGCTGGCGCAGTTTGGGCAAGCAACCTACAAAGAGAAGCCAGACGGTACCCTCTTTATCACCTATGCCGGCCGCATCCTCAGAGAAAAGGGCGTTGAAATGCTGCTTCAAGCGTTTACAACCGCAAGATTTCCAGACTCTGTTCAGCTCCAAATTGCTGGTGATGGTCCGATTTTGGCCGAGTTAAAAGCCCGTTACCAAAGTCCACAGATTCATTTTTTAGGAAAATTGAATTATGACGAGACCATGTCTCTTCTAGCCCAGACTGATATTTTTACCTATCCATCCATGTACCCAGAAGGTTTGCCCACTTCGATTTTAGAAGCTGGCTTATTAGGCTGTGCCGTGATTGCTACTGACCGCGGTGGAACGGTAGAGGTCATCACCAATGCGGACCTTGGGCTTATTATTGAAGAAAATCAACAGGCCCTACAAAGTGCCCTGGAAGATTTAGTAGCCCAGCCTGCCAAACGCCAAAGCCTGCAGGAAAATTTACAACAGCGCGTCAAAGAGCATTTCACTTGGTCGCAGACAGCGCAGCATTTGGTATCAGTTTTGTTTAAAGATCACACAGAGTAAAATAAGGCAGCAGGCTAGACTTGTTTACTAAACTTAAGCAAATCTGTCCCATCAGCCAAAGCTGATTAGTCGCAGCAGTTGTGAACAAAACATACTAATGTTTTCTCTAAAACTATATAACTGTAAACAAGGAAAAAACTGATACCAGTCAGTTTTTTTAAAAAGGTTTATGCTATAATAGAATTGGAAATTATTGAGGTGAATTATGACTTATGATAAGCTACTAGAGCGTTTTTTAACCTATGTAAAAGTAAATACTCGCAGCGATGCGACCAGTTTAACAACACCAAGTACGCACAGCCAAGTGGCCTTTGCCTTGGATGTCTTGCAGCCCGAGATGGAAGCCATTGGCTTACAAGATGTACACTACAATCCCCTAAATGGCTACCTTATTGGCACCCTACCTGCCAGTCATTCTCGTTTTAAACACAAAATCGGCTTTATCGCCCATATGGATACCGCTGATTTTAATGCTGAAAACATAAATCCTCAAGTCATTTCGGACTATGATGGTAGCGCCATTTCTTTAGGAAAGTCAGGTTATGTTCTTGACCCCAAAGAATTTCCTAACCTTACAAAGTACCATGGTCAAACCTTGATTACAACCGATGGGACCACGCTCTTAGGGGCTGATGATAAGTCAGGCATTGCTGAAATCATGACAGCAGTTGAGTATTTGATTCAAAATCCCCACATTGAGCACTGTGAGATTAAGGTAGCCTTTGGCCCTGACGAAGAAATTGGTGTCGGTGCAGATAAGTTTGACGTCACTGATTTTGCCGTTGACTTTGCCTACACTGTAGACGGCGGACCACTCGGTGAGCTGCAATACGAAACCTTTAGTGCCGCAGGATTAGAGGCCCATTTCATGGGGCGCAATGTCCATCCAGGGACAGCAAAAAATCAAATGATTAATGCCTTGCAGTTAGCCATGGATTTCCATGCCCAGCTACCAGAAGCTGACCGCCCAGAAAAAACCGAAGGTTACCAAGGGTTTTACCATCTTGCTGAACTTTCTGGCACGGTTGATCAAGCTAAAGCATCGTATATTATCCGTGATTTTGAGGATGAAAGTTTCACCAAGCGTAAAGCATTGGTTCAGGCTATCGCTGACAAAATGAACAACGAACTAGGTGCAAAGCGTGTTCTCATCACCCTAAAAGACCAGTACTATAACATGAAGCAGGTGATCAAAAAAGATATGACACCGATCACGCTAGCTAAAACCGTTATGGAAGAAGCTGGCATCACCCCAGTGATTGAGCCCATTCGCGGAGGTACAGATGGCTCTAAAATCTCATTTATGGGGATTCCGACCCCTAATCTTTTTGCAGGGGGCGAAAACATGCACGGGCGCTTTGAATATGTCAGCCTAGAGACAATGACTAAAGCAGTTGATGTCATTCTTGGCATAGTCCAAAAGCAGTAAGCATGCTACCTGCTAGAAGCAAAGAAACGAGGTGAAACGATTTGATTAAACTTTTTGGTAAGATTAGGTATCATTGGCAACCGGAATTATCCTTTTCCATTATCTACTGGTCAATTGCTTTTGCCCCAATTTTCCTTGGTCTATCCTTACTTTATGAAAGAACGGAAATTCCCAGCCGCGTTTTTGTGTTATTTGCCCTGTTTATCATTTTGGTTGGCATAGGCCTGCATCGGTATTTTACAATTGAGCCTAATGGCATCCTACGCATTGTATCCTTTAAAATTTGGGGCCCACACCGTGTGTTAATTTCTGATATTTCAAAAATCGAAGTAAGCAAATCCACTATTCGTTTGTTTATTAACGATAAGACCTACCTCTTTTATATGAGAAAATGGCCTAAAAAATATTTTTTGGATGATTTGGCTATTAATTCTCACTTTAAAGGAGAAGTTATCTTGGTTGATAATTTTGTCAATTTAGACTACTTTGAAGCCTATAAGAATGATAAAAAAGCTCTTACAGGAGGGTAAGAGCTTTGGTTGGGCAGGTTTTGACAGCCTTGAGTGTTTCTTGATCATTGTCATCAATCGTCTGAACAAGTTCATCAGAATGAGCAAATTTGACAATACCATCGTCATGATAGTCAAAGCGTGAGGAATAAGTCTGGCAAAGCCCACAAGCAATACATTTTTCAGGAATGATCGATACTTTCATACTATTATTTTAATATGAAGTCGATAATTTAACAAGGGGGAAGCACATGGCTAAAGAACCATGGGAAGAAAAAATTGTGAACGATCAAGCAGAAACGCGTTCAAAGAAGCATGCCAAAACAGTACTAAGCACGCCCTGGTTGACAGGGTTATTAAGTGTTTTCTTTGTGATTATTGTTGCCATTTTGTTTGTGTTTTTCTACACTTCTAATAGTGGTGGCAATAAGGACTCAGAGACAGGTGGTTTTTATGGAGCCCAAACGTCCAAAACAGCCACCAAGCACACCTCAAGACATCGGTCACGTCGACACGCATCAAAAAAGGCAAAGCCAAAAGCAAGCAAAGCCTCAAGTACCAAGACCTCCTCATCCAAGGCAAAAGAAACACAGCCATCTAGTTCATCTAGTACAGCACCTTCAAGCTCTAGTGAACAAAAAGGCCAAACAATCCAAGTGTTACCAGGTGAAGGAGTAGCAGCAATTGCTGGTCGGGCTGGCATTTCTGTCAGCCAATTGCAGCAGTTAAATCCAGATCATATGACGCAGGGTTACTGGTATGCCAACCCTGGCGACAGCGTTTATATTAATTAGATAAGGAAAATCATGAAAGCCATTCGCATTGCTATTGACGGACCCGCTTCTAGTGGCAAAAGTACCGTTGCCAAGATTATTGCCAAAAATCTTGGCTACACCTATTTAGACACTGGAGCTATGTACCGTTGCGCAACTTACATTGCTTTGCAACATCATTACCAAGCTGCTGATGTACAGCTCATCCTAAAGGAGCTCGCAAGTCACCCGATTTCCTTTGCTAAGGCTGCGGATGGCTCACAGCTGGTCTTCTTAGGAGACCAAGAGGTTACCTCTGCCATTCGGCAAAATGATGTCACGAACAACGTGTCCTGGGTCTCTGCACTTCCAGAAATTCGAGCAGAGCTTGTTGCGCAGCAACGGCGAATTGCTAAAGCAGGTGCCATCATCATGGATGGCCGCGATATTGGCACGGTCGTTTTACCAGACGCTGAGCTGAAAATTTTTCTGGTGGCTTCAGCCAAGGAACGTGCAGAACGCCGCTACAAGGAAAATCTTGCAAAAGGAATTGCGACAGACTTAGAAACCTTGAAAAAAGAAATTGAGGCCAGAGACTATAAGGACAGTCACCGGGCCTTGTCCCCCTTAAAACCAGCTGCCGATGCCATTCATTTTGATACAACTGGTATTGATATTCAAGGTGTGATTGCCTTTATTCAAGAAAAAGCAGAAAAAATCATTGACAGGTCTTGTTAGATATGTTAGACTAGTACTAATGAGAAAAGCAGAAGCGAGAGCTTCTCGCCTTACGACTCTGTGTTGTCTGGCCCTACATGTCAAGATCCATTGTGGATATTATGTGTTTCGGGCTTGATTTTTCAGGCCCGAATTTGTTTTTCTCTAAAAAAATAAAGAGGTGAAGATCATAGCTAAAAAAGATCTATTCATTAATGATGAAATTCGCGTACGTGAACTTCGTCTAGTTGGTCTCGAAGGTGAGCAATTAGGCATTAAGCCATTATCTGAAGCACAAAGCTTAGCAGATGCTTCAAATGTTGATTTGGTTTTAATCCAACCGCAAGCTACGCCTCCAGTTGCCAAACTCATGGACTATGGTAAGTTCAAATTTGAGTACCAAAAGAAACAAAAAGAACAACGTAAAAAACAAAGCGTTGTGACGGTAAAAGAAGTCCGTCTTAGTCCCGTGATTGATAAGGGTGATTTTGAGACGAAACTTCGGAATGGCCGTAAATTCCTCGAAAAGGGAAATAAGGTTAAGGTTTCTATTCGTTTCAAAGGACGGATGATTACTCACAAAGAGATTGGTGCCAAGGTTTTGGCGGAATTTGCAGAAGCAACCCAGGATATTGCGATAATCGAGCAAAGAGCAAAAATGGATGGCCGTCAAATGTTTATGCAGCTCGCACCTATTCCTGACAAGAAATAATTGTCAATTTATCTATCATGTTAAGAGGAGAATATTAAAATGCCAAAACAAAAAACACACCGCGCATCAGCTAAACGTTTTAAACGTACAGGTTCTGGCGGATTAAAACGCTTCCGCGCGTTTACATCACACCGTTTCCACGGAAAAACGAAAAAACAACGTCGTCACCTTCGTAAAGCTTCAATGGTGAGCGCAGGCGATTTCAAACGCATTAAAGCAATGCTTACTGGTCTTAAATAAAAGATCCAGCTAAACAGTTACTAGATTGATAAGAATTATTTGGAGGAAATATAAATGGCTCGTGTAAAAGGTGGCGTTGTTTCACGTAAACGTCGTAAACGTGTACTTAAATTAGCTAAAGGTTACTATGGTGCAAAACATATCTTGTTCCGTACAGCAAAAGAACAAGTAATGAATTCTTACTACTATGCATACCGTGACCGTCGTCAGAAAAAACGTGACTTCCGCAAACTATGGATTACGCGTATCAATGCAGCAGCACGTATGAATGGTTTATCTTATTCCCAACTCATGCATGGTTTGAAATTAGCGGAGATCGAAGTCAATCGTAAAATGCTTGCTGACTTAGCCGTTAGTGACGCAGCAGGCTTCACTGCACTTGCAGATGCCGCAAAAAACAAATTAGGCAAATAAAGTAAAGGTTGAAAAACCTAATCTCAGATTGAAGTAAAAGCCCATTATGGAGTCTTTTCTTCAATTTTTTTATTGTCCAAAAGCTAGCAGTTCCACTCCGTGCGCCTTTGGATCGGTTTTGCTCCAGGGCTAGGTCCTGTAATCTCAGACCTACTGCCAAGCCCAAGGAGCAGTCTGAGTGGATTCGATCAGCTTTCTGTCTTTGCTACTTATCAAGGCGGGAGCAAACAGGTTATTTATTATTGTGAAGGTATTCACAAACATAAGAAAAAGCTTGTTATTTCAGGCCTGAGTGAGGGTACATAAGCAAAGAAATAACTCGAAAATGGCCTTGTACTTTTTAAGGAATTCTAATATAATACTCATACATTATAGTGTGGGGAGGGTTGACTTTGGAAAAGATGCAATATTGGTAAGTTAGCAGCTAGGTAGTCCAGCCATTATGGCATTGGGACATTTTAGTTTAACCAGCTTACTTAGGACGTGCTATTTCTGATGAGTCGATTCTCCTGATAAGAAGTAGAGTTTGCAAGTGAGCGACATGAGGTGATTTAAGTGCAAGGACCTTAGGAGCGGGCTTAGGCTCTGACTAGTGGTCTTCTGTCAAACGGTCAGGGAATCACTACATACAACATATGAAGGAATCAAAATGGGAAAAAGAAAGACAACAACTATATCGCTGTTGACTTTGTCAATTATAGGAATGACAGCGTTTACAGGCGGGCATTTGCCCAAGAGCAGCAGTTTTTCACCGACCTATGCCTTGGCGCAACCGGCGGGGCCGGTAGCAACAAGTTTTGAGAAGTATAATGGTACAAGTCAAGCCTATAGTGAAGCATTAAAAAAAGAATTGGGTGACGTGACTGACCTTAGAATTTGGGAATTAGGTTTATCTAACTTTAAGGAACAGAATGTTAAGGTTAGTGATTTGGCCTCCAAAATTTCAGATGATTATAAAGTAGTCACTATTGATGGGAAATTGCATCGTGACAGAGTTGTTTTCATTGTCAAGAAAGATGACATTTTGGTTAATAACCAGTCCGACTATGAAGCAAAAACGAAAGATATTCGTCAAAAAGTTGGAACATTTGGGGTTCATTCCCTCTTTGACCTAAAAAAAGATAATTATCTAGATATTATTCTAGGGTCAAATGGTCTTAGAAAAACTCTGGGAACCTATAATGGGATTAACGGTCTTACCCTGCATTCGAATACTTTGGGACTGGCGAACACTTACACAGAGCAATATGAAAATAGTGAGATTACTTTAGAAAAAATTAAGGACAATGATAAAAAACTTTTAGAAATGTTAAAGGAATCAGGTGCAGCTCATGCTCCCACAGAACGGGAAAAAGTTAAGCGCTGGGTAATTTACTTGAAAAAGAAAATCCCTTATGATTTCGATGCTCTGAAAGTTTATCGAACTGATCGTCAATCCTATAATATCTCATCAGATTTATTTTCTGTGGCTACACGTAAAAAAGCCATGTGTGTGGGCTATAGTATCGCAACCGCTCGCGCTATGAACCTCTTAGGTTTACCCTCCTACATGGTGGAAGGTGTAACAAAAAACGGAGCGCTACATGCCACCACCCGGGTCTTCTTTGACAATGCCTGGCATTTAGTTGATTCAACCGGTGGCGGTGCAGATGAAAACCAATCAGAATATTATTATGATTTTTACTTTAAAAACAGTTTAGATCAATACAAGAATGTGACTCAAGCAGAGAAAAAATATAACGATAGAAATTATATGGTGATTAATAAGGAGTTTGAAGAGTGGGCCAAAGGCCAATCAACGGCTAAACTCCTCTATGTTAATGCTGAGGCTGCTTTACGTGAGCGTGTTCCTTTGGTTGTTTCTCAAGAGATTAGAGAGAAATTCAAGACTGTCAACGAAAAATTAAGGAATGATTTTGAAACTTTTAAAGCAGCTGCACAGTCAAATGATTCTCTTAAAGAAAGGATTGCCGGCCTGATTTCTTCGATAGACGAGGATCAGAAAAAAATAAGTTCAGATAAAGTAACAACAGAAGAAGACTATAAAATTCTAAACTCAGCTTTATCCACTAATATTATTTTTTATAATGAATTACAACGAGCTCTCAGCCCAAGTATGCCTAGTCAATTTACTGCTTATGAAAGTATTATAAGGGATATTGAAAATAAATTTATAGATGAGAAGAAATATTTCGAGAAAGTACATAAGACAGAACTTGATAAAGTTAGAGAATCAGAAGAGAAAGCTAAGCAAGAAGAAGCCAAATATTTAGCACAAAGAAGTCAGCGCTCATCTACCATTTTAACCGCAGAAGATAGAGAAAAGCTTGAAAAGAGAATTAAAGAAGAATCTCAAAAATTGGATAATACGATGTCAGAAGCCGCCCATCGGGAGTTTTCTTCAACTGAACAAGCAAAACCGGTTTCTTCAGCATCACCTACTGCAAGTCGAGCACCGCAGGCGCATCCTAAGTCAGAGTCGGAAAGTCCGAAGATAAGAGTTCGGAGAGCATTAGCACCTCAAGAGCCAACTGTTTCACCTACATCTGCTAGACCAGCGCCTGCTCCAGCTAAAGCAGCCTCAGCACCGGTTTCGCAACCAGCAGTAGTGACACCTAGAAGTGCGGCTCCAACTCAGCCACAATCACGCGCTAGAAGCACGGAGTTAGAGACTAGAAGGCCAAGATTTAGAAGATCATTAGATAATCATGAATCAGCACCAGCATCTGCACCTGCTGTCCTAGCACAAGCGAAAACAGCCTCAGAACCAGCTTCGCCGCCAGCAGTAGCGACACCTAGAAGTGAGGCCCCAACTTACTCACAACCACGTGCTAGGGTGGAACCTAGAAGTCCAAGAAATAGGAGATCCTTAGATAATCAAGGAGCAGTAGCTACACCTAGAAGTCCTAGGACTCCAGCTCCGGCTCAGCCACAGTCATACTATAAAACTCCGGAGTTGAGATCTAGAGAGGGAAGGTTTAGCAGGTTATTCAGTAATCATGAACCAGTAACTGCACCTGCTAGACCAGCGCCTGCTCCATTATCGCAGCCAACACCGGCCCCTACTAGAGCGGCGGCAGCCTCTGTTCAAGCGCCGAATTCTCAGTATCGGTATCATAGCCCATACTCGCCTCGGTTCAACCACAACTACAGCAACAACTATAACTACAACTATAACTATAACTATAACCACTATCAATCAAGCAAATCTCAATCACTGAACTACAAGTAGTATCTGCTGAGTGGACACCTGCCCTTATTGCACCTCCGGCAAGTGTTGATATTTCCGGTTCAGCAACAAGACGCACAAGTCACGCCTATGTAGTATATAGGGCAAACTTATCAAGAAAGGGAAGACCAGTGTGGTATTCCCTTTTAAAATAGTCTAAAGAAAACATCCCAAGTGAAAAACTCACTTGGGATGAAAGCTTATGTTATTGAGCTTAAGTGCTTCGTTTTATCCTAGTGGCGTCTATATCCATACCAATTCCGATAACTATTTGGATAATAACGTTTTATCTTGTCTTTTAAGCTAGGTTCGGTCTCGGGTAAAGTTTGTCCAGCATAGCTACCAGCACTATCAACACGAACAACTTGTGGTAGAACGATTACAGACTCATTATTGGCTTCCTGACGAATACTAAAGAGATCTAGAGGGACGTAATCTTTCTCAATTTCTACTTTATTTAAAATCTGTTCCTTAACCTGAGTGGTAATATCACCCCAGCGTTTAATCCAAACATAGTTATCATTTGGATTTCTAAAATGATAATGAGAGGAATAGAATCCTTTATCCCCAATCTTAATCTTTTGACGTTCCATCTCACCTAAGAAGCGGGGATATTTGTTCGCCTCACCAATCACACCAACGATAAAGGGAATATTGTCCGTCTCCACACCTTCGGTGATTGGGGTATCAAATTCCCAACGATAAATGACGGTGTCGGCAATAATACGCTTTGCATATTGGACAAATGCCAGGTCAAAACGTCCCTCATCCTTAATGGCATTGAAATTGCTGAGTGAATTGCCTTCTTGTGTTTGTTGGATAGTATTGCTCCAAAGGTCGGCAAAGTCAGAATAATTATCATGATAAGAAACGGCATAATAATCACTTCCTAAGGTAGAGGAAAAGAAGGGCTGCTTTAACAAATCTTCGGTCTTATGGTCATAGACAGCATTATGATAATAGTTGCCTTTCCAGGTGTTGTTTTGATAGTTTTGATACCAGGCGCCCATCTTAATTGTGGTTGGCTTGGCTTCCTTTGGTAAAAACATGACCGCTCTTAGGTAATTCCACCTTTCTCGGGTGGGGTTAAAGTTCACCGTCCAGTGGATATATTGCTTTCCATCTGTGTCGGTTTTAATGTCTTTACTATAGCGGACGCTTTTATCAATATTTCGATAGTCACTATCGTAGTAGGAGTTGACCATTTGGGCCTTATAGTCTTCCCACTGGGTATTAGCTTGCGCTGCTTGTCCGTAAGTGCCTAACCCAACCAAGGCTACAATGAGTAGGGCACTTTTTTTGATGCATTGTTTAGATAGCGTTAACATCTCTACATCTCCTTTATTGATATGTAATTCTATTATAATCATTAAACACAAATTGTCTAATCAAACATTCATAAAATGATAGAAAGATGAAGCATTGTTCCGGATTATTCCTTTAACACTGGCGCTCTTTTGAAAATACTTAGCTAGAGCAAGTTTAGCTCCGCTTGCTAGCAATGTAGCGAAGCTTTTTCACAAGCAAGCTAAGAAGAGCTATACCATGCATCACGTGGTTAGGCATGGTGCTAAGGACGACAAAGCCCCCCAAGTAAAGGAAAGGTGTGACCGTTACTTGGGGGTTATCGTTATATTTTATCTCGCTTGAAGCCAAAGGGCTAGTGGCTGCTTACCAAGCCCTTTGATTTTTAACGGCGAAAGAGCCAGCTAAAAATGGAAGGATTGTAAAAGTGAGCCTTGCTTCGCAAGTCAGGATGGGTATCAAACATGGTTGGAGTGGCATTTGTTTTTTCTGTTTCTTTGATAGCTTCTGGTAACACCAATACAGGCGTTTGGTTTGCTTCTTCCTGTAGACTAAAGAGGTCTAAAGGCACATACCCATTTTCAATTTCAACTTTGTTTAAGACTTGTTCCTTAACCTGTGGCGTGATTGTGCCCCAGCGTTTTCGCCAGACAAAGTCATCATTTGAATTTTTCAAGTGATAATGCGAATCCTGCCAGAAATGCTTGTTTCTAGTGTTAAGCGTGAGTTTTTCACGTTCCATCTCACCCAGGAATCGTGGATAGTAACCATTTTCAATGATGGTACCGACAATGAAGGGCGTGTTTTCAGCATCAACCTCATTTTCGAGCGGGGTGTCAAATTCCCAACGGAAAATCAGATTAACCAGGTGGTCATTTGAGTGCTGGACAACGGCCAGACCAAACCGCCCCTGGTCTTTGATGGCGTTGAAATTACTGAGTGAGTCGCCTTCTTGGGTTTGTTGGATAGTCGAGCTCCAGAGACTCTCGAAATTCGCTCGTTGGGTCTCAAAAGATACAGCGTAGGTTTCTGTTCTGGGTTCAGATTCATAGTGAACCCTCTCCAACAAAGCCTGAGTATTATAATCCTTGGTAGCATTTTCCCGGTAGTGTCCCGTCCAGGTGTTATTGACATGCTGTTGATCCCAAACACCCATCTTAATAGTAGTGGGCTTAGCTTCCTTGGGCAGAAAAAGCACCCTTTTAGGATGATTCCACTTTTCTTGGGTGGGGTTAAAATTAATCGTCCAGTGCAGGACCTTTTTGCCATCCTTTTCTTGAACTTCCTTACTATAGCGGACGCTATTATCAATCTGAGCATACTCGCTAGTGTAATAATAGACCATCTTAGCCTTATAATCTTCCCATTGGGTAATGGCTTGCGCTGACCTTGTGTAAGTACCTAGGCCAGCTAAGGCGAGGATGGCTATGACGCCTCTTGTGATGCCTTGTTTGGATTGTGTAAACATATCTCTCTTATATCTCCTTCATCAACAGGTAATAACATTATAGCAGCTTATATTAACTTGTCTAGCCAAAAATTAATCAGATTAAATAAAGATGAAAGCAAATAGGATAAAGAAAAAGCAGCAGATCAAGCTTTCATTTGTCCGCTCAAAAACAATGCTAGCGAGCTTTGATCAGACCTGATTTTTAGGGTCATTTTTTAGCAAAAATCAATAAAATAAGAGAGATAAGGTATTTATATTATAATCTTATTATAATATAATGTGTTAGTGATTAGCCGGCTATAACTTAAAATCACAAGCCTGCTCTTTTTTATTGCCAAAGAGCGAAAACACATTATCAGAAAGGAAAATAGATAGGGATGTCTCCTAAGCGAAAGCCAGCGGGCCCACCCAAGCTTAGAAAGGCCTTCCCTATCATTTGAAGATTATCATGAAATTATCTAAAGTAGCCTGCCTTATGGGCAGCTTAACAGTCCTTGCCGGACTAATGTTTACCCTAGGAACCCGACCTGTTAAGGCGTTTAGTAGAACATACTACTATGGCTTATCTTCCACTGACCAAGCACTCAAAGATGAGAAGGAAAGACTAATGAAAGTCGCTGATATTAAAAATCTAAAAGATCAATTTAAAGAAAGAATTGATGCTCTGGATGATGGCTATAAACTCTATACTCTTGAAAAAGAAGTAAAAGTTACCGAAGCAAATATAGCAAATAAAAGTACGTTTGATAGAGAATTTGATAGACGCTTGACACATGTGAGAGTTAAAGCTAATGAAATTAAGAAAACTAGATATAAAAATGAGATAATACTTGCGCTTGAATATTTAGAAAAAATGCAACAAGATATTTATTTCACAGAGTCTATGAAGTCAAATAGGCTAGCAGATTTAGAGAAGTGTTTAACCACTCCATCACACATAAAAGACATTCGTTGGTTTAGATAACAAACTCTATAACCCTCCAACCATTAACCAGACAGCCAGCGGCTCTCCTTTTTTAAATAAATGAAATCCCTCCTTTGTGTGATAGCATAACTATCATTCAAGGGAGGGATTTGTTTTTGGCGACCTAGGTTGCCGCCTTAGCTTAGTTTAGCTTATTGCTTAGTCTTGTCCGCTTCGCTGCTTTTGCTGGTTTCAGGCTGCTTGGCCTCGGGATTTAATTGGAGGTAAGAAGGTGCTACAAATAAATCCTGCGAGCTTTTTTGTTGACGCTGGTCATATAAGCTAGTGGAATGGGCGCCGCGTTCCTTTTCTACCTTGACCAATTGTTTTAATTGATGGGTGTAGTTAAAGGCGCTAGGATCAACTGCTTTGAGCCCATTATGGGTATCAAAGCGCAGCAGGTCACCTGTTTGCACCAAATCACTCATCGCTAATTGGCTAGCTGTAGCTTCACGAATTTCTTTGACCTTAGCAGTTGTTACCTTATCAGGATTGGTGATTTCAACGCCAGTCGTTGTATTATAGAGGCGTCCGCCATAGCTCGTATACTGTGGGGTCATATAAGTTCCTGAGGTCCTTTGGGCAACGATTTGCTTGTTGTCAGGAGATAGGAGGTCTTGTCCCAGTTGGACAAAATGCGTAGTATTGATCCCTAAAAGGTGAAGCAAGGTTGGTAGATTATCAATTTCCCCACCAAAGGTATTATGAATGCCCCCTTGTTTGAAACCTGGGATATGAATCATATAAGGGACCCGCTGTAACATGGCATTGTCATAGTCGGACCAGGTCTCTGGGTCCTTCCCTAAGAGCTTAGCAAGGCTGGTGTTGCGTGAATTGGAAATACCGTAGTGGTCACCATATAAAACGATAAGGGCATTATCATAGAGTCCTGCTGCCTTGAGGTAGTCAAAGAAGGCCTTTAAGGCAGAATCCAGATAATTGGCAGTGGCAAAATAGCCATTGATGGTCTCATCTTTGGTTTTAGCCAAGGGGAAACCTTCTTCATCGCTTTCACCTTTTAGACTCGTGTAAGGGTAGTGATTACTTACAGTGATGAACTTGGTATAAAAGGGCTGTTGCAGCCGTTCCAGATACTTAATGGAGTCACGTAACATATATTTATCGTTAAGCCCATACTGGAAGGAATTGCGGTCGTTTTGTTTGGAGAAGTAGCTGGAGTCAAAAAAGTAGTTGTAGCCCCATTGCTTGTAGGTGTTATTGCGGTTCCAGAAGGTCCCGACATTCCCGTGAAACACTGCGCTAGTGTAGCCGCCTTTTTGTGCTAGGATATTTGGAGCAGCAAACTGGGTGTTTTCACCACCGTAGTTAACCATAAAGGATCCACTATTTAAGCCAAACAGAGAATTTTCCATCATGGTTTCTGCATCAGAGGTTTTTCCGGCTTTTACCTGGTGGAAAAAGTTTGAAAAAGCCAGCGTGTCATTTGAATGGTAAAGGGAATTTAAAAAGGGAGTGACTTCGTACTCTTTATCAGCATCTTTTAGTTTATAATCAATCACAAATTGTTGAAAACTCTCTAAGTGAATGACAATAACGTTGCGGTTTTTAGCCACACCAAAATATTTGGGATTTGGGGCAGCATAATGCTCTTTAACATAATGTTGTACCTGGCTGAGTTGGCTGGCAGTGGCGCCATTGCGTTCTTTTTGGGCCTGATAGGTTTGATTGCCACTATAGACAGTAAAAGCTGGTAAGCCCAAAGCCCGAACAATGTAGGTGTTGGAAAAGCCGCGCGTCAATAGCTCTGGTCGATCAATCTCTGCTAAAAATAGATTGACTGATAAGAGTAGAAAGGACAAAGCTGTAATGGCAAATGAGGCGCGTTTGTTAACGGGCCTGCGATCTTGCTTGATTTTTTGGGTGATAAATAAAGGAATGAGGATGAGAAAATCAAGCACATAAATCAGGTCCCAGATGCGTACCAAGTTGACGGCAGCATCCCCTAAACCAGCAGAAACCTTACTACTAGCTAGCATAGCACTAACAGTAATGAAATCAGAAAATTCACGGAAGTAGATGGAATTTGAAATCAGTAATAAGTTAAGTGCGATGTACAAGAGCCACGATGTAATATAGAAGGCTTTTGTATTTTTGATATAAAGAGCCAAGCCGATGAGGAGCAAGGCAAAAGGAATTGGGTTAATTACTGTTAAAAACAGCTGATAGGGATTGGAAATATCAAGTGAGAAGTCAACATGATAGGCCCAAAAAGTTTTTATCCAATAAAGGAAAACCAAGGCTAGAACAAAGCCAAACCTGGTATTGATTAATCTATTGCAAAACGTTTTTAATTTATTCACACTAGGAACTTCCTTAACTATTTTTTCCTAAAGACAAAATCTCAAATTAGATTATATCAAAAAAAAGACGCACTTGCTTGGCTTGAGTTCAAATTTACTATGATTTTTTAAGAGTATTTGGTATAATATAGACTATGAGTAAGCTCTATATCAATTCTTTTTTAGAAAAGAAGCTAATGTCTGGCGTTCAGTTGCTAGATGGAGAAGCCCTAGATCATCAGATGAAGACTGACCAGATCGTCTATCTCTATGCTAAGTCATCACAGCGCTTAATTGGCACAGCCTATTTATCACGCCAAAATAAAGGTTCTGGCTGGTTTTTGGGACAGGGAAAAATCAGCTTAACAAAAGCTTATTTTGTTCAACTCTTCCAAGCAGCTAAAGCTAAACGCAAGGCCTTTGAAACTTCCAAGGATACAACTGCCTATCGACTTTTTAATCAAGAAGGTGATGATTTTGGTGGATTGACCATTGATCGCTATGATGACTTTGCGGTGTTTTCTTGGTACAATCATTTTGTGTATCAGCAGCTGCCGATAATTACGGAAGCTTTTCAGGCAGTTTTCCCCGACATTAAAGGAGCTTATAGTAAGATAAGATACCAAACGCAGCAAGCCTTGCCGGAATCCTCGCACTTATATGGAGAACACTGCCCAAAAGATTATGTTATTACGGAAAATGGCGTACGCTACCATGTTTTTTTAAATAATGGCTTAATGACGGGGATCTTTTTGGACCAGCATGACGTTCGCTTAAAACTGGTACAAGGGCTCGCACGAGGAGCGTCCGTACTAAACCTCTTTTCCTATACGGCAGCTTTTTCTGTCGCAGCGGCAATTGGCGGAGCAAGCTCTACAACCGCAGCGGCAATTGGCGGAGCAAGCTCTACAACCTCGGTTGATTTAGCGAAACGCTCTAAAGAACTCTCGCTTGCTCACTTCCGCGAAAATGGTTTGGACCCAAAGGCGCATCGTTTTTATGTCATGGATGTTTTTGAGTATTACAAATACGCCAAACGTAAAAACTTAAAGTATGATGTTATCGTGATTGATCCTCCAAGCTTTGCGCGTAACAAAAAACAGACGTTTTCTGTTACCAAAGATTATCATAGATTAATCGCCCAGGCCCTTGATTTACTACAGCCAGGTGGCTATTTGATAGCATCAACCAATGCTGCCAATATGTCCAAGCAGCAGTTTAAGCAACAACTCCAAAAAGGCTTTGGGGAACACAGTGTTCAAGTGGTTGATTTCCAACAACTGCCCGATGATTTTACAATAAATTCAGCAGACGAAAGAAGTAATTATTTAAAGGTTTTTACAATGAAGGTACAAAAATGAGAATTGTAGCACCCGTAATGCCCCATAGCATTGAAGAAGCACAAGCTATTGATATTGCAAGATATGATGATGTAGATCTCATTGAGTGGCGAGCAGACTATCTTCCAAAAGAAGCCATTATTTCCGTTGCGCCAGCTATTTTTGAAAAATTTGCCGGACGGGAGATTATCTTCACCTTGCGCACCTCTGAGCAAGGCGGTCAGCTTTCGCTGACTGATGACGAATACGTCGCAATCCTCAAGGAAATTAATAGCATCTATAATCCTGATTATATTGATTTTGAATATTTTACGCACAAAGACGTGTTTCATCAAATGTTAGAGTTTCCTAATCTGATACTCTCCTACCATAACTTCGAAGAAACGCCAGAAAGCCTAATGCAAGCTTTTTCAGAAATGACAAAATTGGCTCCTCGAGTCGTCAAGATTGCAGTCATGCCAAAGAGCGAGCAAGATGTCCTTGATTTGATGAATTATACTCGTGGTTTTAAAACCTTAAATCCTGAGCAGACCTATGCGACCATGTCCATGGGAAAATTAGGGCGAATTTCACGTTTATCAGGAGATGTGGTTGGCTCTTCCTGGACTTTTGTCTCTATGGATGAAAGCAGTGCCCCAGGCCAGGTGTCTTTGTCTGATATGAAAAAAATCATGACGGTCCTTGAAATGGAAGTATGACTGTTATCTTAATAAAGCATTATTCTTACAGTAAGAATAATGCTTTTTCCATCAACGAAAAGCAATCAGTAAGTAATAACTATAAAAATGCAAAGGAGCTGTCATGCGTTATTTAACCGCAGGAGAATCACACGGCCCATCATTAACAGCTATTATTGAAGGCATTCCAGCAGGATTGTCTTTGCCAGCTGAGGCCATCAATCACGCCCTAAAGCGGCGCCAAGGCGGCTATGGGCGTGGAGCCCGAATGGCCATTGAAAAAGATCAGGTTGAGATTTCCTCAGGCGTTCGCCATGGCCAAACCACAGGTGGCCCCATCACCCTCACTGTCCACAACAAAGACCATCAAAAGTGGTTAGAGGTTATGGCTGTTGAGGATATTCCTGCTGCTTTAAAAGGAAAACGCCGGGTTAGCCGCCCACGGCCTGGCCACGCTGACTTGGTCGGTGGCATGAAGTTTCATCACAGGGATTTGCGCAATGCCTTAGAGCGCTCGTCTGCCAGGGAAACAACGATGCGTGTTGCTGTGGGAGCAGTTTGCCAGCTGCTCTTAGCAGATGTAGGGATTCAGTTGGCTAATCACGTTTTAGTTTTTGGCGGTCAAGAGATTGCATTGCCAGACTCATTAGATGTGGCCACTATTAGGGCGCTCACAGCGCAGTCGGATCTAGGAATTGTTAATCCAGACCAGGAGGCAAGCATCAAGGCACAGATTGATGCCATCAAAAAAGAAGGCGATACGATTGGTGGCATTATTGAGACAGTTGTCGAAGGCGTGCCCGCTGGTCTTGGTGATTACAGTCATTGGGATAAAAAGTTAGATGGCAAGCTAGCCCAGGCTGTCTTGTCTATCAATGCTTTTAAGGGGGTTGACTTTGGTATGGGCTTTGCCATGGGCCATCTAAAGGGTTCTCAAGTCATGGATGAAATCATCTGGACCAAGGAAAAGGGCTATAGCCGTAAAACGAATCATTTAGGCGGTTTTGAAGGTGGCGTCACTAATGGCCAGCCTCTGATTATCCATGGCGTGATGAAGCCCATCCCCACTTTGTATAAGCCTCTGATGTCGGTAGATATTGATAGCCATGAGCCTTATAAAGCTACTGTTGAGCGGTCTGATCCTACAGCTCTACCGGCAGCCGGCGTGGTAATGGAACATGTGGTTGCCACTGTTTTGGCGCAAGAACTGTTAGCGTCCTTTCCGGCTGCATCTATGGAGGATTTGCGACACTACCTGCACACTTATCGTCAGTATTTAAAAGACTATTAAGCGACTAATCCATAAAATTATGGTATGATGAGACTACCATTTAAAAAGGAGACTATCATGTCACAAGAAATTTATGACCATGCTAATCATTTAGAGCGCGCCTTGCGTTCTCTCCCAGAATTCAAACAAGTAGAGGCCGCAAAAGAAGCGATTGCCCAAAATGCCGAAGCAGATGCGCTTTTTTCTGACTTTGTTGCCATGCAAGAAAAAATTCAGGGGCTGATGCAATCTGGTCAAACCCCATCTGCTGACGAACAAGCAGAAATCCAAGAACTTAGCCAAAAAATTGAAGGAAATACCTTGCTCAAAGCCTACTTTGATGCCCAACAACATCTTTCAGTCTATATCACCGATATTGAACGTATTGTGTTTGCACCACTTAAAGACCTCGTCTAATTGACGACCGGCCAAAAAGGCATTAGCTTCATTTGAACTAATGCCTTTTGATGTAAGTTTGAATAAAGCAAAGCCATGACAGCATAATAGGAAAGGAAGAAAACATGAAAGCATATGACTATATTGTTATAGGTGGCGGGAGTGGCGGCATTGCCTCTGCTAACCGGGCGGCGATGCGAGGAGCAAAAGTTTTGCTGATTGAAGCCAAGGAAATCGGAGGAACCTGTGTCAATTTGGGCTGTGTGCCTAAAAAAGTCATGTGGTATGGCGCCCAAATTGCTGAAACCCTATCGAGCTATGCCAAGGACTATGGTTTTGAAGTCGGGCAGACGGATTTTACTTTTGCAACCTTAAAAAACAATCGAGAGGCCTATATTGAGCGGATTCATAAGTCTTATGAGAATGGGTTTAAGCAAACAGGTGTTGAAGTCTTAAAGGGCTATGCGCGTTTTTGTGATTCACATACCGTCCAAGTTGGTGATCAACAGTATACTGCTGAGCATATTTTACTTGCGACTGGCGGTAGACCGCGTGTGCCCAAAATCCCTGGTGCTGAGTTGGGCATCACCTCAGATGGTTTTTTTGCACTGGAAGAGTTACCTAAAAAAGTCGCTATTGTGGGTGCAGGATATATTGCTGTTGAAATTGCTGGTGTCTTACAAGCCCTTGGTTCTGACGTGAGCTTGTATGTTCGGCATGATCGTCCCTTGCGCACATTTGATAGTGATGTCGTTGAGGTCTTGGTCGAACAAATGGCCAAGTCTGGTCCTAGACTAGTGACACACTCTGATGCCAAAGCTGTGACCCAATTACCCAACGGTCAGCTGGAATTATCTTTTACCAATGGTCAGTCTACAATCGTTGATCAAGTCATCTGGGCTATCGGCCGGCAACCAAATACGAGTGGCTATGGATTAGAAAAAATTGGTGTGGCCCTAGACGATAAAGGTTATATCAAGACAGATGACTACGAGCAAACTTCTGTGCAAGGGATTTATGCAATCGGGGATGTTAATGGCAAACTAGCTCTCACACCAGTTGCTATTGCAGCTGGTCGCTACCTCTCAGAACGTCTCTTTAATCATCAGACTAAAGCAAAACTCAATTACAATAATATTGCTAGTGTCATTTTTAGCCATCCAGCCATTGGGGCAATTGGTCTAACAGAAGCGCAAGCTATTCATGAATATGGTGCAAAACAGGTGCATTGTTATCAATCCACCTTCACACCTATGTACACAGCACTTGGTGAGCATCGGCAAAAATGTTTCATGAAACTAGTCACAGTCGGTGAGAAAGAAAAGATTGTTGGTCTGCACGGCATCGGCTATGGCGTTGATGAAATGATTCAGGGCTTTTCTGTAGCGATCAATATGGGGGCCACCAAAGCTGATTTTGATCGTACCGTTGCCATCCATCCAACCGGAGCTGAAGAATTTGTCACCATGCGCTAAAAACTAAGACTGGTGGCTTGGCAGCACTTACTTAGCTGTTGTGTTAGCAGCTGGCTCCTCTAAATGCCATATTAAAAACCACAGGCAAGGGAATAGGAACGTCGTTCCATTGGTTAGATTTTTGGTCTAACTTGTGGAGTATCGTTCAAAAACCTGCTTGTGGTTTTTTAATCGTTAAACAGTTATTGCTAGGTGGGATTTTATTGTGTAGGTTGGCTTATGTCTGTGGCGTTGGAGGTTTCTGGAACAGATGAAGAGTTTGTTGAAGGACTACTTTGTGTGCTTGGGCTTGTAGAGGATGCTTGTGTTGATGACGTTTGCGGAGTTTCTTGTGCGGTTGATGACGGTGTTGTAGCATTGTCATGGTTGGTGGTATCTTTAGTATCTTTTTCAATAATATGGACAACTGTTGAGCTTGAGGTTCCATTGTCAGTTTTTTTGGTATCATCACTAGGATGTAAAGTCCTAGATATGGTGATAGTAGCAACAATAATACTTAAAATCCCCCCAATAAGTGCTATCATTTTTTGCAAGGCCGTAAAGCCGGTTTTGATATGTTTGCTGGGATCGTTATTAGGGTTTTTGGATTGTCGGGAATATTGGTTAGACATAATAACTCCTTTTTAATTCACTGCATTAAAGTATCTAGACTATGAATAAGGATAATAAAAAAAGCTTGCTGGATACTTATACTCATATAAGTATAGTATGGTAAGGTGGCTAAGTCAATCATTTACTAAGCCTTGTTTCCTCGGTTTGGGGTAGCCAACTAAGAGCTTTACCATGAGCCAACTATCACTGAACTATCTGGGATAATGGCCTAAAAAAAGCTGTGCTTAACATCTAAGGGAACTAAGCACTCTGACAAACTTATTTCCCATCAAAGCGGGGATTGCTTCTGCCTTCATCTTTTTGTGGTTTGGTCTTGCGTGGTATTTATTGCTGTATTGGTAATGATTGGTTTGTGCTAGTGGGAGCTTTTTTGTAACTGCAGCTTATAGGGCCAGCTTAAGATTCACTCTTTATCAAGTTAGTAAAAATATGATACAATAAACTGATTGAGTAGTAGTGAAGGTGACATATGATTTATTTTGACAATGCAGCAACAACCCGTCCCTATCCAGAGGCGCTAAAAACCTATAGTGAGGTAGCTAGTAAGATTTTTGGGAATCCCTCCAGCTTACATGTCCTAGGTTCCAACGCCCACCGTATTTTAGAAGCTTCGCGCAAGCAAATTGCTGAGCTACTAGGTGTTGAACCAGATACCATTATTTTTACTTCTGGTGGCACAGAAAGCGATAACTGGGCGATAAAAGGCACAGCTTTTGCGAAAAAAGCTTTTGGCAAGCACATTATTGTGTCTGATATTGAACACCCTGCCGTAAAAGAGAGTGCCAAGTGGCTCCTGGAACAGGGGTTTGATGTGAGCTTTGCACCCGTGACAAAAGCCGGCTTTGTGGATGTGGAGGAGCTTAGCCAGTTGATTAGGCAAGATACGATTTTGGTATCGTGCATGGCTGTCAATAATGAAATCGGCGCTATCCAACCCATTTCGGCTATTTCTAAAATGTTAGCTGATAAGCCCAGCATTACCTTTCATGTGGATGCTGTTCAAGCACTTGGTAAGGTGCCCTTAACCAATTATTTGACCGAGCGGGTAGATTTAGCCTCTTTTTCAGGTCACAAATTTCATGCTGTGCGCGGGGTTGGTTTTCTCTACAAAAAAACAGGAAAAACGATCAGTCCCTTGTTAAATGGTGGTGGCCAAGAAAGCAATCTTCGTTCTACAACCGAAAATGTTCCAGGTCTTGCTAGTATGGCTAAAGCTTTGCGGCTAATGATAGAAAAGCAAGAGCCTACTTTGGTAAAACTTCAAGCGATGCGAACGGTTATAATGGAGGCTTTGAGCACCTACGATGACCTTGTGCTTTTTTCTGGCCAAGATGATTTTGCACCTAATATTGTGACTTTTGGCATCAAAGGCGTACGAGGCGAGGTCTTGGTGCATGCCTTTGAGGGCCATGACATCTATATCTCCACCACCAGTGCATGTTCGTCTAAAGCAGGTAAGCCAGCAGGCACCTTGATTGCTATGGGCATCCCTGCCGAACAAGCCCAAACAGCAGTACGCATTAGTCTTGATGAAGAAAATGATATGAGTCAAGTTGAGCAATTTTTAACTGTTTTTAAAATGGTATACACACAAACACAAAAGGTAAGGTAAGCATGCATTATTCAGAAATTATGGTTCGCCATGGTGAACTCTCTACAAAAGGAAAAAATAAAATGCGCTTCATCAATAAACTAAAGCGCAATATCACTGATGTCCTATCCATTTATCCCAATGTCCACATTCGCTCAGATCGTGACCGTACCCATGTATACCTCCATGGGACAGATTATCAACCCGTTATGGAGTCTTTACAATTAGTCTTTGGTATCCAAGCACTTTCTCCCGTTTATAAAATTGATAAAAACATAGCAGCTCTTAAAAAAGCTGTGCAAGAGCTCATGCGTGAGCTCTATCACGAAGGCATGACCTTTAAAATCGCAAGCAAACGAAGTGATCATAACTTTGAACTGGATAGTCGAGAACTCAATCAAGTGCTGGGTGCGGCAGTTTTTGAGGTTTTACCAGAGATTAAGGCTCAAATGAAGCAACCTAATGTCACCTTAAAAGTTGAAATTCGAGAAGAAGCAGCTTATATTTCTCACGAAGAGATTAAAGGTGCAGGAGGTCTGCCTGTTGGTAGCTCTGGCAAGGGAATGTTGATGCTATCAGGAGGTATTGATTCCCCTGTAGCGGGTTATCTGGCCCTCAAGCGAGGCGTGGCTATTGAAGCTGTGCATTTTGCAAGTCCTCCTTACACAAGTCCAGGTGCTCTAAAAAAAGCTAAAGATTTAACCCGGAAATTAACCCGCTTTGGCGGCAATATGCAATTTATCGAAGTTCCTTTTACCGAAATTCAAGAAGAAATCAAAAACAAGGCACCTGAAGCGTATTTAATGACCCTAACACGTCGCTTTATGTTGCGCATCACAGATGCTCTACGAGAGCGGCGTAATGCCTTGGTCATCATCAATGGTGAAAGTCTTGGTCAAGTCGCCAGCCAAACCCTAGAAAGCATGCAGGCTATTAATGCTGTGACTACTACGCCGGTTATTCGCCCAGTGGTGACTATGGACAAATTAGAAATTATTGACATAGCTCAGGCAATTGATACCTTTGATATTTCCATTCAACCCTTTGAAGATTGTTGTACCATTTTTGCCCCAGATCGGCCAAAAACAAATCCCAAGCTAAAAAAGGTGGAAGCCTATGAGACCCGCTTTGATATTGATGGCTTGGTTGCGCGTGCACTAGCCGGCGTTGAGATTACCGAGATTACCCCAGAAGCAGACGTTGATCATGTCTCAGAGCTTATAGACCAGTTGCTTTAAAGCAAAGCTTTGCATTTTTAGCTGAGATGGGAAGTTAGCTGCCTTGTTTTTTCAGTCTAACTATGGTGCTGAGCAAGTATATTTGCCATTATCTTACCCTCTAAAAACGTCCAAACGAGTTTGAAAAGACAGGTGGCTTAAAAAGGCTTACATGTCTTTTTTAGTATGCAATATAACTAGTTATACAAAGCGGTATTACCTGTCCATTCATGAAAGTGTTATAATATAATAAATAAGGAGGCAATCATATGAAAAAGGAGTTCCCAATTAAAAGGTTCACGGTGCCAGCAATTGCGATTATTGTCGGTAGTCTTTTATTTTCCTTAGGTTATGATTTTTTTGGTGTTCATTACCAGGTAAGCCCTTTTCAGACGGCAAGGACTCAAAAATCAGCAAGAAATAAAACAGCACGTATTATGGCTAATGGTGACATTCTCATTCATGATGTTCTCTATAGCAGTGCCAAAACCCGACCGGGTCATTATGACTTTACACCCTATTTTGAGTATGTCAAACCCTGGATAAGTAAAGCAGATTTGGCAATTGGCGACTATGAAGGCACAATCAGCCCAGATTATCCTCTTGCTGGCTACCCGTTGTTTAATGCGCCTTTGGCCATTGCAGATGCAATCCAAAAAACGGGCTACGATGTCGTTGACTTGGCCCATAATCATATCTTAGATTCCGGCTTAGCGGGCGCTCTTTATACCCGACAGGTCTTTCAAAAAAGAGGGATTGATAGTATCGGCCTTTATCCTAAAAATCGGCAAACAGATCCTCTTTTAATCAAGAAAGTCAACGGAATTAGGATTGCTATTTTAGGTTATTCTTATGGTTACAATGGAATGGAAGCTAATCTAAGCCAGGAAGAATATGACAAGCACCTGGCTAATTTAGATGAGGCAAAAATCAAGCAAGACCTTAAAAAGGCTGAACGCGCGGCTGATATTACTATTGTCATGCCACAGATGGGAACAGAGTACGCCATGCAACCCACTAGTGAGCAAAAGGCCTTGTATCATAAGATGATTGACTGGGGAGCTGATGTGATCTTTGGGGGACATCCGCATGTTGTTGAGCCGGCAGAAGTGGTAACGAAAAACAAGGCAAAAAAGCTCATTATCTATTCCATGGGGAATTTTCTTTCCAATCAGCGCTTAGAAACGGTAGGTGATATTTGGACAGAACGTGGTTTACTGATGGATTTGGTTGTTGAGAAAAAAGCCGGAAAGACCTCCATCAAATCGGCCAAAGCACACCCAACAATGGTCTTAGCTAAAAGCAAGGGCGTTTACGGTGAGGAAGGCTATGAACTTTATAATTATCGAACGCTCATTCTGGAAGATTTTATTAAAGGAGGCCGCTTGCGCAAGCAATTGGATGCAGGCACGCAAGCAAAAGTTGATCAAGCCTATACAGAAATGCAGCAACATGTTGGCTTGAAATGGTAAAATCATCTGCGTATCTTGTCGAAAGTTAAGACAGTTTTTCGCCACATACAGCTCTTGCAATGACAGCAGTGAGGATTGTGTGCCAAGAAAAACATCGCTGGCAATGGCAAAAGCCACCAAAAGAAAAAATGCTGTGTAAAGCTTGAAATGCATAAAAGAGAGTGCTATAATAGTAATGTTGACTTAATGCACGTCCTGTGCAACCGCGCGACAATCGTTTAAGTAGGGTGACCTCACGATCATAGGCGAGTCTTCACAGAGGGAAACCTCAATTAAAAATTATTTATAGGAGGTGCATCATGAGCACATACGCAATCATCAAAACTGGTGGAAAACAAGTTAAAGTTGAAGTAGGTCAAGCGATCTATGTTGAGAAAATTGACGCTGAAGCTGGTGCAGAAGTAACATTTAACGAAGTTGTCCTTGTTGGTGGCGAAAATACTGTTGTTGGAACTCCCCTTGTTGAAGGAGCTACCGTAGTTGGAACTGTTGAAAAACAAGGTAAACAACGAAAAGTTGTTACTTTTAAATACAAACCTAAAAAAGGTAGTCACCGTAAACAAGGTCACCGTCAACCTTACACTAAAGTTGTCATCAACGCAATCAACGCCTAGTTTTTGTTATGATTAAAGCAAGCTTTTCACGCGATGAGGATGGCACCTTACGTGACGTTACTCTGACTGGCCATGCCGGTAGTGGCGAGTATGGCTTTGATATTGTTTGTGCGGCAGTGAGTGCACTAGCGATTAACTTTATTAATTCCCTAGAGGCTTTAACGCAGACACAAGCAGACGTAACAATGGATGCAGTTGAAGGTGGGTACATGAGAGTCTCAGTCCCACATGACACGTCAAAGAATGGTCAATTATTATTTGAATCATTTCTTTTAGGAATGACTAATATATCTGAAAATGCCTCGGAATTTGTCCAGACAACAGTCATTTAGATTTATAATAAGAGAGGAAACAACATTATGTTAAAAATGAATCTTGCTAACTTGCAACTTTTCGCCCACAAAAAAGGTGGAGGTTCTACATCAAACGGACGTGACTCACAAGCAAAGCGCCTTGGTGCTAAAGCAGCTGATGGTCAAACGGTTTCAGGTGGTTCAATCCTTTACCGTCAACGTGGTACACACATCTATCCAGGTGTAAACGTTGGTCGTGGTGGTGATGACACTCTTTTTGCTAAAGTTGAAGGCGTTGTACGCTTCGAACGTAAAGGTCGCGATAAGAAACAAGTATCAGTTTACCCAATTGCAAAATAAGTTATTTAATCGCATGAGATCAGACTTTTTCCCGAAAACTCGGAAAAAAGTCTGTTTTTTATTTGTCAGTGAGCAGGTGAAATATCATTAGTGACTTTTTCAAGTGTTTTTCAAGCGTTTTTGAGACCCTTCTCGAGTGCATTCTCAGCAGCCTTCCCAACGGATTAGGCGGACAATGCAATCAAAGCGCATATGAGACAGAAATCTGATATAATAAAATCATCATGGATAGGAACTAATATGGATTTATGAATATTCAACAATTACGCTATGTAGTAGCCATTGCTAACAATGGCACTTTTCGTGAAGCAGCGGCCAAATTATATATTAGCCAACCCAGTCTTTCGGTTTCCATTAGGGATTTAGAGGCAGAGCTTGGCTTTCAAATTTTTCATCGTACTACCAGTGGTACTGTTTTAACTTCCCAGGGAATGACTTTTTATGAAAAAGCCGTAGAAGTGGTTAAGGGCTTTGACTCCTTTGAGAAACAATTTTCACCCTCTGCGATTGATAAAAACGAATTCTCAGTGGCCAGTCAGCACTATGATTTTTTAGCCCCGCTGGTTGCGACCTTTGCACAAGTCTATCCAGAACCTAAAGCTCTGCGACTTTTTGAAACCACAACGATTCACATATTAGACGAAGTAGCTCAGGGCAGCAGTGAACTTGGGATTATCTATCTCAATGCCCAAAATCGCAAAGGCTTGTTGCAGCGGATGGACAAGCTTGCTCTAGAGTATGTGGTATTAATGCCTTTTCAAACACATATTTATCTGGGAAGTGCACACCCACTAGCTCACCGAACCTCACTAACATTAGCAGACCTGGAAGGCTATCCTGCGGTGCGATTTACCCAAGAAAAGGAAGAATATCTATATTATTCCGAAAATTTTGTCAATACGCGTGATGATAGCTTGACCTACTATGTGACAGACCGTGCGACCTTAAATGGTATTTTGGAGCGAACAGAGGCCTTTGCTACGGGGTCAGGTTTTTTAGATCATAATAGTGTTAATGGCATTTCGGTTATTCCACTGGCGGACCACAGTCAAAATGTTATGGTTTACATTAAACGAATGGACAAGGCTTTGAGTCCGGCTGCCCTAACCTTTATTAAGATAATGCAGTCCTATTTTGAAAGTATGAGAGAAGAAGATGGTAAAAACAATTAAGCTTGTGATCAGTGTTGGCCTGTTGCTTGCCCTTGATCAGTGGGTTAAATTTTGGACGGTAAGTCACTTGCAGCTAGGAGAAATCAAACCATTTATTAAGGGAGTGGTTAGTTTGACCTATTTGCAAAATAGCGGTGCTGCTTTTTCTATTCTCCAGCATCAGCAATGGTTTTTCACCTTAGTCAGCCTTGTGGTGCTAGGCGCAGCTTTATATTATTATTTTAAGCGGGACACAGGGCTTTGGTTGAAGGAGTTGGCCCTAATGTTTATAATCGCTGGTGGACTTGGCAATTTTAGTGACCGTTTACGACTAGGTTATGTTATTGATATGGTGCACCTTGATTTTATTGATTTTGCCATTTTTAATGTGGCAGATTCGTATTTATGCATAGGAGTTGCCTTACTCTTTATAGTATTATGGAAGGAAGAAGTGTGATGAACATAATCAATCAACTGGGCAATTTACGCTTGGATAAGGCATTGGCAGAGCAGAGCATCTTGTCACGTTCTCAGGCCAACGAGGCGATAAAGGCTGGAACAGTTAGGGTCAACGGTGCCATCAAAAAGGCAAAATATATGGTGCAAGAAGGTGACCACATCACCTATGAATTACCTCAGATAGATTCATTAGATTATCAGGCAGAAAATATCCCTTTAGATATTATCTATCAAGATAGTGCTCTTGCTATTATCAATAAACCTCAGGGCATGGTGGTTCATCCTTCTGCCGGCCATACTTCTGGGACCTTGGTCAATGCCCTGTTGTATCATATCAAGGATCTATCCACGATTAATGGGGTGGTGCGTCCAGGAATTGTGCATCGCATTGACAAAGATACCTCAGGGCTTTTAATGGTTGCTAAAAATGACCAGGCTCATCAACGCTTGGCTGATGAATTGAAAAAGCAAAAGGCCCATCGGCAATATTTGGCAATTGTACATGGTAATATAAAAAACGATAAAGGCGTGATTGATGCTCCGATTGGCCGCAGTGACAAGGATCGCAAAAAACAAGCCATCACAGCAAAAGGCAAGCCAGCTATTACCCATTTTCAGGTCCTTGAACGCTTTGGCAATTACACCCTGGTGTCTCTAAGGCTTGAAACTGGCCGTACTCACCAAATTCGTGTTCATATGGCTTATATTGGCCATCCGCTCGCAGGTGATCCGGTCTATGGTCCTAGAAAAACCTTGGTCGGGCAGGGGCAATTCCTGCATGCCCAAACCTTAGGTCTGACTCATCCTGATTCGGGTGAATGGCTGACCTTTACAGTTCAACCGCCCGATTTGTTTCAAGCGACCTTAGCTCGTTTGCGTCAGTCATAGGAGCAGATAGCACAATCCTTAAAAGTACCAAAACTGGCAACTGCTTGCCTGTAGCTTGCTTTTTTGTAAATCATGTGCTTAAATTTCCAAAAAGCTCTTGCATCCTAAAAAGCATTTTGATATACTAGTAAAAATTAAATAATCCTTTAAAACAGTCCCGTGAGGCTGTCAAGGAGTCCAGCATAAAAGAGTGTGCTTTGCTTGCCTGTGAAGCATATGACTATTTGGTGTCATCTCCTTGTTATCAAGGAGATTTTTTTGTGCCGAAAGGAGAAAAAGAAGTGAAGTCAAAAGAAATTGTTGATGCGATGACAATGAAGCGGGCTATAACGCGGATCACCTACGAAATCATTGAACGAAATAAGGATCTGGATCAATTAGTTTTAGCAGGCATTAAGACGCGTGGGGTGCATTTGGCGCAGCGGATTCAAGACCGGCTCTATGAATTAGAAGGTCTTAAGGTCCCTGCAGGTGAGTTAGATACTAAGCCCTTTCGCGATGATATGAAGGTTGCTGAAAATACCACCCAAATGGCAACGGACATTACCGGTAAGAATGTGATTTTGGTTGATGATGTTTTATATACCGGGCGCACGATTCGCGCAGCGATTGATAATCTGGTCAGTCTGGGTCGTCCAGCGCGGGTTAGTTTAGCCGTTCTTGTTGATCGTGGCCATCGCGAACTACCGATTCGTGCCGATTATGTTGGGAAAAATATCCCAACAAGTAGTGATGAAGCCATTGTTGTTGAAGTTGCTGAAGTGGATGGACAGGACCGCATCAGCATTGTAGCGCCAGACTAAAGCAAGAAAAGAGGAAAATAAGATAATGAAAGATGTTCTTTATGACGTCAACGAGATGCCTAAAGCAGGGGTCCTGGTCGGCTTATCCTTTCAGCACTTGTTTGCGATGTTTGGGGCAACGGTTTTAGTTCCCATCCTAGTTGGCATTGATCCGGCTGTAGCCCTTCTATCAAGTGGGCTAGGAACCCTGGCACATTTATCGGTCACCAAGTTTAAAATTCCCGCTTATATGGGATCTAGCTTTGCCTATATTGCCGCCATGCAGATGCTCATGAAAACAGATGGCATTCCTGCTGTTGCTCAGGGCGCTGTCACTGGTGGCTTAGTATACCTGATTGTGGGTTTAATTGTCCGAGCAGTCGGCAATGATTGGATTGATCGTATTTTACCACCAATTGTTGTTGGGCCAATTGTGATGGTTATCGGACTTAGCCTTGCCACAACTGCTGTTGATAATATTATGCTAAAGAATGGCCATTACAACCTTTTATATTTCTTTATTGGGATGGTTACTCTTTTGGCTGTGATTTTCTTCAATATTTATGGCAAAGGAATCGTGGGCATTATCCCTATCTTACTAGGATTAATTGTTGGTTATATCTTTGCCATCGGGATTGGCCTGGTCACGGGGCAGCAAATCATTGATTTTCAATCGGTAGCCCAAGCCAAGTGGTTTAGCCTGCCTTCAGTTGAACTCCCCTTGGTCAATTATGGCTTAAAGCTTTATCCAAGTGCAATTTTAACAATGGCACCGATTGCTTTTGTTACTATGACGGAACACTTTGGACATATCATGGTCTTAAATAGCCTAACAAAACGTGATTATTTTAAGGACCCAGGCTTGGATCGCACTCTAACAGGTGATGGTTTAGCCCAGATTGTGGCTGGCTTCCTAGGTGCCCCACCGGTCACTTCCTACGGTGAGAATATTGGAGTGATGGCACTAAATAAGATTTACTCTGTCTATGTGATTGCAGGAGCGGCTGTCATTGCTCTGCTGCTAAGCTTTGTCGGGAAAGTATCAGCGTTGATTCAATCCATCCCTTCGCCAGTACTTGGTGGGATTTCTGTCGCTCTCTTTGGGGTCATCGCCTCAAGTGGCTTGAAAATTTTGGTGGAATCACAGGTTGATATGGATGATAAGAAAAACTTATTAATTGCTAGTGTTATCTTGGTTTCGGGAATTGGTGGCTTGATGCTGCAAATTCAAGGACTACAGATTTCAGGTGTTGCCTTTTCAACACTCTTAGGAATTATCCTATATCAAATTCTTCCTCATTCAGCTAACTAGTTAAAAATAAGCAACAAAGGAGACAGTCATGCCAGTAGTAGATAATAAGGTTACACTAAACCATTTGGTTTCAATGGAGTTACTTACTAATGAAGAGGTCATGGGACTTATCATGCGAGGCGAGCAATTTAAGTCTAAGCAAGTAGCCTGTCCTCATTACCAGGACAAGTTTGTTACTAATCTCTTTTTTGAGAATTCCACAAGGACACATAAGTCATTTGAGGTTGCAGAGCATCAGCTAGGCTTAAATGTGATTGCATTTGACACTGATACCAGTTCGATACAAAAAGGTGAAACCTTATACGATACTGTCTTAACAATGTCTGCTTTAGGAGCGGAAGTGTGTGTGATTAGACACCCAGAAGAAGATTACTATAAATCTCTCATAACGAGTCCCACCATTACAGCCTCAATTATCAACGGAGGTGATGGCTCAGGACAGCATCCTAGTCAATGCTTACTTGATTTAATGACGATTTATGAAGAGTACGGCCACTTTGATGGCTTAAAAATTGCGATTGTTGGTGATTTGACTCACTCAAGGGTCGCAAAATCCAACATGCAGATCCTAAACAGGCTAGGAGCAACTCTATATTTCTCTGGCCCACAACAATGGTATAGCAAAGAATTTGATGCTTATGGTCAGTATCTAGCCATGGATCGGATTGTGGAGGAAGTGGATGTATTGATGTTACTGCGCGTGCAGCACGAGCGTCACGATGGACAAGAGAGTTTTTCTAAAGAAAGCTATCACCAATTGCATGGCTTGACCCCCAAACGTTATCATAAGTTGAAAAAGCATGCCATCATTATGCACCCTGCTCCTATCAATCGTGATGTGGAAATAGCCGATAGCTTAGTCGAAGCAGAAAAATCCAGAATTGTTCGCCAAATGACCAACGGTGTCTATGTGCGAATGGCAATTATCGAAGCTATTTTAAATGGCCGTGCAGCAAAAATAAATTAAAGAAATGTAAAAACAGTAAACAATCGTTTATTGTTTTTTCTTACAAACTTGTAAGCTTATGCCTAGTAGTAATGTGCTATCATAGAGACAAGATAAGGAATTTACTCATAAAGATAAAATGTGGGATTTATTCTTGACAGGCAAATCAAAAGATTATATACTTGTCTTACAAAAATAATACAAAAATCTAGAGAGATAGAGGTAGGAAAATGGCTCGCGCAAGAGAACAAAAAATGACTAAAAAGACTAAGATACTTATCAGCGGTGTGGCGGCAGTTAGCCTGGTTGGCCTTGGAACTTTTTTGTGGTTTAAATCTCAGCCTTCCCAAGCTGGACAAAACAAGGAAAGTAACTATCAAACCATCAAAGTTACCGAAGGGACAATTTCCTCATCAACCTTGTTGTCTGGCACTGTCAAGTCAGAATCAGAACAGTATGTCTACTATGATCCTGCTCGCGGAAATGGAGCGAGTGTTGTCGTTAAAGTCGGCGATAAAGTGGCGCGGGGCCAACAATTAGTCCAGTACAATGCGACTGCTGCTCAAGCTGCCTATGATACTGCGGTGCGGAATTTAAACAAAGCAGCACGTCAGATCAATAGTTTTCGAACCTACGGTTCAGTAGCGACCCCTACAGAAGGTGCTAGCGCAGCCGGCCAAGTTACCCAAAGTTACAATCAACAATTACAAGACTTAAATGATGCTTATGCTGATGCCCAATCCGAAGTTAACAAAGCAAAAGAAGCTTTAAATCAAACCTTAGTTCTTAGTGATGTAGAAGGTACAGTGGTTGAGGTTAACAATGATATTGACCCTTCCTCTAAAAATAGTCAAACGCTTGTGCATGTCGCCTCTGAAGGAAAACTGCAAGTAAAAGGAACCCTGACAGAATTTGATTTAGCCAATATTAAAAAAGACCAAGACGTCAAGATCAAGTCTAAGGTATATAGTGATCAAGAATGGCAAGGCAAGATGGCCTATATTTCTAACTACCCGACCGTTCAAGCCGCTGCTAGTCCACAGCCTGAGGGAGAGAACACTAATTCCCAGGCTTCTAACTATGAATATAAAGCAGATATTACCAGCCCCATTAAGAATTTAAAACAAGGGTTTGCTGTTACTGTTGAAGTCTTAAATCCTAATAAACGGACCTTGGTACCTTTAAAAGCCGTTGTTAAAGATAAAACAAAGCACTATGTGTGGTTATACAATGCAAGTACGAAAAAAGCTATTAAAACAGAAGTACAAGTAGGCAATGCTGATGCGCGTCAACAAGAAATCACTTCTGGCTTGAAAGTTGGGCAAATATTAATCAAAAATCCGGATAAAAAGCTTACAAGTGGTAAGACCTTAGAACATATTGATGACTCAGCCAGTCAGCCATCAACAAAACATACAAAAAAATAGGTAAGAGGTAAACAGGGTGTCAGCTAATAGAGAAGAATTAATCACTTTAAAACATATCGTTAAGCGTTATCAAAATGGTGATCAAGAACTTCAGGTTTTAAAAGGGATTGACTTAACGGTCTACAAAGGAGACTTTTTGGCCATTATGGGACCATCAGGATCGGGTAAGTCAACCCTGATGAATATCATCGGTCTTTTAGATCGTCCTTCCCAAGGACAGTACCGGCTACATGACCATGAAGTTGATCGTTTGTCAGACCGTCGCTTAGCACAATTGCGCAATGAAGAAATTGGTTTTGTTTTTCAGCAATTTTTCTTGTTATCCAAATTAACAGCTCTGCAAAATGTGGAACTCCCTTTAATCTATGCTGGTGTGGGGGTTGCAAAACGCCATAGTTTAGCGCAGCAATTTCTTGAAAAAGTGGAACTGGGCCAACGGATGAAGCACTTACCATCAGAGCTTTCTGGTGGGCAAAAGCAGCGGGTGGCGATCGCTCGTGCCTTGGTTAATAACCCATCAATTATTTTGGCCGATGAACCAACCGGAGCGCTCGATACGAAAACGGGTGAGCAAATTATGGAACTGCTTACAGAGTTGAACAAGGAAGGAAAGACAATCATCATGGTAACCCACGAACCTGATATTGCCGATTATGCTACGCGAAAAATCGTCATTCGAGACGGTGAAATTACGACCGACACGACAGAAAGTGTCAGAATAGACTAAGAGAGAGAAAATGGAAAATTGGAAATTTGCCCTGTCTTCAATTTGGGGCCACAAATTAAGATCGCTCTTGACCATGCTAGGTATTATTATTGGTGTTGCCGCTGTAGTGATTATCATGGGGCTTGGGAATGCCATGAAAAAGAGCGTCACGAGTTCCTTTGCAAATAACCAAAAGGACATTCAACTGTATCTACAAACAAAAAAGGATGAAGATAATCCTTATGCAAGTTTTAATATTGCAGAAAATACCCGTGATTTTAAATATGAATGGCTTGATCAAATCGTTCGTGATATTGATGGGATTGAATCTTATTATGTGACCAATTCAGCTAATGGTAATATTAGTTATGAAAAGAAAAATGCGAAAAACACAACAATTACGGGTGCCAGTCAAGCTTACTTTAAGGTTAAAAAATATAATCTCCTTGCAGGACGCACTTTAACCGATCGTGATTATCATAATTTTTCACGTATTATGTTATTGGACAGCGTTTTAGCAGATAAACTATTTGGCAAAGGTAACTACAAAGAAGCCCTCAACAAGGTTGTGAAAATTGGTGGTAATAAAGACTATCTCGTAGTCGGTGTTTTCAAAACTGACCAGCCATCTATCGGAATTGATGGCAGTGAAGTTGGCCAAGCCGTCATGGCAAACACGCAGGTGGCTTCAGAGTTTCACACTAATGAGGTCGGATCAATTTTCGTCCATGTGACTAATATCCAAGATAGCGAGCGCTTGGGAAAGCAAGCGGCAAATATGTTAACCAAGCTTTCACATGTGCGTGATGGAAAATATGTTATTCCAGATAATAGTCAAATCATTAGGGAAGTTAATAGTCAATTTGCTATAATGACAACAGTTATTGGTTCAATTGCAGGCATTTCACTTCTTGTTGGTGGGATTGGTGTGATGAATATTATGTTGGTATCGGTCACAGAGCGTACTCGCGAGATTGGCTTGAGAAAGGCCTTGGGAGCAACACGTGCCAAGATATTAACACAATTTCTCATAGAATCTGTGGTCTTAACGATTCTAGGTGGCTTACTTGGTCTTCTATTATCTTATTCAGCTGTAGGAGTTTTAGGAAATGCCCTAAAATTAAAAGAAGCTACTGTATCTTTAGACACTGCTTTGATTGCGATAGCGTTCTCAGCAGCCATCGGAATTATTTTTGGAATGCTTCCGGCCAATAATGCAAGTAAATTGGATCCGATTGAGGCATTAAGGTATGAATAAGCATGGTATTAGACACTCTAAGCTAAAAAAACTCATTCGCGGTATTGGCATTGTGTCAATTATCCTTTCAATACTATTTGTTTGTTATTTGATTGGAAAATTGGACATTTTTAATAATCCTCAAGCTTTGGCTGATTTAATAAAAAATCATATCCTTCTTGGGTCAATCGTGTTCTTTATTATTCAAATCATCCAAGTGGTTATCCCGATTATACCAGGTGGTGTGACTACAGTTGTTGGTTTTCTCACTTTTGGGCCTATATTAGGTTTTATCCTTAATTTTACCGGCATTATTTTAGGATCCTGTATTCTTTTTTACCTGGTTAGACGCTTTGGACGGCCCTTTATTCTTCTCTTTATTGATGAAAAGAAGATTCAAAAATATGACAAGCAATTAGCTAGCCGTACTTATGAGACGATCTTTATCCTCAATATGTTATCGCCCATGGCACCAGCAGATGTCATGATTATGATAACAGGACTTAGTCGGATTACCTTTAAACGTTTTTTAACGATTATTGTGCTGTGTCGACCAGTTTCAATGATAACTTATAGTTATTTTTGGATTTACGGCGGAACATTTATCAAGCAGTTTTTGCATTAATAACCTAAAAACAAGAGAATATCACTCTCTTTTGAGTTGATTGTCTCTTGTTTTTTATAGTGCTTGTCTTATGCGTTTGAGATGTTGTTGGCCAATTTCAAGTGAGATTTCTGCTCGCTCAATTACAATTTCTGTCAGACAGACAAGCTCATTTGTTAGCTTGTATCACCCCTCCCTTGTTCCCAGTTGGTAGAGCATACTTTGATATGGCGCTTGGGGAGTTTTCAGCCCTAATCGCAAAAGAGCCGCGCAAGTTCCTAACTTATCGACAAAAGCCAGTTTTTTTCTCCATTTGCTGGCCAAGCTATCCTCTTTTTGGGTCTTGAGCTAAGGGCAGCTGAAAGATGTCAAGAAAAAAACTTGACAGTTCTTGCCAGGTGAGTTATACTTAAAACAGTGAGAAAAGCTTAGCTGCTTTCTCAAGATTATCTAAAGAAAAGAGACTATAATCAAATGGCAGTAAAAATCCGCTTAACACGTATGGGTTCTAAGAAAAAACCTTTCTACCGTATCAACGTTGCTGACTCTCGTGCTCCACGTGACGGACGTTTCATTGAAACAGTTGGAACTTATAATCCCTTGGTTACTGAAAACCAAGTAGAACTTAAAGAAGACCGTATCCTTGATTGGTTATCAAAAGGAGCACAACCTTCTGATACTGTGCGTAACATCCTTTCAAAAGCAGGTGTTATGACTAAATTCCACGAACTAAAGTTCTCCAAAAAATAAAAGCCTATGGATACCATTGAAAATCTTATTATCGCCATTGTGAAACCACTGATTTCACAACCGGATAAGCTTACAATTAAGATAGAAGATGCTCCTGATTTTTTGGAGTATCATCTGGATCTAGATGCACAAGACATCGGTCGTGTTATCGGAAAAAAAGGTCGCACCATTACAGCGATAAGATCGATTGTCTATTCGGTTCCTACACAAGGTAAAAAAGTAAGACTCATTATTGATGAGAAGGACTAAAAGCCAGTTGCAAGACTGGTTTTTTTGTCGCCTCCCTAGCTCAGCTGATGAATGCTTTTGAGCATGCTTTTCTTCTTTGTTATCTGGGTGCAAATTGCTTGTGAACATGTTAAAATGGAAGTTGAGTTAGATGAAAAGAACTGTTCTTGTTTCTTTTTGAAAACCATTTACAGGAGATAGCATGAAATATTATAATGTTGGAAAAATTGTTAATACGCAAGGTCTACAGGGAGAAATGCGTGTCTTAAGTGTGTCAGATTTTACGGATGAACGTTTCCAAAAAGGTCAACAGTTAGCCCTTTTTGATGCCCAAGACCACTACGTCATGACAGTAGAAATTGCTAGTCATCGCAAACACAAAAACTTTGACATTGTGACATTTAAGGATATGTACCATATCAATGCCATTGAACACTATAAAGGCTACACACTAAAAGTCGCAGAAGAAGATCTAAGGGCATTAGATGAGGGAGAATATTACTACCATGATATTATTGGCTTAGATGTTTATGAAGGAGAAAATCTGATTGGCCAGATCAAGGAAATTTTGCAACCGGGTGCTAATGATGTCTGGGTAGTTAAAAGGCAAGGGAAAAAGGATCTCTTATTACCTTATATTCCGCCGGTCGTTTTGGCAGTGGATTTGGAGCACAAGCGGATTCAAGTTGAAATCATGGAAGGATTAGATGATGAAGATTGATGTTCTCACGTTATTCCCTGAAATGTTTGCCCCACTGCAACATTCGATTGTAGGAAAGGCCCAAGAAAAGGGCCTGCTTGATATTACGTATCATAATTTCAGAGAAAATGCAGAAAAAGCCCGCCATGTTGATGATGAGCCCTATGGTGGGGGCCAAGGTATGCTACTACGCGCGCAGCCAATCTTTGATACAATGGATCGCATCAAGGCAAAAAATGCCCGAGTGATTTTGTTGGATCCAGCTGGACGTTCCTTTACACAAAGCTTCGCTGAAGAATTAGCACAAGAAGAACAGTTGGTTTTTATCTGTGGACATTATGAAGGCTATGATGAACGGATTAAAAGCCTGGTGACAGATGAGATTTCCCTGGGGGACTTTGTTCTCACTGGTGGGGAATTGCCTGCTATGACCATTATTGATGCGACTGTCCGTTTGATTCCAGAAGTTATTGGTAAGGCAGTCAGCCATCAGGACGACTCCTTTTCATCGGGTCTGTTGGAGTATCCACAGTATACTAGACCTTATGATTTTCGTGGGATGAAGGTGCCAGATGTTTTGATGAGCGGGCATCATGAAAATATCCGCAAATGGCGTTTGGAGCAAAGCCTTTTGAAGACTTATTTACGCAGGCCAGACTTGCTAGAGGCCTATCCTCTAACTGAGGAAGCGCAAGCGATTTTGACCAAGATCAAAAGACAGGAGAGAGAAAAACAAAATGGAAGCACAGATTGCTGATATTACAATTATTGGTGGCGGACCAGTTGGCCTTTTTGCCGCTTTTTATGCTGGTTTGCGGGGAATGTCGGTTAATATCATTGAAAGTTTATCAGAACTTGGGGGGCAGCCGGCGATCCTTTATCCCGAAAAAATGATTTATGATATTCCAGCTTTTCCAGCTATTACAGGGGCTGATTTAACGGAAAATTTGATTCAACAAATTAGTCGCTTTTCTGATCGGATTTCGGTTTATTTAAATGAAGAGGTGCAAACATTTACAAAAATCGATGGTGTTTTCCATATTGAGACGAGTAAAGGTAGCCACCAATCACGGGCTATTGTCATTGCTTGTGGTAATGGTGCTTTCTCACCACGGACTTTGGGGATTGAGGGGGAAGCACGCTATGCACAAAAAAATATTTTTTACAATGTTCACAAGCTAGACCAGTTTGCCGGCAAAAAGGTAGTTATTTGTGGTGGTGGTGATTCGGCAGTTGATTGGGCCTTAGCCTTATATGGCTTGGCCGAAAGTGTGACGATTGTACACCGACGAGAAGCCTTTAGAGCCCATGAACACAGCGTGGAACTATTAGGAAAAACACAGGTGAAGATCCTCACGCCCTACGTGCCGATAGCCATTTCTGGAGAAGATGATCAAGCAAATACTTTAATGATTCAAAAAGTAAAGTCTGAAGAAGTCTTAAGCCTTGATTTAGATGCCTTAATTGTGAGTTTTGGTTTTTCAACGTCCAATAAAAATTTGAAGAATTGGCACCTGGATTATAAGCGTTCTAGTCTATTGGTTTCTTCCTTATTTGAAACTAGCCAAGCAGGTATCTTTGCGATTGGTGATGCGGCCTCTTATCCAGGCAAGATTGATTTAATTGCTACTGGCTTTGGTGAGGCGCCAACGGCGATTAATCAAGCTATTAACTATATTTATCCTGAGCGTGATAACCGTATTGTTCATTCTACCTCGCTTTTAAATTAGGGCTATAACGATTAATGATAATGCTATTGAAAAAAATGATAGTAAATTTTTTCACAAAGATGTAGTGCTGGAGTGATTATGTGATATAATTAACATGTGAATGAGATATAAATCACATAATAAATTAAAGTGAGGTCTTTACATGACAGCTACTACACCGTCAAAAGAGTCGTTTGGCTCATTTGTCAGTAAGATTCTTTCGGGCACGGCCACTGCCATTGTCGTTGCTTTGATTCCAAATGCTATATTGGCAACCTTTTTGAAGCCATTGCTTCCAAATGCAGCAGCGGCAGAGTTTTTACATATTGTCCAAGTTTTCCAATTCTTTACACCAATTATGGCTGGTTTTTTGATTGGGCAACAATTTAAGTTTAATCCAATGCAGCAACTTGCTGTTGGAGGCGCAGCCTACATTGGCTCTGGGGCTTGGGCTTATACTGAAGTTATCCAAAAAGGGACTGTGGTAGGCACCTTTCAATTAAAAGGCATCGGTGATTTAATCAATATGATGCTGACAGCAGCCTTAGCTGTCTTAGCCGTTAAATGGTTTGGTGACAAATTAGGTTCTTTAACGATTATCTTACTTCCTATCCTAATTGGTACAGGTGTTGGTTACATCGGCTGGAAATTACTTCCTTATGTTTCGTATGTCACCACGTTGATTGGTCAAGGAATAAACTCTTTTACGACACTTCAACCATTTATGATGTCTATTTTAATTGCTATTGCCTTTGCTCTTTTAATTGTCAGTCCGATTTCAACAGTAGCGATTGGTTTAGCAATCGGTTTAAATGGTATGGCGGCAGGAGCAGCTTCTATGGGAATTGCTTCAACGACAGCAGTCTTGGTTTGGGCAACACTAAAAGTGAATAAATCAGGTGTTCCACTTGCCATTGCTCTTGGCGCAATGAAAATGATGATGCCAAATTTCCTAAAACACCCAGTAATGGCCATTCCAATGATTGTTACAGCAACTCTTAGTTCTTTGAGCGTCCCGATTTTTAATCTGGTTGGAACGCCAGCCTCCTCAGGATTTGGTCTGGTTGGAGCGGTTGGTCCGATTGCTTCTTTGGCAGGGGGGAGTAATGTAGTCATTATCCTTATCGCCTGGCTTCTTATCCCATTTGGCCTTGGCTTTGTAGCACATTACATTTGTAAAAATGTGCTCAAGCTCTATCAAGATGATATTTTCATCTTTGAAGGTTAAGGTCACTTATTATCTTATCTATATAAAAGGAGAAAAAGATGTTAGTTTATATTGCTGGTTCTGGTGCTATGGGTTGCCGTTTTGGTTACCAAATTTCACAAACAAATCACGAAGTTATCTTATTAGATAATTGGGCTGAGCACATTGCTGCCATCAAAGACAAGGGCTTGACCATCACTGGTGATGTTGAGGACAATGTGTCATTACCTATTATGAAACCAACCGAAGCGACACGAGAAGCTGATTTAATCATCCTCTTTACAAAAGCCATGCAATTGCCACAAATGTTGCAAGACATTAAAGGCATTATTGGACAAGAGACCAAGGTGCTTTGCTTACTCAATGGCCTTGGCCATGAGGATGTCATTCGCCACTATATCCCAGTTCATAACATTTTAATGGGTGTCACCGTTTGGACAGCAGGTCTTAAAGGTCCTGGACATGCGCATTTGCAAGGTGTGGGTGCACTCAATCTTCAAAGCTTGGATCCTGCTAACCAAGAGGCTGGCCACCAAGTAGCTGAGCTATTAAACCAAGCCAAACTCAATGCCACCTATGATGATAATGTTTTACCTCATATTTGGCGCAAGGCCTGTGTCAATGGCTCGATGAATTCCCTATGTGCCCTTTTGGACTGTACTATTGGTGAATTATTTACAAGTCAAGATGGGTTGAAGATGGTCAATAGTATCATTCACGAGTTTGTCACTGTTGGTAAGGCTGAAGGTGTAGAGCTCAATGAGGAAGAAATCACCACCTATGTAATGGACACTTCAGTGAAAGCAGCACACCATTACCCATCAATGCACCAGGACTTGGTGCAAAACCATCGTAAAACAGAGATTGATTTTCTAAATGGTGCGGTCAATGCCAAAGGCCAAAAACTCGGTATTGAGACACCCTATTGTCGCTTGATTACTGAGATGGTACACACTAAAGAGAAGATCTTAAGCATTAACTAATTACCCGAAAGTCAGCTTATGCTAAAAAGCTGGCTTTTTTGTGGCATGGTCTGACAGTTTTTGAAAGAAAATGCTTGACATTGAAAAATGAAAGCGTATAATATAGTTGTAACCGATTTCAGCAGGAGGTGGTTATCATTTTAAAAACGAAACGAAAACAACTGATTTTGGAGAAGATCAGTCAAGATAACTTTGTGACTTTAGATGATTTAATGTGCCTTCTTGATAGCTCAGAATCAACTATTCGCAGGGATCTTGATGAACTTGAGGCAGAAGGGAAGTTACATAGGGTTCATGGTGGAGCAGAACGGCTCCCCGCTTTGATGAGCGAGTTATCTAACAGTGAAAAATCTGTCAAAAACAGTCATGATAAACAGCAAATTGCGCAAAAAGCCGCCCAGCTAATCCATGACAACGATGTGATTTTCTTAGATGCTGGTACGACCACAGAGCTGCTCATTCCTTATTTACAGCAGGCTAATCTCACTGTTGTGACCAATTCGATTCATCATGCCGCACGGCTTGTGGATCAAAAGATTAAAACCATTATTATTGGTGGTCATGTTAAAGAAACCACAGATGCCAGTATTGGCAGTGTGGCTTTGCAACAGATCCAGCAACTTAATTTTGATAAGGCTTTTATTGGGATGAATGGTGTGACAGAACAGTTCCTCTCAACACCTGATATGGAAGAAGCAGTCGTCAAAAGTGCCGTTATTAAAAATGCCACGCAGACCTACGTTCTAGCAGATCGCTCAAAGATTAATCAAGTGTCCTTCGTTAAAGTATCACCAATTGATAACATTGGCATTATCACGCAAGCCTCTGCTGGGATGGTCTTGAAAAAAATTAAAGAGAAAGCGAAGGTCATTGAAGTATGATATATACTGTGACTTTAAATCCTTCGATTGATTTTATCGTCCGCCTAGATCACCTAGAACTAGGTAATGTTAACCGTATGGTTAGTGATGATAAATTCGTCGGGGGAAAGGGCATTAATGTCAGCCGAATACTAAAGCGCTTAGCCATTGATAATGTCGCTACTGGCTTTATTGGAGGGTTTACAGGACGGTTTGTCGAAGAAGGCCTTATCAAGGAAGGCATTAATCCTGAATTCATTAAAGTCAACGAAGATACCCGCATCAATGTGAAGATTAAAGCGAATTCAGAAACAGAAATCAACGGCACAGGACCTACTATTTCTCAAGAACAGCTAGAGAGCTTAGAAACCATCTTAGCAGGATTAAGCAAGGAGGATACAGTTGTCTTTGCAGGCTCTGCCCCAGCTAGCTTGGGCAATCATGTTTACAATGTGTTAATTCCTATTGCTAAGCAGGCTGGTGCCGAAGTGGTCTGTGACTTTGAGGGTCAAACCCTTTTAGATGCACTAGAATACCAACCACTCTTGGTAAAACCAAATAATCATGAGTTAGCTGCTATTTTTGGGGTGGAGCTTGATGGACTTGATGCGATTGAAACTTATGCACGTCAAATCTTAGCTAAGGGAGCTAAGCATGTGATCATTTCAATGGCTGGTGATGGCGCACTCTTGGTCACAAAAGAGGCAGCCTACTTTGCTAAACCAATCACAGGTCAAGTTAAGAATTCAGTTGGCGCAGGCGATTCAATGGTTGCTGGCTTTACAGGTGAGTATGTCAAGTCAAAAGATCCTGTTGAAGCTTTGAAGTGGGGCGTAGCCTGTGGTACAGCAACAACTTTTTCTGATGATCTGGCTACAGCTGATTTTATTAGAGATATTTATCAAAAAGTAGAGGTAGAAAAACGATGAAAATTCAAGACTTACTCAATCAAAAAGTCATGATTATGGATCTCAAGGCAACGACAAAAGAAGCTGCTATTGATGAAATGATTACCAGCCTTACTAAGCATGGTGTGGTGTCTGACTATGATACCTTTAAAACTGGCATCATGAACCGCGAAGCCCAAATGACAACTGGTCTAGGCGATGGGATTGCAATGCCCCACAGCAAAAATGCTGCTGTCAAAGAAGCAACAGTGCTCTTTGCTAAGTCAGCCAAAGGAGTTGACTATGCCTCTTTAGATGGACGACCAACAGACCTTTTCTTTATGATTGCTGCGCCAGACGGAGCCAATGATACCCACTTAGCTGCGCTAGCAGAATTATCTCAGTACTTATTAAAAGATGGTTTTGCTGATCAGTTGCGCGGTGCTAAAAAGCCTGAAGATGTGCTTGCTATCTTTGATGCCCAAGAAAAGCAAAAAACGCAGTCCGCACAAGCAACACCAGTGGCTGGTCAAGAGTTTATAGTTGCTGTTACCGCTTGTACAACGGGTATTGCCCATACCTACATGGCTGAAGAAGCCCTCAAAAAACAAGCTGCTGAAATGGGCGTTGGCATCAAAGTAGAAACGAATGGGGCATCAGGCGTTGCTCATAAACTAACAGCAAAAGAGATTGCAAAGGCTAAGGGAGTTATTATTGCCGCTGATAAAGCAGTTGATATGGCACGCTTTGATGGGAAACCCTTGGTTAATCGACCTGTCGCAGATGGGATTAAGAAAACTGAGGAATTGATTCAGATTATTTTAAATAATCAAGCTGATACTTATCATGCCCAAAATGGTGCTAAAAACGAAGTGCGTGACGAAAAGTTAACTGCTGCTCAAGCCTTCTATAAACACTTGATGGGTGGGGTATCCCAAATGCTACCATTTGTTATTGGTGGTGGGATTATGATTGCGCTTGCTTTCTTGCTTGATAATATGCTTGGAGTTCCTAAAGACCAACTAAGTAACCTTGGATCCTATCATGAAATTGCCGCTATGTTTAAAAACATTGGTGGAGCAGCCTTTGGCTTTATGCTTCCAGTTCTAGCGGGTTATATTGCCTACTCCATAGCTGAAAAACCAGGCTTGGTTTCTGGTTTCGTAGCAGGAGCAATTGCGGCAAGTGGCTTTGCTTATGGAGGAATTCCTTATGCTGCTGGTGGAGAAAAAACACTTGCTTTAGCTGGTGTTCCATCAGGTTTTCTTGGCGCACTGGTAGGTGGTTTTCTAGCAGGTTATGTTGTCCTTGCGCTTAAAAAATATGTTAAGGTACCGCGTTCACTTGAAGGTGCTAAATCAATCTTGCTGCTACCTTTGCTAGGTGTCTTACTAACAGGATTTTTAATGCTTGCAGTTAATATTCCAATGGCTGCTATTAATACAGCTTTAAATGATTTCCTTACTGGTTTATCTGGTAGTTCAGCCGTGCTCCTTGGACTTTTAGTCGGTGGTATGATGGCTATTGATATGGGTGGGCCGATTAATAAAGCGGCTTATGTCTTTGGTACTGGTACACTTGCTGCTACAGTGACAAATGGCGGTTCTGTGGTTATGGCTGCTGTTATGGCAGGAGGTATGGTACCGCCGCTTGCGGTCTTTATTGCTACTTTATTGTACAAAAATAAGTTTAGCAAAGAAGAGCGTGATTCTGGTTTAACCAATATTGTGATGGGGCTTTCCTTTATCACTGAAGGTGCTATTCCTTTTGCTGCTGCCGATCCAGCTCGTGCCATTCCAAGCTTTGCTGTCGGTTCAGCCCTTGCAGGAGCTCTCGTTGGCCTTACCGGGATTAAATTACTGGCACCACATGGAGGGATCTTTGTTATCGCTCTTACCAGTAATCCCATTCTTTATTTAGTCTTTGTTATTATTGGCGCTATTGTATCAGGTATTTTATTTGGTGCCCTTCGTAAAGAAAAATAATGGGTGCTGTACATAGATTAAACTGCCAAGGCTCTTCGCCTTGGTTTTTTAGTTCAAAAGGTCAGTTTTTAACGGCTGCTCAGCTCTTACACTATTACTAGAAAGGTTTAGCTTTTTACTGGGCTTTGTGACCTTAGTTATGATAGGATTAGGTTAAGGTTTATTGTGGTAAGGGATTGGACCTTATCCTGTAAATCAGTCAAGCTTAGAAACCAAGAGGAAGTAGATGCCTAAACAAAGAACAAAACGTTTGCACGCTTATCGATTTGCACCCAAAACAGCCAAGCAATTGACCAGACGCTTGGCACTATTGATTATCTTGCTAACGGTGTTTACGAGTTGGCGTACCCTTAAGTGGTATCGTCAGGCTTTGCAGCCGTATAGGGGCGGTGAGACCGTTTCATTTATCGCGTCCATCAGCCAGCCAGCTCAATCTGTGGCCAACAAGCACCAGCTTTATCCCTCAGTGATGCTAGCGCAAGCAATTCTTGAGTCGCACAAGGGGCAATCGCAACTTAGCCAAAAGCCCTATTATAATTTTTTTGGTATCAAAGGTGACTACCGGGGCAAGTCGGTTATTCTCCCGACAAGTGAGGATGATGGGACAGGCCAGCTTTATCAGGTAGATGCAGCCTTTCGGGCCTATGGCTCTCCAGCAAGGAGTTTTGAAGACTATGCAATGGTCTTATCGGATCCTTTGTATCAAAATACTCATAAGCAGATAGGCCAATCTTATCACAGTGCTACCGCTAGCTTAACTGGAACCTATGCGACTGATAGTCATTATCAGGATAAGTTAAATGCCTTGATTGAGCAATACCAGTTAACCCTATTTGACTTTGTCAAGTAGGGCAGTAATCACCTGATTAAATATTTCAATTTGAAGACAAACATTATGAATTGGTTAAATACTAGAAGTTAGTATCTAAATACTTTTATCCTGTGGTATACTATTCCTACTAAAATAAAAAGAAAAGTGACATTATACATAATAGGAGATACCATGTTTAGGAAAGGAAAAAACGTCTTTGCTTGCTTAGCTGTGGCTATAACGGTCATCGGACTCGTTTTTGCAACAGTGCAATCAAAAAAAGCAAATGATGTTGTAGCAGAAGCTGTGACCACAACACCAACACAAGCGTTTATTAATGAGATCGGGGGAACAGCTAGTCAAATCGCACAAGAGCATGACTTGTATGCCTCTGTCATGATTGCGCAAGCTATTTTGGAATCTGCAAGTGGTCAGTCAGGCCTAAGTCAAGCCCCTCATTATAATTTTTTTGGTATAAAAGGGAGCTATAATGGTGGCTCAATCCTGATGAAGACCTGGGAAGATGATGGCACAGGCCGAGCCTATGAAGTTGACCAACCTTTTAGAGTCTATCCTAGTATCTATGCCTCCCTCAGTGATTATGCTAATTTGCTTGGTTCAGATCTTTATGCTGGGGTACGCAAGTCTAATACGCTGTCCTACCAAGATGCCACTGCGGCATTGACCGGCTTATATGCAACGGATACGTCTTACAATACTAAGTTAAACAGTATTATTCAAAATTACGGCTTAACGGCTTATGATACTGGTGCTCAAGCTAATTCCAAGCTTCAAGTGGGTGCAAATGCATCAGAACCCACTCAGGTAGCAGTAGTAAAAAAAGTGTGGAATCATTATCGCAAAGCCTACACTGATGAACAAACCTTACAGATAGATGAGGCGTGGGCACAGCGCTATCCTACTGGTCATTAACCTTTTCCAATCATCCTACGGGATGATTTTTTGGTGGTTTGCTATAATAAAATCAATGAAAGCACTAACAGAAATCTATCAAAAATATACAGAACTCCTCTACCTTTCTCCTCAGTACGTAAACGAATAGCTGCGCAAGCCTATTTTCAAGCGAAATATGAAAAGGAACTAAGGCAAGGGCCTGCGCAAGAAGGGAAAAGCGGCAAAAAAGAGGAAATTGTGTCCAATCAAAATTTCGGCAGAAGCAGAAAGCTACTGAGCTTCTAGTAGCTAAAACAGGCCAATCCTGATCAGTAGTGGTGCCATTTCCCTAAATGGGGTTTGAGCACGATAACAAACTGGCCTAGTGTTCTTTTTCTTTGTTAAACACTAGTCTATGTTTACGATCACTTGCTGTGCGGTACCTTTTAAGCTGACTTTAACATTCTTTTAAACTATGTTATAATGAGTCATATTGATCTCAAGGAGAAGAAACATGCAATTAGAACGCGAAAAAGAATTTGTTAACCAATACCATTATGATGCCCGTAATTTAGAATGGGAACAAGAAAACGGTACTCCGGAAACAAATTTTGAAGTGACTTTCCAACTGGTTAACCGTGACGAGGAAGCGAATGAAACGACCGTTGTTTCTGTTTTGCAATTTATCATCGTTAAAGAAGAGTTTGTGATTAGTGGGGTTATTTCGCAAATGGTTCGGATCATGAATCGTCTGGTAGAAAGCCCAAGTGAATTTTCACAAGTAGAAGTCGAGTCCCTAGCTGCGCCTTTGTTGAATATGGTACAACGCTTAACGCTTGAAGTAACTGAAATTGCTTTGGATCAACCTGGAATTAATTTGGAGTTTAGTAATTAATGAAATTAGCTGTCATTACCGATAACACTGCGGCCCTTCCTGATTGCATACAGGGGCACCCTGACCTTTTTGTGATTGATTTTCCTATCATGATGAATGGTCAAACCTACTATGAAGGTCACAATTTAGAACGTGATGACTTTTATCAAGCAATGGCTAACTCAAGTGAGCTACCTAAGACGAGTCAGCCAGCTTTAACCGAGCTGGATGATTTATTGCATCAATTAGAAGATAAGGGTTACACGCATGTTATTGGCCTCTTTTTAGCTGGAGGAATTTCAGGTTTTTGGCAAAATATTCAATTTTTAGTAGAAGAACACACTCAGTTAACAATTGCCTTTCCTGATAGTAAAATCGCCTCTGTGCCTGTTGGCCTTATGATTCGAAATGTTCTGAATTGGGCGCAAAATGACCTGCATTTTACTCAAATCGTTACGCTTTTGCAGGATCAGATTGAACGAACTACTGCCTTTATAGTTGTAGATGATCTGAATCATCTCGTAAAGGGCGGTCGCCTATCAAACGGTTCGGCCTTATTAGGGAGTTTATTGAGCATCAAACCTATCCTTTATTTTGATGATGAGGGTAAAATCGTGGTTTATGAAAAAGTACGCACAGAAAAGAAAGCCTTAAAGCGAATTGTTGAGTTGGTCAAAGCATTTGCTCAAACAGGAGATTATGAGTTTTCGATTATTGGTGCCAATGCGGATGAGAAGGTTGCAGCCCTCCATCACCTCCTGCTTGAAAATGGCTTTGCTGATCAGTTTGAATTAGCACAGTTTAGTGCGGTAGTGGGCGTGCATCTAGGCCCAGGGGCGATCGGAATTGGTATGACTCCTAAAATGCCAATGTCATTTACTAACTGTTAGTGTAGCTAATGCTGACTCTTTCTTTTTTATACCTTATAATAATTAAGGAGCGGCATTCGTAAATAACCCAAATGCAAGAAAGAAACTAAATGAAATTAACAACCATGCCTTCTGAATTTCAGGAGGCTTTACCAATCTTAGAAAGAATCAAAGCCGCAGGCTACGAGGCCTATTTTGTCGGTGGCAGTGTCCGTGATAGCTTGCTTGGACGACCGATTCATGATGTTGATATCGCGACAAGCTCTTATCCTCATGAAACCAAACAGTTGTTTGCACGGACGGTTGATATTGGCATTGAACACGGTACTGTGTTGGTTCTAGAAAATAATCATGAATATGAAATCACGACATTTCGAACAGAAGACGTCTATGTTGATTACCGAAGACCAAGTCAGGTTGCTTTCATCCGCTCATTAGAAGAAGATTTAAAGCGACGTGATTTTACAGTCAATGCCTTTGCCTTAGCGAGTGATGGCACTGTGATTGACAAATTTTCTGGCATAGCCGATTTAAAAGCCAAAAAGCTACGAGCTGTGGGCAAGGCTCAAGAACGCTTTGAAGAAGATGCCTTACGTATTATGCGTGGCTTTCGTTTTGTAGCAACACTTGATTTTGACATTGAGGCGTCTACTTATCAAGCTATGGTTAGCCATGCACCATTATTAGCTAAAATTTCAGTTGAACGTTCCTTTATTGAATTTGATAAACTCTTGCTGGCTAAAGCCTGGACAAAGGGACTTAAACAATTGCTTAAGGCTTGTGCTCATCACTATTTGCCTGGACTTGAGCAGGCCAAGGAGGCCTGTTTGCTGATGATTGATCAGCTGGGCCCTGATTTTTGCTTCCAAAATGATGTCCAAGCATGGGGGGCGCTCATTTTGTATTTGAAAATTGCTGAGCCCAGAACTTTTCTTAAGGCCTGGAAAACCTCAAATGAGTTTCAAAATGCCGTTTTGCAAATGGTGGCCTTGTATCAATTGAGAACAAAGAGGGCACTAAGCAAGGCTGATCTCTACCATTATGGCAAGGAAATAGCCCAGCTAGTAGAGAATTTGCGGCATGCCCAAGGCTTGTCCACTGATTTTAGGGCGATTGATCAGCTCTATCAGGCACTAACGATTTACGATAAGCATGCGATTGTCATTAAGGGGGGAGACTTAATCCAAACCTTTGGCATTCAACCTGGTCCAAAATTAGGCCATATCCTCAAACAAATAGAAGAAAAAATAGTAGATGGTGACTTGGCTAATACCAAAGAAGCTATCCTTAATTTTGTTAAGAAAGAGTTAGCCAATGAGTGATTTAATTGTTGAGAAATTGAGCAAAAGTGTCGGCGATAAAACCGTTTTTAAAGATATTTCCTTTATTGTACATTCTTTGGATCGGATTGGCATTATCGGTGTCAACGGCACAGGTAAAACAACCCTGCTAGATGTGATTGCTGGTAAGCTTGGTTATGATGGTGATGTTTCGCCTTTTATCAAATCAAATGATTATCAGATAGCTTATTTGACGCAAACACCCCATTTTGATGATCAGGCATCGGTGCTAGATACTGTTTTGTCAGCAGATATCGAAGAAATGCGCTTGATTCGTGACTATGAATTACTAATGTCACAATACAAGCAGACCAATCAATCACGGTTAGAAGAGCTCATTTCAGAGATGGACCGCACAGCTGCCTGGACAATTGAAAGCGAGGTTAAGACCGTTCTTTCTAAATTAGGCATTCATGATTTAACCCAACCAGTAGGTCAGTTATCAGGCGGTTTACGCCGTCGAGTTCAACTAGCACAAGCCCTGCTTAATGATGCTGACCTCTTGCTTTTAGATGAACCGACCAATCATTTAGATAGTGCTACCATTCAATGGCTGACCCATTACCTGATTTCCAGTAAGAAAACCGTTCTTTTTATTACCCATGATCGGTATTTTTTGGATGCCTTGGCGACCCAGATTTTTGAGTTAGACCAAGCTCAGTTGACAGAATACCAAGGTAATTACCAGGATTATGTACGCTTAAAAGCAGAAGCAGATGAGCGACAAGCTGCAACACATCATAAAAATCAACAACTATATAAACAAGAGCTAAGCTGGATGCGCCGTCAACCACAGGCCAGAGCCACCAAGCAGCAAGCCCGAATTGATCGTTTTCATGAGTTACAAAAGGCAGTAAGTAACGATCAACAGGCCAAGGAGCTGACATTGCATTTTGAAACAAGCCGTATCGGTAAGAAAGTGATTAGCTTTGATCAGGTTTCCTTTGGTTATGATGCAACACCTTTATTTGAGGAGTTTAGCTTACTGATTCAAAATCAAGATCGGATTGGCATAGTTGGTGATAATGGTGTTGGGAAAACAAGCTTGCTACAATTGATTAATGGTGATTTGCAACCTTGCAAGGGTCAGATTAGCATTGGTGAAACGGTTCGCATTGCTTATTTTAGGCAAGGAATTGGGGACATGGATGATAACAAGCGGGTTATTTCCTACCTCCAAGAAGTGGCAGATGAGGTCAAAACAAAGGTTGGGACGACTAGCATTAGTGATCTCTTAGAACAGTTTTTATTTCCGAGGGCTAGCCACGGAACCCTGATTGGTAAACTCTCAGGTGGCGAAAAAAAGCGGCTCTATCTCTTAAAACTCCTGATTGAAAAGCCCAATGTTTTGCTTTTGGATGAGCCAACTAATGATCTTGATATTGCTACTTTGACAGTTTTAGAAAATTTCTTGCAACAATTTGCAGGCCCGGTTATTACGGTCAGTCATGATCGCTATTTTTTAGATAAGGTCGCAAATAAGATTTTATCGATTGAAAATGGCCGCATTAAACTATACTTTGGTAACTACAGTGAATTTTTAGATGAGCGTCAGTTTTTACAAGAAATGTCTTCATCTTCTACGGACTTAAAAGCAGCTGCCCCAGCTCGTCAACAAACACAGACAAAAACAAATAAGAAACGGATGTCTTACCTTGAAAAACAAGAATGGGCAAACATAGAGGCTGATATTGCGTTAATCGAACAAGACATTGAGACAATCACTGATCAAATGAATGATCTTACCAGTGATTATGGACGTTTAGCTGAGTTACAACACCAACTCGATCAAGCCAATGACAGACTCCTTGAGAAATATACTCGCTTTGATTACCTTAGTGAGCTTTCTGAATAAACCTTACCAGATGACATTAAAACTACTACTAAGCTTCAGAAAATAGTATTTAGCCGGTAAAATAGGAGCTCCGTCAGATTGATTGATCAACACCACACAGCAAATGAAATAAAATGAACACCTACTTTGAACTCAAGAAAGCGTGAGCACTTTTTAATTTGGCTGGTCAACGAAAAAGCAGTAGCCGTTATCAAGATTTGACAAGAATATTCTGACAATTTATAATACTAATAAGAACTTGAATATAAAACAAAAAGCGAGGTTTGAAAATGATTGATGGGAAAACATATGTGGCTCAGGTCTTAGAGAACGTCAAAAGTCACCATGCACATGAAGCAGAATTTTTACAAGCAGTAGAAGAAGTGTTTGCTTCCTTAGTCCCTGTTTTTGATAAATACCCAGAATACATGGCGGAAAATTTATTGGAACGCTTGGTTGAACCGGAACGTGTGATTACGTTTCGTGTCCCCTGGCTTGATGATCAGGATCGTGTTCAGGTGAATCGTGGTTACCGTGTTCAATTTTCTTCAGCTCTTGGACCCTATAAAGGGGGCCTACGCTTTCATCCTTCAGTTAACCAGTCGATTGTTAAATTTTTAGGATTTGAACAAATTTTTAAAAATGCCTTGACAGGCCAAGCCATCGGTGGTGGTAAAGGCGGTTCTGATTTTGATCCCAAAGGAAAATCAGACAAGGAAGTCATGCGATTTGCACAAAGCTTTATGACAGAATTGCAAAAGCATATTGGGCCGGATTTAGATGTTCCAGCCGGTGATATTGGCGTTGGAGCACGGGAAATTGGCTATTTATTTGGACAATACAAGCGTCTCAATAGTTACCAGGCTGGTGTCCTTACAGGAAAAGGCTTAAGTTATGGAGGCTCTCTGGCTAGAACGCAGGCCACTGGTTATGGTGCCGTTTACTTTGCAAAAGAAATGTTAGCCGAACAAGGTGAAACCTTGGCTGATAAGACTGCACTTGTATCTGGCTCAGGCAATGTGGCTATTTATGCAGTAGAAAAGTTGCAAGAATTAGGGGCAAATGTCCTTGCGGTTTCTGATTCATCAGGCTATATTTACGATCCAAAGGGCATTGATTTGGCGAGTTTGAAGCAGATTAAAGAGGTTGAGCGTGGTCGTGTTAGAGACTATTTAACTAACCATCCTGGTGCCCAGTTTGTCCCTGCTGATCAAGGCAGCATTTGGTCTATAAAAGCAGACTTGGTCTTTCCTTGTGCTACCCAAAATGAACTAACAAAAGAGCACGCCCAAATGTTAGTGGAAAATGGTGTGCTTGCCGTCACAGAAGGAGCCAATATGCCAAGTACACTTGAGGCAATCAACGTGTTTCAAAAAGCCAAGGTGCTTTTTGCTCCCGCTAAGGCAGCTAATGCCGGCGGTGTGGCTGTTTCTGCCTTGGAAATGGCGCAAAATGCTAGCCGTAGGACTTGGACATTTGAAAGTGTGGATGCTGAATTGCAGACAATCATGCAAACCATTTACCAGGAGTCCTCAGCTGCTGCGAAGCATTTTGGCAAGGAAGGTGATTTGGTGTTTGGTGCGAATGTCGCAGGCTTTTTAAAGGTGGCCAAGGCTATGCACGCGCAAGGAGTTGTTTAAGAGTATGGTCGTTTTAGAACCTTACTTCCTAGCGTGCTTGCTGATGACACACTAGGATGTGAGGTCCTATTGATGTTAATCCCAAGGAAAAGAGCAGTCTGATGGTGGTTGCGGCCAAAAGGCGGCTCTTGCTTTTTAGATTAGAGCCGCTCCTTGTACTTATGCGTAAAAATAGGTAACCAATCATGATTAGACCCTTTATTAAAGAGTGGACTAGAGTTAATTTTGAAGGTTTAGACTTGTTTTTCTCACCTCAATAATTTCCCTGATGACCTGTTAAAATGAGAATTAAATCCGTGGTTACTTGATCTTGATGCGACAAAAAACGATTAGTTAGACAATAATAAATTGATCTAAACTAATCGTTTTTTAGAAGGCGGCTTTTTATATTTATTTTGTTGCTTATAACTTCCATTATGCTACAAAAATATTTTAAAAAACAGTCTTGTATTTTTAGAGATTAGGAGTATATTGAAGGTGTTAAAATCACAATTAAGTTAATGTGGAAGAAGTAAGATTATGAGAAGATCTGTTACAAAAGTTTTTATTGCCATGTTCATTGGTTTATTTTTTGGTTTAGGTTTTACTGTAACAGCTAATGCTGCTTAGTGGTATTCGCCGTTTAGTTCTGTTAGTAATAATATTATTTGTAAAGTTGGAAAACCATATACTCCTGCTAATATGAATAATGGTAATTGTAAAGTTAATTGGGGAAATATTGTTCATAATGTAGCAAATCATATGGCAGGTTTCTGGGGGGATATACATAATCCTATACCTTGAGGTTTATTGTTATGGAAGATAAAAAATTTTTAGAAACTGCCTTACAAAAAATATCAAGTTTTAGAGAAGCAGTACTTAATGATATACCTGATTCTATGGATAAAAGAAAATTATTAGGTTATATAGACGATGCTATTTGGGCTTTAAAAAATAGTGAAAAAGTGGATAATAAAATTTTGAGCCCAAAAAGAGAGCCAATGGCTCGCGCAGCTATGTGCTTCTAATCGTGAAATACAAAAACTGCCGGTAAGCCCTTCTTACCTTAGTAAAGGGTCTGTACCGGCAGTTTGTTATTTAGGTTGTTTTGCTCGCCATAAGATAAGCTTGTGATATGAAAAGCTAATGCTACAAGCCTTAGGAGCATCATTAAGAGCAGTACTGTCATAAGAGGGGTCAGCAGAAATAGTTGGGTGACTGTCTGCTGCTTAATAATCGTCTAAGTCCGTGTCTTGCTTAGCATTTAAACTTTTGCTTGGCATAGCACATGTATGTCGTTGAGCTTGTCTCAGTTAACAGTTAACTTGGAAGGATTGAACAGACGTTCCTTTAAGCTTTGGTTTTTTTCTTAAGCTGGGCTGCAAATCCTAGACTCAATAAGCCAAGTAGACTAGTCCAAAGCACGTTACCTTGTTTAGAACCTGTTTTTGGAAGGGTTGCTTGACTAGTAACAGCCGCTTGGTTAGCACGAGCCATAGGACTAAGGGACTTGGTTTGCGGTGTTGCTAAACTTTGTGCTGGTTGAGAGACTTGTAGCTTATGATCAGCTTTTGGAGTGAAGAGTTCTGAAATGGGTTCGGTACCTACAATTTGTCCAGTACAATCACGGAAAATACGGGTCATTGTATCGTGTTTTCCGTTGGCATCACTGGTTTGTGAGCCTTCTACTGTTATTTTAACATAAGTTTTAGTGCCAGCTAGGCGTGACGAAATCTTTTTGCCAGCTGCTTCTTGGTCCTTAATGTAATTAATGAAGACTTCGGTATCTGGCTTAATAGCTCCATGCAAGGTTGCTTTGCGGAAGCTTGCAAAGCCATCACCCCCACCAAATAAGAAATCATTGATAACGACTTTATAAGTCTGACTTGGAATAATTTCTTGACCATTTTCTTTATAGGCTTTAACGACCTTAAATGGTGTTGTTGAATCACCAGCTGGATTATCAGTATAGGTATAGCGTAGGCCAGCCATTTGTAAGAAGTAGCGTTGGTTTTCGTTATATTGTTCGTTAAGGACGTTGTAAATATCTTGACCGGACATTTCAACGACTTGGAGAATGTTGCCAAAAGGTTGGACTGCTTGTGCGGCACCCCAGGTAATGGTTTGGTTATCAGTGACGACCAAATCAGCACGAATACCGCCATTATTTGTGAAGGCAAAATCAACATCCGGGTAGGAGTCGCGGGCAGCCATTAATTGGGCGCGTGTGATTAAATCACCAACAGCCGATTCCATGTCTTGGTTGACTTCGCGTGAAATAGAAGCACTGGTAGCTGCTGTACCGATTTTGTCATTGGTGACTTGTGCAACAATGGCATTTGCTTGGTCGACAATGGCTTGAACTTCTGCACTGCCTGCTAATATTTTTGGTGCGACAGCTGTGACGGTAGCTGATGGCGTAGTGATGAAATCCTGAGTATCTGTATCTAATCGTCCACGGACGTCAGCATAGGCCTTACCTTGGGAGAGAGCTTGTACGACACGTGTGGTGCCAATAGTTCCGTTAGTATATTGGTGATTATGACCTGCGAAAACCACATCAACAGAGTTGTCAGGATAGATGTGATTGACCTTATTCATAATCATAGCAACTTGGTCTCCAACTTGACCTTCTTTGTTGCTGGTTGCAGGGATATGAGCTAAGACGACAATAGCATTGACATTTTGGGCGCGCAGCATCTTGGCATAGTGTACAATCGTTTCAGCTTCATCTAAGAAAGTATAGTTTTCATGGTTTTGTTTAAGGACAAGATCTGGAATTTCAGAAGTAACAACGCCAATAAAGCCAATTTTGGCTGATGTGTTATTAACAGGAATAGTTTCAATAGCATATGGTTGCCAATTATAAGGAATCTGGTTTGTAGCTTTATCAATGACGTTGGCAATGACGATTTGTTGTTTAGCAGCTTGGTGGTCATAAGACTTAGTAATCGTATTAATAGAAGAATCTGCTGCTGGCGCTGTACCTGTCATAATGCGATGATACTCAGCTAAGCCTTCATCAAACTCATGGTTGCCAAGCGTTCCATATTTAAAATCCATTTGGCTAAAGACTTTTACAGTTGGTTCGTCTTGTAAGAGCGCAGAATTTGCAGGACTAGCTCCAACCATATCACCAGCTTGAACGCGAATGCTTGTCCCGTTAGGACTGGTTGATTTGAAATCAGTTTCGGCTTTATCCATGTAAGCGTCCAGTTGAGCAGCTGAACCGGCTCCTGCGACTTTTGCGTCTGGCATAGAGGCGGTGCCTGTTTGATCTAGGGCACCATGAAAGTCATTAACTCCTAGGAGTTGCACATCAACTTGGTCAGCGTGAGCTGCTCCTGTCAAGACAGATAAGCTGGCTGCAAAACCTAAAATACTGCTTTTTAACACAAGATGCTTTTTCATAAAATCTCCTAAATTTGAAAAATATGATGTTACTATTAAATTTTACAATGAATAAGGCTAATAAGCAAGCTAATGATCGCTATTTATCTGATATTTCTTTAAAAAAATGACATATATCGAATAAAGTTCGCAATAAACGTATGTTTTGGCTTTTAAAGAGAGTTTAGTTTGTTAAAAAACATGAAAAAGTACTTTGAGGAAGGCACATTTTGGCGATAAACTGTAGTGATATATTTTGCTAGGAACCTAAATCGTGCTGTTTTTCCTCACAACCTTGCAAAATGCTGCTTTTTTGCTACAGATTTGCCCTACGAATAGTTTAGCCGTCTAAATCTAGCAGTTATGGTAAGAATACGTGACAAATTGCCATTAGACATGTAAAATAGTAAGGTAAATCAAAAATGAAATGATCGAAAAATAAGATGATAACAAAGCAAATAGGTGTGGGAAAGGCCCACAGCAAAATAATTTTGATGGGTGAACATTCCGTAGTTTATGGCTATCCTGCTATAGCTTTACCCTTACTAACAATTGAAGTTGAATGCCAGATAGTTCCAGCCGATAAACCTTTGGTATTTGATTTTTATGACCCTTTGGCAACAGCAGTCTACGCAGCGCTTGAAGAATTAGGCAAAAAGAAGGAGCCTATAGCCTACCACATTGTTTCCCAAATTCCACCAAAACGTGGGATGGGATCTTCGGCTGCTGTTTCAATTGCTGCGATTCGTGCGGTATATGACTATTTTGGGAAAACCTTATCAGATCATTTGCTGGAAATTTTAGTTAATAAAGCCGAAATTATTGCTCATACAAATCCTAGCGGACTAGATGCTAAGACCTGTCTGAGTGATCAGGCTATTAAGTTTATTCGTAATATTGGTTTTGAAAGCCTTACTATTGATTTAGGGGCATATTTAGTCATTGCTGATACAGGTATTCATGGCCACACCCGTGAGGCAGTTAACAAGGTGGCGCAGTTTGAAGAGGCAAATTTACCCGTGTTAGCAGAGTTAGGCCGTTTGACAAACTTGGTTGAAGGGGCGATACAAACCAAGGATTGCCAAGCCATTGGTCAAGCCATGACACAGGCCCATACTTGTTTACAGGCCATTGGTGTCAGTGTGGGTCAAGCCGATCATCTGGTGCAAGTAGCACAAGCGCAGGGGGCACTGGGCGCTAAACTATCTGGTGGTGGCTTAGGTGGCTGTATCATTGCTCTTGCTAAGGATCAAGCCAGTGCAGCAAGCATTCAAGCGAAATTAAGAGAAGAAGGGGCCGTAAACTCGTGGATCCAAAAACTGTAAGTGTTAAATCCTATGCCAATATTGCGCTCATCAAATACTGGGGCAAGGCTGATGCTCAAAAGATGACGCCATCAACAAGTAGTATTTCTGTAACCTTGGAAGATTTGTATACAGAAACGCGATTGACCTGTCTTGATGCTACGGCCACTGCTGATGTTTTTTTGATTAATGGAGAAGTGCAAAGTCCAAAAGAGCATGCTAAAATTTCGGCCATCATTGATCAATACCGACAAGATAAGCAGCTTTTTGTTAAAGTCGAAACAACCAATACTATGCCAACAGCAGCAGGGCTTTCATCGAGTTCGAGTGGTTTATCTGCCCTAGTCAAAGCTTGCAATGACTTGTTTGATTGTGGGTTGAGCCAGGCTGAGCTGGCCCAATGCGCAAAATTTGCTTCAGGCTCTGCTTCACGTTCCTTTTTTGGCCCAGTTGCCGCATGGGAAAAGCAGACAGGCTCTATTTTCCGAGTGCCAACTGATCTTAAGCTCGCTATGGTGGTGATTATTCTTGATGATGCTAAAAAAGCCATTTCAAGCCGCGAGGGAATGCAACGTTGTGCAGAAACGTCAACTAGTTTTTCACACTGGATCAAGCAATCTGACCAAGACTATCACGCAATGCTTGGCTATTTAAAGGCCAATGATTTTGCAAAAGTTGGTCAATTAACTGAGGCAAATGCCTTATCCATGCATGAGACAACCAAAACAGCTTCACCGGCTTTCTCCTATTTAACCCCAGCTTCTTATCAGGCTATGGACAGGGTTAGGGAATTGCGTGCGCAGGGCTTAGCGTGCTATTTTACCATGGATGCAGGTCCAAATGTAAAGGTTCTGTGTCAGCAAGCTGACCTAGAAGCTGTCGCTCAGGCATTAGCAAAGGATTATACGATTATTAAGTCTAAAACAAAGGAACTATAAGATGACACGTTATCAGGTGGAAACGGGCGGCAAGTTATATCTTACGGGTGAGTATGCTATCTTGATCCCAGGGCAAAGGGCGATTATTAACTATATACCGATTAAAATGACGGCCTGTATTGAGCCAGCACCTAGTATTAGCTTGACTTCAGATATGTTTGATTATACTGTTGGGATGACGCCTGATAAAGGCTATGCCTTAGTCCAATCAGCGATTCATACCATGACCATGTTTTTGCAAAAAAAACACTGTCAGCTCCTGCCTTTTAGGTTGACGATTAGCGGCCAGCTAGGGGAGAAGGGCAAAAAATTTGGCATTGGTTCTAGTGGTAGTGTCGTTGTATTAACTCTCAAAGCTTTGGCGGCCTTTTATCAATTAACCTTATCTGATGATTTGTTGTTCAAATTAGCTGCTTATACTTTGTTGAAAAATGGGGACAATGGTTCTATGGGCGATCTTGCCTGTATTATTTGTAGTGATCTCATCGTTTATACTTCTTTTGATCGTCAATGGCTACAAGAGCACATTCAGGTCAAATCCTTGGAAGAGATTCTTAGATTGAATTGGGGCTACCGCATTGAACGGCTTAGCCCTAAGCTTAGGACACACTTTCTGGTGGGCTGGACACAAGAGCCTGCGATTTCTCAGCATATGGTTAATCAGGTCAGGGATCAGATGACCCCAACTTTTTTGCAGACTTCGCAACTAGCCAGTGATAGCTGTTTGGCTGCTTTGCAATCGGCCAATCAAACAGCCTTTATCAAAGCTATTACGCAACTCCATCAGGCTTTGCAGGATTTAGATCCAGCTATTTATCATCCCGCTTTACAGCGTCTGGTGGCAATTGCTCAAGCAAATGGTGCGGTTGCAAAATCATCTGGTTCTGGTGGAGGCGATTGTGGGATAGCTTTTGCTTTTGATGATGACGCGGCCCAAGCTATTTGCAAACAATGGACTGAAGCGGGTATTCAGCCTCTTTATCAGGAGAAATGGGGAAATTTATGACCAATCGAAAAGATGACCATATCAAATATGCTCTAGCCTATCACTCAGCCTATAACGCTTTTGATGAGATAGAATTAATTCATGCCTCCTTACCCAAATATGATGTGGCAGAGATTGATTTATCCACCCACTTTGCAGGGCATGATTTTGCCTTTCCTTTTTATATTAATGCGATGACCGGTGGCAGTGCCAAGGCACTCGACGTCAATCAAAAGTTAGCCCGCCTTGCCCAAGCCACAGGCATTATGATGGTGACAGGCTCATACAGTGCTGCTTTAAAAAATCCGCAAGATCAGTCCTATCGTTTGCGTCAGCTAGCGCCTGATTTATTACTGGCTACAAATATTGGCTTAGATAAGCCAGTTGCCTTGGGGTTACGTACAGTAGCAGAGATGCACCCTTTGCTCTTACAGGTCCATATCAATGTCATGCAAGAACTGCTAATGCCTGAGGGAGAACGCCAATTTCGCTCATGGCGTCAGCACTTAAAAGACTATGTGGACCAGATTCCTGTTCCGCTCGTACTTAAAGAAGTTGGCTTTGGTATGGATACGAAGACCATAGCCTATGCCCGTGATTTAGGTATTAAAACCGTCGATATATCAGGCCGTGGCGGCACCTCTTTTGCTTATATTGAAAATCAGCGAGGCAGTCAGCGCACTTATCTTAATCAATGGGGGCAAACGACTCCCCAATGCTTGCTCAATGCTGCTCCTTTGATGAAAGAAGTAGAGATTTTAGCTTCAGGTGGTATTCGTCATCCGCTAGATATGGTCAAAGCTTTTGTGTTGGGGGCGCGGGCAGTTGGCCTATCTCGGGTGGTCCTAGAGTTGGTTGAAACCCATACGCATGAGGAAGCAGTTGCTGTCATTAATGGCTGGAAAGAAGAGCTGCGTTTCATTATGTGTGCGCTAAATTGTCGTAATTTGGCCGAGCTGAGCTCTGTCGATTATCTCCTTTATGGGCGACTAAAAGAAGCCAATGCTTAAGCAGCCTAAAAGCGAAAAAATTATCTCAGCATTTACGCGTTCAGGTGTTAGTATGATTGAATTTGAGGTGAGGCGTCTGGCCTCACTTTTTTTGCTTTCTCGGGCGAAAAGCTAGCCGATGCCACCTCTTTTTGTGCGCCAGCTTATCTTGGCAAAAAATAAAGACCAGGACTACAAGTGACCGGGTCTTTCATCAAAAAATGGTAGCTGTAAGGGTTTTTAAAGCATAAAATAGACAATACCAATATATTGCAAGGCTGAGGCCAGCAAGATAAATAAATGCCAAATCATGTGATCATAGGGGCGCTTGCGCGCGTAAAAGAATGCCCCAACACTGTAACATAGCCCTCCAGCCAGCAGTAAGAGCCAAAAAATAGGGCCCGTTTTGGTGATAATCGCTGGAAAAATAAAAACAACCAACCATCCCATGAGCAAATAGAGTATCAAACTAAATCTTTCATTAATTGTAGGAACAAAAATTTTATAAAGAATGCCAAATAGTGTAAGTGACCACTGTAAGACAATAATGAGATAGCCTAACCAACCTCCCACCAAAGACAGGGCAACAGGGGTGTAGCTCCCTGCAATAGCAATATAAATCATGGAATGATCAATCATTCTAAGAATGTACTTTTGCAGGCTATTATAAGCCATGGCATGATAAATCGTCGAAGATAAAAACATTAAAAAGAGGGCAATGACAAAAACTGCGGTACCGATGGCGTTTTTCAGTCCAAAATGTTCAAAACTATAGATAGCCGTTAGTGGTAGAAGCAGCAGCATCATCAGAGCGCCAACACCATGCGTCACACTATTTGCTAGCTCTTCACCAAAGGTTAAAGGCAGGCTTAATTTAGCAGAAAGATCTTTAGACATCTTGCTCTCCTTCTTGGTACTGTAACACTAAAGCTTGTGTTTTTTGGTAATAATTAAGGGTTTGACAGGCATAAGTGATGATAGGGGGCAAGTCTGCCACCTCTTGACCATTCATACAGGCCACAAAACTATTGTAAGCAGTTTCTGATTGCCCATCTGCGGTTAGAATTGCTAAACAGCGACTAATATCTTGAATAGCAAATACCGGTTTGAGTATCGAAATAACAATTAGACGTGCTAGGGCCTGACGATTATATTTCTTTTTTTGTGGTTTAGGCATATAGCCATGTTTGACATAATTATTAATCATGGAAGCAGTAAGTCCTTTATCCTTAGGGAAAATAGCAGAGCTGGTCACTTGATTAACATAGAGGAGCACTTGATCTAAATACAAATCAAGTTGGGGCAATTGGTTCCACTGAGGAATGGGTTGAGTCATTTATTATTAAAACTCCTTTATCTAGTCTTTATAACTAGATTATACACTTATAATAATATACGTCAAGGTCAAATTTTTAGAGGATTTAGTTAGCAGCAAAAAACTCTAGACTAGCTGTTAGATGGGTAAAAAAAGCGGACAATATCTACCACATTCAAAGCTTAGGGCGAAACCCTAGTCCTTGGGAGGCAGCAAAGTCCGGCTGTTGTTTATGTTATTTTTTTAAAGTCTTAAGAATGGCTTGCGCTGTGGCTAAATTCATATGCTTGGCCTGTAAGAGTTCGGTGACTAGCTGAGGAATTTCTGCTTCTTTTGCTCCAGCTAGCATGGCTAAGCTCCTAGCCTGTAACTTCATATGGCCAGCTTGAATACCAGTGCTAACCAAGGCTTTTAGAGCAGCAAAGTTTTGGGCCAAGCCAATGGCCACAATAAGTGAAGCTAACGTTTTGGCATCGGGGTTACCAAGGAGATCGTGTGCGGTCTTGACACTTGGGTTAAGGCCAATTGAGCCGCCTTTGGTAGCAATTGGCATAGGTAGCGTTAGACTGCCCTTAAGGCAGGCCTTATTCGGCAGATAATCCCAAGTAGCCAAGCCCCGGTATTGGCCATCTCGTGCGGCATAAGCATGGGCGCCCGCTTCAATCGCCCGCCAATCATTCCCAGTTGCTAAGACGATGGCATCAATCCCATTAAAAATCCCCTTATTATGTGTGCTGGCCCGGTAAGGATCAACTTGGGCTAATTGGCTAGCGCGAGCTATTTTGTCAGCTAAGGTGACAGCTTCTTGCTGATTACGACTGAGAAAACGTAACTCTAAAGTACAGGTGGCCGTCACTAAAGCCTCTGTGGCATAGTTAGAGAGAATAGCCATAAGACTTGGTGCTCCGGTTAGCTCTTCGAGACGAGGGGCGAGGGCTTCCATCATGGTGTTAACCATATTTGCTCCCATAGCTTCTTTAGTGTCAACCGTCACATAGACAATAAGAAAATCGCCTTTTTCTTCTTGCGTGAGCATTTTAGCACCACCGCCTCGCTTCACAATTGAGGGATAGGCTTCATTGGCAATAGCTAGTAGGGCTTTTGTTTCTGCTGCAATAGCTGCTTGGGCCTTTTGCATATGAGGGACATTGTAGAGGACTACTTGACCGATCATTTGGCGATTGTGAAGGCTTGTTTGAAAACCGCCGGAGCGTTTGATGATACTAGCGGCAAAGCTAGCGGCAGCCACAACAGAAGGCTCCTCAGTAACATAAGGCAGGTGGTAATGCTGTCCATCCACTAAGACATCTGGCACTACAGAAAAAGGAAGGGCCATACGAGAGATGACATTTTCAGTCATCTGATTAGCCGTAGTCAAAGACAGGAGCTCTTGCTCTTGTAGCCTATCACTCGTTGCACTGACTATTGGCAGGTGTTCTTTGATGAATTGGATGCGTTCTTGTGGCGTTTTTTTGGAAAAACCAGTCCAGGATAGTTTTGGCATATTAGTTTGTTCGTTTCTTATAAATTCGTTGATGCTGTTCAATTGCCGTAAAAGCAAATGGGCCTGTTTGATATTCTTTAAAGTTCGCATTGCCTTTGGCATCAAGCTGGGCTTCTTCAAAGAATAATGTTTCATATTCGGCGACTGATAGCCGCTTACGCTGTGCTAATTCTGTCATGCGCTGCTGCGGTTTGAGTTGTTTTTGAAAGCCATCGACCAAATAGCCAGTGAAAATCTCTGCTACGGCTCCGCTGCCATAAGAGAAAAAGGCGATGGCGTCACCTGCTTTTAGTTGCTGACTGCTTTCAAGCAGTGACAGCAATCCTAAATAAAGTGAACCAGAGTAGCAATTACCAATTTTTTGGCTATAGGCGATGGAATGTTCAAAGTTTTCTTTTAGCCGCTGGCTGTGCGCTGAACTTAAGGTCTTATCAGAGATTTTATGAAAACCTTTGAGGGCTAACTTTGGAAAAGGGATATGAAAACAAAATGCAGCATAGTCTGCTAAAGATGTATCATAGCGTTTTTGGTATTCTGTCCAGGTTGTTTGGAGCATGTCAAGATATTGTTTGGTTGAAAATAAGCCATTAACATAGGGTACCAAAGAGTAGTTAGGACGCCAAAAATCCATAATGTCACGCGTTTGGGCAAGTCGCTGATCATTAAGGACTAAGATGGCTGGATCTGCACTGATAAGCATAGCAATACTACCAGCTCCTTGGGTGGACTCTCCTGCCGTGCCAATACCATATTTGGCAATATCAGAAGCAATGACCAGTACCTTGGCCTGAGGGTGTTTTTCCACATGTAATTTAGCATAGTCAAGAGCAGCAGTAGCACTGTAACAAGCTTCTTTCATTTCTATGGCGCGAGCAAATGGTTGAATACCAAGTAGCTGATGCACGTAAACGGCCGCGGCCTTGCTTTGATCAATGCCAGATTCTGTTGCGACAATCACCATGTCAATGGCTTGTTTATCTGCTTGAGTAAGAATGTCATTAGCTGCTGAAGCAGCAAGGGTGACAATATCTTCAGAAATAGGGGTAATGCTGAGTGAGTCAAGTAATAAGCCTTTGCTAAATTTAGCTGGATCAACGTGACGAGCAAGGGCCAGGTCGGCCATTTCAAGCACATATTGGCTTGTGGCAAAGCCCATTTTATCAATACCAATTTTCATTTTTCGCCTTCCATTCTCCTAAATCGAAATTTTACCTTTAATAGTTTACCATATTTTCGGCCATTGAGCCTGATTTAAAAATCCAAAAGCATATTAATAATGGTTTCTCTCAGCCTTCAACCTTTTCTTCTAGCTATTTTTAAGATTTTTGGTAAAATATTAAACAGTATGAACTGTTTGAGAAAGGTATCATGATGACCAAAGCAGATATTATTTTTAAAGACAATATAAAAACAATTTTAGAAGAAGGCGTCCTAAGTCAGCAGGCGCGGCCAAAGTATAAAAATGGCCAAACAGCTCATTCGAAATACGTGACCGGCGTTTTTGCAACGTATGATTTAGCAAAGGGCGAATTCCCGATTACGACGTTACGTCCTATTCCTATCAAGTCGGCCATTAAGGAAATCTTATGGATTTATCAGGACCAAACAAACAGTTTGGATGTGTTAGAAGATAAATATAAGGTGCACTATTGGAATGATTGGGAAGTTGGTCAGACAAGGACTATTGGTCAACGGTATGGAGCAGTTGTCAAAAAACACCATATTATTGATAACATTTTAGCGCAATTAGCGGAAAATCCGTGGAATCGTCGCAATGTCATCTCGCTTTGGGATTATGAAGCATTTGAAGCGACTGATGGGTTATTACCATGTGCTTTTCAAACCATGTTTGATGTGCGAAAAGTCGGTGATACCATGTATTTGGATGCCACTTTGACTCAACGTTCTAATGATATGCTAGTTGCACATCATATTAATGCGATGCAATATGTAGCTCTTCAAATGATGATTGCTAAGCACTTTGGTTGGCAAGTGGGAAATTTCTATTACTTTGTTAATAATCTTCATATTTATGATAACCAATTCCCGCAGGCCAAAGAATTATTAAGAAGAGAGCCGAGTGATTGCCAGCCACGTCTTATTTTAAATGTACCAGACGGCACTAATTTCTATGATATTCGAGCAAGTGATTTTGAGTTAATTGATTATATTCCTGTTAAACCGCAACTCAAATTTGATCTTGCAATTTAAGATGACAAAGCAAAGCTTTTGCTTTTTGGAAGCAAAAAATGGTAAATTTTGATAAAATAGAATGAGCTAATAATGAGGAAATAAGGTAATGACAAAAGAAATAATAGCCATCTGGGCAGAAGATGAAGACGGGGTTATTGGCCAAAACGCCACCCTACCTTGGCACCTGCCACGGGAGTTACAACACTTTAAGAAGACCACCTGGCAGCAAGCTATATTAATGGGGCGGGTGACTTTTGATGGGATGAATCAGCGCTTACTTCCCAACCGGCAAACACTTGTCTTAACAAGAGACCTTACCTATGATTATCCTGGAGTCATTGTGGTCAATTCAGTGGAAAAAGCCCTTGAATGGTATCATGCCCAAGAGAAAACCTTATATATTCTTGGTGGGCGAAAGGTCTTGGAGGCTTTTGCAGGCTACTATGATAAATTGATTCGTACCCGTGTCCATGGGCATTTTTCAGGTGATACCTATGCCCCTACTTTTGATTACAGTCACTACCAGGAACAAGATGCTCTTTTCTACGAAAAAGACGAAAAGAATTCTCATGATTTCACAGTCTCTGTTTTTGTTAAAAAGTAAGGAGGCTTGCAAAAACCATGCAGCGTAGCGTTTTTGGTGTATTTACAGCATGCTTATGTGCTATTTGTGTATTGTGTGCCCTAACCGCTCTTAGAAAGAAACGATATGGGTTAGGCACCTTATTTTTATTGAATGCATTTACCAATTTAGTAAATACCATCCATGCATTCTCTGGAACTTTATTTTAAGTTGGTGGTAATGAAAGAAAGATAGAGGAATTATGGCAGTAAATCGAACAACAGAAGTAAAGGTTCATTGCTCATTCTGTGGAAAAAGCCAAGATGAGGTTAAAAAAATGATTGCAGGTAACAATGTCTTTATCTGTAATGAGTGTGTCGAGTTATCCCAGGAAATTATCAAAGAAGAACTAGCGGACGAAGTTTTAGCGGATTTAGCAGAAACACCTAAGCCTAAAGAACTCCTAGCCACTTTGGACCAATACGTGGTTGGGCAAGAACGAGCAAAGCGCGCCTTAGCAGTCGCTGTTTATAACCATTATAAGCGTGTTTCCTTTCCTGAAAGTCAAGATGAAGATGTCGAATTGCAAAAATCAAACATCTTAATGATCGGACCAACGGGGTCTGGTAAGACCTTCCTAGCTCAAACTCTAGCTAAAAGCTTAAACGTCCCTTTTGCTATTGCTGATGCCACATCATTGACTGAAGCAGGTTATGTGGGAGAAGATGTGGAGAATATTTTACTCAAATTGATCCAAGCTGCTGATTACAATGTAGAACGAGCTGAACGTGGTATTATTTATGTAGATGAAATTGATAAAATTGCTAAAAAAGGTGAGAATGTATCAATTACCCGGGATGTCTCTGGCGAAGGAGTGCAGCAAGCCCTGCTCAAAATTATTGAGGGAACGGTTGCTAGTGTCCCACCACAAGGTGGACGTAAGCATCCTAACCAAGAGATGATTCAGATTGATACCAAAAATATTTTATTCATTGTTGGTGGTGCTTTTGATGGTATCGAAGAGATTGTCAAGCAGCGCCTTGGTGAAAAGATCATTGGTTTTGGCCAAAACAACCGAAAACTTGATGATAAGGCTTCTTATATGCAAGAAATCATTTCAGAGGATATTCAAAAATTCGGCCTTATTCCTGAATTTATCGGTCGCTTACCGGTTATTGCTGCGCTTGAGCAGTTGACAACCACTGATCTGATTAAAATATTAACAGAACCAAAAAATGCTTTGGTGAAGCAATACCAAGCTCTATTGTCTTATGATGGTGTTGAATTAGAATTTGAAACCCAAGCCCTAGAAGCTATTGCCAAAAAAGCCATCGCACGTAAAACTGGCGCTAGAGGGCTTCGCTCTATTATCGAAGAAACCATGCTTGATATTATGTTTGAAATTCCAAGCCAAGAAGATGCCGTGAAAGTCATTATTACCAAAGCAGCTGTAGATGGTTCTGAAAAACCCATTTTAGAAACAGCTTGAGGGAGAGATTAAGATGACCGAAGAAGTCTTAAATACCCACAATGCTTCGATCCTGTTGAGTGCGGCGAATAAAGCACATTATCCACAAGATGACCTACCTGAAATTGCTATGGCAGGACGTTCAAACGTTGGCAAATCAAGTTTTATCAACACCTTATTGGGACGGAAAAACTTAGCACGTACCTCAAGTAAACCAGGCAAAACCCAATTATTAAACTTTTTCAATATTGATGATAAATTACGTTTTGTTGATGTGCCTGGCTATGGCTATGCAAAGGTTTCTAAAACAGAGCGAGCGAAATGGGGAAGAATGATTGAGGAATATTTGACCACGCGTGACAATCTGCGAGCTGTTGTCAGCCTCGTTGACCTACGCCATGAGCCGACAAAAGATGATATTCAAATGTACCAATTTCTCAAATATTATGAGATACCAGTGATTATCGTAGCGACAAAGGCTGATAAAGTCCCTCGAGGCAAGTGGAATAAGCACCAAGCAGTGATTCAAAAAGCGCTGCAATTTGCCCCAACCGACCAATTTATTATTTTTTCGTCTGTTAATCGAGTAGGATTAGATGAAGCATGGGATGCTATTTTAGCATCAGTATAAAAACTTCTTGGTGATTGACACCAAGAAGTTTTTTTAAATATTAATATAGTGAAGTTTATAGCGAATAACATTACTAGAGTAGTGGTAAATAACTAACACTAAAGACAAACTAACCAGCCAAATGGTTTTTCGGTGTAAGAGCGGCTCTAAGAGAAAAATGCTAAAGGCACCGCTGACAAAGCTGCCAACAACCAGGCTGTAATTAATCGCTTCGCGTTTTAGCAAAGGAGATTTTTCTTTACTAGTGAGATAGGCAAACCAGGAGCTGAGCATTTTGCGATAATTCCCTGAAGTCATTAGGATGGTATAGGAGTGAGTCTCAATTTGGCTTCCTGAAAAAGTTAAGGTAAGCATGCCGGTAGCAATGGCTAAAAGACTAACTAAGACCAATTTTGTTTCGGGTAGAAAAGGTAGCAAGAAGGTCAGTAGCATCAAGGGAGCGATGGCATGCACCCGCCAAAAAGCACTCTTAGCATGGTTTTTAAGAATAATACCAAAGATAAAACCGAGGGAGAAAAATAAAATGGAGCACAATCGAATGAGGGTTTCTGCAAGTGCCTGACTATGCATATTTGCAATGAGTAATAAAATATTCCCGGTTTGAGTAGCGACTAAGGAATTATAATGAATTTGACAATAAATATCTAAAGCCCCACCCATAAAGCCTAGTGCAATGGCATTAAAGCGACTATTTTGGGGCATAATAGTTTGACTTGGCACGATTAATCCTCTTTCTATAGTGACATCTAAACAGTACTATTTTATCGCTTTTCTTAAAAAAATGCATTTGGTTTTGCAAGGCTTTAGCCAAATCTTTTAAAAGGTAAACCGGCTGTTAGTTATCTTTAATAAAGAGGCTAGCTGACAACTGGCCGTTTTTATACAGCTCTTACCGCAATGCTTCGTTTACCATGCTGGAAAAGGCAGTATTGGGCTAGCTGATCTTTAAGCGTTTTATAACCATTTGTCCGTTGTGGGTGAAATCATCTCACCAAGTTGATTGTAAACTGGCTATCATTTGTTGGATGCTTACCCCACAAAAAAAGCAGCTTAAAGAAAGGTCAGTATCAGGACCTTTCCTTTAAGCTGCTAATCATTAGTTTAAGGTTTTAGCGGGGTGTAGTATACCCCAATGCAGTTTTGACTACATGTTAAATATCATTTGTTGGACTTTTGGGCATTAGTGTGTCTTTTCAGTAATGGTGATTTGACCATTTTGCATAGTTGCGGTTAATTCCTTAACGTTTGGATAATCAAGATAGTAGTCTGTGATTTTATCACGCATTTCTTGTTCGATGACGCGGCGCAGTGGTCGAACACCCATAGCTTTGTCATAGCCTAAGCGAATGAGTTCTTGTTTGGCTTCTTCGCTGACTTCTAAGCTAATCCCTTTCTTTTGAATGGTTTCACGCACCTCGCTCAACATGAGTTCAACTATATCTTTGAGATCTTCTTTTTGTAGACTGGCAAATTCAATCACACCATTGAAGCGATTGAGGAATTCAGGACGAAAGTATGGGGCGATCCGGTCCATAATAGCTGGCGCCGTATCAGAATCATCCTTGCCTGCTGGATGGCCAAAGCCAGCATTTGAAGTGGCAATAATCACAGTATTTTTAAAGTTGATAGTGTTACCTTGTCCATCAGTTAGACGTCCGTCATCTAATACTTGCAGCAAGAGGGTTATCACTTGGAGATCGGCTTTTTCGATTTCATCTAAGAGGATGATGCTATAAGGTTGGCGCCGGACGCGTTCTGTCAAGGTATTATTATTGTCATCATATCCGACGTAGCCAGCAGTGGTACCAATCAGCTTAGAAACTGCAGTACGATCACTATACTCAGACATATCGAGTCGGATAATGGCATCTTTTGAGCCAAACATATCAACTGCTAATTGCTTGGCTAATTCTGTTTTACCAACACCAGTTGGACCAACAAAGAGAAAGGAACCAATTGGACGGTTACCATCATCAAAGCCAGCGCGGTTCCGTCGAATAGCGCGAGCTACAGCTTCCACCGCCTGATCTTGACCAATGACATGCCCTTTTAAGCGATCACCGATGGCTTTGAGCCTTTCTAAATCGCTAGCGCCCATCTTAGAAACAGGAATGCCAGTCAAGCGCTCAACAGATTGTGCAATGTCGTTAACCGTTGCGGTTGCTTTTTGCTCCTGACCATGATTAGCGATTTTCTTTTGGAGATCTTCAATCTTACTTTTTACTTTGAGTGCTGTTTCAAAATCTTCTTTTTGGGCGGCCTGTTCTTGTTCTGTTTTAGCAGTCTTTAAGGCTTCTTCGAGAGATTTAAGATCAGTTACCGGATGTTGGGCTGCTAAGTGAGCCGCAGTCATATCAAGCAGGTCAATGGCCTTATCTGGCAGACTGCGTTGGGGGATATATTGGATGGAGTAGTCAATCGCAGCTTTTAAAACAGTGTCAGGCAAAATGACATTATGATGCTTTTCGTATAGATTACGGATACCCATTAAGATTTGGAAGGTATCCTCAGCAGAAGGCGCATTAACTGTTACTTGGTTAAAGCGGCGAGCTAGCGCAGCATTTTTCAAGATGGTATTGCGGTATTCATCCTGGGTAGAGGCGCCAATAACGGTTAATTCTCCGCGTGATAGGGCCGGTTTAATTATATCAGCAAGGCCTTTTGAACCACTGTCACTACCAGTGGAACCAGCGCCAAGCATTTGATGAATTTCATCGAAGAACAAAATAATATTACCAGCTGTTGTTACTTCACTGATTAGCTTTTGAATATTTTCCTCAAAAGCTCCGCGATATTGAGTCCCAGCTTCTAGACCAGAAATATCAATGGAAATAATTTCCTTATTCTTAATCGCAGCTGGCACATTTCCGTGCACAATAGCTTGCGCTAAGCCTTCAACGACAGCTGTTTTACCAACACCAGCATCCCCAACCAAAACCGGGTTATTCTTGGTGCGGCGTGCTAAAATTTCAGCTGTTTCTTGAATTTCTTTATTGCGGCCAATAACGGGATCTAACTGACCTTGCCGAGCAGCTTCAGTGAGATTGGTCCCAAGTTGAGCTAAAATACCATCTTGCTTAAGATTAGCTTGGTTTGGTTGTTGTGCAGCAGTAGATGTTTGAGGCAGTTTGCCAGTTTGCCGATAGATTTGAATCTCTTCTGGTGTTAATTCACGACCATTGACCATATAGCGGCGTTTCTCACTATTAAAGCCATTCATATTACTCATTAATTGATTAAAGAGATCATCCATTTGATTAAAAGGATCATTGTTATAGTAGTTTGCCATTTGATGTACCTCACTTAATTTCTATTTCATAGATACGTCTATGATCAAAAAGAAGGCTTTTTATTTTCTATACAAAACAGAAAAAAAGGAGAATCTTCAGGGACTAAAGTTTGACCTTTACTGACCTTCTATTTATAGTATACTCTTTTGGTCAAAAAAGGTCAATGTTTTTTGTGATAACTTTTGATTTTTTTAAAATAGGAAAAAATTAGCGGTTCTTAGACTTGACAGCACTTATCAGATGCGATACAATGAATAAGGTTTTGAAAGAAACTGACCTAAGACAGTAGGGGAGCCAGACTCATAATCATCCTACCGAGGCACAAAACGATATTACTGAAATAACGTCTTTGTACTTTCGTGTCTAGGTTTAGGTGCGATTTTTTTGTGCCTAAGCATCAAAATAATAACGGAGGTAAAACTAATGAGTGAAGCAATTATTGCTAAAAAAGCAGAACAAGTGGAACTTGTTGCTGAAAAAATGAAAAATGCAGCAAGTATCGTTGTTGTTGATTCACGTGGTCTTACAGTTGAGCAAGATACTGTTCTACGTCGTTCACTTCGTGAAGCGGATGTTGAATTCAAAGTTATCAAAAACTCAATTTTAACACGTGCAGCAGAAAAAGCTGGCCTTGAAGGTATGAAAGATATCTTTGTAGGACCATCTGCAGTAGCATTTTCAAACGAAGATGTTGTTGCTCCTGCTAAAATCATCAATGATTTTGCTAAATCAGCAGACGCACTTGAAATTAAAGGTGGAGCAATCGAAGGCGCTACTTCTTCAAAAGAAGAAATCCAAGCACTTGCTGCATTGCCAAACCGCGAAGGTATGCTATCTATGCTCCTTTCAGTACTTCAAGCGCCAGTCCGCAACGTTGCATATGCTGTCAAAGCAGTTGCAGAAAGCAAAGAAGACGTGGCCTAACACGTTTACTACTAGCCTAGTGCTCGAAGATTATACAATTTAAAAAACATTTTTGGAGGAAAATACAATGGCATTAAACATTGAAAACATTATTGCTGAAATTAAAGAAGCTTCAATCCTTGAATTGAACGACCTTGTAAAAGCTATCGAAGAAGAATTTGGTGTAACAGCTGCTGCTCCTGTAGCTGTAGCAGGTGCTGCTGGTGGAGCTGAAGAAGCTGCTAAAGATTCATTTGACGTTGAATTAACTTCAGCAGGCGACAAAAAAGTTGGCGTTATCAAAGTTGTTCGTGAAATCACAGGACTTGGCCTTAAAGACGCTAAAGCTCTTGTTGATGGCGCACCTGCAAACGTTAAAGAAGGTGTTGCAACAGCAGAAGCTGAAGAAATCAAAGCTAAACTTGAAGAAGCTGGAGCTTCAGTTACTCTTAAATAATCAATTATTGATTGTTTAAGGCTGAAAGCCGAGTTCTAAAGCCTTTTCGCTAAAGTCAAGGTGATTAAGAAGGGATAATTTCAATTGAAATTTCCCCACAAACACCCCCACAAATTTTTGTGGGGGTGTTTTGTTTCTAGCTGACATTCTATATTTGTTGCGGTAAACTAATGACAAATACAGAGGAGTGAACTTATGTTTAGTGAAGATTTATATTATGAGTTAGAAGAAATGTTAACTCTTTGTTTTAAAAATAATGTTGAATATGAAAGATATATAGAACTTAAGGACTCATATGAAGAAGAAACTTTAGATTATAGTTTTTCAATCAGAGAATTAACTAATCAACTTGAAGTTATTATCAATACCAAAGAAAATGATTTTCCTAATTTAGATGAATGCTTACATGGAGAATATTTGTATTTAGTTAATGAATTAAAAAGATTAGATTGCAATATAGCTGGAAAATATATCAGTTTATCTTATGACTGAGAGATGTATGAAGTTGCAATTATTCTTTCTTATAGAAAAAATTTATTTTGTTGATTTGTTCCCAATTAGACATCATGTGGAGTGTGTTACTCTGCTCGTAAAAGCTTAGAAACCTTTGAACGAAAGGGATAATGAAAGCCTTGATTGCAAGGCTTTTTGCTTTATGGTGGGTAAGTATCAGAGTGAGAAAATTTTTGGAATGAGTAGAAGTGATAGCTAGAAATTATCAGTTTCTATTTCCATTTACCCTGTGGGTACGTGTTTGTTTCCATTGACAAGGAGTTTGTGGGAATAGAAATGTACCCACCTTGTTTGAATCAAGTGAAGTGTAGTTGAAGGAAATCTGTTGAAAGCAATACTTCATTTTACCGAATAAGTAATAATTTAGGCAACTTCAAATCGATTAAAAAAAACTATTTTAAAGGTTAAGAGTAGACAAAAATTGTCCACTCTTTTTTGTAAACTCAATTTATCAATAAATGAAATGAGGGAATGTAAATTGAAATATTTTGAGGTTGAGTTAGAAAATCCTGATGAATTTTTAAAACTACAAACAGAAGATTTTGTGAAAGCTAATCGCTTGCTACTAAGGAAGATAATCCAGAGCGTTACAGTCTATGAAGAACACTTCGTCATATCCGTTAAATCTGGCATCGAATTGGAAGTATGAGACTCATTCCATAACTTTTATATTGAACATATCATCTTGTTGTGTTATACTATAAATTGATATAAACAAAGATGTAGGAGGAACCGAAACTATGACAGCCTCAATGCGTTTAAGATAAGCTGGCAATAAAAAAAGCAGAATCTATACCCGATGATAGGCTTTTTTGTTGTGCTTATTTATACGATATTGAGCATTCATTAGTTACGGTGAGGATATTGGTTATTTAACTATACCTTTATTTAACTATGTCTTTAATATGAATGTTTCCAAATTGTATGTATGCAGACCAAAAGCCACATTGTGGGGTTTGGCCTGCATTTTTTATTGCCTAGAATGCTATTCAAAATAGAAATTCAAGCAAAATAATATGCAGGAGATAATATAAATGGAAAAATACAACAATTGGAAACGAAAATTTTATGCAATATGGGCAGGGCAAGCAGTATCATTAATCACTAGTGCCATCCTGCAAATGGCGATTATTTTTTACCTTACAGAAAAAACAGGATCTGCGATGGTCTTGTCTATGGCTTCATTAGTAGGTTTTTTACCCTATGCGATTTTGGGACCTGCCATTGGTGTGCTAGTGGATCGTCATGATAGGAAGAAGATAATGATTGGTGCCGATTTAATTATCGCAGCAGCTGGTGCAGTGCTTGCTATTGTTGCATTCTGTATGGAGCTACCTGTCTGGATGATTATGATAGTATTGTTTATCCGTAGCATTGGAACAGCTTTTCATACCCCAGCACTCAATGCGGTTACACCACTTTTAGTACCAGAAGAACAGCTAACGAAATGCGCAGGCTATAGTCAGTCTTTGCAGTCTATAAGCTATATTGTTAGTCCGGCAGTTGCAGCACTCTTATACTCCGTTTGGGATTTAAATGCTATTATTGCCATCGACGTATTGGGTGCTGTGATTGCATCTATTACGGTAGCAATTGTACGTATACCTAAGCTGGGTAATCAAGTGCAAAGTTTAGAACCAAATTTCATAAGAGAGATGAAAGAAGGAGTTGTGGTTCTGAGACAAAACAAAGGATTGTTTGCCTTATTACTCTTAGGAACACTATATACTTTTGTTTATATGCCAATCAATGCACTATTTCCTTTAATAAGCATGGAACACTTTAATGGAACGCCTGTGCATATTTCTATTACGGAAATTTCCTTTGCATTTGGGATGCTAGCAGGAGGCTTATTATTAGGAAGATTAGGGGGCTTCGAAAAGCATGTATTACTAATAACAAGTTCATTTTTTATAATGGGGACCAGTTTAGCCGTTTCGGGAATACTTCCTCCAAATGGATTTGTAATATTCGTAGTTTGCTGTGCAATAATGGGGCTTTCGGTGCCATTTTATAGCGGTGTGCAAACAGCTCTTTTTCAGGAGAAAATTAAGCCTGAATATTTAGGACGTGTATTTTCTTTGACCGGAAGTATCATGTCACTTGCTATGCCAATTGGGTTAATTCTTTCTGGATTCTTTGCTGATAAAATCGGTGTAAATCATTGGTTTTTACTATCAGGTATTTTAATTATTGGCATTGCTATAGTTTGCCAAATGATAACTGAGGTTAGAAAATTAGATTTAAAATAAACAATATTGGAGGAATATTTATGTATCTTATTTTCATGTAACTCTTCCTGCTAAAATCGCAGGGTTTTCCCTGCATACAAGCAAATGAAAGCATGCGATTATAGACAGGAGGAAATGTTATGGAATTAATATTAAAAGCAAAAGACATTCGTGTGGAATTCAAAGGACGCGATGTTTTAGATATAAATGAATTAGAAGTATATGATTATGACCGTATTGGTTTAGTAGGAGCAAATGGTGCTGGAAAAAGCACTTTACTCAGGGTACTTTTAGGAGAATTAACTCCCCCAGGATGTAAAATGAATCGTCTGGGTGAACTTGCCTATATTCCCCAGTTGGACGAAGTAACTCTGCAGGAGGAAAAAGATTTTGCACTTGTAGGCAAGCTAGGTGTTGAGCAATTAAATATACAGACTATGAGCGGTGGTGAAGAAACAAGGCTTAAAATAGCACAGGCCTTATCGGCACAGGTTCATGGTATTTTAGCGGATGAACCTACGAGCCATTTAGACCGTGAAGGAATTGATTTTCTAATAGGACAGCTAAAATATTTTACAGGTGCACTGTTAGTTATTAGCCATGACCGCTATTTTCTTGATGAAATAGTAGATAAAATATGGGAACTGAAAGATGGCAAAATCACTGAGTATTGGGGAAACTATTCTGATTATCTTCGTCAGAAAGAGGAAGAACGTAAGAGCCAAGCTGCAGAATACGAACAATTTATTGTGGAACGTGCCCGATTGGAAAGGGCTGCGGAGAAAAAGCGAAAACAGGCTCGTAAAATAGAACAGAAGGCAAAAGGTTCTTCAAAGAAAAAAAGTACTGAAGACGGAGGGCGTTTAGCTCATCAAAAATCAATAGGAAGTAAGGAAAAAAAGATGTATAATGCTGCTAAAACCCTAGAGCACAGGATTGCGGCCTTAGGAAAAGTAGAAGCTCCGGAAGGCATTCGCAGAATTCGTTTCAGGCAAAGTAAAGCATTGGAGCTCCATAATCCATACCCTATAGTCGGTGCAGAAATTAATAAAGTATTTGGGGATAAGGCTCTGTTTGAAAATGCATCTTTTCAAATTCCGTTAGGAGCAAAAGTGGCGTTAACTGGTGGTAATGGAATCGGAAAAACAACTTTAATCCAAATGATCTTAAACCATGAAGAAGGAATTTCTATTTCGCCTAAGGCAAAAATAGGTTACTTTGCACAGAATGGCTACAAGTACAACAGTAATCAGAATGTTATGGAGTTTATGCAGAAGGATTGTGACTACAATATATCAGAAATTCGTTCAGTGCTAGCATCTATGGGGTTCAAACAGAACGATATTGGAAAAAGTTTATCTGTTTTAAGCGGTGGAGAAATTATAAAATTGTTGCTTGCTAAAATGCTCATGGGTAGATATAACATCCTAATAATGGATGAACCCAGTAACTTCCTTGACATACCAAGTTTAGAGGCTTTGGAAATATTAATGAAGGAGTACACCGGAACTATCGTGTTTATCACCCACGATAAACGATTACTCGAAAATGTAGCAGATGTAGTTTATGAAATTAGAGATAAGAAAATAAATCTGAAACATTAAATTTAAGGTAGTCGCTGGTCAGTATAGTCTGTTCTGGTTGGCGACTCCATTGTTAAAGAGTATAAAGACTTTAGATTTTATGAATATTAAAAATAGGAACAGTCAATTGAACTGCTCCTATTTTTCTGCTAAATATATTGTAGTTTTCTTATATGTATAATGATAGATTAGCGGATTCTCATCTACGGTACTTACTTCAAATATGAAGAAGTGATCACGATTATCTCTAGCTTTTTCCTTATTTAGGACAAAGTAATTCTTACGAGAAGTCGCCATTGTTTTGAGGATATCATCAGTCAGGAAGGTCAATGGAATATTCATGTTGGAGTAGCGGTAGAAGTCACGTTCAAAATCTTGGTAGCTCTCGCTATAATAGTCCATTTGCAGGTGATTACGCTGAAACTCAAGCTGATTCATAAAGCACCTCCTCAACAAGTTCAATACTAATAATAAGTTCATTATAAAGTATTAAAGAGAGCATTTAGTTCTCTTTTTATTATGCTTTATTGAGTGATGTGATAACTTTTCCAAATCATCCTTGTTATCCTAATATCATTCCTAAGAAAATCAAGTCTTGATTTTTTGTTGGGGGTTTGGGGGCAAAGCCACCAAGTTATCTTATCGTTGGCTGTCAAAACTGGAAAGTTTTGGTCTGCTGGCGATATGATTTTTTGGGTATTGTGACCACAATGCCTGAGCTCGCAAAGACCCAACAAGGTCTTTAGGGAATTTCCCGTATGACATACGGGGTCGGGGATTACCCGAGAAAGGATAAAAAGGAGAAAATAACATGTCTGAACAATATAGAGATATTCGAAAAGAAATAAATTTAACAGCCAATGAGTTAAAACAAATTGAACAATTAATGAGGGAGAAGCGTTATCGACACTTTTCACCATTTGTCAGAGATCAATTATTAATGACTGATGATAAACAGTTAACTGCTAAAGAGTGGTTTTCATTTTGGAAAACTCAAAAGTTAGAACAGATTGGACGTGATGTTCATGAAATTATGACTGTCGCAAGAGTGAATAATCAAGTGACTCAGGAACATGTATCTATTTTATTGACCTGTGTTCAAGATTTAATTTTCGAAGTTAGTCAGATGCAACCACTGAGTAGAGAGTTTCGTGAAAAGTATATAGGTTAGTAGATTTTATTTTATAGTGTATAGCTGTTTTAATCCTAGGGATTTACTTACTTTAATTTTAAGTAATGAAAGTTTTAAAGTAGTATTTTAGAAATGACTGTACTGTGATAACTTTTTCAAACATAAATTGGTACTTTACTATTATCTGAGAGTTTATCAGAATAAAATAGAAGGAGTATCCAATGGAAACTATTACACATAAAAATATTATGAAACTTGGCTTTTCTAAGACAGCATCAAAGCTGATTATTAGAGAAGCTAAAGCAATAGCTGTTGAACAATTTTATACTAGTCATTTAGATAACAATGCGGTAAAATTAAGAAAATCGCCTTTTGATAATAGACGATTAGACTTAGCTCCTAAAGTTATCGTAGAGGAGTTGCTCGGTTTTCCAATAACTGATGAAAGAAAGGAAAACAGATAAATGTCTAAGAAATATAAAGGTGTATTTAGAGATGATAAAGGTAGGATATATTGTCAAACTGAATTTAAGGTATCTGCAACTGGGAAACGTCAACGTTTTAAACGTTATCGAAATATGTGGGGAAAATCTTTCACGACAGAGAAAGAAGCTTATGATGAGCTTTGTCGAGCAAGAGTTGAGTTTTATGATAAATTCGATTATTCAGATTATAATTTAACATTTGCTCAGTACATGGAAGATATTTTCTTACCGTATTATAGACAAACGGTACAGGATTCAACCTATAGAACTGCAATCACTCATTTTACTTTATTTATAGAGGAATTCGGTAAAATGAAATTGCGTGATATTAAGCCACGTGATTGCGAGAGATTTCGATTGAAACTTATAGCAAATCATTCTCCTAATTATGCAAAATGTGTTTGGATCCGTTTCAAACAATGTTTAGGATATGCGGAAAGAATGGAATATATTAAAACTTTCCCATGTAAGAGTCTTGATAATCCGAAAGGGAAGCGACCAGATACAAAATTTTGGACATTCGACGAGTTCAAAAAAGTTATTGCAACCTTTGATACAGAAGACTATGAAGATTTACATCGCTTTACGACAACTTGGTTATACTACATGACTGGGGTGCGAGTCAGTGAAGGTTTTGCTTTATTGTGGTCTGATTATGATAAAGAGAATAAGCGAATTTTTGTCCATTCAACTTTAGAAGCGTTAAAAGGTGGTATTTATCGTATAAAAGACCAGACTAAAACGGATGCAGGGGTTCGATTTGTTGATCTAGATGATGAAACGATTAATGTCTTAGAACGTTGGAGAAAAGTTCAAGTTGCTAATTCTGATGATAACTACATCTTATCTAAGTTTGGTGAACCTATGGTTAAGAGTACCTTAACTAGAATGTTGAAGAGACAGGCTAAGTTAGCAGGAGTACCTGAGATAACTGGTAAAGGATTGAGACATAGTCATGATTCATTTATGATCAATGTCCTAGGAAAAGATGTTTTAGCAGTCTCTCAACGTTCAGGTAGAATTGATAAAGCTACAACTCTAAATACTTATTCTCATTTTTACAATGCTAGAAAGCAGACAGTAGGTAATGAGATAACAGAATTATTGAAAAAGGAGGGTGTTTCATCAACACCCCGATAAGGACCACTATCAATAATATTTGACTAAAAAAATGCATAATACTAAGGTTTAAAAGCGATTTGCTTATGTTACTCTTAAATAATAAGGGTATGCAATTACATTGCGAAATCCCAGCGTAGCAAGGTTTTGAGCAATGTCAAACAGCGAAAATATGGTGGAAAATGATTTCATTCCCCACCAAGACCCCACCAAGCTTTTGCTTGGTGGGGTCTTTTTCTTATATAAAATTTTTACTAGCTCAAACAACTTTTGTGTACCTTTGTCAATGATGTGAGACCCAAACGGGGATTGAAAGAAACTGAATATGCTATTCTCTAGAAGGAGCTAGCTGCTTCTAGTTTTTTTCTTGTTTCGATGGGTGAGAGCCAGTCAAGGGTCTGCATGGGTAGTCGATTGGACTTGTAGAGGTAGCGCTCCATTTGCTTAATGAGATCGTCGTAGGAGTAGAATTGGAGATGTTGGTAGAATCGCATGTTGTCATTGCGATGACTCCTTTCGACTTTTCCATTATGTCTTGGCGTCCTAGGTCTGATACACTTATTTTCACTGCCGATCTGCTGACAGAGGATGTCCAGAGGATGAATCTTGTCGGTTTCCCTAAAATGAGTGAATTCAAAGCCGTTGTCAGTTTGAATGATTTCTGGTTGGTATCTAAAGTGTTTGATAGCCATTTTGACAAATTGGACAGTGGAGTGGGAGCTCTGCTCTTTGAAGGGGAAAATGAATCGCTCTCTGGAGGCCTCGTCTATCATCGTGTACTGGTAAAACTTATCAAGTAGAGTCCCAGTTATGCAATCTCCATTTAAATCAGAAGAATTTCAAGATGATATTTCTCCAGATACTTATGAAAAATTTAGGGAAATATTTACTATTTTTGGAGATTATTATAGGTGGTATAAAATAAGAAGGTTTGAAGATAGTTCTGATAAAGATATTGATGTAGTTTCTATGTTTAAAATAGTATGGGCATTGCTGAATAAAAAAATTGTAAGTTCGTTTAAGGTACACGTCATTACAGAATTTTTTAATGATTCGGAACCTAAATTTTATTTCAATCAAATTAATATAAAATTTAAGTTATGGTATGATAAGCATTTTGTTAATAGCATTATACCTGAGGCAATGGGGAAGTTACAAACCGATAGTATCTTTAAAATAGGATTTATGGTCAAGGACTTAATTGACAATTTCATTGAAGTAGATTTACCAAAATCCTATCTAGAAGATGTTCCGTTGGAAGAATTCTTCTTACCAATGAAAAACTATCACATTAATTTCAAAGAGGGCATTTCAGATGAAGAAACTGAGAAATTGTCAGTTGAAATTGTTGATATGTTAACACGTCATACTACAATAAATAGTTTAGAGGATATCAAAAGAATAGATGAAGAAAAATTTTTTACGGAATTTGATTATGTAACTGATGAAAGTATCCCTTTTGTAGATGAGACTCGTAGAGTAAGTGCAAAGTCTCTTTTGGATAGTATTCTTATGACTCCTGACATCTTTGATAGGTTTCATGACCTAAATTCAAAAGAAAGGAAGATGTATTGACCCCAAAAAGTTGGACATTATATTTTAAGTAAAGATTGGACTTGGTATAATAAAGTAGACACAAAATTAAGTGGAAACGAGGAAAAGTCATTACATTGGGGGCTATTTGTTGGCTAGTTATTACAGTAGTTAGTCTAGTTATAAAAGCGATTTCTGGATCGTGATAAAGAGATCATTTTGCTCTCTCTTCTTTAGTTTTTGTCTGTAAGCTCAAAATTGCAAGACTTTTAAGGGTGGAAGTATGACATATATTAGAAAATTTGTATTCATACTATTAGATTGCGCCGTCTTAGTGTTACTAGTATTTAATCTAGCAACTTTATTTCTAATTCCCTGCTTAGGTTCAATTGCAAATCACTACACGATATCCTATATTCGAATAGAAAACCAGGATTGGTTGGTTGCTTATTAAATCACAGAAGCTGATATTAGATTATTCACAACTTTAGTTCGCTTCGGTTATGTTTATTTTGTTTTGTTTTGTTTTGGTTTGGTTACTTTAAGTGTAATCTAAATCCATTAGTGATTAATAAATTTTTCAAATCTTTGGAAATATACAAAACGTCTATACAATATGAAAGACATTAAAGACACCGTCAATTTTGATCATATTAAGGCTCATTATTATGGTAGTCACAAACGATTAATCCTAATGGTATTATTTCAGCAGGTCCAGTAATTGATTGGATTAGTGTAGAGTGTAGAATGAATTTCATAAAATATAGTAGGCATTAAACTAAGTAAAAGTGAAAAAACTAAAATTAAAATATGAATCAGTTACACTAATCTGGACAGTCTTATAAAGTGTTCTACACTGATAAGAAACAGGAGAAAAAATCTATCTAGAAAAATTCGCCGCCACTTCACTGATGACTTTAAGCAACAAGTCGTTGATCTTCACCATGCAGGAAGGAATCGGAGTGAACTCGTCAAAGAATATGATTTACCCCCTCGACCTTCGATAAGTGAGAGATAGGATAAAACATAGTCCCCTTCAAGTCTGTTGATAACCTTACAGATAAAACTATTTTCCTTGAAAGTAAGTTCAGATATGGTGCTAAGAAAATCAATAAATGTTTGGAAAAAGAAGATGTCTATCTCGTTGTCGGATTCGTAGCATCATGAAGAGTTTCCATTTGGTATTTGTTTACAAGAATCCTGCTTTTAGATTACATTCCAAAGGAAAGAATAATGTACCAATTCCTAATCACTTAGCCAGACAACTCAATCAAGAAAAGGCAATTGAAGCGATCGTAATAGACTTGACTTGTGTCTATATCAGCGGTGGTCTTTTCCTCATGATAGATCATTATAATCGTGAAATCATTAGTTTATCTATTAGGTAGCACAAGATATCTAAACGGGTTAAACAAGTTATTCAAAGCATGCCGTGCCATACGTCCTGACCGAAGTTAGATGTGTGAGAAGGAGTTCGATAATCAGCTGATAGATGAGTTATTAGAAGCTTTTGGGAATATTTATTCACTCAGTCAAGTTGGTTGTTCATCTGATAATGTGGTAGCTAAATTTAGTTATCGCTCCTTCAAGCCAGAATTTATCAACTAAGAGAGCTTCCATTCGCTATAAGAACTATTTTTAAAATTAAGGAATATATCCACTGCTGGATTATCATTGTATTCATGGTAGTCTCAACTGCCAATCGCCGATAACCAAGCGTTTAATCGCTAAGAAAAATACTTTATAAACAGTTTACAGAAAGAATATTGCTTTCTCATTTATGTAATAAATAAAAATATTTTAAGAGTAATTTTAGAGGAGGTGAAGTAGATGTGGCTTCATGATGAACAAATAGAAATAGTTGGAGTTCTAACGACTATTTCTATTGGAAAAGATAATCTAGTATTTCAAGCTAAATTTGTTGTTGATGATAAGTATGCGAAATGGGATGAACTAAGTAATGATTGTACTTTCACTTTTAAATCTTCTAAGCAAAAATCAATAGATAAAATTGTTGCGAAAGTTGAAAAACAGTATCTAGAATTATTAAAAGATAAAATTGGTTATGATGAAATTCTAGCTAAAATCTCAGTATCACTATTACTTGAATTAAATGGGTTTGAAGAAAGAACCAAAGGTTATTTTGAATTTCATCAATTAAACTATGTTAGTGATATTGGGGAAGAAAGGGTTGTCTGGCAAAGTCAATACTTTGATGAAATCGATGTTGACCGTTTTTTTGATAATTATGACTAAAAATGAGTATTTAGTCATAATTAAGTTGATTTTTCATTAAGTAATTCTTTAATAATTTAGATATCTTTTTCCTATTGGACATTAGTCAATTGACTAAATAAAATTTCAATTTCAGATAGTTCAGTTGGATTCCTGATGTCTGTTAGGCTAAGCAAATAGTCAACAAAAGCGTTGCAAAACATGGCAAATTTTTTCAAGTATTTTACGATAAGTTTTTCTCTATCCTTGCTCCTATCATGCATAAGCTGATTCTTTGACACTAAAAGAGTCAGCTTATATTGAGGTTAAATTAGCTTTTCTTCCTAGCCGTTTTAAGCGTTCAGGAAAGTTAATTTATTCCTTTACTGAGACTTCCTTCAGATAAAGGCGGGTACGGAACAGTCTTTTATAATGAACTTCTTGTTGGACAACAAGAAGTCAGATTGAAGATAAAGTTCTTAGAATTCATTTTCTAAGGGCTTTTTTAATGGACCTACTTTAATGGGTTTACACAATAAAATCGTAACCATTCAGGACGTTTTAATAACTGTTCAGGAAACAGAGAGCTATTTTTTGTGTAAACATTTTATACTGAAGATATCAAGGTTGATTGCAACTAGCCAAAAATGAAATTTTAGGCGGTATTCATCACAAATACAATAATAAATCAATTTGAAATTATGGATACAGCAATACTTGCCAGTGTTGAAGGTGGGTATACGGCTAGAAAATATCTATCGGATATTGACTATGGAATGGCAGCTGGAAGATTTAACTTATATATCAACTAAAGCAGTACCCTTTATTTATCTGTATTTAGAGATATTTATAGCAGAAGAGTTGAGCAAGCTCATCTTGAAATCTTTAAATAAGATTAAAGCTTATGGCACCCTTCAATGTCTCTAATTGGTATTAGGCTACCAATCGACAATAGAGTTTGAAAAAATAGTTACTAATTACCTTAACCTTCTGTCTCCTTTTTCTTAACAAGTCAAAAATGATAAAAAATTAACTAAAACAAAAAAGATATTTATAAAATAATAAGTTTATGATTAAATATATTTAGATAAATAAAAGTGGTTTCATTTTAAGTAAAGAAAAATTGCGGCATTTTAATAGGTGACCCCGTTTGACTATAAGCATATTTACTGAAAATTTGGTTATTCTTTGTAAGATTTTGACTTAAAAATCGAATAGATAGAATACACAAATGAAAAATTCACTTTTATCAAGAATCAACTGGGTTTAGTATTGGTAAGTAGATGAGTGATTTCTTAACATTATTTGTTGTTACAAGTAAAAAATAAATTTACTTTAGAATGGACTTGGTTAAAATGTCCAGGTTTTCTTAAAATTAGCAATATATAATATTTTTTAAAAAGATGAGGATATACTATGAAAAAGCTTCACAAATTATTATTTGTTGGTGCGATAGCTAGTTCACTTTCTGCTGGATCAACTGCTTACGCTGAGTCCGTTAGGACTTTGGGTGATACGTGGAATTATGGCTATGGAGTTGGATATGCCTATTCTCACTATAAGCATGATTACAATAATCATGGGGCAAAAGTGGTTAATTCAAATAATGGAGTCCAAAATTTTAAAAATGCGGGCCCAGGTGTTTGGGCTAAAGCTTCTATTGGTGATCTTTGGGATCCTGCAACTTTTTATTACAATCCAAGCGGATTTTATGCTAATTAGAGCTTTTACCTTTAAGCATTGCATAGGTTAGCAGGGCTTGTATCTATCCCGTTCAAGTGCAATGTTTAGCCTGGTTGGCGTGTACAGAAAAAAACATGCACCTGTTATCGGATGAATGTAGGAGGAGAAATCCTCCTTTTTTAGAAGAACATTCCAGCTAGCGTCTGGAAGTTATACTAGGTGAAGGACAAAAATGTATCATAATTTTAAAAGAGCTTTGATTCTCTTTTCTTTTCTGTTGCTTAGTGTGATAGGCACTCTCTTTATTAAAACTCACGAAAGTGAACTATTTGGCGGATTTAGAGATATTATTGTTGTTGAAAAATCTACAGTGGTTTTTCCAAAGGAGCTTAGCCATTTTGTTAGGGAAAAAAGATTAATCTTAGCTAGAAGAATAGTAGAACCATTAAATAACGAAACAGGACAATTACAAAATACATATGTTCCGATAGGCGCTAGGCAGCTACCATCACTATTAAAGCAACAAAAGGCTAACTTTTTTAAAGCGGTATCTGAAAGTACCACCATTATTTATAGGGTTGATATGTTGGATAATATAGCGGTGCTACCCACTAAGCAAAAATCTTCTAAGTATGAGCCGACGGCAGATTTAACCTCTAATGTGATCTATGTTAATAATAATTATGTCAAAGAAACAGGATTACAGTTATCCAAAGCGGCCAGAGGATTTATGAGCGAGATGAAGACATATGATAAAATGATTTTGATTCCAAACATGCAAAAGCGTCATTTCCATGTGTTAAAGCAGCAATGGACTTACTTTGAAGAAAGGGGATTTTTGCCCAAAGATGCAACATTTAAAAATCCTCATCCTAATGCAAGAATAAATGCTTTTTTATATGATGGTGGTGATGTGTTTACCTATCCTGTTTACTCAACTATTGGTAGACGATGCTCAAATGTGGCTAGTGTTAAAGATCCGATTATTATTGTTGAAAAACCAAATTTTGAGGAGTTATCGACCGCCACTCTATTGGTAAATAACCCTAAAACAGTCATCGAAATGATTCAAAAGCATGAGTTAACAGCTCTCTTTGGTTCACTAACAAATGGACGATTATCTATTGAAACGCGCATGACTAGTATGTTAACCCAAAAAGTCATGTTAATCATCTCAACAGGGATAAGCACACTGACATCATTTTTATTATTCCTATTAATGAATCGGGTCTATTTTTATCAAGGCAGAAGGGTGCATTTTTTAGAGCGTCTAGCGGGACAAGGGTTAGTAGCCATACATCAAAAGTATTTGCTCACCCTTTGCATGAGTTATGTTCTCCTTGGGTTAGTGACCTTCTTTTTGGGCTATTCTTATACTGTAGCAACAGTACCGATACTTTATTTAAGTTTGTTGTTACTCCTATTTTCGTGTCAACTAGCAAGGGAAAAAAGAGTACATCGTGATTATTTGAAAGGGCAGTAGCGTGATAGAATTACGAAATGTTGATAAAAAATTTGATAAGCACCCTGTTTTAGAAGATTTTAGCTATGCGTTTTGTGAGGGAGAGTCCTATGCTTTGATAGGAGAGTCAGGGTCTGGTAAGACCACTCTCTTAAATATTATCGGCAAATTAGAAACAATTGATTCTGGTGTCATCTTTGTTGATGGAGTTGAGCTAAGTAAAATCAGGGAAAAGGTCTATTTTAAGCATTATCTGAGCTATTTATTTCAAAATTTTGGATTAATAGAAAATAGAACGATCCAAGAGAATTTAGAGCTGGCCTTTATTGGTAAAAAACTAGGAAAAAAAGAGTGCTTAGCCCAGATGCGAACCGCACTTAAGAGAGTAAACTTGGATCTTGCTTTAAGTAGAAAAATATTTTCCTTATCAGGCGGAGAAGCACAGCGTGTAGCCATTGCTAAAACAATCCTAAAAGACTCTCCCATTATTTTGGCAGACGAACCAACAGCTTCTGTGGATAAAAAAAATAGTGATGAAATCATTGAGCTCATATTGGAACTAAAAAATGATAAAAGAATTATCATTATAGCGACACACTCCCCTGATGTCTATAATAAAGTAGACCATATCATAAAAATAAGAAAGAGCTAGCATATGAAATTTCAAATAGTAAGTATTTTATGTCATTTTATCATTTTTATAAATGCTATTTTCATTATGTTGACACAGATGCAGACGCTTAGGCAGCCCACCAAATTATTGGTGCAAGTCATTGGTGTCTTGAGTTTACTAGCATTAGTAATTGCTATTTATAACTATTTAGCAACAGAAAAAGAGTAAATGTGACCGGTAAGTTTCCCTTTTAACAGTTTAAAATAGTTCAGTTGAGCGTGTTCAATGGCGATAAACCTTGTTTCCATTGGACACGTTCTTTTTTAGAGTTCGTTAAAAAAGGAGTGATGACAGTGCTTATCAAACTTGTCGCATAGGTTAATTTTATACCAAAACACCCCAATCGTTAGATTTTCTGTCTAACTTTTGGGGTACGTCTTTTCAATAAGGCTATTTTTTGCTGTGTTTAGGGTTTGCTCAGTTACTAGTGATATTGGTAGATTGGCACTTTTGCTTAGAAATGCTGATTGCTGAAATAATCTACAATGGTATTTCTGATATATGTTTTTAAATGGCTGGTTTTATCACTTTTTAAGGAGGCAAGCACGACTTCCCATTTGGGTTGTTCGACGAGCTGGATTTCAACAAGGCCCTTCATATTAGCAAAGTGGGTGATCGGTCTTGGCAAAATGGTCAGATAAGAAGAATGGCGCGTGCTATTAAGTAAAAAGTCCCAGGAGGCTGAGTAGTATTTGATTTTGGGGCTGATACACTCGCTTTTAAATAGGGTTTGGAGCTGATGATTAATCATGAAAGTTGAATCAAAAGTCACTAGACTATCCCGATGGAGGTCTTTGATATGAATGTGAGCATTTCGATGAAATTTCTCTTGAAAGGTTTTTTCTCCCATATAAAGGCACAGTTGATCTCTTAGCAGGATTTCAATATCAGCAATATTAGGATCTAGCGTTGTAGGAGTCAGTAGGATAGCAAAGTCTATTTCTTTTATAAATAGCTTTTTTTGCAGCTCATATGCCCCAGTCTCAATGATATTAAACTTGATATCTGGGTTTTCCTCAATGAGAATCGGGATGAGCTCTGAAAAGATAATGCCAGAAATTAATTGGGGAATCCCAATAGTGATTTCTCCCTTATATTTTTTTGATTCATTTCTAAGATCAGCTATGAGTTGTTCATGGGATGAAATCACCACTTTAGCATTCTCAAAAAAGCGTTCTCCAACTGAAGTCAGGCCAACGAGTCGGCCTTTTTCTCTTTGAAACAAGACCACATCTTCTTCATTTTCAATAGTTTTGATGTAACTACTTAGGGCTGGCTGTGAAATATGATTTTTCTGTGCCGCTTTTGTAAGGTTAAAATTGCAATTAACGATTTCAACAAAATAAACTAAACTCGAAATATTCATAGGCCCCCTCATTTCGATAAGTTTTCCTTATGGAAAATATAATAAAACGATATTTGTATATTATAAGTTAAATTATATAATAAAAATGTAAGCGTTTCAATAATTAAAAAAAGGAGAAAATTATGGCTAAAGAAGTTGTTATTACATCAGCATTTCGTACTCCAATTGGGAGTTTTGGTGGCGCCTTTAAATTAATTTCAGCTGTAGACTTAGGTGTTACAGTTGTAAAGAAAATTTTAGAAGAGACAAAGGTTCCTGTTAATGCTATTGATGAAGTTATTTTTGGAAATGTCTTGCATGCTGGACTTGGGCAAAATGTCGCTAGGCAGATTGCTCTTCATGCAGGGTTACCTTATGAGACACCAGCGTTTACCATTGATATGGTCTGTGGGTCAGGATTGAAAACAGTTGAGTTAGGTGCTCAAAAAATTCAAGCTGGTAACGCCGAGATTGTCCTCGTTGGTGGTGCAGAAAATATGAGTCAAGCTCCTTATATTTTACAAAACCAACGTTGGGGATCGCGCATGGGAGATGCCAAAGTAGTGGACACCATGCTTAAAGATGGCTTGAGTGATGCTTTTGAAGGTTATCACATGGGAATGACCGCTGAAAACATTGTTCAGAAGTATCAGCTGACAAGACAAGAGCAAGATCAATTTGCAGCTAATAGCCAACAAAAAGCACAGAATGCCATTGAACAAGGCCGATTTAAAGATGAAATTGCTCCGGTAACGGTTCCTCAGCGTAAGGGTGCCCCGCTTATCGTTAATCAAGATGAATACCCTAAATTTGATACAACTACCGAAAAATTAGCAGCCTTGCGACCAGCCTTTTTGAAGGACAACGGAACGGTAACAGCAGGTAATGCTTCTGGAATTAATGATGGAGCTGCAGCGCTCTTGTTGATGAGTAAGGAAAAAGCTGGGGAGTTGGGCTTACCAATCTTGGCTAGAATTGTTAGCTATGCTAGTGCTGGTGTGGATCCAAGTATTATGGGTTGCGGTCCGATTCCTGCGACACAAAAAGCCCTTGCAAAAGCACAATTAGCGATTGATGATATGGACTTAATTGAAGCAAATGAAGCTTTTGCGGCTCAGGCCTTGGCAGTCTCTAAAGACCTTGGATTTGATGATAACAAGGTTAATGTCAATGGTGGTGCAATTGCCCTAGGCCATCCAATTGGTGCTTCTGGTGCCCGTATTTTAGTGACTCTACTAGCAGAAATGGCTAAGCGTGATGCGCGCTATGGTCTAGCCACACTCTGTATCGGTGGTGGACAAGGTCAAAGTTTAATTGTAGCAAGATAGAAGGTAATCGTATGAAAAAGAGTAAAACAATTTCAATCGCAGAGGCTATCAGTCATATTAAAGATGGTGATACGATTATGGTGGGGGGGTTCATGGCTAATGGAACACCAGAAGCGTTAATTGATGCACTGGTGGAAAAAGGCACAAAAGACTTAACCTTAATTTGTAATGATGCGGGGTTCATTGACCGAGGAGTTGGCAAAATGGTTGCTGGACACCAATTTAAGATGATTTATGCGACCCATATTGGTTTAAACAAAGAGGCAGGACGACAGATGACTGCTGGAGAAACTACCATCGAGCTCATCCCCCAAGGAACCTTTGCAGAGAAAATCCGGATTGGAGCTTATGGTATTGGAGGCTTCTACACACCAACTGGCGTAGGAACCTTGGTGGCTGAAGGAAAAGAAACGAAAACCATTAATGGCAGAACTTATCTGTTAGAATACCCATTTGAAGCAGATGTTGCCTTGATTTTTGCCAATAAGGCTGATGAACTTGGAAATCTACAGTATAGTGGGTCAGAAAATAATTTTAACCAGTTGATGGCAGCCTGTGCTAAGACTACGATTGTACAAGCCAGAGAAGTGGTGCCAGTCGGTGCCTTACAACCCGAATATGTTCACACGCCACATATTTTTGTGGACTATATTGTTGAAGAAGGAGCATAGCTATGGCCATTGAATTAAGTAAAGAAGAGATTCAAAATCGTATTGCAAAGCGTGTCGCACAAGAATTGACAGATGGTGCTTTGGTTAATCTAGGAATTGGTTTACCAACAAAAGTAGCTAATTTTGTGCCTGACGATGTGACAGTTTATTTCCAATCTGAAAATGGCTTTATTGGTTTAGGCCCCAAATCAGATGATCCCAAATCCGTGATTGTTAACGCAGGTGGTCAGCCTGTTACTGTTTATCCAGGCGCTGCTTTCTTTAATAGTGCCGATTCCTTTGGAATTATTCGCGGAGAACACGTTGATCTCACTGTTTTAGGTGCTTTGGAAGTTGCAGAAAATGGAGATATTGCCAACTACCTCATCCCGGGGAAAATGGTTCCTGGCATGGGTGGTGCAATGGACTTGTTAGTTGGCGCTAAAAAAGTGATTGTAGCGATGGAACATACCAATAAAGGTAGACATAAGCTTGTAAAAGCATGCACGTTACCTCTAACAGCAAAGGGGGTTGTTGATCTTATTATCACAGAAATGGGTGTGTTTAAAGTAACACCTGATGGTATTAAGGTGATTGAAATTAGCGAAGGCTTCACTTTTGATGATATTCAAGCAGCAAGTGGGGTTGCTTTAAGTATGGCAAAAGGTTAGATAGTCAGCTTCTGATAGTCTTTATAGGAGTGCCTTAAGCTGGCCTGTCCTGGTATAGCTAGTTCTCTATTTCAGACTTGGCAGGCTACATTACTGAAAAAATCAAATGAGCTAGCCTTGCTCAGATAATGAAAGTAAACTGTAAACTCCTAAAGGAGTCAAGGCTTTCACGCTAGCCTGCCACAAAAGTTTGCTTTACAACTACGTGATTAACAAGAAAAACCAGGTGTTTATACGTGTTAAGCATCTGGTTTTTTATTTCTAAGTGATTGCTTCATCTGCCTATACTTCATACTCTTAACCCCCGTGATAAAGGCTATTGGAAGGACTTACAAGTTGAACGAACAGCTTATTGCTATCCTTCTTTGAAAATGGCTATCAGCATAGCTTGTTTGACTGCTCAAGTTCTTGGCCAACACGAGCTTTGGTTTGCCATAGTTAATTTTTCTCATTGTCACTTGATGGTGACTCTATTGTATGAGCTAGGCTTACGTCCATAAGAAGCATTTATGGCAGCAATAAAAAAGAGATAGTTGTTTATTTTGAAAATGCTGTCATAATTGAGATGTGGATGAAAACTTTAAAAAAGTAACACAGACCTGGATGACAACCGACGAAGCGCTTACAACTACTCGTCAAAAAGATCGTGTGATAAATAGGGAAAAGTTCTTCAGACCATACGAAAGGAAAGAACAACATGAATGATATCAAAAGCAAAAAAAGATTTATGGATCGTTACATTGATGGCTTCATGAAATGGATGCCAGAGTCGCTGTTTATCTGTTTTATCCTAACCTTTTTAGTGGTAGCAATGGCTATATTTATGACAGATAGTCCCTTGATTGGTGCAGAAAAAACAGGCGGAATTATCTATGGCTGGGTCAATGGTTTTTGGGGACTCTTATCATTTGCCATGCAGATGACAGTGCTTTTGGCAACCGGAAATGCAGTCGCTAGTTCACCACCAGCTCATAAACTCTTTAAATTTTTAGCAAAACTACCTCAAACAAGGACGCAAATCTTTATCTTTTCAATCATTGTAGGATCTGTTTTTGGTTTCTTACATTGGGGATTAGGCATGATGGTGGCGATTGTATTTGGTAGAGAATTGCTCGTCCAAGCCCGACAAAAAGGAATTAAAGTTCACACCCCTTTGTTTGTTGCAACCTTATTCTTTACCTTTTTACCAGCAACTTCTGGTTTGTCAGGGGCAGCCGTTCTTTATTCGGCAACGCCAAACTATTTGCGCAACAGTGTTGCACAAGCCTATAAACAGGTGGTACCTGAAAGTGTTCCCTTAACAGAATCTGTTTTAAATGTTCCTTTCATCAGTCTTTTGATTGTGTGTATGCTAGTACCCCTTTGTTTTGCCTTGTTAGCACATCCAAAAGACGACGCTAAAATTATGGAACTGGATGATGAGATCTATCAAAATAGTATTAACGGGGCCTCACATATCGTCATTCCTAGAAATACACCAGCTGAGAAGATGAACGCTTCACGGGTGGTGATGTACCTTATTGGTGGAGCCATTTTTGGTTACAGCCTCTATCACTTCTCAGTAGTGGGCTTATCTGGCCTTGATTTGAATAGTTTCAACTTCTTATTCCTTGGTCTAGGTTTATTACTTTGCGGTCAACAAGGTCCTGATTACTACGCGTCACTCTTTAAAGACGGCGTGATGTCTTCTTGGGGCTTAGTGCTTCAATTTCCCTTTTATGCCGGTATTTTTGGGATTATTCAAAGCACAGGTTTGGGACTAGAGATTTCTCACTTCTTTGTCAATATCTCAAATGGTACCACTTGGCCTGTTTTTGCTTATATTTATTCAGCCTTGCTTAACATTGCAGTGCCATCAGGTGGCTCTAAATTTGTGATTGAAGCGCCCTACATTGTCCCTGCAACGATTGAAGTTGGCAATGATCTAGGGAAAATTTTACAAGCCTATCAACTGGGAGATGCGACAACTAACTTGATTGTGCCATTTTGGGCTCTGTCTTACCTGTCCAATTTCAAACTCAAATTTAACCAGATTGTGGCCTACACGATTCCATGTGTCTTAATTGTTTCAGGTCTGGTCATCGTTTATTTATTAGTCTTTTAAATAAGAAGAAAGTTAGCAAAGGCTGTGGACATCTGTGCCCCGACCTTTGGATGTTTGACAGCTAATTTGCCGATCTAAAGTGGCTGGTTATCGGCTACAAAGCTCTTTGCTCTTTGCTTTTAGCTGTCATATTGCTTATTCTCTTAAAAGATAAGAGAATAAGCATCACAAGGTTTGAAAATGAGAGTATTTTAATGTAATAAGAAGGATTCCTCTGAGATGCTTGACGTTACTTGAAATTAGGTCCTTGTACAAAACATAAGCTAAGAAATTCCTTGATAGGAAATGCCATAAACAGAATGTTTTTTGAACTTGCTGATGCTTCATGCTGCTTTAAAACTAACCTAGAGTTGCAGGAATGAAGTCTTGCTGCTTAATTTTTGACCAAGTAGCCATTATTTTACTTAAACCTATTGTTAATCTTTTAACTTTATTGTAATATAATATACAGACTTATTTTGAAGGGAAAACATATAGTGAACAACCGTCACTCGAAAAAAGCAATTTTAAAATTAACACTTATTACGACTAGTATTTTACTGATGCACTGTAATCAGATCCAAGCAGAAGAAAAAGCCGCAAATGCACAAGAGCAGGCAATGCCAGCTGTTAGTGAAACTGTGGTCAAGAGTACAGTCTCTGTTGAAGATCTTGATTTAACCGCTGATCTTGATGGTAAAACCGAAGATGAACTATTAGAAGAACTATCAAAGGATCTTGATCTATCGACACTGGGACTTGGACTTGAGAATGAGGGGTTGACTAAGCCTGACGCAGCAGAGTCAACACTAGATTCTCCTAAAAATCAAGCTGACAATCTAGATACATTAGCCTTAACTTTAGATGGTTCAGAAAATAGCCCAATTGCTTATGAGGAAGAAGGTGTTCCTGGTAGCAAGTCATTATTAACTGTTGTGGACCCTTCTAAGGTTACGGGATTACAAGCTGCAACTCAAAAAGGTGCAGGCACATTAGTGGCGATTATTGATACAGGTTTTGATGTTAATCATGAGATTTTCCGTATTGATCACCAAACCGACGGCAAACGCTTGCTTCGCACTAAGGAAGACTTTGAAAAATTAAAAGCTGAGCAAAATATTGCTTATGGTAAATGGATAAATGATAAGATTGTTTTTGCTCATAATTATGATAAAAATACAGAAATCATTGGAAATGCAGCAGCGGCAATGGCAGACGTCTATGGACCAGAAGCCAGAAATATCCTACATGGTACGCATGTTGCAGGAATTTTAGCGGGAAATGGTAAGCGTCCAGCTGCAAATGGATTTTTGATGGAAGGATTAGCTGCGAATGCTCAGTTAATGCTGCTGCGGATTCCAGAAAGAATTGCTGCTGAACGTATGTCAGATAAATTTTCAGAATCTTATGCACAAGCAATTACTGATGCGGTCAACTTAGGAGCTCAAACCATCAATATGAGTCTTGGAAGAGCTGCAGACTCCCTTAATATTCTTAATGACAAGGTGAAAGCAGCATTACAATTAGCTGCCGAAAAAGGCGTAGCTCTTGTGGTTGCAGCTGGTAATGAGGGTGCCTTTGGCATGGATTACAGAAAGCCACGCGCTCTACATCCTGATTACGGGACTGTTAACAGCCCAGCCATTTCAGAGAATACTTTGAGTGTTGCTAGTTATGAGGCAGCAGCGACATTGAGTGAGGTGGTAGTAGCAACTGTTAATGGCGAGACTCTAAAAATTCCTATTACAACCTCTAAACCTTTTAATAAGGGAAAAACTTACGATTTAGTCTATGCCCATTATGGTACAGAGCAAGATTTTAATGCCACAGCTTTCCAAGGAAAACTCGCTCTTATTGAGCGTGGTGGCGGCCTTGACTTTGCCACTAAGATCAGAAATGCCCAAAAAGCAGGAGTTGCTGGCGTAGTTATTTTCAATGATCAGGTTAAAGAAGGTAATTTTCTTATTCCTTATCGAGAATTACCTGTGGGTGTGATGAGTAACTCAGCAGGTAATCGCTTAAAGAGCGGAGCTCCTACTTTAACATTTAACCATGACTTTGAAGTTGTTGAGAGTGTGGGTGGTAATCGTATGTTGCCACAATCTAGTTGGGGTGTGACACCTGAAGGAAATATCAAGCCGGATATAACTGCCTCTGGTTATGAAATCTATTCATCAGCTTATAATAATGACTATCAAACCTTGTCTGGTACTAGTATGTCTGCTCCTCATGTAGCAGGAATTATGGCAATGCTTAAAAGCCACCTGGCAGAAAAATATAAGGATATGAACTTAACGCCTAAGCAATTGTTAGAAATGACTAAAAACATTCTAATGAGTTCGGCAACAGCCTTATATAGTCAAGAGAGTCAGGCTTACTATTCACCTCGGCAACAAGGTGCAGGAGTAGTTGATGCAGAAAAAGCAATGGCCGCTCACTACTATGTGACAGGAACTGATGGAAAAGCAAAAATTAATCTTAAACAAGTTGGTGACCAATTTGAAGTAATGGTTACAATCCATAATCTTGGAAAAGAAAACAAAGATTTATTCTATCAGGTTAATGTGGTAACAGATCAGGTGGAAAATGGCGCCTTCACCCTCAAACCTCAAGCTCTACTGGATACTCCATGGCAAAAGGTCAGCCTAAGCGGCAAAGAGACTCAATTAAAATTCACCATTGATACCAGTCAATTCACTCAAAAATTAACAGAGCAAATGGCCAAGGGCTATTTCTTAGAAGGTTTTGTACGCTTTAAAGAAACTGAAACGAGTGCTACTGAATTAATGAGTATCCCATTTGTCGGTTTTAAAGGTGACTTTGCTAATTTAGATGCTCTTGAAGAGTCTATTTACAATAATCTTTCAAAGGGAACTTTCTACTACACTCCAAATCCTTCTGATCATAAAGACCAATTGGAATATAATGAAAATGCTCCATTTGAGACCAATAACTATACTGCACTTCTGACACAGTCTGCCTCATGGGGTTATGTTGATTATGTTAATAATGATGGCGAGCTAGAATTAGCTCCAGAAAGTCCTAAGCGAATCATCTTAGGTACTTTTGAGCGTGATGTCAACGAACAAATGATACATGTCTTAGAAGTAGATGCAAACCATCAACCATACTTTGCGATTTCACCTAATCAGGATGGTAACCGCGATGAGATTATCCCACAAGCCACATTCTTAAGAAATGTTAAAGATATTTCAGCTCAAGTTATTGACAAAGACGGAAACATTATTTGGGAAAGCGAATCAGTACCTTCTTATCGTAAAAATTTCTCTAATGATTCTACTCGAAATGCTGGTCATACACCGATGGAATTATTACAATGGTCAGGTTTAGATAAAGCTGAAAAGATAGTAGCTGATGGTATGTACACTTATCGTTTACTTTATACCCCAGTTGCTGAAGGAGCAATTCAGCAAAAGACTGATTTCCTTGTTCAAGTTAGCACGCAGGCCCCAATGCTGCCTTTAAGTGCTCACTTTGAGGACAATGATCGCACAGTCACTCTGGACTTGTCTAAAGAGGTGACTCAGACACCTGTCTACCGTGTTCAGCTAGTCTTGACCTATGTTTCAAATGATGAAGAGCTGGGTGAACAAACGCTTTATCACTACTTCCCAGTAGACAAAGACGGAAAAGTCCAGCTGCCAGAAATCATTCAAAGTGATGGTGAAGAGATTGCTGTTGCTCTTGAGCAATTAACAGTAGTTGTTGAAGACAAGGCTGGTAATTTTGCGACTGTGAAGCTATCAGATCTGCTCAATAAAGCTAAGGCTACTGATCCAGATAAAAACACTGATACACTCCCACAAGAACCTAACCAAGAAAAGCCAAAAGCGCCATCTGAGCAGCCGCAGCAAGGAAACGACTTGCCAAAAGTATCAGCTCCAGATGTTAACCCTAACCCAGCGAAGCCTTCTTTAGAAGAAGTAGGGGCAGAATCTAAAGCAAGCAAGTTAGACACAAAACCAGTACAGGTAACCGAGCTAACTGAAACAGCTACGCTGCAACAAGTCCTTCCTAACACTGCAGATAAGAAGAGTCAGGGAATAATCGCTGGAATGCTTGCCCTGTTGACGAGCGGATTCCTCTTTAAACGGTCCAAGAAAAAATATGATGATCAGTAAGATCACAAACAAGTAAGCTTAAACACATTGTTAACTGCTGGTGTTGAGGGCTGCTAAACATTATCAAGCAAGGCAGTTATCAAGACACCACATGAATACCCAGAAGGCTAAAATTTAGCCTTCTGTTTTTTAATTTAAAGAGCTCAGTTCCTAAATGATGGGGCGGCAAGCGCAGTTTGGCACCAGTTTAAGGAATAGCTGGCGCTGTTTACTTGCAATTTTCACATTTTTCGTAACCAAAGCAAAGCTTGGCAAACAGTCAGGTTTTATCTGCGATTTGCAAGAAAATGTCTCCAAGAAATCAATTTTGTGATAAAATAGATGAGTTAAATGGCATGAATGTGTAAATAAGGAGAAGGTGAGTTTATGGCTGATAGGACGAAGCGTTTGTCGGTTGTGGTTCCTTGCTATAATGAAGAGGCAACAATTGAGCTTTTTTTGGCAGAGACACAAAAATATGAAAGCCAGTTAGCAGATAGGTTGATATTTGATTATATTTTTGTAAATGATGGCTCAAATGATAAGACGTTAGAGGTTTTAAGGCAAATCAGTGCTAAGTGGGACAATGTCCATTTTATTTCCTTTTCTCGGAATTTTGGTAAGGAGAGTGCTTTACTTGCGGGCTTGGATTATGCAAGTGGGGACTATGTTACTGTCATGGATGCAGACTTACAGGATCCGCCTGAACTCCTTGGTGCCATGTATCAGAAGATTCTCGAAGGTTATGACATTGTTGGTACACGTCGTAAAAACCGCGAAGGGGAACCTTTGATTCGAACCTTTTTTGCGAAGCAATTCTACAAAATTATCAACGCTGTCTCTGAGACCAAGATTGTTGATGGTGCTCGGGATTTTCGCTTGATGACTCGGCAAGTGGTTGATAGCATTTTAGAGATGGGAGAGGTAAATCGATTTTCCAAGGGGATTTTTGCTTGGGTGGGTTTTGATACCTATTACATTGCCTTTGATAATCGGGAGCGAGTAGCTGGTGCGACCTCTTGGAATTTTTGGCAATTGGTGCGTTACTCGTTAGAAGGCTTCATTAATTTTTCTGAAGCCATGCTCAGTATTGCTACCTATAGTGGCTTGATGTCGTTTGTCGCTTCCTTGCTTGGTATTCTTTTTGTCATTGTGCGTAAGCTTACAGTCGGTGGTAGTGTTGATGGCTGGGCTAGTATGATTGTTGTCATTCTTTTTATTGGAGGTCTTCAGCTATTTTGCTTGGGCATTCTTGGAAAATATGTGGCCAAAATATTTTTAGAGACTAAAAAAAGGCCTGTTTATATTATCAAAGAAACCGACCTAAAGTAGCAGAGCTGGTAGGATCTAGGTGCTAACTATAGCGCTCGCCTCAGCAGACAGCTTAGCTCTGTCTCATTCAAAAACAGGAGAAACATGCTGATTCATTTTAAGAAAATCCTCCATCACGAGTTGGTGTTATACCTTATCTTTGGGATACTGACAACTTTGGTTTATATCCTTAGTCGCTTGTTTTTGTTTTGGCTAATCGGCCAGGCAACGCTGTCAGCGACTTTGGCAAACATTATTGCCATTTTGTTTGCCTTTGTGACCAACGACATCCTTGTCTTTAAGCAGGTCTCTACCGGATGGCTGGCGCGTTTGATCAAATTTGGCCTAGCTAGATTAGTCACTTTGGCTTTGGATGTCGCTATGGCTTACCTTCTCGTTGAACGCTTTCCTGGGCTTATTGGTCAATTTGTCGAAAATGATGTGACGCGTATCAATGGTATAGAAACCCTAATCGGCCAAGTTGTGGTCATTGTTGTCAACTATATCCTTAGTAAATGGTTTGTTTTTCGAAACACACAATAAATAGAACAACTTAGATGATCTTTGGCACTGTGATTGGCAGTGCTTTTTAGTTTGCAACTAAGTAGGGCTTCGTGCTGACACCCGAGAAAAAGCAGTCATTGTATATATTGGGGGATTAGCATAAGGGTTTGGTGATGTTTGCTGGCAGAAAAAAAGTCCAATTCTAAGAATGAAGAGGCTGGTCCAGTAGTGTTTTATCTCCAAGGAAGACGTGAGTGTATCTTGAGTACGGTACTTGGTATGGACCAGTGACATTCCTAGTAGCTAAGGGAAGTTTGCCAATTATCATGTCTTTAACTTGGTGCTAGATGCCTTCTTGAAAACTCTTGCAAAAGTCGCTATAATAGATTTTGATTAGATAAAGGAGCCCGTATGCAACCAATCAACCTTTTATTTTCAATTGATGACGGTTATGTGGACCAATTTATGGTCACCTTATATTCTGTGGTCAAACAGACCCCTGAGGCAACATTTGATGTCTATGTTTTGCAAAGAGATTTACTGCAAAAAGATGCTGACATTAGGGATTTTTGTCAACAGCTTGAGCGTGTCGTCTATCATCCCGTAGTGATTGGTGACAATCAATTTTCCGAGGCCCCTACTAGTGATAGATACCCTGAGACTATTTATTATCGTCTCTTAGCACATGAATTTTTACCTAAAAAACTTGAGCGCATTCTTTATCTTGATGCGGATATTCTCTGTCTAAATGACATTACCAGCTTTTATCATATGCATTTGGGAGACTATTTGTATGCAGCAGCAAGTCATACTAAGGAACGAAATGTGACAGAGCTGATGAATAAATTCCGGTTGGGTAACTTCGAGGCCTCCAATTATGTAAATTCTGGGGTTCTGTTAATGAATTTACAGGCTATTCGCACTACTGTTAAACGACAAACCATCTTGACATTTATAGAGGAAAAAGGCCCCTTGCTCTTTTTACCTGACCAGGATATTCTTAATGCACTATATGGCCATCAAATCTTAGTTATTGCCGATGACTATTATAACTTCGACACGCGAATGGCAAAGCTTTATTATTTGAGAAGTTCAGGTCAATGTAATGATGATTGGATTGTTGCAAATACGTTGTTTCTTCATTTTTGTGGACGAGATAAGCCTTGGCGCAAGCACCATCGTGGCCATTTTGGCCTACTCTATAAGCATTATCAAAGACAAGCACTGCAGTTAAGAATGAATGATTAAACTGTTAAGCTTAGTCAGCCGCTCAGATTGAAGAAAGCCCCCTCTTGTGCTGCTTTCTTCAATCTTTTTTGTTATGCACTAAAAGCTCCTCCTTTTCTCAAGATCTTATCAGTGTCTTGAGAAAAGGAGGAGCTTTTAAAAAATGCTTGTATAGACATCAAAAGCTACAGGTCTAATTTGCTATGGCGATTTGGGCTAGCAATTGCTGGGCAGAAGTCGTTGGCATCATGCGCACACGGTTTAAAGACAGCAGACCATCTGCTTGGCTAGCTAAGCCTTCATTGGTGGTAAGCCCGAGTTTATATCCAAGTGCTTTAGCAATGGCTAAGGTTTGCTCAGTGTAGCGGCCAGAAGGATAGGCAACAGTGGTGGTTGTTTGGTCCAGTTCTTGGTCTAAATAGTTTTTAGAGTCAGCTAACTCTGCTTCTTGAGTAGCAGGATCAGACTGTGCGAGATCTGGATGGTTGACGGTGTGGTCTTCAAAGGACATGCCTTCTTGCTTCATTTCTTTCATTTGCTCTAATGTTAAGTTGGCTGGACTTTTGGCTTGAGTCAGGCCGGTAATGACATTATTGGTTGCTTTTGCTTGGTATTTACGAAGAATGGGGTAAGCCATTTTATAAAAGTCAATCATACTATCATCAAAAGTCAACCAAACAATCTTTTCAGCTGGTTTTTCTTGTTGGGTTAAAACCCGGTAGGCTTCTGCAGGAGTAAGGAAGTAGTAGCCGGCTGACTTCAGGGCTTTGATTTGCTCTTCAAATAGCTTAGGAGCAATAATGAGATTGACATTTGGAGCTTCTTGCGGGGCCATCACATGGATGGCATGATACATGAGAATGGGAAAAGCAACCGGCTGTTTTGTTTTTTGCCAGTTGGCCTTTTGCTGCTTTGCCTTTTTAGTTTGAGGTATCTGAGAAGAAGGGTTGGTCTTACTTTGATTTACTGGCTTATGAGTGGCTCTTGACACCTGTCGTGTTGTGGTTGGATGGATGAGTGTCCTTACCAAATTTGGCTTAAAAAAGGTGAGAAGTCCAAGGACAAGTGTTAAGCAAAGGACAATGGCTACAAGCCCAGATAACATACGTTTTAGCATGGTAAACTCCTTTATAAAATCAATACCTTATTATACCATGTTTTTATGAGCTTTAAATCAGCTTTGGGAGCTTTTTTAGTGATTGCTGAGGGGAAACGCTGTCTTTGCCATTAATTTTTGGTATAATGAAGTAAATGGAATGTTGAAAAAGTTTAGCTATCTTGACATGCCACTAAAGCAAATCAGCTGGGTATTTGTACCCATTTTTGCTGATTTCATTCATCTAAGTTTATTAGGTATTCATACCAGTTGCATATTAATGGGAACAGACCAGGAGCTTTTTTAGTGAATGGATAGGGATTTCCGACAGGATCTATTTTGTTTGCTAAAGATGGCACTGTTATTGACTAAAAGTAGTTAGCACCGAGTTGGGTTGTGTTTTTTAGGAAACGGCCAGCCTCACCTCATTGAACGTTTTGAAGTGTTAGGAGACGAAGATGCTCATTAAAGTACCTGCAACATCAACCAACCTAGGACCTGGATTTGATTCAGTTGGTGTTGCTTTATCAAAATACCTTGAAATAGAGGTGCTAGAAGAAGCAGATGAGTGGTTTATTGAACATACACTAGATGGGATTGCCCATGACAAAAGTAATTTGCTTTTACAGACAGCCCTCCAAATTGCTCCGGATTTACAACCTCATCGCCTGCGAATGCTTTCAGATATTCCTTTGGCCAGAGGTCTTGGGGCATCGTCTTCCGTGATTGTTGCTGGAGTTGAGTTGGCCAACCAATTAGCTCATCTAGACTTGACAGCTGATCGGAAGCTTGCGATTGCCTCAGCCATTGAGGGGCATCCAGATAATGTTGCGCCAGCGATTTTTGGTTCCTTGATCATAGCCTCACAAGTTAATCGCGATGTCTCTTATATTAAGGCTCCCTTTCCCACAGTCGGAATAGTAGCCTATATTCCTGATTATGAATTAAAAACAACGGATTCTCGGGCGGTCTTGCCGCAGCAGTTTTCCTATAAGCAAGCAGTCACCTCCTCTTCTGTTGCCAATGTTGCCATTGCCGCCCTTTTAACAGGCAATATGGTTGAAGCTGGACGTGCTATTGAAAATGATCAATTTCATGAAATTTACCGGCAAAAGCTAGTTCCTGAATTTCAAGAAATTAAACATACCGCCAAACAAGTAGGTGCTTATGCTACCTATCTTTCAGGGGCCGGACCGACTGTTATTTCCTTATGTCCTATGGAAGTGGTTCCTGACTTGTTAGAGACACTTCATAAGCTTAATTTAGCTGGAGAGGTTCTTGCTTTATCGGTTGATCAAGATGGCTTAGTTGTATCGGACAATTGATAATAAGATGATATAAAAAAGTGGCTTTGTGCAATCGCTTCCGCTTTTTTTATGCTGTGCTATACTAGTTAAGGAGAGAAATAAAGAGGTAGCTCATGACTTATCAAGAAGTTCTAGAATGGATACAGGGGCAATTAAAATTTGGTATCAAACCAGGATTAGAGCGTATGCGCTGGTGTTTGGCAGCATTAGATAATCCTCAAGAAAAGTTAGTAGCGGTGCATGTGGTTGGTACGAATGGCAAGGGATCTACTGTAAATAATCTTCAACATATATTAACGCAATCTGGCTATGAGGTGGGAACTTTTACATCACCCTATATTATGGATTTCAAAGAGCGAATCAGTCTTAATGGGCAAATGATCTCTGAAGCTGATTTAGTGTTGGTAGCAAATCGGGTCAAACCTGTTGCCAAACGGCTAATCCAAGAAACTAGCTTTGGCCAGTTGACAGAATTCGAATTAATTACGCTAATCATGTTTGTGTATTTTGGTCAGGTTCATCCGGTAGACATCGCAGTAATCGAAGCAGGTTTAGGCGGCCTTTATGACTCTACCAATGTTTTTCAGGCTGAGTTGGTGATCTGTCCATCCATTGGCTTAGATCATCAAGCCATCTTAGGTTCAACCTATCAGGCTATTGCTAAACAAAAAGCTGGCGTCATTAAAGGAAGTGAGCCGGTTTTAATCGCCATTTCCAATCCCGATGCTCGCCAGGTTTTTGTGGAGCAGGCAGCCCAGCTGAACTCACCTTTATATGAATTTTCTCGTGATTTTAATTTACAAAAAGCAGAGCAGGGTTTTTATTTTACCGCGGATCAAGTTTCAATTGCTGGCATTGATGTGGTTATGCCAGGTAAGCATCAGGTGTCCAATGCGGCTTTGGCCATCATGGCTGCTTGCTTATTGCGCAAGCGATTTCCTAAGATCACTGTAGCCGCTATTAAGCGTGGTCTGGCAGAGAGTTACTGGCAGGGGCGCACGGAGCTTTTGGCTCAGAATGTCATGATTGATGGTGCCCATAACAGAGAAAGTGTTTTGGCCTTGATTGAGGTTTTAAAAGAGCGCTATGCCCTCAAAAAAATCCATATTTTATTTGCTGCTATTGATACTAAACCCATTGCGGAGATGCTGGATTTGCTAGGAGACCAGGGCGACTTGCAGGTGACGACTTTTTCTCATCCAAAGGCCTATCCTTTGGACGCTTATCCGGCAAAATATCCTAAAGTTGCGCATTTTCGTGACTGGTTAGCTAAACGCCATGTCAACAGTAATGAGGATTTTTACTTAGTGACAGGCTCCCTTTATTTTATTGCCCAAGTACGACAATATTGGTTCAATGAAGAACCCACCTCAGTAACTTAACAGTAAAGGAATCAAAAAATGAATATCGAACAGGCTGAACAAGCTATTTATCACTTACTTGAGGCGATGGGGGAAAATCCAGAGCGTGAAGGTTTAGTTGATACGCCAAAACGTGTGGTAAACATGTACAAGGAAATGTTTGCCGGCTTACAAAAAGAACCCAAAGATCAGTTTACTGCCGTCTTTACAGAAAATCATGAAGATGTTGTTATTGTAAAAGATATTTATTTCTATTCAATGTGTGAGCATCATTTAGTCCCTTTTTATGGTAAGGCCCACATTGCCTATTTACCTAGTGGTGGACGAGTGACAGGGCTAAGTAAACTAGCACGAGCAGTTGAGGTGGCTAGCAAAAGACCGCAATTGCAGGAACGCTTAACAGCTCAAGTGGCAGATGCCCTAGTTGAGGCACTTGATCCCAAAGGTGTCTATGTTTTGCTCGAAGCAGAGCACATGTGTATGACCATGCGAGGGGTTAAAAAACCTGGTAGTAAGACTTTGACAACGACAGCAAGGGGAATCTACCAGGCTGACAAAGAAGCACGTAGGGAACTATTAACGTTATTAAAATCGTAAGGAAAGGAAAATAGCATGCAGATAGGAAAGTATTCCCTTGATGGCAAAGCTGCAATTATGGGGATTTTAAATGTGACCCCGGATTCGTTTTCTGATGGCGGGGCTTATAATTCAGTTGATTTAGCCTTGCAACAGGCTAAGCGAATGATTGCAGAGGGTGCAAAAATTATTGATGTTGGCGGGGAATCAACCCGTCCAGGTAGCCAATTTGTCTCCACTGCTGAAGAAATCAATCGAGTGGTACCGGTCATCAAGGCTATTAAAAAGCATTGTGATGTTTTAGTGAGCATTGATACCTATAAAACAAAAACAGCGCAAGCTGCCTTAGCAGCCGGGGCAGATATTTTAAATGATGTCTGGGCGGGCCTTTATGATGGCCAGATGTTTGAGTTGGCCGCTAAGTACCAGGTCCCGATTATTTTGATGCATAATCAAAAAGCAGAGAGCTATCAAGATGTCACCAAAGAAGTGTGTGTGTTTCTTAAAGAGCGAGCGGCTATGGCGCAAAAAGCAGGGATCGCCAAGGAAAATATCTGGCTTGATCCTGGTTTTGGTTTTGCTAAAAATGCTCAGCATAATAAGGATTTGTTAAAGGGCCTCAAGCAAGTCTGTCAGCTGGGTTACCCTGTTTTATTTGGAATTTCACGCAAACGTATTGTAGATGTTTTAATGGGAGGTCAAACGAAAGCCACTGAGCGTGATGGAGCTACAGCAGCCTTATCTGCTTATGCCATAAGTCAGGGATGCCAGATTGTTCGTGTCCACAATGTTAAGGCTAACCAAGACATTGTCTCTATTTTTAGCCAGCTTATGTGAGGTAGGGATGGATAAGATATTATTAAATGGCTGCCGCTATTATGGCTACCATGGCGCCTTAAAAGAAGAAAATGTGCTTGGTCAAATTTTTGTGATTGATTTGGAATTAGGGTTAGATTTAACACCTGCCGGACGATCTGATCAGGTGGAAGATACCGTCCACTATGGCCTGGTTTACGAGACGATACAAAAGGAAGTAGAGCAAACCAGGCATCAATTGATTGAGCATTTGGCAGAGACCATTTGTCAGCAGCTCTTTAGGGAGTATGCTCTCATTCAAACCATCTGTATTACTATTCGTAAAGAAAATCCGCCAATTGCAGGGCACTATGACTCTGTTGGCATCTATTTGGAGCGTAGCCGATGAATACTATTTTTTTATCATTAGGAAGTAACCAGGGAGATCGGACAGCCTATTTAAATGATGCTGTTCAAGCTATTGCGAATTTACCCGAGACGCATTTAATAGCTGTGTCTTCTTATTATGAAACGGCAGCCTGGGGCAAGGAAGATCAGGCAGATTTTTTGAATATCGCGTGTCAGGTCGAAACGACTATGTCTGCGCATGCTTTTTTATCAAAAACGCAAGCTATCGAACAGGCCTTAGGCCGTGTCCGACATGAGAAGTGGGGACCACGGACAATTGATATTGATTTGCTGCTTTTTAATCATGAGCGCATCACTTCTGATGATTTGCTTATCCCGCATCCTTATATGACACAACGCGCTTTTGTGCTGATACCACTTTTAGAAATCGCTCCAAACTTGCGGCTGGAGCCAGACGGCAAATTGCTGTCGCACTATCTAACAGCCTTAGATTTATCAGGTGTTCGAAAAGTTAATTAGACAAGGCAGGGTCTGAAAAAATTATCGTTATTTTTAATTTTTTTTGGTATAATAATACCCGCCTTGTGTCGATTTTTTAATGTCAAAGGTAAAGAATTGGAAAGAAGTTATCCATGATTAGTGAATTAGAAGGAATTGATATTCGTTTCGACGAACCTTTAAAAAAGTATACCTATACTAAAGTAGGCGGTCCGGCTGATTATTTAGTATTTCCAAGAAATCGCTACGAATTAAAACGAGTGGTGTCCTATGCAAATGCGCATGACATCCCCTGGTTAGTGCTTGGTAACGCAAGTAATTTAATTGTTCGAGATGGTGGAATTCGGGGCTTTGTTATTTTATTAGATAACTTAAATAGTGTGACGGTTAATGGCTACACCATCGAGGCAGAAGCTGGTGCTAACTTAATTGAGACAACAAAAGTGGCTAAATTTCATAGCTTGACAGGGTTTGAATTTGCTTGTGGCATCCCTGGGAGTGTGGGTGGTGCTATTTTTATGAATGCCGGAGCTTATGGCGGTGAAATGGCACATATCTTTTTATCGGCCAAAGTTTTAACACCAGAAGGTGAGATAAAAACCCTCTCGGCACGTGATATGGCCTTTGGTTATCGTCATTCAGCTATTCAAGAAACCGGTGATATTGTGATCTCGGCAAAATTTGCCTTAAAACCTGGCAATTATGATCAGATTGGGCAGGAAATGGATCGTTTAAATCATTTGCGTCGTCTGAAACAACCCTTGGAATACCCTTCATGTGGCTCGGTCTTTAAACGTCCTTTAGGGCATTTTGCTGGGCAATTAATCATGGAATCTCATTTAAAGGGCTATCGTATTGGTGGCGTTGAAGTTTCACAAAAACACGCTGGCTTTATGATTAATGTTGCCGATGGTACCGCCGCTGATTATGAAAAGCTAATCGCCCATGTTATTACTACTGTTGAAGCTCGTTCTGGGGTCAGGCTCGAGCGAGAAGTTCGCATTATTGGTGAGAAAATGGAAGAAAGTGTTATGGAGGATTTATGACAATTGACTAAGCCAATTATCGCATTTGACCATGTTACCAAAATCTTTGAAGATAGCGGGACAAGGGTGCTTAAAGATATTAACTTTGAGCTAGAAGAAGGTAAATTTTATACCTTATTGGGAGCCTCTGGTTCAGGGAAGTCAACCATTTTAAACATCATGGCAGGGCTATTGGATGCAACGAGTGGTGATGTCTATCTTGATGGCAAACGTATTAATGACTTGCCTATTAACAAACGCGACATTCACACCGTTTTTCAAAATTATGCCTTGTTTCCACATATGAATGTTTTTGATAATGTTGCATTTGCCTTAAAATTGAAAAAAGTGCCAAAAGCAGAAATTGCTGCTCGCGTAGCAGAAACCTTGAAACTGGTGCACTTAGAAGGGTTTGAAAGCCGCCCGATTCAAAAGCTATCAGGTGGCCAACGACAACGCGTTGCCATTGCGCGAGCAATTATTAATCAGCCGCGCCTTGTTCTGTTAGATGAACCTCTGTCTGCTTTAGACTTAAAACTGCGCACAGAGATGCAATATGAACTTCGTGAACTGCAACAACGCTTAGGTATTACCTTTGTCTTTGTTACGCATGACCAAGAAGAAGCACTTGCAATGAGTGACTGGATTTTTGTAATGAACGAAGGAGAAATTGTGCAATCGGGAAGTCCGGTAGATATTTATGATGAGCCCATCAATCATTTTGTCGCTAATTTCATAGGTGAATCAAATATTATTAACGGCATTATGATCGAAGACTATTTGGTTTCTTTCAATGGACAAACCTTCGAATCAGTAGACGGTGGCATGCGCCCCAATGAACCAGTCGAAGTTGTGATTCGGCCAGAAGACTTGCAAATTACCTTGCCAGAAGAAGGGAAATTACAGGTTAAGGTTGATACACAGCTATTTCGTGGTGTGCATTATGAAATTATTGCCTATGATGAACGAGGCAATGAATGGATGATTCATTCGACACGAAAGGCGATCGAAGGCGAAGTTATTGGTCTTAATTTCACACCAGAAGACATTCATATCATGCGTTTGAATGAAACAGAAGAAGAGTTCGATGCTCGGATTGAAGAATATGTGGAAAGCGAAGACTACGAAGATGGTTTAATTAATGCCATTGAGGAGGAACGCAATGAAGAAAACCTCTAAGCTTTTTTCCCTTCCTTATTTTCTGTGGATTTTTTTGTTTGTACTAGCACCGGTGGCTCTCCTTGTATATAAATCTTTTTTTGACATTCAAGGCAAGGTAACCGTTGCTAATTATCAGACTTTTTTTAGCTCTTGGACTTATCTTAGAATGAGTTTTAACTCTATTTTATATGCTGGGATTATTACTGTGGTTACCTTGTTGTTAGCCTACCCGGCTGCTTTCTTTTTAAGGCAACTAAAACATAAACAATTATGGCTCATGCTGATTATTTTACCAACTTGGGTAAATCTATTGCTTAAGGCTTATGCCTTTATGGGGATTTTTGGTCAAGAAGGTGGTGTGAATGCCTTTTTGACCTTTATCGGCATTGGTCCCAAACAGATACTATTTACTGATTTTTCCTTTATTTTTGTGGCGTCCTATATTGAATTGCCCTTTATGTTATTACCGATTTTCAATGTTTTAGATGATATTGATACCAATGTGATTAATGCTAGTCGAGATTTAGGAGCTAATGAATGGCAGACCTTTTTAAAAGTGATTTTCCCTTTGTCTTTAAATGGGGTGCGAGCTGGTGTTCAGTCAGTTTTCATTCCTAGTCTTAGTCTCTTTATGTTGACACGCTTGATTGGTGGTAACCGGGTTATCACCCTTGGTACAGCTATTGAGCAGCATTTTCTAACGACACAAAACTGGGGCATGGGCTCGACCATTGGAGTTGTTTTAATTATTACTATGGTTGTGATTATGTGGGCGACAAAGGAGAGAAGTAAATGAAAAAAATAGCTAACTTGTATTTAACTTTTACCTTTGTATTGCTTTATGTGCCGATTTTCTATTTAATTTTTTATTCCTTCAATAAGGGCGGTGATATGAATGGGTTTAAGGGAATCACCTTAGATAACTATCAAGCCCTGTTTGCAGATAGTCGCTTGATGTCTATTTTGCTTCAAACCTTTGTTCTTGCCTTTTTAAGTGCTTTAATTGCCACAGCTATAGGCACCTTTGGAGCCATTTATATCCATGAAAGACGCCAAAAATGGCAAAATGCTTTTTTATCAGTTAATAATGTGCTAATGGTTTCGCCAGATGTCATGATTGGAGCTTCTTTTTTGATTTTATTCACCACTTTGAAGTTTCAGTTGGGCCTGCTTTCTGTTTTGCTAAGCCATATTGCCTTTTCGATACCGATTGTGGTCTTGATGGTCTTACCTCGCTTGAAAGAAATGAATCAAGATATGGTGAATGCTGCTTATGATTTAGGCGCTAGCTATCTCCAAATGCTCAAAGAAGTCATGCTACCTTATTTAACACCAGGGATTATTGCAGGCTATTTTATGGCCTTTACCTATTCTTTAGATGATTTTGCGGTGACATTTTTCTTAACTGGAAATGGCTTTACAACCTTATCAGTGGAGATTTATTCTCGTGCTCGCCACGGGATTTCCCTTGAGATCAATGCCCTTTCGACCATCGTTTTTTTCTTCTCTATTTTATTGGTGATTGGTTATTATTACATTTCAAAAGAGAAGGAGGACAAGCATGCGTAAACTGTATTCCTTTATCCTGGGGGTTCTTGTGATTATTGCGCTGCTTGCGACCCTCTCGTTTACCATTACTAAAAAATCGGGCTCAGCTAACCAATCCGATAAGCTGGTTGTGTATAATTGGGGTGATTATATCGATCCTGCCCTGCTTAAAAAATTTACAAAAGAAACGGGTATCCAAGTTCAGTACGAGACCTTTGATTCCAATGAAGCCATGTATACCAAGATTAAACAAGGCGGAACCACCTACGATGTAGCTGTGCCAAGCGACTACACCATTGACAAAATGATTAAAGAAAAACTTTTGGTCAAGCTAGATAAGCACCAAATCAAAGGATTTTCTAACATCGGAGAAGCCTTTGTCGGAAAAAGCTTCGATCCCCAAAACGACTATTCCATACCCTATTTTTGGGGAACGGTTGGCATAGTGTATAACACACAGTTGGTGGATCAGGTGCCCAAGCATTGGATTGATCTATGGCGTCCAGAATATAACAATAAGATTATGTTAGTTGATGGGGCACGCGAGGTCATGGGGCTAGGTCTAAATAGCTTTGGTTATAGTTTAAATTCGAAAAATAAAGACCAGCTAGCAGCAGTTGAAAAAAAATTACAGGATTTAACGCCTAATATCAAAGCAATTGTTGCTGATGAAATGAAAGGCTATATGATCCAAGGGGATGCTGCCGTAGGCGTAACCTTCTCAGGCGAAGCCAGTGAGATGCTGGATAAGAACCCTCATCTACGTTATGTCGTCCCTAGTGAAGGCTCTAATCTCTGGTTTGATAATCTCGTTATTCCCAAAACAGTAAAACATAAAAAAGAAGCCTATGCCTTTATTAATTTTATGTTAGAGCCTAAAAACGCCGCTCAAAATGCTGAGTACATTGGCTATGCCACACCTAATAATCAGGCTAAAGCTTTGCTACCAAAAGAAATTAAAGAAGATAAAGCTTTTTATCCTGATGAACAAACAATCAAGAAATTAGAAGTCTATAACAACCTAGGCAATCATTGGTTAGGCATATATAATGACTTGTATTTACAATTTAAGATGTATCGTAAATAATAATTAGCGGCCAATCGCTTAGCTTAGATACAAGCAGATACGACAAAAAGACTAAGATTAGTAATGAAGACTCTCTAATAGGAGATGACATGACTAAGCTTAGTCTTTTTTATTTAGCGCAAGCGATAGACACGATAAGGACGACCCACTTTAACATAAATCTGTTCGCTGTTTAGATAATGATTATCTTCCAAAAAAGCGATGTATTTTCGAATAGAGACATGTGATAGTTGGGTAATGTCCGCCAATTCCTGGATGGTAAAAGCTTGATTTAAGTCTTGAATCGTTTTAAGAATGAAGTTAAACGTTGCTTCAGATAGCCCTTTTTCCAATAAAATAGCGTGAGAGGACGTCGTGATTACTTGTGGGGCATTTAATTGATCAATTTGTTGTTGCTGGATGCGTTGTTGATTAAGCTGGTTTTTGACCTCTAAAAAGCGCTTGATGCTTTCTTGAAAACGGTCAAAGGTAAAGGGTTTGATCAGATAATCAACCACCCCTAAATGAAAGGCTCGCTTGATGGTTTGGCCATCATTGGCCGCTGAGATAACAATGACCTCACAGTTGTGGTGCTGTGCTCGGATGATTTCTAACAGATGGATACCTGTTCCATCTTTAATGTGAATGTCTAGCAGGATTAAATCAAAAGCATAATGTTCTAGTTGGGTTAAGGCATCAGATAGAGCATCGCTAGAAATGATACTATCAAATAGATTTGTTTTTTCAAGATAATTACGATGAATAAAGTCTACCATAGGGTCATCTTCAATAATGAGTACTTTCATAGTCAGCTCCTTTGTAAGGGGTGGTAATGGTAAAGGCAATTTGGTTATCTGTAATATGACTGGTAAAGACCGTTTGGGTATCTGATAACAGTTGCTTAAAGTAATCAATATGAAACAGTTTGGCAATTGAGGTGCTTTGCAAATTTTCATCTTCAATGAGATAGGTTGTAGAGAGATAACCCTGCTCCCAACTAATACGCATTAACACAGATTGGGGTTTCCAGCTAGTAATAACTTTAGGATGGATGAAGCGATAGAGTGCCAAGCAATGGTTAAGTTGGTTTTTGGAATACGCAAGCGGCACTTCACTCATAATCTCAAAGCGCAACTGAATGTTTAATTCTTTGTATTTTTCTTGCTCACCAATCAAGAAGCTTGCTAACAAGGGTTCCTTAATTAAAACAGATAAGCTGGAAATAATTTGATTTTCAGGTGCTAAAATACTATCTAGATAAATCTTGAGTTGATCGTAATAGGCAATATCAACCAGCCCGTAAATCACATGCATTTGATTCATAAAACGGTGTGTCTGTGCTTGAAGCGCAGAAGCGTAGGTGGTTGTATAGGCTAATTGATCTAACATGGCTAGCGCATCATGGGCGTAACGAATGAAAATCAAGTAGCCGCGGAGATCACGATTGACAATAATTGGAGAAACAGTTAGCAGATAGTCGTCGTCTTGAAAGCGAAAGAGTTGCTCATGATGGTTTGCTAGATCAATCTTAGCAAAATTGGGAAAAAGCTCGTAAATAGATTGTCCATTTGATAGCTTGAGCTGTAATTTTTCTTGAATGAGGGTAGCAGCGGCGTGGTTTGATAGTTTAATGTGCTTTTCTTGGTTGATGACAAAAACTGCAGCCTCTGTTTGATCAAGCATCGCATTACGCTCTTCTAATAGCTGAAAAATCTCTTGCGGCTCCAAATTATGGAGCTGCTGCTTTAAGCGCAACGCAATTAGGGTAATAACCAAGATAGACAGTGCTAAACAAAGCAAAAAAGCTAGAGTATATTTCTTTTTAGTCTGTAGGACCACTTCATTTAAGGTGGTGAGTTTGATTCCCACAGCCAAGGCCCCAATTTGTTTGTGCTGATTAAAAACGGGGACCAGATAGCGTACAGATTTGCCAAGGCTTCCTCGAGCAGTTGATAAGATTTTCTGACCGCGAAGGGCTGCTGTTTCATCACCACCTTGAAAAGGCTTGCCGATTTTTTGAGGATTGGGATGAGTTAAGCGAATCCCTTCTTGGTTCATGACGACAACATAATCTAGGCCATAGGATTTGGCAATACGGTTGGTATATTGGTTAACGGAGCGACCATCCGCTTGATTGAGTAGCAGTTGCTGGATACGCTGATCTTTTGCTAAAAACTGAGCTGTGGCAGTTAATAAATGGGTTTCTTGTGCCTTGATGTGGCGATAGTTTTCTTTAATCATGATCGTATAAAACAGGCTTGATGTTACCATGATTATCAATAACAAAGTTAAAGATAGGCTTTGCCAGAGCGAAAATCGTCTTTTCATGTTTTTAGTATACCATGTTGGCACCACAAAGGTTTGCTTTAAATTAATTAAATAAATTGAAATAGTTGAAGAACTTAAAGTAATTAAATAATCTTTTGCTTGAACGTTGATTTTATTATACTGAAAGCATCACAAAGGGGAGGTTTTTTCATGGAAATGCAAACATCACATGATTTACCAAAAACACCACCACCAACTAAAGGATGGATGACAGTCAAAGTTGGTTCAGTGCCGCTACCTGTATATCTTGCTATGGCTGCGCTTATTTTTGTTACGGGCTACCTGCAACAGTTACCGGTCAATATGCTAGGTGGCTTTGCGGTTATCTTAACACTGGGTTGGCTGCTAGGAACTATTGGGGCAACCATTCCAGGACTCAAACATTTTGGTGGTCCGGCAATCTTGTCTCTATTGGTTCCGTCCATCTTGGTATTTTTCAATCTCCTAAATCCCAATGTTTTGGCCGCAACCAATATTTTGATGAAACAAGCCAACTTTCTCTATTTTTATATTGCTTGTTTGGTTTGTGGAAGTATCCTAGGTATGAATCGAAAAATCTTGATTCAAGGCCTTTTTCGGATGATTATTCCTATGTTTTTAGGTATGGTTTGTGCCATGGCGGTCGGAACGCTCGTTGGGGTCCTGCTGGGACTTAAGTGGCAACACACCCTCTTTTATATTGTAACTCCTGTCTTAGCCGGAGGGATTGGCGAAGGTATTTTACCTCTTTCTTTAGGCTATAGTTCCATTACAGGTGTTGCTAGTGAGCAGTTAGTAGCACAATTAATTCCAGCTACTATCATTGGTAATTTTTTTGCCATCCTTTGCACCGCCTTACTCAACCGCTTTGGAGAAAAACATCCTGACTACTCAGGCCAAGGCCAGCTGGTTAAAATAGGTAAGACCGAAGATATGTCCGATGCTTTACAAGATCAATCGGGTGCCTTGGATGTTAAATTGATGGGAGCGGGTGTTTTGACAGCTTGTACGCTTTTTATTGCTGGTGGACTCTTGCAACATTTGACAGGCTTTCCTGGACCGGTTCTGATGATTATTCTGGCGGCTTTCTTAAAATATGTCAATATTATTCCTCAAGAAACTCAAAATGGCGCCAAGCAGCTGTATAAATTCATCTCAAGTAATTTTACCTTTCCGCTTATGGCTGGTCTGGGATTGCTTTATATTCCCCTTAAAGATGTCGTAGCTACCTTGAGTTGGCAATATTTCATTGTTGTGATTAGCGTCGTGCTTACCGTTGTTTCAGTTGGCTTTTTTGTCTCGCGTTTCTTGAACATGAATCCTGTCGAAGCAGCCATCGTCTCTGCTTGTCAAAGTGGGATGGGAGGAACAGGTGACGTTGCCATCTTAAGCACAGCAGATCGGATGAATCTTATGCCATTTGCCCAAGTTGCAACCCGTCTTGGTGGGGCGATTACAGTCATCACCATGACTGCTATTTTACGGTTTATTTTCCATTAATCATTAATCTTGAAGGGAGTTTCACATGACAACAGATTTAGGACAACGAGCGATCGATCAAGCCCGCAAGCATGGTGGTAAATTAGAAGTTAGCCCCAAGGTGAGCATTAAAAACAAGGAAGATTTGAGCATTGCTTACACCCCCGGTGTGGCCAGTGTCTCCTCAGCTATTGCCAATGATCCAGCCCTAGGCTATACTTTAACTACCAAAAAAAATACCGTTGCTGTCGTGAGTGATGGGACAGCAGTTTTAGGGTTAGGCGATATTGGCCCTCTGGCGGCGATGCCTGTTATGGAAGGAAAAGCAGCGCTCTTTAAAGCATTTGCCGGTGTTGATGCCATACCGATTGTATTAGATACTAAAGATCCGGATGAAATCGTGAGAATTGTCAAAGCAATGGCGCCAACTTTTGGTGGGATTAATTTGGAAGACATCAGTGCGCCGCGTTGCTTTGAAATCGAACAACGCCTAATTGAAGAATGCGATATTCCTGTTTTTCATGATGACCAGCACGGAACAGCGATTGTTGTGCTAGCAGCCGTCTTTAATAGTTTAAAATTAATCGGAAAAGAGCTTGCACAAGCCAAAATTGTTGTCAATGGCGGCGGTTCAGCTGGTTTATCCATCACCCGCAAGTTACTTGCAGCTGGTGCGACTGATGTGACTGTCGTTGATAGATTTGGCATTATCAATCAGGCTGATCAAAACAAACTTGCCCCACATCATTTTGAAATCGCAAAAGTAACTAATAAGGAAGGTCGTAGTGGGGGCTTAGACAAAGCCCTAGAAGGGGCAGACATCTTTATTGGCGTTTCGGCTCCAGGTGTGCTAAAAGCAGAATGGATTGCCTTAATGGCTGATAAACCGATAATCTTTGCCATGGCTAATCCCGTACCAGAAATCTATCCAGATCAGGCCTTAGCAGCCGGTGCTTATATTGTCGGGACGGGCAGAAGCGATTTTCCAAATCAAATTAATAATGTGTTAGCTTTCCCTGGAATCTTTCGTGGTGCACTAGATGCGCGTGCAAAAACCATTACCATTGAGATGCAAATTGCAGCTGCTAAAGGAATTGCAAGTCTCGTCACGGACGAGGAATTATCACCCACTCACATCATACCTGGGGCGTTTGATGCGGGCGTGGCTGATCTTGTAGCCAAAAGTGTTCGTGATGCCACGGATCATAAGGTTTAAAAATGTTCTGTTGAAAGAATAACTAAGACTGTGACTACTTGTTACAGTCTTTTTAGACGCCTTGCCTTGGCTTGTTATCCCTTAATCAAAAGAAATAGGCTGTTCTTCAAAAAGCCTATAAACTAAAAAATAAATTAACGGCTCGTTTTCCTTCCTACTAGAGGCTAGTGGCTTGTTGGCTGAAACTGCCCCTAGAAACTTGACCTTAGCTTTGATACAATAGAAAGGTATTGAACAGAAATGAGGTCAAAATGGAAAATCATCAACGCGAATATCAATTCTCAAACGAGTCAATCATTGCCTTTGTCTGGCGTGGTGCCCTTGTTGGATTGATTGCAGGAATCGTTGTGAGTTTATTTCGCTTAATCATTGAAAAAGTAGGTGGTTGGGTTATCATGCTTTATCACCAGTCGCACCAGTTGCCCTACTTGTTAATCCTAATTACCTTAGGCTCAGCACTTGCTGTGGTACTTGCAGGCTACCTTGCCCATTTAGAGCCTGACATCAAGGGCTCAGGTATTCCCCACGTAGAAGGTGAACTAAAGGGTCTTCTGTCCCCCAATTGGTGGTCTGTTCTTTGGAAAAAATTTCTAGGTGGTATTTTAGGTATTTCTGCGGGCTTTATGCTGGGACGTGAAGGACCATCTATTCAGCTTGGTGCCATGTCTGCTAAAGGCTTAGCTAAGCGATTAGGCGCCAGTCACATGGAGCGCCGCGTCATGATAGCCAGCGGAGCAGCAGCAGGACTCTCAGCCGCCTTCAACGCGCCAATAGCTGGCCTCTTGTTTGTCGTCGAAGAGATTTACCATCACTTTTCCCGCCTCATTTGGATTTCTGCCTTAGTTGCCAGCTTAGTCGCCAATATCGTCTCGCTCAAAATCTTTGGCCTAACCCCGGTCCTAGCCATGCCTTCTGATTTGCCGACGTTGACCTTGAAGCACTATTGGTTACTCCTTATTTTAGGATTATTGCTGGGCTGTTTAGGCTATTACTATGAGGTTATTATTCTCAAGATCAGTCAGTGGTATCAAAGCTGCGCAAGCAAAATTGGCTTACCTACATCGCTGCAGGCCTTATTGACCTTGCCCTTTATTATCATGATTGGCTATTATTTGCCCATATTATTAGGTGGTGGCCATCAGTTAATTTTGCAGCTGGCCCAGGCTTCACAGCCGATCATGTTGTTATTAGTCTATTTTATTATCCGTTTTGTGATTAGCATGCTGAGTTTTGGTAGTGGCTTGCCCGGAGGTATTTTCTTGCCCATCCTCACCCTAGGCGGTTTAGCCGGTTTGATTATAGGCAGTCTTTTTATTCACTGGCAGTTGATTGATGCCAGCTATGCCACCCTTTTTATTGTACTTGGTATGGCCGGTTATTTTGCGGCTGTCTCCAAAGCACCATTAACAGGAATGATTTTAGTAACTGAAATGGTAGGTGATTTCAAACCCTTGATGGCAATTGCTGTGGTGACTTTTGTGGCCTATGTGATGATGGACTTACTAAATGGCCACCCTATCTATGAAGCTATGCTGGATAAGATGACTATTCAAAAACCAGCCCGCACCTTAGAACCAACCTTAATTGAACTCACCGTCACAGATAAAATTGCTGGAAAACAAGTCAAGGACCTTAATCTGCCTATGGACGTTTTGATCACAACGCAATTAAACCATCATCGCACCCAAGTCGTGACGGGCAATACACAACTCGAGGCGGGGGCTACCATTTTTGTGGTTGTCAACCAAAATGAATTAGGTCAAGTGCGCGAGCTTTTAATGTAAAAATGCTCAATGGATCAGTTTGGCAAAGAATCAGGACAAATACTGCTGGCTTTACTTGGTTTTTTTAAGCTTCAGTCAAAAAGTAGTGACTGAACATTTTTTCGATGCTAGATTGAAAAATTTTGAAAATAAGGGAAGTACCAGCACATGAAAATCATCATGATTTTCAAAAAAACAAAGTGAAAATGTGTGTAAGTAACAGCTTTTTGTTATACTAAATATATCTTTAAAAATAGGAAGGGATGTTTTAATGATTGAAACTGTTACACAAGAGTTGTTAGCCTATCAAAATGATCGCATCAAAGATTATGCAGACGCCAATACAAAGGTTGATAAGGATGCAATTGTGTTTGTGGGAGATTCCATTATTGAATTCTATCCTCTTCGCAAATATTTTTCGACCAGCAAGCCAATTTATAACCGAGGGATAGCAGGGATTGATATCCAATGGCTGATTGACCATCTTGATCAGCAGATACTTGAGCTTAGCCCTAGTCAGATTGTCTTATTGGTTGGGACTAATGACATTGGTTTAGGTCATTCTGAAACGCTTATTCTTAAGCGAATGCAAACATTAATTCAGTCTATTCGTGCTTTTGGTATTAAGGCTCCTATTACCCTCTTATCGATTCTTCCTGTCTCTAAAAACAGTCAATTTGCTAAAACGGTTAAGGTGCGCTCTAACGAGCTGATTGATGGGCTTAATCACGCGCTAGCACAATTAAACGATGTTGATTTTTTAGATGTCAATCATGTTTTAAAAGACGCAGAAGGAGGCTTGGCTGATTCCAATACAAAAGATGGCTTGCACCTTAATCTCAAAGGCTATGAACAAATATCTAGGGTTATTGGAGAAAAACTGTCTCTAGGAACAAAAGCATAATTCCCCCTCTTTGTTGTAAGGTCTTTGCGCAGCGATTTACCATAAAAAAGTTCCAGGCTAAGGCTTGGCTTTTTTACTTATCAAAGCTTACTTCAAGCTAATGCGGTAAACTATTTGATATTAGGGCCACATTTTGATCCTAAAAGGGGATTACTTGGTCCCCCTTTTTTAGTGGGAGAAACTAGTGTATAATGGTATTAATCATGATATGGGAGTTTTTATGAAATTAGAGAAAAAGCATTTTTATTATTTTATTTTGACCTTTGTGATCTGCTATGCGATTCAAGCTTATTGGGGTTTTGTTTCTAGTCAGGCTAACGTTGTTTTTAAAGCTTTATCTCCCTTCATTATGGGAGCAGGTGTGGCTTATGTCATTAATATTGTGATGTCATTTTATGAAAAAGCCTATGTTTCCCTTGTTAGATCGCATCCTAAAGCGCTGGCTTTTAAGCGGGCCATTGCGATGATCTTGGCTTATCTGACCTTTATTGGTTTAATTTTGTGGCTTTTTTCAATTGTGATTCCTGATCTTATTCATAGTTTAAAAACGCTGATGTCCATTGATCAAGGGGCCTTAACCAATATTGTTGAACACCTCAATCAGAACAAGGAAGTCAAGCACCTGGTGAATTACTTGGGGACAGATAAAGAACTCATTTCGCGTTTAAATCACTATGGTCAACAAGTCTTAAGTCAACTTCTTGGTGTTTTGACTAATCTGTTAACCTCTATGTCAACGATTGCAGCGACCATTTTAAATCTCTTCATTAGCTTAATTTTTTCCATCTATGTCTTAGCAAGTAAGGAAAAATTAGGCTTGCAGGGTAAGCTATTGGTGGATACGTATTTAGGCAGACACGCCAAAACTTTTAATAATGTTCGGTTGATTCTGCATCATCGCTTTTACCATTTCTTTGTTGGGCAAACCATTGAAGCAATGATTTTGGGGAGTTTAACAGCGCTTGGCATGCTAATTTTTCAATTTCCCTATGCAGCAACAGTGGGAGTATTGGTTGCTTTTACCGCCCTTATTCCGGTAATTGGTGCTTATATTGGCTTGGTTGTTGGCTTTGTCCTCATTGCCACACAGTCCGTCTCAGATGCTTGTCTATTTGTGGTTTTTCTTGTTGTCTTACAACAGTTTGAGGGGAATCTCATTTATCCAAAGGTTGTCGGCGGATCAATCGGATTACCAGGTATGTGGGTACTCTTAGCCGTTACACTAGGCGGAGCCCTGGGAGGAATATTAGGCATTTTGTTAGCCGTGCCTTTAGCTGCCACTTTTTACCAATTGATCAAGGACTATACTGTTTATAGGCATCAGCAGAAAAAGAACAGTCACACCAACTAATTCAGATGTCAGCAGGACTACAACAAAAAGGAAGCAAAACCGATAGGATAACATCGGCTTTGCTTCCTTTTTTATTGAGCAATTTCGAATGAATAAGTGGAGGTATTTCAATGTATTCAATAAAACAAGGAACGAATTCTTTATTACCTAGGGAAAAATTACTGCAATTTGGCTCGGAGAGTTTAAGCAATCAAGAATTATTAGCCATTTTTCTTAGAACTGGGAAAAAAAACAAGCATGTTATGGAATTGTCAGCCTATCTCTTATCTGAACTAGATAGTTTGGCTGATTTTAAAAATCGTTCATTGCAGGAATTACAAAATTTATCTGGTCTGGGAAAGGTCAAAGCAATTGAAATTAAAGCGATGATTGAATTAGGCTTACGAATCCAGCAATCAGTTGATAAAGACCAAAATCAACTTCTATCTAGTTATCAAGTCGCCCAAAAAATGATGTTTGTACTTGGTGATAAGCGTCAGGAACATTTGGTAGCCATTTATTTAGATACCCAAAATCGCATTATTGAAGAAAAAACCATTTTTATTGGCAGTGTCCGGCGTTCAATTGCAGAGCCTCGAGAAATTTTGCATTATGCCTGCAGAAATATGGCTACAAGCATCATTATTGTGCATAACCATCCATCTGGTGTTACCGAACCCAGTGAAAATGATTGGCAGTTCACTCAAAGAATAAGACAATCATGTGAACATCTAGGAATTACCTGTTTAGATCATATTATTGTTTCACGAACTTCTTATTATAGCTTTCGTGAAAAAACGGATATTTTATAGGAAAAGCCATAGTGTCATAAAATAGGGAAGAGCACCTGCGGCAGCTTTTATGACACTCTTAAGCTTACAAAAAAACCAGTCACACAAAAAACAGGAGTAGAATGAACTTACCTAGCACCAGTCACGTGACGTATTGCTTTAGGTACTTTTTTTCGAATTTCCTGTTATTTCCCTGACTGGTGGAGTAAATCAATTGTTTGATTAACGATTTTGATGCATAAAGTACAGCAGTGTTTGCAGTTCACTGGTTAAATCCACATATTGTACAATCACATCTTTTGGAACATTAAGATGAACTGGCGAGAAGCTAAGAATTCCTTTGATGCCAGCTTGGACCAATTGATCAGCTACATCTTGTGCTTCGGTACTTGGAACTGTTAAAATGGCAGTTTCAATTCCGGATTCTTGAATGTGTGTGTCGACACTTGTGATAGCATAAATCGGAATACCATCATCTGTTTTTGTTCCAACTAGAGGATTACTTTCTAGATCAAATCCCATCACGATTTGCATTTTATTGCGATCATGAAAACGGTAGCGTAAAAGAGCTCGACCGATGTTACCACAACCCACAAGTAATACATTGGTTGTGGAATGATCATTTAAAAGATCGGCAAAGAAGTTCATTAATTTGGTCACGTCATAACCAAATCCTCGGCGCCCCAATTCCCCAAAATAGGAAAAATCACGGCGTACCGTAGCAGAATCAATGCCCATAGCATCTGCAATTTGTTTTGAACTCGCTTTTTCAACTTGATCAGCATGAAAACGTTTAAAAATACGGTAATATAAAGACAAGCGCTTAGCCGTTGCCTTGGGTATAGATTTATCAATAACCACCTTGTTAGCTCCTTTTTGTTCATTATTCAGTCATTATCTAGCACTATTGTATCAAAAAGTTTGTGAAAGATGCAACAGCTAGACAATTTTTACTGGAAAAACACCCAGCAACAAAAAAACCAATAGTCCAAAACTATTGGTCACAAGTAAGTGCCCTCTGATAACGTTTAAAAACTCACTACCCTATACTAACTATCTTGAAATAACTATTTTGAGTAAGAAATAGTATCACTGTTAGACTTAGTATTTTGCCCTGCTTTGGTCAAGTTTAGATGACAAAAGCAGTAGCAATGAGAAAACTTTCAATCCTTGTTACATAGTCATAAGGAGTGGGATAAATTTTTTAAGAAATGTCATTACACTTGAGGGTGTTTCGTAAAAATCTGACGTTCTACTAAACTATCCATCAAAAAATAGAATTTATCTTGTAGGATATGGTGTTGCTCTGCTTTAAAAATATTAACCAAGCGCAAGCCGCTCTGATCAGTAATAGCCAATTTGAAGCCGTTCAACTCTTTGTTGATTGTAATTTTAAGGGGGAAACCCTCACCAGAATTAGGTATTTCTTCTAAGAGTCGGGTGAGTTCGTAATTCCCAATTTTATTTTGGATAAACGTATTATCTCGGAGGGTGTATTTTTTTACCGAAGGATTAAGCTTATAGCTGTAACGACAATCTTTTAAAGCGATTTCTTTTTCAAATGCCATGAGAAACGGATTAACCTTTCACTATTTTTTTTAATTCATGTGCTAAGATCTGTACTTCCTTTGTGGTGTTCAGATCGGAAAAACTAATACGAATAGATTCTCGTAAACGATTCGAGTCAGGACCGTAAAGAGCAGCTAATACATGACTTGGATCAACTGTGCCCGCGGTGCAGGCTGATCCTGTTGAGATAGCGATACCAGCTAAATCAAGCTGAGTGAGAATGGTGCCATTCACTAATCCTTTGAATCCTAAATTAAGAACGTGTGGAAGACGTTTATCTGAACCATTAACATAATAGGGAAGTCCAGCCAGCTGATCTAAGAGAAGGCTGTTTAGGGCTGTGACTTTTTCCCAGTTTTGTTCCATTTGGCGGTAGGCATCTTGTAAAGCTTGGGCCATGCCAATAATGCCAATCATGTTTTCAGTACCGGAACGCCGTTTTTCTTCTTGATCACCGCCATGCAATAAGGGATCCCAGATTAGATGATGGCTGTATAGAAAACCAACACCTTTTGGTCCATGAAATTTATGAGCGGAGGCTGAAAGCATGTCAATACCACTGTCTGCTAAATTGATTTTTGCTTTTCCAATGATTTGAACAGCATCAACGTGAAACACAGCTTGGTGGTTTTTGAGCAGCTGACCTACTTCATAAATAGGTAATAAATCACCAGTTTCATTGTTTGCGGCCATCATTGATACTAAAATGGTGTCTGGGCGTAGTGCTTCCTCAACTTGCTGTACCGAAATGGTGCCCTTTTGAGGCTCTAGATAAGTTATGTCAAATCCAAACTGCTCTTCTAGATAGGCCATGGTATGCAAAACAGCATGGTGTTCAATACTTGTCGTAATTAAATGACGCCCTTGTTTTTGGTGGGCTAAAGCATAGCCTTTGATTGCTGCATTATCACTTTCGGTTCCACCAGCTGTAAAGATCAGATCACGTGAGGCAACGCCTAATAAATCAGCAATGGTTTGTCTAGCCTCTCGTAGTAATTTATGAGCCTTTCGACCATAAGAATGAATACTTGAGGGATTACCAAAAGATGACATCATATAATTATTAATCGCAGTGATAACAGATTCAGTCATAGGGGTGGTTGCAGCATTGTCAAGGTAAATCATATTTATTAACTTTCTTCGGGTGTGAAAGAAAAGAGGGGACTAAGGGGCTTACGTTCGTGGATGCGGATAATCGCATCCGCAATCAGCTGGCTGGCAGTGATATAAGTGGTATTATTAGGAGTCCGATTAAGTGTTCTAATCGAATCAGTCACAAGAATATCTCTGATTGGAGCAGTTTCTAGGACCTCGGCAGCCCCATTAGCAAAGAGGCCATGGCTTGCTACCGCATAAATATCTGTTGCCCCTGCTCGCTCAAGAACTTTTGCAGCCTCTGCAAAGGTTTTTCCGGTGTTTAAAATATCATCAATGATAATAGCTTTTTTGCCTTCGACTTCACCAATAACATAGCCTTGTTCACGGTGTTTGTCATCTGCAGAATAATCAATAATCGCAATAGGAGAATTGAGGTATTCTGCTAAAGAGCGCGCTCGCTTAATCCCTGAATTTTTGGGACTAACAACCACAACATCTTCACCAGATAAACCAAGCTTGCAATATTCTTTGGCAAATAGTGGTATGGTAAAAAGATTATCTACAGGAATATCAAAGAAGCCTTGTACCTGTACGGCATGTAAATCAAGCGTTAATACTCGGTCAATTCCTGCCTTAGTTAACATGTTAGCAACTAGTTTGGCAGTAATGGGCTCACGCGATGAAGCAATCCGATCCTGACGCGAATAGCCAAAGTATGGTAAGACAATATTGATTGAATTAGCGCTAGCTCGCTTGCAAGCATCAATCATAATCAGCAATTCCCATAGATTGTCATTAACCGGGAAACTAGTTGATTGGATAATATAAATATCGTCTCCGCGGACAGTTTCTTCAATATTTATCATGATTTCACCATCAGAGAATTGGCGAGAAGAAATCTTTCCAAGTGGTATACCTGTTGCTGCAGCGATTTTTTCAGCAATTGGAAGGTTTGATGTGAGTGAAAACAATTTGATTTGCTTGTCAGCATACTGTTCTGCCATGAGAAAATGAGCTCCTTTAATTCGTTCATAAATCACCAGGTAAGACGATTTAATAGTTACAGTAAGTACTATTATTTTAGCAAAAAAAAAGAAAAAAAGCAGGTAATATGCTAAGTTTCTTGCCTAATTATTTTTGCGCTAAGGCTTGGCTAAAGCGCGCAACTTTACTTTTTGCAAAGATAAATGGTAGCTGGTTTTCTTGTAAAAAAGCATCAAAGTCTTTTTTTCCTTGTTCAGGATCGCTCACTTCTAATTCTAATTCGTAATCTGTTTTTCCTAAATAGGTATTTAGGTCTAATGCCATCTTACCAATTGACGTTTGCACTTCACGTCGTACTGTGGTTAGAGCTCCAAAGCAAGCAATTCTATCAAGTGCAATACCAGATTCTTGGATTAGCGCAGCAATTTCTGATGGTGGTAATTGATTAGAAGCTAAGATTGTTTTTGCTTGGTCAGAAGTGAGGGCTAAATTGTATTCGCGATTACCAACCGTTTCTGGCACTTTCAAAGTCAACTCCGCATGATCAGTAAATGTACGGATACGCAGGGACATTTTATGGGATTTCAGCTGAAAATTACTCGTGTCAAAATAATGATTTACCTGTGTAACAGGTGAGATGGCAATCATTTGCTTAAGTATTTTAACATAGTTTTCATAGCTAAGCAGGGTTTTATATTCAATTTCAAGCTCGGTCACTGTACATTCCTTTTGCTTTCTTTTTATGCTATAATTAATCTTATATCAAAGTCAACCGTTTGACAAGAAAGGAGCTAGCTTGTGGCTTTAGATTGGGAAATTTTCTTGGATCCATACATCCAGACAGTTGGAGAATTAAAAATAAAGTTACGCGGTATTCGCAAACAATTTCGTAAACAAAATCGTTATTCGCCAATTGAGTTTGTCACTGGGCGCGTCAAATCCGTCGACAGCATTAAAGAAAAAATGGTCCAACGGGGCGTCTTAGAAGAAAATATCGCCCGCGATATTCAAGATATTGCAGGCCTACGGGTGATGGTTCAATTCGTTGATGATATTGAAGAAGTGTTAGCTTTGCTGCGCAAACGTCAAGACATGACGATTGTCTATGAACGTGATTATATTCAAAATATGAAGTCAAGCGGCTATCGTTCTTACCATGTCATTATTGAATATCCGGTTGATACTATTGATGGTCAAAAAAAGGTCCTGGCTGAAATTCAAATCAGAACTTTGGCGATGAATTTTTGGGCCACGATTGAGCACTCATTAAATTATAAATATAATGGGGTTTTCCCTGAAGAAATTAAAAAAAGGTTAGAGACAACGGCTAAAATTGCTTTAGAATTGGATGAGGAAATGCGCAAGATTCGAAAAGATATTCGCGAAGCGCAATTATTGTTTGATCCGATTACGCGCAATTTTAATGACGGGGTCGGAAATAGTGATGACACAGATGAATTATACCGATAAAACTACCAGAGTCGCCATTATCGCTAATGGCAAATACCAAAGTAAGCGGATTGCCTCTAAATTATTCTCCGTTTTTAAAGATGATCCAGATTTTTACCTATCCAAACGAAACCCTGATATTGTCATTAGCATTGGTGGTGATGGCATGTTGCTTTCAGCCTTCCATATGTATGAAAAAGAACTCAATCACGTCCGTTTTGTCGGTATTCACACAGGACATCTGGGTTTTTATACAGACTATCGTGATTTTGAGGTAGAGCAATTAATCGAAGACCTTCGACATGATCAGGGCGAAAAAATAGCTTATCCCATCTTAAGTGTTGAGATCACTTTAGAAGATGGACGTTTGATTCGTGGACGGGCCTTAAACGAATCCACAATCAAGCGGATTGAAAAAACCATGGTGGCTGATGTGCTCATTAATCAGGTGAAATTTGAAAGTTTTCGTGGTGATGGAATTTCTGTATCAACCCCAACAGGAAGCACAGCATATAACAAGTCGCTGGGCGGTGCTGTCTTACATCCAACCATCGAAGCTCTGCAATTAACCGAAATTTCTAGTTTGAATAATCGCGTTTTTCGGACCTTGGGATCGTCACTTATCATTCCCAAAAAAGATGTTATTGAAATTTTGCCGCAGCGCCTTGGAAATTACACCCTATCCATTGATAATAAAACGTTTACCCATCGCAATGTGGTGAAGGTTACCTATACTATTGATCGTAAAAAAATTAATTTTGTGTCTTCTTCAAACCATACCAGCTTTTGGGAGCGGGTCCGCGATGCTTTTATTGGAGACATTGAACCATGAGATTTGAATTTCTGGCTTCTCGCCAAGTGAAAGTAAAGACGCTGTTAAAAGAGCATGATATCTCACGTGGCCTTTTAGCTAAGATAAAATATAAGGGCGGTAATATTCTCGTAAATGGCATTGAACAAAATGCCATTTATTTATTGCAAGCTGGCGACCTTGTTACGGTTGATATACCTGATGAGCCAGCTTTTGAGAAATTGGAGGCCATTACACACCCTCTGACTATTGTCTATGAAGATGATCATTTCTTAGTACTCAACAAACCACATGGTTTTGCTAGTATTCCTAGTGTTAATCATTCTAATACGATGGCTAATTTTGTCAAAGCCTACTACCTAGAGCAAGGCTATCCCAATCAGCAAATTCATATTGTCACACGCTTAGACCGCGATACCAGCGGTTTGATGCTTTTAGCTAAACATGGTTATGCCCATGCGCGTTTGGATAAGCAGCTGCAGGCACGTTCGATTGAAAAGCGTTACTATGCTTTGGTAGCTGGTCCAAGCGACCTTCCTGATTATGGAGAAATTATTGCCCCTATCGGTCGCAGTGAAGACAGCATTATTACCCGCCGCGTTGTAGCAGACGGTAAATACGCACGAACCACCTATCAGGTTGTAGCGCGCTATCCTAAGGGTGTTCACCTGGTTGATATTCGCTTGCATACAGGCCGTACCCATCAAATTCGCGTTCATTTTGCTCACATTGGTTTTCCCTTATTAGGGGATGATTTATACGGAGGTCGTTTAGATCTTGGAATCACTCGTCAAGCCTTACATTGCCATAGTTTAAGTTTTTATAACCCCTTTACAAAATCAATCAGTCGGCATACTAATAAGTTGACAGATGACTTTGACAGCGTTATCATAGATTTAAAGAAAGGTGTAAATAAGGTGTAAACATGAGTATTAGAACATTGTTCGGTAGCTTACGAGAAAAAGTTGTAGGAAAGGATATGAAGATTGTTTTTCCAGAGGGAAATGATGAGCGCGTCTTACGAGCAGCTGCGCGCTTAAAATTTGAGGGGCTGGTTGAACCAATTATCCTTGGAGATGAAGAGGCTATTCGTAGCCTTTTAACAAAGCTAGGGTTTACAGACCAAAAGTATACCATTATTAATCCTAGCCAGTACGCTGATTTTAACAAGATGAAAGAAGTATTTGTAGAGATCCGTAAGGGAAAAGCAACAATGGAAGATGCTGATCGCTTACTTAAAGATGTCAATTACTTTGGGGTGATGCTTGTTAAAATGGGCTTGGCTGATGGTATGGTTTCAGGAGCAATCCACTCCACTGCCGACACTGTTCGTCCTGCACTCCAAATTATAAAAACAAAACCCGGCATTTCTCGTACCTCCGGTGTCTTCTTGATGAACCGTGAAAATACTGAACAACGTCTTATCTTTGCTGATTGTGCTATCAACATTGATCCAAATGCTCAAGAACTAGCAGAAATAGCTATTAACACTGCCGATACAGCAAGAATCTTTGACATTGACCCCAAAATTGCCATGCTGAGCTTCTCATCAAAAGGAAGCGCCAAAGCACCACAAGTTGATAAGGTCCAAGAAGCGACTCAATTGGCACATAAAATGAAACCAGAAATTATCCTTGATGGCGAACTCCAATTTGATGCGGCGTTTGTCCCTGAAACTGCCGCTATTAAAGCACCAGGTAGTAAGGTTGCTGGTCAGGCCAATGTCTTTATCTTCCCGGACTTACAATCTGGTAATATTGGTTACAAGATTGCTCAGCGCCTTGGAATGTTTGAGGCTATTGGACCAATCCTGCAAGGGTTGAATATGCCAGTAAATGACCTCTCACGTGGTTCAAGTGCTGATGATATTTACAAACTTGCCATTATCACAGCAGCGCAAGCCCTTGATAATGCTAAATAAGCGGAGCTTTTAAAAGTGGAGTGGGGTTTTGCCATCCACTTTTTTACTAGCTTAGAAAGAAGGCGTTTAAAATGAAAAAAACAGCATTACTGACTGGTGCTTCAGCTGGCTTTGGCTTAGCTATCGCTCAGGAATTGGTACAGCAAGGTTATCGGGTGATTGGCGCTGCACGGCGCTATTCACTATTAACAGACATACAGCAGACCTTAGGTGCTAACGATTTTTATCCTCTAGCTATGGACGTTTCAGACACTGCAGCAATTGATCAAGCGCTAGCTGATTTACCTAAAGATTGGCAGGCAATTGATCTGTTAATCAATAATGCAGGCTTAGCTCTTGGTTTGGATAAGGCCTATGAAGCTGATTTTGACCAGTGGTTAACCATGATTAATACTAACATTATTGGCTTGGCCTATTTGACACGAAAAATATTGCCCCAAATGGTAGCCAAGAATCAGGGAATGATTATTAATCTTGGTTCAACAGCAGGAACGGTTCCTTATCCAGGAAGCAATGTGTATGGCGCTTCTAAAGCTTTTGTCAAGCAATTTTCTCTTAATCTGCGAGCCGATTTAGCTGGTACAAAAATCCGTGTGACAACTATTGAACCAGGCTTGTGTGAGGGAACGGAATTTTCGCTGGTCCGCTTTCAGGGTGATCACAAACGAGTTCAAGCCCTATATCAGGGAGCACATGCTATCCAGCCCATTGACATTGCTAAAACAGTAGCTTGGGTTGTTAGCCAACCGGAGCATATCAATGTTAATCGCATCGAAATCATGCCGGTTTCACAATCCTACGGTCCCCAGCCTGTTTACCGTGATTTATAATACACAATCAAAAAGAAGGCTATCACCTCAACGTGCGACAAGCAAACCCAGGTATTTTCTGGCTTGTTTGTACCCACAATATGGGAAAGGGTATGCTAAACGAAGGAAATAGGAGGTCCAAGTCTGAGTGTGAGAGCCTGCTGTCTTTGCTTTTAAACCCTGCCAATAGTCAGCGGCATTCGTCCTAGAGGCTATCATTGGATGAACTGGGCTAAATAATTTTGTTACAGGCTTATTCTTTCTCTTTCCAAGGGACTTAAACATGGCAAGAGAAAATCAGCCTTTGCTTAATGTCATTCTTGTGTTATAATAAATCTTGTTTATATGAAAAAGAGAGAATAATTTAATTTTAAGCAGCCTGTGGGCTATTTAAATGGGTACTATGAGTGATTGTAGTACCTTTCTTACGGCTCTCATATCAGTTAGAAGGAGTAGTGACTTAATGATGCAGATCAATTCATGGCGTGTTTTACCAGCGATTATTTCAACCGCCATTTTAAGCTTTTGTGGTGTTCTTTTTGAAACCTCAATGAATGTGACCTTTCCCGAATTAATGCAGGTTTTTCATGTGCCTGCCACCTCCATTCAATGGGCCACTACGGGCAATCTGCTTGCTGTTTCCATTGTTGTCCCTCTTTCTGCCTATTTGATTAGAAATTTTTCTGAGCGGCAGGTCTTTATCCTAGCCAACGCCTTATTTATAGCAGGAGTAACAACAGATGCGCTGGCTAATCAGTTACCAACATTACTGCTAGGACGAGTATTACAGGGGATGGGAACAGGAATTGCCCTGCCTTTGCTATTTCATATTATTTTACACCAGGTTGCGCTTGAAAAGCGTGGTCTTTATATGGGAATAGCAACAATGACGACTTCCTTAGCGCCAGCGATTGGCCCCACCTATGGTGGGGTAGTCTTGGCTACGCTTGGTTGGAAAATGATCTTTGTCTTGTTACTACCGGTCTTGCTAGTTTCTTGTCTGGTTGGTTTGAAGGCTATTCCTAGTCGCTTGGTGCAAAAGAATGAAACATTGAATGTTCCTGCTTTTATCAGTCTAGGCATTGGTCTTGCTTTTTTATTGCTTACGATTGAAAAGTTATCCTTGCTTTTGGCTTGTGTTGCTCTTTTAGGCTTTGTTGGCTTTTATTATTTCAATCGCAAACAGCCGCTCCTTAAACTTACTGTCTTTAACAACAAGGCCTTTCTCATCCTACTCTATGGGGTATTAGCTTATCAAATGGTCCCCTTAGCAACCTCTTATGTTCTGCCTAATTATTTGCAACTTGGCCTTGGGCAAAATTCGGTCCAAGCAGGTCTTTTTATGTTTCCAGGAGCTATTTTAGCTTCTGCGCTCTATCCCTTTTCTGGTCATCTGTTAGATAAAATTGGCTCCTTTAAGCCAATCACGCTTGGACTTGGTTTGACGCTATTAGGCTTGTTCAGTATGTCCTTATTGATTATGACTAGAAGTGTTTGGGGTCTGCTTTTAACGGATTTGTTGGTCAAGATGGGGATGGGCTTTGGCCTTAGCAATATGGTGACGACCTCGCTTTCACAGCTAAAGGAGCATGAATTTGCGGATGGAAATAGTATTTTAAATACCTTTCAGCAATTTGCGGGCGCCTTTGCGGTAGCCATATCCTCACAACTCTTTGCTCTAGCACAAGCACATTATCCTGAAATGGGTGCCCGCCTTGGTGGGCGCAATGCCCTTTATTTTATTCTCTTTGCAGTGTTTGTCGCCTTGCTTGGCCTGATGCGCGTCAAACGAGCGCGAGCGATTTCCTAATCTAATCGCTAAATGAAATGATGCAAAAACCCTTATAATTCCTTTTTGGGGTCACCACAAAGGAGCTATAAGGGTTTTTATTTGAAAAAGTTAGCCTAGCCTTTGCGTGAATCAAGGGTAATCAGGCTTGTCAGTAGAGATTGAAGGGCCTGAGGTTACATCAGACCAACCAACAATAGCTTGCGCGGTCTCATCCAAGTACTGAGCCAAAATGGGTTTTAGATCTTGGACAAGGTCAAGAGAGCCTACGTAGCAACCATTCTCATCTTGTAAGCCATAATAAGATTGAAAATAGATATGATCCAAGGAAGCAAAGGGTAAGAGCAGGTGCAAATTGCCTTGCTTGCGTAAGTGTTGCCAAATCCAAGTTTCTAAATGGTTTTCATCACTGGGCAAAAAGCTGCCATTGAACTGATGGTTATGATATAAGATCTGGCCTTTAGCGTTAGCCATGCGCATTTGGCTAGGAAATTGTTGCAGGTAAGTCTGAAGATTGCTTGTTAATTGCTGATAGAGCTGCGTCAGGGTACGTGCCAGTTCATAAGCTTTCTGACTGTCTTTTAGAGAGTCCGGCACAAGATAGTAGCCTGCTTGATCTGCAGATTCACTAAAGAGAAAGGTTTTAATAGGATAAGTATCGTCTTTAAATGAAAAAATCACATCATAGGCAGCTATCTCCTCAGGAAGGGCATTTTGGTAGTAAATGATAATCTCAAAAAGGTAGTCAAAGTGCTCTTGTAAAAAGCTATAGATGGCTTTTTGTGTTTCAGATTGATTGGTAATAATAGCTAAGACACGATAAGTTTTAATCATAACATCATAATAGCGATTATTAGATAAAATAGCAATTAGAGCGTTTTGGAATTTCCACTAAGATTTGGCTATATTATAGTCAAAATAGTTGACTTGTTTGGTGTCACATTTTATAATAGTGACATTTCTAAGATTATTAGATGTGGTCAAAATCTAGTCAAAAAGAGCGCTGCTTTTTAATGGATAATCTGGTGATATTGACACAGACTCAAGCACAACCTGGCTAACATTTGTTTGGACTAACTCTCAAAGTGACCGTATATCTTTTTAATCACTTTAAGCACTGACTAAGGAAGTAAGGCTGTATTGGCTTACTTACATGGGAGGGATCGGACTCACATCAGATCGCACAGATGGGTTCCCTTAAAATAGGGTTCTTATGAACTTCCAACCTTGCGCAGGCGATACTGTTCTAGTTGCTTACCACAAAGCAGACGTCCTGTCTTACGAAACGAAATGGAGCTTTTATGATACGTTTTAACAATGTTTCAAAACAATTTGGTGACAATCGCGTTTTGGAAAATCAAACTTTTCAAATCAATGATCATGAGTTCTTTGTCCTAGTAGGTTCTAGTGGGTCTGGCAAGACAACGTTATTAAAAATGATAAACTGCCTCATTGAGCCTAGTTCAGGGGAAATTCTGTTAAATCAGGTGGCCCAAAAAGATCTTAATCTGCGGGACATGCGTCTTTCTATTGGCTATGTTTTACAAGAGATTGCCCTTTTCCCCAATCTAACGGTTGCTGAAAACATTGCAATTATTCCTGAAATGAAAAATTGGTCAAAAGAGGCCATTCACCAACGAACGGTAGAGTTGTTAACAAAAGTAGGTTTACAACCAAAAGACTACATGAACCGTTACCCAAAAGATTTATCAGGAGGTGAGCAGCAGCGCGTAGGCATTGTGCGTGCTATCATTGCACAACCTAAAATCCTCTTGATGGATGAGCCTTTTTCTGCCTTAGATCCGATTTCGCGCAAACAACTACAAGATCTAATCTTGTCTTTGCATCGCGAACTGGATATGACCATCGTCTTTGTCACACACGATGTTAAAGAAGCCCTTAAGTTGGGGCAGCGTGTTGCCATTCTAGACCAAGGTGAAATCATTCAACTGGATACACCGCAAGCCATTCAAGCACATCCAGCTAATCAGTTTGTTGCTAGCTTATTTGAAGGAGAACTAAATGACTAACCTCATCGCAACCTTTCAAGAACGCTTTGGCGAGTGGACCAGAGCTCTCGCAGAACATTTGCAAATTTCGCTGGTTTCTTTACTAATTGCCTTATTAATTGGCATCCCCCTAGCTAGTTTGCTCAGTAAAAGCAAGCGGTGGTCTGACTTTGTCTTGCAGCTGACAGGCATTTTTCAAACCATTCCTTCGCTAGCTCTTCTTGGTTTATTCATTCCATTAATGGGGATTGGAACCGTACCTGCCGTTACGGCCCTCGTTATTTATGCTATTTTTCCGATTATCCAAAATACCATTACCGGCTTAAATGGCATCAATTCAAGCCTTGTCGAGGCCGGCACCGCCTTTGGGATGACCAAGTGGGAGCGCCTAAAGAAGTTTGAAATTCCCATTGCCATGCCGGTTATCATGTCTGGGGTGCGGACCTCAGCAGTTATGATTATTGGTACCGCAACCCTAGCTTCCTTGATTGGAGCAGGTGGCCTGGGATCCTTTATCCTTTTAGGGATTGACCGTAATAACACCAGCTTGATTTTAATTGGGGCGATTTCTTCTGCCTTATTGGCCATTTTGTTTAATACCATCTTGCAATATTTAGAGAAAGCTTCCTTACGTAAAATCCTATCAGCTTTTGCCCTGATCGTCTTTGCTTTGTTTGCCTCTTATGCACCGACTGTCTTAAGTCAATTCAATAAAAAGCAGGCTACCATTACCATCGCTGGTAAATTAGGAGCAGAGCCAGATGTCCTGATCAATATCTACAAAGAATTGATCGAAGGCCAATCAGATTTACGGGTTACTATTAAACCTAACTTTGGGAAAACCACCTTCCTCTATCAGGCCTTAAAATCTGGTGATATTGACATTTACCCAGAATTTACCGGGACCATCACCTCAAGTCTCCTTACCAAAAAGCCCGCTCTTTCCACCGACAGCCAGCAGGTCTATCAGGACGCGCGCAACGGCATATATGAACAAGATAAACTCGTCCTATTGAAGCCCTTTGCTTATCAAAATACCTATGCTATTGCTATTCCTGAGAAAATAGCTGCGCAGGAGCAGATTGAAACCATCAGTGACCTTGCTGCTCACCAAAATGGATTAAAGGCAGGTTTCACTTTAGAATTTAAGGACCGAGAAGATGGCTACAAAGGTTTGCAGAAAGCTTATGGCTTACACTTACCAGTGTCAACCATGGAGCCGGCCTTACGCTATCAAGCAATAAAAAACAAAAACATCCAAGTAACCGATGCTTACTCAACTGATGCTGAACTAATCAAGTACCACCTCAAAGTCCTTAAAGACGACCGGCATGTCTTTCCGCCATATCAAGGTGCCCCATTAATGAAAGCTAGTTTGATTAAAAAGCATCCTGAGCTTAAAAAAATCCTCAATCAGTTGGCTGGTAAAATTACCGAAAAAGAAATGCAAGCTATGAATTATCGGGTGTCAGTCAAAGGACAAGACGCCAATCGTGTCGCAAAAGATTACCTGATAAAAAAAGGCCTCATCAAGCCCTAGATTTAGAAAAAGTAACCACCTTGTGCTCTGCTTGCCAGACTTAAAAGTCTCTATTATTTTTTGTAGTAGCCATACTGCTAAAATAATAGAGTTTTGTCTGGCCTTGCTTTGTTTTACAGCAGCGTCTTTCTAAATCTCAGTCTCTAAGAAACGAGCTTGTGCTAGGCACAGCTCAATAGTTATTAAAGTAGATGCGGTTCAATTTATTATTTTTTGGAAGATATATTTTAAAAAAATGTCTTTTTTGCTAGAATAGAGGCCAGTAACAATCGATTGATTTTTCAATAGATGAGGAAAACCTAAATGAAAATAGACAAAGTTTATAACAATAATGTGGTTCATGTCAAATCAAGTGATAATCAAGAGATTATTGTAATGGGAAAAGGACTGGGATTTGGGGAAAATGTGGTGACCAAATCGATCAATCTTTAGTTGAAAAAACCTTTGTTTTACAAAATAATGCTGTCGCCACAGACTTATCCAGAGTATATACTGACCTTAGTCCAGAAGAAATGGCAACCTACCTTGCGATTATTAAATACGGACAAGAGATTTTAGCAACCACTTTTGAAGCGTCGCTATACGTCGCTTTGGCCGATCATTTGCATTATACATTAGAGCGAGCTGCCCAAGGGCTCTATATTAACAATCCGCTAGCTTGGGAAATTCGAAAATTCTATCCTAAAGAATACCAAGTGGGCAAAGAAGCACTGAAGATGATTTTTGAACGGGTCTGTGTGCTGTTGCCAGAAGACGAAATTTCCTCCATCGCTTTGCATTTTATTAATGCCCAAAAAGAGTCACACTTAAATCAAGAATCCTATCACGTTTCGAAAATGGTCACAGATATCCTTGGGATTGTTAGACTCTTTTATGGCAATATTCAAGATAATGAATCAATTAGCTATAATCGTTTTATCACCCATCTTCAATATTTTGCGCAATGGGTCGTAAATGGGATAGTTCAAGGGAAAAACGATAGTTTTCTTTATGAGCAGGTTAAGGCTAATTATCCAGAAGCATTTGCTTGTTCGCAAAAAAATTAAAAGCTATATTGAATCAACTCATCATTTTCAGATGAGCCCAGACGAACAAGTTTATATCACAATTCATATTCAACGTTTGGACACCAGTTAATCACCGCATTGACCAATTTTAAGAAAAGTAAAAAAGCGCTTGCAAAATGATTTGAGCAATGGTATGCTCAACTTAATAAAAAGGATTGTTACTGAAGAGGCAGGCAAAACCTAAACAAATACAAAATGATAATCATCGTTACCTTTTTGGGCGAATGATTGTGGTTTCGTATTTGTTTAGGTTTTTTCGGCTCTATAATATCTGTAGTGGGTAAATCCACTCTGGAGATGATGAGCCTTTTTCATGCAGACAAAAAGTCCCATATGACTTATCATGAAAAGCAACAAAACAACTCATTAGAAAGCATCCTATGGAACACCTTAAGAATACCACAGAATTAATCGGAATTAAAGACAAAAATATAGCTTTAGACAATGTTTTTCAACACAAGACGCACATTGAACTCTATGCAAGGCTGGATTATGAGCCTAAAGAGTGTCCGACTTGTGGTGGAAAACAGATAAAATACGACTTCCAAAAGCCGTCGAAAATCCCATTTCTTGACATCAATGGCTTTCCTAGTCTGATCAGGCTTAAAAAACGTCGGTTTCAATGCAAAAGCTGTCGTAAGGTTACTGTTTCTGAAACCAATTTGGTGCGAAAGAACTGCCAAATCTCTGAGCCTCTTAGGCAAAAGGTCGCTCAAGGACTGCTCAACCGTAAAGCGCTGACACACATCGCTCAAAACCTAGCGGTTTCTCCATCAACCGTCCATCGAAAACTCAAGCAGTTCTCCTTCAAGGAAGACTTCTCGCAACTGCCTGAGGTGCTCTCCATTGACGAATTTGCTTATCGAAAGGGGAAACTCGCCTTCATCGCTCAGGATTTTGAAACCAAGAAAATCATCACCATCCTTGATAATCGGACGCAAACAACCCTTCGCAATCATTTCTTTAGGTACTCTAAAAAGGCTAGAAACAGCGTTAAAATCGTTACTGTTGATATGTCTGGTTCTTACATTCCCCTCATCAAAATCCTATTCCCAAAGGCTGAGATTGTCCTTGACCGTTTCCATATTGTCCAGCACCTGAATCGGGCTTTAAACCAAACCTGCATTCAACTCATGAAACGGTTTGACAAGAAATCCCTTGAATACCGAGCCTTGAAGTACTACTGGAAATTGGTCTTGAAAGATAGTCGAAAACTCTCGCTGCACCGCTTTTATTCAAAAACTTTGGCGAAAATGTTGAACAAATCAAATACTTAGCAGCCCATCATGAATTAGTTGCGTCAGCTTTAGCGACCAAAATTGGTCATGACATTGATCCTGATAATAAGATTGGCTGCATGTTGGCTGCTGGGCAATATTACCCTTATACCAGTCATCCCAAAGACTACTGGGCCGCTATGCAAAGTGACCGTGAAGGTTATTTCTTTGTTGATGTTCAGGCGCGTGGTTACTACCCTAATTATGCTAAGAAATACTGGGAACAATCAGGAAGTGACATTGACATCACAGATGAGGATTTGATCTTGCTACAGGAAAATACAGTTGACTTTATCTCGTTTTCCTATTATTCCAGCCGAGTAGCGTCAGCTGATCCAAAGCTTAATGAACAGACGGCAGGCAACATTTTTGCGTCAATCAAGAATCCCTATTTAAACGCGTCAGAGTGGGGCTGGCAGATTGATCCACTTGGTTTGCGCATTACTCTTAATGCCATTTGGGATCGTTATCAAAAACCGCTCTTTATTGTCGAAAATGGTCTTGGAGCAGTTGATATACCAGATGAGAATGGCTATGTGGCCGATGATTGCCGAATTGATTACCTCAGGGACCACATTCAGGCTATGAGTGCTGCTATTAATCTTGATGGCGTAGAGCTGTTGGGCTATACCACCTGGGGCTGTATTGACTTGGTTTCAGCTGGCACCGGTGAAATGCAAAAACGCTATGGCTTTATCTATGTTGATCGTGATAATCTAGGAAATGGAACGCTCAAGCGAACAAAGAAAAAATCCTTTGCCTGGTATAAGCAAGTCATTGCAAGCAACGGTAGTAGATTAGATTAGCAACAAGAGCTGCCCGATCAGCACAATCAGCCGCGTAGTGTAGTAGCCATTAAGTATTTACTTATGGGAAATGGTAGCCCAGACAGCCTGTCATAGCAGCTATGATTCCTAATCAAGATGATGCAGCTGGTCTTTTATCATGCTTTAAATGCTAGATTTTTGCTACTAGCTTGGTATTTGGATAAGACCGTACAAGTTAGCAGTTCTTTTTAGATTGCAGCTTCAATAAAAGACGATGGTTATTGAGTTGGCCCAAAAGACCAGCTCTTTTTTGCTGTATCAGGATAATAAACCGAGTGAACTAATCAAGAGAAAAATCAGCAAATAAGAAAATATTACCAGAAAAACCGAACATTTTTTCATAAATAAATAGTAAAATTGACATAACCGAAATATTAGATTAGAATTTTTCAAGGAAAGGTAAGGTTTTACCTAGTGATGATTTCACTTTGAAATCATAGGAAGGTCATTTTTTTACAGAAAACCTGCTTGCTCTTAGAGCTAGTATGCAGGTTTCAAAAGGAGTAGTAAATGTTTAATGACATGCCTGTATTTGATTATGAGGATATTCAATTGGTACCCAACAAATGCATTATTTCAAGCCGTTCAGAGGCCGATACCACGGTTCAACTTGGCTCTTATCGGTTTAAGCTACCAGTGATTCCGGCCAATATGCAGACCATCATTGATGAAACAATCGCTGAAGAGTTGGCCAAAGCAGGGTATTTTTATATTATGCATCGCTTTGATGAGGCCAGTCGAAAACCCTTTATTGCTAAAATGCATGCGCAGGGATTGATTGCGTCTATCTCAGTTGGTGTCAAAGCTTACGAATATGAATTTGTCTCTTCTTTAAAAGAAGATGCGCCAGAATTTATTACCATTGATATTGCACATGGCCATGCCGATAGTGTTATTCAGATGATTCAGCATATTAAATCAGAATTGCCTGAAACCTTTGTGATTGCAGGCAATGTCGGAACACCAGAGGCGGTTCGTGAATTAGAAAATGCTGGAGCAGATGCAACAAAAGTTGGCATAGGTCCTGGTAAGGTTTGTATTACTAAAGTCAAAACAGGCTTTGGAACTGGCGGCTGGCAGTTGGCAGCCCTTCGCTGGTGCGCAAAAGCAGCCCGCAAACCCATTATTGCCGATGGCGGTATTCGCACCCACGGTGACATTGCCAAGTCCATTCGCTTTGGTGCAACCATGGTCATGATTGGTTCTTTATTTGCAGGGCATATCGAAAGCCCGGGTAAAACAGTAGAAATCGATGGTGAAAGCTTCAAAGAATACTATGGCTCAGCTTCAGAATACCAAAAAGGTGAGCACAAAAATGTCGAAGGAAAAAAGATTCTTTTACCAACCAAGGGTCACCTAGCAGACACACTAACGGAAATGAAGCAAGATTTGCAATCCTCGATTTCTTACGCTGGCGGAGATGATATTGATAGTCTGCGCCGAGTTAATTATGTTATCGTTAAAAATTCTATTTGGAATGGGGATTCCATTTAAAATACGTGTTGAAAATTACCAAAAAAATGTTACAATAAAACATACCTTACAGAACAATTGAATAATCAATTACTTATTTATACTGTGAATTGGCACAGTGTTTCTACAAGACACCGGAATGTCTAACAATAAGTAAGCTTTTAAGCTTGCTTGGTTTTTACCATTACAACTAAAGTGTTTAAGACCTTTACTTGTGGCAAGTTTTTTTGTTTTTTAGAAAAGAGGAAGTCATGGAACTATTGGAGAAACGTATTTTACAAGATGGTAATATCTTGGGCAAAGACATCTTAAAGGTTGATCAATTTTTAACCCACCAAGTGGATTACAAGTTGATGAAAGCTATCGGTGCAGTCTTTGCTGATCATTATGCACAAGCTGGCATTACCAAAGTCGTTACGATTGAAGCATCTGGTATCGCACCAGCCCTTTATGCTGCTGAAGCCCTTAATGTTCCCATGATCTTTGCAAAAAAGCATAAAAACATTACCATGACAGAAGGCATTTTGACAGCTGAAGTCTATTCATTTACCAAGCAGGTTACTAGTACCGTTTCGATTTCTAGTAAATTCCTCTCAAAAGAAGATAAGGTACTGATTATTGATGACTTTTTGGCAAATGGCCAAGCTGCAAAAGGCTTGATTGATATAATTGGCCAAGCTGGCGCCAGCGTGGTTGGTGTTGGCATTGTCATTGAAAAATCCTTCCAACCAGGTCGCTCATTGATTGAAGAAAGCGGCATCCCTGTGACCTCACTAGCACGAATTGCTAGCTTTGAAAATGGACAATTAAACTTTATGGAGGCTGATGCATAGCATGTCAGAACATTACGCTCATTCACATTCCCAATCAGCAATTTTGGGTATTCAACATCTCTTATCAATGTATGCTGGATCAATTTTAGTTCCCATTATGATTGCAGGGGCCCTGGGTTATTCCGCAAAAGAATTAACCTACTTGATTTCCACCGATATTTTTATGTGTGGCGTGGCAACCTTTTTACAATTGCAGCTCAACAAATACTTCGGTGTTGGCTTGCCTGTCGTCTTAGGGTGTGCCTTTCAGTCAGTTGCTCCCTTATCCATTATTGGAGCTCATCAGGGATCAGGTGCTATGTTTGGCGCTTTGATTGCCTCAGGGATTTACGTGATTCTTGTTGCTGGTATTTTTTCAAAAATCGCGCGCTTCTTTCCAGCTATCGTCACTGGTTCTGTGATTACCACTATTGGTTTATCACTCATTCCTGTGGCGGTGGGTAATATGGGGGACAACGCCGATCAACCAAGCGCTCAAAGCATGATTTTAGCTCTGGCCACCATTTTTATCATCTTGCTGGTACAAAAATGTGCTAGGGGTTTTCTCAAATCAATCGCCATTTTAATAGGCCTTGTTTCAGGGACCCTCTTAGCAGCAGGCATGGGACTAGTGGATACTTCTGCGGTGGCAAACGCACCATGGGTACATGTTCCAACGCCGTTTTATTTCGGGGCCCCCAAATTTGAGATAACTTCCATTATCATGATGTGTATTATTGCCACCGTTTCGATGGTTGAATCTACCGGTGTTTATTTAGCCTTATCAGATATTACTCAAGAAAAGCTTGACAGTCAGCGGTTACGTAATGGCTACCGCGCTGAGGGACTGGCTGTATTGATGGGTGGTATTTTTAACACCTTTCCTTACACTGGTTTTTCACAAAACGTTGGCTTGGTCCGACTTTCTGGCATTAAGACACGACGTCCCATTTATTACACCGCATTGTTTCTTGTGATTATTGGTCTTTTGCCTAAATTTGGTGCCCTTGCTCAAATGATTCCTAGTCCCGTGCTTGGAGGAGCAATGTTAGTCTTGTTTGGTATGGTTGCCCTGCAAGGCATTCAGATGCTAAATCGTGTTGACTTTGAAAATAATGAGCATCATTTTATTATTGCGGCCGTCTCCATTGCCGCTGGCCTAGGCTTTAACGGCACGCATTTATTTGCTAGCTTACCTACCACTGTCAATATGTTTCTAACCAATGGTATCGTTGTTGCTACGGTAACAGCAGTGCTCTTAAACCTAATTTTCAATGGTAAAATTAAAGATAAGACCTCAGTTCTGGTTGATAGAGACTGATCGGCACTTTCTGACCAATCAGCTTCGCTCTTGGTTGTGATGATTTTCAGATTAAAAAAGGACACTCCAAGTAACTCGGTCTGATATGTACCCAGAATCCTGGACACATATCAGTCTTGAGCATGCTTGAGTGTCTTTTTGATTAAAATGACAGCCACTGTCCAAGTATTTGGACAGCTGAGATACTTGGGATGGCAGACCAGGTATGCCTATGTGAGTGAAAAGCAATGTTCCTTCGTCTAAGCCAAGCTGTCACTGGGCGACAGGGCTTGAGGCAAAAGGTTTTGAGGTAAGATTTACTGATGAACTGCGTAAAAACAGGAGCCCAAGCCATCAGAAAGCAGAAGCTTTCGGTCTTTTGTGATGATTAGTCCCTCAATACCAGGCGTTTGATTCAAAAGCTCAAGTGCTTGGTTGATGGGCAAGCCAAATAATCTTGTCGTCCAAATCTCGCAATCAATTGATGCATCAGCAACGACTGTCAAACTAGCCATTGGTGTCTGTATCGGATAGCCCGTAACTCGATCAAAAAGATGATGGTAGGACCGCCCCTGAACTACTAAACGGCGTTCGTAGATGCCCGAGGTGACAACGGATTGGTTTTTTAGTTTAATCCTTCCCACTATTTGACCACGTGGTTTGTCCGGATCTTGAATACCAATAAACCAAAAGCCATCGGCGCGTTTGGGATTATCACCATAGACAAGCACATTTCCACCAAGGTTAATGAAAGCAGCAGTAGCAGCCTGCCGCGCTAAATAAGCGATCACCTGATCGGCGATATAGCCTTTGGCCAGTGCCCCTAAATCAATTTTCATACCTTTGTGACGCAGATAAACACTGTGTTTACTTGGATTAAGCAGAATATCTCTAGGATTAGTCAGAGGCATTTTAGCAGCTATATTATCCTGCGCGGGCAATCGAGCATCGCTAAAGCCAATCCGCCACGTTTGCACCAAGGGTCCAATGGCTATATTAAGATTACTAGGCTGCGCTAAGCTATGGTATTTTCCTAGAGCAATCAGTTCATAAAGTTCCGAATTAACGACAACTTCCTTGACTCCTGCCTTGTCATTGATAACCATTAATTCAGAATCCCAATCATTGGCACTAAAACGCTGTTTATAGTGATGGAGCAGTTCTACAACGTGGGCAAGGTGTTTTTGAGGTTCTGTAGCGTCAACTGCAATGTCAATCTGGGTTCCCATCAGTTTGAGTTGATGTGTTAAATACAGATAATTACCTCCTAGTCTTATTGTCATCTGCACTTGTCTGGTCTTATATATGATGGACTAAAAGCAAGCAATTACTTATCTGTTTGCTTGACTAGCTGGTCTAATATTGCCTTTTTCTATCTAACCAGCTGGGAAATAACTGCCTTTTGGTAAGGCAGAAATAAAAACATGGACGGGCGTCTTTGAGGTAATCAGCCAGGCAGACACTCACTCACCTCAATGGTTTCCTTGATGAGTTGCGTCTTTTGGTCTATGAGCGTCCTTTAAATAATCTAATGATCACAAATGGCATGAGTGGTTTTCGTTTATAAGTTGTAGATTATTTTAGCATGTTGCTCAAAAAAATGCGATACTTTTGGGAAATACTCTTTTTTATCATTCTTATTCTTTTAACCTAAACAACCATGCTATTTAGATAAGCTTGCTAACTTAATCTTTTTTTAAGCTTTCTTGTTTACAATCAGTGCGTTATTAGTAATGGCAATAAGCATAAGCTCAGTATTAACAATAGACTTTATAACAAATACGCGTAAGCCTTGATAAGCATCTGACAGCAAAAAAATCCTGAACCTTAGCTGTCACCCCTTTATTTTACTGCCTCTTTATGAAAAGCAATTCCTAAAACCAAAAGAAAACTGTTTCTATTTTGAAGCAGGGAGAACCTCAATATGGCTAAAATGACTCAAGGAAAAAAAGACAATGCCTTAATGCAGTTTGCTCAACTTACCCGTACAGAATTGTTTCAACGCTTCCAGACACAGTTTACAGGACTTACTAGTGAACAGGCACAGGATCGGCTTGACCAATATGGTCCTAATGTCATTGCAGCGCAACAAGAAATTGCCTGGTATATTATTTTGTGGCATGCTTTTTGCAATCCCTTTTCGCTTGTGCTGGCTTTTTTGGCTATTGTTTCGGTTGTGACCGGTGATATAGAACCAGCTGGTTATATGTGTGTGATGATTATTCTTTCAGCTATCGTTGCCTTTGTGCAGGAGTATAAAAGCCAAAAGGCATCAACTGCCCTTCGTGAGATTATTGAAAACACAACAAATGTTAAACGAAATGGCATTTTTCATGAAATTCCTATGGATGAAGTGGTTCCTGGTGACATTATTCATCTCCAAACAGGTGACATGGTTCCAGCAGATAGCATCTTGTTAAATTCAAAAGATCTTTTTATCAATCAATCCAGTCTAACTGGCGAATCCTATCCTATAGAAAAATGCTTATTAGAGGATTTGGATGCAAAGGAGCAGATAGATTGGGAACATGTCTCTAGTATTGATGTCCCTAATATTTTGTTTATGGGCACAGATGTTTTATCAGGTACTGGCGATATTCTCATTGTAAAAACCGGTAGGCAAACGCTGTTTGGTGATATTGCTAGCAAATCATCAATCAATGCTAAGGTTCCCTCTGCATTTGACAAGGGACTCAATCGTATATCGCATTTATTACTGACCATGGTTGCCATCTTATTTCCCCTTGTGTTTATCATTAACTGGCTGACCAAATCGTCGCCGCTAGATGCCTTCTTTTTTGCCATCGCAGTGGCAGTTGGACTAACACCTGAAATGCTGCCTATGGTCGTTAATACCAACCTTGCCAAAGGAGCAGTTGCCCTTTCTAAGCAAAAAGTCATTGTTAAGCAATTATCAGCTATTCAAAATCTGGGTTCAATGACTATTTTATGTACCGATAAGACAGGTACGATAACAGAAGACCGCGTGGTGATGATGTCTTATGTCGGACCTCTAGGGGAAAAGAAACGCCATGTTTTACATGCTGCCTTTGTCAATTCTTATTTTCAAACTGGCTGGAAAAATCTCATGGATATTGCTGTTATCCAATATTTCAATAAGCATCCACGGGAATTTGATTACTCCCATATGCAAAAAGTTGATGAGATTCCTTTTGATTTTCAACGGAGGCGCTTATCTGTTGTTGTTCGAGAAGATAATAAGATTTTAATGGTCACCAAAGGTGCAGTAGAAGAAGTCGAAGCTATTTGTACCCATATGCGGCTTGAGGGCCGAGATGTCCCTATTACTCCAGAAAAACGAAAGGCCTTTCGGAACGTTTCCAAAGACATGAACAAAGAAGGGATGCGGGTGCTAACTGTTGCCCAACGTTTGTTAACAAAAGAAGAGCTAGCAAACTTTGATGAAGGTGCTGAAGAAAAGATGACCCTGATAGGCTTTCTGGGCTTTCTGGACCCCGCAAAAGCAAGTGCTAAGACAGCAATCGAGAGTCTGCACAAGCATGGAGTAGCCGTTAAGGTTCTAACCGGAGATAACGCCATTGTTGCCAAAAAAGTGTGTGCTGATGTCGGCATACCGGTGGCCACCTATTACTTAGGCGCAGATATTGATGCCATGTCTGATCAAGAATTGTTTGATGCCGCTATGCAAGCCCACCTATTTGCAAAGCTATCGCCCCTACAAAAAACGCGGATTATTGATATATTGCGTCAGGCAAATACCGTTGGCTTTATGGGTGATGGTATCAATGATGCTCCGGCTTTAAGGGCAGCAGATGTGGGAATATCAGTTGATACAGCAGCAGATATTACGAAAGAAGCAAGTTCGATTATTCTCCTTGAAAAATCCTTGCAAGTTTTGGAGACAGCCGTGGTTGAGGGGCGCAGTATTTTCTCTAATATGATGAAATACCTCCGAATTACCCTATCCTCTAACTTTGGCAATGTTTTTTCGGTCCTAGTGGCCTCAGCCTTTCTTCCTTTTTTACCAATGCTATCAACCCAGTTGCTAACACTTAATTTGATTTATGATTTGTCCCAATTAGCAACGCCCTGGGATTGTGTTGATGAGCAAGAGATTGCTCATCCTGTAAAGTGGGATACCAAGGGTCTGGCCCAATTCGCCTTACGGATCGGTCCGATTTCTTCGCTTTTTGATGTGACGACTTTTGCTATTTTATGGTTTGTCATGCATTACCAAACACCCATTCAGGCTCCGTTCTTTCAGTCAGCTTGGTTTATCGAATCTTTGGCCACACAGGCGTTAGCCTTTCATATTTTACGAACAAAAAAGCTTCCTTTCATTAAGAGCAATGCCTCACCCCCTGTTTTTCTTGCAACATTTAGCGCATTAGCCGCGGGAGCCATTTTACTGTTAACGCCTTTAGGAAACATGATTCAATTGTATCGTATTCAGATTCCTTACTTGATGTGGTGGTTGATGATAGTTTTTGCTTATTGTTTCAGTCTGCAGATTGGCAAGTGGCTGTATTATAAAAACCTGTCTAAAAAAGCCAGAAACTAACTAAGCAAGATCTTTAAAAAAGGTAGCCTGGCTATCTTTTTTGCATTGGTGAGACTAGGTGGAAGGCTTTTGGTTTTTAGGCGTAATTGATTAGTAAAAAACTCCTCAGGCAAAGCCGATTAAATTATGATATAATAATCTTCTGAGTGTTATCAATCACTATCAACAATTACTTAGAGGAGACCTGGCTTATTTAGGAATGATGACAATAATACAAAAGCAGCTGCCAACCAGCTGTGTAAGCTAGTTGATACAGGTAAATGACTCACACAACCAACTGACAACTGAACTTTTTTGAGTACAGTTGGTACAAAAAAGGAAATAAAACAAAAATGTCTCAATTATACTTTAAGTATGGCACGATGAACTCTGGCAAGTCCATTGAAATTCTCAAAGTGGCCCATAATTATGAAGAACAAGGTAAACCAGTGGTTATTATGACAAGTGCACTAGATACCCGCGAAGGCTATGGCATTGTTTCTAGTCGCATCGGGATGAAGCGACGAGCCATTCCCATTACTAGCGAGATGTCTGTCTATGACACCATAGCAGCACTCCCGCAAAAACCTTACTGCGTCTTAATTGACGAGTGCCAATTTCTCAGCAAGGAAAACGTCTATGATTTGGCCCGTCTAGTGGATGAGTGCGATATTCCCGTGATGGCTTTTGGCTTGAAGAATGATTTTCAAAATGAATTGTTTGAAGGTTCAAAATACCTACTTTTGCTTGCTGACAAAATTGACGAAATTAAGACCATCTGTCAATATTGCAGCAAAAAGGCTACTATGGTCTTGCGGACAGAAAATGGTAAGCCCGTCTATGAGGGCGCCCAGATTCAAATCGGAGGCAATGAAACCTACATTCCCGTATGTCGTAAGCACTATTTTCATCCTCCAAAAAAAGACGCACAGACATGAGCAGAATAAGCAAATCGGATAAAAGAGGAGTATAAGGATATGAACATTTATGATCAACTACAGTCCGTTGAAGACCGTTATGAAGAGTTAGGAGAATTGCTCAGCGACCCAGAGGTAGTTGCAGATACGAAACGTTTTATGGAACTCTCTAAAGAAGAGGCGAGCATCAGAGACACCGTCTCCACCTACCGTCACTATAAGGACATTTTACAAGCCATTGAAGATGCCGAAGAACTAATCAAAGAAGCTGGTGGCGATGCTGAGATCGAAGAGATGGCAAAAGAAGAACTCAAAGAATCAAAAGCAGCTAAAGAAACCTATGAAGACCAGTTAAAAATTCTGCTGTTGCCAAAAGATCCCAACGATGATAAAAATATCATTTTGGAAATTCGCGGAGCAGCTGGAGGTGACGAAGCGGCTTTATTTGCCGGAGACCTCTTAAACATGTACCAAAAGTTTGCAGAAAGCCAGGGCTGGCGCTTTGATGTCATGGAAGCTTCCTACAATGGCGTTGGCGGTATCAAAGAAGTTGTGGCTATGGTATCTGGGCAATCCGTTTACTCCAAATTAAAATACGAATCTGGCGCCCATCGCGTCCAACGTGTCCCTGTTACTGAAAGTCAGGGCCGCGTACACACTTCAACAGCAACTGTCTTAGTCATGCCAGAAATCGAAGAAGTTGAATACGAGATTGATCCCAAAGATTTGCGCGTGGACATTTACCACGCTTCTGGTGCTGGCGGACAAAATGTCAACAAGGTTGCCACTGCTGTACGGATCGTCCATTTGCCAACCAACATTAAGGTGGAAATGCAAGAAGAACGCACCCAACAAAAAAACCGTGACAAAGCAATGAAAATTATTCGGGCCCGCGTAGCCGACCACTTTGCCCAGATTGCCCAAGATGAACAAGATGCAGAACGCAAGTCAACAGTCGGCACAGGCGATCGTTCCGAGCGTATTCGCACCTATAATTTCCCGCAAAACAGAGTTACCGATCACCGCATTGGCCTTACACTACAAAAGTTAGATACCATTTTAGCTGGTAAGCTAGATGAAGTGGTGGACGCTCTAATAATGTATGACCAAACACAAAAATTAGAATCCCTCAATAATTAATGAATTACGCCCAACTTATCCAACGCTACAGCTTGGAGCTAGTCGCGGTTGATGAAGATCCACAAAATCTTATCTATGTATTTAAAGAATTAAAAGCCTGGACCACTTTGGATTTTGTGCTCCACCAAAATCAAGCAGCAACAGATGCTGATCAAACGCTTTTGCAAGCTATTATGCAGCAATTACTGCAGCACCGATCGCCGCAATACATTACAGGAAAAGCCTATTTTCGCGACTTGGTCCTCACAGTTGATGAACGCGTTCTTATCCCACGGCCTGAGACCGAAGAGCTGGTTGAGCTAATCTTGCAGGAAAATGATAACTCTTATAAGAGAGTCCTAGATGTGGGGACTGGCAGCGGAGCGATAGCTATTGCCCTCAAAAAAGCCAGACCTGAGTGGCAAGTAGTGGCCAGTGATATTTCTGCTGATGCCCTTGATGTGGCCCAGCAAAATGCTCGTGATTTAGGAATACAGCTTGATTTTATCCAGTCTGATCTTTTATCAGCCATCACTGGTTCTTTTGATATTATTGTCTCCAACCCTCCTTATATTGCACCGGAAGACCAGGCAGAAGTCGCTGTAAATGTCTTAGCATCTGAGCCACATTTGGCCTTATTTGCTGCTGAACATGGCTTTGCTGCTTATCGGGGTCTATTGTCACAGACCACACCCCATCTTACTAACCAGGGGAAAATCTATTTAGAAATCGGCTATAAGCAGGCAAAGCAAGTGCAAGAGCTGAGTACGCTCTACTTGCCAGAGAAACGCCTGCGCATTTTACAAGATAGTTATGGAAAGGATCGGATGGTAGCTATTGATGATTGAAGCGTTAATACAAGAGATTAGGGCTGGCGGGGCTGTTGTTTTACCAACCGAAACAGTCTACGGCTTGTTTGCAAAGGCCTTGGACCAAGATGCCGTTGATAGGGTATATGCCCTTAAAAAGCGTCCACGTGATAAGGCTATGAACCTCAATGTCGCTGACTATCAGTCCATTTTAGCTTATTCAAAAGAGCAACCTCGTGGTTTGAAAGCCCTTTATGACGCCTTTTTACCAGGCCCACTGACGATTGTTTTAAAGGCAAATGAGCAAGTGCCGCCATGGATTAATTCAGGCTTAGCCAGCCTTGGCTTTCGGCTTCCCGCTCATCCGGTAACACGCCGGATTATCCAGGAGGTCGGTCCCTTAATTGGCCCTTCTGCAAATGTTTCTGGGACAGAAAGTGGAAAGCAATTTAGCACTATTCTCACTAGCTTTGATCATAAGGTGATCGGTTATGCAGACGACCACGCTTTAACAGGCCAGGATTCGACAATACTTGATTTGTCTGGCCCTAAAGCCAAGATTTTGCGACAAGGAGCTATCACTCAAGCAGCTATTTTAGAGGTAGTGCCCGATCTGGTCTTTGAAGCAAAAACCCACTCCCTCTAAAAGTTTCTTACTTGTATTTAAGGAGTATCTAGCTGGTAAAGTCCCCTCTCGTACAAAGCAATCAAAGGAGAGCAAAATGATTTTTGACAAAGATGACTATGAAGCATTTGACCCAGATTTATGGGCAGCCATTCATGCCGAGGAGCAACGTCAAGAGCAAAATATTGAATTAATCGCTTCTGAAAACAGTGTCTCAAAAGCTGTAATGAAGGCCCAAGGCTCTCTTTTAACCAACAAATATGCCGAAGGGTATGTGGGTAAACGCTACTATGGTGGCACTCAATTTATCGATAAGATTGAATCGTTAGCGATTGACCGTGCCAAGCAGCTTTTTGGCGCTGCTTATGCCAATGTTCAGCCGCATTCTGGTAGTCAAGCCAATGCCGCAGCCTATCTGGCTTTGATTCAGCCAGGTGATACTGTCCTTGGGATGGATTTAGCTGCCGGTGGTCACTTAAGCCATGGCTCACCGGTGAATTTTTCTGGGCAGACCTACCATTTTGTCGCTTATTCAGTTGATCCAACTACAGAAATGCTAGATTATGATGCTATCTTAGCCCAGGCTAAAGCTGTCCAGCCAAAATTAATTGTCGCTGGTGCATCAGCCTATTCCCGACTAATTGATTTTTCCCGCTTTCGTGCCATTGCTGATGAAGTGGGAGCCTATTTGATGGTCGATATGGCGCACATTGCCGGGCTAGTAGCAGCTGGCTTGCATCCTAATCCGGTTCCTTATGCGCATCTCACCACCTCAACAACTCATAAGACACTACGTGGACCGCGTGGCGGTTTAATCCTAACCAATGACGCAACGTTGGCCAAGCGGATTGATTCGGCGATTTTCCCGGGTTTGCAAGGCGGGCCCCTAGAGCATGTCATTGCAGCGAAAGCAGTGGCCTTTAAAGAAGCCTTGGATCCAGCCTTTGCTCTTTATTCCCAACAAGTCATTGATAATACCAAAGCCATGGCAGATATATTTGCTAAGGATGGGCGTTTTCGTGTGATTTCAGGCGGAACCGATAACCATGTTTTTCTCGTAGAGGTAACCAAAGTCATTGCTAATGGTAAGCTAGCACAAAATCTTTTAGATGAGGTCCACATTACCCTGAATAAAAACGCCATCCCTTTTGAAACCTTATCGCCATTTCAAACATCAGGCATTCGAATTGGCTGCGCAGCTATGACTAGTCGTGGTATGGGCGTTGAAGAAGCACAGCAAATTGCTAAACTCATTATCAAAGCACTCGTTCATCACAACGACCAAGCCATCTTAGAAACAATTAAACAAGAAGTGCGTCAATTAACCGATGCCTTTCCTTTATATGAGAAATAATCACCCATGTTAGATATTTACATTAAACAAATTATTATTCATCAGTTTTCACCCAGTGAAACGGAATTAACCTTAGCCGAGGTGCTAGTGACCATCAGTCCACGCATTGACGACTATTTTCGCAAAAAATTAACCAAGGTTTTCTCAGAAGATGCCAAGCGTGGCCAATTTGAATCAGACAATGCTTTTTTAACCTTGATCACTGATGATATTATAACCAGTAGTCAAGCTATTGCTAAAGAGTGGAAAGAGGCTTTTGTCTTTGCCGAAGATCAAAAAACCAACGACCTGGTGTTTTTGCAGTTTGAAAAGGAAGGGCAACCCTATTTTGCGTTCCTGCGAATGACCCTAAAAGAAAGCTTGGCCCATAATAGCAACGATCCCGAAAGTCCCTTTAGCCTTTCACAAAATACACTGCCAAATGCTACACAAGCACCCGATGAGGCACTAGTCATTAATTTGGCTACTAAGCACTATTACCTCATTGAAAAGCGGATTAAGCATAACGGGAGCTTTGAAAATTATTTTTCGCAAAACTTGCTTAAGGTAACGCCCAATCAATCAGTCAAAAAATCCATTAAAACAATCGAACAAACAGCCCAAAAGATTGCCGAAGGCTTTCAAAAGGACGATTTTGCCTTCCAATCTAAATTAAAATCAAGTTTGCACCAGCAATTAGATCAAGGACAAGAACTGTCACCTGAAAAACTGGCAGACCAGTTGTTTGATGACAACTTGACTGCTCGCTTGACTTTTGTGGATCAGCTAAAAGAAGCCATTCCCCAACCCATCAGCGTTTCTGATATTGATTATTCACGGCAAAGCAAAAAATTAGAAAGCCAAAAATTATCCTTATCAAACGGTATTGAATTAACGGTACCCAATGCTATCTATCAAGATGCCGAATCGGTAGAATTTATCTTAAATGATGATGGGACCTATTCCATTTTAATCAAAAATATAGAGGATATTCAAAATAAATAGCATGTTTAAAACAATCAAACGTGTCATTTTCCTCGCCTTCTTTGTGTTTTGTCTCTATCAAGCCTTTATCATCCATCGAAATGTCCAAAATGTCTTACATTACAAACCGATGGTCGAAAAAGCTCTAGCAGAAAACAACACGCAAGCCAATGTTGATCTCGTGCTAGCGATGATTTACACAGAAACTAAAGGTGGTGAAGTTGATGTCATGCAATCCAGCGAAAGCAACAATGGACGCGCCAATTCAATCACCGACAGCCAAGTCAGTATCGCACATGGGGTAAAATTATTGTCCGAAAATTTAGCAACCGCTCGTGAGCACCAGGTTGACATTTGGACTGCCGTCCAGGCTTACAATTTTGGCCCGGCCTATATTGATTATATTGCCAAGCACGGAGGACGAAATACCATCCAGCTTGCTAAAACTTATTCAAGAACCGTGGTTGCCCCAAGCCTTGGCAATAGAACCGCAGAAAGTTATTTTTATTACCATCCGCTAGCCCTTATATCAGGTGGTCAACTGTATAAGAACGGTGGTAACATTTATTATGCACGCCAAGTCCATTTTAATCTCTATTTGATAGAATTCATGCGTTTGTTTTAGCATCAGTAAGCCTATTCACACGGATAGGTTTTTTAGCTATCCCCGAGGGAAGCCAAGTGTTTGCTTTTTTGGTAGCATCGCAAAAGCTACTAGCTTATCTCCTATGGCGATGGAGCAATCAAAAACTGCACATAAGGTGGCTTTTATTTCGCATCATAGACAGCGGCAAACTAACAGCAGACTAAGCTTATCTTCAATAGCCACAAGTACTCAGCCTAAAGTGAAAAACATCACGTTTTCTGAGCAAAACGCTTTCATCTGCTTCAGCCTTGTGTTACAATAAAAGCCTAACTAAATATTGTGAAAAGAGGAACAATCTTGTATGAGTAAAATTGTCGTTGTCGGAACAAACCATGCAGGTACAGCAGCCATAAAAACACTCTTAACAACCTACGGAAGCGAAAATGAGGTGGTCTGTTTTGATCAAAACTCCAATATTTCTTTTTTAGGCTGTGGGATGGCTTTATGGATTGGCGAACAAATAAAAGGACCAGAAGGTCTATTCTATTCAGACAAGGAAGAACTTGAAAGCATGGGTGCCACCGTTTACATGGAATCACCCGTCCTAAATATTGACTTTGACAAAAAAGAAGTCCTAGCTTTGGTTGAGGGCAAAGAACATGTTGAAAATTATGACAAATTAATCTTAGCCACTGGCTCACAGCCCATTATTCCGCCAATCAAAGGACTTGCTATTCAAGAAGGGTCACGAGAATTTAAAGCCACTCTTGAAAACCTCCAATTTGTCAAACTCTATCAAAATGCAAAAGAAGTTATTCAAAAATTAGAAAAACCAGGAATTAATCGTGTAGCTGTCGTTGGCGCAGGCTATATTGGGGTCGAATTAGCAGAAGCTTTCCAACGCAAAGGCAAAGAAGTTGTCCTTGTTGATATTGCTGAAACATCACTTGGCGGCTACTATGACCGTGATTTTACCAATGCTATGAACAAAAACTTAGCAGACCATGGTATTGAGTTAGCCTTTGGCCAAACTGTCCAAGCAATAGAAGGTGACAAGAAAGTAGAACGTCTGGTTACTGACAAAGCAACTTATGATGTGGATATGGTTATTCTTGCTGTTGGTTTTCGACCAAATACTGCTCTAGGAGCAGGTAAACTTGAAACCTTCCGCAACAGTGCATGGGTAGTGGATAAAAAACAAGAAACCAGCATCAAAGATGTCTATGCTATTGGGGATTGTGCTACCATTTACGATAATTCAAGGCAAGATACCAACTATATTGCTCTAGCCTCTAATGCCGTTCGCACAGGAATCGTTGCTGCTCATAATGCCGCCGGCCATCCAATAGAAGGCGTTGGTGTGCAAGGCTCAAATGGTATTTCAATTTATGGTTTAAATATGGTCTCTACCGGCCTTACCCTTGAAAAAGCAAGACAAGCTGGTTTTAATGCCCTTGAAACAGAATATAAAGACCTCCAAAAGCCAGAATTCATCACTCATGATAACCATGAAGTGGCGCTCAAAGTGATTTATGATAAAGACACACGTCATATCCTAGGAGCACAATTAATGTCATACGAAGACATTTCAATGGGGATCCACATGTTCTCCTTAGCTATCCAAAAACAGGTGACTATTGAGGAATTGTCACTCATGGATATTTTCTTCTTACCGCACTTTAACAAACCCTATAACTACATCACTATGGCTGCCTTAGGCGCTGAGTAAACTAATGCTTAACACCTAGGAACATTTACTTACTCCAAACAGCAATCAAAAACTGGTCTTACCTCTTGCAATACCAAAAGGATAAGATCAGTTTTTAAGCTATAAAATTAGAAAAAATAGTGAACAAAAGCAGTAGACTGTCTTGCTTAAAACGGTCCTAAAAAGCATAGATCGCACAACTTTCAAGTTTTCTTGGTTTTACAATTTTGTTTTGTAGTTTTAGAGCTATGCTGTTTGGAATAGTCCCAAAACGTGTTTCTTGGTTAAAATAGACATTGCTTGATTGATGATTGTATTAAAAAACGAATGACGCAAAGAAACAGATGTTTCAATTCTAAGTCATTCGTTTTTTGCTTGTGAGTATGTTTTGAAAGTTTCTATTGCCACAATCTTAAAAAAGCTAGCAGAGACTTTTTCTTAATCTAAATGGCAAAAGGTCTAATTATCAGATAGTATTATTAGTTTTTGGCAGCAGATGCAAATTCTTCTTTTGCAAAAGCTTCATCAATAATATCTTTTAATTGCTTAGCAGAACTTTGCATTTTTTGCAATTCGGCATCACTCAAAGGAATATTGACAGGACGAACCACGCCATAAGCACCTACAATTGCTGGTTGTCCAATATAACAATCCTCAACACCTGGGTATTGACCTTCTTGGAAGACAGACAATGGAAGAACTGCATTTTCATTGTCTAAAATCGCTTTCGTAATTCGAGCTAGGGCTGCTGCAATACCGTAGAAGGTTGCACCTTTTTTGTTAATGATAGAATAAGCAGCATCACGAACAGAAACAAATAAATCAACAAGTCCCTGCTCATCTATGTCGCGGTTATCTTGTAACCAGTCATAAAGTGTAACACCAGCTACGTTGGCATGTGACCAAACAGCAAATTCAGAATCACCGTGTTCCCCCATAATGTAAGCATGGACAGAACGCGCATCCACGCCAATTTTATCAGCTAGGGCTTGACGGAAACGCGCTGAGTCAAGGGAAGTACCTGAACCAATAACGCGCTCTTTAGGAAAACCAGAGAATTTCCAAGTAGAATAAGTCAAAACATCAACAGGGTTAGCAGCTACTAGGAAAATACCTTTGAAACCAGATGCAACGATTTGAGTAACGACTTCTTTATTGATACGTAAGTTTTTTTCAACCAAGTCAAGACGTGTTTCACCTGGTTTTTGTGGTGCACCCGCTGTCAATACAACAAGGTCAGCATCGTGACAGTCTGGGTAGTCAGCAGCATAGATTTTTTTAGGGGATGTGAAAGCTAGAGCATGGCTTAAATCCTCAGCATCACCTTGTGTTTTTTCTTTAAAAATATCGATAATCCCTAATTCTTGGGCAATATTTTGAGTAACTAGAGCAAAGGCGTATGAAGAACCCACAGCACCATCACCGACAAGGATAACTTTTTTATGTTGTTTAGTTGCAGTCATTTCTAAACATCTCCTTCAATTTTTTAGGGTTGCAAAGGCCCTATATCTATAGATTTTAACACTTTAGGGGGTGTTTGTCATCACTTTCACAAAGAATTTGAAAATAGTTTTCGGATAACGCTTCCAATTCCCGAAAATTCCTTTTTTATGGTATAATATACATACTATATAGAGTTTTGACTAGAAAAGGAGCATTCCTTTAATGCAAGATACCAATTTAATAGATGTTAATTTAACTAGCGAGATGAAGACTAGTTTTATTGACTATGCTATGAGTGTTATTGTGGCTCGTGCGCTCCCGGATGTCCGAGATGGCTTAAAACCAGTCCATCGGCGGATTCTGTACGGCATGAATGAACTTGGTGTCACGCCTGATAAACCTCATAAAAAATCAGCTCGGATCACTGGGGATGTCATGGGTAAATATCATCCACACGGAGACTCTTCGATTTATGAAGCCATGGTCCGGATGGCTCAATGGTGGTCTTACCGTCATATGCTGGTTGATGGACATGGAAATTTTGGCTCCATGGATGGCGATGGCGCCGCTGCCCAACGGTATACCGAAGCACGCATGAGCAAAATTGCTCTTGAATTGCTGCGCGATATTAATAAAAATACAGTTGACTTTCAAGACAACTATGATGGCAATGAACGAGAGCCGTTAGTGTTGCCTGCTCGCTTCCCTAATCTCTTGGTAAATGGTGCCACAGGGATTGCGGTTGGAATGGCGACCAACATTCCTCCACATAACTTAGCAGAATCCATTGACGCGGTAAAATTAGTTATGGAAAATCCCGACGTTACCACTCGTGATTTAATGGAAGTTCTTCCTGGACCTGATTTTCCAACAGGTGCCCTGGTTATGGGCCGCTCTGGCATTTACCGTGCTTATGATACTGGTAAGGGCTCAATCGTCCTACGCTCTCGCACAGAAATCGAAGTTTTGCCAAATGGTCGCGAGCGAATTATCGTATCTGAATTTCCATATGGTGTTAACAAGACCAAGGTTCACGAACATATCGTAAAATTAGCACAAGAAAAGCGCATTGAGGGGATCACTGCTGTACGTGACGAATCTAACCGCGAAGGCGTCCGCTTTGTCATCGAAGTTAAACGCGAAGCATCGGCCAGCGTTATTTTAAATAATCTTTTTAAATTAACCAGTCTGCAAACAAATTTCAGCTTTAATATGCTGGCCATTGAAAAAGGTGTTCCTAAAATTCTGACCCTGCGTCAAATCATTGATAATTATATCGAACACCAAAAAGAAGTCATCACCCGCCGTACACAATTTGACAAAGACAAAGCCGAAGCGCGAGCTCATATTTTAGAAGGCTTATTGATTGCTCTAGACCACTTAGATGAAGTCATTACCATCATCCGTAATAGTCAAACAGACATCATTGCCCAAGCTGAATTAATAAATCGTTTTGCCTTATCAGAACGCCAAAGCCAAGCTATTCTTGATATGCGTTTGCGGCGTTTGACCGGTTTAGAACGCGATAAAATCCAATCAGAATATGATGAGTTATTAGCTTTGATTGCCGATTTAGCTGATATTCTGGCAAAGCCTGAACGCATCAAGGCCATTATCATCGAGGAGATGGACGACATCAAACGCAAGTATGGCAATCCGCGCCGCACAGAACTTATGGTTGGTGAAGTCCTCTCCCTCGAAGATGAAGACTTAATCGAAGAAGAAGATGTCTTAATTACACTATCTAACAAAGGTTATATCAAAAGACTCGCTCAAGATGAGTTCAGAGCCCAAAAACGAGGGGGCCGTGGTGTTCAGGGCACCGGTGTTAATGATGATGATTTTGTCAAAGAACTAGTATCAACTAGTACACATGATACGTTATTATTCTTTACGAATCTAGGACGTGTCTATCGCCTTAAGGCTTATGAAATTCCAGAATATGGCCGCACTGCCAAAGGTTTACCAATTGTCAATCTCTTAAAATTAGAAGAAGGCGAAACCATTCAAACCATTATCAATGCCCGTAAAGAAGAAGTAGCTGATAAACATTTCTTTTTCACTACACGTCAAGGGGTAATCAAACGGACCAAGTCTTCAGAATTTCAAAATATTCGTCAAAATGGCTTACGCGCCCTCAATCTCAAAGAAGGCGATGAACTGATTAATGTCTTATTGACAAATGGCTCTGAAGATATTATCATTGGTACAAAATATGGTTACTCTGTTCGCTTTAATGAAGCAAGCGCACGTATAATGGGCCGCTCAGCAACAGGTGTTCGAGGCGTGACCTTACGCGATGACGATTTAGTGGTAGGCGCGTCTCGCATCACAGATGACCAAGAAGTTCTTGTTATCACCGAACAAGGTTATGGAAAGCGCACCCGAGGCTCGGAATACCCCACAAAGGGGCGCGGTGGCAAGGGTATTAAGACAGCAAATATTACCTCAAAAAATGGCTATTTATCTGGTCTAGTAACCATTGATGGAAATGAAGACATCATGATTATTACAAACAAGGGTGTAATTATTCGTACCAATGTAGCTAATATTTCGCAATCAGGCCGAGCTACACTTGGAGTTCGGGTGATGCGATTGGATAAGCTCTCTTCAATTGTCACTTTTGCCCTTGTAGAACCTGAAAATAATGAAGCATCATTAGCTGCTAATCCAACAGAACATACCGACCTAACCAACCAAGAAAAGTCAAAGGACTATTAAAACATGGAAAAACGTACACACCGCAAACGCAAACCAAAGAAGCGCAAATGGCGCCACCGCTTAACTTCCTTACTTTCAATAATTTTGTTGTTGGTCGGGTTAGCTTTGCTCTTTAATAAGCCAATTCGCAATACCCTGATCGCTCGGAATTCGAATAAATATCAGGTGGCAAAAGTTACTAAAAAACAAATTGCCCAAAATAAAAAAGCAAAGAGCTCTTTTAACTTTGCCGAGGTCAAAGCAGTGAATTCTGAGGCCGTGTTGAGTGCTCAGATGTCTAAACAAAACTTACCTGTTATTGGAGGAATTGCCGTTCCTGATGTCAAAATTAATTTACCGATCTTCAAAGGTCTGGGTAATGCCGAGTTGATTTCTGGTGCTGGTACCATGAAAGAAAACCAGGTCATGGGCGGAGACAACAACTACGCTCTAGCCAGTCACCATATCTTTGGCATGGTTGGCTCCTCCAACATGCTTTTTTCCCCACTCGAAAGAGCTAAGGTTGGCATGCCTATCTACATTACCGACAAAGAAAATGTCTACCGCTATGATATTACCAGCGTTGATACCGTCACCCCCGACCGGGTTGATGTCATCAATGATACCCCTGGCTTAAAAGAAATCACTTTAGTGACTTGTACCGATATTGAAGCGAGCGAGCGGATTATTGTTAAAGGGATCTTAAAAGCAGAGTATTCCTTTGAAAAGGCTCCACAGGCTGTTGTCAAAGCTTTTTCTTACTCTTACAACCAAGTTGCTATTGAGTAAGCTAATCAAATCAAAAAACAGGAGCATCTCCTGTTTTCTTTAGTTGGGAGAAAACTATGCATTTATCAGCTGTTCACCATATTGCTATCATTGTCTCTGATTATGAGCGCTCAAAAGCTTTTTATGTCGAGCAACTAGGCTTTGACATCATTCGAGAAAACCATCGCCCAGAGCGCCATGACTATAAACTCGATTTGAGATGCGGCGCGCTTGAGTTAGAGATTTTTGGTAATAAAAAAAGTGACCCCGCCTATCAGGCCCCACCAAAACGAATAGGGCAGCCAGAGTACGATAAAGAGGCCTGTGGCTTGCGCCATTTAGCCTTTCATGTTCAAAATATTGAAGCCTATGTGGCCGAATTAACCGCTAAAGGCATTCCTGTTGAACCTATTCGCACGGATGACTTCACCGGCGAGAAGATGACTTTTTTCTTTGATCCAGACGGCCTGCCTCTGGAATTACACGAATAACACCACTCCATACCAAACTAACAACAAACAAAACTGTAGTTGAGGATGAGCTTTTCAACTTCTAATATCTTGTTAACAGCAGCTAATAAATAGGCGCAAGAAGCCAACAAGTGAAATGTTTGACGTCACTTACCTTTTCCGCTAAGCACAAAAACCTTTAAAAAATTAAAGTCAATAGGCAGTCCTTAGGCTAACAGCAAGGTTGACAAATATTGAAATTCAAGATATACTTCACTGGTTAATCTAAATAGTCAGCTCAATAGTCATTTCAATCATTTCTTAAAAAGGAGTTTTAAAGTGAAACACTATAAAGTCAATTGGCGGCTTGTCTTAATCCTATGTTTATCCCTCCTCATCTTAGGAGGCTGTCAAAAGCCACAAAGTCAACCAAAGCAGGGATTGCGCATTGTTACCAGTTTTTATCCCATCTATGCTATGACCAAATATGTCTCTGGTGATCTTAATCAGATTCAGATGGTTCATTCCAACCGTGGAATCCATAATTTCGAACCTTCTGCCAGTGAGATTGCTGCTATCTATAAAGCAGATGCCTTTATTTACCATTCACACATCCTTGAGTCATGGGCCGGATCACTTGATGCCAGCGCCCATCATTCGAAAGTAAAAATTTTCGAAGCCGCCACTCCCCTCAAACTCGCTAAAGTCCAAGGACTTGAAGACATCGAAGCCGGAAAGGGCATTGATCCTGCGACCCTTTATGACCCTCACACCTGGACAGATCCCATTTTAGCATCAGACGAAGCTCAGGCCATTGCCGATCAATTAAGCAAATGGGATCCCAAACATCAAGCAAGCTACCAAGCTAACGCTAACAAATTCAAGGCGCAAGCTCAGGCACTCACTGCTGACTATAAAACTAAGTTTGCCAAAGTTGATTACAAAACCTTTGTCACCCAACATACAGCCTTTTCCTATTTAGCCAAGCGCTTCAATTTGGAACAACTGGGGATCTCAGGTATCAGTCCTGAGCAGGAACCAACAGCTCGCCAACTTAAGGAAATTCGAGATTTCATCAAAACCTATCACGTTAAAACCATTTTTGTCGAACAAAATGTTTCTCAAAAAATGGCTAAAACAGTGGCTCATTCTACAGGGGCTAAGCTAAAAACCTTGAGTCCTTTAGAAGTGGACCCGCAAAATAACAAATCCTATCTGGCTAATTTAGAAGATAACCTGGCTATTTTATATCAGGAACTAAAATAAGAAGGAGCACCAAATGAAGAAAAAAGTCATCCTAGCAAGCCTTGCTGTGCTGCTGGTTATTATCGGCTCAGGCTTTGCTTTTAAGTACTATCAAGCTAAAAATCACACAGATAACCAGGTTGACTACATCCAAGCCCCCAAAAAGTCGCAGCCAAGCCCTCAAAAAGCTGATGCCGATAAGACACCAGATGCAATCAACAAAGAAGAAGGCATCTCTGCTGAACAAATTGTCGTTAAATTAACCGATAAGGGCTATGTTACCTCACATGGTGATCACTACCATTATTACAATGGAAAAGTTCCTTATGACGCTTTAATCAGTGAAGACTTAATCATCAACGACCCCAACTATGCCTTTAAACAAACAGATGTCATTACTGATGTTAAAGATGGCTACATTATCAAAACAAATGGGAGTTATTACCTCTATCTCAAGGCAGACAGTAAACGGCAAAACATTCGCACCCCAGAAGAAATTGCTGAACAAGCTGCCAAAGGGACAAAAGAAGCTCACTCCTAGCTATCAGCTCGGTGCTCATTGCGTCTTACCATCTTGCCCCAGCTAAATAGATAAATCAAGTCTTTAAAACCCAAAATCCCCTTACTGCAGAAGTAGCAATAAGGGGATTGTTTTTGATTTTCTAATCATGTTAAATATAAGCTAAGGCAAGAGCAAAGAGTAAAGCAGGCAACATATTAGCCACGCGCAGCCGTTTTCCCCAAACCAGGTTAAGTCCTACACAAAAAATTAAAATCGAGCCAATAAGCGAAATATTTGCCAAAGCCGTAACGGTCATATAAGGCTTCAAAAGTCGGGCCAAGCAAGTAATAAGTCCCTGCATGATAAAAACAGGAATCGCAGAAAACACAGCCCCTCGCCCCAGGGAGGTTGACATGATAATAATAATGATAAAATCAAGCACACTCTTTGTAACCAAAAGAGAGTAGTCGCCGGAAATACCATCTTGGATGGGACCAAGAATCGCCATTGCCCCTACACAAACGGTCAAAGTTGCAACTACAAAAGCATTGACAAAATCAGAATCCTTAGTATTACCCGAACGGACCTTTAGCCAGTGACCAAAACGCTCAAAAGATCCTTCAATATCAATGACCTCACCAACCAAGGCTCCAAGAGCTAAACAGCCAACAACCATCATACTTTGAGTGCTGGCTAAATTATCATGAGATAATTTCAACATGCCCGACATAGCACCCGAAATGCCGATAAAGAGCACACTAACTCCAGATGCCATAGTCAAACTTTCTTGATGCCGCTGATTCAAACGATCGCCCAAAAATTTCCCAATCACACCAGCCAAAATAATGGCACTCGTATCAATAATGGTACCTAAGGCAAACATAGTCGCTCCTTCTAAGGGAAATGTCCCAAAAACTATTATACGGTAGAAAGAGAGATAGTCAATCTATAGCACTCAAATGTTAGAAATCTTATGATTGTTAAGATTCAGATAATTTCAACCTTATTTCAAAAGCCCAGGCAACCCTATCAGCTGCTCTATTAGCACATTAATGGCATGATAGGGCTAAAACAAGAGCAGGGACAAAATGGTGGCAAGGCCAAGTCCTCCTAGTCATTGACTAGTTGTTGGTAATAGGATATAGTAAATAGAAATAGCTTGCTGCTCAACTGTTTGGGGCAATACGTTGTTTGAAAAGGCTTGTTGCTCAAAGCATTCAGCGCTCAAATGGCAGAGGAGGTTTAAGATGGTCATTAAAAAAATTGGTATTGTTTCACTTTCTTTGGGAATTTTGGGTGAGGATTTCGTCGCTCATGAGCGACATCTCGGTCTTCACCGCCTAAAAGCCATGGGCCTTGAGGTTGTTTTTTTACCAAATGCTCTAAATGGTTGCAAAGATCTTAAGGCGCACCCTGAAAAACGCGCAGCAGATTTACTAGCTGCTTTTGCAGATGATAGTATTGATTTGATTTTATGTGCGATCGGAGGAGATGATACCTATCGCCTCTTACCTTATTTATTTGAAAATAACCAGTTGGCTAAAGTAGCTACCCAAAAGCCTTTTCTTGGATTTTCTGATACAACTATGAACCATTTGATGCTTTATAAGCTTGGGCTTCATACTTTTTATGGGCAAGCCTTCTTACCGGACATCTGTGAGTTGTCTGCTGAGATGCTGCCCTACACAAAAAACTATTTTGCAGAGCTAGTAGAATCAGGCCGAATTACGCAAATCACGCCTAGTGAGCTGTGGTACACTGAACGCACGGATTTCTCAGAAGCAGGCCTTGGTCTTGCCATGCAAAGCCATCCCAATCAGGGATTTGAACACTTATCTGGGCCACCTATTTTCCAAGGTAAAATTTTAGGTGGCTGTCTTGAGTCCTTATATAGTCTCTTTGATAGAACTAAGCATCCAGATACAGTGCAAGTCTGCCAGCAGTATCACTTATTTCCTTCTTTGAAAGAATGGCAGGGTAAAATTTTGTTACTTGAAACCAGCGAAGAAAAGCCAAATCCCCGTTTATTTAGAAGGATAATTGTGACACTAAAAGACCACGGGCTCTTTGATGTCATCTCTGGTCTATTAGTAGGAAAGCCGCAGAACGAGACGTATTATCAGGACTATAAAACAATCTTGCTAGAAGAATTAGGCCCAAAAGGCCTACCTATACTGGCTAATATCAATGTCGGTCATGCCACACCCCGCTGTATCATTCCTTTTGGGATAGAAGCCCTAGTTGATGCTGATAAGCAGGTAATAACCTTTCAATGGGATTAACAGCTAAATAAAGAGCATTTCCGTCTAGTAAAACACTTCCAAGCATTTTCTTTGACAGAAAGGGAGTGCTCTTTTTATAATAGTAACTGTAAAAATTACACTTGGATTGGGAAAAGGATGAACCTTTATTTTAATATTGCCTGCCACGTTTTGACGTTTTTATTCAAGCATAGGGGAGAATCGTTTTCCTCGCAAGAAATCGCTAAGCGACTGTGTGTCAATCCTGTACAGTTGCGACAGGTCATGCGTGTCTTGGTGAAAGAAGGCTATGTTAGTGCCAAAAAAGGCAAGTATGGTGGTTACTCGGCTGTCAAAGACAGTGGTGAGCTTAGGCTTTCAGTTATTTTTCGCCTGTTTCGCCAGGTGTCTTTAGACTCACGGATTTTCACCGGTCAGCCTGATAGCGACTGTCTTGTGGCCCGCCATATGGGGGCTGTAATGGGAAGCTTTGCACAAGCTGAGTACCAGCAACTGGAAGTGTTTTATGCTAAGTATTGTATTAAACATATCTTAACAGAGATATTAGAGAGGGAGTCAGTCAATGAAAACCTATGATGTGATTGTTATTGGATTTGGCAAAGCCGGTAAAACCTTTGCTAAGCAAGCCAGCAAAAAGGGTAAGAAAGTAGCAGTGATTGAAAAAAGCCCACAAATGTATGGTGGAACCTGCATTAATATTGCCTGCATTCCCACCAAAGTCTTGGTCGAAGCAAGCCGTGAAGGCTTAAATTTCAAGCAAGCTTTGCAGCGCAAACAAGAAGTTGTCGCAGCCCTAAATCAAAAAAATTATCACCTCTTGGCTGATGATGATCAGATTGATGTGATTGATGGCTGGGCACGCTTTCAAAACGACAAGACGATTGCAGTTTATCAAGGTGATAAGCTTCTTGAAATGCTGACCGCTCCGTTCATCATCATTAATACAGGGGCAAAACCAAATATTCCAGACATTCCTGGGCTTAAAGAATCAGCTTTTGCCCACGATTCCACATCGATCATGACGCTTGAGAGCCTTCCACAGCGTCTTGTCATTATTGGTGGCGGTTATATTTCCTTAGAATTTGCCTCTTTCTTTGCCACATTTGGCAGTCAGGTAACCATCCTTGAAAACGGGGAACACTTGATGCCACGCGAGGATGCAGAGATTGTTGCGCAAGTTGAGCAAGATTTGACTGATGCGGGTATTGCCATTCATTATGGCGTGCAAACTACAGAAATAACGGATTTTTCTGGTTATGCCCAGGTTGCAACGTCACAAGGCGACTTTGCTGCGGATGCGATTTTAGTAGCAACTGGTCGAAGACCAAATACAGATCAGCTGGGACTTGAAAATACCGGCATTAAGCTTGGTCAGCATGGGGAAATTGCGGTTGATGATTATCTAGAAACGACAGTCCCTGGGGTGTATGCGGTTGGTGATGTCAAAGGCGGCCCACAGTTTACCTATATCTCCTTGGATGATTCACGGATTTTAGCAGATAAGATCTTTGGTGCTAAGGAGCGGTCCTTGGCCAATCGCGGTGCTGTTCCCTATGCTGTCTTTATGACACCAGTACTTGGCCGGGTTGGGCTAACGTATCAAGAAGCGGTGCAAGCCGGTTATGACGTCGTTGAAAACAAGGTAGCAGTTAAGCAGATGCCACGACACAAAATTAACAATGATGCGCGTGGTTTGTTTAAGGTTGTCATTAACAAACAAAACCACCAGATTTTAGGGGCTAGTCTCTATGGTGAAAACGCAGAAGAATTAATTAATGTAATTAAGATGGCCATTGATCAGCAGATACCTTATACCTACTTTCGTGATAATATCTTTACCCATCCAACGATGATAGAATCCTTCAATGATTTAATGGCAATTACTCTCTAAAGGCAGTTCTCTACACTATGCTTAGGAAAACATTAGGGATCATCCTTGTTAGCACTGGAATATCGCAGAGCATAAATGGATTAAAGCCCACACTAGACGCTGTTTCTGGTAGGGGCTTTTTCTTATGGGGATGCTTACCCAGTCATCACACTTACCACCTAGCTTTTTTGCTGCTCTAATGGCATAGCATCACAAGAGGAATTTATTTAAACACTGAGAAAAGGGCGATTCACGCTTGACAGCTTACCAACATTTTATTATAGTAATCTTGTTAGGTGTGCTTAATTATTTTATTATGCTCATCTAAACAAGTGAAAGAGAAATAGATGACTAATCGTAGATGCCATAATTGCTATAGGTTATTATACATTTTAATTTGCAGTAGTTGTTTACTAGTAAATGGCCAAAGCGTCCAAGCCACAGGGCAGGGGCAGTCTGGTATTGCTTCTAGCTTGGCTCACCCTCACCCGAAAGCAGCACAAGCATTAGAAAGTCTTTTCTTAAAGAACTCTCAGCCGATTTTGCCTAACTTATACCTCGCAAGAGACAAGGTGGTAGTGATGGCAGACAGTGCACAACTTTTCCGCAAGCAAAAGACAGCTTTATCAGAGTGTACAAATGGGCGTCTACCAAGTTCTTATGAACGAGCGACCACTCCAAAAGATCTAAAAGGAGCAAAGCAAGCCCCTCTCTTTAGCCACCAACATACAGCAAGGGAGAGAAGTCAGAGAAATACAGCTCCTCTTAACCTGTCTACTCAAGTTAGTTTGCCACTTAATCACGCCTTCCAAAATAAGCAAGTATCGCAGAAACCACAGCTACCCTACGCTGGTAATAATTGCTATCATTCCTTAGAACTTATTTTAGTAGGAATTATTGCTTGTTTAGCTGGTTTTCTTTGCTGGATAAGCCCCAAAAGGCATAACTAGTTTCCTATTTTTTGGCTTCACTATAATTCATGTCATCAAACCTATCTGACTTACTTGATCAAACTCTTACACCAAATTCTTTACATCCATTAAAGATCAAATAAGGATAGGTTTTTTGCTGTCAAAAAATTGACTGTATGCAGTATACGATTCCTTTTAAAAAGAAATCGTTAAAAACCTATCAAACAAGCAAAGCAACGATATAGGAACCTAATCGTCTGCATAGTCTGTGTTATGCTTAAGGTATTTCGGATGACACTTCCTAATATGAGTTTGAACACTGTTCATTAGAAGTCCTATGGGTATGGGGCTTTTTGTTTACACAAAAAAGGCCCTATAACCCCTGTGGTGGTATTACCCACTACAGAAATGATAGAGCCGGCTTTTGCTTTGAGTTTAGTCATTATTTAAAAGCTTATGGGGCCTTACTTGATACCTGCCATTAACTTTTCAATGCGTGGCACATAAAATAAGAGAATAAAACCAAAGGCAACTGTAATACCACCCATAATAGCATAGTAAAGCACTTCAGTGCCAGGTGTATAGAGTTTAACAATTTGTGCATTAATGGCTTGCGCAGCCGCATTACTCAAAAACCAAATAGACATCATTTGGGCCTGGAAAGCTTTGGGAGCTAATTTGCTTGTTGCAGACAAACCAACAGGTGAGATCAACATTTCACCCACAATAACAATCGCCCAACTAACTGTCAGCCATAGTGGACTAACCTTAGCATCAACACCAAACAACATACCAGGAAGCATCATCCAAAGAAAGGAAGCACCAGCAAAGAATAGCCCATATGCAAACTTCTTAGGAGATGAGGGCTGCTTTTCACCCCATTTAGCCCAAAGCCAGGCAAAGAAGGGAACATAAAGCATAATAAACAAGGGATTCATACTTTGAAAGTAACTTGAAGGAAAGTTCAGATGGTAACCAAAAAAGTTTAAGTAAAGACGCGTCTGTTCATCAGCAAACAAGGCCAAAACCACAGAGCCTTGCTCTTCAATTGACCAAAAAAGAATGGAAGCAATAAAAAGTGGGATATAAGACCAGACCCGCGAACGCTCTACTGATGTAATCTTGTCACTGCTTAAAATGTTGATGAAGTAAACAATCGGTATAGCAACCGCAATAACACTGAAGATATTAATAATAACCTCAATAGTTAGCATATCCATCACACCAAGGATAATAAGGCCAAGCCCTACAAGCCCAAGAATGACACCCACTTTTTTAAACAGAGTCACCTTTTCAGCCCTACTTAAGGGATCGTTGGGACGAAGGCTGTCTTTTGTGAGGTATTTTTTACCATCAATGACATATTGCAGTAAACCAAAGAACATACCTATGGCTGCCAAGGAAAAACCAAGGTGAAAATTAACTTCTTGCCCCAAGTAGCCAACTAACGCAGGAGCAATGAAGGCCCCTAAATTAATACCAAATACAAAAATGCTAAACCCTGCATCACGCCGAGCGTCATTTTCAGCATAGAGTCCACCAACCATCTCTGAAACATTAGGTTTTAATAAGCCTGTGCCAAAGATAATCAGACCAATAGAAATGAAGAGAGCCGTCTGACCAAATGGTGTTGCTAAGGCGATATGCCCAAACATAATTAAGATTCCACCATATAGAACAGTCCGACGACTTCCCAAGATGCGGTCGCTAATAAATCCACCAATAACAGACGATAAATAAACCAGAGAACCGTAAATGGCCATGATAGAAGCAGCAGTGGTTTTATCCATGCCAAGTCCACCTTGAGACACACTATAATACATGTAGTATAGCAAAATAGCCCGCATCCCATAGTATGAAAACCTTTCCCACATCTCAGTGAAGAAAAGCGTAGCTAACCCTCTTGGATGACCAAAGAAGGTTTTAGTATTATTATGATTCATAACATCTCTCTCCTTAAAATAACAGTACTTATCATAACGAAAAATGAGGTAATTGTCAATATACAGAAACTTTCATTAAATACTAATAGATTATTGGCGACTAAAAAGCCATCCCATCATTTTCATATACCAAGCGTACCAAAGGCTTTGATCAAAATCTAGTTTTTATCAGAAAAATAGGTGATTATATTAGAGCTAACCGTATCCGTCTAGACCAATGAAAAATTCAGAAACTAGCAAAGTGCACTTGAGCTCCCCGATGTTAATCACCCCTGCCCACCTTCTTATCAGCTCATTTCTTAAATGGTTTTCCCTCCTCAAAAGAGAATTTTAAAATAAAGGGGGCAATGATGGTTGATAGAATGACCACAATAACTAAGGACGAATACACAGCGTTAGAAATGATTTTAGCCGTTAAGCCAATTTGTACAATAATCAAGGCCATCTCACCCCGACTGACCATACCTCCACCAATTGTTAAGGAGTCACTATGATTAAATTTAAAACCCCGACCAACAAAATAAGCCGGCAGTAGCTTAGATAGCACCGCTAAAATTGTAAACAAGATAATAATCCAAATATGCCCCAAAACACCATCAAAACGAAGCGGCAGAGCTATCGAGGTAAAGAAAATAGGGATAAAAAAGGAATACCCCAAATGCGAGATAGCTTCTTCGATTACCATAACCTGCTTAGTTTGGCCAATTGCTAAGCCAGCGAAGAAGGAGCCAATGACAGCGCTCATTCCTACAGCGTCAGCCATCAGGGCAAAGGCAAAACAAATCAAAAGAGCAAGGTAGGATTCCATCTCAAAAAAGCGCAGCTTATCTACCAGCCTATAGAGCATAGGAATAAAGTATTTCACTGCTAGCAATAAGAAAACCAAGAAAAGAAACTGAGCAACCAGCTGCATAATGAGGTGTGGAGACGCACCACGACTTGAAACGAAAAAGCTCAAGAGAAGAACAGCCAAAATATCATCAGCAACAGCCGCACCTAAAATAACAGCACCAGTTCTTGTTTTTAGCTTGTGGTACTCTTGCAAAACTTCTACTGTAATCGAAACACTGGTTGCAGCAAAAACAATGCCATAAAATAGCGCCGTTTGAGTACTATAGCCGGTAGCTTTGGTCGTAAAATAGAAAATAACTAAAGGAAAAACGACTCCGGTTATGGCAACAAGAAGACTTGGCTTGAGATATTTTTTTAGCAATGCAAGATTAGCCTCAAGCCCTGCTAAAAACATTAATAAAATAACACCAATTTCAGATAGAAAGTGGATGATTTGACTTTGATGTACTAAATCGAGGAGCGTTGGACCCACAATGATACCAACCAGAAGCTGCCCAACAACAGCAGGTATTCCTATCCGCTTTGATACTAAAATCGCTAGCATACTGGAAAAGAGAATAACTGTTATTTCAAAAATGAGATGCATAGTTCCCTCGCTAGAATTATTATGATATGTCAGAATATTATAACATTAATCCTTCAAATACTATAGCAATGCGCTCACCGGTCCATCATGTGGACATGAAGCAAAACCAGCTAACACAAAATGATGACATGGATTTTCCCAATATAGTTATAACGTATATTTTCAGCGAATTTGCATGTCGCTACAGTTCTGAAATCAGCTTAATATCAGTGCTGTTACTATAGCTAACAAGATACACAGCCTTAGATCAAGGATTATAAAAGTATTAATAGTTCCAAATACACAAAAATTTTGCCCAAGGAAAATATCCAAATGTCGTAGAAATAGTAAACAAGAATCATGAATTATGCGCATTTTGGCAAGATTCTTTTATAGCTTCTGATTATAGAGATACTAGAATAGATGAAATGAGAACAATTGAATTACTTGAAGGAATCAAGATAATTCAGGAATAACAGCCTACTGTAGTGGGGATAAAAGCGAAGAATTAGGAGCAAGCCAACTTGGTTTGCTCTAGTGTTTATCCTCAGCCACCCACTACAGAAATAAGTGGGTCACTATTTTGCACACAATGGATAATGCGTCCATAAAAGAGCTAGCCAGCCTGGGATAAAAGTTCAAGCTCAAATAAAAAAGCAAATAAAAGTAGAGTTCCTGCTAATGGAAACCTACTTTTATTTGTGATATATTGGGTATTATTCCCACTCTACAGTTGCGGGTGGTTTGCTAGTAATATCATAGACAATACGGTTCACATGGTCAACCTCATTAACAATCCGTGTTGAGATTTTCTTAAGAACCGTCCATGGCAACTGAGCAAAGTCAGCAGTCATGCCATCAATTGAAGTGATAGCACGAATGGCAATGGTATAATCATACGTTCGACCATCTCCCATTACGCCAACGGAACGTACCCCTGTATTAACGGTGAAATATTGCCAGACATCGCGTTCTAGTCCGGCTTTAGCAATTTCCTCCCGTAAGATAGCATCTGATTCTCGAACAGTTTCTAATTTTTCTTCGGTGATGGCTCCCATTACTCGGATAGCCAGACCTGGTCCTGGGAAGGGTTGACGCCAGACAATATTTTCTGGCATGCCAAGAGCAACTCCAAGCGCACGAACTTCATCTTTAAAAAGAGTATTCAAAGGTTCGATAAGTTCAAATTGCATATCTTCAGGCAGACCACCGACATTGTGATGAGACTTAATAGTTTGCGCTGTTTCTGTACCTGATTCAATAATATCCGTATAGAGTGTTCCTTGTGCCAGGAAATCAACACCTTTAAGTTTGCTTGCTTCATCATCAAAAACGTAGACAAATTCATTCCCGATAATTTTACGCTTCTTCTCGGGATCCTCAACATTTGCAAGCAAGCCTAAGAAACGTTTTGCAGCATCAACACGAATAATATTGAGGCCAAACTTGCCACCAAGCATCCCCATTACCTGATCGCCCTCATCTTTACGAAGAAGTCCATGATCCACAAAAATACAAGTCAACTGATCGCCAATAGCTTTTTGCAAGAGAACACCAACAACTGAGGAATCAACCCCACCTGATAAACCAAGTAAAACTTTGTGATCACCAACTTGCTTACGGATATTCTCAATTTGCATTTCAATAAAGTTATCCATGGTCCAATCACCACGAGCACCACAAATAATAAAGGCAAAATTTTTCAAAATGGCATTACCATAGACTGAATGACGAACTTCAGGATGAAATTGAATGCCGTAAAAGTTTTTAGTTGGATCTTCCATGGCAGCATAAGGACAATCATCTGAATCTCCGATGAGTTGAAAGCCCTCTGGAATCTCAGTGACTGCATCGCCATGACTCATCAAAACAAGTTGTTCTTCAGGTGTATCAGTAAATAATTTTGATGGCTTGCGCAAACGAAGCGTTGATTGGCCATATTCCCGATGGCCAGCCTGACCAGCTGGAACAACCTTCCCTCCAAGTTTATGCGTAATGAGTTGCATACCATAACAAATTCCTAAAATAGGAATACCTAGCTCAAAGATTTCGGGGTCAATGCTAAAAGCATCCTCAGCATACACAGAGTTAGGGCCGCCAGAGAGAACAATACCAATTGGATTAATATCGCGTAATTCTTGCGCAGAAATGGTATGGCTTTTCAATTCCGAAAAGACACCAAATTCTCGAATACGACGCGCAATCAATTGGTTATATTGACTACCATAATCAAGAACAATGATTTTTTGCACATCATTCAACAGTGAGATTTCAGTCATTATAATCCTTTCATTTACATCAGGCTTTCAGCCAGATGGTTGTCACTTCATTGTAGCATAAAAATGTTAATTTGACATTAGAATGCCCAGCTCTTTTTCCTGTAATGGCTCATTTAGAATCGCTCAGCTATTTCAGCAAGCAATCTGCTCTAAGTTAGCTAAGAAAAGGGAAAAGAATTTCATATTCTGCTTTGCTATTAAATATGATAAAATAGATTATCTGAGAAAATGGAGTTTGAGGAGATGTTGCCTTATGTTACCCGCTTATATTAAAATCCACGATACACTCAAAAAGGATATTGACAAGGGCATTTGGCCGATTGGTCACCGATTGCCCAGTGAACGTGATCTGGCAGATGCATTTCAGGTTAGTCGAATGACACTACGACAAGCCATTACGCTTTTAGTTGAAGAGGGCATTTTGGAACGGCGCATTGGTAGTGGCACTTATGTGGCAAGCCATCGGGTCAGAGATAAGATGCGCGGAACAACCAGTTTCACCGAAATTGTCAATTCACAAGGAAAGACACCATCCTCAAAACTCTTATCATTCCAACGCCAAAGAGCTAGTGAAACAGAATTAAAGGAATTACAGTTGACGACTGATGAGTATGTGATCCGAATGGAGCGCATTCGCTATGCAGATAGTATTCCGCTGGTTTATGAAGTCGCTTCGATTCCAGAAAAATATATCAAAAATGTTAAGCGCCAAGATATTACAGAGCACTTTTTCAAAACACTTACTGCAAATGGCTATGAAATCGGCAAGAGCAAACAAACCATTTATGCTAAAATCGCTAGCGAGCGCGTGGCTTCTTATTTAGAAGTCTCAAAAGGTCATGCCATTTTAGCCTTAACTCAAATTTCGTATTTTACCAATGGCAGCGCATTTGAATATGTCCGTTCCCAATATGTCGGTGATCGCTTTGAATTCTATTTGGAAAATAATTAAGATATTTAAAGTATACAAGATACAAGCAAAGCTTTTATATCTTATGTGAAAAACAACAAATTCATGCTTAACTATTTTGTCAACAGCACAATCGTAGTTAATGATTCAATTCCAAAAATAGTAAAGAAGAGCGAAGCGGCTAAACCTCTAACTGATGGGGCTAATTATCGTTTTGCTACTTGTTATTCTCCTTTTTATTATGGTAAAATGAAAACTATGGAAATCGAAAAAACGAATCGGATGAACGCTCTGTTTGAATTTTACGCAGCTTTACTGACTGACAAGCAAATGAATTATATTGAACTTTATTATGCAGATGACTACAGTCTAGCTGAGATTGCTGAGGAATTCGGAGTAAGTCGTCAAGCAGTCTACGACAATATCAAACGGACTGAAAAAATCCTTGAAGCCTATGAAATGAAATTGCACATGTATTCTGATTATATTGTACGAAGTCAAATTTTTGATAGTCTTTTAGAGCGATACCCCGATGATGCTTTTTTACAAGAAAACATTTCCCTACTAACCAGTATTGATAACAGAGATTAAGAGGTAGTATTTTATGGCATTTGAAAATTTAACCCAACGTTTACAAGGGGTTTTTAAAGATCTTCGAGGAAAGAAGAAATTATCGGAAAAAGAAGTGCAGGCTGTCACTAAGGAAATCCGATTAGCTCTATTGGAAGCCGATGTTGCTTTACCAGTAGTTAAAACCTTTATCAAGCGGGTACGTGAACGAGCTATTGGTCATGAAATCATTGATACGCTTGATCCTACCCAACAAATCATCAAAATTGTTAATGAAGAGCTAACCGAACTTCTAGGATCTGAAACCGCTTACATTGAAAAATCACCAAAAATTCCAACAATTATCATGATGGTTGGTTTGCAAGGTGCCGGGAAAACCACCTTTGCCGGAAAATTAGCCAACAAATTAATAAAAGAAGCAAGCGCACGGCCAATGATGATAGCAGCAGACATTTATCGCCCAGCTGCTATTGATCAACTAAAAACACTTGGTCAGCAAATTAATGTTCCTGTGTTTGATATGGGAACAGAGCACTCTGCAGTAGACATTGTGCGTCAAGGTTTGGAACAAGCACGAGCAAATCACAACGACTATGTTTTGATTGATACGGCAGGACGGCTGCAAATTGATGAAACGTTGATGCAAGAATTGCGTGATGTTAAAAATCTCGCTCAACCAAATGAAATCCTTCTTGTTGTTGATAGCATGATTGGTCAAGAAGCTGCGAATGTTGCTGATGAGTTTAACAAACAATTAACCATTACAGGAGTGGTCTTAACTAAGATTGACGGTGATACCCGCGGCGGTGCAGCTCTTTCTATACGAGAAATCACTGGTAAACCGATCAAATTCACTGGTACTGGTGAAAAAATCATAGATATTGAAACCTTCCACCCTGATCGGATGTCAAGCCGAATTTTGGGGATGGGCGATCTTTTAACCTTAATTGAAAAAGCTAGCCAAGATTATGATGAGCAGCGTTCCCTTCAGCTAGCTGAAAAAATGCGGGAGAACACCTTTGATTTCAATGATTTCATTGAGCAGCTGGATCAAGTTCAAAACATGGGACCTATGGAAGATCTGCTAAAAATGATTCCCGGTATGGCTGCTAACCCTGCGCTAGCTAATATTAAAGTAGACCCTAAGCAAATTGCGCGTAAGCGGGCTATTGTATCATCAATGACTCCAGCTGAGCGCGAAAAACCTGAGTTACTCACCCCAAGTCGCCGGCGACGGATTGCCAATGGATCAGGGAATAGCTTTGTTGAAGTCAACAAATTTATCAAAGATTTCAACCAAGCTAAATCAATGATGCAAGGTGTTATGTCTGGCGATATGGAAAAAGCCATGAAGCAAATGGGTCTTAATCCTAACAATTTACCCAAGAATATGCCAAATATGAGCAAAGCTGATATGTCTGCTTTAGAAGGAATGATGGGGCAAGGTGGCATGCCTGACTTATCTGCCTTAGGTGGGGATATGGATATGGGCCAAATGTTCGGCGGTGGCATGAAGGGAAAATTCGGACAGTTTGCTATGAAACAAGCCATGAAGCGACAAGCTAATAAATTGAAAAAAGCTAAGAAAAAACGAAAATAATTCTATTCCATTTTACCTTTATAGCTAGCCTTGTCAGTGGTGACCAGACTAGCTTTTTGATTCTCTCATTTTGATTTTTCAGTTTACCATAAGCAAAGAGGGAATGATAACATTCTTTTCCTGCGACCATTAAGAAGAAATATCCTATCACATGTATGGCAAGGTCATATCAAAGAGGAAGCAGTAAGGTTAACGGCAAGGAAAATTTTGACAGCTTTATCCACTTTTGTTACAGTATTTCATGTTACAAGTGTATCTACATGTTAATTACTAATTGTAAAGATGTAAAAACAACTAATAAATTCCTTCTTATTATCAAGCACCGCAACCATATACAACATCTATCTTAAGGCATTTTATACTGGCATAGAGACTCTGGTATCACTAGAAGCAATATCAGAGTAAGACATTTTGAACTCGCCATAAATCATACAATTTTAAACTTCTAACGGCATAAAGTTTGCAATAATTTTTCCAATAATACGAGGATCCTCATCAAAAGGAGCAAACTTATCGGAATATTTTTTGTTGAGTGACACAAGTCTTAAGCCATTTTCTTCGCGATAAACTTTCTTGATGTAAGTCTGACCATCCCATTCTACAGCATAAATAGCACCATCATAATCAAAACCTTCTTGCTTAATCAAAACCACTTCACCATTGAGATAAGTTGGTTCCATGGAATCCCCAAAGACCCATGAGGCAAAATCGTAATCAAATTGCTCATCATAAAATACCACATCGTAGTTGCCATCCCCAAAATAAGAATAGCCTGTACCGGCGGATAAGCTTTCATATACTCGGTAGGCAAATCGCTTTTTATCCTTATGCTGCGCAAGTGCAACAACCTGAAGTTGCTTTGACAATAAACTGTCTGTATAATTAATTACTCGCTCTTTATTTTCCATAGTAAGCTGATGATAAGTGGTCAAAAGCTGATAATCCTCATCAAGAGCAAACCTAGCAACTTTAAACAATTGTCCAAGCTGATCTAAATGGGCTTGATTGGGAATATTTTTTCCAGTTTCCCAATTAGAAATAGTCATTTTTTGAACATTAAGGTGCTCAGCGAGCTCTGCTTGACTCCAAGATTTAGCTTTCCGCATTTTTTTAAGTTGATTTCCTGAAAACATATAACCCTCCTTTAGTAAAGTTATAACTTTACTAAAGGATAACAAACTCTAAAATAAAAAACAAGAGCTAATGCTTAAAATGAGAAATTTTTGACAATGATAACATTAAATCGTATGATGTCCATAGGTATCAGTATGCTTGTACGAGTTGTAGAAAATAACACTCGTATTTATTGATTCTAAAATTTTAATCCGTCCAAAGGAGAAACTACTATGCTTACTATTGCTTATATAGGTAATGGCAAAAGTGCTAACCGCTATCACATTCCCTTTGCTCAGCAAATTAGCGATATTCATATAAAAACAATCTATTCCCCCTCTTTAAGTCCTTGGGCACCAATTGAAGGTGTAAACTATACAAATGCACTAGAAGACGTACTAAATGATTCAGACATTCAGTTAGTGGTTTTATCAGTACCACCAGCTGCGCATTATGATCTAGCAAAGCAATGTCTTTTGGCAGGAAAACATACTCTGGTTGAAAAACCATTTACAGAAACTTCAGAACAAGCAAAAGAATTATTTAGTTTAGCCAAGCAAAAAGGACTCTTTTTGCAAGCTTACCAAAATCGGCGTTACGATTCTGATTTCTTGACAGTCCAAAAAGTAATTGAAAGCGGTAAACTTGGCGAACTATTGGAAGTTGAGATGCATTTTGATTATTTTAGACCAGAGGTGCCTGAAACTACAGATACCTTTTCTATTGATACTAGCTATTTATATGGTCATGCCTGCCATACAATCGATCAGGCTCTGTCTTACTTTGGCATGCCTGACACTATTCATTATGACGTTCGTCAATTGCTTGGAAAAGAACGTATGAATGACTATTTTGATTTGGATTTTTATTATGGCGCTTTAAAAGTCTCTATCAAATCTAGCTATTTCCGAATCAAAGAGCGTCCCAGTTTTATAGTGTATGGCAAAAAAGGTATGTTCATTAAAGCAACAAAAGATCGCCAAGAAGAAGATCTGAAACATTTTTACATGCCAGACCGTGCTGACTTTGGTATGGATTTACCAGAACATTATGGAACTCTGACCTATATAGATGAGCAAGGTTATTATCACGAAGAAAAAGTTATATCCCAGCGAGGTAGCTATACTCAAATGTATCAAGCTATTTATGATAGTATTATTTTAGGACGAGAAAAGGTTGTCAAAGATACAGAAACAATTCACCAAATTGAAATTATCGAAGAAGGAATTGCAGAAATGAATCGGTTATTTGTCTAGAGTCAATCGCTTAGATCAGTAAATATTTTTCACAAAGAAAGAAACAGATGGTAAAGCACAAAACAAAAAAACTTAACTTTATTACTAGAATTAAACACTTAAAAACAAATTTATCCGCCATACTTTTCGCTTTAAGAGATAAACGGACACCTTTATTAGCTAAGCTTGTAGCTTTGTTAATCATTATTTATGTTCTATCACCAATTGATTTTATTCCTGACTTTATCCCTTTCTTCGGAGTTGTAGATGATTTGGTCCTTGTTCCTATTTTAGTGTTTGTGTTGAGAAGCCTTACACCTCAGTTAGTATGGAATGACGCCCAAAAACGATCAGACTCTATATGGGGAAAAGGCAGAGCTAAACCTATTGTTAACATTAGACCCTTTATTTTTGGAGGACTTATTGTTCTAACTTTAGCCCTCTACCTTTTTTGGCTGTGGCGGCAGTAGGTAGCTATTTGCAATAAATTAGCTTTTCTCTAAAAATATTCCCTCCAATGAACAAGCTTTTTCCTTGAAGGGAAAACGGTTTTATGTTACCATTTATTTAGAGTTAATTAGAATAGCTCTAAATAAAAAAGGAGGCCTTTCATATGACTTTTGATTATAAGGATCACGGAAAAGAAAAATATATCGTCAATATTGAGGATTATACAAAAGAAAACGAAAACTATCGTACCACAATTTGGACAGGTGAAAAACTTCAAGTGACACTCATGACAATTCAACCAGGAGATGATATTGGTTTAGAAGTTCACAATGGGATTGATCAATTCCTTCGTGTTGAAGAAGGGGAAGGCCTATGCCAAATGGGAGATGCTAAAGACAATCTTACGTTTGAACAAAAAGTTACTGATGATGATGTGATTCTTGTACCTGCTGATACGTGGCATAATGTTACAAATACCAGTGACAAGCCACTTAAGATTTATTCTATTTATGCTGGCCCTGATCACGTCCCTGGTACTATTCATAAAACACACGAAGACGCTAGAAATGATCCAAACGAACATTAAAGACACTCACTTATTAAACGTCAAATAGAATACCTTAGAAAATACCTTAGATTGAAGAAAGATTCTTTTTGTACTCTTTCTTCAATCTTTTTTTGCTGGTTAAGTAAAATTTGGGTAAAAATGGAAATAGCTTGGTGCCACATCATTATGACAGAATCATTCCGGGTCCTTATTTTATAGGATGAGTTTTAAGGGGAAGTATCAGATCTTTAAAGTTAAAACCTAACCAGATCGTGGCTTGCTTTCCCTCTTTAGTCTATTTGCTAAAAACAAGAAACATAGCTGATTACTCAGCCATAAGTCATAAAGTCATGGTATACTAGGAGAAGAAAGCCTTAATTGTCTCTAAAAAATCTTCTTTGGTAAGTATTGAAATCTTATTTCTCTATTTGATAGTCCTCAACTTACTCTCTTCTTTTTATATCGCAACTAGCTCTGAGTAGAAGTAAGACTAACATTTTCACAACTTAGGTAACAGCTAAATGACAAAAACACTTAAAAATATGAAGCGCATTGTTGATGTAGCTGCTCTAGCTGGCATTACTATGCTTGAGGCTAACGCGGAAAGTTATCGCGTTGAAGATACGGTTGATCATATATTAGAATTGAGCCAACAACCAATGACTGAAGTTTTTGCTAACACAACAGGCCTTTTTATTACCCTAGATGGCCCCGATCTTGATAATCCTATCACAGTGATTAAGCGTATTACTAAACGAAATACCAATCTACGTCATATTCATATGGTTAATCAGATTTCACGAGACTTGACATCTGATAAAGTAAAACTAGACGAAGCTTACAAAAAGTTACAAAATATAGATCATCATAATTATTCCTTAAAAATTACAGACTTTTCCATTATTCTCTTAGTTCTGTCCTTTGTAATTTTATTTGGAGGTGGCTTATCAGAAATGTTACTCTCACTAGTAGCAGCCTTTTTGATGCTCATGTCTTACCGTATACGGGACTTATTAGCCTTAAATGATTTTATTTTTGGTGTCATGACAACAATGATTGTTGCCACAGTGATTCCAATACTCATTCATGCTAAAGGTAGCACTAGTAATCCATCGTTTAATATTGTCATTATTTCTGTATTAATGCCACTTTTTCCTGGCACAGCCTTTACCAATGGCTTTCGAGACTCAATCAAGGGTGATTTTGGGGCAGGGGTCTCAAAAATAGTCGAAGCATTAATCATTGCTGTTAGCCTGGGACTAGGAGTTGCTATTGGCTTGTCTATTGCCAAGGGGGTTATTGCATGGCTATAACTATAAGTGCACAAATCGTTGCAGCCTACGTTGTGACCGTTACTTCAGGGATTATCTTAGAAATTCCTCGTCATGTTAAATATTATGTCGGTTTTATTGGTGCAGCTGGCTATGCTGTATACTTGTTCAGCTTACCTTATACAAGTAAGGGCTTAGCGGCCCTCTGTGGCAGCCTGGTCATTGCCTCATTGTCACAAGTAGCAGCAAGAATATTTAAAACTCCTGTAACTATCTTTTATATTCCCAGCTACTTTCCCATTGTCCCAGGAGCCAGTGTCTATAAAATTGCTTACTATTATATCCAGGGAAATACTCAAATGGCTGGGCATAATTTTTTTGAATCAATGATTATTTCAGGAGCCATTGCCTTATCAGTATACTTAGTGGACTCTTTTATTGAAATTTATAATCATTTTAAACAGCTAAGCTTGTAGCCGTCGCAAGCTTAGCTTATTGATCATGCAGTAGCACATGAGCAAGTTAAGCTAGATGTGCTATTTTTTTAAGATTCGCGCTAATAACTTACCGCTCATATTGAGATACTTAGTATAACTCCCCAGATATTGAACCAACTGGCCTCCAAATTGTTTTTTAAATTTAAAATTGCCAAGCCCCGCTGAACTCTGCTCAGTTTCAATCGTTCCACCAAAATTAAAGTAACTAAGCTGACGCTTTTTAGCGTACTGAATCATTTCAGCATTAATCAAAGTAGCACCGCCAAAAATGAAATAGTCGTCCAAATTACCACCAAAATAAGAAAGTAGCTGATCACCAAATTCAATAAATAAGTAAGAAGATAGTGGCAGTTCAGTGCCTGGATTTTTTAGCGCTAAAAAATCATCATAGCGTTTTTGATAACTATTTAGCTGCTGCCGTTTTTGTTTGATTGCAACATTTCGTTTTTTGGAATCATCTTGTAATTCTAACTGACTCAAATCTTGAGTGAGCACTTCAATATGTTTTGTTAGATATGCCTGATATGCTGGGCAGTCTAAATAAGCATACATGAAAAGAGCCTGATCGTTGAAATATTTTTTAAGAGAATAGAAAAAAGCAATATCTTTGATATCAAAACCCTTACGCTTAGAAGTCTCCTGCAAAATATGATAAAATAAAGGAATTTCCTCAAGAGTGAGTTGCCGTACTTTAACATGAGAGTCGCGATATTTTTTGAGATTGCGGCGTAGTGGAGCGTCATAAGAAGCCTCAATTGCTGCGCAGGAAGCAAAATCTCTCAGGTCTTTAATAAATTCTTGGTTAGCACCATCAAGCAAATAATCGGGACTAAAAAAATGAGTGTAATTTTGTGCAGCAAAAGCAGAAGCTACTGCTTGATTTTGCTGAAGTGTCAGATCTTCTAGCTTAACCCCCTTGGAAGAGGCTGCTAAAAATGGGTGACACATAAGGCAAAGAGCACCATTTTTTTGCACATGTTTTTCTAAAATCTGCAAACAAGCTACGGTTTGTTCGTGATTAGCAAATTGTAAAACGGGTCCTTGTACGACTATGGCTTTTTTAAAAAAACGCCATAGTCGTACATAATTAATGACCGCTAAACCAACAACATGACCTTGCTCCAGAATAATTACCTTTTCAACAGCCAGATAACGGTTGCGTTCCGTTTGTAAATTAAAAATTGGTAGGGATTGTAAAAAATTAGATGAGGAAAAAGATTCTTGAATTTCAAGAAATTCCGCATCACTGGCCAGACAAATTTCCATTCTATGAGATGCTCCATTCATATTATGCTATTAACCTTCTAAATAATGTGAAAACCTTATCGTGATCTTTCAGTGAATAGGTTCTTACTTTGTTATTCGAAAAGTAACAGCATATTTTTACAACAAAAAGCATTTTTTATATTACATTTGTATTACAAACATCAAAAAGCCCGATTTAAAGGATAAAAAACGAGCACACTCACCAAAAAGTATCGACAAAAATGCACAAGCTTATCGTCAACAAGCATCACTCAAAGTTATTATTCATAAGAATAAACCATAAAGCATCAGGCATAAACAAGCTAAAATTATCCAAGAAAATATCCAGAGTGAATAGTTAATAAAAGCGAGTTTTTCCTCACAGTAAGGCTCTAATTCCTTAAGAGCAAACCATCTCAGCCAGATTGTTAAAATTATAGATTCGCCGATTAAGTTAAGCCAGGAATTAATTTAGTAAGATAATTTTGTAAAAATATAGTAATGCCAATCCAGGAAGAGTCTAACAGCAAAGAGGTGATTTTGTGTATTATCTTTCCGAAAAACTTTAATTTTCTTGAAAAATATTTGAGCTTGTGATATACTTCTATTATACAAATCCCCGCTGAAAAACAACTTTCAAAAAGAAACGGTTAGGTGTAATCTTATGCGACGTGAGTTACTACTAAAGAAAATTGATGATTATAAGGCACTCATGCCTTGGTACGTCTTAGAGTATTATCACTCTAAATTATCTGTACCCTATAGTTTTACAACACTATACGAATACCTCAAAGAATACAAACGCTTTTTTGATTGGTTGATTGAGGCTGATATTTCACAGGCCTCCCGGATTGCTGATATTGAATTGATAACGTTAGAACACCTAACTAAAAAAGATATGGAATCGTTCGTTTTGTATTTACGTGAACGCCCTTCTCTTAATACCTATTCCACCAAATCTGGTTTGTCACAAACAACGATTAACCGGACGTTGGCAGCTCTTTCAAGCCTTTTTAAATATTTAACTGAAGAGGTTGAAAATGACAATGGCGAGCCCTACTTCTATCGAAACGTGATGAAAAAAGTCGCAACTAAAAAGAAAAAAGAAACCTTGGCTGCGCGTGCCGAGACGATTAAACAGAAACTTTTTCTTGGTGATGAAACTATGGCCTTTCTCACTTATGTAGAAAACGACTATGAAAGCAAGCTATCCAGCCGAGCAAGGTCCTCTTTCCGGAAAAATAAGGAACGTGATTTAGCCATTATGGCACTGCTTCTAGCATCTGGCATTCGTCTATCTGAGGCTGTTAACCTTGATGTAAAAGATTTAAATTTAAATAGGATGATTGTTGAAGTAACGCGAAAAGGTGGGAAACGTGATGCCGTTAATGTGGCAAATTTTGCTCAGCCTTACTTGGCAGCTTACTTAGCAATTCGTAAAAACCGTTACAAAGCCCAAAAACAAGATTTGGCCTTCTTCTTAACAGAGTATCGCGGCGTTCCAAATCGTATTGACGCTTCAAGTATTGAGAAAATGGTTGCTAAATATTCTGCAGATTATAAAATCCGGGTAACCCCTCATAAATTAAGGCATACTCTAGCGACACGCTTATATGATGCGACCAAATCACAGGTATTAGTGAGTCATCAGCTTGGTCATGCCTCAACACAGGTTACCGATCTCTATACCCATATTGTTAATGATGAACAAAAAAATGCCTTAGACAAATTGTAAGCCCCAAAAACAACATAAATATATTTATGTAAATAACTTCCAAACTAACTTTAAAACATTAAAAAAGCTAAAATCTTGTTTAGCTTTTTTATGTTCTCTTATAAATCAAAGTTTGTTCCAATACCAAGTGCTTGGGCTTTTTCAATAATCATTTGGGCAGTTACAGTGTCTAAGACTGCTGATCCCACACTCTTAAAGACAGTAATATCTTTTGGATTTTGGCGGCCTGGGATTTTACCAAGTAAGAAATCACCAAGTTCTCCAGTATAATCCTCTTCTTTCAGCAAGCCTTGCTTAAGTGGCGCTTGAATGTCACCAGCTTCTGCTAGAACACCATCATTAGTGTCAAAGATAACGGCGTCTGCTTTAACTAATAAATCGCTTGGTAATTCAAGCATTTCAGGAGTGTAAGCTCCGATACCATTGACATGAGCACCTTCTTTAATGTCAGCAGCATCAAACGTGTTAACTTTCGATGTGGTGACGGTAGTGACAAGATCAGCGCCACTAACAGCTTCCTTGGCTGTTGCAACCGCATAAATTTTGGTCGCAAAGGTTTCATTAACATCTTTAGCTAATTCTTTAGCAAAGCTTTGAGCCCGATCAAAATCAATATCAAAAACACGTAATTCATCCAAATGACGAGCAGTCATCATGGCAATAGCTTGTTGGTAGCCTTGTCCACCTGTTCCGATTAAACCAGCAATTTTTGCATCTGGGTTAGCTAGTTCTTCAGTAGCTGCTCCCTGAATAGCTGCGGTGCGAAGCTGTGTTAAATAAGTGCCGTCTAAAATAGCCGAAACAATTCCAGTTTCAGGATTTAAGGAAACCATGGTCGCAGGGACAGATGGTAGGCCCTTGTTAATGTTATCTGGGTAAACAGAGACAATCTTCACCCCAAGTGAGCTTTTTTCGCCTTCTGTTACAGCCGGCATATAAAGGCTTTGGCCATTGTAGTCAGTCACATCTAGATTGGTACGAAGAGGTACCTTGCTTTGACCTGCTGAGTAGAGGCGAACAGATTGCTTTGCAGCTTTAATGGCATCAGCCATTGAGAAGCATTGTTGAATATCGGATTTTGTTAAAATAAGCATAGGATCTCCTTGTTCTGGTTAGTTTTTCTTTAGCATTCCATAGGCACTGTAAAGTAAAATGAAGGCTACAACCCATTGTAAAATGGAGGTGTTCAAGTTGCTGACAAGAAAGACTGCACACAATACTCCTAAAACACCAAAGGTTGATGTGAAAAGAGTAATTTTACGACTGTATTCACCTGATTTAATAAACTGTACACTACCAACAGGTACAGAGAAGGTTGCCGCACCCATCATAATTGGGAAGGAAACAGCTGGATTTAAGCCGAGTAGATAAACTGTTATCATTGTTAACGCATAAGAGCCAATACCAATATTATTTAAAGCCCCAAAGATTGCTAAAGCAATTGCGGCAATCACTAATTTGCCGCCAGTTAAAGCACTAGCATTACCACCACCTGGTAACCAGCCGAATTTCCCACCAAAAATAATCAGTGCTGCAATAATCATCCCAATCCCAATAGAGAGTTTTAATTTCTCAGCTGGTAATTTCACGGCAAATTTAGCACCAAAATAAGAACCAATCATTTGGCTGACAATACAAACAACTAGGGTAACAATGCTAACCTTGATATTAGTAATATAAGCTAATGCCATAACCGCAACAGGAATCGTACACTGTGTATTTAAGGTTCCTGGCAATTTTTTGACACTGGTCCAGTTTAGCTTAGGATATAAGCTAGTACTGATGGCAAAGTCAGAAATTCCGACAGTTGATAAGAAAAAGATAATTGCACTTGAAAATGGCAAAGCCGCTGTGCTTGCTTCTTCTGCCATCACTTCTTTGCGGTGGGTCAGAAGATCTTTGATTAAAATAAATGCAAAATAAGCATTCATGGCAACAATCAGTAGTAAGAGAAGATTTTTAAACGTCATGGTAAGTCTCCATTAATATATTTTCCGAATTTTTTCAAACGCCTTGCCATAGGCTTTGCGTAATTCTAAATCATGCTCACGAATGATTTTAAGAGTATAGGCGTCATGCTTGACATATTCCTTGGCTAATAAGCGCATAGCCATATTATGTGTCCAAATCACATCACAGGTAGTATTTAATGTTCCAAATAAGACCAATCGATCATCACAAATCAGGTTAATCCAGCGGCCACCCATATCCTCTAACTTTTCAATTTCAAAACCATGGGCGTAAAAACGCTTAAAAGGAAGATCGTAATGGCCATCTTCACTGAAAAGGACACAGACGAATTCTTCTAAACGCTTTTCGGCTGCACATAGGGCATCGATGATTTGTGGTGATAGACAATCATCCCAGATTTGGATGTAGAGGCTTTCATTGGCATGTTCAATCATATAAAGCATTTTATGGCGAATTGCTTCTTCGTTATCTAACTGCCATAGTAAGGCGTCATCTTCTTTTTCTTTAATCTGTGATAGATGGTCATCAAGAAATTGAATATCACTTAAAGTTGTTTGCTTTAGCATGCTGACAAACTCTTCAGGTGAAATGGCGGAGTAGTTTTTTGGTTCACTTTTATTAACCAGAACGACACCTTTTTTAACTAAGGTTTCTAAAATGTTATAAACCTTAGATCTAGGCACACCAGATTTTTTACTAACCTCATAACCTGTCATTGAGCCGTTTTCCACTAAGCTCAAGTAGATATTGGTTTCTGCTTCTGTATAGCCGAACTGCTTCATTTTATTAACCAGCATTCTACACCTCTTATAAAATTTTAGTAGCTACTTTCAGTAACTACTATATTCCTGCAAAGAACGTTTGTCAATAGTTTTTTGTGAATTTTTTAACATTTGTTTTGAATGATAACTCTGTTCCCTAAAAGATGACTTTAGACCTGTTTCATCGTCATTTTGAGAGTTTTTTAGTAAAACTATGTCCACAGCTCAGTGCAATCGAGTAGGGACTAATTTCTAGTCCCTCTCACACCACCGTGCGTGCCGTTCGGCACACGGCGGTTCAACTAAACTTCTGCGAGAACTCTGCGTGTTCCCACATCTATCTGTATCAGATTTCGTTCTGCCGGTGCCGTCCTATATTTATGATCAGCCTCTTTCGACATACGTTTCGCGAGTGCCGTCGTTTCAGACCAGGTGATAGGGCAGACAAAATTATTTAGATAGAGAATCATTTAATCGTTCGGTCCTTCGCTGCGTTTCCATTACAGAAACTTCATCACTACTATGACCTCGGCTGACTTCTCATGAGTCGTTGTTACTACGTCTTTTTGACGCTCATGAGACCTCACGGGATAAGTCGTACATCTTTCCTCGTTTACTCTCGTGATTTACGCCTATAGGTTACGACTACCTTTTTGGACTTTAGAGTTTTGGGCCCCCTCATCCTCTATATACGCCTTTATATCACGTTTCTATTCGTAGAGCCACGATTTCGCTATCCCTTCCTCTCCCCGCTATCTCACGATAGTCAGGCTTGGGAGTCGCTATTGGGTTCACCGGTAGCGGGTGCCCACGAAGGACTTTCACCTCAGATGTACGACATGCCCGTCGTACTCAAAAAAGCAAGGCTAAGCTGGCCTTGCTACCCATAATAGATCAAATCTTAAGAGTGAGAATAGTCTTTTTATTTTTTACATAATTATAGTTATGTAATTATTCTAGTTCCTCACTAATTTTTGTAGTAAGTAATTGATAAAAAAGCAAGAATAAATTAAGCTATCTTACACTTCTACTTCGTGTTTCTTTTTCTGCCTTCTTACCTCTTTTTATTGTGAGTTATGGATTAGGAAAAATGGTTACAACAGTTCCTTGATCCGGAATACTGTCTACAGTTATCCTCAATTCCAGCTGGTTTAAAATGTGTTTGGTCATATAGAGTCCTAGACCAGATGCCTTTTGGTGTTCGTGGCCGTTAAAGCCAGTAAAGCCATCTTCAAAAAGTCTGGGCAGGTCTTCTTTTAGTATTCCGATACCTTTATCTGATATTTCAATACTGCACCTACTTATAGAGACTTTTATACTTCCGTTTTGCTTTGAATACTTGATGGCGTTATCCAGCAATTGCCCCAAGGCAAACTGTAACCACTTGCGATCACTGGTGATATACCAATCGCCTTCTATGCTTACAGCAATATTTTTTTGAATGCAGGTATAGCGCATTTCCTTAAAAAGTGCCTTAACTAAACTGCTCACATAAAACTGTTCAAAGCGAAAATCATCGTGATGCTGTTTAAATTTAAGAAAATTCAGGAGCTGATTAAGAGCATTATCCATTTTTGCGAGTTGATAATGAAATTCTTGCTGATCTATTTCCCTAGATTGTTCCATTAGCGACAAAGCAGCAATGGGCAGCTTCATCTGGTGCACCCACATTTTAATCATGGCTTCGATGTTGGACTTGCTCTCCGTGGATTCTTCTAGATTTTTTCTCATCTTTGCAAACTGTTGGTCAAAGCGCGAGCGATAAGCCAAATCCAAGGGGAAAAGAGAGGTTGTCGTTGCTTGCTGCTCGGGCTGTAAAAGTTCAATGGCTTCTATTCTAGCTTTGAACTGGCCATATTTCCCCATACTAAAGAGCACTAAAATAGACAAGGTCACCATACTTGCAACTACTAAATCATACATGGGAAGGTGAAACAGATAAAAAACCAAGGTATTGCCGGCAATCAAAAGTAAATATTGACTATACCAAAAGCGGTATTCCTTCAAAAAAGCTCGTATCATTGCAACAAATATCCTACTCCTCTTACAGTGTGAATCGCTTCAAAACCCAATTCCAGTAGTTTTTTACGTAAGCGTGTCATATTAACATTGAGTGTATTTTGATCAATATAATGCTCATCTTCCCATAAGGTCATCAATATCTCTTCTTTAGTCACAATCTTTTCTTGGTTAGAAAATAGCAGCGCTAAAATTTTGTGTTCCGTGGGAGATAGACGTAGACTAGAACCTTGATAACTCAGAGTTCCATCGAAATGTAGTGAATAATCTTTAAATTGCAGATCTTTCTGCGTGAATACCTGAAAGCGCCGCAAAAAAGCCGCAATCTTGGCATCCAGTATTGTTAGAGAAAAGGGCTTAGTGACATAATCATCCCCACCCATGTTAAGTGCCATAACAGTATCCATCTCATCATTTGAACTAGAAATAAAAATTATAGGCACAGTCAAGTGTTTGCGAATTTCAGTTGTCCAGTAAAATCCATTAAAAAAAGGAAGAGTAATATCCATCAATATCAGATCGGGATGATAAGCTAAGGCCTCTTCTTTGACATCACGATAATTAGAAACCTGACAAACTGTATAGGTCTTAGACAAATGCTTGGTCAAAAGAGCAAGAATGGTCGGATCATCCTCCACAAGATAAATTTTAGCTTTTTGTATCATACTTGTATCATAACAAAAAAGTAACGAAAAATCGCTACTTTTCTACCTTTCTATAATTCTATAATAGGTTTTGCTGGTGAACTTATAAATGAAATAATAAAGAACAACAATGACAGTAATGGTTGCTAGACTAACTGTATAAATCAAACCATTATTTTGTACCCCAAAAATAAGCAAGAGTTGTTTTAGCATCACAAGAGCAACACTGAAATGCAAGCTTGCCATAGCAATTGGCATAAAGAAAACAATGATGATTTGGGAATTGATTGTTTGTTTGATTTGCTGCATGCTCATGCCGACTTCTTGAAGGATTTTATAGGATTTTTTATCCTGTAAGCCTTCTGAATACTGTTTATAATAAATGATTAAGGCTGCTCCAAGGATAAAGGCCGTTCCCAATAAGAAACCGGTGAAGAGAAAACCACCAAAGAAAGCATATATATCATTTAAGAAACCTGTTTTTGTTTCATAGACAGCTATCGTGTGCTTACCATCTGTAACCATTCCTTCTTTATCTCCCAAGGTTTTTAAGTCTTTTTGAGTAAGGTTGAGCTGCGCCTCAAAGGATTCACTTGTTTTAAGAGGTGTTATATTATTATAACGCTGAAGTAAATCGTTCAAGACTTGCTGGTTTTTTACCACCATGACAGCTGGATTATAGGTATTAGTAGCATCAGGTAGGGAATTTTTGGAGATGTGTTTACTTACCTGTAACGTTTTTCCAAGGAAGTTAATCTCTTGAATATTGGTGATGTTTTTTTGCCGATAAAGAGCAATCTGATTTTCTTGTAAGTGAAGAGTCTTATTCCCTAAAGCTTGATAGGTCTTTTCAGTGATAATATAAGTATAGGCAAGTTTTTTGACTGATGGCTTTAGAATATCTTGGGCGGTAACAGTAACCTTTGCCTTTTCATCAAGGGGTAAACCAAGCATGATTTGTCGGTAGGTCAGAGCCTGAGACGAAGCAAGATGTAAGGGTTCTAGCACAAACTGCTGAAAATCCCTTTGGGCTTGCTCTGGCTTATCAGCTATCAGCATAAACTTAGTATTTTTATAAAAGAGATCTGAGACCATTTGTTGGCTATTAGTATACAGGGCTACCGTTGTTGCTACCGAAACAAAGGCCATCACCGCAAGCAGGGTGATATTGGCTAGTCCTACCGCATTTTGTTTCATCCGAAAAATCATTTGGGAGGTTGCAATGAAATGCTGAGGCTGATAGTAATAGGATTTATTATTTTTTTTGCGTTTCAAATACCAGGTTATAAAAGAGATATAAAACAAATAAGTGCCAATGATCACCAAAAGGACAGCAATAAAGAAACGATAAAGAACGACCAGTGCTACTACCTTATGCGAGGTAATGGATAAACCATAACCTCCACCGATGGCCAATAAGGATAAACAAGCCAATAAAACGTTGCCTTTAGGTTCCTTCTCTCCTTGACTTTGATTGTGGAACAAACCAAGTGATGACGATTTATAAATGCTAAATAGTCCCACTAAAAAGAGAAGAGCAAATTGTACTAAACCAATTATTGCCGTGTAGACAAAGGCCGCCGGGTTAATCTCTAATTGTAACTGATGATAATGTGTTAAATTAGCAAAGACTAAATAAAAGAAATGAGAAAAGACAAAAGTTAAGAGGGAGCCGCCGACAACTACAATGGTAAAGAGAAAAAAGAGTTCAAGGGACGACACAATCGAAATCTGACCCTTGGTCATACCTAAAATATTATATAAACCAAATTCTTGCTGGCGCTGCTTAAGCAGGAATTGGTAGGAATAGATTTCCATAATTGTTGAAAATAGGCCCAGAACGACTAATGCCAAAAATAATACAACGCCGCCTGATGCTAGTGTTTTCATGACGGGACTTAGCATCAAAATAATCACAATGCCATTTAAAAGAAACAAGATGACACTAGCTAAGAGAAAGGGGGCTACAACTGCTTTTGAATGCCTTAAATTGTGCCAAGCAAATTTTGGGTAAAACATCTTACTGACCTCCTCCTAATAGACTTGCCATTGTCAAGGAAATGTCTTTACTAAAGTCTGCATTGGTTTTATTGCCACGATACATTTGATGAAAAATACGCCCGTCTTTAATAAACAATACCCGTTTAGCATGGCTAGCAGCATTGGCTGAGTGGGTAACCATCAAAATCGTTTGTCCATCAAGGTTAATGTCTTCAAATAGCGTTAGCAATTCTTCTGAATGACGATAGTCTAGAGCAGCTGTTGGCTCATCAGCCAATAGGATCTGGGGCTCATTCATCAAACTTCTTGCAATAGCAACCCGTTGTTTTTGACCGCCTGAAATTTCAAACGGACGCTTTCCCAGCAGATCTTCAATCCTTAATTTATTAGCTAAACGACCTAGCTTACTGTTCATTTCCTGATAGGATTTACGATCCAAAACAAGCGGTAAAAAAATATTATCTTTCACCGATAAGGTATCTAGCAGATTAAAATCTTGGAAAACAAAGCCTAGATTCTGCAAGCGAAACTTAGCTAAATCCCCTTCTTTAATTTTAGTAATATCTTGGTTATTTAAGAGCACCGAACCTTGACTGGGTTTTTCTAAAGTAGCTAAAATATTTAAGAGCGTGGTCTTTCCAGAGCCAGATTCCCCCATGATAGCAATAAATTCCCCTTTTTCAACTTTAAAATCAATATCCTTAAGAGCATGGGTCTCTTCTTTGGAAAAGCGAGTTCGGTAAACTTTTTTTAAGTGCTCAATTTCTAATAACATCATAACTTCTCCTAATATCATATTATACGATTTTTATAAGACAAATGGTATGCCACTAACAGGCTTCCTTTGACACTTTCTATTTTATAGGAAAATCGCTGCAGCAATCTTACAGAACAAGGGTGATAGACTTACAAATTTGTAAGGTTATCATTCTAGCTTTGGTTAATCTTCTGATATAATAATAAAAAGAATAGTCAATTGAGGAGATTATCATGGCCAAATCAAAAAAACGCTTGCGCCTCTTGGGTGCAGTCAGCAAGGTATTTACTTTAATTCCCGATACAACAGAATTAATAGGAAAAGGGATAGATAACACGCGTCCCATTGTTGAAAAGTATATGGACCAACGTCTGGAAAAGCAACGAGGTATGCGAAACTTAGATAACGTTATTAACCTCCCCTTAGGTCAAGCCAAACAACACCTTGAAAGTTTAGGGTTTGTTGTAGCCGCAATACCAGCAAAACCAGCGAAACACTATCGAAACGCTGAGTTAGAGGAAGTCGTTGCTATGTCCCCTAAACAGGGCAAGCAGGCACTTGGCTCCTTAGTCAAACTGTATTACATTACAAGTGAAGGCCGCCAAAAAAGCCAAGCTTTGTTTGACCAAGAAACCTTAAAAAATATTGAACGCAATCAAAAAATAGCTGATACCTTTAATCAGTTAAAAGATATTCCCCTTCCTTTTAAACGTAAGTAGACAGTAAATGCTATAAAAAAGTCAACTCTATTTACATAAGCAACAAAGCAACCTCTAAAAGAGTAAGGCCAAGGCCAATCTTTTTTAGAGGTTGCTTTGTTATTGCCATTGTTCGTGGATGAACCATGAATATGCTTTTTAGATGACCTAACCCTTTTACCAAACAGGTTGATCCAAGCCTTTAGACGTTTTTTTAATTACTTTTTTTACTGCATCGGTATGATAGGCTTTAACCACTTCTTTAATGGCTTTTGCCTTGTCAGAATCTTGCCAGCCTTTTTGGGCGACTAAGAGATTATACCATTGCTTGGCGTTAGCACTCTTAGGCTCCACAAAAATAGCTGAGCGAGGATTAATACCGGCTTCTGTGACAAAGTCATTATTAATAATAGCAGCATAGGCTGAATGTAACGTCCTAGCTGTCTGTGCTGCATCAACTTCTTTTAAGACGATGTCTTTTTTATTAGTCGTAATATCTGAAATCGAAGCCAGAGTGTCACCTGAGACACTTAAAGTTAGCAGACCAGCTGATTGCAAAAGGTAGAGTGAACGACTCTCATTGACCGTATCATTTGGAATCGCAATGGTCGCCTTATTTGGAATTTGTGATACCGACGTATATTTGTCCTTACCATTCTTTGTTCCTGAATACAATCTAAAAGAGGTGAAATAGGTTTCTGCTACTGGTACAAAATTGGTTTTATGAGCCTTATTCCAGTTATTTAAGTAATTATAGTGTTGAAAGGCATTTATATCGATTTCCTTACTGCCTAAAGCTTTATTGGGTTGAGTATAGTCGGTGAATTCAGTAAACTTTAAGGTAATTCCTTTTTTCTTGAGAATGGCTTCGACCTTATCCCATCTCGCTTTTTCTGACTTACTTTTAGCCATGGTCCCCACACGGACAATTTTACTTTGGTCCTGCTTTTTGTGACCACATGCTCCTAATACTAAAACGGATGCCAGTAGACATCCTGTTAGTGCTACTCTTTTTTTTAGTTTCATAACGATTCCTACCTTATATACTATTCATTGATCAACTAATATTAGTGTACCAAAAACCAGGCAAGTCCAAAAATAGCTATTTTTAATTTTATTATATAGTTAACAACTATAAGAAGAAAGGTTCTTATTCAGAACCTTTCTTCTTATATTAATAAGCCCGATAGGCTTCTAAATCATTCAAAGCACGCTCAGCAATAGCCTCATAGCGTTCCTTCTTATCACGAATGCGTGGTCCTTCCAGCGCTTTAATGATGCCAAAATTAACATTCATTGGCTGGAAATGCTTACTATCAGTATGCGTAATATAGTGCGGCAAAGCTCCAATTGCTGTTGTTTCAGGAAAAACAATCTCGCTTTCATGCTTAAAACGACGCGCTGCATTGATACCAGCTACTAAACCACTGGCTGCTGACTCGACATAACCTTCTACCCCTGTCATTTGCCCGGCAAAGAACAGGTTAGGATTTTGCCGACTAGCAAACGTTGGTGTCAATAAATTTGGCGAATCCATATAAGAATTGCGATGCATAACACCATAACGCACAAACTCTGCATTTTCTAGTCCGGGAATCATACGAAACACTCGTTTTTGTTCACCCCATTTTAGATGGGTCTGAAAACCAACCATATTATATAGAGAACCTGCAGCATTATCTTGGCGTAATTGGACTACCGCATAGGGTGTTTTAAAGTCACCATCACGAGGCCCACGATAATCATCTGGATACTCTAAACCAACCGGCTTCATTGGACCATAAAGCATCGTTTTAATCCCACGTTTAGCCATTACTTCAATGGGCATGCAACCTTCAAAATATTTTTCCTTTTCAAAAGCATTCAGCGGGGCTTCCTCAGCTGACGTCAAGGCATCATGAAAAGCCATAAATTCTTCCTTGGTCATAGGACAGTTTAAATAAGCCGCTTCGCCCTTATCGTAACGAGACTTAAGGTAAACTTTATCCATATCAATGGTACTTTTATCAACAATCGGCGCTGCCGCATCGTAGAAATAAAAACCCTCATTGCCATTAAGTGCGTGGATCTTGGCTGCTAAGCTATCGCTAGTTAATGGACCAGTAGCAATCACAGTAATAGCATCATCTGGAATTTCAGTTATTTCCTCACGCACAATCGTGATTAAGGGATGATTCGTCAATTCTGCTGTTACACCTTGGGAGTAACCTTCTCGGTCAACAGCCATAGCGCCTCCAGCAGGTACGCGGTGAGCCTCACCATTTCGCATAATAATGGAATCAAGACGACGCATTTCTTCTTTGAGCAGGCCAACAGCATTGGTCAAAGAATCACCACGAAAAGAATTAGAGCAGACCAATTCTGCAAACTGCGTTGTTTTATGCTGAGGAGTTGCTTTGACTCCGCGCATTTCATAAAGTTTAACTGGAATGCCACGTTTGGCGATTTGGTAGGCTGCTTCAGAACCAGCCAAACCGGCACCAATAACATTAATGTAAGATTGAGACATGAACTAATACCTCTTTGGGAGTTAAACAACTGTCAAACAACAGATAAAATCTAACTCCCTCAAATCTTTCTATTTTAGATAGTGTTATTATAGCAGAAATTTGCGAAGGCTGTGCACAGATGTTTTTTTACATAAATATAGTTATGTTATATCAAAGTTACACAGGCTGCAAAAAAGACGCCTAGCATACTAAACAAAGAACCAATTAAATAATATTCTGCAAAGGAAGGGTTCTCTGAAATTTTATTGTATCTGGCAATTGATTTTGCCGTAAAAACCAGCCCTATAGTGGCATATTGCCCTAAAAATAGGCAGATTCCAATCATCATTCGCTCAAGATTACCAATCGTCGCACCAGCCCCAGCAATCGTTTCTTCCCTAGTGTAATGAAGGGGTTGATACTTATCAAACCAGATCTTAAAAGCAATATTGGTCGGCTTGGTGATAAGCACCAGAAACAAAATCAGGTTAAGCAAATACAATTGGAAAATCATAGGGCGACTACTTATTTCCCGCAAATAAGAGCTTAGGAAGATAATAATCGCTAAATGTAAGCCCTGATCAATGGTAAAAGCTAGCCTTGGTGAGAGCTTTGCCCACTGCATCACTCTTGGCTTACTAAAATCAATGAGACCATGACTTATTATAATAAGCAGAGTGATCAGCCAAGTCTGGGGCTGCCAGAGGCTTAGAGCTACCAATGGTAAGGCGACAATAAGGATGTGCTTACCCAGAGCCGCTAACTGAGTGCCCTTTTTATCAGCAAGGTGTTGGCTTTGCCATTGAAAATCAGAAAGAAAATGACAAATGAAATAACATGTTAGCAGGGGATGTGTCCCCAAATACTGCGAAATACTAATCATTATGGGTCCACTCCTTTTGGAATTAGGTTTTGGGCTTGATGGCGAGTTCTAAGATAGACTTTTAAATTACTACTTTTTAGGCGTTTGGATAAGGCGCTAGGCTGTAAATGTAAGGCTCGACCTAAATCCTGTTGATTAAAATGTTCACTATAGTCCTTATGCTCCAGCAGTTGCACTAAGAGTTCTTCTTGACTAGATCGCCAGTTGGACTTAATGGCCTCACCAGCTGCAAGCAAGGTGTTGATGGTCTCATAAACGTCCTTTTCCTCTCCACTGATACGTACTTGTGTGTTGCCATAGTCGTTTTTTTGGTGGATATATTGAATGGCGCGTCGCGCGTGCCAGTATGCTGGACCATCGGCACCCAGACTGATGCTACTATTAATGGTGGTTAAAATGTCGCCAACGCCAATGCCATAACGTATGGTAACGGGGGCTAAATATCGGTTTAATTGGTCAATAATCTCAAAAATGGGAACTTCTCGCACAAAAAGAGCCTGAAATTCATCCCCTAATGTCACAGTAAAAGGTGACACCAACCACTGGGTGTAATCCTTATTAAGTCTTTCTAAGGTTTGGATAAGAGCTGCTTGAAACTGCTGTCGGTTGGCCAACTGCTTCGAAGCGACAATATCTGCAATAAGAGCAATAAACATAATCTCTACCTCACAAAGTCCATTATAACAGACAAATCAAGAAAAGTCTATTATAACAGATAAAATCGTGAAAGGCCGTTATAACAGACAAAACCTTTGAAGTCCTTTATAACAGACTTTTTCAGTGGTCTACTTTAGATAAGATAGATTTATTAACCTCTGCGGAGCATTTTCTAAAACTGGCCAAGAACGATCCAATCAATTCATTTCATTGACTCACTAAGCAAGTTAGTTTGAGCTTACTCAGGCGGACAAAATGGGTTTACTTCTCAACTAATCTTAAAGGGAACAATGACTACTTTTTTGCATGTGAATAGTTGACAGCTGGCAACTTTCAAAAGCTAAGACTGCTGCTATTAGATCTTCAGTTTACTAATCAAAAAGATTGAAGAATTACCCTTAAAAAGTCCTTCTTCAATCTGGGTGACTTGGATGATGGCGACTTTGCAGATAAATCGTTTGCTTGTAATGTTTTTACTCCATGTTGCTGTAATGAGGTGAGAGGTTTTACTTAATCTTAGCCTCCTGATAATCACAAGCTTCATTACTACAAACAACCTGCTTGCCGCCACCGCGAATTTTCTTTTCCACTAAATAGTCTCCAGATTTTGGACAGTTGCGCCCTACTGGAAGATCCCATGAGGTGAATTCACATTCTGGATAGCGATCACAACCATAAAAAATACGATTTCGTTTTGTCTTACGCTCAATAACTTGTCCCTTATGGCATAGCGGACAGGTTACCCCGATTTCCTTTGTAATGGCTTTGGTATTATGGCACTCGGGAAAATTACTACAAGCATAAAATTTACCATAACGACCAAGTTTAATAACCATTGGATGACCACAGACATCACAGTCAAAACCTGCTGGCTCATCTTTGATGGTTATTTTTTCCATTTCTTCTTCGGCTACGGACAATTCCTTGGTAAATGGTTGATAGAATTGATCAATAATTTCTTGCCACTTCACTTTACCAAGTTCTACCTGATCAAGTTGGGCTTCCATCTCTGCTGTAAAAGTGACATCAACAATATTTGGAAAAAATTCGGTGATCAGTTTATTCACAATTTCACCCAACTCCGTGGGTTCAAACCGCTTAGCAGCCAACTTCACATAGTAACGTTTTTGAATAACTTCTAGTGTCGGTGCATAAGTAGACGGCCGTCCGACACCATTTTCTTCTAGTGTTTTTATGAGACTTGCTTCAGAAAAGCGTGCTGGTGGCTGAGTAAAGTGCTGCTCTGGTGTGGTCAGAATTTTTTTGACCTCATCGCCAACAGCCATTTCAGGCAGAACCTTGTTTTTATCGGAATCATTGTAAACGGCCATATAACCGTTAAATTTAATTTGGCTGCCATTAGCCACAAACATAACTTTATTTTGCTCGAGGGTAACTTTGACTGTATCAAAAACAGCTGCTGTCATCTGACTTGCAACAAAGCGATTCCAAATAAGGGTATAGAGCTTTAGTTGATCTTTGTTTAAATACCTAGCAATAGCATCTGGTGTAAGCTTAACACTTGAGGGACGAATCGCTTCATGGGCATCTTGAGCACTGTTAGAATTTTTAACGCGATTGCTATGCCTAGAGTATTGTTCACCAAACCGCTCATTAATAAAGGCGGCAGCCTCATTTTGGGCGACTGGGCTAATCCGAGTAGAATCGGTACGCATATAGGTTATCAAACCTTGTGTCCCATTGTTTCCTAAGCTGATACCTTCGTATAATTGCTGAGCAACCATCATCGTTTTTCGTGTTCGAAAATTAATTTTGTTAGCAGCATCCTGTTGTAGTGACGAAGTTGTATAAGGCAGGGGTGCATTGCGCCGACGTTCTTTTTTCTCAACAGAAGTGACATCAAATATGTCTGAATGCAGCCGACTTAAAATAGCTTTAACCTCATCATTGGAGGTTAATTTTTGTTTTTTTCCGTCAACTCCATAGAAATTAGCTTGAAACTTCTTATTGCCTTTTTTAAACTGACCATCAATTGTCCAATATTCTTCTGGTTTAAAGGCTTTAATCTCATTTTCACGATCTATAATGAGCTTGAGAGCTACGGATTGGACACGACCAGCTGATAAGCCTTTTTTTACTTTTTTCCATAGGATTGGTGATATGGAGTAACCAACAATTCGATCCAGCACGCGCCTGGCTTGTTGCGAATCCACTAAATCCATATCAATTTTGCGTGGCTCTTTAAAAGCATTTTTTACTGCATCTTTTGTAATCTCATTGAAAACAACCCGATTATCATCATCTTCTGCTAATCCCAAAATATGTGATAGGTGCCAAGAAATCGCTTCACCTTCTCGGTCCGGGTCACTGGCAAGATATACTTTTTTAGCATTTTTAGCTTCTTTTTTTAAAGAATTGATTAGTGGTCCTTTACCTCGAATGTTGATATATTCTGGCTTATAATTATCCTCAAAGTCAATTGACATTGATGATTTTTTTAGATCACGAATATGTCCAACAGAAGCTACAACCTTATACTGTCGTCCTAAATACTTTTCAATTGTTTTTGCCTTAGCAGGCGATTCAACGATAACTAAATTTTTCTTTGTAGTGGTACTTTTCTTCTTTGCGGTTGCTTTTTTTGCGGTTGTTTTAGTCTTCCTTGTTTTTGTTGTAACCAATCAGATACACTTCCTATTACATTTTGCTTAAAGCTTCTAGAATAATAAACCATTTTTTCATAACTGTCAATAAAAAAATATCATATAGGAAGAAAGTTGCTAACTAAAAGACCTCAGAAAGTATGTCTAAGCCCGTCGTTACGCACTTTGCCCCATCTTTTATTAGCTGATGGCATCCTTCGGAATAACCGGTTAAAATATTACCCGGAACCGCAAATACATCTCGTCCTTCATCCAAGGCTTGCTGGCACGTGATGAGACTGCCTGACCGATACTTGGCTTCTACTACTAATACACCTCTAGATAGACCGGCAATAATCCGGTTACGCTCTGGAAAATGATAAGCCAGCGGCGGCTCATCTGGTGCATATTCCGTCAAAACTAAGTGATGGGATGCAAGATAAGATTGCAAGCGACGGTTTTCTTTTGGATAATAATGATCAAAGCCGCAACCAATGACGCCAATTGTTTGTCCTTTATGTCGAATGCTAGCTAAATGAGCCTGCGTATCAATACCTCGTGCAAGTCCACTTACAATAACTAAACGGTTAGCCACCTCACCAACTAATTTAGCAGTAGCCTTAATGCCTTCTTCTGAAGCTTTACGTGACCCTACAACTCCTAATTTAGGTTTTTCCAATAATTGAAGATTCCCTTGATAAAAGAGTAAAACCGGAGGTTGATAAATTTCACGCAAGGCTAGAGGATAACAATCATCAAGGATAGAAAAACTTGGATATTTCAAAAAGGACCGGCGTAAGCTTGTCAGTTCAAGCCCTTTATAGTTTTCAATAAAGATGATAGGATCTTGACATTGGGCAACCACAGCCATATTACGAACAGATAAAGGTGTTTTATGTTTTTTTCGATAAGCAATGATGTTTAAAATCTGCTGATTTTTCAATCCAGCAGCCTTTAATTTAAAGAGTTCAAAATTATTCATCAATCTTCCTCCAACTTACTTATTCGAAAAAAGAAACCGAAAGTTCAGTTTCTTAGCTTTAATTTTTTATCAAGGAAATCTTGAAGGTCTGCAATCATCCGTAACGTTACTCGAATACCACCTGCATTAATATACCAATCGCGTCCATCAACTTCATGAACATGCTTTAGTTTAACGGCTTTGCTTTCTTTGATAACATCATTTGCTAACAATTTCTTTGCCGAGGCTGCTTGCCCGAGGGTCGCTCCGCGATCAAGCACAAATAAATAATCAGGATTCTTTTCAGAAATATATTCATATGAAACGGGTGAGCCATGGGTGCTTAGCTTAGCTTTTCTTCTTTATTGACAGGAACAAAACCAGCTACCTGGTAAATCCAGCCAAAACGGCCAGCAGGCGACTGTGTCAAGAGCTCTGCGCTATTTGCCATAACAAACAAGGCCGTTGGGTTTTTCTTAACCTTTACACTTTTCTTAAGACGTTTTAAGGAAAGTGTCAGTTTCTTTTGGTAAGCTTTTGCCTTCTTCTTTTTCCCATAAATCCGACCAAACATCTCCAAACGCTCTTCAACTGCTTGATCAAATGGCTTTTTAGCATCAATACCACCATAGACAATTGCCGCTTTAGGAGCAGCTTCTTTTAATTTTGTCAAATTATCGACTGAAGCCATCCGTGCGCCAAGGAAGATAATTTCTGGTTGAATACTTGCAATCGTTTCAAAATTAGGTTCAAATAGACTACCAACATTTTGAAAGGCATCTTTTTGATAGATTTTCTTTAGATTATCAGGCAAAAGATTAACGGCGTTTTGGCCCTTAGGAATACCAGCAACTGATTTTTCCACACCTAGTGTAGTCAACGTATCTAAAGCTCCCATATCAAAAACGATAACCTTTTTGGGTTTATAGGGAACCTTCAGTTGCTCTGTAATGGCTTTTTGATTATCAGGCTACCCTAGTTTTTCCTTTTTCAGATAGGCCGTATAATTATTTTGAATGGTAACTGTTTTGCTCTTTTCACTCGCTAAACTAGTCTGGTAGGAAAATAGCAATGCTAAAAATGCGACAAAAGCAAGAAAACTTTTTTTGCTCATAGGAAATACTCCAATATCTGTAGTTTGCACTTGGCAATTAGTCTGTGGTGCTGAACAAACCTGCCCTAAGTGCTCTTTAATGAAAAATGCTGACGCGTTTGCCATTTATTGTTTCAATTCGGATTGGCAATTCGAATAATTCTGATAGAGTCGTCTCCGTCATAATGTCTTTTGTTTGACCTTGTGCATGGATCAAACCTTCTTTAAAAGCGATGATAGTGTCGGCGTAGATTGAGGGAAAATTGATGTCATGAATAACAACTACTACTGTTTTGCCATTTTTTTGGGCATATCCTTGTAGTATTGTCATAATATCGATGGCATGCTTTAAATCTAAATTATTTAAGGGCTCATCCAACAAGAGATAATCTGTGTCTTGAGCCATGGTCATGGCAATCAGAGCTCTTTGCAATTGTCCTCCACTTAAATGCGAAATATAAGTCGTTTTTAAATCTGCTAAGGACATATCAGTCAAACTTTGATTAATCTTCGCTTGATCAGCTGTGCTTAATTTTCCTCGAGAATGTGGAAAACGTCCAAAAACTACTGATTCTTCAACAGTTATTGTGAGATTGAGATGATTGGCTTGCCGTAAAATGGCGAGTTTTTTAGCAAATGCTTGCGCAGAAAACTCAGCGAGAGATTTTCCATCCAGATAAATCTCTCCTTGCTCAGCCTTTTGCAAGCGGCTTATACAGGCTAAAAAAGTGCTTTGGCCCGAGCCATTTGGTCCCACAATAGCAGTCACTTGGCCTTTTGGAATGACAGTTGTAATATTTTTGAGTACTGTTTTTGTTCCGTAAGATTTGGTTAAATTAAAGGTTTCAATCACCGCTTATTCTCCTTAATAAGACAGATAATGAAGTAACTCCCACCTAGGAAATTAAGTAAAACAGGTAGGGGTACTGCAAGCTTTAAGACGTATTGAACACTTATTTGTCCGATCAGCAAAGCTATGATACAAATAAGGATTGCCATTGGTACCCGGATAGTATGGCGGTAGTTAGGAAACATTTGATAGGTGAGATGAACAACTACCAAATCTAAAAAAGTGATCGGCCCTACCAAAGCGGTAGCGATTGCCACCAAAAGCGCAACCCATAAGAATGCTTGTCTCACCAAGCGATCATAAGCAACTCCTAAGGATTTAGCCTGCTCGCTTCCTAATAACAAGACATCTAATTGAGCAAAGAGACGATAATTGAGCAAAAAACTTATACCAACCAATACCCAAGCCAGTCCCATTATAGAAGCATTAAGAGCATTAAAACTCGTAAACAAGTGACTTTGCAAAACCAAAAACTCATTTGGATCCATAATGACCTGGATAAATTTTGCCAGTGATGTAAATAAGGTATTAAAAATAAGACCAACAAGCAAAACAAAATATAGGGAAAGGTGTTGCTCCTTGAAAAAAGAACCAAATAGGACACAGGCAAAGAACAACATCGCCACTAAGGAGCATACAAAAAGTGATAAGGGCCCAGTGGTTAAGAGTTTTTGGCTACCTAGGATTGCCATTTGCAACGTCTGAATAAAAATAAATAAACTATCCAAACCAACAATAGCCGGGGTTAAAAGTCTATTAGCAGTAATCGTTTGAAAAATCAAAGAGGACGTGCCGATACAAATGCCAATTAAAAGGAGTGCTACAAATTTAAGATAGCGTGTTTTTAAGTAATAAAGCAGTAAAAAACGATTGGCTCCTAGCGGAAGACCATACAAAAAGAAAACTAAGGTTAGCGTAAGTAAGATTATGCCAAGACCAAGTATTTTTTGCTTTTCAAGCTGCAATTTCATCCCCTACTAACCTCGCTTTGAGTCATCAGGCGCAAGAAAAAGAGACTGCCTAAAACTCCCAAGGTCAAACCAATAGGAATGTCATAGGGGAAAATAATCAAGCGACCAACAAAATCACAAAACATCAGTGTAACAGCTCCTAACAAGGCAGTTAAGCCTAAATGACTAGCCAAATAATCTCCTTTACTTAAACGAATAACATTGGGAACAATTAATCCCAAAAAAGGAATGCTACCTACAATAATCACAATTGTGGCCGTCACAATAGCTACTAAAATAAGCCCAAAAAGAATCACTCGTTGATAAGCTATCCCTAAATTATGAGCAAAAGTCTCCCCTAACCCCACAATTGTGAAATGATAGGAAAAAATATAAATAGCGATTAAGCAGGGCACCGCAAGAAATAAGAGTTCATAGCGATGGCTAGTCACTAAGGCAAAAAAGAAAAAAACAAAAGGTAACAAAGCTGTTCCACTCATAAAAGCAACTTTGCAGCTTTAAGCAATAGAGAATCTATCAATGTACTCCAGCAATTTTTATAAGCATGTTTGTTTTCAAAAAAAGCAAAAAAGACTGAAGCAAATCAGTCAAAACAAATAAAACATTTTTTCAATTTGAATATGGTCACTTCTTCCCCAAAAACAATAGTGTTGTCACTACATTATTTAATAAAACCATAAAGGTTGACTAAGTAACCTCTATTTAAAGTCCGCTTGCGCGACAATATTTTAAGCGAAACTTTCAATAGGTTAGACCAAAAGAAACTCAGGGTGCTTGTCCTAAGTCTCTCTATTACTGAGATTTCTTATTCCCGATACTTTTAATGACTCGTGCTGGATTACCAGCAATCACTAGATTTTCTGAAAAGGATTTGGTCACCACACTGCCAGCTCCAACGACAACATTATCGCCTAAAGTAACTCCTGGTAAGATTGTCACCCCACCACCTAACCAGACATTATTGCCAATTGAGATAGGAGTCCCATACTCTACACCAGACCGCCGCTCAATCGGATCAAGGGGATGAAGTGGGGTTAAGAGCTGACAGTTAGGGCCAAACAGACAATGATCACCAATACGAATCTCACAAACATCTAAAAACGTTTGGTTGACATTAGCATAGAAATGGTTGCCAATATAAATATTACTACCATAATCACAAGCCAAAGGAGGTTCTATATCTACTACTTGACCCGTTGCCCCAAACCATGATTTTAACAATGCGCTGCGCTTAGCTCCCTCTTGTTCCTGATTAAATTGCTGCATCAGCTGGCGTGCCTGTTGGCGCTCAGCCTGCAATTGGGGATCGCTAGCATCGTATAAATCTCCAGCTAACATCTTCTCTTTTTCAGTCATCGCTTTCTCCTTTTGTAGCATGCTTAAGCAGCGACTTAATTGGTTCAAAGCTCTGGCGGTGAATCGGAGTAAGGCCAAGTTGCGCAAGCCCCTCCAAGTGAGCCCTGGTGCCATAACCGGCATTTTGATCAAAGGCATAGCCCGGGTAGATAGCATTGTAGTTTACCATTATTTCGTCCCTGACGACCTTGGCAACTATTGAAGCTGCCGCTATAGATAAGGAATTAGCATCACCCTTGATAAGTTTAGTTTGTGGTATGGGAAGATCTAAAGTCATAGCATCAATCAAAAGATGCTGCGGTTGGATGGATAAGTGAGCAACAGCATCTAGCATGGCTAATTTTGTTGCTTCATAAATATTGACCCGATCGATCGTCTGATTGTCTTTTAGACCTAAACCGACAGCTAAAGCCTGGTCCATGATAGCTTGATAAAAAGCACGATGCTTATGCTTTGGAATTTGCTTAGAATCATTGAGTCCTTGAATAGAACAGTCTTTGGGCAAGATAACTGCCGCTGCCACAACCGGACCAGCCAAGGGGCCCCGTCCGACTTCATCAATACCTGCAATCCACTCAACACCTTGCTGGTAGAGTGCACGCTCATGGCGCAGCATCAACTCCAAGCGAGCAGCCTCAGCCTGCTTAGCAGCAATGGCTTTTTGCCGTTTTCGAATAGCCCTTTTCACGCCGACACGCTTATCCTGCAGAAAATCAGCCCAGTGCGAATCATCTAAAGTCTCAATGGTCGCTAGCCTTTGCTCAATTTCCTTAATCGTTGCCATCAACATCTCCTAAGACATCCAGCGTATAAGTTCCTAACTTACCATCACGCACTTCCTTGACAAATAACTGGTAGAAGCGATCATAATCATCACGAAAACCTAATTTTTCAGTCATTGTCATAATCATTTCTGGCGCTTCTAAGGCCAGATTGATTCCTTTAAAGCGTCTCGATAAACGCTCTGGATAATGCTGCTGAAAATACTCAAGCCCAAAGATAGTCACCTCGTCCATCGGCAACAATTGATCCTTAATCGCACCAGTCAAAGCCAGCTTTAGGCCCACACTCTCTTCTTCGAATTTAGGCCAAAGAATACCAGGCGTATCCAAAATTTCTAATTCCTTATTTGACTTAAGCCATTGTTGACCTTTGGTAACGCCCGGTTTATTACCCGTTACAGCAATTTTCTTGCCAGCTAGGCGATTCATGAGCGTTGATTTACCAGCGTTTGGAATGCCGATAATCATGGTTCGTAAGGTTTCTTTTTGAATACCCCGCTCGCGCAATTTAACAAGCTTGTCTGTCATAAGCAGCTTAGCAGCATCAGTAACCTTCTTGACGGTGGATTGCTCTTTAGAATTAATGGCTAAGGTCATAAAGCCTTGTTCTGCAAAATAGTGACACCATTCTTTGGTTCGCACAGAATCAGCCAAATCAGCCTTATTTAAAATCAAGAGCTTGGGCTTGTCACCCACAATTTTAGTCAACATAGGATTTTGGCTAGACCAGGGTAAACGAGCATCCACCACGATAGTCACAAAATCAACATATTTTAAATTTTCCTGGACCTGCCTTCTAGCCTTGGACATGTGGCCTGGGTACCATTGTATTGTACTCATATTTATAACTCCTTGTGTATCAAGGCTTTGTGAGCTTTGATAATCTAATTTTTTTATTTTTGGGCAGTTTTTGGGCAAATTTGTTGAATCAACACATTTCACTTTCATTTACTGCCATTTTATCAATAAAGCGACTAATTGCTTCAACTGATTTCTGTTGCGATGCACTCATCAAGTGAGTATAGCCATTTGTTGTTGCTTCTTGAACGTGTCCTACACGAGCTTGAACCTCTTTTAATGGAACTGTTGGGTCATTGCGTAAAACAGAGATATGGATATGCCTAAAGCTATGTGGAATAGCGTTTTTTGTCCACTCAAAACCATATTTTTCTTTACAGTCTTTTTGCAAAACTTTATTTACTCGTCCCAGAACTTCTCTAAAGCTGTGTGAGGTAATCGGTGTGCCATATTCAGTTCTAAAGAGAAAATCAAATTTTCTAAATGCTTGTGATGGGAAATTATCCATGTGTTCATCAAGCTGTTTATTGCGTTCAATCACTCGTTTTAGAGCTTGCATCACAAATTCAGGAAGCTGTTCTACACGTTCGCTTGTTTCTGTCTTAGTTGTATCAAGATAAAACTCGTCAACTTTTAAATCATGTGCTTGCAACGACTTATCAATGGTAACCAAATGATTTTTAAAGTCAACATCAGATGCAGTCAAAGCAGATGCTTCTCCAATACGACAGCCAGTGCCAATAAGGAATAAGGCAAGGTCGTAGTAGTTTTGATTTCGTCTCATTTTTAACTCTGACAAGAAAGCTCTCACTTCATGCTCATCTAAAAATTTCTTTTCAAGTCGCTGTTTTTTCGCACGCTTTTCTTCAACAGTAGCATTTAATTTAACAACCTTTGATGGAGAAAACGGAATCGCATTATGCAAGACACCATAGTCAAATATTTTATTTAACGTACATTTGATATGTTGCATCGTTGAGTGTGTAGATTGATATTTCTCTCTGTACTCATTTAAACAGTTTTGAATGAGTAAAGGTGTAATATTCTCGAGTAAAATATCATCAGATATCAGTTCTGAAAGTCTACTGATAACAAGTTTTTCACGTTTTACAGTTTGAATTTTAACGGTGGTTTGCCAAACTTCAAACCAGCTTGTCTTTAACTCACTAAAGGTAGTCATTGACGAACCTTTGAAAAATCCTTGTTTTTTTGAAATAATATCATCAATTCTATCAATTAACTCATGTTCAGCTTGTCGTCTTGCTCGTGCTGTATTCTTGTGATATACCACTGATGCACGCTTTTTCTTGCCAGTTAGTGGGTCAACATATCGTTCAGCAGCTACATAAAATAACTTCCCATCTTTATTTTTTCTTTCTTCAAAATACATATTTTATCCTCTCAAAGTGACGATATGAAAAATGATAAAATAGAATTTGATTAGCATCTTCCATTTTACCATTTTTTGTGTTATTTTGCCTTAAATCTTGAATAACCATGCTGTTTCCAATAAAGAAAGTCCTCAAAAATTTCTAAATTAATAAAAACCAACTTGTGCGTTGGATTGATTACACCTTGTCTAAAATGTCTATTATCTCGCATTTCAGATAGCCAACGATTCAAGGTGTAAATATTAAGGTTCTCATAACGCATCAAGATACCTTTTTTATTCGTCCATACAGCATCACTTTCAATAGGCACACTTTTTATTTTCATATCGTACCTCAATCTGCCATCAACCAAATATGGTATAATGGCTTTACAAATTATTTTTGGAAGTCCTGATTGCCGTCAGGGCTTTTTGTGTTTCTTAATTTCCATGCTGTTTCAGGTGGGCTATTTTGAATCATTTTTCCATCTGCTGTAATATCCACTTGATAAATGGAAACATCTGCTTCAAATTGATTGTTCAAGCTATTTTTACCACCTACAACAAAAGATGGAATAAAGTTTGATAAGTCTTCATCTGAAAGCTCCTTATAATAGATTTCAGGCTGCTTCAGTCCACGACTTACAAAATATCTCGGTTGATGAAACGCACTAGGCATTTCGATTAACTCTTTCGTTATATATTTTGTGATATAGCTTGCGGATTTTTCTCTGTTCTGAATTTTAGAAACGGTGCTAAAACCGTTATTCCAGTTTTCAGCATTGTATATCTGTATCCCTTTTTTCTTGATAAGTCGATTGCTTTTGGGATAACGAGCTTCTACAAGTGGTGGAGATAAGTTACCTGTTACACCACGAAAATGTATTCGTCCTGATTTATGAAGCTCAGGAACAAAAAGATAATCAAATTTTCCATATTTTTCTCTTTGATATTTTAACCATGCTTGAAGCCTTTGTCTTGAGTAGGTGTAATTCCTAGCGTTTACTTTGGCATCATCTAGTGTTAAAGTCCAAAATAAGTTGAAATCATTGGTCTGACAATAATATTTTACTTTTCGCTTTGTCCGAAAAGCTTGCTCCAAAACACGTTGCTTTTGCAACTCTTCATCATCTACATCATTATGAGTTCTTGTATTTCTATTAATTTGCTCAGATGGTGCTCTTGTTATATTTGTGCCATATCTGATAATTTCAGCGTGGTCTTCAAACATTATTATTTTTGCATTATATTCATTCATCTTATTCACTCGTATTTCATCAGCCTATCTTGCGTGTATGTCGTGTATGTCAAGTAGTACACGCAAGAGTAACTGAGTCACAGGGCTTGTGGCGAGCCACCGCCCTGCGTCTTAGTTAATTTTAGTAATGTTGCTTTAAAAGGTAATTTCTCATCGTTATAATAGGGAGAGTGAAACACTCTTGGTGTTTCCCAATTAAGAGCATCGAGCCAAATAATACCCTCATAATTCGATGAATCTGCTTGAGGTAAATCTTTTAAATTCATAGAAAACAGTTCCTGTGCTTGAATTTGTGAAGTACGTCCGAGATTTACAATCATACCTAAATTACTACGAACTGTTGAATCTCCTAAAAGGCTTGCAGGAAATGCTTGCCCTGATAGTAAAATTGTCATAGACGCTTGTCTTGATTTGACAATAAGTGTTAGAATCCTATCTGAAATTTGGGGCATCAATCTATCAGCAGGCTTTTTCAATTTATCAGATGCCTGTGTTGCAGATGCAAGAGCAAGGAGTTCATCGCAAGCTATTAGAATTGTTCCTTTATCTGGAAATTTCTCAATATAGGTTACATCACTCTCATCTGCCAAATCACAATTCATTTCAGCATATCGTTGATTCATGATTGCAATAGCATCATCTAGTAATGTCAAAGTTTCCTCAGCTTTGATAGCAGTGGGTATTTTTGTAAATATTCCTGATTGTGAAAGAAATCCAGCTTTTCCATCTATGAGCATAAGTTTGTTATTTTTATTATTCGCCAAAAAAGAAATAATAATTGATTTTATGAGACTCGTTTTTCCACTCGCAGTTTTACCGAAGATACCTATTTGCGGTTGCTTTCTAATATCCCATGAAAGTTGTTTTGTTAGCGGAATATTAACCATATTCGATTTTTTAAGCTTGCTCAAATCATCAATCACTAGTCTTTCATCAGCATCATGTGAAAATATAATTTTTATTGAGCCGGTTGTTACACTGCTGTCTTCAAGAATCCATACATAATTGGTCTCTTTTATTAAAAATCCTAGTAATCTACGTCCAATATCTTTTTCCATCTCAAAATTAATATGTCCACCTGTTTTTAGATTTATTATAATTTTTTGTTCTGACGCTGAATAACTCCATTTAACTGATTTAGTAAAATTAAATGAATCATCATGTTGTGCTAATAAATTAGCTTCCTCTGTAAAATTTCTCAAAAGCGTTTCTAATTTCCATTTTTGAATAGGAGAATATCGAGAATGCAATAAATTCCATAATGCAATCACAAATATTCCTAAAATAAGAAGTATCATCATAATCATAAAAGGAAGCACATTAAAAATTATTCTTCCTTTTGAGATACTAAGTATAACATTTTTTATATTGCACCAAATCACTAGCAGTATAGTAAGAGCAAACCAAATTGTTAAAGTAATCAGATAAATTCGATGCTTTTGATATAAAATTTGAGCTTGATTCATGTCAACAGTTAATTTGCTCGAACCTCCTCCCCACATTGGGGGCAATCGAGCAATCCATTCGATAATTTTATTAATCTTCAATGTCTTCAAAGTCTCCTTTCATCTTTCCAGTTAGAATGTCGCGCGATTGAGATTAAATATAAAGCACGTTCCTTGTTATAGTTCTCGTCTTGTAGGCAATATTCAATTTCATTGAAATATGCCCAAATATTTAATTCTTTTCTATTCATCATATTATTCCTCTGTACCTTCTGTTTCAGAAATATCTAAAACAACTTTCAAATCTCTCCAACCTGAGCTATTACGATTGCTGACCCATTTCAACATGACTTTACCTTTTTCAATATTGATTTCAGAGCCTACAAGTTCACTGATTGCTATTTCACGTAAATCTTCTTCATTTCCCACAAGTTCAAGGATAAATGGTTTTAACGATGAGATGTCTGAACCAGATTTTTCAACAACTTTAGCTAATACGGCATCCACAACATTGCAGGAGATTTTTCCTATAGAACCTTGGATAGTTTCTCCATTTTTTGTAAATTTCTGAGATGCACTGGCAAGTTGAATTTTTACATTTTTTGGAAATGTAACATTCGAGATAGTAGCTTCTGACAATTTTGGGTTATTGATTGGTAAGAAATTTTCCATTTTGATTTCCTCAAATACAACTATCTACGGTTAGTCATATCAGCATTATTAAAGACCGTATTCTTATGAGGTATCTCTAACTAGTATTGAGATTATTCAATCAAAGTTCATGACCTCTTTGATGAATCTATTTTCTCAAAAAATGAATGATTGCCACAGTCCATGACATGAGCGGTTTTGAATGATATTCTTTTAAAAAAACATAGAAATTAGGGTAATTTATTCATAAATTTTTGGAATACCCTTGTACTATAAGCATCATAAAAACCGCCCATATCATGAGCGGTCGAAATTTTATTCTTCTGTTTTTTCTGTTTTTATATTCATTTTATTTAGCAAAAGTTTAGCATCATAAATATTTTTCAAGTAAGAGTCGTACAAAACAATTTTTATCTTTATATTTTCAACAGAATTATTTAGTTTATGTTCAGTTAAATCAAACATCGACTGACATATAATAGGATTCAATTCTAGACCTATGCAAAGTTTAGCAATATAAATCTTACTGGGCTGATAATCAAAATTGTTTTCTATTCTTCTGATAGTAGCTTCGGATACCTCTGATTTTTCAGATAACTGTTTTTGGGTTAGTTTGCCTTTCTTTCTTAAAAATTTGAGTGCTTTACCAAACTCATTAGGCATTTCAGAAATAAGAATCTGCGTTTCCATCGCAATTCTAGTTATCTCATCGGTTTGTTTTTTAAGAGTTTCACTTGAATCATCAAATAAATCAGTTTCAGAAGCCTCATATTGAATTTTAGGAAAGTGTTCTTTTTTATTTGATGGTCTAATTTTGAGATAACCATGATGTTCATCGTGAAGCAATTTGGTAATCTTTCTCCATAAATTTGTAAGAGAACGTATTATTTTAGTCATTTATCATACCAAACAATCTTGAAATAGCTTGCCATTCATCAGAAGCCATATCATCAATCCATTCGCCACTATTCAAATAGTAAAGTTCCTCATTCATATCACGAACAAATGCCCATTTTACATTGTGTTTTGAAGCATATTTTTTCAACGCTTCATATTTTGCAGGGGCATAAGGGTCAATATTCTTATCTTGTCCTTGATTATTTTCTCCACCTTTTGTTTCGATAATAACAACATCGCCATTTTTCATTTGAACAATAAAGTCAGGATAAAAATGTGATACTCCACCATTTGTTGTGTAAACTAATGAGAAATATTGTGAGCCATTATCTCCATTTTTATATACAAAATCAACAATATCAGAATGTGATTCTAACCATCGTTCTATCAAGCGTTCAACAATACTTGGACGAACGGCAATAGATGCAGTTGTATATTTTTCATAAGCACTTGTTTCAACGATTTTTGCATCTGCAAGTTTAGGGTTATAGGTATAACGCTCAGTTAATGGAATTGTAAAATCATTTTGCTGAATATTATCTAAATCAAGACTTCCTTGAACAGCTTGTTCTACATCTATTTTTCTGAATTCTTCACGTAAAGCACGCCAGTTATTCAAAATAAATGCTGTCCATTCGTTCGCATCTAATTTTAGAATGGAAGTTACAAGAGAATAACCACGCCATAAGAAGAATCGCTTAAGCATTGCTTCAACTTTAGACACTGGTAAATGAATAACACGATCAAGTTCGTGAAAAGCATGAAGCAAATCAATACGGTTATCTTGATAGTCTGCTTTAACATAACGTTCACGGTCTTGTAATCTATCTGCGTTTGCTAAAACATCAAATCTACCTTGTTTGAAAATAGTTTTAATTTCGTTCCCTAAAATGTATCCTTGATTTTTTAAAATTAAGTAATTTTCTTCTAAATCATCCGTAAAATTGAAACGTTTCTTTAAGCCCTCATATATATTATTTAGAATCATTTTTTCGTTTAGAACTTCATCATAGTTAATTACTCGTTCAGAAGTTAGCTTTAAAATTTTAGCTCTATCTTTGAGGTTTAATAATGGAGTTGGTGCAACTGCTGCACCTTGTGCAAATACCCCATTTAAGAAATCTGTATCAAAAGTATAAAGGTATGCATTATCAAGAACATCAACGTTATAGTGACCTATCCAAGGTTGTGGCATTCGGCGGATTCGTCCAAGTGTTTGAACTGTGAACTGTTCTCCCATATTTTCACGAATTTTGACTAAGATTTTAGCACGTGGAGCATCCCATCCTGTTGCAATAGCTTGCTTGATAATAAGGTATTCTACTTTATTATCAAGTTTGTTCACATCAATGACATTACGTTTTTGTTCAGAAAGCCAAATACCAAGTTTACCATCTTCATACGTTTTATGCATCGTTTCTTGAAGATGCTTTTCAATACGTAAAGATAAATCGGGTGTTGATTCATCAGGAAGTTGGATCAATACGAGTGGATTAATACCCGTTATTCCATTTTCAATATAGCTATCAACAATTTGTTGGCGTTTCTTTTCGGCTGAATTAAATAAAATTGCAAACTCATCTGTTCCATCAAAACTTATATCAATTTCTTCGTTGACCACTACCGCTTTTGTAATCAAACCAGATGCGATTACTGATTCTTCTAATACTTCATAGAACTCAATTATATCGGGTGTATTTGGATCATCAATCGTTGCTGACACACGAACTGTTTTAGATGCCTTAAATTGTGAGATAATATCACGTGCTTTTTTAGTATCATTGCGATGTGCTTCATCAATAATCAAGATAAAGTGACAGTCCTCTTGAAAAGCTTTTTCAATTTTATCAACTAGATTAGCTCGTTCACTATCAGTAAGCATTGCTTTTGATTTTTTACCGACTACACGTTCATAATTAATAAAAGTTGCTGAACCTCTTTCAAAACCATTAAGTAAAGCATCATCTACAGATTGAGGCTTAATACTTGAAAAGCTATTTGCTTTATCTTGTGATTGTTCTTCGAGATCCCCAGCACCTGGTGTAAACCAAACAAATGCGACATTATCCCCAGTTGAACGAATATATTCATCAATCCATGATAGAAGTATAATTGTTTTACCCGCTCCAGTTGGCGCTTTAATAGTAATGTTATTAACATCATATTCTGGTGCAATAAAAGTCAATAGTTTATCGACTACATCTTGTTGAAAGTCTTTCAATTCTATCATTTTGTCCATAACTCCATTCCAAAGAAATAATTTGGGATTTCTTTTACTCTAATTTGTAGATCTTGTAAGATTTGATTTTGCTTATCATCTCTAAAAACATCAGGATGCATAAAAATCGTTGAGTTACTAATAAGTTGTTTATTATTAATCAATGATTCAAGTTGTTCTTCGTTTAAAACAATTTGAACTTTAGGATTCGTAATATCAACTGCAAATTCCAATTCTACAAGTGGTGTCACATATTTCAACAATTCATATTCAAGATAAACATCCGGAAATTCTTTTTTAATAACAAAGTCAGTTTTAAAGTATTTTAGATTGAGAGAATGCGCTTCATACTTTTCAGTACCGGTAGAAATACGTTTCATACGCTCGTAGGTTACTTCTTCGGCTATGTTATTTTCATTGTTAGTAGCAAGAATAAATTTACGAGTACCGCCATCTTCTGCATTGAGCTCTGTAACTGCCTGCCCTGTTGTTCCAGAACCTGCAAAGAAATCAAGAATAGTGGCATCCAAATTATTAAACGTAATTGATTGAAGTAACTCTTTTGCTAAAGTTACAGGTTTAGCATATGTAAAATCATTTTTCTTAAATCCCAGTTTTTCTAGTTCGAGTGATCCATCTGATTTTAATGAAACTATTGATCTCAAAAGCATCCTATTAGTTTCTTCAAGATAATTCACACTAGAAATTTGAGTGTTTTCATCTTTGGCATACCAAATTCTACCCTGCAAATAGCTTCCATCTTCTAATTCTTGAAATTCGCCTTTCAAAGCATCCTCTAATGTTTCATAACGCCAGCGCCACCCTCTAGCTGGAACTTTTACAGGCTTTGCAGTTTTAGGATGTAAAACATCATATCTAGGCCCAAAAGTATTTGCGTTAGGCCATGACATATTTATTTTTCCATAAATCCTGAAATTATTATCTATATTATTGTATAAAGTGATAGCTCTTGGTAACTCATTTTCTCGGTAAAATCCCTTAAGAAGATTTTGTGCTTCCAACGGCGTTTTACCAGCTTTTTTAGCTTCATCAACTAATGAAAAAATATTTTCCAATCCTTCTTTCTCTACCATAAATTCATTTTTAGAATTTTTCGTATATATCAGGACATATTCATGAATTGCTCCAATACCTTTATCATTTTTTGGAACTCGTTTATTCCAAATCAAGTTTTCTACAAAAGCACCTTCTCCAAAAATTTCATCAAGTAATAACTTTATTTGAGCAAACTCATTCTCATCAATATGCAAAAATAAAACACCATTATTTGACAGTAACCTTTCAGCAATTTTAAGTCTACTATGCATAAAACTTAGCCATTTTGAGTGAATATACGTATCATCATTTAATACTAGTTTATCATTGTATCTAAATGCACCCTCTTTTGTCCCAGTATTATAAGGTGGGTCAATATAAATCACATCAATCTTGCCGAGATGTGTTTTCTCCAGCAGATGTAAGCTGTGTAAGTTATCACCTTCTAATAAAAAATTATAATCTTCTGACCCAGGATTACCATTGATTTTCTTGTTTTCATCTTCTACAAAAACAGGGATTTTAGTTTTCATTTCTTCTTCAACTTTTTCAGCATGTTCTTCCCAAACTAGACCATACTTTGTTGTGTTGAGCATTTGAATCAGCTTTTCGAGCTTTGGAATATCATCTGTACGCTCTTCATCTCGTGCCTTCTCAATTAGAGTTTTAACGTAAGCAATCGAATCAGCTTTCTCGTTTTTGTGAGGACGATCATTAAAAATATTTTCAGACATTTAAACAACCTCCAACTTAATTGGAGTTACTTTTTAAGAATGCTGAAAAAAAATAAGTTTTAACTATTATTTTAAATTGAAATTGAAACATTTTATGTTTAACCTCTTATTAATCTTTTTTTAGATAGTACCATTATACCAAATATGTTGGTATATAACTATTTAATAATTTTTTACTTGGGTACTATTCAACAATTCATTAAATTTTGATTGGGCAAATTTGGGGGCAAATTTCGAAGCTCATTGCTTATTATTGCTCAATACATAAAAATAAGTATAAATTTCATTAATTTTTTCCAGATATATTTACTCCACTTCAAAAAAAGAAAAACCCTTAATTTATAAGGACTTTTCGCTAATCATAATTCAGTTTTCATCGATTTTCAACTTCATGTTTTTTTAGGAGTTAATATTCAGGTCATTCAACCACTGAATAGTAGCCATAGAGTTAAAATTCCTTTCATAGCAAGGTTTTGACGGAGGTGAAACTGTCTAAATTCTATCAGGTCACCAAAAAGTCACCAAATTTAGACTAATTTCACCAAACCATTTCATACCCAATAATTTTTTGCTTTCCTTCACGAATACATTTAATCTCAAAATTTGAATGATATTTCTTAATATCTTTTAATATTTTGGGTAGGATATTGACATTGATATATCTTGGAAGATAGCTTTCTTTTATTCCAATTATATCTCGGAATTCTGCTAAACTTAAATTCGTTTTTTTGCTTTCATAGTGATTTTCAATCCAATCATTTAGTGATTGAGAATACTTACAAGACCAAGACTTTAAAGCGGAAAAAGAAATTTGATTTTTTTCAATAAAATTATTTAATGCATTCACTGCTTTTTCTTGAGAGTTAGTTTGTCTATGAGTATAACCGAATGTAGTTTCATAATTAGCATGACCTACACGCTCCATAATGTCCCTCATAGCCAATTCCATACCAGCACTTTGAAGATAAGTAATGTGCATGTGTCTAAAAGAGTGCGGTGTTACATGCTTCGTCCATTTAAAACCAAATTTTTCCTCACACGTTTCAATCAATTCCTCTTCCACTCTAATCAAAACTTCTTTGTAATAACTTAAAAGAAAATCGAAACTATATTATGTTTAATAAAATAATTGACAATACCTATTATACCACGATTTTCTTCATCTGACCGCCCCTTGCTTCCATCTTACAAACTCTTTAAATCCTTCCAAATTGATAAAAAACTAATTTATGCGTAGGGTTAATCACATATTCTCTAAACTGTTTCTGATCTCGCATTTCACTTAACCATCGATTCAGTGTGTATTGATTTAGTCCTTCCCATCTCTTTAATAATGCTTTCTTATCTGCCCATTCAGCTATACTATTATCAACAGACACATATTTAATTTTCATACTCATTTCTCTCTTTTTATTGTCCTTCAGTGGGTATGACTGGTTTCATCAATCATGGGCATCTCACCCGCTGTCCTTTGTCGCTGGCAGCCTGAACGTTCAGAAGTATCATTATCTTTATTTGTCATCATGGCAGATAGAAAACCAAGCTATTTTATAGCTGATAGTTTCTCGCTCCTATCATGGCGTATCATACTAAATTGCTCAACAAATAAGAAAGTCCCACTTTGGTTTATTCAGTTGTCAACGGACAGAATTGGTTTTTCAATTTGAAAATAACCTTACAATGAGTATAACCAAGCTATTGATAATCCCTCATTTTTGTGACAAAATGTCACAAAGTAGTTCGAAATAGAGACTCGTCATGAAAAAGATGATAGATAACGATATGATGAAGTCTTTTTTATGACGAGTTTGAAGACCTCTATTATGAAAATGAGTCAATATTTAATACAAAGGAAAACTAAAAGGACCGATTCCTGTTCAATATAGGATTCAGTCCTTATCATTACTTAATAGTCCAACCTTTGAGAGTATTCAATTACCTATAGGATACTTTTAAATTTCTCTTAGGGAGACTACCGCTATAAATTCCTCACAATTGACTATATTATCTTAGTAAAATCCTATGAGTGATACTTCGGTAATAAGAAAATTAAATATCTTTTTTCTTCGCTATTAAATCACTTAAAAAATATAAAACTTCACTGGTAAATAATACGATACCTATAAGAGAAATAAGATTAAATCTATTTTCTCCTGTTTTAGGTAAAGTCGTAGAACGTTCTGTGACAGTTGATTGATTCATTAGGGGAATGGGTCGTGGGCTGGATTGAGATTTTAAGGTAGTTGCAACGGTTCCTTGAGGGGTTTGAGCTGCGATACTAGACGGTGATTGCTTCACATCTTTGGCTTCCTCTTTAACAATTGTTTGTTCTGTAGCAACCTTTGGGCTTGTATTGTCAGAAGATGGTGTAGCTACCGTGTCATTTTCTTTCTTTTCTGTGGGCAATGAAGTGTCTGTTTGCTCTTCTCCTGTTTGATTTTCTTCTGCTAGCTGAGGATTTTTACCTAGATAAAGATAATCATAAAGTTGTTGGGCAGTAATGCCGCCTCCAACCCAGCCTGAAACTAATTGACCTTTTTTGAGATAAAGAACGGTCGGCGTTCCTGGAATTCCTACAGTGTCATACAAAAATGCTTTAGCCGCATCATCAAAGTCCTTGCCATCTACATTATAATATTCCCCCATCAGTTAAAACATTAAACTCTTTTAATACTGGAGAAAATTGACGACAATGTGAACATGTCCCGCGACCAAAATAGATTGTGTGCTCAAGGTTATCCTCTGTAAAGACCTGGTGAACCTCATCAATCGTTACCTTTTTAAAATCAGCGACATTCTCTGCATAGTCTTCTGGTGTTATCTCTTTAGCATCAGTAACATTAGCCTCTTGCTCTGCTGTTGTTTCTTCTACTGATTTTTCTTGGACAGTTTCACTACTATCTGCCTGATTAGCCCCAGGTGTTTCTGCTACAGTTTCACTATTGACCGATTGGTTAGACGAAGGTATGATAACTGGTTCAGAAGGAGTTGTCTCTACTAATGATGGTGTGGTTTCATCTGTCGATGACACTCCCACGACATTTTCCGCAAGAGCAGCATGCCCTCCAAAAGTTGCCAATAAAGCGGTACTAAATAGTAGTAATTGTAATAATTTCTTTTTCATCTTAAAGCTCCTTTAGTTTTGATACCGTTATTTTATATCAAAACTGCTTCAAAAAATGCACTAAACCCTTAATGGTCATTGAAATGCCTTAAACGATTACATTGATAAGTTATTGAACAACAATCAAGCTGAATTATTTCATAAGAACATCTTCTGTATACTGCATCAAAAGGTCAATTCTCTTGTAAATCTTAAGTAATAAAAAGCCAGCTCGTATGAACTGGCTAAATTACAGCAATTACTTTATTCATTTTTACCGATATCTTTTCTGTACAAATAAACTAGATAGCCATTTTGCATTGAAAGATACATAGAAATATAAGTAATAACAATTAAATTCACTGCTAGGATAGCCTGTTTCGAAAGAAGTAACAATCCCAACGTAGATATAGCTATTGCTGATAATTTTCTAAAAATATTGAAATAATCAAATTTATTGTAGTGCCTTCGTATACTGTATTTCCGCGATAAATAGTCAACTACAAATAGAACAATTACTTGTATGAGCAAAATATAATTAGCTTTTGTAAAAGATAGTGATACAAAGTTAAAACAATAGAGAGAAAGGAGTATCAGCAATATAATGCTATATAATCTTAATTTATGTATTCCACCCACCAATTGCTCCTCCAGCAGCGGTAAATCCCGCAACACATGCTACATAAGCGGGGCCTGAAGCTGTACATAAACCTATTCCAGTACCGGCTCCTCCCATTGCACCAACGAAAACATTACCCCCAAAATTTATTTCCACCATAAATCGTAGAAAGTTCAATAGCTGTTAATTCTTTCATAATTTCTTCCTTTACGCTACACGTATAGCTGTCCAAATAGCAGTGCCATACTGAGCACCTAAAATACAACCGCCTAAACCTCCAACTGCTGCTCCTAATCCACAGCCTGCAAATGCAGCGGTCATAACCTCACCTCCACCAATTTTTCCTCCACCTTCAACACTAGCAAGCATTTCTGTATCCATAATTTCAAATTGTTTCATTGTTTGTGTATTCATGATGAGTACCTCCTAAATTTTTCGTTTATCTCGTTGCAACTTTGACATCTTTAGTATAACTCTTTTTTGAAAAAATAATCCTTCATTGCCTGAACAGTCGTTTAACTTGCCTGAATGGTAATGCTTTTACCGTTCAAGTCTATTGGACGACCGTTCAGGAAAGGAGAACACGTCTTGGTGTAATCTTTTGATGATCATTCAAGACGTTTCGATGACTGTTTAGGAAATAGGGACAAAGTTTATCTATTTTACTGGCATAATAAAGGTGTTACAAAACAGAAAGGATTATTACAAACGGCATCATACAAACGTACTTTTGTCCCCCAGATAGATGGCAGAGACTGTGGCGTTGCAGCTCTAGCATCTGTGGCTAAGTTTTACGGTTCAGACTATTCTTTGGCACACTTAAGAGAATTAGCCAAAACCACTAAAGAAGGAACTACAGCGCTCGGTCTTGTCAAAGCTGCTAATGAAATAGGATTCGTGAATAGGTTACACTAAACTAGACAGTCTTATAAAGTGTTCTACACTAAAGAAAATAGGAGAATATTATGTCTAGAAAAATACGTCGCCACTTCACCGATGACTTTAAGCAACAAATCATTGACCTTCACAATGCAGGGATAAAACGAAGTGAGCTTATCAAAGAATATGAGTTAACCCCATCAACCTTCGATAAGTGGGTACGTCAGGCAAAAACAACTGGTTCCTTTAAAACTATTGATAATCTTACAGATGAGCAGCGTGAGCTGATTGAACTCCGAAAGCGTAATAAAGAACTCGAAATGCAGCTAGATATCCTAAAGCAAGCGGCGGTGATTATGGCACGAAAAGGGAAGTAATCACTGCTAACAAAGACAACTATAGCATTTCAGCCATGTGTCGTTGGTTGAACATTCCTCGTTCTAGATATTACTACAAGGCTGTTAAACCAGTCTCTGAAGCGGAACTTGAAGAAAATATCAAAGCTATTTTTCTCGAAAGTAAGGCCAGATACGGGGCTAGGAAAATCAATCATAGAAAGCATAGCTATTCTTTATTATACCATGATTTAGCTTATTTTACTGCCCTTGCCAACTTTCTTACTAAAAATCCAAAGCTAACAAGGGGTTGAGCTAGGTGGCAGAAAAAGAAAGTGATAAAGTCAGCGGAGCGCTTGCTAATTCAGAATCAGCGCTCACTCGTCGAACAATTTAGTTCAGATTTCTTCAATGATTTTTAAGGCAATTTTTAGTTTTAATGCTATAATAAAGAAGCTATGGAAAATGCTTATAAAATCAAAACAGTACATCTGTTTTATAACCCCAAATCTGGCAAAAAACAAACAGATTTAGTTGATTTAATCCAAGAGAAACTTATTGATAAAGGCATCGCTGCCCAAGACATTTCAGTGATAAAACCAGCCACTCCTAAGGAATGCTTTGCATTAGCCAAAAAAGCCTCGCAAGAGCAGGTTGATTTAATCATTCCCTTAGGTGGTGATGGTACCTTAAACAAAGTTATCGGTGGAGCCTATGAAGGTGGTAATAACAGTCTTATTGGCCTAGTCCCCTCAGGTTCAGTCAATAATTTTGCCAAGGCCCTTGGCATTCCATTAGAACTAGAGGCAGCGATTGATGTGATTTTCAATGGTCACGTTAAACCAATCGATATCTGTAAAGCCAATAACCATTATATGATTAGTAGTTTGACCTTGGGTTTACTGGCAGATATTGCAGCCAATGTCACTTCTGAAGAAAAACGGAAATTTGGTCCTTTGGTATTTCTTAAGGATAGCTGGCGCATTTTACGCCGCAATCGTACCTATACTATTGGTTTAAAGCACGACGATTCCATATCCGTGATTAAAACCAAGTTTTTATTGATTACCATGACCAATACGATTGCTGGGTTTCCTTCTTTTTCTCCAGATGCCTTAGTTGATGATGGCTATATGCAGGTTTATACGATGAAAAAACTCCATTTCTGGAAATTTTTATGCCATATCCATGAATTTAAACAAGGTGACTTTTCTCAAGCAGAAGAAATCGTTCATTTTAAAACCAAGTCCCTTGAATTAAATGCTGTCAAACCAGGACGATCCGCAAATCCACGCACACGTATTGACGGGGATAAGTGTGATCTTCTGCCAGTCTCTTTGGAGGTTATTCGCCAAGCTATTTCGATTATTGTACCAAAAGAAAACCTTACCTAGAAACGATCTAGGTAAGGTTTTTGTCTTATCATCTTGGGAGTTATTTCTATTGTCTTATCTAAGAATAACTTTTTTACTAAGAAAATTAGCGCATTTTTTTATCGTTTAAAATTTTTTTACTTAGTTTATAGACCGGTACCAATAATAAGCCCAATTGAACAATATCCGTTAATTTGACTTTACTATGAGATGTTTGATGTTTGGGATGTTTTTTCATAGGGGCCTCCTTCTTAAGTGACGTTGTTAGCTCAGATGAACGTTCCTTCATCTCTTCTTTGAGTCGATCTAACTCGCTGGTTAATTCATTGAGTTTTTGTTTTATATCGCTCATACCAAAGCACTTCCTCTCGTTTGTCCGCAATAGCTAAGCTGAGATGATTCTCAACCTTTCTAAAGTGACAACACATTATTTAGTTTGTATAGTCATTATATAATGAATGGCCATTTTAGTCAAAGAAAAAGCATTCTAAAAACAAAAAACCTAAAGCCGCTGGCTGTTAGGTTGCATCATAACACTAGGTTAGCTGGTTAAAATCCCAAATATCTGTTACCCAGCCGCTATAAAATTCTGGTTCATGACAAACCATGAGTAATGATCCTTTAAAAGCCTGTAAAGCTCGTTGTAACTCTGCTTTAGCATCAGCATCCAAATGGTTGGTCGGCTCATCTAGGACAAGGACGTTATGTTCACTATTCATTAGTAGGCACAGTCGCACCTTAGCCTGCTCACCTCCGGATAAAACCTGGATTTGACTTTCAATATGTTTGGAGGTTAAGCCGCATTTTGCTAAAGCGGCGCGAACTTCTGCTTGGTTTAAGGCAGGAAAGGCATCCCAGACTGCTTCTAGGGGCGTTTGTTTATTGCCTGAAGCAACTTCTTGTTCAAAGTAGCCAATTTCCAAAAATTCACCTGTGACAACCTGGCCACTAAGCGGCTGAATCAAACCTAGTAAACTTTTTAACAAAGTAGATTTTCCAATACCGTTTGCACCCGTAATAGCAATTTTCTGATGACGTTCAAAAACCAAGTTTAAGGGCTGACGTGTCAATGGGCGATCGTAACCAATCATCAGTTCTTGTGTTTGAAAGATAAACCGGCTGGGTGTCCGGCCTTCCTTAAAGGCAAAGCTTGGTTTTGGTTTTTCGGTTTGCAATTCAATCTTTTCCATTTTATCAAGCTTCTTCTGGCGCGACATGGCCATGTTCCTGGTAGCCACCCGCGCCTTATTGCGGTTCACAAAATCTTGTAAATTAGCAATTTCTTTTTGTTGCCGCTCATAAGCCGCTTCAAGTTGTGCCTTTTTCATCGCATGGACAGACTCAAAATGATGATAATCGCCGACATAGCGCACCAAATCTAAATTTTCCACGTGATAGACAATATTAATGACATCGTTTAAAAATGGAATATCGTGAGAAATTAAGACAAAGGCATTTTCATAATTTTGCAAATAGCGTTTAAGCCATTCAATATGTTCAGCGTCCAAGTAGTTGGTCGGTTCGTCTAATAATAAAATATCAGGCTTTGCTAATAAGAGCTTTGCAAGAAGTACCTTCGTTCTTTGCCCACCAGATAAGGTGGTGACATCACTATCCATGCCAAAATCCATAACACCAAGCGCTCTGGCCACCTCATCAATTTTGGCATCAAGCGTGTAGAAATCGCGTGTCTCTAAGCGGTCCTGTAATTCACCGACTTCTTCCATCAGAGCATCCATATCTGCCCCATCTTCTGCCATGGCTAGATAAATGTCATTAATGCGGCCTTCAGTATCAAACAAGTCATCAAAGGCGGTGCGTAAAACATCACGCACGGTTTGGCCCGGCTCTAGAACAGTATGTTGATCTAAATAGCCTGAAGTGACATACTTGGACCATTCTATCTTTCCTTCATCAGGTTGCAAGTGTCCAGTAACAATACTCATAAAGGTCGACTTACCTTCACCATTTGCACCAACTAAGCCGATGTGCTCTCCTTTTAAGAGTCGAAAGGACACATCTTCAAAAATAGCCCGATCACCAAAACCATGACTCAACTGCTTGACTTCTAAAATACTCATCCTATTTTCCTTTTCTTGTCATCAAAAAAGACGCTCTTGGAGCGCAATTTATTGCTATTATGTCAAAAACCACCTTATTTGTCAATGACCCAAAGCTATACAACTTGCAAAGACACTCCTGCTTGGTTACAATAGAAACATTAAATCGGTAAGGGATCAAGTCATGACGAAATATCAAGCAATCTTAACAGACATCACCACAGCCATTCAAAAGGGGGTCTATCAAACAGGACAGCGACTCCCCTCAATCCGCCAACTTAGCCATGAGTATCACTGTAGTAAAGATACTGTCCAACGTGCCCTTTTATCATTAATTCATGCTAACCTTATCTATGCAGTGCCCAAAAGTGGTTACTATGTGTTTGGTGATGCCAGTCAAACACCAGATAAAGCCATCCAACAGATAGCAGACTACCATCACAAAGCCTATCAGGACTTCCAGCGCTGTCTCACTGAGAGCTTTGATAAAGATGAGCATCTGGCTCTAAACGATTATCCCAATCAAGCAGGCCTCCGCGAGCTCATTGACAGTCTCCTTCCTATTTTACAAGCCAAAAATGTCTATACTAAATCTGATACGATTCTCATCACCTCAGGATCGCAACAAGCCCTATATCTTCTATCTCAGGTTAAGTTTCCCAACCAAGGGAGTCACATATTGATAGACAAACCCAGCTACGCAGGGATGATTAATTTGCTTAAAGAACTTAATCTTGCGTTTGAAACGATTGAGCGTGAAGATCAGCATTATGATTTTGATGCACTAGAAAAACTATTTCAGCAGGGCCATATTAAATATTATTATACGGTTCCTCATTTTTCCAATCCTTTGGGGCTTAGTTACACAGAAGCTGAAAAAAAGCGACTTGTTGCCTTAGCTGAACAATATGATGTTTACCTGCTAGAAGATGATTATTTGGGGGAGTTTACCAGCTCGGGCTCCTTGCCTTTACACTATTATGACACCACTCAACACGTCATCTACCTCCAGTCTTTTTCCATGACTCTATTTCCTGCCCTACGCCTAGCAGCCTTGGTGTTACCAGATAAACTCATGAAAGCTGTTCTCAATTACAAAAAAGTGATGGACTTAGGAACAAATAGCATGATTCAAAAAGCGCTAGCGCTCTATCTCTCAAATGGGATGTTTACAAGGAACAATCTGTCATTAAAACATTACCTAGCTGAGCGGCAGCAATTCATTAGCCAAAGTCTGACACAATTACCACCGCAAGTCTCTTATCACCTGACCCCACGACAACTCATACTTAGGCAAGCTTTATCAACAAGAGCCTACTTTTTAGAGGTAGAGCTAGCAGCTATTTCAACTAAACTCACAACGCGATATGCTAACTACTATTCCTTTGCTTTACAGGATTTGAACCTAGAGCAGTTGTTAGAAATACTACAAAAAAAATAAGCTAAGCTGGTCCCATCATAAGAAGTGGTAACAGCTTAGCTCTTTTAGATTAGCCTTATTTAATTTGTTCAAACCGAAGGTGCACGATAATGCTATCAGCATAGCCGTTTCGCTCTAAATCACGTTGTAGTCGATAAGAAATATAATGCTCAGCAATGTTAATATAACCAGCATCCATCAAACGATTCTCTACTAGAGATTGAATCATATTAATGGTGGGTTTTTCTACTTGAGCTTCTTCGAGGTCAATAACAACTTTCTTAGTAACATTGGTTAAATTTTGACGCCAGGTATCATCAATAACATAAACAGTCTGGGCAGCTTTAAGGATTGCTTGGTAAATTTTATTAGGGTCAAAGTCAACGACTTGGCCATCACGTTTAATAATTTGCATCTTTTGCCCTCTTTTCATTGTTTTCAACTTACTTCCATTATCCTTATCTTAAGAAGATTTGTCAAGTTTTCTTATTTACCCTCTCCTTTAGAGAAGCCAGCCAAAAACACAGCTTAGACCATTGGCAAATGTAATGGAAAATCACTCCCCTTCTACGCAGTTAGTAACAAAGAGAAGTTTTTATGGATGCTAAATCACTCTAGATTCTCAAGTCATCTGAACAGCTTGGTTAGACCTGCCTAAGTCTATAATACCGCAAAATTAAAAGCCCCTGCACAACACAAGGGCTTAGGGCACTTCATAAGAAGTGTGATAAAATGGTTCACACAATTTATCAAAGTCGGCTTCCTGCCTTAATGACTTCCCTGCGCAAAAATGGTTACTAACCATAATCGACTCATCGCATGTTCTTATTATACCTCAAGTTCCCAGACTTTACAAGAGTGGGGCAATCGTTTTTACTAATAAACCAATTAATTTTTGGTATAAAGGTCGGTTTTGCACTTCTTCAGGGGTCACTTTTTGGCATTTGGCTTGGGTATCAAGAAAGGCCTGATAAATATCTGAAATGGTAGACGAGCGGTAAAGATAGGTTGCACATTCAAAATGGTGATAAAGACTACGATAATCCAGATTGATCGAGCCGACAACAGCCTTCACATCATCACTGACAAATACTTTAGCATGAACAAAACCTGGCTTATATTCATAAATGGTAACGCCTGAAGACATTAAGGATTTATAGTAGGTTTTGGCCAGGTAGTAAGCAATCTTTTTATCAGCAATCCCTGGCATAATAATCCGAACGTCTACCCCACGCTCAGAAGCAAATCGAATCGCGTGTTCTAGTTCACCATCTAAAATCAGATAAGGGGTCATAATATAGACATAATCTTTGGCGTGATTGAGAATATCAATGTAGACATTCTCCCCTACCTTATCAGTATCTAAGGGAGAATCGCCATAAGGAATGACATAACCATCGGTTGGCTGAGGGGGAAAATGGTTGCCCAAATACGGCTCGATAATCATTTCTTTTTCCGTAATTGACCACATTTGCAAAAAGAGCACCAAAAAGCTATCAACAGCTTGCCCTTCTAGCATGATGGCCGTATCAACCCAATGACCAAAGCGATCAATTTCATTGATGTATTCGTCTGCCAAATTAACCCCACCAGTAAAGGCAATTTCCCCATCAATCACCACGATTTTCCGATGATCTCGATAGTTATAGTAGGTGGAAATAAAAGGTGAAATAGGCAAAAAAGATTTAGCCATTATTCCTAAATGTCGTAAACGTTTGGCATAATCCGTAGATAGGCGTGATAACTCATTCATTCCATCATAGAGCACCCGAACTTCTACTCCTTCTTTGACCTTACGCTCAAGGATGTTTAGAACTTCCCCCCACATGCGGCCTTCGCCAATGATAAAAAATTCAATGAAAATATAGTTCTCAGCAGCCAGTAATTTTTCTTTGAAAACTTTAAAAAAGCTTTCGCCGCTGGGGAAAAAGGTGGTTTTTGTATTACCATATACCGGAAAGATTGCTCGAGTGTGTTGTAAGTATTGCACCAGATGATAAGTGGTTGACGTGCTATCTTTTACTTCTTTAATCACTTGTTCATCATTTTGCAAATAAGGCTGGCTGGCTTCTACTAACTGATTGATCCGTCTTTTTAACCCTCGATAGCCCCAGTCTAATTTAGTATAAATAAATAAGAGAGCTCCTAGCAAGGGGGCGACCATCACCAAAATCAACCATGTCCCTCGAGACGTTGCATCCATTTCACTATTAACCAAATAAAGCACAATAGCGACCGCAAAAAAGGCTTCAAAAATGGTCAGAATATAGCGATACTGTTCTAGCCAAATATAGGACTCGACAATAAAAAATAATTGGATCAAGAAGAATAAAATGATAACGGTTGCCCGACTAAAAATCCCTCTCAAAACACCACTTTTGCTCTTATGGAGCAGATGCCTCACTTTAATTTTATTTTTAATTTTCTTGGCCTCCAGACTATTATAAACCACTCCATTATACCATAAAATCACCCTTTATTGGCTAAAAGCGATTGTCGTATTTACCTTACAAAAAGCAAGATAGGCAGTTACTATCTGCCTATCATTGCGCCATTTAAAACAGCCCTACTGCTACACCTTGCTCAGTCACATCCATATCTAAGGCTGCTGGTCGCTTAGGCAAGCCAGGCATGGTCATCACATCGCCAGTTAATGCAACCAGAAAACCAGCACCTGTTTTGGGAACGAATTCACGAATCGTGACCTCAAAATCAGTTGGAGCACCGAGTAAGCTTGGATTATCGGAAAAACTATATTGCGTTTTGGCCATACATACTGGTAAGTGATCCCAACCAAAGGCTTGAAATTGCTTGAGTTGCTGCTTGGCTTTAGCGGATAATTGATAATTGCTACCGCCATAAATGCGGCTAACAATGGCGGCAATTTTTTCCTCAATGGACTGAGTGTCTTGGTAGAGACGCTTATAATGAGCTTGGTGCTGCTCGATCACATCAACCACTGTTTGTGCTAGCTCTAGTCCGCCTTCTGCACCATTGGCCCACACACTGGCGAGCTCGACAGGTACGTCAATAGCTTGACAGAGTTCTTTGAGGGTGGCAATTTCCGCTTGAGTATCAGCTGCAAATTCATTAATGGCAACCACAACTGGGACACCATATTGCCGCATATTTGCCACATGTCGTTCCAAATTAGCAAATCCTCGCTTAAGTGCTTGGCAATCCTCCATTGCTAAATCTGCCTTGGCCAGACCGCCATGCATCTTAAGAGCACGAATCGTTGCAACAATGACAATGGCATCTGGAGCTTTAGGTAATTGTGGCACCTTAATATCTAAGAATTTTTCTGCTCCCAAGTCAGCACCAAAACCAGCTTCTGTAACCGTATAATCAGCTAAGCCAAGTGCAGTTGACGTTGCTAATACAGAATTACAGCCATGAGCGATATTAGCAAACGGTCCACCATGCACAAAGGCTGGTGTTCCCGAGATAGTTTGCACAAGGTTGGGTTTAAGAGCATCTTTTAAAAGCAAGGCTAAGGCGCCTTCGACCTTGAGGTCACGTACATAGAGCGGCTGACGGTTCATATCATAAGCAAAGACAATTGAGGCTAGTCTTTCTTTTAAATCAGCCAGATCTCTTGCTAAACAAAGAATCGCCATAATTTCAGAGGCTACTGTAATATCAAAACCATCCTCACGTGGAACGCCATTTAAGGGGCCACCTAACCCCACCGTAACATGGCGTAAAGCCCGATCATTTAGATCAAGGACGCGTTTCCAAATGATCCGCCGAGGATCAATCTGTAAGTCATTTCCTTGTTGTAAGTGGTTGTCAATTAAAGCCGCAAGGGCATTATTTGCCGTGGTAATGGCATGCATATCACCGGTGAAATGTAAATTAATGTCTTCCATAGGTAAAACTTGTGCATGGCCGCCACCAGCTGCTCCGCCTTTGATTCCCATAACAGGACCCAGCGAAGGTTCACGTAAAGCAAGCATTGTTTTTTGGCCCAGTTGGTTTAAAGCATCTGCTAGACCAATACTCATGGTTGATTTGCCTTCTCCAGCCGGTGTGGGATTGATTGCAGTAACCAAAATCAAGTTTCCTTTGGTATTTGCCTCCACCGCTTTTATCTTTTCAAAGCTAAGTTTTGCTTTATACTTACCATAAAAATCAAGGTCATCCTCACTAATGCCAAATGGGGCAACGATTTCTTTAATGGGTTTTAGGGTAACACTTTGAGCAATTTCGATATCTGATTTCATGTCTACTCCTTTTTGATAGATTGGTAATAGTATATCACATTTCGCTAAACACATATATTATTTTAATTTTTGAACCAATTATCCGTTTTTTCATTACTAAAAAAGAGGTCCTGACCACTAAACATAAGCTGAATGAGGACTCTTTCACTAACTGATTAATGAATCCATCTATTTTTAAGGAGCATCAATACAGATTTTCAATAAAAATAGGACTTCTTCTCCTTTTTAGAATAAAGCTGTTTTTGACACAGCACGTCTTATTCTGTCTTGATTGAAATCCTGCTCAACAACCAGCTAGTCAATTATAAAATACCATGTTTTTTGTTCGATTTTAAAGCTTGAAAAAGGAGTAACTACTATGTTTTTTAGCAATTCATTTACTAATAGTGAGATTTTGTGTAGAATGGAAGTATGAAAATACTAATCACCTCAGGTGGCACCTCTGAGGCTATTGACTCTGTTCGCAGCATTACCAACCACGCTAGCGGACGCTTGGGAGCGTTAATTGCTGAGCGTTTCTTAGCGAAGGGACACGAGGTGACACTTGTAACCACAACGCGTGCCTATAAACCACAAGGCCATGACCATTTACACATTATTTTAGTAACTGATGTGGCCTCTTTGCAGGCGCAATTAGAACCTCTTGTAAAAACACATGATGTCCTGATTCACAGTATGGCTGTTTCTGACTATAGTCCTATTTATATGACAGACCTAGAAGACGTTAAAAAACACAGGCAGCTTGATGAGTTATTGCACCACTCTAACTCAGAGGCCAAAATTTCTTCATCAGCCGATTATCAGGTTTTATTTCTAAAAAGAACACCAAAAATTATTTCCTTGGTAAAGTCTTGGAATCCCAAAATCCTGCTGGTTGGGTTTAAATTATTAGTGAATGTTCCTCAAGAAGAGCTGATTACCGTTGCTCGTCACAGCTTAACTAAGAACCATGCCGATTATATTGTAGCTAATGACCTTAGGGATATTACAGACGACCAACATCTGGCCTATCTTGTTGACCAGTCAGCGATTTATCCAGCTAAAACCAAGCAAGAATTAGCTAATCTTATTTATCAAAAGGTAATCACTCATGACTAAACACATTACTTTAGCTGTTACTGGCAGCATTTCAGCCTATAAGGCAGCTGATTTAACCAGTCAGCTAACCAAACTAGGCTATCAAGTCACTGTATTAATGACTGAAGCGGCACAAGCTTTTATTACTCCCTTGACCCTTCAAGTTCTATCAAAGCATGAGGTCCATACCGATATCATGCATGAACCAGATGTTACCAAAGTTAATCATATTGAACTAGCTAAGTCAACTGACTTATTCCTGGTGGCACCTGCTTCTGCCAATACCCTGGCTCGTTTAGCTTATGGCTTTGCTGATTCTATTGTGACGGCTGTGGCCCTAGCCCTACCCGCCCAAACACCAAGATTACTAGCGCCAGCGATGAACACCCAAATGTACCAAAACCCTTTGACTCAGGCAAATTGCGAGCGCTTAACTAACTTTGGTTACCAAATCATTGCCCCTAAGGAAAGCCTTTTGGCCTGTGGTGATTATGGCAAGGGTGCTCTTGCTGATCTTTCAGACATCGTTACTGCTGTTCAAGCACACTTTATCTAATCTTATTATTAATTTGGGAGTTATCCATGAATCAACAACATAAGTCATCTCAAGTAGCTATTGTTGCTATCTTCTTTGCTGTTATGCTCTTAATTCATTTTCTGAGCTCTTTTGTCTTCATGCTCTGGCCTGTTCCGATTAAGCCAACTTTGGTGCATATTCCAGTTATCATTGCTTCGATTGTCTACGGACCACGTATTGGTGCTACCTTAGGTGGTTTAATGGGAGCTATTAGCGTTATTAACAGTACAATTGTGCTACTACCAACTAGCTACCTCTTTTCACCTTTTGTTGAGCATGGGAACATTTATTCATTGGTTATTGCCATTGTGCCTCGCGTTTTGATTGGTATTTTGCCTTACTACACCTACAAGCTCTTTTCCCTACGCTTTGGCGCCATGCTTTCTGGTATTGTCGGATCGTTAACTAACACCGTTTTTGTCCTATCTGGTATCTTTATTTTCTTTGGTTCAGTCTTTAATGGCAGTATCAAGGCCTTATTAACGGCGATTATTTCCACAAATGCATTGGCTGAGGTCATTATCTCAGCAATCATCACCCAAATATTGGTCCCTCGTTTGCTAACTTTTAAGCAATAGCTTTTGGACTGTGATTATCACTTACTGGTTGTAAAAGTGCTCAGATTACTTTTACAACCTTTTTTGTTTCCAATAAGCTTGAAGTATGATTTTCAACATCATGAAAAAGACTGCAAACCAATCTAAAAGTTAGTGCTTTTTTCTTTTCAAAATGGTATAATGAAAGCGTTTAATAATACAAAGGAGAACCGAAATGACTTATAAAGACAATTATGACAAATGGGTCAACCATCCAGGCTTACCAATTTATCTGCATGATGAACTAAAAGCTATGGATGAAAAAACAAAAGAAGATGCCTTTTACACTAATCTAGAATTTGGCACAGCTGGCATGCGGGGCTACATCGGCGCAGGGACTAATCGTATCAATATTTACGTTGTTCGCCAAGCAACCAAAGGCCTAGCCAAATTGGTTGAAACCAAGGGAGACCTTGCCAAAAAAGCTGGTGTCGCCATTGCATATGATTCACGTCATTTTTCCCAAGAATTTGCCTTTGAATCAGCCCAAGTCCTAGCTGCGCATGGCATCAAGGCCTATGTCTTTGAAAGTTTACGACCAACCCCAGAATTATCTTTTGCAGTGCGCCATCTCAAGACATTTGCTGGGATTATGATTACAGCAAGCCATAATCCCGCTCCCTTTAATGGCTACAAAGTTTATGGTGCCGATGGCGGACAAATGCCACCCGTTGATGCTGATGCCTTAACCACTTATATTCGTTCCATTGATAATCCTTTTGCCATTGAGCTAGCCGATCTAGAAGTCGCTAAAGAAAATGGACTCATTGAAGTTATTGGCGAAGCTGTAGATGCAGCATACCTAAAAGAAGTCAAGGAAGTCACTATTAATCACGACTTAATTGAGCAATTTGGCAAGGATATGAAAATTGTTTATACTCCACTACATGGTACAGGAGAAATGCTAACACGCAGAGCCTTAGCGCAAGCTGGCTTTGATTCTGTCCAAGTTGTTGAAGCCCAAGCTAAACCTGACCCTGAGTTTTCAACCGTTGATTCACCTAATCCCGAAAACCAAGCTGCTTTTGCCTTAGCTGAAGAATTAGGCCGAGCTGTTAATGCCGACGTCCTAGTTGCCACCGATCCAGATGCTGACCGTCTGGGTGTGGAAATTCGTCAAGAAGACGGGTCCTACCGCAACTTATCAGGAAACCAAATTGGTGCTATTATCGCCAAGTACATCTTAGAAGCACATAAAACTGCTGGTACCCTTCCAGCAAATGCAGCCTTAGCAAAATCAATTGTCTCAACTGAATTAGTCACTAAGATTGCTGAGAGTTATGGTGCAACCATGTTTAATGTGCTAACTGGTTTCAAATTCATCGCAGAGAAAATCCAGGAATTTGAAGAAAAGCACAATTATACCTATATGTTTGGCTTTGAAGAAAGCTTTGGTTATCTGCTTAAACCTTTTGTGCGTGACAAAGACGCCATTCAAGCTGTCTTAATTGTAGCTGAAATTGCTGCTTATTACCGCTCGCGTGGTCTAACCTTGGCCGATGGTATTGATGAGATTTATAAAGAATACGGCTATTTTGCCGAAAAAACCATTTCTGTGACCTTATCTGGTATGGATGGGGCTGCTGAAATTCAAAAAATTATGACTAAGTTCCGTGAAAAGGCACCAAAACAATTTAACAGCACGGCTGTTCAACTTTTAGAAGATTTCCAAGCCCAAACAGCAACAGCGGCTGATGGGACCGTCTCACCTCTCACAACGCCACCAAGCAATGTTTTGAAGTATTCCTTAAGTGATGATTCTTGGTTTGCTGTTCGTCCTTCAGGTACTGAACCTAAAATTAAATTTTACATTGCTACGGTAGGGCATTCTTTTGCTGATGCAGAACAAAAAATCGCCGCTATTGAAACGGAAATCAATACCTTTATTGATAATTAACATAAGACACCATTCTTACTTGTAATTATCAATTTAAACATAGTCTTCTAGACACTTCAACAGTTTATCTAACAGCTTTTCCAAGGCTAGCAGATAGACTGTTTTTTCTACTAATTTTGCTAATAAGACAGGTCAAGCACAGCTGATTATAAGTCCTCAAAAAAATGACTTCTAATCATTAGATTTTCATCTAATGATTAGAAGTCGGTAATTTTTTTAAACAAGTGAGGACTGTCAGCTGGGGTAAAGAGTGACTTTCTGCCTCCCACCGCTGGGATTTGGACCAACGATAACCGTTACTAAACAGTGTTTGCCACTGCCTATTTTGTTTTAATGTAGTTAATCCCATCCGCCTTAGGCGCAACCGCTTGGCCAAAGAAGGCTGCTAAGATAATGATGGTTAGCAAGTAAGGGGCAATTTGGAGATAAACCTTTGGGATGCTTTCTAATAATGGTAATTGGCTGCCAATAACGGCCAAACTTTGTGATAAACCAAAGAACAGACTGGATAACATCGCCCCAATTGGATTCCATTTCCCAAAAATCATTGCCGCTAAGGAAATAAAGCCCGGTCCTAAGATCGTGGTTACGGCAAAGTTAACCGAGATAGATTGCGCATAGACTGCTCCTCCAACACCACCAAGAAAACCAGAAATCATTACACCATAATATTTCATTAGGTAAACATTAATACCTAAAGTATCAGCTGCTTGTGGATGTTCTCCCACAGATCTTAGACGTAAACCAAAACGTGTATTATACAAAACAAACCAAGCTAAAATCGAAAAGAGAATAGCAAGATAACCTATCAAAGTCGTATTTGAAAAGAAAATGTCACCAATTACCGGTATTTTCGATAGAATCGGAAAATCAAACTTCCCAAATGAACGTTGAATATTATCTGTTTGTCCTTTGTTGTACATGACCTTAACCAAAAAGATCGCTAAAGAAGGTGCCAATAAGTTCAAGACGGTACCAGATACAATATGATCAGCATGAAAGTTAACCGTTGCTACTGCATGAAGCAAGGAAAAGACCAAACCAACAAGTCCACCGACTAAAACAGCTAGCCAAGGAGTAGCTTTGCCAAATGTTTCTGCAAATTCAAGGTTAAAGACAATTCCTGAAAAAGCCCCCATAACCATGATTCCCTCTAAGCCAACGTTAACCACGCCAGCACGCTCAGAGTAGGTTCCACCAATACTTGTAAATATGAGCGGTGTTGCGTAGATAAGCATGGATGATACAAGGAGCGATAAGATAGTGATAACTGACATCTTAATTGCCTCCCTTTACAGATTTTTTAGATTTAGACATATATTTTTCAATTAAATAATGAGAACCAACAAAGAAGATAATGGAAGCTGTCACAACTTTCACCAATTCAGGTGGAATCCCTGCAATATTCATCCCTGGTGCCCCAACATTTAAAACGGCAAACAAGAATGCTGAAAAGGCAATGCCAACTGGTGAATTGGCAGCTAGTAAACTAACAGCCATTCCATCAAAACCAACGGCTAATGAAGCTCCTTGAACAAAGACATTTTGGAAGGTTCCAAGACCCTCAACAACACCACCAAGTCCAGCTAGAGCTCCTGAAATAACCATAGATAAGATGATTGTTCGCTTAGCAGACATTCCAGCATATTCGCTAGCATGAGGATTAAGTCCGACTGAGCGAATCTCAAAACCTAGTGTCGTTTTGTTCAGTAAGAACCAAATCAGACCAATGGCAATAATAGCAAAGAAAATTCCGATATTCATCCGTGAGTGATTGGTTAAAGCTGAAAGCCATTCTGTTTGGTAACTAGCATTTTTACTAACCTGGATGGTCGAGTCAATACTTTGTTTATAAGCTTGCGGTAAGCCTTTTTGGACGATAAAATTTGCAACGTATAAAATAATGTAGTTCATCATAATCGTTACAATAACTTCACTAGTTCCAAGAAAGGCACGAAGAATCCCTGGAATAGCGCCAGCAATTCCTCCTGCAATCATCCCAATAAGCACTGTAATTAGAATAAGCAAGGGACGAGACATCTGAGGATGCGCCAAGGCAAACCAGGTCGAAGCTAACCAACCCGCTAATGCTTGACCTGATAAACCAATATTGAAAAACCCAGCACGACTAGCAACTGTAAAGCCAAGCGCAATCAGAATTAGTGGCCCCATTGCCCGGAAAATTTCACCAATATTCCTCACACTGCCAAAGGCAATGTGAAACAAGCCTTCATAACCCCAAACGGGATCATAACCAAATATAAACATAATAATAGCACCAAGTAGAAATCCTAGCAAAACAGAAATCACTGGAACTGCTATTTTTTGTGCTTTTTTAGGCATGCTTTTCCTCCTTGTCAATTGAGCCACCAGCCATTAAGATACCCAATTCTTTCTTATTTGTGTGCTCAGGTGAGACAATCCCTTGAATTTTACCATCGTGAATAACAGCAATGCGATCAGATAGATTCAAAATCTCGTCTAGTTCAAAACTAACCACCAGTACGGCTTTGCCTTTATCACGTTCTTCAATCAAACGACGGTGAATGTATTCAATAGCGCCGACATCAAGACCACGTGTTGGTTGGCTAACAATCAATAAATCCGGATCGCGATCTATTTCACGGGCAATAATTGCTTTTTGTTGATTCCCTCCCGAAAAGCCACGGGCTGGCACAAGTTCACTAGCTCCGCGCACGTCAAACTCTTTCATCAAGTAACGTGCATACTCATTAATTTTACGGTAATTTAAAATACCATTTTTACTTAAAGGTTCTTTGTAGTAGGTCTGGATAGCTATATTTTCTGCCATAGACATGTCAAGGATTAAGCCATCACGGTGCCGGTCTTCTGGAACATGACCAACGGATAGTTCAGTGATTTTTCGAGAGGTTAAATGTGTCACCTCTTTACCCTTAATAGTAATAGAACCGTTTTTGGCTTTGCGTAAACCTGTAATAGCTTGGATTAATTCGCTTTGTCCATTACCATCAATACCAGCAATACCAACTATTTCACCTGCTTTAACAGCTAATGACAGGCCTTTAACAGCTAAAACGCCACGATTCTCATCAACCTCTAAATCTTTAATTGACAGTACAACTTCTTTAGGCTGGGCACTGATTTTATTTGTCGTAAAGGATACTGACCGACCGACCATCATTTCTGCAAGATCATGTGAGGTTGTACCAGCAACATCAACCGTTTGGATACTTTTACCACGCCGAATGACGGTCACTCGGTCTGCCACTGCACGAATTTCATCTAATTTATGCGTAATAAGAATAATGGATTTGCCTTCTTTAACCAGATTTTTCATGATAATCATCAATTCTTTGATTTCTGCTGGTGTAAGAACTGCAGTCGGTTCATCAAAAATCAAAATATCAGCACCACGGTAGAGGGTTTTTAAGATTTCAACACGTTGTTGTGCTCCGACTGAGATATCGGCAATTTTTGCATTTGGATCAACAGAAAGGCCATACTTATTTGAAAGTTCTTTAATTTCTTTGCTTGCTTCTTTCAAATCAATGATGCCATTTTTGACCACTTCATTTCCTAAAATAATGTTTTCAGCAACCGTAAAAGCTTCTACCAACATAAAATGTTGATGAACCATCCCGATTCCCAGATTGGAAGATTTTGATGGTGAATCAATAACTTCTGTTTTTCCATTAATAACAATCTCACCATCTGTTGGCTCTAACAAACCAGCCAGCATATTCATCAAAGTTGATTTTCCAGCTCCATTTTCTCCTAAAAGAGCATGAATTTCGCCTTTGCGAACAGACAGGTTGATGTGATCATTGGCAACAAAATCACCAAAGGTCTTCGTGATTTCCTTCATTTCAATGACATGTTCCGTCATAAAAGTATTCCTTTCAATGCAATCTTTTATTTCAATAAAGCTTGCCACAAACCTTAAGCTTTACTGAGATAAAAGTAATCTCAGTTGAAAAAGGGAGTGATACGAAAACTCGATAAGACTAAAGAGTTCGTCGTACCACTCCGGCAGCGGCACATACCAAGCAAGTTATCAGATAATCTCTTGGCTGATATGAGACGGCTGCGTTATTAAGAGTAAGACTAACTAGCAGAAGCAAAACTAGGTTTGCCCTAGTTTGTTTTCAAATAGCTTTTATTTTTCTGGGACCTTAATGTCGCCGGCAATAATTTTAGCTTTTGCTTCTTTGATTGCAGCAACAGCATCTTCAGAAAGGTTTGTAGTGGCAATATCAACCCCACCATCTTTCAAGCCATAAACCGTTGTTTTACCACCTGGGAATTTGCCATCAACAACTTTTTTGTTGATCAATTGAACCGCATGGCCAACTTTTTTAATAGAAGAGGCTAAGACAAAGTTTGATTTTTTACCATCTTTTGATGTATAGTTTCCTTCGTCTTTTTGGTCACGGTCAACACCAAGTACCCAAACTTTATCGGCTTCATTTTTTCTTTCGTTTTCAGCTTTTGCTTCATTGAAGACACCAGCTCCTGTTCCGCCTGCTGCTTGGTAAATAATATCGGCACCGGCAGCATATTGGGCTGCGGCAATGGTTTTTCCTTTAGCGGCATCCCCAAAGGAACCAGCATAGTCGACTTTAATCTTGATGTCTTTATCAACAGATTTAACGCCTTCTTCAAAGCCCTTTTCAAAACGTGTGATAACAGTGCCTTCCATACCACCGACAAAACCAACTACTTTGGTTTTTGTTGTTTTAGCGGCAGCAATTCCTGCCAAATAAGCCGCTTCGTTATCAGCAAATGTAACACTAGCAACATTGTTCTTGCCTTTGATAACATCATCAATAATAACGAAGTTGACCTCTGAGTTATCACCTGCTGCTTTGACAATGGCATCTTTAAGTGCAAAACCAATACCATAGATAAGTTTGTAACCACTTGATACAGCAGTATCTAGGTTGGTAGCATATTCGGATTCACTAGTAGATTGGAAGTAATCAAAGCCAGCGCCCTTTTTGAGGTCGTTTTCTTTACCCCAAGCTTTCAAGCCTTCCCAAGCTGATTGGTTAAAGGACTTGTCATCCACACCACCCGTATCAGTCACGATAGCAGCTTTCAAATCTGTCTTTCCTTTTTCACCAGATTTAGAAGCACCACGGTTGCCACATGCAGCTAAACTTAGAAGAGCAACAGATGCTAATCCAAGGCCAATAAATTTTTTGTTCATGAAGATGAACCCTCCTAAAAAACATCTAGCAATTGCTTGCTGAAAACTTATTTTGCCATTATGGCTCAATAACATAATAAAGCAGATTTAATGTAAATCTGTAAAGGAATAGGGAAGTAACTCACCAATCGTTGTCTCAAGTGTTGACTGATCTTTAGCAATTAAAGTAACCTTAGCGTCTTTTGGAAAAAACTCCGTTATCACTTGACGACAAGCACCACAGGGGGAAACAGGTTTTTCTGTCTGAGCGTATATGGCAATTTCTGAAAATTCTTTGTGACCTTCAGACACCGCTTTAAAGATAGCTGTACGTTCAGCACAATTGGTTAACCCAAAGCTAGCATTTTCAATATTACAGCCAGTATATACTGTCCCATCTGCGGTTACAATTGCAGCTCCTACGGGAAAATGCGAGTAAGGAACATAGGCCTGCTTGCTTGCTGTAACTGCCAAATCTACAAGATTAGTATCCGCCATTTGCAATGTCACCTTTCATAATTGCAACGCCAGCAGAGGTACCAATCCGCGTTGCCCCAGCCTCAATAAATGCTTTGGCATCCTCAAACGAGCGAGCTCCTCCTGATGCCTTGACTCCAAAATCAGGTCCGACCGTTTCGCGCATCAACTTAACATCAGCAAACGTTGCACCTCCTGTTGAAAAACCGGTTGAAGTCTTAACAAAATCTGCTCCTGCTTTGACAGCTAATTGGCAGGCTCTGACCTTCTCCTCATCAGTCAATAGACAGGTTTCAATGATAACTTTGACCAATTTGTCGCCGCTAGCTTTGACCACTCCTCTAATGTCCTTTTCAACGGCCTGGTTGTCGCCATCTTTTAGGGCACCGATATTGATCACCATATCAATTTCATCTGCTCCATCAGCAAGAGCTGTTTGAGTTTCAAAAGCTTTTGTTGCTGAGCTTGTTGCGCCTAAGGGGAAGCCAACAACGGTACAAACTTTTACATCGCTATCTTTTAAGGCTTTAGCAGCATAAGCAACCCATGTGGGATTAATACAGACACTTGCAAAATGATAGTCTTTTGCTTCTGCAATGAGTTGGTCAATTTGCACTTTAACACTGTCAGCCTTTAAAAGAGTATGGTCAATATACTGATTAATTTCCACTGTTTTCCTCCTTAGGAAATACTTTTTTTCCAATTTTTTAGGGGTAAATTGTTCATCCCCTATTTTACCATTTTTTTCAGATTCTGTAAGCCTGTTTTTCAGTGATTTCTTCTTGTGAAAAAAATCAGTTTACACCACATGGTTTGTGGCAAGTTTTTTTGTTTTTTGTCAGCTCTAAGGCTATTTTTCCCATCAAACAGCGCTGTTTTGACCTCTTTAATCCTACCGAGTCTTCCCAAGATAGGCTCTAGAATGCTGCTTAGGACACCAGGTGAAGCAGTCAGACTTTCAAAAACACTTTTTACTTTATGGGTTAGCACATTCTGAGACTAATCCTTTTTTCAAGGGAGCTTGTTTAGCTATCAGCTCGCCTGAGTTAGTAAAATCTATAAGCCCTAACTGGCACTTGTGACGGCTCATCAGAGGCGTTTAGATAAGGCCAGATGATACTAATGATATACGTTAAGCAAGTTATTCCCATAGGCAATCAGCTTAAAGCTGTGCTATTTTTAAGAAGGAATGACCGTTAACTTTTTGCAGTTTTGATACTTCTTAAAATATAATAGCCTTTATCTTTTTTTAGAGTGGTAACATTGCCAAAGACCGACTGCATTTTTTCTTTAGCACTCGGTGCACCCTGTTTTTTTTGAATAACAATAGTCAAGTCACCTTGGTCTTCTAAATATTTCAAGCTATCTTCAATTATCGCATGGACAACCTGCTTTCCAGCGCGAATAGGTGGATTGCTGATAATATGTTGAAAACTACCCTCCACGGAATCATAAATATTTGACTGAAAAATAGTCACATCAACGTGATTGGCTCTTGCATTCTCCTTAGCTAAAGCAAGAGCGCGATTGTTAATATCAACTAAGGTGGCTTTGACTTGGTAGGCCTTTGCTAATGCAATCCCCATGGGACCATAGCCACACCCTACATCTAAGACGGTGCTGCCTTTTGAAAAGTCAAGCGTATGTAACAACACTTGACTCCCATAGTCGATCATTTTTTTTGAAAAAACCCCGGCATCTGTCTTAAAACACAAGGGTTGCTCTAATAAACGGACCTGTAAGGTATGCAAATCATGCTTACTTTCAGGGTTTTCATCATAATACATGTTTGTCATTGAATTTCCTATCGTTACCAGATTATTATACATTCTATCACACTTTGTAACGGTTTACAAGGCGCTTGTTGGCAAAGGGAACACGAGATAATGTTCGTTTTTTGCTCTGCTATTTCCCCTTGGCCACATCCATTTTAGGCTATTTTTGTTTATTTTCATTTGTTTTCATTAACTCCTATCAAGAGTAACTGCTTTTCTTTTGTCATTTGCAAATACCACTTTTAACCTCTTTTGCTACTTTAATGTTATAATAAAAACAGTGTTCAGCTAGGAGAGAATTATGACAAGTGAATTTGTAAACTTTGAACGATTAACCCGCTCTGCGTGGAAAAATCTCCACAAAGAAACGAAATTACCTTTAACACCTGATGAACTTCAAACAATTACTAGTCTTAATGATAAAATTGATTTAAATGACGTTATCGAAGTTTACCTGCCTCTAATCAATTTAATTCAAATATACCAGATTAACCAAGAAAATCTGACATTTTCTAAAAGCCTATTTCTCAAAAAAGAAGCGCATAAGCGTCCTTTTATTATCGGAATATCAGGCTCTGTTGCTGTCGGTAAATCAACGACGAGCCGCTTACTACAACTCCTACTCACCAGAACCTATCCTAATAGCCACGTTCAGCTCGTCACAACAGATGGCTTTATCTACCCAAACCAGGAGCTAATGGCTAAAAACATTCTCAATCGTAAAGGTTTTCCTGAGTCTTATAATATGGAGCAGCTATTAAACTTTTTAGATACTATGAAAAATGGCCAGAAGGCAGCTATCCCGGTCTATTCCCATGAAATCTACGATATTGTGCCCAACAAGTGGCAAACTATCGCTGCGCCTGACTTTCTCATTGTAGAGGGGATTAATGTTTTCCAGAACCAACAAAATAACCGTCTCTATATGAGTGATTATTTTGATTTTTCTATTTATATTGATGCCGATCGGCGTCACATTGAAAATTGGTACTTAGAACGCTTTGCCAGTTTACTTGATTTGGCAAGGCATGATCACAACAACTATTATGCCCGCTTTACCTCTCTTTCTCAGACTGAGGCGATGAGCTTTGCAAAGGAAGTTTGGACAACTATTAACTTGGTCAATCTTGAAAAATACATTGAGCCAACTCGCAACCGAGCCGAATTGATTCTCCATAAAGCAAAAGATCACAAAATCGATGAAATTTATTTGAAAAAATGATAAAGGCTTGCCAAACAGGGACAAATTCTATATAATAGTGTAGTTAGATTAATTTGGAGGTGAAAACATTGGCAAATATTAAATCAGCTATCAAACGCGCTGAACTTAACGTTAAAGCAAACGAAAAAAATTCAGCACAAAAGTCAGCTATGCGTACGGCTATCAAAGCATTCGAAGCTAACCCATCTGAAGAGCTTTTCCGTGCTGCTTCTTCAAGCATCGATAAAGCACAATCAAAAGGTTTGATTCATGCAAATAAAGCAAGCCGCGATAAAGCACGCCTTGCTGCTAAACTTGGCTAATAATAAACCAATGAAAACTCCTCTAGGAGTTTTTTCTTTTAGTCACTAGTGCTGATGGCATTCGCGAACCTACGTCATGACTTTTAATCAGGAAGTTAGTAGAGTATACCTTGAGTCAGTTTTATTTTGCCGGTTGTTAAATCTACCTACCCTTCTAAAAAAATATCAGCTAGGCAAGCAGATAACATGCAAAAGGCTATCACGCATTTTTCAACTCACCTCATCTACACAAACTCTTGTCCCTTATCTTAAAGGCTGTGCCTATAGTGGAGCTAGCTAATCCTTATGTTGCGACTATTTAGGGTCACATTGGTAAATTGCACAGCTTTTTTGTTAAAGTAGTCACTGAAAATTAAGCATAAAAAACAAGCTAAATTGAACAGCATTCCAATGGGAGGCAGCTCAGTGATAGCTTGGTTTTTTAATCTGCTTGCTGTTTGGGCGCCTAAGCCTAACAAAAGTTAGTTAAACTCTTACATCAAATACCGTGCCTTGGGGCTGGTTGTCTCGAACCTTAATGCTACCTTTTAAGGCGGTGACAATCTGTTTTGCTAGAGCCAAGCCAAGGCCAAAGCCTCCTTTTTGCCGGGTCCTTGCCTTATCAACACGATAAAACCGATCAAAAATCTTTTCCTTATCCTCATCGCGAATGCCTGGACCATTATCAGCTACCTGGATAAAAAGATTTTTTTCACTACTGCGTATGCTAATCATCACCTGCCCGTCTTTATCAGTGTATTTCATCGCATTGTCAAACAAAATAGTCACTAGCTGCTTCAAAAGTGCCTTATCTCCTTTAAAAGGGTGCAACATTTCCACTTTAGCAGAGAAGGTCTTGCCATATTCTTCTGCTATCAAGTGGTAATTATTAAAAATAGTCTCAAAGTAGGCTTGGTCAATTGGCTCATAGCGAGGTGCAATCCCATCATCTCGCCGTGCTAGATTTAATAAGTTTGTGGTCAATATGCGCATATTGCGAACTTCTTCAAGGCTAGAAGCAATGGCTTCACTATTAGCAAGAATGCTTTCATTTGGCTTTCGAAATAAGGTTTCAAGCCGGTTTTGCAAGACAGCAAGTGGTGTCCGTAATTCATGACTAGCATTTTCAACAAACATTTTTTGTTTTTCATAGCTTTCCAAGATTGGCTTGCGCGACCAATTAGCCAGATAGATACTAGCAAACACTGAAATAGTCCAAAAGAGAACCATCACAATAATAATGATTTGCTCATAACGTTCATTAGCAATTTCCAATTGCTGAACATTGGCTACTGCCATCATGTAAGCCACAGCTGGATAATTTTTAGAATGGACTGGAACTGTAATGGTATGGAATTTTTCCTGTCGCCCATAAAAATTTTCTAGATTTTTCGTTACAATTTCATTGAGTTGGCTTTTATCCAAGGTAAAGTGATGGAAATTAGAAAAAGTATCCATAGCATTAATTACCGTCCCGTTACTACTAAAAAGGATAATATCTGTATTTGTCACGGGTTGGTTAGCTAATTTTGCCTTAAATTCACTAGGATTGATTAGGGCACTATCATTATAAAAATAAAAGGAAGTAATCCGTTCCATGGTACGACTGGCATAGAGATTGGACTGCTTTGAAACGGTCTCTAGGCTACTATCTACTGATGAATAGACACCAAAACGCATGATTTGCAGGATAATAATCGTCATAACCACAAAAATACCCGTGAATACAGCAAAAAAATGAAAAAAATGGTTAAAGTGGTCTGATTGGTAAAACTTTTTTAATTTAATCATCGGCCTTTAAAATATATCCTACACTCCGTAACGTTTGTAAATTAGTCGAAAAATCTGTGCCCTTGAGCTTCTTTCTGACCTTGGAGACATATACTTCAACAACTGATAAAGTTGTATCACTATCAAACCCCCAAAGGCGATCAAAAATCTGTGATTTTGGCAAGATAACATTTTGATTTTGTAAAAAATACACTAGTAAATCAAATTCTTTTCCCAGTAATTCGACCTCTTGGCCTTTTGCTTCGACATGATTTCGCTCTAAATCAACCACAATATCACCATAGGTCATATGATTATCACTCATTTTACCCGAGCGTTTTAACAAGGCCTGGATGCGCATTTTTAATTCTTCCAAGTAAAAAGGCTTGGTCAGATAATCATCGGCCCCAAGTTCAAAGCCGTGTCCCTTATCATCAAGGCTTTCTTTAGCCGTCATAATCAAAACTGGTGTATTAATGCCGTGCTCTCGTAGTTCTTTTAATACCTGAAAACCATTTTTTCCAGGTAACATTAAATCAAGCAAAATCAGATCATAAACACCACTTTCAGCTTCAAAAATACCTTCTTCTCCATCAAAAACCTGCATGACATCGGCAAAATCATCTAAAAAATCAAAAATGGAATTTGATAAACTCAAGTCATCTTCTACCAGTAAGAGCTTAATCATTACATACCTCGTCTCATTTAGCACAGTGCTATATTATTAAGAGTTAGCTTAACATAGTTTTCTTAAGCAATTCTAAAGCACCTTGCAAAAGAAGGCTGGAACACTGTCCCAACCTCCTCTTAGTAAAACAATGTTCATCACTGTTTTATTGTTTCATTAAACCTTCTCAAATAGCTGTGCAAGGCAACTTTGCTAGCATAAAATGGGTAACAAAAGGGTACTGGTACTAGCACCCTTTCATCAACTGCTTAGGCTTTTAATTGAGCCAAAACAGCTGGTTTTTGCGCTTCAATCAAGGTTAGACGCGCTTGAATTTCATTAATTCCCATTGCAATATTGCGACTAATCGCCATATCAGTTAATTGCGGTTCAAAGAACGCCTTATATTCTTTTAGCAGTTGTGATGTGCGGAATTCATTTGCTGGATAGATAACAAATTTATCAAAACTCATATCACCACCAAGCGCTCCTTTAATCCAAGACCAATTGTCACGCGCCCAGGCCCAAACAGCTGTTTGAGTAAAAGGACGAGCAAGCAAGAAACGGTACCACATCGAAAGGTCTTGCGGTTTGATAATATCTTTGTTTGTGAAACTATCAAAAATGCGTGCAAGCGTATCTTCTTGGGTCGTATGCGACAAGGCAAAGGCCAGCTCAGAGCGTAAATTGTTATCGCGTGTATGGATATAAGTCTCAAAGAAGAGCTCAACCAATTCTTGAGATTCAAAATACATCATCTCATTCAAGAGGATCGAGCGGCGAATCGCTGCAGGAAGCCCTGAAATATCAGATCGATGATTTTGGAAAATCGCATGCGCTTGTTCGATGACATCTGAACTACCCATAGTAATCAACTGCGTCAGAGCAATTTGCCGCACCATTTCATCTTGGTCCGTTTCAAAAGCAGTTTTTTCAAAACCAAGGTGGCTAAAGTCTTCATGGAAAATAGCAATCACACTACGCTTAAAGGCTGCATTCTCAGGAGATTCTTCCTCCACAAAGCGCTTCAAGCCCATAACGATTTGGCGAATCGCCTCAGCAACCATGAATGATTTTTTACCAGTAAACTTGCTGATCAATGGTAGTAATTCAGCGTAGGCAAGCTGGCCGCTTTCTGCCAGAAGGCGACGTTCTTGGAGGAGCTGCAAGAGCGATGTGTTATCAAGCTCTTGGACTTGCGCTACCAAATCAGCGAACAACTGGTCGTCATAGAAGGTAATGTAGTGAGCCGTATTTTCGGTATTAAACCGCAGAGCCCCTTCATTAGCTTGAGCAGGTTGTGAATAATGCTCAATAACGAGTTCTTTTTCATTTAAAATCTCAGGCAGACCTGACCAATTAGCATTTAAAGGAATTGGCCAAAGGCGTTCTTTATCACTTGCTTCTCCAATAAAGAATTGCTCTTGACTAAGAATTAACTGGTCATCCACTAAACGCGCATGCAAAACAGGATAACCGGGCTGTTCTAACCAAGCATCCATAAAGCCAGCTACATCCTTACCAGATGCCTCTGAAAGAGCGTCCCATAAATCACGTCCGACGGTATTGGAATATTGATGTTTCTCAAAGTAAGCTCTAAGGCCTTCTCTGAAAGCTTCATCACCTAGCCAACGACGCAACATATGCATTAAACGGCTACCTTTTGCATACACAATGGCTGGATCAAATAAGGTGTTAATTTCATCTGGATGATTCACCTCAACATGCACAGATTGGACGCCATCTGTAGCATCACGTTTAAGCGCATTTGGTACACCGACTGTTTGGAAATCTTCAAAGATATTCCACTCAGGCTCAAGGGCATCAACACAGACATATTCCATCATATTGGCAAAGCTTTCATTGAGCCATAGGTCGTCCCACCATTTCATGGTGACCAAGTTACCAAACCATTGGTGAGCTAACTCGTGAGCAATAACCAGTGCAACCTGTTGGCGACTCTCTGCTGTAGAGTTTTGGTCAACTAACAAATAAATCTCGCGGTAGGTCACCAGTCCCCAGTTTTCCATTGCGCCACTTGAAAAATCAGGCAGACCAATATGGTAAGATTGCGGAATTGGGTATTTGACGCCAAAGTAATTCTCATAAAATTCAATTGCGCGCACAGCAATATCCAAAGCAAATTCTAATGAAGAACTTGGATGTGCTTTAGTGGCAAAAATACCAACTTCAGTTCCATTAGCGGTTTTTGCTGTTAAGCCGTGCAAATCACCTAAGGCAAAAGCAAGCAAGTAAGAGGACATTCTCGGTGTCGTATCAAAAGTCCAAATCCCTGTTTCTTGTCGCAAATCAATATTAATCTCTGGCATGTTTGACAAAACGATTTCATCGGACTCTTGATCAAACTTAATACTTAAATCAAAAGTTGCTTTTGCTTCGGGTTCATCAATACATGGAAAAGCTTCACGTGCAAAGTGACTCTCAAACTGTGTGGAAATGACTTCTTTTTTGAGGCCTTCGCGTGTGTAGTAAGATGGGTAGATTCCCGTCATGTTATCTGTAATCTGACCGGAAAACTCAATAACTAAAGTCATCACACCAGTGATAGGTAACTCAATGCGTACTGTCTCATTATCTGCATCAACTTGGTAAGGGACAGCTTCGTTATCTAACAAAATTGAGTGAATAGCTAAATCTTTTTGGTGCAACAAAATAACATTATCCAAGGCTTCGCCAGTAATGGCAACATTTCCGGAAAATGTCTTTTCCTTACGATTAATATCTAAAAAGATATTATAGTTTTCTGGAACAAATTTTTTAATCAAATGTTCTACTGCTTTCATAAATCTCCTTATGATAACTAAAAATAGTGATTAGATAATACTTAATCACTATTATAGCACATTTTGTTATAATTCAATAATTTTACCGGTTTTAAGGTAAACTACCCACTCACAAATATTGCGAGCATAATCTCCAATGCGCTCTAAAAACATCAAAACTTGAAAATATTCTTTACCAGCAAAGACTGCATCTGGCGTTTTACGAACCTCTTCAACCGCTAAGGCTTGAATATCTCGGAAATAGTTGTCAATGATTTCATCATGAGCTGCAATTTCGTAAGCCTTTTTGTCATCGGAATTGATATAGGCATTCAAAGCATCCTCAACCATATACTTAACTTCTTTTCCCATCTGGTTAATTTTTTCTTCAACAATCGGGATACGTTCCTCACCCTTCATCCGGATAGTAGCCTTCGCAATGGAAGCAGCGTGGTCACCGATTCGTTCAATATCACTAGAAGCCTTTAAAACCGTAATAACTGTTCGTAAATCATTGGAAACGGGTTGTTGCAAAGCAATAATCTCCAACGATTTCTTTTCGAGTTTTGCTTCAAATTCATTGATAAGTTCATCATCCTCAATGACTTCTTTTGCTAAGTCGCGGTCATGACTCACAAAAGCACGAACTGTTTTGTTAAGCTGTGCTAGCACTTCAGTCCCCATTGAGTAGAATTGATTATGTAATTTATCTAATTCTTCTTCAAATTTTGTTCTTAACATACATTTGTTTTCCTTCTTTTCTAACAAATCCTAATTAGCCAAATTTACCAGAAATATAGTCTTCTGTTTCTTTTCGTTTAGGATTCATAAACATGGCTTTGGTATTACCAAATTCAAGTAAATCACCCGCTAAGAAGAAACCAGTTCGATCAGATAGACGCGAAGCTTGCTGCATTGAGCGTGTAACAATAACTAGGGTGTATTCTTTTTTCAAGGCAAATAAGGTTTCTTCGATTTTTCCAGCGGATATAGGGTCCAAGGCTGAAGTTGGCTCATCCAATAAAATGATTTTAGGGCTAGTTGCTAAAACACGCGCAACGCAAACACGTTGTTGCTGGCCGCCTGATAAGCCTAAGGCTGAATCGTGTAAGCGATCTTTTACTTCATCCCAGATAGATGCCCCCTTTAAAGCGGATTCAACAACTTGGTCAAGCATCTGCTTATCACGTATGCCTTTTAAGCGCAGCCCATACACGACATTTTCATAAATAGACATAGGAAAAGGATTGGGTTGTTGGAAAACCATGCCAATTTCTTTACGCAAATCAACAGTATCCGTGCGTGGACTATAAATGTTATGCCCATTATAGACGATAGAACCGGTCACTGTTACTTCCGGATTTAAATCACTCATCCGGTTGATAGCTCGTAGTAAGGTAGACTTTCCAGAGCCTGACGGGCCAATAAAAGCGGTAATTTCATTTGGATAGAGTTCAAGACTAACATTGTTTAAGGTTTTCTTTTTGTTATAGTAAACCGATAAATCATTGACGGTTAATATAGGTTCTGCCATCATATTCCTTTCTATCCAAAATGACCTGATACATAATCATTGGTCGATTGACATTTTGCATTTTGGAAGATATTTCGTGTTTTATCGTATTCGATAACATCCCCCAAATAAAAGAAAGCGGTATAATCACTAGCACGCGCTGCTTGCTGCATATTGTGGGTAACGATGATAATCGTATAATCTTTCTTCAATTCAAACATGGTCTCTTCTAATTGCATGGTGGCAATTGGATCTAAAGCTGATGCTGGCTCATCCATGAGCAAAATATCTGGTTTAACAGAAATCGCCCGAGCAATACAGAGGCGTTGTTGCTGACCACCTGATAAGGTAAAGGCAGACTTATGCAAATCATCCTTGACCTGCTCCCAAAGGGCAGCTTGTTTCAAGGAAGTTTCGACAATTTCATCTAGGACTTGTTTGTCTTTAACACCAGCACGCTCATGGGCAAAAGTAATATTACGATAAATGGATTTAGCAAAGGGATTCGGGCGCTGGAAAACCATACCAATATGTTTGCGTATTTCATACACATTCATGTCCTTACGATTGACATCTATTCCTTGATATAGGATTTCGCCAGTAACCTTAGCTATATCAATGGTGTCATTCATGCGATTTAAGCTACGCAAATAAGTTGATTTACCACAACCAGATGGACCAATCAAAGCGGTGATTTTATTTTTTTCAAACTGCATATCAATGCCTTTGATAGCTTCTTTATTGCCATAATATACATGTAAGTCCTTTGTGGATAGGGCGATTGATTCTTCAGGGAACGTAACGATATGGCGTTCGTTCCAATTATATTCAGTCATCTTTTCTCCTTCTGACTTATTTTGCTGCTGTTAATCGAGAATGCAGTCTCTTACCAATAAAACGAGCTGATAGATTAAATAATAGTATAAAGACTAGTAAGACTGCTGCGCTACCAGCAGAAACTAAGGTGGCATCTGGAATAGTCCCTTCACTATTAACCTTCCAAATATGCACAGCTAAGGTTTCTGATTGACGAAAGATAGAGATGGGGCTCGTGACGCTTAGAGGGTTCCAATTATGCCAATCAAGCGCTGGTGCAGATTGACCAGCTGTATAAATGAGGGCTGCTGCTTCACCAAAAATACGGCCTGAAGCAAGCACAATACCCGTTACGATACTAGGTAGTGCCTCTGGTACGACAACATAAAAGACTGTCTCCCAACGAGAAAGGCCTAAAGCAAGCCCTGCTTCCCGCTGCGTATGGTGTACGTGCAGTAAACTGTCCTCAACATTTCGGGTCATCTGGGGTAAATTAAATACTGTAAGAGCTAAGGCACCAGAAATAATGGAAAAACCATATTGAAATTGGACCACAAAAATCAAGTAACCAAATAAACCAACAACCACTGATGGTAAGGAAGACAAAATTTCAATACAAGTGCGAATAAAATTAGTCAATGGGCCTTTTTTAGCATATTCTGCTAAATATATTCCAGCACCTGTTGACAAGGGAATGGAAATTAATAAGGTAATAACTAATAGAAAAAAGGAGTTATACAATTGAATCCCAATCCCACCGCCAGCTTCGTAAGAGGAAGATTGTCCTGTCAGAAAATGCCAGCTAATGTGTGGTAAACCACGCAGTAAGATAAAGAGAATTAGTGAAGCCAAGATAGCTACAATAATTCCAGCAATACTATAAAGAATACCTGTTGCTAATTTATCGAGCTTTTTAGCGTTCATAGTTTCTCTTTCTCTCTTTCGTAATTAATTTGACTAAGGTATTAAAGGCAAGACTCATTAATAAAAGCACAAGGGCCAAGGACCATAGAACATTGTTTTGAACCGTACCCATTACAGTATTACCAATTCCCATTGTAAGTACAGACGTTAGAGTGGCCGCTGGTGTAGTCAAAGAAGTTGGCATGACAGCTGAGTTGCCGACAACCATTTGAATCGCTAGCGCCTCACCAAAAGCTCTAGCCATCCCAAAGATAATCGCCGTAAAGATACCCGGGCGAGCAGCATTTAAGACAACACGCCAAATAGTCTGCCAGCGAGTAGCTCCCATTGCCATACTCGCTTCGCGATAATGCCTAGGCACTGCTCGTAAGCTATCTGTTGTCATAAATGTAACGGTTGGTAAAATCATAACAAAGAGGACAAATACACCTGAGAGGATCCCAAAGCCGGTACCACCAAAAATGGAACGGACAAATGGGACAACAATCTGCAAACCAATAAACCCATACACAACCGAAGGAATGCCAACCAGTAATTCTACTGCTGGTTGTAGCAATTTAGCACCGTACTTTGGTGAAATTTCCGTCATAAAAACAGCTGCGCCAATGGCAAAAGGTGTGGCAATCAAAGCCGATAATATGGTCACCAAAAAGGAACCAGAAATCATTGGTAAAGCTCCCAAATAAGGAAGACCCCTGCTATCTTTTACACTGGGTTGCCATTCTTTACCAAACAGGAAATCAAATAAGTTAATATGATTAACAAAAAATGTTGACAGGCCTTTTTGGGCCACAAAGATTAAAATCATTGCCACGATAAAAACAATTAATGCTAAACATAAAAAGGTAATTGTGCGACCAAATTTTTCTAAGCGCGAATTTTTTGAAGGTGATGCTAATGTCTTAGCCAAATCCTGATTTTTCATAATTCCCCCACTACTTTTTAGATACTGTGCCGTCATAGCTTTTAACGACTTTCATATCTGAGATAGAGATATATCCCATGTGCTTCACAATCTTTGTTTGAACTTCTTCTGAGCGCATGAAGTCAAGAAATTCTTTGGTAAGCCCCTCTGCTTGACCATTGGTATACATATGTTCGTAAGACCAGAGTGGCCAGTCATTGGTTGCAACATTTTTTGCATTGGGTTCAAAACCGTTCAATGTTAAGGATTTAACAGAATCATCAACATAGGAGAAAGCTAGATAGGAGATGGCTCCAGGCGTTTGAGAAACAATGGATTTAACCATGCCATTGGAATCTTGTTCTTGTGCTTGTTTGGCATGGGTATTGCCCATGATCACCGTATCAAAAGTCGCACGTGAACCTGAACTTGCTGCGCGGTTGATTACAGAAATCTCTAAATTCTGGCCACCAACTTGCTTCCAGTTGGTATACTCACCAGCAAAAATCTTGCGCAACTGCTCAGTAGTTAAATTAGAGACCTTGACTTTGGAGTTGGCAATCACAGCTAAGCCTGCTACAGCCACTTGATGATCAACTAGTTTTGTTGCATTAATCCCTTCTTTTTCTTCAGCAAACAAATCACTGTTCCCAATCTGGACTGACTTTGACTGAACTTGTGACAGTCCGGTACCAGAGCCGCCCCCTTGGACATTGATCGTCTTTCCTAAGTGGTGATGACCAAATTCGTCTGCAACCGCCTCTACCAAGGGTTGGAGCGCTGTTGAGCCCACCGCCGTAATGGACTCGCCTTTTTGAATCCAGCTAGAACAAGCTGTTAACAAGAAACTTGATACTGCTAACAAGCTGACTAAAAAGAATTTCTTTTTCATATGCATGATTATTTTCCTAACGTTAGACTAAAAAATGAGATAATATGCTAATTTTAGCTCAAAAACTATAGTACCATATCTATTAAACCTTTAAAAGTCATTTCGACTTAAAATTAATGTCGCAAAAGTAAGGTTACTAAAAACGTAACCCCTTTGGGAAACTGTTTTTTAAGGTATCTCCGACTACCTTTGAAAAACCAATTCCTAGCCCCTGGACAGTCACTAAATACCAGTCAGTAGGCAAAGTCTGGCTTAGTTTTAGGGAATGCCCGGCAACATATTTTCTAAAAGCCTCTTCATCAATAGCTAGGCTTAGGTTGACGTCCTTGGGGCCAAGTGCTAAGCCCAAAGCAAAGGACGGCTCAAAGCGTTTTTTCTTAAAAGTGCCAAGTTCTAGGCCGTTTCTAGCGATACGAATGCCACGTAGGTCAGGTAAATCACTAGGTAGCAAGTAGAGGTGATCACCGAAGGTCTGCAAAATGCCATCTAAAGAAGTGGCCAAGTGGTGCTTTGCAAATGCATGCCAGAGCTGCTTTTGCTCTTGTGTCAGGTTGCTTCTCGAGCTTTTACGCCTTGGTTCTTTACCAATTGGCCTCGTATCACGCAATCTCGCGACAAACTGGCCTTCACCCACAAAGTGATGGGGATACATGCGCGCCACCTGAGAAAGGCCTAGGCCAGGAGTCATTCCATTAAGTAGTGGCAGTTCCTCAAGTTCTAGTGGGTAATCGTCTAACAACCACTGGACAACTTCTTCATTTTCTTCAGGCGACCAGGTACACGTTGAGTAAACCAAAACACCACCTGGTTTTAACATTTTTAAAGCATCCTGTAGGATTTCTTTTTGCAGTTCAGCACATTCCTTAGGATAATTCGGGTGCCAATAAGCCATCGCTGCTGGATCTTTACGAAACATTCCTTCGCCAGAACAAGGCGCATCTAAAACAATCATATCAAAATAGTCTCGAAAAACGTTCGCAAGCCGCTGAGCAGATTCATTAGTGACAATCACATTACGAGCACCGAAACGTTCGATATTCTCAACCAGAGTCTGACTTCGCTTTTTGGAAATGTCATTACTGACAAGCAAACCTGTATTATTCAAGTAAGCAAGTAAATGAGTTGATTTGCCGCCTGGTGCTGCTGCTAAATCTAATACTTTCATCCCAGGTGAGGGCTGAGCGACTTGGCCGACCATTTGCGCTGCCGGTTCTTGTGAGTAGACCAGACCAGTCACATGATCAATACTTCTCCCTGAAATCTTTCCATAATACCCCCATGGTGTCTTGGGAATTGGGTTTTCATAGGTTTTAACAACTGGCTTTAGTGGGTTAACTCGAAAAGCACTAACTGCACTTTCATCAAAAGAAGAAAAGAATACTTCAGCTTCTAAGCCAAGTATTGCTTTGTATTTATTCATAAAATCAGTCGGTAGATTCATATTGCTTACTGTTCACCCTTTTGTGTAATTGCTAAGATGGCCGGTACGAGTGATTTCGGCACAAACATAATTTTCTGGGGACTCATAAAATCTGGTTCCTGTCCATCAATAGTTAGAGTCTGATAACCCAAGGCTTCGCCTAAAATCTTAGCAGCTGCATAGTCCCATGGTTGGATATAGGAAAAATAGGCAAGCAATTGCTGGCGCATAACCCGCATCATCGAAATGCCCGCGCTACCATATATTCGGACTCCTAAGGTCTGATTGATAAACGCTTGAATATTATGGTCATTAGCCAATAAAAGTCCTGCATTACAGGCAACAAGTGAGCGCTCCAAGTTGACCTCTTGAAGTGGTTCGACACTGCGGTCATTCACAGTGACCGGAAATTGACCGCCACCAGCTAATAATAAGTCTTGTACCACATCATAGATTAAGCCAAACTGACCATGACCATTCTCATAATAGGCAACCATGATGGCATAGTTATCCTTTTGAACAACAAAATTCAGCGTGCCATCAATGGGATCTAAAACCCAAACAGAACCATCTGTTATATCATGGCGAACATTGTCTTCTTCTGCTAGAATGTGATCATCTGGATAGCGCTCGTGAATGGCCTCAATAAGAAGGTTCTGAATTTCCTTGTCTAGATTTGTAACCAAATCATCGGCCTTAGACTTGACGTGGACATCTAGTTGTCCTTGCTGATGGACTTTGAGATAGTCAGCAGCCTGATTAATCATTGTTTTTGCAAATTCAAACTTATTTTTCAACTGTAAAAAATCCTTTTTTAAGTTCCTTAGCCTTTTGGACTGTTTTATAGGTAGAATAGCCACTGCTTTTACCAAATTGCTTATCAATTTGTTTTTCTTGCGCCTTGCTTTTAACAACTTGTTTAAAGGCATGATATGCTTGTAGTACTGTCGTTGCATCAGCTTTTGACTCATAGGCTAATTCGACCTGATTCAAAAAATGAAGCACTGAGACAATTTCATCAGTGCTCCAACTTGCATCGAGAGGATAGTGATAATTGGTAGTCATCTTATCCCTCGATTTCTGCACGAATTGTGGCTTCGCGTAGTTCTTGTTTGCGATAGTCTCTAGGAAGAAAGGCACGAATTTCATCTTCATTGAAACCTATCTGCATCCGCTTATCATCCATGATGATTGGCCGGCGCAGCAAACTTGGATTGGTGGCAATCAATTCAATCAAATCCGAAATCGACAAATCTTCAACATCAATGTCCAGTTTCTGAAAGACTTTAGACCGTGTAGAGATAATATCTTCTGTTCCATTTTCTGTAAACGACAAAATGGTCATCAATTCATCGTGATTCAAGGGGCTTGTTATAATATTATGTTCTTCAAAATCAACTTCATGCTTTAAGAGCCATGTTCTTGCTTTACGACAAGAAGTACAACTTGGTGATAAAAATAAGGTAACCATATCATTCCTCAATTGTTTTTGCTTACCTCATTATACAAAAATTTAATTAAATTGGCTATCTTTTTTCCAATTTAATGCAATTTCTTTATCATGGTTAAGTTGGTCCACTAGTTCTTCAATGCCCTCAAATTTTTCCATATTACGAATCTTATCAAGCCAGATAATTTCTAAAGACTCACCATAAAGTTCACCATCAAAACCAAAGATATTAACTTCTAAGCGCATCTCTTTTCCACCAAAAGTGACATTCTTACCAATACTGGTCATAGAGCGGTAGCGATTCCCCCGGACCACGACATCAGTCACATAGACCCCATCGGCTGGGATAAAAGTGCGGTCAATCGGTGCTAAATTTGCTGTAGGAAAACCAATGGTCCGACCACGAGCATCACCATGAACAACCATACCTCGTGTAGAAAATTGATAACCTAGCAAGCGATTAGCCTGGGCAACTTCGCCAGCATAGATAGCCTCTCGTATCCAGGTGGAGGAAATTTTCCGACCAGCTTCTTGCAATTTTGGCATGGTATAGACAGTACCTGCAAAATTACGTCGCAAATAATCACTATCGGTGCGATTATGACCAAATTTATAATCAAAGCCCACCACGATATACTTAGGGTTAAGTTTTCCGATAAACGATTCAATAAAGTCATCCGAGGAAATTTTTGAAAAGGTTGTGGTAAAATCTGTTAAATACAAACGCTTAACACCATATTCGGCAAATTTTTGGTAACGTAAATCAGGGCGTGTAATATGTAAGAGAAGATCTGGTTGATATTTAACAAAAGCAAGCTTGGGACTTTCATTAAAGGTGAAACTAACCACATCAAGTCCTTCTGCCTGGGCTAGAGTCTGCGCTTTATCAAACAAGGACTTATGTCCTCGGTGTAAGCCATCAAAGTAGCCTAAAACAAGCACTGTCGGCTTGGATTCATGAATGTCTTGATAGGTTTCAATCTGTTGAATGTCCATAATATTCCTATTTATTCTATTAATACTTTTTTGGGTTTGTAAGCTTTTGATCTACGCTCTAAAATGGCAACCAATTTTTGTTTATAAAAAGCAGCCACTAATGGCGCCTCTACGGCTAAGATGACCTGTCGACCAAAGCTAATATCAGTATAGGCAGCTTGACTAAGTTGAACCTGTGGCAAATCTGCTACTCCTGCTTCGATGGGCAATAAGAAGGACCAATCGTTGGCTTTTAGCTTAGACGAAATTTCTTCTAGGCTAAGTGCTGAATCAATAGCTAAGCCGGCAGCAGCCGTTCGTTGTAAATAAGACATATGGCTGGCGTAACCTAGTTTTTGCCCCAAATCTACAGCCAGTGTTCGCACATAAGTCCCTTTGCCACAGGTGACCTTAAAACCAAAACGGCATAAGTCTTTTTCAAAGACAAGCGGCGTTGTGCGTTCAAAGCTTTTAATCTGAACCTGGCGCTTCGGACGCTCTACTGATTGGCCAGCACGGGCATATTCGTACAGCTTACGTCCCTTGACTTTTACTGCAGAATACATCGGAGGAATTTGTTCAATTTCACCTAAAAAACTAGTCATAGCCTGATCAACCATTGCTTCGGTCAGATCAGAAGACACTGGCGTCCTCTGAACAATCTCACCACTAGCATCTTCTGTTGATGTGGCATAACCCAGGGTGATTTGACCGTGGTAGCTCTTACCAGCATCGCTCATGTATTCAATGACCCGCGTTGCTCGTCCAACTGCAATCGGTAACACTCCCACTACATCCGGGTCCAGGGTCCCTCCGTGTCCAATTTTTTTCTCATGAAGCATCCGTCGCAGCTTAAATACAACATCATGCGAAGTCATACCTGCGTCTTTTTTGACATTGATAATTCCCGATTTCATCTACTTTATTCTTTCTTATAACTTATTTATTATAACGCCATTGAAAGAACTTTGACAAGCAATCAGTCTTAGTCGTCACCAACTTGCAATGTCAAAGTATCAAGCGTACACTGAGTGTTCTTATCCGATTATCTAGAGCTCATCAAATTTGGCTCGCATCGTTGGATTGTGTCGCGTTAATTTTTTCACAGACACATCCTCTAGTTTATTGTTAGCTAGACGCAACTGGTTTTCGCTGGTCGTTAAGAAACGCTTGACTTCCTCCATGCGTTTGATTGATTTGTCAATTTCGTCAATCGCCTTTTTAAAGTTTTGGCTGGCAGAATTATAGTTTTTAGCAAAAGCAGTCTTGAAGTGATCCAGATCTTCTTCAAAATGGGTAATGTCAATATGCTGTTCCCTTACAAGAGCTAGTTCCTGCTTGTAGTGAAGAGCATTTAAAGCGGCATTACGCAATAAGCCAATCAACTGGATGAATAATTGCGGACGAACAACATACATCTTGGGGAATTCATGACTAACATCAACAATCCCTGTATTATAATAGTCATTGTCTGCCTCAAGCATGGACACAAGTACAGCATATTCACATTCTTTTTCAGTGCGATCTTTATCCAATTCCTTGAAAAAATCACTGTTTTTATGCTTGGTTTTGGTCGTATCAGCTTCGTTTTTCATCTCAAACATAATCGAAAGCAGCTCGACGCCATTTTCATCTGTTTCGCGGTAAATAAAGTCTCCCTTGGATCCACGTGCTGATAGGGTATTATCCTTGGTGAAAGTTGCATTGGGAAAAGCATAGCTACGCACCTTATTAAATTCGGTTTCAGCATAGTTTTCCAGACTCTCGCCAATGGCTTTAGTGGATTGCTGCGCTTTAAAATTTTTATAAAAAGCAACTTGTTCATTTGCAGCGGTTAATTGAGCATCATAGTAAGATTTCAATGCATTAACTGATAATTGACTTTCTTTTTCTTGCAGAGCCAGCTGGCTTTGCGCCTGATCCCGTTCTTTTTCGATTTTCACTAATTGCTCCTGGTAAGCACGCGCTTGCTCAAGTGAGAGTTTATCTAGTTGATGTTGTAACTGGGAGACTTCTTTTTCTTTAGCTGCTAAGCCTTTGGCCAAGTCCAATGCGTTTTGGGAGCTGAGCTGAGATAGCTTACTCTCTAGTGTCAAGATCTCTTTTTCTTTGTCAGCCAAAAGCTGATTTTGTTTAAAGTTTTGCTCTTTTGCAAGCTGCTCAAGCTGACTTTGTAATCCTAAAATCTCTTGTTCCTTTTCTGAGATAGCTTTTTGCAGTTGCGACTGCGAACGTTCCTCAAGGAGCTGGACCTCTTTGTGTAAGCGATCAGTCAGCTCGTTGTCAAACGCCTCTCCTCGTACTTGAGCCAGGAGTTGACTGTACTCAGACTCATCAATCGTAAAAACAGTCTGGCAATGCGGACATTTTATTTCTTTCATTTTCTTTCTCTTTTTAATGGAATTATGTTAATTAAGATGGCGTTCAATTTCAGCACGAAGGTGATCCCACTCCTGCTTGGCCCGCAGCATCTTGCGTTGGTAATCATTATAGCCTCTAAGATAACGGCTAATGAGATAATCTTGTTTGACTAGAGGTAATTCTGGAATCGGAATTTCCAGTAATTCTTTTGTTGAGAGGTTCATCACATTTTTACCACGGTCAACTGCCTCCAAAAATGCCTGGCCAATCATCGAATCTAGGAAAAATTTAATGTAGTAACCACGCACATGTGATGTGGGACGTAGCACCGTTATATTGGAAGAAGCAAGCGTTTCATGGTCTTGTTGATGGAAGACACAGACCTTTTTGACGGTACCCTTAGAAGCAATCAGCACATCACCATCTTCTAGAATATAGCGCAGGAGTTGCCTGCGATCCTGTTGAAAAGAGCGCAGGCTCTCATAATGAATGCCTTCATTGCCCATATCTGATAAATTAATAAGGCGAAAGTCACCTGGTGGCAGCTGCTTAGCGATCGCTTTTCCTTTAAAGCATTCTGTCACCTCAGCTAAACGAATCTTAGGACGGCCATCTTCCAAATAAGCCCTAATCTGCTCTTGCATTACTCTAGTATCCTTCTATTAAAATATAGTATTTAAATACTACTACATTTCTCCTAATTCCTCAAGTGAAAAATGAAAAACAAGGGCTGATATATCCCACTACTGCCTTTTTTCTGACTTTAGTCAACCGACTTCAAGGCTTCAAGCATATCCATGCGCTTAAGCTGATAATGAACCCAAAAAGCTAAGCTGGCAACGACCAAACAAATGGTAAAAATAGGTAGAGCCAGCACATAGCACGCAATAGCATGACCAAATTGCATGGACTCCGTTACTAACTGTGCCATGATCAATCGGTGAAGGCCCCATCCCCCAAGCAAACCAAGTAAGATACCAAGCCCTGTCAAAACAAGCGTTTCACGATAGATATAAAAGGTAACTTCTCCATCATAAAAACCTAAGACTTTTAGGGTTGAGAGTTCTCGTGCCCGCTCAGCCATGTTGATAGCTGTTAAATTATACAGAATCACCAAAGCTAAAACCGTAGCTAAAACCACCAAAAGAATCATGATATGACGTAAGGAGCGAACAGTAGCTTCTACAGAATGGCGCAGTGTCAATTGTTGACTGACATGGCTAACTGCTGGCTCCTTTAAAATGGTACTTGCTGCTGCTTTAATCGCACTTGCTCGCCTAGACTGTAATTGAAGAAAATAGCCATCTTCTACAGGAAGCTGAGCAAAGACATGTTGATAATAACCCTGTGAAACCACTATGTAATGCCCAACCTTCATATCAATAATACCCGCAACGCGTGCTTGATAGGTTTGACCTTGATCGTCTGTAATCGTTAGCATCTGCCCCTCTTTGACCTGATAGGCTTTGGATAAAAGATCGGATAAAAGGATTCCTCGCTCAGGCACCCGAAGGCACTGGCCAAAACGAGCGTCATATAGCCCAATAAAAGGGTGTAGGCTGGCATTTGGGCTCACTAAGATCGTAACAGCTTGCTTATTCGTCTGGCCGTCAATAGTGACCTGCAGCTGACTAATCCGGACCTCTTGCTTATCAGCAATAGCAGAGCTTTCCAAAGTATGCTCTAACCGTTTAAAATCTCTTGTTTGCCTTTGCTTTTTCACAAAAACCAGTAAATCATAAGGCGTCAATTGATGAAACTGTTGTTTTACCATAGACGACAAAGAAGCTTGAAGCCCAAGGCCAGCATACATTAAAGTCACAGAACCTGCCACCCCAAGCAAGGTCATCATCATCCTTTTTTTGGAGCGTAACATATTACGGGTAGTGACCTTTTGCGTAAACGATAGCTTACCCCAAAGCCAAGGCCAATATTCTAAAAATACCTTTGCCCCCTTAGTGGGTGGTTTTGGCACCAATAGCTGCGCTGGACGAGCTAAAAGGGTCTGTCGAACGACCAAAAAGGCTGGTAAAACTGCCGCAACCATAGCAAAAACAAGGGCCAAGGCTGCAGATGATACATCAAAAACAAGACTAACTTGTCCAAGGCCCAGTGGCTTAACAATAATACCTGCAATCAAATCAGCTAGATAATAGGTTCCACCAATAATTCCCAATAAGCTGCCCCAAAAGCTAGCCAAAAAGCCATAGGTTATTACCGTCATTCCAGTGGCCTGTTTAGAGTAGCCCATAGCTAACAATAAACCTAAATTGAGCCGCTCTTCATCAACATAGCGTGAAATCGTAGTAAAGGTCACTAGGGCAGCCACTATGTATAAAACAAGGGGGAAGATTTGACCAATCATCTGAATGGACCTAATAGCAGTATCATACGACTGATAACCTTCTGACCCAGCTAGAGTCATCCGATTAAAGCTTGTAAACCTAGGTGACTCTAGAAACCTTTCTTTCCCTATCTTTTTGTTGTCCTTGGTCTGTTGGAGGACTTTTTGCTGGCGCTGCTTAGCTTCTTGTGTCAGCGTTTTTAGTTTTTGATCAAGGGCTGCTTGATACTTTTGAAGTTGCATTTTATAGGCCTTAGTAAAGCCACCAAGAGGAGCTAAATCCTGATAAGAGATGCGGGCCATATTCTCAGGCATTTGAAAAGCTTCTTTTGAGAGTACCGCATAGGCCTTAAGATTCCCATCACCTTGTGTAGAAGCACCAAGGTTGGTCTTTGACCAAATTTCTGAAGAATAGGCAAAGCCTACCACCTTATAATCTCTATATCTTAAAGTGCCGTGATTTTGCGGCTTTAAGCTAATCGAGCTACCTAAAGGATATTGCTTTTCTAACCAGGGAGCTAGTGCAACCTCGGTCTTCATTTGAGGCAAGCGCCCTGCTGTAAGCTGAAATAAGGACTGCTGGCTCGGTTTTTGAAACAAACGGATAGCCTGCTTTCCTTTGTGACCCATAGTTGCTTCTAACACTCGGCTATAACTCGTATCAACCTTGTCTAGGTGAGCCAATCGCTCTTTTTCCCGCTCTGAAAAGCCTTGATTTGCTAGTACCATCACATCAGCCACCCGGTGGCGTCTAATAAAGGCATTTCCTGTTTGCTCTAAGTCAGGTCCTGCTGCTTTTAAACCAACTAAAGCAAACGAACCCAAAGTCATTAATAAAAAGAGTGAGATAAAACGTGCCTTGGTTTCCCTAATCAATCGAAAAAGCGATTTCCATAGCGTATGCATTTACTGCTCCTTTTAATAGTCAATATTAGCGATAGGAACTGGCTGGGCGTTAACCGTGATAGACTCGACTTTAGCATCATGCAAACGAATCACTCGATCAGCCATCGAAGCTAAAGCACTATTGTGCGTAACAATAATGACCGTGGTAGCTTGGGTGTGTGCGAGGGTCTTGCAATAATGTCAAAACTTGCTTACCAGTTTGATAATCTAAAGCTCCCGTAGGTTCATCACAAAGCAATAGCTTAGGCGACTTAGCCAAGGCGCGAGCAATCGAAACGCGCTGCTGCTCCCCGCCTGATAACTGACTGGGAAAATGATTTTGCCTTTCCTTAAGGCCAACATCCGCCAATGCCTCACTAGGATCACGATGATGCCGGACAAGCTCAACTGCCAATTCAACATTTTCCTTAGCAGTAAGATTGGGAACTAAATTATAAAATTGAAATACAAAGCCGACATTCTCACGGCGGTAAGCCGTCAATTGCTTGCTATTAAAATGGGTAATATCTTGCCCATCAATCAGAACCTGCCCCTGATCAGCTTGATCCATTCCACCTAAAATATTTAATAAAGTAGATTTTCCTGCACCAGAAGCACCTAGGATAACCACTAGCTCGCCTTTTTCTATTGTAAAGGTGATGTCTTTATTCGCATAAATCGTATGATCCCCCATCTTATAAAACCGTGATACTTCATCTAATGAGATATAGGACAAAATCAGCCTCCCCTGTTACCTGTGCCATAAAGCTTTGTCAAAAAAGCTTTTTTATGTTCTAAGTCTATTATATGATTATGAAAGAGCTTTCACAAGTGTTTGAAGAAGCGCGAACCATTTTTCAAGAAACCTGGCACGTGTTTTTAATCGTAAAGTAAACAGAAGTGGATTTAGACCAAAACTGTGAAGGCATTCAAGGATGACAAAAAACGAATGAAGTTGGTGCCCAATCTTTTTGACTGGCACTTGATTTCCCTCATTCGTTTTAGAATAGTCTTCTGGCTTTGCATTTCTAGCAGTCTGACCTCGCAGCTTTTAGTTTAAGGGGGCATTTGCTAAATTGCTTGACATCAGGTACAACATCACCAACTTACAACAGTAGTGGTGGCCCAGCTAAGTCTACAGCTTTGTCCTTTAACTAATGGCATTTGATTGTCCTCCCTATTCTGCTTGCTCTCTTCTATAGCAGAGCGATGGATTTCTTTCTAAAAATAAAAAGCTAGAAACACTCTAGCTCACAATAGCAATAACGTTGCCAACTACCATCAAAAGAAAAACCGTGAAATGGTAACATTTCCTTGCGTTTTTTGACTAAGCAGCGCTGCTACTTTTTGAGTATGGTTTTGCTTTAAAAAAAGATTGAAGAAAATTGTTGGTAATGACCCTTTTCTTCAATCTAAACGATATCAGGTAAGGATGCTATAATCCCATAGAAAGATTGAAGAAATTTTTCATTCGAGAATAAACCGTATCATCTCCAACAAAGTAGATATGATCACCTTTTTCAATAACTGCATACGGGCCTGGCGAGATTAGAAACTTGCCATCATGCTCTATTGCAACTACTGTTGCACCTGTTTGATGCCAAAGATTAAGCACACCAATCGATTTACCAAAGTGTTCTGTATCACGGCTTACTATAATTTCATAAGGTGCCAAAGGATATTGCTTACTAATCGACTGACTTTGCATTAAAAAGTCATTTACTAACACATTCAGCTGATCCATATCATTTTGCTGAGCAGCAATATTTTGCCGAATCTTTTCTTTGATAACAGCAATAGAATGGGTCGTTTCATACTGCTTTATAAATTCAATCGCCTTCTCCTTTGATAAGACAATGGCCCCGCTACCGTGTTTGAGAGTTAAAATTTTCAAATCCGCTAAGATATTCAAACCCTTACGTGCTGTCTCTGGCGATACATTAAAGGTTGAAGCTATAGTAGTCCGTGATTTTAGCTTTTCCCCAACTTCATATTCTCCATTGGCAATTCGCCCGGCCACAGAGATGGCGATTTGTTGATATTTTGAGCTGGTCAGCTCCTTTTGATTCGCTTTCGTCATTTTCCACTCCTTTCTTTTGAATATCGCAGTGTTTATTACATTTTACTATCTTTTTTATCACATTGCAATTTCAATCTTAACTCATTTTAATCCAGTTTAAAATAAAGGCTGGTTAGTCAACCAGCCCTTTGTCTTATCAAAATGAGTATTTAAAACAAATCTAGTTAGTTGATGAATGGGTATTAGACTTTTCAGCAACTGATGTTTTGATTTGATCAGTTTTTTCACTGACATAATTGGAAGTTGAGCTTGCAGCACTTGATACACGATCTTGAACAGTTACTTCAGCTTCTTTTTGCTCTTCCTTGGTCCGAATATCCACCACATTGACATTAACTTCAACAACTTTTAAGTGTGTCATAACATCAACATTTTGGGCAACGATTTGTTTTAAGCCTTCAACGACTTTTGGAATATCCTTACCGTACTCAACAATAGCATCCAAATCAACAGCTACTTCTTTGCTACCTACCTCAACATTCACCCCATCGGTGACAGAGTCAGAATTGACCATGTTGTTTTTAATGTTAGAGAAAAAGCCACCACTAACAGCTAGTAAGCCATCAACATTTTCAAGGGCATGACCCACAATTTTTTCAATAACCTTATCATCATAAGTTAGTTTTGTTTTAATTGTATTTTCTGCCATCTTATTTCCTTTCTTCATCTTTGTCTTTTTTCAACCCTTTAGAAAGACCTTCTAATGTATCTTTAGCATTAGCCACAAATTCATCAAATTTACCAGAAACTTTTTCAACTTTTCCTTCTGATTCTAATGATTTGTCACCGGTCACTTTTCCTAGACCTTCTTTGATTTTACCACCTGCTTGATCAACTTTTGCATTCCATTTTTCTTCAGACATGATAGGCCACCTTTCTTAAATTAAATCTCAAAAATCAGTTATTATTGCACACGAGGTTCCGTTTGCATATTATCAACTCCATTATTGACAGAAGATTTGACGTTATTTACTTGTTTACTGGTAAATTGGCTAGTAGCTTGGGCAGCATCGCTCATTTTATCTTGGAGTGATACTTGATCAGCTTCGTATTGGGCACGTGTTTTAATGTCAGTAACATTGACATTTACTTCAATAACATCAAGATCAGTCATTTTTTTAACTTCTTGTTCAACCACTTCTTTAATTTGCTTGAAGATAGTTGGCACATGCTTTTGATATTCAGCAATAATATCTAAGTCAACTGCGACTTGTTTTTTACCAACCTCGACATTAACACCATCTCTTACGGAATCAGAGTTAACTAATTTTCCTTTAAGATTTGAGAAAAAGCCACCATTAACAGCTAGTAAACCATCAATATTTTCAAGGGCTAGCCCAACAATCTTTTCGATAACTTTATCTTCATAAGTGAGTTGGCCGCGGATACCAGAAGCATCCAAATGAGTGTTTGTTTTTGTTGTGTTTTTAATGTAAGTTTCAGTCATGGTAATTCTCCTTTTTGATATGATTGGGACTAAGTTTTGCTTAATTATCTGCGGTTACGAAATTGTTCCAACAAGCCTGTTTTCTTTAAATACAATCCTAAATAGGCACCTAGGGCAGTAAACACTAATGCAAGAATGGTTTTCCAAAACCCAAAGGAAATAAATGAGATAGCTAAAATTAGTCCAATTCCAGCACCAATGATGGGATATTTATATTTTTCAAAAAATGTCATCTGAATGCTCCTATTCTACACGATCATGGTCAACCGTTCTGAGGTCAGTAGATTTAATATCTTTGACACGGACAGTAAAGTTTACTGGGCGATTAAGGCCAAGAAATTGACTTAAACCAGTCTCAATGCCTTTTTTAAGTCCGCTGATTTGCTCTGCTGCTCCTACTCGTGAGGCTAACTGACCAGCAACATCCACTTTAAACTTACGCTTATACATTGAGATGTTCACATTGGGACGTTTCATTAAGCCAGTTTCTTGCACAGCCGAGCGAACATAACCTTCAATAGCCGTTTTCTTCAACATTAAGGTGCCATTATCTTTAGCAAGCTTAATTTCGGTATAGGTACGTGGATAGAAAATCACCACTAATAATCCGATTACAACCACTATTGCCAACACAACAGCAGCCCAGAAGAAATAATAGTACAAACCAGGATTTAGATAATAGGGGACTTGGTTAGTATCCCAACTGAGCCAATCATAACTAGCTGGTAAATTCACATATCCCGCTGTAGCTGTAATCACCAGCAGCAAAATAGATAAGAGTACCAGACTAATAAGACTGAAAATAATTTTCAAAGACTTTGCCATATTTACCTCTTTTCTCTATGGAAGAACTTCCACTAACTAGGCTATGACCTATTAGCGAAGCTTACTAAGAACAAACGAAGTAACGGCAACAACAATGACTGCACCAATAATAGAGGGAATCAGTGCCATTCCAGCAAGTGATGGTCCCCAAGAACCCAATAATGCTTGACCGACATAGGCCCCAACAAGACCAGCTACAATGTTAGCAATCCAGCCCATGGAGCCGCCTTTTTTGGTAATTGCACCAGCAATCACCCCAATAATAGCTCCAACAATCAATGTCCAAATAGTTCCCATAATAATTCTCCTTTTTCCTAAATCAGTCATCCAGCACTGCTAAGCCAAAATTAGCTTTCAACTAGCCAATGACACTTCGATTTAATCTTATAAAATTTAAGGTAAATAAACAGAATGACTCGCACCTATTTCTCAGTAGTCCCATTATGCTTAAGATTTACCTACTGTTAATCATGCATTTTACTTAGCACTAGTGAGGTAATAATTACTACAACTACTGCACCAATAATAGATGGAATCAGTGCCATCCCAGCAAGTGATGGTCCCCAAGAACCCAACAATGCTTGGCCAACATAGGCTCCAACAAGACCAGCTACAATGTTAGCAATCCAGCCCATAGAGCCACCTTTTTTAGTAATCGCACCAGCAACAAGGCCGATGATTCCGCCAACGATTAATGTCCAAATAACTCCCATGATGTTTCTCCTTTTTCTTACAATTTGAGTCAGCCCAAAAATGTGACTACTCAAATTCATTTTAGTGTTGTTATTTTAAAATGTAAAATTTTTTAAGCCCTATCTCTAGGAGATTATTGCTTAAAACTTAAACTTTATTAAGTGACCACACTATTTATTGTTTATATTGTTATTATACACCCTCAGAAAATAATAGCAAGTAATATGACTTGATTTTGCAAAGTTTTTTTCACTACGCCTATTTAGGCATCCGATTAAGAATCAGCGAAGTAACGATAACAACAATAACGGCACCGATAATAGAGGGAATCAGTGCCATCCCCGCAAGTGATGGTCCCCACGTACCTAATAATGCTTGACCAACATAAGCCCCAACAAGTCCACCTACAATATTGGCAATCCAGCCCATAGAGCCACCTTTTTTAGTAATTGCACCAGCAACAAGGCCGATGAGTCCACCTACAATTAGCGACCAAATAGTTCCCATAACCATTCTCCTTTATGTAAGTTATCTTTTAAGAATATTATTATTCTTAAAAGTGACTATATGAATTAAATCAATAAGTGTCATTTAGCAAATAGCTAGAATAAACCTTTTATCACTAATGTTAAAAAGCTTATATTTAAAGCTTTCTAAAAAGTGACCACTCTTTATTTAATTTATATTGTAATTATACAACTTCGAAGTGAGATGGCAAGCATTATGCTCAGCTTTTTTCACAAAAAACCTAGGCCAAAGACCTAGGTTAAACATGTTTAGGAACGTTTTTCAAGCGGGGCTACACTGGCTAAGAGTTTCTTTAAACCCACTTGGGGAAATTTTATCTTTAATTCCATCGTGGGGCCACTTCCTGAGACCTCAAGAACTGTACCATCTCCCCATTTTTTATGGTGGGCAATATCGCCAATCTCCCACGCCGGAACAAGCCCTTGTGAGGTTTGCTTTTGGGAAATAGCTGACGCTTGCAAGCGAGCTTGTTCTTGAGCTTTGCGCGCTTGAATAGCTTGGGATAAGCTCATCCCTTGACCAAATTGCTGGATCTGCGCTTGGCTATAGCGAACACCAAAGGAACTATTTGCTGGACGAGCTAAGCCTTGATAAGCTAACAAATCTTCGGATATTTCATGCAAAAAGCGTGTCGGGCGGTTATAACTAGTCTTACCAAAAAGAGTTCTCGTATTTGCATTGGTTAAAAAGAGGTGTTGTTCTGCACGTGTGATGCCAACATAGGCTAAGCGCCGCTCTTCTTCTAATTCATCAGGATCTTCACTGGCACGCGACAAGGGAAAGACACCTTCTTCCATTCCGATTAAAAAGACCACTGGAAACTCTAGTCCCTTAGCAGCGTGTAGCGTCATTAACGTTACTTGGGCTGCTTCAGTTTGACCATCATCAGTATCAGCGATTAAAGCCAAATCATTTAGAAAACGTCCTAATCGATCAAGACCGCTCTCATCTGCTTCGAGCTTTTCTTGTTCATCAAAATGCTTGGTAACAGTTAAGAATTCCTCAATGTTTTCAATGCGGGCATGACTCTCTAAGGTGTTTTCGACCTTTAATGCTTCTAAATAATGGGTCTTATCTAATAACTGCTCAGTCAATTCGGTGACGCTCAAGCGGTCCATCGTTCCTCGCAACTCATATAATATAGAAGAAAGTTCCATCATTGCTTGGGCAGCTTTGCCCTTTAAAGGCGACATGAGCAGATTAGATGAGGCTTCTAGTAATGATAATTGACTGCCTTGGGCAAACTGCCGTAATTTTTCCAAGGTACCTGGTCCTACACCTCGTTTGGGTTGATTGACAATTCGCTCAAATGATAGATTATCTGCTGGGTTGGCGATGACTGTCAAATAGGCAATAACATCACGAATTTCTTTGCGGCTATAGAATTTCGTTCCTCCAACCATTGTATAAGGAATATTTGACTTTAACAAAGCTTCTTCAATCGTTCGAGATTGTGCATTAGTCCTGTACAAAACTGCAAATTCTTTAAAGGCTTTGCCCAGTTCTTGTGCCATGTTACTGATAGTCGAGGCTACAAAGACAGCTTCGTCTTGCTCATCATGGGCCCGGTAATAAACGAGCTGTTCACCTTCGGGATTTTGCGTCCATAATTCCTTGGGCCTGCGATTGGCATTATTAGCAATCACATCATTAGCAGCCTTTAGAATTTTTTTAGAAGAGCGATAGTTTTCTTCTAATAGGACAACCTTTGCATCGGGATAATCTTTTTCAAAATCAAGTATATTTTGCATATCCGCGCCGCGCCAGCCATAAATAGACTGATCGGCGTCACCTACAACACAGATATTTTTAAAACGAGAGGCCAGTAATTTGACTAATTGATATTGAGCGTGGTTTGTATCTTGGTACTCATCAACGTGGATATACTGATAGCGTTGTTGATAGTAAGCCAACACGTCCTGATGGTGATCAAAAAGACGTAGGGTCATCATAATCAAATCATCAAAGTCCATCGCTTCGCTGCGCTGCAACTCTTCTTGATATAAGCGATAGCACTTGGCCACAATCTGGCTATAAAGATCACTAGCTTGCGCTTCATAAGCAACTTCGTCTAATAAATCATTTTTTGCATTGGAAATAGTGGCCAAGATGGTGCGCTCATTCCATTTTTTGGGATCAATATTGAGCTGTTTAAGGATACGCTTCATCAATGTGCGCTGCTCACCCGGATCAACAATCGTAAAATTGCGATTATAGCCAATCCGGTCTGCCTCACGCCGTAAAATGCGAACACACATGCTATGAAAAGTAGCAATTAAGGTATCTTGTATAGCGGGATTAAGGGCCAAAGCCCGCTCTTTCATCTCACGCGCCGCTTTATTGGTAAAAGTGATAGCTAAAATATTCCAGGGGTTAACACATTTTTCATCAATCAAATAAGCAATGCGATGGGTCAAGACCCGTGTCTTACCAGAACCTGCACCAGCCATAATTAAGAGGGGACCTTCTGTGGTCTGCACAGCCAAGGCCTGTTTGTCATTCATTCCATTCAATAAAGGATTCATCATATCTCCCAAAATTATCCTAACTTGGTCTGTCAATGGCAGACCTATAACGTTACAATTATAACATGAGACAGCTAAAAACTAAACCATTTGACAGATTTGCCCCCCGCCATAGGCATGAAAAAACATGTACGCTTTTTAGCTCCATGCCTTGTTTTAATACCTTGTTAAGGCATTGCTATTTAATATAAACTGCTGCTGACATTTTGCTTGAAGATAATAGAAACTATCATCCAAAAGACGGCCTGTAAGGCTTGATAGCTTACTGCTTGCCCAGGACCCAGACCAGGTAATACGTGATAAAAGGACGCTTGCTAGTGAGCATTAAGTAGCACCTGATGAGTCAGGTATAAGATTTGACTTTCTTTGTCGCTTTTTGTAAAATAGATGTAAATTTCATAATATCGAATGATGTCAAGCAGGAGAAGAAAAGCATTTCGCCGAAGGATTAATACTCTCAGGTGTTCTCTTGTTGAACGGGACTGCTTGATGGACGAACTTCTGGAGAGACCAGTCAATGGCGCCGAAGGGGCAAGGCAATCCTGCTCAATCTCTCAGGCAAAAGGACAGAAGATAAACAAGCATGCAAAACATCTCTATTTTTGTATCTTTTTGTCTTTACATACCAGAAGTTATCCTTGGATAACTTCTTTTTTTGATGTTATGGGCATTTTGACAAAGGAGAAGAGGATGACATCTTTAGCAAACCAACTTGACAATCTCGTCTGGGGACCGCCCTTACTGATTTTGCTAGTGGGTACAGGGCTTTATTATAGTATCCGCTTGGGTTTCTTACAAATCAAAAAATTAGGCTTTGCCTTGACACTGATTCTTCGAAAAAGCGACGGCAAGGGGGACATTTCGAGTTTTGCTGCTTTAGCAACGGCGCTTGCAGCCACCGTAGGTACCGGTAACATGGTCGGGGTGGCGACAGCCATTAAAACCGGTGGACCAGGTGCCCTTTTTTGGATGTGCGTTGCGGCGTTTCTGGGAATGGCCACTAAATATGCCGAAGGCGTATTAGCTATCAAATACCGTACGCTTGATAACAAGGGGCAGGTGGCTGGAGGCCCGATGTATTACATCACCCAAGGCATGGGCAAAAAATGGCGGCCACTGGCCACTTGCTTTGCCTTTTTTGGCACTCTGGTTGCCCTATTTGGGATTGGAACATTCGCCCAAGTCAATGCCATCACTTCAGCAGTCAATCATAGCTTTGGCTTATCACCAAAATGGCTGAGCATCCTCCTAGCTCTCCTGGTAGCTCTCATCATTTTTGGAGGTATCCAGAGTATTTCCAAAGTCGCAGAAAAATTAGTACCCTTCATGGCTATTACCTATATCCTAGCAACATTAATGGTTATTTGTAGCCACTACACCCAATTACTGCCAATGTTAGGACTGGTCTTTAAATCAGCTTTCACTCCCCTTGCTGCCATGGGCGGCTTTGGCGGAGCCCTAGTCAAAGAAGCTATCCAAAAAGGAATTGCTCGAGGGGTCTTTTCCAATGAAGCCGGACTTGGGTCAGCTCCGATTGCAGCTGCTGCTGCTAAAACAAAACAACCTGTCGAGCAAGGTTTAGTCTCTATGACAGGAACATTTATTGACACCATCATTATCTGTACCTTAACAGGCTTAGCTATTTTAGTTTCTGGCCAATGGACCTCTTCTCTTGAAGGGGCACCTTTGACGCAAGCTGCTTTTGCCTCTATTTTTGGCCATTTAGGTCAGATTGCCTTTATGATTTCCTTGATCTTATTTGCCTTTACCACCATCCTTGGTTGGAGCTACTATGGTGAAAGGTGCTTCGCCTTTTTAGCGGGTTCTGCCCACCTGAATTATTTTCGGCTGCTATTTGTCACTATGGTCGCACTTGGTGGCTATCTAAAGTTAGACTTTGTTTGGATACTGGCTGATATTGTCAATGGCCTCATGGCGATTCCTAATCTAATTGCTTTGTTGGCCCTTGCTCCAGTAGTCATCCAAGAAACACAAGCTTATTTTCATAATCACAGACAGTGACAGCTGACAAACCTCGTTTGTTATATTCTTACCAGGCGTAAGACCTACTAGTCAGCTGAAAAAAACGAACGCCATATGATATAATGGGGATTGTATAGAGGAGATAAGATGAAGCAAGATCCAATTGATAATGTAAAAATGGCTAAACGTGGTCCCCTTGTTAGTATTTGTGCATACTTAGTGATTAGTATTGCAAAACTCGTCATGGGGACCCTGTGGCACTCCAACTCTCTGATAGCTGATGGTTTTAATAACTTATCCGATATTGTCGGAAATGTAGCCCTCTTGATTGGTCTTCATTTAGCTAGCCAGCCTGCTGATAACAATCACCGCTTTGGCCATTGGAAGTTTGAAGACATCTCCAGTTTGATAACTTCTTTTATGATGTTTTTTGTCGGATTTCAAGTGCTCACTCAAACGATTGAGGCGATTATCGCAAATGATCAAACTGCTGTTGACCCCCTTGGAGCCATTGTTGGGCTGGTATCCGCCCTAATAATGTTTTTTGTCTATACCTACAATAAGCGCTTATCTAAGCGCGTCAAATCCAGTGCATTGGCCGCCGCTTCTAAAGATAACTTATCAGATGCGGTCACTTCGATCGGCACAGCGGTTGCTATTTCGGCTGCTTCGCTGCATTTAACCATTATTGATAGAATTGCCGCGATTATCATTACCTTCTTCATTTTAAAGACAGCCTTTGATATTTTTATGCAAAGTGCCTTTAGTTTGTCGGACGGTTTTGATAACCGGCATTTAAAAAAATATGAGCAAGCTATTTTAGAAATTCCCAAGGTTAATGCCGTTAAATCGCAACGCGGACGGACTTATGGCAGTAATGTTTATCTGGATATTGTCTTAGAAATGCATCCTGATTTATCTGTTTATGAAAGCCATGCTATTACCGAACAAGTTGAGCAAATGCTCAGCGAACGCTTTGCTGTTTATGATATTGATATTCATGTTGAGCCTTCTCGCATCCCTGAAGATGAGATTCCAGCAAATGTGCAAGCAAAGCTCCTGCGTCAGGAAAAAATGATCTTGGCAAAAATTCCCCAGTACCAAGAGCTGCTCTCAGACGACTTTTTGCTTATTGATTCTAGTGGCAAGAGTTTAACCAAGGCGCAACTAGATAGCCACGTTTACTCCCAACGAACCGAGATTGAAAACATCTCTTTTGTTTCACTCAGTCAAAAAACAAAGCTGCTTTCTTATGAGTTAGATGGCTACCTGCACACCAGTCTCTGGCGGCGAAAGGAGACGTGGTACTTACGTCATCACCAAGTAACCCCCATTCAAAAGAAAATCGCGTCAGTTAAACACAAACACTATCACATTAGCAAAATAACCTAAATCAAAAGCAAGAACTAACACACCTGATCGTTATGCAACCATATGTGTTAGTTCTTACTTTTTTTACAAGACTTTCTGAGGTCATTAGACACGTTAGTGCGAGACTGTAGTTATAGATAATATCAACTAATCCATGATTCATGACTAGCACTCCCGAAGCAATGGTCTTAAGACCAAGTTCTCATGCTTTTTAAGTCTCAGTGCCAACCCGATTTTTATAGTGTCTATCTTCAGCAAGCTAGTAGTCAGCAAGCTTGTCTAAGGAAAGTTTGCTTAAGCTCTAACCTGCTCAATAGCGGCCACAATTTCAGCAATTAAGTCCTGGTCTTCTAAGCCGGTAACCTCTTTCACCACTTGTGGTAGGTCAGTTTCAGAAAGCATCTGTTGCAATTGCTGACTTTGTTCGTCATTGTCATCACGATAAGTAAAGACGTAAGCTACCGTTTTAAGGAGATTATCATAAGGTAAGCTGCGCTCTTTCAATTCTCTGATTGGACGAATAAAGCGTTCATCGTAGCCTAATTTGCGAAGCGGCGTCCGCGCCACCCGACTAACATCATCAACTATGTAAGGGTTTTCAAATCGACTGATAATAACAGCATGATAAGCCTTCAAAGCATCCTCAGTAAAATCCCATTTGGCAATCAGGAGTTGTCTCATTTCCCCAAAAACAGCAGCTAATTGAGTTTTGACCTCGGGGATGCTAAGTGCTTGCAAGATGGTTTTGACACCCGCATGTGCCCCGCTGTATGCTGCTGTTGCGTGACCAGAATTCACCGAGAACAATTTTCGTTCAATAAAAGGCTCCAGGTTTTCTTCATAGTGAACACCGGCTAGTTTGAGGCTTGCATTTTTCATTTTGCTAGTCTCTACGACCCACTCTTTAAAAGGCTCAACGACCACAAATAAGGGATCCTCATGCGATTGGGCAGGTACAATGCGATCAACCGCAGCATTGGGAAAGCCGACATATTGTTCAACATAGGCTTGATCTGCAGGTTCTAAGTATTTTGCGACCTCACTCAACAAAAACTGTGACCCACCAATCATATTTTCACAGGCTAAAACATCAATTGGTTCTGTCACACCAGCGAGACGGCGTTTTTGGATACCTTGGGCAATCAGCTGCGCAATAAAGGGCAAAATATTGGGCCCTATAGCTGTTGTGATGATTGTTGCTTCTACAATCGCGTTCACAACGGCTTCTGGATGGAGACGGCTATTTATACCAGACACATTATTCACACATACCTGACGTTTGCCATCTTCTGCAATTTCAATTGTATAAGAATGGTGCTGATTTAAAGCCTCAATAATGGTTTCATTAACATCAACAAACTCAATAGCAAAGCCATTTGCTGCTAAAACCTCTCCAACAAAACCACGGCCAATATTACCTGCTCCAAAGTGTACTGCTTTTTTCATGTTTAGCTCCTTTTTTTGCTTTGGTTACTCATCAACAGTGGTTAATAAATGAATGACTTGCTCGACTGATTGGGCATCTGCCAACTTAACCACATTATCGACATCAGCACAAAAAATCGAAATTTTTTGAATCAAGGCCAGATGGTCATCACCAATGCCAGCAATACCAAAGAGAACCGTCGCAATTTGCGGAGCTGCTTGTGTCCCAAAATTCACACCGCCAGGTACTTGCACCACAGCTAATCCAGACTTGTGGACACTCTTTTTAGCTGCATCCGTCCCATGCGGAATGGCAATAAAATTGCCCATATACACTGATAATTCCTTATCACGATCAAGCATAGCTTGAATGTAATCTTGATCAACATAGCCATTTTCGTAAAGCAGGTTTCCACAATAACGAATTGCTTCTTCTTTGCTTGCAAAGCTTTGATTTAAGGCAATCAACTGCTTTTGAAATTCCATATTAGTTCTCCATTTTCTTAATTTTATCGGTAAAAATGTGATTTAACAGATGATAAATGATGTCAGCATTGCCCTTTTTATAAATCTCCGTATAAAGATGATTTTCAATAATTGATTGACTGATAGCCGTCATTAGTTCTCGGACTTCATCAACCTCATCATGCTTGGTTAACATCACCAAAATACGTGAGACCATCTCGTCTTCGCCATTCATTGATTTAGCCTTAACAGGATGCTCTAGCTCAAAAATCATAAAAATGGATTGCTTGACCTGATGCGACTGAGTGTGAATCAAGGCTAGGTTAGTTTCTGGAATTGCCAGCGGACTCTCTTGAAAACGCCGAATGAGCTTATCAGCCAAGTAAGGCTGATCATCAACCACAGACAATTGAGCAACCAAATCATAAATCGTTTGCTGAAAGGAAGCTTGATTATGCAATTGTTTTAAAGTAAACGTTTGTAAAATCGCTTGGCTGGCAGTCAAATAAGACTGCAAATTCAGATGCATGGGAAACACAGTATCTTCGCGAAACTTGACCTCGCGGTTAATCTGTATCTCCTGTAAAAACTGCTCTAAAGATACCATTTCATTAGCAGCGGGAAAGGTTGATACGATGCGAATGCGCTGGTCAGCCATGGGCTTTGTCGCCAAGATGGCATCATACTCTTTAAAGTCATTTTCACCTAACTGACGCGTGCTTTTAGTCCTGATAGAAGCAATAAAGGGAGCGATATTTTTCATCCGTGAAACTAATAATTCAGTGGCCAGTGGTCGTTCATCCGTCAGTAATAAAACCTGAACCGGATAAATGTGGGGGCTGCGCCGAAGACTCGAGGCAAAATGTAGGGTAACCAACTCCCATTCTGACTCTGTTTGAATGTATAAGGGAAAGATTTCCATCATTAACAATTTGATAACACGGTGCAAATACTCATTTTGCTCAAATGCATCATGTGCCAAGCTAGCAACACTGGTCTTGGCAAAGAGAATCGGCACTGCTAAGGTCAAACGCAGATGATTGAACAAGAATTTAAACAAGGTCTGATCCTTGGTAAAGGCAATTTTTGTGTAAAGGGCTACCTTATCAATTAAATTAGATACACTATAGAAAAATTCGCTATCAAAATTTTCCTGGTATAGAGGAGTTTCCTGCCGCTTTAAAAGAGCCGTATCTAAGAGCGCAGCAAATGTTAATATTTCCTGAATGGGATAAAAGGTCTGAGTTTGTGCTGAAAAATCAGCATAGACTTTCTTAGCAAAATCAAGTGCTGTCTTACTCACCGCCTGTGGTTGATCTTCCACCGCGTACCAATTGCTTAAGACCAGATTAAAGACAAAATACTGGACCAGTTTAGCATCCATCTCAGGTAGTTGCTGCTGATAGCGCTGAAAAATATCCAGGGCAATCAGTAAATGCTCTGTTTGCATGGGCTTGAAATATCCCATTTGCCCCTGCCAAAAATCTGATAGACTAATATTATTAGATAGTAAAACGGCTAACAAGCGACGACGCATAAGGGCTGAGCCTGTCAAGACGTAGCCCTTTAATCGCTTTAGTGTCATGCCAAAACTAGCTAAACGTTCTTCTACTTCTGCAACATCTTGTATGATCGTCACATTACTAACACCTAATAGGCTTTGAAGTTCATCATTCGTTATTTCTTGATCGGCTATAAGCAAGTGATAAGTAATACGATTAAGACGCTCCATTTTTGAAAAGCTAGCTTGACTCCTGTAATCTGCAATACGAGATAATTGTCCTGTCAGCAAATACTTGTGGTTTTCTTTAACAATGCCAACAGCTAGAGGGTTCAAACTAACCGTCAAGTCATTAAGGACACGATAGGCTGTCCGCTTGGACACTTTCAAAATAGCAGCAATATTATCCATTGAAAGCTTCCCATAACGAAGAAATGCTTGCAATAATTGTTCTTCTCGTTTTGTTAATAGCATCCTTTTATCATGTATTTCCTTGTTTTATTTGTGCATACGAGCAACCATTTTATCATACTCAGCAGTTGTCACCAAACTATCAACAACTAAGAATTGCGCATTGGGTGCCATAGATTGTGCTAAGGATTGATTGGCTATGGTGGTTATAATCAGAATATTTTTGGCATCAAAGCGCTGCAACTCTCCATTAGTAGCCTTTGAAACGGGAATATCAATCTGCTGATGCTTAAAAATCGCTGCCAGAGTTGCCTGTCCCATCGTTGCAGAACCTTGCCCCTTGTCATAAGCAAAAACAACTTCATCAATGTAATCCAGATCAATCACTGTTTCTGTCTGCTCTTTTGCTGTTTTTGATGCCTTTTGCTCTTGGTTTGCTATCGGGGTTGCGCTAAGCTGCGCGACAATCTCATCATATTTTGGCGTTGCTAAAAAATTATCAACAGAAATATGAACAGCACGAGGCGTCTTTTGAGCAGCACGCGCCGCTAGTTCTTGCTGCGTGACAATCAAGGTATTGGTAACATCTGTTAAATTTGAAATAGCTTTATTACTAACAGGAATTGTCAAACCAGCTTTTTTTACTTTGTCTCGTAGAATTGAAGCCCCCATAGCTGAGCTTCCCATTCCAGCATCACAAGCAAAGATAATATGCTCAATAGTATCAGCAGAAAAATCAGCTTCCTTACTGTCAGTAGCTATGAGCTGCCCTTTTGATTGTGCTTTGGCAGCTTGCGAAGCGATTTGTGCTTGCTCAAGGGCACTTTCATCTTCTACTGATTTATCAGCTTTTAGGATTAAGCTAGCAATTAGGAAGGAAATAGCTGCACCAGCTAAGACACCTAGTAAAACATTCACATGTGGCCAGAGACCTTTGGGGGCCATGAGCTCAATAGCGATAATTGATCCAGGCGATGCAGCTCCTGTAAGCCCTGAACCTAAAAGAACATTTGTAAAGGTCCCTGTTACACCACCGCCAATAACAGCAAGGAAAAGGGCTGGTTTCATCATCACATAGGGGAAATAAATCTCATGAATTCCACCAAAGAAATGAATAATCATTGCTCCCCAAGATGAGGCCTTAGCAGAGCCTTTGCCAAATAAAGCATAAGCTACCAAAATCCCCAAACCAGGACCAGGGTTGGCTTCTAACAAGAAAAGCACTGATTTCCCAACCTTAAGCACTTGTTCTGTCCCAAGTGGCGTAAAAATACCATGATTCAGAGCATTGTTTAAAAAGAGAATCTTTGCTGGCTCAATCAAAATATTTGCTAGTGGCAAAAGGTGCATGTCTACCAAAGCTTGGACACCTTTACCAATTGTTTCAGTCAAAGTTGCCACAATTGGCCCAATAATTTTGAAAGACAGCAACAACAAGGCAAAGCCAATAAGCCCCGCAGAAAAGTTATTGACCAACATTTCAAAACCAGGCCGAATCTTTTCTTGGTAGCGTCGATCAAATGTTTTGATGCACCACGCTCCTAGCGGCCCCATCACCATTGCACCGATAAACATGGGCGAACTTGTACCAGCAATGGCACCAAAAGTGGCAATTACTCCTACAACTGCTCCTCGTTGACCATAAACAGCATGACCTCCTGTGTAACCAATTAAAGTAGGCAACAAGTAGGAAATCATTGGCCCCACCGCCATGGCAAACTGCTTATTAGGCAGCCAACCCGTGGGAATAAAGAGGGCTGTCAGTACTCCCCAAGCAATAAAAGCTCCTATATTGGGCATAACCATGTTAGATAAAGCTGTACCAAGCTTTTGTACTCTAACTTTTAATGAAGATTTTTGTTCCATTAGAAAACCCTCCTAGTGATATTACTCTTTAATGGTAACATCAGGCTATAAGCCAGAAAACTCAAACTTTGGCACAGTATTTGTGACAAAAAAGATGGCAAATAAGAGAGCTACTCCCCTTAGCAATTTCTTTATGCAATAAGCTGCTTGGTTAAGATTTTCAATAACTATCTTTCATATCGCGGCAGTGAGCCGCACTGTAATGACAACACCCCAATCTATCCCTAAAACAAAACCAAAGAACCTGACTCAGAACACTCAAAGCCAACTATCTAAAAACCATCAAAAAGACCATCAAAAAAAGGAATGAAACGATGAAAACAAACCGCCATCGTAAACCATTCCCTTTAAAAGGATGAAGTGATAATTGTTATCTTTTTTGGAGACCACTATGCAATCCCACCATAATCCTGATTTTACAGAAGTTAGCAAGTACATCACCCTTTTTTGCCGAAAAAATGGGCACAAAACAAAAAAGACAATCGCAGATGACTCTAACAAAGCCACATCCGATTATCTCTAGACATCATCACATCAAAACGTACCCTATCTCGCTACGCATAACAAACCATACAACTATCCTTCAGCTAAACGTCAATGACGTTTGATAATATCCCATTACCCTAGATAATACCTTATGCCAAAAAACGAGATAAGGTGGGCACCCCATTCTCCAAAAAAGGAGTTTTTTCACCAGCCTTAACTAAGATGAGAGGTCCTTTTAACGAAAACACTATTCAACAGTCACTGCTTTAGCTAGATTACGTGGCTTGTCAACATCAAGTCCACGCTGTAATGAAGCATAATAGGCAATCAACTGTGTTGGAATAACCATTGCAATAGTCGCAAGGAATGGGTGCACCTTATTGACAATAATATCATCACCCTCACGTTCTAGTCCTTCTTCAACCACTGTTAAGACATGTGCTCCTCGTGCTGCCACTTCTTGAATATTACCACGCGTGTGAGCCGCCACTAACTCACTAGAAGAAATCAGGCCAATCACTGGTGTTCCTTCTTCAATTAGTGAAATAGTTCCATGTTTTAATTCACCCGCAGCAAAACCTTCACATTGAATGTAAGAAATTTCTTTTAATTTAAGCGAAGCTTCCATTGCAACATAGTAATCATTTCCCCGACCAATATAGAATGCATTACGCGTTGTCGCCAAAAGATTTTCAACTTTTTCTGCGATGAGGTCTTTTTCAGAGAGGGTTGCCTCAATGGATTGTGCCACTAGTGACAATTCATGCACAAGGTCAAATGCAAGTGCTTCTTTTTTACCATTTGCCTCACCAACAGCTTTTGATAAGAAAGCTAAGGCTGCAACTTGCGCAGTATAGGCTTTCGTTGACGCTACAGCAATTTCAGGTCCAGCATGCAATAACATGGTATAGCTTGCTTCTCGAGAAAGCGTTGAACCAGGTACATTCGTAATGGTCAAGCTTGGAATCCCCATTTGATTAGCTTTAACCAAAACTTGACGGCTATCTGCTGTTTCACCTGATTGACTAAGTAAGATGAACATTGGTTTTTTGCTCAATAATGGCATATGGTAACCCCATTCTGAAGCCACTCCCATCTCAACTGGTGTGTCCGTCAATTGTTCAATCATCGCCTTTGATGCAAAACCAGCGTTGTAGGAGGTTCCTGCAGCAAGGATGTAAATACGATCTGCTTCTTGCACAGACTTAACAATTGCCGGGTCAATGACCATCCGTCCTTGAGCATCAGAATAGGTAGATATTAATTGTCGCATCACCGTTGGTTGTTCATCAATTTCTTTCAACATGTAAAAAGGATAAGTCCCCTTACCAATATCAGAAAGGTCCAGTTCAGCCGTATAAGATTGACGCTCCATCACCTTGCCATCATAATCTGTCACAGTTACCGCATCTTTAGTTAACATAACCAATTCTTTATCATGAATTTCCATGAATTCACTTGTTTCACGGATCATGGCCATAGCATCAGAACAGACCATGTTGTAACCCTCACCAAGACCGATTAACAATGGGGATTTATTTTTAGCCACATAAATAGTATCAGGATCTAAACTATCAATTAAGGCAAAAGCATAGGAGCCTTCAATCACTGCCAAGGCCTTTTTGAAAGCATCTAGTACTGATAGCTTCTCATCCTCTGCAAATTTGCCTATCAAATGAGCCGCAATCTCAGTGTCTGTTTGCCCTTTAAAATGATCGCCTGCTAGGTAAGTTTCCTTGATATGGAGGTAATTTTCAATAACACCATTATGCACCAAGACAAAGCGACCTGATGCTGATGTATGCGGGTGAGCGTTTTCTTCTGTGGCTTGTCCATGGGTAGCCCACCGTGTATGGCCGATACCTGTGCTGCCAGCTACATCCATACCGATTTTTTCATGTAAATCAGCAATGCGGCCAATTGATTTTACCAGATGCCCTTTTTGATCATTCAAAACAAAAATACCGGCTGAATCATAGCCACGGTACTCCAGCTTTTCCAAACCTTGCATCAAAATATCGGTAGCATTTCGATTACCTACAACGCCAACAATTCCACACATAATGTAAACCTTCGCAAGAGAGCTTGCGACTTTCTATTTATATTAAATTGGTATAGTCTATAAAAACTAACAAAAAACTATGTTTAAAGTATATAATTTTGATTTTTTCTTGTCAATAATTAAATTGGTATAGTCCTGAACGAAGAGAACACTTCCTTTAGCAGCAAGAAGAATCTAGCTGCCCGCCTAAGTGTTCTTAAAAATCGATACCTTCTCTTGTCAATTACGACAGTTCATCTTCTTATTGCTCATTTTTTACCATCTTTTACTACAAAAATAGTAAACCTTGCCTAGAGCATTTGCGTTTCTTTTATTATTTTTTGAGCTGCAATCTTGTACAACCAGGTTAACTAAATGCATCCTTAGTGAAAAAAGCCAAGCAAAGCAGGAAACATTTTCTAGAAAAAGGAGACTTTATAAAGAAAACATCAAACCCTTTTTCAAGAGTACATGATCAGGGTTGCTTTTTCGTCTCACCCTGCTCAAATAAAAATGGTCACGATAAGCGCTATCGCGGATCAGATCGCTGTAGCAATTATCGAAACCAAAAATTTAGCTAAAAAGTTTTTTAAACAGCCTAGCTGCATCATCTGCCCTAACAAATAAACACTTGCCATTTGCACGGCTCAAAAAAGCCCAACATTTAAGCCCATTGGAGCCCATTGGGCTTTGAAAGAGCGGTGTAGATTGATCTACCACCAATATAGTTAGAGTTGCTCGTGTCCTACTCGACTTCTATAAAGCCAAAGTTGCTCAGTGGTAAAACCCTAAAGGTCGCTACACCTTTAATCTGACTGCGCTTGATGAGTCCAAAACTTCGGCTGTCCTTCCTATTGAGACGATTATCATTTAAAACTAAAAAATAGTCTTTAGGAATTTTTTGCGCCTTCCCACGGGTTAAGGTATCAATGGTAAAATCATCCGTATAAAGACTCCCCATCGGAGCTGTACTTAGATACTTGTGCTTCATCGCATTGATATATGCTTGATTCTCAACTTTACCATTAAGATAGAAAATATCATCCATATAAGTCACCGCTTCACCCTCTGTAGCAATAACACGGCTAATATAGGTTTTTTTATGAAACTTGTAAACAACAAAATCCTTATATTTGGGTTCAATCGTCCGTTTTAAAACAATCAGATCCCCTTTGTGTAAATAGCTATTGGCTGTATCTTGCTTAACACGATAGCACGAAAACACAAATATGCGCAAAAGGATCAGTATAATAATCACTAGCAAAGCCAGCAAGATATTCCGTATAAAATCTCTTTTTACCATAAGTACTCCTAATCTTAGCTCTATTATAGCATGATATAAAAAATAACAAAAGGTAAGAAGATTTCAAAAATAGTGGGTTTAATCTGAGCTTAGCACTAGACAGCCTATACATCAAGAAATCATACCCAAGATCAAACAAGGACTTGACACTTCTCCTTGCTTACAGCTTACCCGAGTTTATCAGTTAAAAAATAAAAAAATCTCTATAAACGCTGTCAAATCAACGTTATTGAAGCTTTTTTAAGTTGTAAATCGTGTTGTGTATGCAGTTTTTCCCTAACTTTTGAATATCTTCGTGTCTGACTGTTCCACGGTCCCAAGTAATACCTAATAAACGAAGGAATTCACTTGCTTCATGATTTTGCTGGACTCTATATATTCCTTGTCCCATAGTTGAAGCTAACATACTGTTTAAGCTGTCAATCATTCTAGCAGGACTCATCTTCTTATCGCTAATGTAATACAATAAGCGAATCATTACTAAACTGATAAAGCAGATTAGGAAATGGCCTTCAATATGTTCCTTTTTCCTTACGTAAACAGGTCTAGTTTCAAACTCTGTTTTGGTTATTCGAAAACAACTTTCAATAGAGGATAGTTCTTTGTAGGCCGCTAATATAGCATCATCCTCCATCTCAATTTCACTCGTTACAAGGACATGAACTCCATCAAATTGAGCATCATATTCCACCTGTTCTTGATCAAGTCGGATAAGTGGTGAAAATGGTTTAACCTCTCCAGTTTCGGTATCCAAGTAGCTCAATTCAAGGTATTTCTTCCCTCCCTTCTTACTCGTTTGTCGAAATAGTTCTGCATTGGTTAACTTATTGGCATAGTCGAGAGCTCCTTCGCGTCGAATCCGTTCTCTATCTTCATATTTTTTAGACCATGTCATCAGCACTTTTTCTTTAACAGTTGGGGAATCCTTCTTTGTCCCAAGTTTTCTCTCCCGAATGTAAGACTTTTTAGCAAAAGTGAGATTTTGATTAAACTGCCAACCAGATTCTTCCAATATGTTTTCTTGAATATCCTTTGGAGCGCCACGTTTCCCACGGTGCTTTTGAGAGAAAAGCCAACCGTCATTATTCTTTATAGTAGCTTGTAGGTTATTTGTGCTGTTCATGGCCTTGTCTGCGACCACTACCAACCGTTCAATCCCAAATTGTTTCTTTACTTGCTCAATTGCAGGGATGTAGGTGATAGGGTCTGTAACGTTACCTCTAAAAAGTCTATAAGCTATGGGAATACCATTTATATCCATGAATAATCCCATTTGGATAATGGGGTCTCTCCTGTATTCTTTACTGGCTCCTCTTCGACGAAGGCCCTCTACAAGGATATCTCCATTTTCATCGTGTCTATCCTCATCCGGAACATCAATTTCAAAAAAGTAGTTGGTAACATCGTAAAACACTAACGTTCCTGTTCGATTCGTTAATTGACTGACCTCTTGATGGAGGTGGTATTGAAGTTCTGATTGAAGATTGTTCAAGACATCTAGTGACCGATATACTGAATTATATGGAACATTCCAATTTCCAAATAGGGAAGTTTGATGGTAGAAAGTTCTATATTTGCTTCCTGGGTTCAGAATTCGTTGAAAGAGCAGAAGCTTAACCGTTTGATCTAAGTCAATCGTCATTTTTGACGGTTTATTTTTTTTAAAGAATCTATTTAGCTTGAGGGTTGTGTAAAGGTCTTCTAAAATCTTCCAACCAATGTTTTCATCAGGTGCGTTCATTGGGTCTTTTAGAGAAAGCTTAATCAGAAATTCTTCAGATTTAGCGTGTGATTCCTCCTTTGCCTCACGTTTTAATCGCTCAAGAATACCTGGCTCTTTCGCTTCTAATTCATCCAACAAACCATATTTATGAAGAATCCGTTGTTTTGACTTTCCGTTCTCACGATATCCTTCAACAAGATAAACATGCTTACGACCTTCTCTGTTTTTTGTAATTCGAATAAATGCCATAACTATAGTATAACATACATTGCCGTTCACAACAATAAATAGAGATAAAAAATCAAAAGAAATACCGCTGTTATCGCAAAAACAACCCCTGCGAAGTCAATTAACTGATAAACTCGGGATTATAGCATGATATAAAAAATAACAAAAGGTAAGAAGATTTCAAAAATAGTGGGTTTAATCTGAGCTTAGCACTAGACAGCCTATACATCAAGAAATCATACCCAAGATCAAACAAGGACTTGACACTTCTCCTTGCTTACAGCTTACAGAAGCTTACAGAGTAAGCAGGTAGTTGTTTACCTCTACCACCAAGCTTCTCTTTAGCTTAGAAAAGGTTAAGTGGCTATTGTTAGCCTCTAATGCTTTCACCTGCTATTAGAAGTGAGAATATGCTAAAAAGTGGGTAAAGGTGCTATATAGCATAGTAACTTTACCCACTTTGATATTTTTAGTAAGAAGCTAAGTCCATTCAATGCATAAACTCACACTGCTGCCACATCACCGCTAGTATTTCTATAACTCATAAACAACAGAATCTCTAAAAACAAGAGGCCAATTTTCCCCCTCAATCCTTGTCTGAAAAGGATCTACCAAGGACAAAGCTGCCAAATGCTGCCATTAGCTGACTATTGAGTCAATAGGCGAAAAACTAGCATTTCGCATCTTATTTAACAGTGCGAATACGCATGGTGTTAGTACCACCTGAACCAACTGGGACACCTGCAACAATAACAATATTATCACCAGATTGCACAAGTCCAGATTCCAAAGCAACTTTTTCAGCAACTTCGAACATGTCATCTGTTGAAGATGGTTTTTCAGCAACAACTGGAATAACACCCCAAGTAACCATCAATGATTTTTGAACTTTTTCATCAAAGGTTACAGCTAAAATATCAGCATCTGGACGGAATTTAGAAATGGCACGAGCTGTATGACCAGTTTCAGTAATTGTTACAACCAGTTTGATGTCCATTGAATGCGTAGCGTCAGTCACAGCAGAAGCCACAACGTCTGTTTTGCTATCACGGGACAATTTAGAAGAGTCTAAACGACCATATTCTGATAGCAATGTTTGCGCATTCTTGTCAATGGTTGCCATAGTGCGAACTGCTTCGACTGGGTATTTACCATTAGCTGATTCCCCAGAAAGCATGGTGGCATCGGTTCCGTCAATAACAGCGTTGAAGACATCAGAAACTTCAGAGCGAGTAGCACGAGGTTTTTCAGTCATGGTTTCTAACATGTTTGTGGCTGTAATAACTTGTTTTCCAGCAGCATTTACTTTGGTAATAATCATTTTTTGGAAAACTGGTACCATTTCAAATGGTACTTCGATTCCCATATCACCACGGGCAATCATGATACCATCTGCCGCTTCGATGATTTCATCAAGATTATCAATCCCTTGTTGATTTTCAATCTTAGCAAACAACTGGACATGTTCATTGCCTGTTTCACGACAAATAGCACGGACTTCTTCAACGTCTTTTGCTGTACGTACAAAAGAAATAGCAATGAAGTTCAAACCTTGTTTCAAACCAAAGCGAATATCATCGTTGTCACGTTCTGCAAGTGCTGGGAAAGGAATCTTAGTATTAGGAATATTGACACCTTTTTGTTTGGCGATGATGCCATCATTTTCCACTTTTACGACAAATTCACGATTAGAAATGTCTTTTTCAATCACTGTCAAGCCGAGTTTCCCATCGTCAATGAGAATCGTTTGACCAACAGCAACTTCATCATAAATATCAAGTGCTCCAGCAACGTTCAAAGCAATGACGTCACGAGTTGATTGAATACCTTGCTTGGTGGCAACACGGATGACTTCATCAGTAACATAGCTATATTCTTTAGCATCATCGCTAAAGAGTTCTGTACGCATTTCTGGGCCTTTGGTATCCAAAAGGAAGCCAACTTTTTGACGTGCCATTTCTTCTGCAAGACGAACGGTTGCCATACGTTCTCCTTGTTCTTGATGATCACCATGTGAGAAGTTAAAACGAAAGACATTAGCACCAGCTTCGATTAGTTCAGCAATTTTCTTTGCAGATGCTTCAACATCTAATTTGCCAGCCCAATAGCCGTCTTCACCATATTTTTTACCCCCACGGATCTCAACCGCAGGACCAAGTGTAGCAACGATTTTTACGCGTTTATTCATAGATAAATGACACTCCCTTATTAATAGTCAATTGTTATAAGTTTTCAACAAAGATAACTGCTCTTAGCGTGATAGTGAACGATTTAATGCTGCAAAATCCAATCGGGCATTGTGAGGATTATTCACAATGATTTTGCCATCTTCAGCTAAGGAGAACAAGGCTCCTTCTTCAGCTGTTCCAAGGATTGGGCTTTCAACCAACTCTTCATTATGAATACCAACGGCTAAACCGCCACGACCTTCTTTAAGAAGTTCCACAGCATGGGCACCCATCCATGAAGCAATCACACGATCACGTGCAGTTGGAGAACCACCACGTAAGATATGCCCCAAGTTTGTTACACGAAGATCGCTTGTGTCGCCAGCTTCTTTTAGTTGCTTAGCAAATTGGTCGCCACTCATGACACCTTCAGCAAGCACAATAATATGATGGTTTTTACCTTTATTAGTAAAGTCATCATTAATCGTTGCCACTACTTTATGAATGTCAAATTCTTCTTCTGGGACAATGATTTGGTCGGCTCCGCTAGCAATTCCTGACCAAAGTGCAATATCACCAGCATTACGCCCCATAACTTCAATAACGAAGGTCCGACCATGACTTGAAGACGTATCGCGAAGTTTATCAATTGCTTCAACGGCAGTATTAACTGCAGTATCAAAACCAATAGTGTAGTCTGTTCCAGCAATATCATTATCAATAGTGCCTGGAATACCGATTGCTGGGAACCCATGTTCAGTTAATCTCATCGCTCCGTGATAAGACCCGTCTCCCCCAATGACAACAACACCTTCAATTCCATGTTTTTTCAACTGATCAATACCAGCTAATTGACCTTCAAGTGTAGCAAATTCAGGATAGCGTGCAGAGTAAAGGAAAGTTCCCCCGCGAGAAATCTTATCACCTACACCTTTTGAACCAATTGGAAAAATATCGCCATCAACCATGCCAGCATAGCCACGATTGATACCATAAACTTCCATTCCTTCTGAAATTGCTTTTCGAACAACTGCACGAATAGCAGCGTTCATACCAGGGGCATCACCACCACTGGTTAAAACAGCAATACGTTTCATTTTTGGTACTCCTTCTATTAATTTAACGTTCTTATTATAGCATAATAGTTTGCAAATAGCTTCACTAATCGGCCATTTTTATTGATAAACCGTTTTCACTGCTAGCTTTTGGAGGGCCTGCTCAACCTCTGGAGTGAGGGCCAAACCCTGCCCTGATAATTGAAGGGTTTCTTTTGTTTTTTTATAGTGCAAGATGACAGGAACATTTCCTTTGTGTAAGGCAAGTAGTTGAGAAATAGCCGTATCGTTTGAGTGATCTTCTAGCAAAATCCACAATGCTTTTTCCTGTACAACTTCTATTCCTTGTAAGACAAGCTGCAGTTTTTGGTCCCGTTCTTTAACACGACCGCTTAAATAATAGAATCCCCCTTCTTTAAGAAGGTCCTTGACCTGCATATAGGTATCAGGAAAAACGGTCACATCCATCTTGTGTTGGGTATCAAAGACTCGTAGAAATGCCATTTGTTGGCCGCTTGATTTTGTGCGAATAATCCGAATGAATTCGATCTGGACCAAAAGGGTAGCTTGCTGGTCTTTGCTCAACTGGCCAATCATTTGAAATGGCTTGTTGCTACGCTTTGCAATTGCTAATAAAGGATGATCACTTAAGCCAATCCCAATCACTTCTTGTTCCATCTGATATTTTTCTGTTGCCGAATAATCCTCAGTCTCAGTCCAGCTAAAGGAGGAATCCGCAAACAATGAGCCCAATTCATTTATAAAAATTAACAGTCCATCTAAATTACTTAACATTTTATGGCGATTGGCTTCAAAGCAATCAAAAAGTCCTACTTTAATCAAAGGCTCCAAGATAGAGCGAACACGGTAATGCTCTGGCAAAGCAGACAAAAACGACTCAAGCGAGTCAAAAGGTCTGTGCTCAATAATCCAATAAGTTAAATCACGCGGAATAGCTTTGATATGTTTCATTCCTAAAAGGATCGTATCTTGCTTGAACATATCATGATAAGGAATAGTATTAATTGACAGACGACCAACCTTAAATCCATTCTCTAAAGCATCAGCAATATAATCACTATTAGAATAGTTCATCATCACATCATAAAAAACGGCTGGATAATGAGCCTTAAAATAAGCCATCTGAAAGGCTAAAGCTGAATAGGCAAAGGCATGGCTTCGATTGAAGCCATATCCGGCAAACTTTACCATCCGGTCAAACAAAAAATGTGCCGTTTGTTCTGAGTGGCCCAATTGCAGAGCTCCTTGAACAAAAGCCTCTTGCATCTTTTGCATCTCCACCACATTTTTTTTAGACATGGCCCTGCGTAACAAATCCGCGTGACCCAAGGTAAAGCCAGCAAAGACTTGAGCAATCTGCATGACCTGCTCCTGATAGAGCATGATCCCATAAGTCGGCTCTAAAATAGCCGCGACAGCAGGATCAATCAAATCAACTGCTTCTTGTCCATTTCGCCGCTTAATGAAATTGGAAGTGTAATCACTTGCTCCTGGTCGATTCAGACTGGTAGTAGCGACAACATCCTCAAAACGATGAGGTTTAATTCTGCGCAATAAATGAATCGCTCCTGTTTGTTCAAACTGAAAGATTCCCTTGGTATCTCCTCGTGCAAACAAAGCCAGAGTCTTTTGATCCTCCAGATCAATCGCTTCAAGCTTAAGCTCTTGACCGTAGTCTTTGGCAACCTTTTCTTGCATCCGCTGGACAAAGGTCAAATTGCGCAGACCCAAAAAATCCATTTTTAAGAGGCCGTTTGCTTCCACCGCAGCTGCATCATACTGGGTAATCATCATATCTTCGCCACGCTTAAGTGGAATATAATCTGTTAGAAGTTGATCACTCATCACAATACCAGCTGCATGAATTGAAGTCTGACGCGGATTACCTTCAATTCGCTTGGCAATCGCAAAAGCTTTTTGATATTCTAGCTTACTATTAATGACCTGTCGAAAACTAATATTGCTCTCAAACACAGAAGCTAGACTTTCTTTAAACCCTATTTTTTTCGTTAATTGGGTAAGTTCATATTCAGGCACACCAAAGCGTTTAAACACATCGCGAATTGCTTGCTTGGGGCCAAAGGTTGAAAAGGTCACAATTTGTGCTGAATGCTCCATACCATAACGATTGCGCACATAATGAAGAAACTCGGCGCGATAAACATCTGGTAAATCAATATCAATATCTGGCATGCTAAAACGTTCTTTATTTAAAAAACGCTCAAAGAGCAGATTATTTTTAACCGGATCAATTCCTGTAATGTCAAGCGCATAGGCTACCAAACTCCCTGCGGCAGAACCACGCCCCATCCCCATATAATAGCCCTTGCTACGACCAAAGCGAAGCAAATCCCAGACAATTAAGAAATAGTCATCAAATCCCATTTCTGAAATCACCTGCAGTTCGTTAGTTAAACGGTCTTGATAAGGTTTTGTCCACAGTTTTTTGTCTTGCAAGCCTTGCGTAGTCAGCTCCAGTAATTCCTGCTGGGCTGGTTTTTCCATATTAAACCGCGGCAGTTTCAATTGCTGGTCAAATTCATAATGAATATCTGACACTAATGCTTCTAGATTGGCCAAAGCCTCTGGATAAGTTGCCGCAAAGGCTGCTGTCATATCGTGGCAACTTTTCAACTCAAGTCCTTGCTCAATCAAAGGCACATCCTTTAAGGAAATGTTTTCTTTGATTGCTTGCAAAACCTGCAAGGTTTCTCGCTCTTCCTCTTGAAAATAACGGACCTCTTGGAGGGCAATGAGTGGCCCTTGATAGTCATCTACCACTGTTTTGGGGGTAACACCCAGATAATAAGGCAAAGGAAAGGCTGACGCCTGTTGATACTGGTTAGCCGAAATAATGAAAGCGAGACCCTCTTGATAATTAACAACATCTGCTACTGACAAACGATCAGATAGCCGCAAAGTTGAAAGCTTCAGTAAATTTTTATAACCACGACTATTCTTAGCAATCATTTGCAAATTAAAAGAAGCATCCTGCTCAACCAAGGTTACTTCTAGCCCGAGAACAGGGCGCAGCTGAGCTTTTAGACAGGCCTGAATGAAGTGGTAAGCACCATAAAGATTGTCTTTGTCCATAATGCCAAGTGTTTGATAGCCTAAGGCCTTTGCCTGCAAAATATAAGTACGTAGGTCAATCAAACTATCCATAAACGTATAGACGGTTTTTGTATTTAGTTGTGCAAACACTAGATGCTCCTCCCACTAAAAAAACTGTTTTCTCTATTATACTATGAAATGCTTTGACCTGGGCGTTTTTTTATGCTCTTCCAAAATGGAGTCAAAAACTTATCAGAATCATTCCCGTAGTTAGTTATTCCATAGCCATCATAGCTTTTCAAACCCTCAAAAAGAAAAATCGCCACGTTAAGTAGCGATTTTTCCCTTTTGTGAGCCTCAATGAAACGTCAAAGCGTTATAATAGTTTTAAGCAAAAATCTCTATTAACGAGGTCTCACTATGAAAATTATAACACAGCTTAACCTTTTTGAAGATCAGGAACTGGGTGATTTGGAAAAAATTTTGATGGTATTAGATGGTCTTCCAGAAACGGATTTCTTTGACCAGTTAGAAGCCAAACGAAAACATGGTCGAAAAGATTACACCATCCAGTCCTATTTCATTGCCTATATTGCTAAAATAGTTCTTCAATTGGAAACCGATCAACAGTTGATTCGTCAGCTTAATATGAATAGTCAACTACGTCAAATCTGTGGCTTTGAAACCCACGGGGTTAAATTGAAAAATGGGACGATAAAACTAGTCCATGCCCCCTCTAAATCTGCTTATTCCCGTTTCATCCAGGACTTGGAAGAGGTCTGCCCTGATATTGAGGACTGGGTATTATCTGGCATATCTGAACTATATGACCTTCTTCCTAATTTCGGTGTTAACTTGGCCTTAGATGGTAAATTCATAGATAGCTATGCTAGTCCTTATGGTAAATATAAGAAAAAGAAAGATAAGCGTGCCGATTTAGATGCCGATAGTGGAATCAAACAGTGCCCTCATAAAAATGGGATGGTAACTAAAGAAACCCATTATGGCTATCGTTGTCATCTTATCGTTGATACGACCTATGAATTACCTGTGGCTTGGAGAGTAACACCAGCCTCAAAAGGGGAACCAACGGTTGCGAAAGAGCTCATCAGGAACCTCAGTCCAATGACGCTTGAAAAAGGGAAGTACCTAATGGCAGACAAAGGCTACAGTGGCAGCCCTCTTCAAGCTCTTTTGGAGGAGGCTCATATCGTCACAATCATTGATAACCCACATAAGTGGAAAGAGAATGGCACTAGGCAATATTTGGATACCGATTTGATTTATAACCAATCAGGAGAAGTGTTTTGGGTAGATGATAGAGGCCAAGCGATTCAGCTCATGTACAAGGGCTATGATTCTTCTAGTGATAGTTTACGATATGGTTTTCACCCTAAGTATCAAGATAACTGTATTTTTCGTTTAAAACGATGTGTTGAACCGATTATCTTTAATCAAGTAGCGCGAGATAGTAAGAAGTTCAAGAGGCTATACAGGAAGCGAATAGCTGTGGAGCGAGTGAATGGACGATTAGACAGAGACTTTAGGTTTGAGACCCATACTATTCGAGGGTTAAAGAAGATGAGTTTAGCTGTTGCCATGAGCTTTTTAGTCATGCTCGGCTTTGCCTTAAGGAAAGCCAAGTCAGGGACAAGGACTCACCTTGCGAGCTGGGTAGTTTAACTGGTTCAAAAAAATCACCACATAAACAAGGGGTTATTTCGCCCTTTTTTGCATTTAATTGGAAGAAAGGGCATCAGTGAATATTGTTGAGCAATTGTTAAGACAAGGAAAGTCATTATTATCTCCCTTTGGACTATAACAAATTGGACAACAATATTAACTACGGGAATGATTCTATCAGCCTTTTTCTTGACAATTAGACTTTTGTTCTGTATCATTTACATAGTACAATCAAATCTTTTTGAAAGGAGTCCAGATGGCTTGGAAATTTGATGAAAAATCTCCCATTTATGCGCAAATTGCAAACCACATTTTAATGCAAATTGTTAGCCAGGAAATTCAAAGTGGAGATCAACTGCCAACTGTTCGCGAATATGCAGAAACAGCCGGTGTCAATCCTAATACCATGCAACGTGCTTTCACCGAACTTGAACGCCAAGGCATTGTCTATTCTCAGCGCACCGCCGGGCGCTTTGTAACAGATAACCAAGATCTTATTGCTAGTAAGCGCCGAGAGCTAGCCCATCAAGAATTGGAAACTTTTACAAAGAACATGATCCGCATGGGCTACGAAAAAATGCAAATACTACCAGTTCTTGAATCCTATTTAAAGGAGGTTAACTAAATGTCAAACTTATTGCAGCTCCACCACATTTCCAAAACGTATCATAAAAAACCGGTGATTGATGACCTGACTCTGACGATTCCTTCAGGAAAGATTATCGGTTTATTAGGCCCAAACGGAAGTGGTAAAACAACCCTCATCAAAATGATTAACGGCCTCCTCCAACCTAATAAAGGAGACATTGTCATTGATGGTTTTCGTCCTTCCATTGATACCAAAAAAATCGTCTCTTATTTACCTGATACCAGTTACTTGCGTGAAGAAATGAAGCTTTCAGATATTATTGAATTTTTCGATGATTTTTATGAAGATTTCGACCGCACCCGTGCTCATAGTTTACTGCGTGACTTAAACCTTGATTTAAACGACTATCTAAAGAATCTCTCAAAAGGTAACAAAGAAAAGGTACAACTCATCTTAGTAATGAGTCGTAAAGCTAAACTTTATGTCCTTGATGAGCCAATCGGTGGGGTTGATCCAGCCGCACGTGATTATATTTTACGAACAATTATTAATAATTACTGTGAGGAATCTTCTGTTTTAATTTCCACCCACTTGATCACTGATATTGAACCCATCTTAGATGAAGTTATTTTCCTAAAAGATGGCAAAATTCTCCTTCAAGGCGGTACAGATGATTTACGCCAAGAATATCATTTATCCATTGATGCCTTATTTAGAGAAAAATGTCGGATTTAGGAGGAAGTTATGTTTGGAAAATTATTAAAGTATGAATTTAAGTCAATTGGTAAATGGTACTTTGCCTTAAACGCCGGAGTGATTGCTATTGCGGCTATCTTATCTTTCACCATTAAAATCTCAGCTGCTTCAACCTTCTCAGGTGACAATATTTTTACTAAAATTATTCCTTTCACGCTGATTTTAACCTTTGGTGCCTTAATTGCTGGCTCATTACTGGCTACCTTATTAATCATTATCAATCGCTTCAATAAAAATCTCTTTGGTCGTGAAGGGTATTTGACCATGACCCTACCGGTATCTGAGCATCAATTAATTCTCTCAAAATTCATCACATCTTTTGTATGCAGTCTGTTTAACAGCATCGTCTTATGCTTAGCAATCTTTATCCTGATTATTCCTCAAGTCAGCTGGAACAGCTTTCTCAAACAGTTCAACCAGCTGATGTCTCAGGTTGCCAGTCATTATGATGTCGTCCTTGGTTTATTGCTCTACTTCCTAATTGGTAGTATCTATGCGATTTTGTTAATTTACTTAGCCATTTCCATCGGGCAACTTTTTGCTAATCACAGAGGACTCAAAGGCATTATCGCTTATGCCGCCATCAGCATTGCTACTAGTGCTTTGTTGTCTTATTTAAATACCAACGTTTTCCACTTTAATGGTCATGAAGTTGATTATCTCTTGGAAAGCAATTTCTATTGGATTACCATTATTGAGCAAGTGATTTTAATAGGGATTGTCTATTTCAGTACCCACTTCATCCTTAAAAATAAACTTAATTTGCAATAATTTAAAAAGCTTGGACAATGTGCCAAGCTTTTTAATGATGTAGCCATTTAAGTAAGTCCCCACCAAAAATCAGTAGGTAACTATAACTAATAATTGAAATTGGTTTTGAAAGTAAAATAATAATCAAAAAACGCTTAAAGCTCATTCGCGTCAAACCTGTCAACATGACCATCAAATCGGCCGGTGATACGGGCGAAGCCATACAAAATATGAAGAATCTTTCATAACCCTTAGTGTCAAGCCTTTGTTCGTATTTCTGAAACGTCTTTTGATCAACAAATAATAGAATAAACTTGACTCCGTAGACACGAACAAGTTCAAATAGAATAATACTACCTACAATAATCCCTACATAATTGTAAATAAACCCTTCAACTGGGCCAAAGATAACAAAACCAGCGACCGTGGTCAGGCCACCAGGTATAACAGGGAAGATGATTTGAAAAATTTGGACAACAATAAAAATAAATGGTCCCCAGAAATGGTAGCGAAGAATAAAGTGCTTTAAAGCATTCGTATCACTCAGTAAGCCTTTTTTATAAAGCCAAAAAGCTGTAATAAAAGAAGCAATCAGGGCAAGAATGCCTAGAAGTTTGAAAGTTTTCTGAAAGAAAACATAGTATCTTGAATTGTCATTATTCATACTGTTATCATAGCACAAGAAAGCTTTTTTTGCTATTTAAAATAAAAACTGGTATAATTACAGATGGAGAGAGAACTCTTTATTTTATGGGGTTGTTACGGATTCGACAGGCATTATGAGACATATTTTGCGACTCATCGGCAGATGTAAAAGTGCCAGTTAAATATAACTGCAAAAAATACAAACACTTACGCATTAGCTGCCTAAAAACCAGCTAGCGTGACGCTTACAAAATTGCTTGTGTTTTGCTAAGCGTCTTAAATCAGCAAGCTACGGTTAAGGAATTGTCTAGTTTCTTAACAAGAGATTGATAGACTCGCACGTGGTTGATTTGAGTTATGTGTCCACCTCGTTGTTAAACTAAGACATAACCTATGGTTGTAGACAAATATGTTGGCAGATGTTTGGACGTGGGTTCGACTCCCACCAGCTCCATCAATACTTACCGTAACTTTCTATAAGTTCTTAAAACCTTGTTAAATCAAGGTTTTTTCTTTTTGGCTTGTTCATGAGTTACTATAACTTTCTATAAAATTGAGACTCAAATTGAGACCCAAAAACTATTTTTAAAACTTTTTAAAATCTTTTTTTCATTTAATACAGCTCAATTCTCTCAAAACCTCTTCCACAACTTCCATTGACTGTATCATAATAAAGTAAAACACAAAAAACGCCCAGAAATTAATCTGAGCGGTTTTGTTTTATCTCGGAGCTTTACCTCCTATTTTCTGTAAAGAAAAAAGTTTCTAGGAAAAAGTTTCATTAAATTTAATCTTATCATCTCATAGCACCCATAAGAATAGGAATACGCTAATAATAAAAGGGTATAATTGGAATTAAGTGTGGTATATTTTAACTTATACTTAATTATTAATTGACAGCTATGTCTTTCTGATATATAATTAACACGATTAAAATTAGAAAGGTTAACTTTATGTTAAAAAAATTACTAGCGCCGCCAGAAAAACGGCCACGTTTATCTGAAGCCGAAATCAAACGTAAGTATCCTCGGTATCGTATTCAAGTTCTCATTTCTATATTCATTGGATATATGGGATACTATTTCGTGCGCAATACAACTTCAATTCTATCAGGCATTCTTAATATGTCTGCAACGGAAATCGGAATTATCACGTGTGCTAGTTATATTGCCTACGGTCTCTCTAAATTTATCTCAGGTTTAATCTCAGATGAATCAAATTCTAAGGTCTTTTTGCCCATTGGCCTTTTCCTTACAGGTTTGGTCAATGTCTTGATTGGGGTTATTCCTTCTGTCATTACTAGTATCTGGCTTTTCACCATCATGTATCTGATTAATGGATGGTTACAAGGTATGGGCTACCCGCCTGGAGCACGTACGCTAGTTTACTGGTACGATAATAAAGAGAGGATCAAATTTGCGACCATCTGGAACTTATCCCATAATGTTGGGGGAGCGATCGCACCAATCTTAACTGGTATTGGTTTAGCACTTGCTGGAAACAACGCTCTTGACCAAGCCCGTGCAGCCTACTGGTTCCCAGGTGCTATTGCCTGTCTCTTAGCAGTTGTCGTTTATTTTCTTCAAGAAGATACACCCGAATCTGTTGGTCTACCTCCAATTGAAGAATACCACAATCAATACCCTAATGACGAAGCCACTGAATCTTCCCAAGCAACCACTGAAGATTTAAGCATGGGTAAAATTATTAAAAACTATATTTTGCCCAATACTAAACTAATGTGGGCTTCCTTATATTCCATCTTTGTGTATATTCTACGCTATGGTATTGTTTCTTGGACACCTAAATTCCTAGCTACAAGTGTTGAACAAGGTGGTAAGGGAATTACTGCTACTGCGGGTATGGGCGGCTTCTCACTTTTTGAAATCGGTGGTATCATCGGAATGTTAACAGCAGGCTATCTGTCAGCTAAGCTATTTAAAAATTCTAAACCATTGACTAACGTTGCCTTTTTAATTATTGCCATCTTATTACTAATTGCTTATTGGTTTGTTCCAGCAGGTCCACAATACATGATGTTAGACTTTATCATTTTAATCGGTCTAGGTGCCGCAATCTATGGCCCTGTCATGATGGTTGGTTTATATGCAATGGAGCTGGTGCCTAAAGTAGCAGCCGGCGCCGCTTCAGGTCTCACTGGTACCTTTAGTTATGTTGGAGGGGCAACTATTGCAACCTTAGCCATTGGTATTATCATTGATAACTTTGGTTGGGGCGTTGCCTTTGTCATCTTTGGCATTTCTGGCGTTGCTGCCATTATCTGTACTCTGCTCTCTCGTGATAAGAGTTTGGAATACTGGGAAGAAAAGGGCTAACAACAGATAAGTTAAAGGCTTAACAAGCCAGCTAGCTAGAGGAGGAGAAAACTAATCTCCTCCTCTTTTAACGTGTCAAAAATGAGTCTGTTACTGTTTACCCTACTTCTTATCAAACAAAACAGTTAAATGAACAAAAGACTCAAAAGATTCTTCATAAGTCATCAAAAAACCGGAGACTTAACTATTTAGGACGCCGGTTCTTTTTATTGTGGCTCTCTAATCGTAGACATGAGTACCTCATTATTTAGCTACTGCCTAAAAGTAATGCAAATTAACTTTGCTCTTAAGCTCATTGTTTGGCCTCTCCATTACAGCTAACTTGGTGCCTTTATTAACTTTTAGCATTGCCACTCCGGATAGGTTAAGGCATGAACTTCTATTTCCCTATCACCAATCTGATAGGATAAACGGTTGATAAAAAGGTTTCAGCATTTATATGCCCCTAAAAATGACCAGCACTGTGCCATGGTACCGAGGTTGTCCGCAGCCGACCAGATATTTCCTCTAAGACATCTTTTACCTTAGCAACAGTATGCTTAAATGAACTAGAGTTTCGCACTGAGGCAGTCATAAAAGGTTCATCTTGAGGCATATCATTTTGGTGCCACCCTAAATGCTCATCCACAAGTTGATTTAACATATTTTTATACAAATTACCATTCTCAGCTTTGTCACCTATAAAAAGGGCATGTACATTCATCTCATTATTGGTCATTCTCCTTCTTTCTTTGCTTAAAGCTTTTACTTCTTTCGTTGAAATAAATTGTAAATAAAGAAATACCGCTGTTATCGCAAAAACAACGTGTGCGAAGTCAATTAACTGATAAAGTCGGGAAACAAGCCCATGCTAAATTTCTTCTTGCTCATATCATGCTTACATTATGATATAATAAAAAGAATCAATAATTTCTAAGGATCTGTCATGACATTCAACAAATACATACAACTGGGCATGTTATTTCTAGTGGGTTTTAGCTTAGCAGCCTGTGGCCATTCCCCTAAGCAAGTCGAAAATACCCCTCGTTCTTCAGAAAAAAAAGAAGCCCGACCTGCAGAACAACAAGACAAGCGAGCAGCTTTTGAAAATATTAAGGTTGCCAGTGCCACTACCGAATTCAAAGGTGGTAGTTCATTAGCTGATTTAACCCAACTTTATGGACAGCCTAGCAGTCATGAAACCAAGACTGCCGGGAATGCCAAGCTAGATGTTTATAGCTGGAAATTTGGTCAAGTGACTATCCAAGCTAACTTATTTGAGGACTCGACCATTGTCAAATCCATCGCTAATTTTTATTTTAATCGTGAAAAAACGATTGACCATGCAAAAGTCAGTCAACTCAAAAAAGGCATGACCTATGCTGAAGTTGTTAAGCGGTTGACCGAACCAGATGACTATACTCTAGCAAGTTCTAGTAATCACACCCAATTACAAGCAATTTGGGTTAGCGGGCTTAAGGCTAAAGAGGCTCAAGCACACCTTACTTTATTTTTTGAAAATGATCATTTAGACGACATTTCAGAAATGGGCTTAAAAGACAGGTAAGCACGCGCACCTGTCAGCTTTTTTGACCATTGTACCATTCTTTTTCTAACGTTTTTTGTCCAGACTCTTTCTGGTGTCTACATCCACTGACCAGATCAATACATTTCTACTGCGCTTAATTTAAGTGTATCATTATATTTCATGCAAAAACCCTTTCACCTGATTAAACCAGTAAAAGGGGAGCATAGTTTTTTGGACAAATTTTGGACAAGTAACAAAAAAGCCTTATTTACCAGGCTTTTTTATCTACTTTCTATCCACCTTGAGGGAATCGAACCCCCATCTCAAGAACCGGAATCTTACGTGATATCCATTACACTAAAGGTGGGCTACCCTTCTAATATACCATAAAAAGGATAGGTTGACAATGAAAAAAAGAAGAATCCGCACGTAGGCAGAAAGAAAAAGCAGGTAATAAGGTGGTAATGACATGCCTTTTCACAAATATGTCCCTAGATTTGCATTTTGGGATCTCTTTTCTCACCTCTGCGACCACTATCACTATAGACTACCATTTGTTTTTTCCAGAAACACTTAGGAAAATACTGGTTTACTGGTGCGTATTTAAAAAATGCTTTACGGCACCGACACGACCGGCTTCATTGCCTAGGGATGCTGCAATAATGTGCCTTGGTAAAAAGCGTGCATTCTTTACTTTTTGAGCTAAGGAAGCGCGTATTTTTGATAATAGCAAAGCTGATTCAGAAAAAATCCCTCCTCCGATAATAATGACTTCTGGATTCAGGAGATAAGAAATGGTCAAAATGCCTTCTGTAAAATGGTCAATAAAGGTAGCTAAGGTTTCTTGTGCAATCGGATTGTCTGCTTTTATATCTGCAAAAAACTCAGGACCAGTAGGGTCAGCGATTCCACTTTTTTCCTTATACAACTCCATCAAGGCTTTTGCTGAGGCAAGATTTTGCCAATCTTGACCCTTAACCGGTAAATAACCCACTTCACCTGCTGTAAACTGATGACCATTTAGAATCTGATTGTTGATAATAACACTCCCGCCGATACCAGTGCCCACTGTAAGCATAACAAGATTTGATAAGCCTCTGGCATTGCCAAGCCAGGCTTCGCCTAAAGCAGCACAGTTCACGTCATTTTCGACTGCAACGGGCAATTGAAATCGCTCTAGGATTGTTTGCTTAAAATTTGTACCACAATAGCCAGGAATCGTATAACCGGCATAAACGACTTCTCCCGTTTGACTATTCACAACTCCAGCTGTAGCAATTCCCACACCATAAATCGTGTTATCTTGGTTATATTCCTCAATTAAACAACAAACCTGCTCTAAAATATGATTAGACTGACGTTCATAGTCAATGGAAGTGCTAACTTCTTTGTAGTGTTTTAAACTGCGTCCTTCTAAATCATAGAGATCAGCCTTTATTGTTGTCCCACCAATATCAATTCCAATAATTTTTTTCATCGTTTTTCTCTCTCCCTTTACAACTTCTCCCTTTTTGCTAGTACTGACATCTGAGCACAAATTTCAAAAGCTCCGCCCTCTGCTATAGCGTGTGGCTGATTGGTAAACACGAAAAGACATCCTATCAATTCTCTCAAGCTCAGCCATTTACCTACAACATTACCATTAGCAATACCTCATTAAAAACAGGATTTGGGAATGCCTTCACTCCCAAATCCTTATCTTTTTTGTACTGAGGCTTATTCACTACTACACACTTAAGTATTAGCCTAGCTTTTCCCTTTAGATTAGGCATTTAGCCATTAGTAATTTCAGAGAGAAATACCTTGCGATCTTCTGTGACAGATAAGGTGCAAGCATCAGCTGTAGCAATGGATTCCAAGGCAGCAACGCCATTCAACAGTTTAGCATATTCATCTGTGATCTCACCGCCCTTAAGAATATGATGCAAGTAAGCCATTTCTTTATCAATACATGTTTGCAGCCACAATGGCGACCGCACACCCGGCTTACCATAGGCAATAGCACCATCCATCCCTCTTCCAGTGTAAATAGCTGTTCGATCATCATCTTCTGCTTGGCTTTCATGGATTAAGAAATGGGATTCGCCTTCTCCTTTAACACGGAGGGTTCCGCCGGTATGATATAAATCAAGCTTAATGGCCCCTTTTGTGCCTTCAATCAGAACATAGTGTTCTCCCCAACGAAAGGCATTGCCGTATTCTAGTAGAGCATAACGATCATCAGAATATTCTAGGTTAATAAGGAGCATGTCATCTTCATCGCCAAAATGCTCGCCCTTATGATACACATTCCCACCTACCATTGTTGCTTTTTCGGGTAAGCCGCCCATAATAAATTGAATACAATCAAGCTCGTGAATGTGGTGATACAAGTGTCCGCCTGATTGGGAACGTTGCTTTTTCCAAGAAACGGTTGCTTGTTGTTCCTCCCAGCCGGTGCGTGTAGCATGGCAATAAAGCACCTTACCAATTTTTCCTTGTGTAATCAACTCCTTAGCATGATGAACTCCATTAAAGAAATTCATAATGTGCCCTGCCATAAAGATAACCTGATGCTCTTTGCAAGCAGTAACCATGGCTTTACAATCCTCATAGTTCAAAGCAATTGGTTTTTCACAAAAAACATGTTTGCCATGCTCAGCTGCTTTGACAACAGGTTCACGATGCAAATAGCTCGGCGAAGCTACAATGACACAATCAACATCAGCGCGTTCGACCAATGCATCCAGGCTCAAGCAAACAGCTGCGCCTAATTCTTCAGCTATTTCTTGGCCATGATTGGGATCAAAAATCGCTACAACTTTTGCATCTGCAATGTTATTTAGTGAGCGAGCTAAATCAGCACCGAAATAGCCTACTCCGACAACTCCATAATTAATCATAATACTCCTTTGCTTGCTTTTTATCACCTATTGATGCGTCTTAAGGTCATCGATGGTCAAACTGACATAGGGAACCACATTTTTCATGTGAAGCTCATTGCGTGACCAGGAATCAAACTTTTCAAACATAAGGCCAATGTCATGGTTGGGTAATTCTGTTAAGCTTGAGTAAGAAAAACCATATTGTGCAAAATCAATGTCGTGATGATACCGCCATTCAATGCTATGATCATCATTGATTAAACCAATTGACACTTGTCCATGCCTTCTTCCGTTTGGAGAATTAGGCGTACTTAAAATCAGAGCCTTCTTGCCATCAATTTTTTGACTATAATTTATAATCGACAGTTCAGTGCCGTACTTAGGATTAGTGACAAAATCCAGGTACTGCGGGGCTCCCCAGGTATTACCAGAATCCTTACTAGTGAGATAAGCAATCTTGCCGTTGTTGGTACGCATATAGGCCTGAAGCACACCGGGACTTAATTCCACCACCTGCGCTTCGGCAGACCAGTTATCCGGTAGCGGCACAGTCTTAGCTTGCCAGCTCGCCCCATTATCATCACTGTAGATAACGACTGATTCTTTACCTGTATAAGCCGTAAGGAGGATTCGTCCCGTCTTAGAATCAACGATGCCACGACCTGGACTCAGATAAGGTGCATTTCTTTTTAATCCCATAAGCGGTGAAAGGAGACTAGGATGGGACCAGGTTTTTCCCGAATCATCACTGGTAGCATAAGCGATGTAGTTTGTTGGAACGACAGTAAACAAGGAATCTTTATAGAAAACTGTCATATTCACCTGTTTGCCGTTGCGGTACTCCGACTTTTTATTGTTGTCAAAAGCGACCGAGTATTGTTCCACGGTTAAAGTCTTTCCATTTTCCATTAGAGAAAAATCCTTAGCAAGACTATAGGCAGTTGGCTGGTTTGTCCGATCATCAAAAATTCGCCCCTGCTCGCGGACAGTGTAATCATAGCCTGACTCACCCCTTTTTTTCAATTTGAGGTAAACTTTGCCATTAATGTCTTTATAGCCAGAATCGTCTCGCTGTGCTTCACGAAAACTAACGCCCGCAGGCATGACATCAGCAAACAGGACTACTTGATGATTGGGTTTTTCTACCATAACAGAATCAATGTAAGTGGCACCGCCACTAATTTGCAGATCGCGCAAGCCAGGCTCACGCGGCCACTCCAAGGGAGCATTAGCAAAGTCATCAAATGCAAGTGCTAATTGGGGCTTTTGCCATGTCGCTCCATTATCATCACTGTAACTAGTCGCAATATTGATTTTATTTAAAAAATCATGGGTTCCACCATATCGGGCATCAATACTTGAGAGGATGCGACCATTGCTTAGGGTGTAGAGCACAGGAATCCTGAAGTAATTGGAACCTGTGGTATCATTTGCAGTGTAAATAAGGTGGTCTGTGATCTGATTTGTTGTTATGTTTTCTAGGCTAGTCGCATCAAGTGCCTGATCATAAACTTTAGCACTTTCAATAGTCCCTTTAAAACCATAAGCCATCTTTTGGGCGCGTTTAACCCCACCTAGGACAAAAGCACTAAGTCCTTGTATGTTTTTTGGCCCCAAATAATGTGCAACCTTGGTTTCTACTAGTTTTGTCCCATTTGCATATAGAGTATAAGTGCTATGCGTGGAATCCCCGACCAGTGCCACATCATTTGTGACCGGCTTATGCTTAAAGCGTCCCCAGACAGCAGCTGGACGAGCCACTAAATGATTAGTCTGAGTAGAGGTATCACGGGCTTCCATACCCAATTCCCCATTTTCTCGGATAAAAAGATCAATGTAGCTATTTTGGTTACCAGGTGCTGGATTAGACATGCCAAATAAGGCTTGATCCCCTTTATTTTCTGTTTGAGAATAGGAAATGATGAGAGTAAAATCATTTCCTTTGAGCTTATCACCGATTTGCTCGCTAACTTCTGCTGCTTGACCATTCAAGGTCAGCTGAGATGCTTCAAAAATAGGTACCAGGGAAGCTTTGGATGCGGCTAAAATAACATTCGTCAAAGTAAAGGCCAATAAGCTTGCAACCAGGCAACCGATCAAAGATTTGTTAAGCTTCATGGTTTACCTCTTGGTTCAATACTTTAATAACTAATTTCTTAACGGGTTGATCATTGATGCGGATTTTTGGTTGATGAAAATCTGCTGCAAATGCTACCAATAAATTGCTGGTTGTCAATTCAAGCAGCTGGTACTGTTCGCTTTCATACAAGGCAAAATCTTGCGCGTCATCAAATGCTACTTTCAGTTGTGAGCTGGCTGGGGCAGCCACTGCTATTTTCTCCGTATTTGTCAACACCAGATGAATGTCTAAGTATTGCTTATGGGTTTCAAACACTTGACCTGCAGTGCCATCTGCGACATAAGTCATACAATTCGCAAAAACGTTCGCACCATCAATGTCGATTTTGCCATCTTCTAAGGTGGTCAAATCTGTTTTAGTAAGAAAATCCCAGACAGTTGCAAAGTGGGGATTTAGTGGAATGTAGGTTTTAAAGTCGGATCGTTCTGCAATAATCATAAGATTGCCCTCTTTTCTATTAATGACGTTGTTCCCAGCTACTATCAGCTAAAATTTCTGAAATATCATAGATGGTTGTGTATTTAGGAGCCATTGCTTTATTACCTGTTAATAGAGAAACGATGTAGCCACTGACCAAGGACACCGTAATTGAAATGAGGGAATAAGCCCAGTAGTTAACCGCTTCTGGTGGCAAGATATATTTAATACAAACCATAACAATGGTTGAAACAATAAGGGCAGCGTAGGCTCCATATTTATTAGCTTTTTTTGATACAAAACCAAGCACAAACACCCCACCTAAAAGCCCAAGTACAAGCCCCATAAATCCATTGAACCACTCATAGGCTGATTTAATATCAGAATGAGCCATGATGATAGAAACCACAATAGAGAAAATTCCCACTAGCAGTGAGACCATTTGAGCAAAGCGCGTCCGGTGTTTATCAGACATATTTTTTGAAAACACTTCTTGAATATCAAGTGTCCAGGACGTTGCTACCGAATTAAGCCCAGTGGAGATGGTGGATTGGGCAGCAGCATAAATAGCTGCTAAAATAATCCCAGTAATGCCTACTGGCAATTGATAGGCAATAAAATACATAAAAATTTGATCCTGCGCAATAGCATCTACTGAGCCACTATGTTGAACTTTATAAAAGACATATAGTCCTGTCCCAATCAAATAAAAGACCGTTGCAACCCCAAGTGATAAGGCACCATTAGTGAACATCATTTTATTTAATTTCTTAATATTTTGCGTGGTTGTAAACCGCTGCACCAAGTCCTGCGAAGACGCATAGGACGAAAAAATGGTCAAGCCTGATCCAACCACAATCAAAAAGACTGAGCTTGCTAAAATATTGGGGTCAAACAATTTTTCAGTCGGACTTAGAAATTTACCATGAGCTAAATGGTGCATAATTGTTCCTAGCCCACCATTAATATCTCTTAGCAGGACAAATAATGCAATTACTACCCCACCAATGAGCACCACACCCTGTATAAAGTCAGTCCATAATACGGATTTTATCCCCCCTGTATAAGAGTAGATAATGGCGATAACGCCCATTAATATTATTAGGATATTAATATCAATCCCAGTCAAGGCTGCTAAACCAAACGATGGTAAATACATAATAATTGACATCCGACCTAATTGATAAACAATAAATAAAACTGCTGAGATAACCCGTAGGGATTTCGTCTCAAAGCGGCGTTCCAAATAATCGTAGGCCGTATCAATATCCATACGAGCAAAAATGGGGAGCACAAATTTGATAGCTAAAGGAATAGCAATGAGCATTCCCAATTGAGCAAACCATAAAATCCAGCTTCCTGCATAAGAATTACCTGCTAAGCCTAGGAAAGAAATCGGACTTAACATCGTTGCAAACAGTGAAACCGATGTCACATACCAAGGCACTGAGCCATCACCCTTAAAAAATTCCTTGCCCTTCATCTCTTTCTTTGAGAAATACAGGCCAGCTAAAAGCACGATAGCCAAGTAGGCAATCAAAATAATGAGGTCAATTGAGGTAAACCCTGTTTTATTCATATTAACCCTCCATTCGTTAATGAATGTATACCACACAGTGACCTAACATTATAAGAATGCTTTTCTAACTTGATTAATCTGCTCTGCTGCTGCCTGAGCAATCGATTGATCTTCATCACCTAAAGCTTCAAGCGGCGCACGCACTGAACCTAGATCCAGATTTTCATTTAGCCGTAGGATTTCTTTGGCAATGGCATACATATTAGCTCGACCAGAGACCATTTTGGCAATAATTTCATTAATAGCATATTGCAGCTCTTTAGCCCTTGCAAGTTTCTTTTCTTCAAATAATTGGTTCAGCTTCAAATAAAGGTCGGGCATCACACCATATGTTCCACCAATACCAGCTCTTGCTCCCATGATTCGCCCACCTAAGAATTGTTCGTCCGGCCCATTAAACACAATATAATCATCGCCCGCAGCTGCCACAAAAGTTTGAATATCCTGAACAGGCATTGAGGAATTCTTCACACCAATAACCCGCGGATTTTGGCGCATTTGGCTATACAATGCTTCTGTCAAGGCTACTCCTGCTAACTGTGGAATATTGTAAATAATAAAATCAGTCTTAGGTGCTGCTTGACTCATAGCATTCCAGTAAGCAGCTATTGAATAGTCAGGAAGCTTAAAGTAAATAGGAGGAATGGCTGCAATCGCATCTACTCCAACTGCTTCAGAGTGCTGTGCCAATACGATACTATCTTTAGTATTATTACAAGCCACATGGTTAATCACGGTGAGTTGTCCTTTTGCCACTTCCATCACGGCTTCAATAATCTGTTTACGATCCTCAACACTTTGGTAGATACATTCACCTGAGGATCCATTGACATAGATTCCCTTTACGCCTTTTTTAATATAGTAGCGAACAAGATCTTGGACCCGTTCTTTACTCACCTCACCCTTATCATCATAACAAGCATAAAATGCTGGAATAATTCCTTCGTATTTAGATAAATCTCTCATTATTATACCTCTCCTTTATTGTGATTGAGTACCTTAATAAACCGCTCGGCAATTTCTTTTGGTCGTGTTATTGCCCCGCCAATAACTGCACTGGTGACTCCCAATGCATAAACTTTTTGTAATTGTTGAGGAGTATGGATTCTTCCCTCAGCAATGACCGTTAAGTTGGCTTCAACTAATTCTTGAATCAAATTAAAATCAGGTCCGTCTAATTTTGGACTGTCTGAAGTGTAACCTGATAAGGTTGTTCCAACAAAATCAGCACCAGCTGCGCTAGCTATCAGTCCTTCTTGTAAGGTACTAATATCGGCCATCAGTAACTGATTCGGATAGTTTGTCTTAATCTTTTGGATGAAATCTGCTACTTCAAGACCATCATAGCGTGGACGTTGGGTGGCATCAAAGGCAATAACTGTTGTATTACAGGCAACAAGCTCATCAACTTCTCTCATTGTTGGTGTGATATAAGGAGCCTGTGGAGGATAATTTCGCTTAATCAAACCAATAATTGGTAAATCCGTGACTTGTTGAATAGCTGTAATATCTCGAACAGAATTAGCACGAATGCCCACTGCCCCAGCCTCTTTGGCTGCTTTGGCCATATAGGGCATGAGGCTGAATGCCTGCTCATATAAAGGCTCACCAGGCAGCGCTTGACAAGAAACAATCATCCCGCCCTGGATTTGTTTTAAAAATGTATCCCTTGTCCAACCTTGTCGCATATTATATTATTCCTCCTTATGAATGATGGTTTGGTCGTAATAAGATCTTCTTTCCTTGCTATCTAAAAAATAAGAGAATAAGCAATCAGTCATCAGTAAGATGGGAAATTGTGGTGATATTCTATTGCCATAGGAAAGATTTTGCGTGGAAGCTAACAGCAATAACTCATCGCAAAAATCATAATCATCAAAATTTCGTGTTGTCATCAATACAGTCCTTGCACCATTTCTTTTAGCAGTTGCTAATGCTTCAATAATGGTTTTGGTTTTGCCCGATATTGAAGCAGCAATCACTAAGCAAGACTCATCAACCAAAAGACTATTCCATAAAATCATGTCGTCGTCATCCATAACTTCTCCCATGATTCCCATTCTCATGAAACGAACTTTCATTTCATTTAAAGCAAAGGCTGAACTCCCCTTAGCATAAAAATAAATGCGAGAAGAGGACTCTATTAACTGTTGAATCCTCTCTAATCTTGCTTCATCTAGGACAGAATAATTTTTTCGCAGCATTTCTTCATAGTCAGACAAGACATTTTGCGTCCAATTTTTATAAATAGTGACTTCAGCTTGTCCCTTAATCATTTCCTTATATTGGAAAAGGAATTCTCTAAAGCCACTGTAGCCACATTTTTGAGAAAAACGTGTCAAGGTTGCTTTAGAGACATGCAGTTGCTTACAAAAATATTCCGTTGTTAAATAATCCATTTTCCTATTTTTCAAAAAATAACTGGCTACATCCTTCTCTGTGGCTGTCATTTTATTAAGATTAGATTCAATGATTGGAACTAGTTCTTTTTGTAATACCATGGAGCTCCTCCTATGTAAAGTAAACGTTTACAGTGTCATTTTATTACTTTTTGTTTTTTATTTCAATCACTTGCTAAAAATAGAAACGCGTTTCAACAAAGCTAACAGCAAGTGAAGCCTAACTGTTGAGGCATTTAGTTTTACTTTGCTTCCCCAAAAGTATCAAATTAGGCAAGAGATTCAGCAAATCTGAGATTAAAAATTCGGATAACCGCATTTTAATTGCACAATCTCCCAACTTGATTTTTGTTCCTTATTTCCAACATTTCTGTCTTTTTTAGTTGACGACACTAGTTAGGTACAAAAAATTAGCCATGAACAACCTCACCTCAAAAAAGCTCTATAAGCTGTGGTAGGGACTTAGCCACTACAGCTTATAGAGCCTTTTACAAGCAAGCAAAAAGCAACGATTTTTAGGTCGTTGCTTTTTGCTCTTCTCAGACCTGCTATAAAGTCTGATTGTTTATAATTCAATATCGCCGAATAAATCTGCCATTGAGAAACCAGTTTGTGTTTCTGGCAATTCGTAATCACGTTTAGCTTCGCGTTTTGGACGACGCGGACGTGATTGACGTTTTTCTTCTTTGTCACCTTCGCTATGTGCAGGGCGTTCTTCAAGTGCCTTGATAGAAAGCGAGACACGTTCGTCTGCTGCATTAACTTCAAGTACTTTTACAGTGACATCTTGACCAACTGAAAGAACATCTTTTGGATTTTCCACACGTTTATGTGAAATTTGTGAAATGTGAACCAAACCATCAATACCTGGTAATACTTCGACAAAAGCACCAAAATCAGCTAAACGTTTTACCTTGCCTTCAATAACATCACCAGCTGCTAGTTTTTGCTCAACACCATCCCATGGTCCAGGTTGAGTCGCCTTAATTGATAAGGATACTCGGCCAGCTTCTTCATCAATGGAGAGTACTTTAACTTCAACTTCTTCACCAACTGAGACAACAGATTTTGGTGAAACATTGCGTTCATGTGATAGTTCAGTAACGTGAACAAGTCCATCTACTCCACCAAGGTCTACAAAGGCACCAAAGCTAGTTAAACGAGCAACTGTCCCAGTCACAATTGAACCTTCTGTCAATTTAGAGAAAACTTCTTTGCGTGCTTCTGCAGCAGCTTCTTCGATGACATCGCGGCGTGATAAGATAAAGCGGTTTTCTGATGGATCAACTTCTTTAATTTTAGCATCAAATTCTTGACCAACAAATTTTTCAGTGTTGCGGACAAAACGTGTGTCAATCATTGAAGCGGGGATAAAACCACGTAACCCTTCAAATTCTACTGAAAGTCCGCCTTTAACAGCGCGTGTACCTTTAACGGTAACAACTTCACCTTCACGACCAATAAGTTTGTCCCATGCTTTGCGAGCTTCTAAACGTTTTTTAGATACAAGGAAAGTTACAGTATCAGTATCTTTACCTACTACTTGACGAAGAACAAGCACTTCAACTGTGTCGCCAGCTTTAACATAGTCGTTGATGTCAGCATCACGGTCGTTAGTCAATTCACGAAGAGTTAATACGCCTTCAACACCTGTGCCTTCGATAACAACGTTTGCTTGACCGTTATCAACAGTTAAAACTTCCGCAGTGACTACATCACCGGGATTTACTTCGCTAACACTGTTTAGCAAATCTTCAAATTCATTCATTCTAAAAAATCCTCCAACAAAAGCTAGCTCCTGCTAGCTTTTGATAACAATATATTTTCTCAAGGTAACCCGCAACGACAACAACTTTTATCTTTGACGGTCTCAAATAAAAATCTGATACCTCTGACTGGGGTAGCTGGATTCGAACCAACGCATGAGGGAGTCAAAGTCCCTTGCCTTACCGCTTGGCTATACCCCAAGATAGGTTTACTTCAGGATGCCTACTAAGCTAAGCATGGACCAAAATCCTAGTGAAAGAGTCAAACTTCCTAGTGTCCTGGGACACTGCAGCAGCTTCTCCATTTCATATAGACTGTCAAGGCCCTATATCCTGAACATGGAAAGAGAGGGATTCGAACCCCCGAACCCGAAGGAGCGGATTTACAGTCCGCCGCGTTTAGCCTCTTCGCTATCTTTCCGTAACAACAAAAACTATTCTATCATAGTTTTTGGTCACTGGCAAGTCTTTTTGCCTATTTTTAATGATTCAAATTGTAGTTTTCAATAACTTTTTCAACTGCTTGTTCCAAATTTTTATAAAAAGCTTCTACCGTTCCATTTGAGATAATAGCAAATTTGTCGTCAAGCTCGGCAACTTCACCAACTAAGCGCTTGCCAATCAACAATTGATAACCATCAACCTGTGCCTTTGCCACAGTAACTGCATGGTCCACAAGTTGGATCTCAATTTTTTTATCTTTTTTACTCATTTCCTACCTCACTTTCATCATTTTACACAAAATCAAGGCAGCTGGCAAGAGCAAGCTAATGATTTAGTCAACTTTCACAATCCAGCCCTCAGGGGCTTTAATCTCTCCAAACTGAATGCCAACTAGCTCATCATACAAGCGCCTCGTCACAGGCCCAACCTCGGTTTGACTGTAAAAAACATGGAGATTATTTTTGTACTGAATACCACCAATAGGCGAGATGACGGCAGCCGTTCCACATGCACCCGCTTCGACAAAGCGCTCTAATTGATCAATGAAGACATCGCCTTCAATAACTTTCATTCCCAGGCGTGTTTCTGCGAGTTCAAGTAAAGAGTATTTAGTAATAGATGGTAAAATAGAGGGGCTTAAAGGTGTAATAAATTCATTATCAGCTGTAATGCCAAAAAAGTTAGCCGCTCCGACTTCTTCGATTTTGGTGTGCGTTGCCGGGTCCAAATAAATAACATCTGAATAGCCATGGGTCTTAGCATATTTGCCAGGCAACAAACTACCAGCATAGTTACCACCAACCTTGGCCGCACCTGTGCCGTAAGGTGCGGCTCGGTCAAATTCTTCTGACACTAAAAAATTAGTTGGAGCCAGTCCACCTTTAAAGTAATTGCCTACTGGCATGGCAAAAACCGTAAAAATATATTCTGTTGCTGGTCTAACACCAATGACGTCCCCAACGCCAATTAGCAATGGCCGAAGGTACAGAGTTGCTCCAGTCCCGTAAGGTGGAACATAGTCCTTGTTTGCCACTACAACTTGCTTAACAGCATCAATGAATTTGTTTGTGGGAACTTGGGGCATCAATAGACGATCAGCTGTAGCTTGGAACCGCGCAGCATTTCGATCTGGCCGAAATAATTGAATGGTGCCTTCCTTTGTCCGATAGGCTTTTAAGCCTTCAAAGGCCTGCTGGCCATAATGCAAAGCTGTTGAGCTTTCTGAAATGTGGAGAGTGGCGTCTTTTGTTAAACAACCCTCATCCCATTGACCGTCTTTATAATATGAAATAAACCGAAATGGAAGTTTCATATAATCAAAGCCTAAGTTTTCCCACTGAATAGATACAGACATAATCATTCACTTTCTTTTATATGGTAATGGTCCTACTGGTTCTGCTTCTCTAACAAATCCATCAACACGCCTGTTTTATTATTTAAAATAGGCAGCAAAGACTTCTTGTTCTGAAATTGTTTCTGAGAGGAAAGAACCATTGCTTGTGCGATCAGATAAGCCAAGCTCTGTTAAATCTTGTTCATAGTGTTGTCCAGTCTTACTGATGACCTGCAAGATTTGGCTGGTGGCTTGCGGTTTGTCCTCAACTGGTTGGAACAAATCAATGGCCCCTGGCTCTTTTGCAGCAAAAACAGGGCCGGCAGTAAAGACACGGTGAGGTTTTGTTTTTAGCTCTCGTAACACTTGCAAACCTCGATTGGCGCGGCTAGTTACAGGGATGGCTGTTTGAGCTGTCCGCTTGAGGCTACCACGTTGGGTTAAGAGATAAAAGCTATCCGTTGTTGTTTTGAAAGCTGCCCTGATGACATCTTCTTTTTTTAGATTCATAGCCTTGACTCCTGCAGACTTCAGACCTTGAATCGGCACTTCATCAATACTAAAACGAAGGGCATACCCCAGATAAGATACAAGCATCAGTGCCTCGCCAGCACTTGGTTGGATGGTGATAACAGCATCTTGGTCACCTTTTAATTTGGCATATTTTGTTGATTTAGAGCGATAGGTGCGCCATGGTTGCAGTTCTGTGCGCTCAAAACGTTTGACTTGTCCAAGTTTTGTGACACAATAATAAATCCCTGCATCAAAATGATCAACTATCTCAGCATATACGATAACTTCATTATTAGCAAAGTTCGTAAGGGTCTGCGACAGATGTTCTCCAATGTCTTTCCACTTGATGTCTTGCAATTCATGGACCGGCCGGTAAATGACATTGCCCAGATTGGTAAAAAGTAACAAGTGTTGTGTGGTCTTAGCTGCTTGCACTAACACAATACAATCATCTTCACGTTTACCAATTTCTTCCAGCGTTGAGGCGTTAAAAGAACGCGGACTCGTCCGCTTAAGATAGCCATCTTTAGTAACACTGACAAAGGTTTCTTCCTCAACAATTAAGCTAGCTGTATCAATTTCGATCGTTTGTGCTTCTTTTTGCAATTCGGAGCGCCGCGGATTGGCAAAGCGCTTTTTGACTTCGCGCAGCTCTTTTTTCATGACGTGATACATGGTCGTTTCATCGGCAATAATAGCAGCTAAAGTGGTAATGAGCTCGCGCAGCTCTTTTTCTTCATCTTGCAAGGTAACAATGTCGGTGTTCGTTAAACGATACAATTGCAAGGTAACAATGGCTTCTGCTTGTTCTTCTGAGAAGTCATAGCTGACCTTTAAGTTTTCTTTAGCATCAGCCTTATTATCAGAAGCCCGAATTAACGCAATGACCTCATCCAAAATTGAGAGAACACGAATCAGCCCGTCAACAATATGTAAGCGTTTTTCAGCTTTGTCTTTATCATATTTAGATCGTTGAATGATAATCGATCTACGGTGGGCAATGTAGCTGGTGAGCATCTTGATCAAGCCGACTTGCTTGGGTGTATAATGATCAATGGCTACCATGTTGAAATTATAATTGATTTGGAGATCGGTATACTTTAAAAGATAATTCAAGACAGTTTGACAATCGGCGTCTTTTTTCAGTTCGATTGCAATCCGTAAGCCTGTTCGGTCTGATTCATCTCGCACTTCCGCAATGCCTGGGACCTTATTGTTGACTCTGACATCATCAATCTTTTTCACTAAAACAGATTTATTGATTTCATAGGGGATTTCAGTAACAATAATTTGTTGCCTTCCACCTTTTAGTGTTTCGATTTCCGTTTTCGAGCGCACCACAACACGGCCCTTACCTGTTTCGTAGGCTTTTTGAATATCAGCAGTGCCTTGAATGATAGCGCCAGTTGGAAAATCAGGACCCGGTAAGAAAGTCATCAATTTATCAACCGTGGCTTTGGGATGATCGATCAAATAAACCACTGCATCAATAACCTCAGCCAGATTATGTGGCGGAATGTCTGTAGCGTAGCCGGCTGAGATACCAGTTACCCCATTAACTAGTAAGTTGGGAAAGGCTGCCGGAAGAACAGTAGGTTCTTTTTCCGTATCATCAAAGTTCCAAGCAAAGGGAACGGTGTTTTTTTGAATATCTTGTAGCAAATAATCGGCAATTTCTGAAAGACGGGCTTCAGTATACCGCATTGCTGCTGGTGGATCGCCATCCATTGAACCATTATTTCCGTGCATTTCCACCAGGATTTCCCGATTTTTCCAATCCTGCGACATCCGCACCATGGCATCATAAATAGACGAATCCCCATGAGGATGGAAATTCCCCATGATATTACCAACAGACTTGGCTGATTTGCGATAGCCCTTATCAAAGGTATTCCCATCTTTATTCATGGAATAAAGAATTCGCCGCTGAACTGGTTTTAAACCATCACGAATATCAGGCAAGGCCCGCTCTTGGATGATGTACTTGGAATAACGTCCAAAACGTTCTCCCATAATGTCTTCAAGCGACATGTTTTGAATGTTTGACATAAGTTTAAGAGGCAAAGGATTTTGAAAAAGCGTCTAAAACTAGAAAAATCGGTGACAGCCTTATTTTATTATCAGCCGATTTGTTTTTGACTAACTTTTCCACCTATGCTCAAATCCTTTCTTAAAGTTAACGTAAGAAAAAACTAGGAAATCACTAGAAAACCGAGACTCCCTAAAAAGGCAATTTCCCCTAAAATGATGTAGAAAAAAGCAATAAGCCACCTAAATTTGCACTAAAAAGCGATAGACTGTTTCACTCCATCCTACTAATCCCTCTTTGTTATAAGGTAAGTAAAAGCATCTTGTTTTAAATGTTTCAGGAATAATTCCCTCAAACAAGGAGGCCTGCTCTTGAGGAATAATACACGCTTTTAAATAAGTCAATGGCAGCTCATCTTTCACTTTTGCAGGATGATAGCCATCAAAAAGGTAATGATCTAATGATGTCACCTCCTCATAATCAAAGTGAAAGCTCACACCTGGAATAAAGGCTTCGTTTAGCTCTCTATCATTGGGTAAATGACCAAGCAATCTTTCCATAGCTAAACGATAACCAGAACTAGTATTTGACCAGCCTAACATCACGTATTCAAAATAATCTGCAGGATCACCAGCAGCATTTCGTGGGTCGCAAACCAACTCCTTAGCAGTAAGTTGGAAGGCCTTGACTGCTGATAGTAGTTTTCCTGATTTAAAGATTGCTACGGCTGTATCTACTGTACACACATGACTAAGCCAATTACTATAGACTGCCTGACCAGAAATAGCATAGGTAGATGCTACCTTTGGCTGGCTAGGAGTGAAAGGAAACTGGCCTGAATAATCTTGTAGGTACTGATTGATTGCTCTTAAAATCACCTTATCTTGACAGATTATTTGAGTTTGCCTGTGATGCATTTTTTCATAAGCACAAAAAGCAGCTATCTTTTCTAACTCCCAGGCTTGGATGAAAGGATAGGTCTCTAAGGCCAAATAATAGGTTCCTTCCCATTGAAGGCTATAATTGTTTTGCCAAATAACTAACTTCACAAAGCCCTCCTTTCCTAAGGAAATCATTGCTAGTGGGCAGCTGATGAAGAATAAGCGATTCTCTCACCAAAAATTAATCTTACACTGATGACTTGTATCTGCAAAAATAAAACTGGTACTACTTTTAAACTTAGATAGGAAGAGCCTGGCAGATTTCAAAAAGTATCAAGTCAGCCTTCATTATTAAAAAACAGTATTTTCTTCTAGGGTAAAGGTGACATTATCTTCAATCCATTGGCGTCTAGGAGCTGGTTTGTCACCCATCAAAATGGAGACGCGGCGCTCTGCTCGGGCCAAATCATCAATCGTTACACGAATCAGTGTGCGACTATCAGGATCCATAGTGGTTTCCCATAATTGATCAGCATTCATCTCTCCAAGCCCTTTGTACCGCTGCAGACTGGCTCCTTTGCCAAATGACTTGCGCAGATCTTCCAATTCCCCATCCGTCCAAGCATAAGCCACTTTCGCCGTTTTTCCTTTACCTTTAGACATTTTATAGAGTGGTGGCAGGGCAATATACACATGGCCTTCTTCAACTAAGGGGCGCATATAGCGGTAAAAAAAGGTCAACAGCAAAGTTTGAATGTGGGCCCCATCTGTATCAGCATCGGTCATGATGATGATCTTGTCATAATTGATGTCCTCAATGGTGAAGTCAGCCCCAACACCTGCACCAATCGTATAGACCATGGTGTTGATTTCTTCGTTTTTGAGAATATCAGCCATCTTAGCCTTCTCAGTATTGAGGACCTTACCACGTAAAGGTAAGATTGCCTGAAATTTGCGGTCGCGGCCTTGTTTGGCTGAGCCACCCGCGGAATCCCCTTCGACCAGGTATAATTCATTTTTCCTAGGATTTTTCGACTGAGCAGGGGTGAGTTTGCCCGATAAGAGCCCCTTATCTTTCTTAGACTTCTTACCATTGCGGGAGTCATCACGGGCCTTACGCGCAGCCTCACGTGCATCACGCGCCTTGATCGCCTTACGAATCAAATTAGTCGCCAATTCACCATTTTCTAAGAGAAAATAGGTTAGCTTTTCCGATACAATCCCATCAACTACTGGACGCGCAAGGGGGCTTCCAAGCTTGTCCTTGGTTTGGCCTTCAAATTGTAAATGTTGTTCAGGAACTAAGATGGAAAGGACTGCTGATAAGCCTTCACGGTAGTCAGAACCTTCTAAGTTTTTATCTTTTTCTTTAAGCAGGTTGGTCTTTCGGGCATAGTCGTTCATGACTTTTGTTATCGCTGATTTGAGACCTGTTTCATGGGTCCCACCATCTCGTGTGCGAACATTATTCACAAAGGAGAGAATATTATCAGAAAAACCATCATTATATTGAATGGCTACTTGGACCTGAAAGTCTTGCTCTTGCCCCTCAATATAAATAACTGGGGTCAGGGTTTCTTTATCTTCATTTAAGTATTCGACAAAATCTTGCACACCATTTTCATAGTGAAATTCTTGCACTAGTGGCTCAGCCCCTCGCAAATCAGTCAATGTCATTTTGACATTTTTTAACAAGAAGGCGGACTCTTTTAAGCGCTCAGCAATCGTGTTGGTCTTAAAATCAGTAGTTGAAAAAATGGTATCATCTGGCAAGAAGGTGACTTTTGTCCCTGTTTTAGTTTTGGGCGCACTCGCAATTTTTTTTAAAGTGGTTACCGGTTTGCCACCATTTTCAAACCGCTGACGATACACAGCACCATCGCGAGTAATTTCAACTTCTAGCCATTTAGAAAGCGCATTCACTACCGATGAGCCAACCCCATGCAGACCTCCAGAGGTCTTATAGCCCCCTTGTCCGAACTTTCCTCCGGCATGAAGAACGGTGAAAATGACTTGTACTGTGGGAATACCCATTTTGTGGGTTCCAGTAGGCATCCCCCGCCCACAGTCGGCAACACTCACCGAGCCATCTTTATTTAAGGTCACATCAATCGCATCACCAAAACCTGATAGGGCTTCATCAACAGCATTATCCACGATTTCCCAAATCAAATGATGAAGACCCGTGGCGTCTGTTGAGCCAATATACATGCCGGGACGTTTGCGGACCGCATCCAACCCTTCTAGTACCTGAATGGCATCATCATTATAATTATTAATTGTTATTTCTTCTTTAGCCAAGAGTGACCTCCAGTTTTTTCATCCTTTTTATCTTACAAGTTTTTTAAGAAATTTGCAAAATCTTTTCTATCATTTATCCAGAAAATCGGTTTAGCACTCTAGTCGGTTCATTTAAAGATATGCTATAATACTAACTATGAAAATAACCTTACTCATCATTTTTTCTTATTTGCTAGGTTCCATACCAACGGGACTATGGATCGGTCAAGGCTTTTATCAGACCAACTTACGCGAACATGGTTCTGGTAATACTGGCACCACCAATACCTTTCGTATCTTAGGCTTTAAGGCCGGCTTAGCTACGCTTTTTATTGATATACTTAAGGGTACTATTCCAACTATCTTACCTGGTATTTTAGGCGTTATTGGCCTTTCTCCGATTATTTTTGGTTTTTTTGCGGTCATTGGCCATACTTTTCCCATTTTTGCAAATTTCAAAGGGGGCAAGGCCGTAGCGACCAGTGCTGGGGTGGTCCTAGGCTATTCTCCCTTATATTTCTTACTGTTAGCCCTGTTGTTTGTTGTCATCCTCTATCTTTATAGCATGATTTCCTTGGCCAGCATCAGTTTAGCTATTTTTGCAGTAATAAGTGTCTGTGTTTTTCCGGGATTTTCCTTTATTTTAGTTCGCTATGATTTATTTTTGATTAGCATCGTTGGAATCCTGGCTAGTCTGATTGTTTATCGGCACAAGGACAACATCACACGCATTCGTGAGCACCGAGAAAATGTCGTTCCCTGGGGGCTCAATCTTAGTAAGCAAAAACCCACTCAGCAATAGCAGGTTTTTTACATAAACACATTTTCCATCATAAAAAGGAGTTTAGACTGTTTAGCAGTCCAGCTCCTTTTTCTTTGAGATTATGCTTCAAACACAATTTGCCCACGGCAAATGGTATAATGGACCTTGCCTTTTAAGCGTTCACCAATAAAGGGGGAATTAGCAGCCTTAGAGGCAAATGTCGAACTTACGATCCGATCGGCATCAGGATCAAAAATCAGGACATCAGCAGGTCCACCAACTTGGAGATAACCTGCATCAAATTGGTACAAACGTGCAGGATTAATGGTCATTTTAGCCAACAAGTCGCTTAAAGTCAAATGACCTGGTTCAACTAAGGCTGTAAGTCCAAGTGACAGGGCCGTCTCTAGACCAGTCATACCAGAAGGAGCCTGACAAATATCTGTAACCTGTTTTTCCTCTCTGTGGTGGGGAGCATGGTCAGTCGCAATAATGGAAATGGAGTTAGCCTTTAAACCTTCAATGACGGCTAAGCGATCAGCCTCTGTTCGTAATGGAGGATTCATCTTGGCATTAGCGCCAGCCATCAGCAGCAAGTCTTCTGTTTTTGAGAAATGCTGAGGCGTTGCCTCAGCGGTTACCTGAGCCCCCAATTCTTGCGCGAAAGCCACTAGTTTAACGGCTTGGGCAGTGGATAAGTGCTGAATATGGAGATGAGCTTGGCTGCCATAGGCAATCATCACGTCCCGGGCAACCATGCTATATTCTGCCATCGCTGTGGCGCCTTGGCAATGGAAATGCTGGACGGCAATATGCTCATTGAGCCCTAAGACACCATTGAGTGTGGGGTCTTCTTCATGTACTGCAACAAAGGTTCCACAAGCCTTGGCCGCTTTCAAAGCGTCCCGAAGAAGGCCAGCGTCTGTCAATGGCATGCCATCGTCTGAAAAGCTGACTGCCCCAGCTTGCTTAAGTGTAGCAAAATCCGTTAAGGTTTGCCCATCAAAGTTGTGTGTGACACTGGCGTTGGTATAAATGTTAATGGGTTCTTTACGGGCGCTAGTCAAAACAGCTTCAAGGGTTGCACGAGTAGAGATGGTGGGCTGAGTATTAGCCATCATAACTACTGATGTGAAGCCGCCAGCCGCTGCTGCTAAAGCTCCTGTATGGATGTCTTCTTTGTGCGTTTGACCTGGCTCACGAAAGTGCACATGAATATCAACCAAACCTGGTGCAAGGACCAGCCCTGTTGCATCAATCACCTGTGCTGCGGGTTCTTCAATCTTGGCAGACATGGCACGAATCCGGCCCTCATTGATTAACACATCTAATTTTTGATCCAGACCCGAAGCAGGATCAAGCACACGCCCATTTTTTATTAGTAACATAGAAACCTCTGCTTGTGTATCTTATTGTGGTATCTGTTCAACAATCAAAGCAGTTTCACTTTGATCATAGTAGCTGCATGTCATCGCCTGTAGATCACTAACCCATTTATAAATACCAGCGGCTGCCATGTCTTGACAAAAGGCTTCAAAGTTACTTTGACCAGCCTGGTGGCGCGCCAAATCAGCCTGAGCTGCCGCAAGATTACTCCTAGCAGCAATTTCCGACCTGACCTGATAGCCATTAGTGATCAGCACTTGATCCGCACTCTGGTAACTAACTTCTCCTCGATCAATGAAAACTGTATAGCGCAACATGCCCATAGCTTTAAAGGCCTGGATTAATTTTGGAAAATCTGGTCCAGTAAATTGCTGATGAGCTGCTTGAATGTCTGCTTTGTTTAGCACCTTGTCTCCTTTTTTCTTAGTAAAAGCACTGCATAGCATAGCAATGGCTAGCGCATTTTTTGAGATGATTCCTGGCTCATCGCAACCAATCAATTTGGGATAGCCCAGCTTGTTGCAAAAAAGTATTGGTCCGCGAAAATGGCTTACTGCCAAAAAAACCACGGTGGGCGGACAGCGGACTTGGATGGGGACTTTCAATAATATAGTGGTGCGGCTGGGTAATCAGAGCCTTTTTTTTGCGGGCATAACCACCCCATAAGATAAACACAACAGGACTCGTTTTATCATTGGCAAGCTTAATAACCGCATCCGTAAAAGGCTCCCAAATCCTATTGGCATGGCCATTGGCCTGATGCTCAGGCACAGTTAAGCAGGCGTTTAACAAAAGAACTCCTTGCTCTGCCCAAGGACGCAAATCATGGTGCTTACGTTGACCAATATCGCTTGCTAATTCCTTAAGAATATTTTGTAAGGAAGGCGGTGCTGGGATGTGATCTGGAACCGAAAATGACAAGCCTTGTGCCTGACCAGGACCATGGTAAGGATCCTGACCAAGGAGAATGACCTTAGTTTCTTCGTAGGGTGTTGCCTTAAGCGCCGCAAAAACTTTCTCTCGTGGCGGATAAACCACTCCTGCTTGATAGACCTGGTCGAGAAAATGGTTAATCCTAGCAAAATAAGCCTGTGGCAGTGCTGCTTTTAATTTGTCATGCCAGGTAGAGTGAATCATTAAATATCATCCTTTCATTGCTAAAATGCGACCCCAATCAGTCAATTATTATTTATTTTATCATAATTACCCCTAAAAAAGCCCACTTTTCTTAAAAAGTGAGTCTTTTTGTGACCTTTTTATGGTCATAAGTCAACTGCGCTTCCAGCCAGTACTGCGCCTTCTCCAAACCAACTGAAATGAGCCAATAAATCACAGCCACAAGGATATACATGGACATGTAGTCCCACTCCCTGCCACCAATAATTTTGGCATTTTGGAATATGTCAGGGACTGTAATCATAGCAGCCAGTGAGGAGGATTTGACCATATCAATCACCACATTCCCCAACGGTGGAACAGCAATGCGTAAGGCCTGTGGTACAATAATTTTGCTGACAATAATTCGCTGAGGTAAGCCCAAGGCTTGCGCAGCTTCCCATTGTCCATGAGAAATAGCGGCCATAGCTGAACGCAGAATTTCAGCAATAAAAGCTGCACTAACCAAGGAAAAACCAAAATAAGCACAAAGCAAAGCTGGCCACTGCAAACCATAATAAGGTAGCCCAAAATACAGCACAAAGAGGACCACAATCATCGGAACACCACGAAAAAAAGAAATATAAGCCTTGGCCAGTTTTGGCAGCAACCAATTGGAACTTTGCCGCATCAAAGCAAAGCCAAAACCAAGAATTAATCCCGTGGCAAAGCTAGCAGCTGAAATGCCTAAAGTATAGGGCAAGCCTTTTAACACAAAGGGAAAGCTTTTGAGAATAAGGGCAACATTAATCATAAAAGGTCCTTACTCTACATCGTTGGTCTTAATAACAGGAATCTTTGCCCCTTTATCAAAAGGCTTGGTTAGATCTTGACCAGCATAGTATTTCTCAGAAATGGCTTTTAAGCTACCATCTGACATCATCGCTTTGATCACAGGATTGATTTTTTGTAAAAGCGATTGGTCTTTTTTACTCATCACAATACCTTGTTTGGTTGGATTATAGAGCACATCACTCATCTTGACATTGATTGAGGGATTTTGCCGCTTCATAAAATCAACAAAAAGCTTTTGTGCAGGATAATCATTAGGAATAAAATCAGTACGCCCCAAAGCCACGTCCTTAAGGTAGACATCATTAGCCACATTGTCATAGGATACTAGTGTAGCGCCTTGTTTCTTGGCTACTTTCATATATTCTGTACCTTCAGCACCGGCAGCTTTCTTTCCTTTCCAATCGCTGAGGTCTTTTTTAACAAGACGAGAAGAGCCATCTGCACGGACAATCATCCCACCAACACCATATTTGTAAGGAATGGACATATTATACTTGGCTTTGCGCTTATTTGTAATGTCAAAATTATTGATAGAAAGGTCAGCTCGGCCACTATCTATGGACGTAAAAGCCTGATCAAAACCTGTTTCTACAAATTTTACCTTGACACCGAGGCGTTTTCCGACCTCCTTCATCATATCCACTTCATAGCCAACCAGCTGATTCTTATCATTATAATAGGATGTTGGTTGATAGGTTGTTGGAGTGGCGACCGTCAAGACACCCTTTTTCTCAATCTTCGACCAGCTTGTCGCCTGCTTTTGCTGAGTGGTTGCACAAGCAGTTAAGCTCAAAGCACTTAGGCTTACTAACAGCCATTTTACGGATTTATGCATGTTACTCTTCTCCTTTTATTACTAAAAACAAGTATACCATTCACACTAGTAGCTGGCATGTAAAACGCTTACGCCCTTGCAAAGTCTCCCCTTCTTATAACCACCTTCCTCGCTTTTTTAACCCTACCGAGCCAGGACTTGCCGAAATTGCCCAGCTTCTTCAAATTGCTGAGCAAGCTCTAACAAGCGTCCTTCTTGACCTTTGGCTGCTAAAAATTGGATGCCAAGTGGTAGCCCAGCTGTCGTCATGTGAGTGGGCAGGCTGATGGCCGTGGCTCCCGTCAAATTAGCTATCGACATATTAGGATTGAGCGCCAACCCCTTCTCAAACATCTGCTCCACCAATTCCAGCTGCTCTTTATTACTATACTCTGCAGCATGAGCCAATCGCACAAGCAAATCGGGCGAGGGATCTAACTGCCCATGTTTAGGAGCAATATCATGTGTTGAAGGCAGCAAAAGCACATCATAATCTTGGAAAAAAGCATGTAACTGGGCACTATAATCGTCCCACTCATAGAGCAAGCGAGCATAGTCTTGAGCTAATACACGCCGACCACTTTGATAAATAGCCCAGGTCATTATTTCCATATCATCTTTGGTCAAAGCCCGGCCCATGGCCTCAGCCAGCTGGCTAAACATATTGGCTGTCTCTGCCCCATTCATAATGTAATAGCTACGTGTCATTTGGGCCATATCAATTGGCAATTGGTTAATTTCTTCAATCTGGTGACCTTGACTTGCTAAGAAGCGGCTGGCATTAAGGAGTGCCTGATTTGCTTCTTGGCCCAAAGGCTGGCCATCTGGCTGCTTTTGAAACAAAGCAATGCGCCATTTCTTCTGAGGACTAGCAAATACCGTTTGTTCACTTAATAAAGGTAGGGGAAAAGGACTTTCCATCTGCAAGGTTTGCAGATAATATAAGAGCCGCTTGGTGTCTCGAACCGTTTTAGTGACAGCAAAATGAACGGCGGCCCCTTGCCAAGAACGAAAAACGGTTGGGCCGACTGGCGTTCGGCCACGACTAGGTTTTAGGCCAATCAAGCCATTAAAAGAAGCAGGAATGCGAATGGAACCTCCTCCATCGCTTGCTGGTGACAAACTGGTTACGCCGGAAGAAACCAATGCTGCAGCACCGCCAGATGAGCCACCAGCGTTACGCGACACATCCATTGGCAGGTTAACAGCACCGTTAGCTTGGCTATCACTAATATTCTTAAAACCATACTCAGGTGTATTTGATGTGCCAAGAATAATAAAGCCCAAGGCCTCCAACCTTTGCACATATGCCGTATCTTGTCTGGGGTAGTGCTTTTGTAAAAGTTTTGCGCCAGAGGTCGCACGCAGGCCAACCTTATCTTGCCCCAAATCCTTGAGAAAAATCGGTACCCCTGCAAAGGGCAACCCCTTAAACGATCGGCTTTGCGCTTCTGCCAAGGCTGCTTCATAACGCTGATCCACGATGGCATTAATCTTGGGATTCATAGCTAGCGCTTGCTCAATGGTCCAAGTCACCAATTCTTTGGGAGAAATGTGCTTAGCCTGAATGGCTAAGGCCATCGCAGTTGCATCATTAAAATCGGTCAATGTCATGCTTATCTCCTCCTTCGTTAGGGCATGCTTTTTTCTGGTTACTTATTTGCTCAGCACCTTGCTTACTTTCTTTAGCATGATACCATCTTTTAGGATAAAAAAGAAAACAGAAAAATTCCTGCTCTACTTTTTCAGTTTTCTCTTTTTAAGGCATCATCCTTGCCAACGGTTAGGATCTTTTTGAAAGGCTTGCATCAAAGCCAGCCCCTGTTCTGTGATAATGCCTTCTTCTTGTGCAACCCTAATCAATTGACTGTAGCTGGTTAGGGTATGCAGGTTTAATCCCGCCGCTTGAAAATTGCTCTGAGCGCTTGGCAATTCATAAGTGAAGATGGCTACAATCCCTAACACCTCTATACCTGCTTGACGTGCTGCCGCTGCCGCTGCTAGCACAGAGCCACCCGTAGAAACCAAATCTTCAATTAAAACCATTTTCTGGCCGGCAAAGACGCGGCCTTCAATCTGATTACCTGCTCCGTGGTCCTTAGGTTTACTACGAATATAGGCAAAAGGTAAATTCATCTTATCTGCAACAATCGCTCCGTGCGCAATGCCTGCTGTTGCTGTCCCAGCGATGACCTCAACTTCAGGATAATACCTGCGAATCACTGATACAAAGCCGTCCTCAATCAAAGTACGAGTCTTAGGATAAGACAAAGTCACTCGATTGTCAGTATAAATCGGGGATTTTATCCCTGAAGCCCAGGTAAAAGGTGCCTCAGGTTTTACATAAACTGCTTCAATGGCTAACAAATCAGCAGCAATCGTTTTGGCTAAAGTCATGTTTTTCTCCTTTTTGGCTAAATTGCTGAGCTGGCTTTAAGCATTCCATTCAGCTCTGATCATTTCATAAGCAGCTAGCGGATCACTAGCCTGGGTAATTGGTCGGCCCACCACGATAAAATGTGAGCCAATAGCTCTTGCCTGAGCTGGTGTCATCACCCGTTTTTGATCTCCAATAGCCACCCCTTGGGGCCTAATCCCTGGTGTTAAACACAAGAATCCCTCAGGTGTCACCTCTTTGATGAGTCCAACTTCTTGAGCCGAACAGACCACACCATCTAAGCCTGCTTGCTGCGTCAGTTGTGCATAATGCTGCACTGATTCTCCCAGGCTAGCCTGAATCAATTGTTCCTTTTGCATTTGCTGCTCAGAAGTAGAGGTCAACTGAGTCACCGCCATGAGCTTTGGTCCAAAGCCTAATCCTTTGCGAGCTGCGGCCATCATCTCCAGTCCGCCGGCTGCATGGACGGTCGTCATATCGACCCCTAATTTGGCTAGCACCGCCATGGTTGCTTGAACAGTATTTGGAATATCATGAAGTTTCAGATCTAAAAAAACACTGTGCCCTTGGGATTTTACATAAGAAACCACTTGAGGTCCGTGGGCATAATAGAGCTCCATACCAATTTTAAGATAGAGCATTTCCGCTTTTGGAAAGTGATTTAAAAAATCCTTAACCTCTTCAAAAGTAGCAAAATCTAAAGCAATAATCGGACGTTCTTCTTGCATATCTTCCTTTCTTTGGCCTGCTATATTGGCAGTTAAAAACCTTGCCTCCAGCAGGAAACAAGGTGACAGAAAATGAGAGTATGTCAAATACATCTGTTTTTACTGATAAACCTTGTAAGCCTCTCTGGACCTGATTAAAGGTAATTTTTCTAACATTATATCGTATTTTACAGAAGCTGTCAAAAAAGGAAGCACAAAAAGAGGCGCAAATAAAAATCCAAGCCCAGATATAAAAACAACCAAGGTAGAGGTCTTATTGATGGAACTCTACCCTGGTTGTTTATTATTAATGTTTTCATCCTATGGTAAAAGCTAATCATTTACACCATTACAGTATTAGGTTCATGAGCTGACTTGGGGCTTTGATAGTGTTTAAGAAAGGCCTCTTCCTCAAGGTGCACCATCTTGATGTGCTCATAGTCCACTGGAGCAACCGGAGCTTCTTTTAAGGACAAGGCAATGATTTTAAGTGATGAGAACACGTCAATTAAAACACCGAAAACCCGGACCCGTTTGTCGCCCAAAATAGCCTGAAAGACCTCTTTAGACTGGCAGAGGGTAACTAAATGGTCCAAGCCTTTAACCCAATTATCCACAATATCTAAAGTCTTATTCATTAATTTGAAAGCGGACTCTTCATACCAAAAAGTAGACTCAATCAAGCGTTGCTTTTTATCCAAATCATTAATCGCTCTAACAATATCACCTAACTCACTCTGAACAGCACTAGATGAAAATTCGCCCCCCAAAATAGATGGCGTTCGCTCTACCAGGAGGAGTTCATCCTTAAAGAGGGTCAAATAATGAATACTAACCAATAATTTTTGAATTAACACCTTATGGTTTGTTTGTTCACTCGTACTCATCTGATCCCCACCTTTACTCAACACGCGATTCCTTCAATACTATTAATATAACACATGGGTTATAAAAGAGCAATCGCTGGCCCTTGTATCTCTTAAAACTTTTTTGCTTAGCGCCGCGCTGGTTTAGGCTGACTCTCCAAGGAGGAAGCTTAATCTGGCTTGTTCGTTAAAAAGCCTAAAAAGAGTAAGATAGTCAAAACAATACAGAACGTTTGTTCAAGCATATTGAGAGTATCACTAATGCAAACACGGAAATAAGAATGCGCAATATTGTCGACTAACATCATCACTAATGAGATGAGAGCAATCCAAAATGACTGACGTGAAAGACGCTGTTGTAATTGAGACATTATTTCTTCTCCTTTTATTAAGATATCTTAATTATATAATAATCATCCCCTAAAGAAAACAAAAAATTAAAATAATCTAGTATTTGTCCGTATTTTCCGAATATTTTGAATTATCAAACCATAAAAAAAACTCTATACTATTCCCAGCGGCCTCACCCACTCTAGAAAAAAGACAGAGTTTATTTGTGCTTTTAAATGCGCTTAAGAGAAAAGCCCGCACTATCAGCGCAGGCTTGCGGGTCCCTTCCTACAATAGTCAGCCGTTTATGACAGATAGCGCTCCAAGTTGTCGTTATTTAGGAGTGCTTGAGGGTTATTGTGGAATAAATCTTCAGCTCGCGCTTGTCCGTAAGTCTTAGCAATTATCCGGTAGGCCTCCTGCATACAGGGGGGACGTTTACTGAGATGATGCATATCACTAGCCACACAATGAACTAAATCTTCCTCTAAAAGATACTGTGTTCGTTTTTTGAATTCTCTAAGTTTATCTCCCAAGAGCTTTGGCTTTCGTACATGCGAACTATTAATTTGAGTATAGCACCCCATTGCAATCAACTCTTGCACATGGTTTTTTTGAAAAGCGAGCTCATCATAGCATTCAATATGAGCAATAATTGGGCTTATACCGAGCCTTAGCACGTGTTGCAAAGCCCAGCGCATCTCTGGCCAAGCGGTGTTTATACTAAAAGCAATCAAGGCAAAGCGAGTGTTGTTCATGCGAGGCAACTGATGGTGTTCTAATTTATAAAGCATATCCTTTGTGTAAAATAGCTCACCTCCATACAAGATGGTTAAATCCGCAAATCTTCCTTCTGCTTCACGCTTAACCTGTAAAAAATGATTATAAATATCACGCTCTGGTGTTTCATACTTGCCCTTACGTCGGTGGGAGGTTGAGACAATTGTTCGCACTCCTTGACGATAGCTTTCAGCAATTAAAGCTAAGCTTTCATTGATCGTTAGCGGTCCATCGTCCACATCAAATACGATATGTGAATGAATATCGATCATTTAATTTTCCTCCAAGACAGCATTAAGGGCCTTGTTAGCTTTTTAACACTATCATTATCTATTTTATCTGTAAACTGGCAGCAGCAAAATACCAGATCACTCAAGTACCGCCTGACAAGACGCTAGCCCACCTGCCTGCGACTGCTCTATCTGCACATAAGTAGCTAAGCCAAGCACGCAGAGCTGGTGAAAGCACCAAAACAGCCTGCATGTAAAAAGCAGTGCTTCTTCTCAAAAACGACGTGACTCATTAACCAGCCACATGATTGCCCAAGACTTGCTTTGACTCCTTTGGCTCCTCAAAAATAAAATAAAACCCAATACTAGGTTTAAAACAGTGCCAACAAACAAGATCAGTAATGTCCGGCGCTTAGCAATAGCACATGCAAGCCATAAAACAAGAAGTTAAATCATCTCCCAAATGGTAGAACCTGGAATCACACTCTTACAGTAAAGAGCCTAGATGGTTATGAAAAATACCCTGTCAGACGTAAATATAGTTTACAAGGCTTAAATCAGTCAAGCACTCGTAATCCTAAAAAGCCCGAACATTTCTTGTCTTACACACTACTGGTTAATCGCATTTATCTTAGCTTAGCAGCATATTAGTCAAATTTGCCTTTCCAATTATAGCATGTTTACAACCCCATTTCAATTTATATCCTATTTAATAGTGAGTCCATTACTTGGGTGTTTCAAGCAACTCAGTCTCCGCAATGCTTAAACTTCTATCATTAGCTAAATCCAACTTAACCTGCATATAAGCAATGCCACACTTCTTTTTTAAATGAACATGCTAGCAAAAATGACCACAAAGCAAATCAGAAAAAGAGGAGAGACTTGAAGAATCGGACTTAATAAGATAAACTGGGCTTATGAGATTACAACAATTGCGCTACATTATCAAAATCGTCGAGTCTGGCTCCATCAACGTGGCAGCCAAGCAACTCTTTATCACCCAGCCTAGCTTATCAAATGCTGTTAAGGACCTAGAAAATGAAATGGGCATCCAAATCTTCAATCGGCATCCCAAAGGAATTACCTTAACCAAGGATGGTATGGAGTTTTTATCCTATGCACGGCAGGTCATTGAGCAAACTAGCCTACTTGAGGAACGTTACAAAGCACCAAACACCCAGCGGGAGCTTTTTAGTGTCTCCTCACAGCACTATGCTTTTGTTGTCAATGCCTTTGTCGCGCTATTTGAAGATACGGACATGACGCAATACGAACTCTTTCTTCGAGAGACAAGGACCTGGGAAATTATTGATGATGTCAAAAACTTCCGATCAGAAATCGGTGTCCTTTTTATCAATGACTACAATCGTGATGTCTTGACCAAACTCTTGGATGAAAATCATCTGCAAGCCACCCCCCTCTTTACTACCAAACCACATGTCTTTATCAGTAAAGACCATCCATTAGCAAAAGAGTCTGTGCTTGAGCTCAAGGACTTAGAAGCTTTTCCTTATCTTAGTTATGATCAGGGTCTCCATAATTCCTTTTATTTTTCTGAAGAAATGCTGGCGCAGGTACATCACCCCAAATCAATTGTTGTCAGTGACCGAGCGACCCTCTTTAACCTGATGATTGGCCTAAATGGCTATACCGTTGCTACAGGGGTGTTAAACGCTAAACTAAATGATGCCCATATTGTGGCCATCCCACTAAAGACTGAGGATACCATCAAAATCGTCTACCTCAAGCATGAAAAAGCCAACCTCTCTAAAATGGGCGAAGCATTCATCGGTTACCTCAAAAAAGAAGTCCAATTTAAGGCTTAAAGGCAGGAACACCCCAATCGTTAGGAATAATGTCTAACCGTTGGAGTAAGCCAAAGCTTAAATTGGGCTTCTTTTTTATACGATTTGCTTAATAACAGCATCAATCTGATCAAAATAAAAGGGGCTACTAGGATACTGAACACTCAAAAACTGGGCCAAGGCAATGATCTGTTCTAAGAAAAGCTCCGAAGAAAAGCGTGTTGTTCGATACAGCTCTTCTTCATCAAATGCTTTAATGAGGTGAGCAATGGGATTGCAGACTGATTTTTCAAATTGTCGCAATTGGCGGATACTTGCTTTGATGTCTTGCGGCCACAAGGTCAGCCCAAGAAACTCAACTAAACTACTTGTTGTCACATTCTTTGCACGCGACGATGATAAAAACGCTTTAACTAGGGACTCAGAGCTAGCTTGCATGGCTAGAAAATTCCAACTATCATACTGATCATTTTTAGCATTAGTGATAAAATGATCCAGCTGCGGCAATTGTTCTCGCATGAGCCGTGTATATAGATGATAGAGAATTGGCGACACAGCTCTCACAAAATCAATCATTTCAGCATTCTTAACCTTCACTTGCAAATCAAGGATATCATTCGCCAACTGCTCAGCCCTCTCCTCTTGGTGCATTAGCAGGGCTAGACCGTATTTAGTCTCAATCTGCTGACACTCCCGTGCATGCTCAAATAGGAATGCCACATTTAACTCTTCTACCTTCCTTCATTGCCTCAATAAGAAAAATAGCATCCGCAGGCATCTTATGCTGCTTGGGCTTAGCTATTTTCAAGGCATGATTAGAAACATAGACATCCAAAAGGATGTCTATTGTTTTCTGGCGCATTAATCATTTGCAAGCAATGTTTCAAGGCCAACTGTCATCATGTCAGTAAACGTTGTCTGACGCTCCTGAGCGCTGGTATCTTCGCTAGGATCATTAAGATTATCAGAAATCGTCATAATTCCTAAAGCTTTAACCTTATGCTGAGCAGCCAAATAATAAAGGGCTGCCGCCTCCATTTCAATGGCTTTCACACCAAGTTTGCCCAGAGCCATATTCCGTTCTGGCATATTGGAATAAAAGACATCAGAAGATAAGACACTACCGACATGTGTTGTCATGCCAAGCTCTTTAGCAATATGGTAGGCCTTATCTAACAAACCAAAGTCGGCAATTTGAGGAAAATCAAACTCTGGGAAATCATTGCGGATAATATTAGAATTGGTTGCTGCCGCTTGGGCCAATACCAAGTCACGCACATGAACATTAGGGTCAATTGCTCCTGCAGTGCCAACCCGGATGAGTGTTTTGACGCCGTAATCAACAATCAACTCGCGAGCATAGATGGAGAGCGATGGCATTCCCATACCTGTTCCCATGACAGAAACGCGTTGCCCCTTATAAGTTCCAGTGTAACCCAACATATTGCGAATATCATTAAAACAGCTGGCACCTTCTAAGAAATGCTCCGCAATGAATTTTGCACGCAAGGGATCGCCCGGAAGTAAAATTTTATCAGCTATATCACCCTTAGCGGCGGAAATATGAATAGACATTAGTTAAGATACAAAGGGTACAAAGAACAAAGTAAAAAGAGGAAACTGATGACGCATCTCAGATGTTAGACAGTTTATCTTTTTTACACAGTTCTTTGCCTGTATTCAATTCAAAATACAGTTAACCCTCCCTTTCGTTTTGTTTTGAAGAAAATGAGAGAGCGACCAGAAAAACAACTGAAAAATAGGAAATTAACAAGAAATCCTGATTTCTTAGACAATTCCTCGTTTTGCCAAGTTTTTCGTTCAAGTTCCCATCAAAAAGAACCAACTCTCTTCCTTTCCTTTGATTACGTTAGTGTTAAAAAGCCAGAGTCCCAGTTCAAATCATCAGAACTCTCACTCCTAACCTTGCTATGAGATTAAGTTAAGCATTAGGTGACAAAGAGGCACAGAAAAAAATCCCTTTAACCTAATTTTTTAGACAATATTTCTTATTTTTTCGAATAATAATATAAGGAAAACTAGGGTAGTTCAGCCAAAATAGCCTTAACCAAGCCTTTAAAGTTCTCTTTGATGCGTTCTGTAACTTCAACTACTTCTGCATGATTGAGCTCAGATTGAAAACCAGCAGCAAAGTTAGTAATCGCTGAGATTCCTAGCACCTTCATCCCAGAATGCGCAGCGACAATCACTTCTGGTACTGTTGACATCCCAACTGCATCTGCTCCCATGGTTTTAAATGCCCGAATCTCTGCTGGCGTTTCATAGGTAGGACCAGTTACCCCTAGATAAACACCACCTTCAAGCTTAATCCCCAATGATGTTGCTACCCTATTAGCGATTTGACGGTAATCTGCAGTATAGGCATCCGACATGTCTGGAAAACGCGGACCAAAGTCTTCTAGATTTTCGCCAATTAATGGATTTTGGCCCGTTAGATTGATATGGTCCGTAATCGCCATCAAGGTACCTGGACCATAACCGATTCCTCCTGCTGCATTGGTTACAATAACCCCTTTACAACCAAGGGCTCGCATCACTCGAACTGGAAAGGTCACAACCTCCATTGGATTGCCTTCGTAAAAATGAAAGCGGCCCTGTAATGCCATCACTTTACGGCCTGCTAAATCACCATATACTAATTTACCGGCATGCCCAACAACTGTCGAGCGACCCCAGTTTGGGATTTCTGCATAGTCCACTACAACAGCATTTTCAATTTCACTTGCTAATTCTCCCAACCCTGAACCCAAAATTAATCCAAAATCAGGTTCTGTAATTCCTTTGGTATTTAAAAAGGCTTGAGTTTCCTTTATTTTTGACATCAATGACATCCACGCACTCCTTTATATTCCAGTGGCTTAACCACTTCGCCAACCTCTTTGACAAAAGGTTTTGGAAGCGGCACAGGCCAAATCATAAGAACTCTCTCCACAAGGCGACAAAGAGCCAAGCTTTTAGGTATTTTCATATAAAGACGATGAATTAAAATGATACCAACCCTCATCGCTTCGTTAATCTCCTCAACCATGTCCTCAACCGTTTTCGTTAGATTTTCTAAACCGGGCTGCGCATAGTCCTAGTACATTTTTTGATTACTATTGTATAGCATAGCCATTTCTGCTAGCAGTTGAAGTAGACTTGTTTTACTTGGAGGAGCTTTAAATATTCACTAACATTTATAGTAAGTCCTGCATCTCGCAAAAAGGGTAAAAACAGTTTACCATGTCTCATGATTGAGATGATAAATCGTAACCGTCTCCATTATGAAAACACCTTACAGACATTAGTTTAAGTCAGCTAAGAATGACTGGCCAATCATGGCAGTCTCCACACCAAAGTTCTCAGCAATGGTCGCAGAAATATCAGCAAAATGGCCAACTGGCAATACCCCATTGCCCTTAAATGCTGGACTGTAAGCCAACAAAGGGATGTACTCACGGGTATGATCCGTACCAACATAGATCGGATCATTACCATGGTCTGCTGTGATTAAAAGCAAGTCTTTCTCACGCATCGCAGCCATAATGTCTGGCAAACGCCTATCAAATTCTTGCAAGCAATCCCTGTAACCTGCAGGATTGCGACGATGACCATACATGGCATCAAAATCAACCAAATTCGTAAAGGATAAGCCCCTTGTAAACTCACTCAGACCAATGGTTTTAACCAAGGTATCAATCCCATGACTGTTCGATTGGTTATGCCCCATATCATGGTTAAGACCCGAGCCGTTAAAGATGTCATTGATCTTTCCAACAGCATAGGTATCTATGCCCGCCTGATCTAGTTTATTCAACACAGTATCTGCAAACGGTGATAAGGCATAGTCATGACGATTTGCTGTCCGGGTAAAGTTGCCTGGTTCCCCGACATAAGGTCTGGCAATAATCCGACCAAGCAAGGCGGGACGCTCTAAGGTAATAGACCGTGCAAATTCACAAATCCGATACAACTCCTCTACTGGGATCACATCTTCGTGGGCTGCGATCTGTAAGACCGGATCAGCTGAAGTATAGATAATCAACTCACCCGTTTCCATCTGCCTTGGACCAAAGTCAGCAATAACGGCTGTCCCTGAGTAGGGCTTATTAGCTTCACGGATGACCTTGCGGCCAGAGAAGTCTTCGATTCTAGTAATGATTTCTTCTGGAAAGCCATTCCAGAAAGTATCAAACGGCTCGGTAATCTTAAGCCCCATCATTTCCCAGTGGCCCGTCAGGGTATCTTTTCCAAGAGAGACTTCCTCTAACTTGGTCGCATAACCACTAGCATTTGCTTCTGCAGCTACTGTAGCCAGCGCCTGCGGACGTGGGATATTACCCAGACCAATTTTGGCCATATGCGGCACATCTAGCCCCACTGTTTTGGCAATGTGCCCTAAGGTATCTGCCGAACCATCAGGCACACCGGCATTTTGGAAATGATTAGCATCAGGCGCTGCCCCAATTCCTACAGAATCAAGAACTACCAAATGAATACGTTCAAATTTTGACAAAATGTCTCCAATCTAAGGGAGGTTACGGTTAGCTCCCCAAAACCTATAATTTAGTAAGCAGTTTATCTAGAACTCATTATTGCTTTGGCGCTGAAAGTACCTGAACACCATCGTGACCAGCCACAATCACCTTATCAACCATGCCATTAAACAGTCCATGTTCAACAACACCAACTGTTTGATCTAGTTTCTGACCAAGAGCCTGAGGATTTTCAATATAGCCCAAATCCAAATCAATGATATAATTTTGCATATCAGTAATCAGCCGCTGGCCGCCTTTTTGTCTAAAAGCAGGATGATAGCCAGCTTTTTCAAAAACACGGAATAACCGCTCAGCGCCATATTGCACGACTTCAACTGGTAATTTGAAAGCGCCTAGGTGTCTCACCAGCTTTGATTCATCAACTACCCAGATGTATTCTTTAGTCGGTGTAGCTACGATCTTCTCCATAAGCAAAGCTGCTCCACCACCTTTAATGCCATTAAAATCTTGATCCACCTCATCAGCACCATCAACAGTCAAGTCAATGCTATCAATGTTATCAATTGAGGTTAAGGGAATACCCAAGCTTTGGGCTTGCTTAGTAGTGACACTTGAAGTGGTGACACCAAGAACATTTAACCCTTCTTCTTGGACCCGCCGACCTATTTCTTCTACAAAATAATAGGCCGTTGAGCCAGTCCCAAGACCAATTGTCATTCCATCTGTCACATACTGTGCAGCGGTGACACCAGCAATTTTCTTCAAGGCTTCCATGTTTCCTCCTAAATGATAATGAGTTCCAACACTTTATTATACCATGAAAGCGCCCACTTGTTAATGAAAAAATAAGCAGTTTACTAGGAGTGCTCGTGAAACTAAGTCCTTCCAAATTTTGGAAAATGCTTCTATCTTTTTTAAATTACAATTAAAAATGGGGAAAAGACTGCTCCGCTCAGCACGTTTCTTAAAGGCATTCTGAATCCAACCTTGCAGCTCCTTCTAGCTAAAGCAAAATCTTGCTTTCTAGCTAGACTTATTCTAAAATAAGACACATGAGTATAACAAAAGAATTTGACACAATCGCTGCTATTTCAACTCCCCTGGGCGAAGGGGCTATTGGAATTGTCCGTCTCTCTGGCAGCGAAGCAATTTCCATTGCAAATAAAGTTTTTAAAGGCAAGGACTTAAGCAAAGTTCCAAGCCATACGATCAATTATGGTCATATCCAAGATCCTGACCAAGCAGAAATAATGGATGAAGTCATGGCTTCCGTCATGTTGGCTCCAAAGACCTTTACCCGTGAGGATGTGGTTGAAATTAATACCCACGGTGGGATCGCTGTGACAAATGAAATTTTGCAACTGCTGTTAAGGCAGGGGGCCCGCTTAGCAGAGCCGGGCGAATTTACCAAACGGGCTTTTTTAAATGGCCGGGTGGATCTCACTCAGGCCGAGGCTGTCATGGACATTATTCGAGCCAAGACGGATAAAGCCATGAACAACGCTGTCAAACAATTAGACGGTTCTTTATCCCAATTAATCAATCAAACGCGCCAAGAAATCCTCAATACTCTAGCCCAGGTAGAGGTTAATATCGACTATCCTGAGTACGATGACGTTGAAGAAATGACAACCGCTCTCATGCGTGAAAAGACGCTGGAGTTTCAAACGCTACTCGAAAACCTCTTACGGACCGCCAAGCGAGGAAAGATATTGCGAGAAGGAATTGCCACTGCTATCATCGGACGACCGAATGTTGGCAAATCAAGCCTGCTAAACAATTTGTTACAAGAAGAAAAGGCTATCGTCACAGATATTGCCGGGACCACTCGAGATGTCATTGAAGAATATGTCAACATCAAGGGTGTCCCCCTCAAGCTAGTTGACACGGCTGGCATCCGGGAAACAGATGATATTGTTGAACAAATTGGCGTTGAGCGCTCCAAAAAAGCCCTTAAGGATGCTGATTTAGTCCTCTTGGTACTCAATGCTGCTGAGCCGTTAACAGCACAAGATCGTCAGCTACTGGAACTCAGCCAAGATAGCAACCGCATCGTCCTTTTAAACAAGACAGACTTACCACAAGTAATCGAGACAGAGCACCTTCCCTTAGATACTATTGCAATTTCTGTCTTAACCAACAAAAATATCGATCAGATTGAAGAGCGCATTAATCAGCTCTTCTTTGATAATGCTGGCCTAGTTGAACAAGATGCAACCTATTTATCCAATTCTCGGCATATTGCCTTAATTGAAAAAGCAGTGCAGTCTTTAGAAGCCGTCAATGAAGGCCTGGCCTTAGGTATGCCGGTTGATCTCTTGCAGGTTGATTTAACCCGGACCTGGGAAATTTTGGGAGAAATTACCGGTGAGGCCGCACCTGATGAGCTGATTACCAAGCTCTTTAGCCAATTCTGTTTAGGAAAATAATCAGCTTGATTAAGTAGACCTGCGCCAGCCTATTACCACCAAGCTAGCGCCTCAAAATTGGCAACGATCCTAATACCATACCTTTGAACTATAAACCACTTGCTGCTAGTGTGCTTTAGTCTGACCAAAAACAGGCATGATTGCGTCGCAACCTTCTAAAAATAGCTGGTTGTTTAACACACTAAAGACCGGAAAATAAAAAAGCTCTAAGTAAAGGCTGTAACCCCTTTTCTTAGAGCTTTTTTGTCTATAAGACTGCGTTGTTTATAACTAACGTATTTGCTGCTTTAATAGCTATTATTTGATGAGCTCATAGATCGCTTCTGCGTAGATGGCTGCTGAGCGGAAAATATTATCTAGTGGCATGTATTCATTAGCTTGGTGCATAGTGTTTTCATCTCCTGGGAACATTGCACCAAAGGCCACACCACGTTCTAACAAGCGGCCAAAAGTACCCCCACCAATGACTTGTTCGTAACCTTTAAGGCCTGTTTGTTTTTCATAAACGGCCAAAAGTGTTGACACTAATGGATCATCCATTGAAACATAGTGCGGCGTATGGCCATGCTTAGAAAGGGTTACTTTGCTAACACCTGCTAATTTTTCAAGACCTGCTTTCAAGCCTTCTGGATCAATGCCTTTTGGATAGCGGAAATTAAGGGCAATGGTGTTATCTTTAGAAGTTTCATCAAATGTAAAGACACCAGCGTTCATGCTGAGTGGCCCCATTTTCTCATCAGTAAAGGCCAAGCCAACTTTCTTAGCATCAAAGTCTTCATGCAAAATCGTCCCTGCATTGTCCAAAAAGGCCTTGGCTGGTCCTTCAAAGGCAAACTGATTTAAGAATTTAGCAAGGAAGGTTGCACCATTTATCCCAGCCTCAGGTGTAGAACCATGTGCAGATTTTCCAATCATAGTCACTTGGTATTGCCCGTCTTTTTCCACCATTGAGCCTTTGACACTCTTATGCTTACTTAGAAAATCTTCGAGTGAAGCTTGCAAAGTAGCAAGAGGATGCGGAGCAGTTATCATAGCTGTTGCTGATTCTGGTACCATATTTTCACGCAAGCCACCTTTAAAACTATGCAAGATAAATGGACCCTGGTTAGCACCAGCAAAATGCAGGTACTCCGTCATGTTCCCTTTTTCTCCATTGATAATCGGGAATTCAGCATCTGGTGAAAAGCCAAAATCGGGGTTCTTCAAGCCGTTATGGGCAAAATAGTAGTCCATATCGCCCCAACCTGATTCTTCGTCTGTTCCAACCACAAACCGAACTTTCTTTGAAACAGGTAGACCCAATTCTTTAATGATTTTTAAAGCATAATAACAAGCCAAAGTTGGACCCTTATCATCAGATGAGCCACGCGCATACACACGATCATTTTTGATGACAGGCTCATAAGGTTCAGTATCCCAGCCACTACCGGCAGGAACCACGTCAAGGTGGGCAAAAATACCTAGGACTTCTTCGCCTTCGCCAAACTCAAAATCACCAGCATAATTGTCAATATTGCGCGTTTGGTAACCATCACGTTGCGCCATTGCTAAGAAATGTTCCAAAGCTCTAACAGGTCCAGGTCCAAAGGGATGTTCCTTGTCAGCTTGGCTATCATCACGTTCTGAATTAATACGAAGGAGGCTAAAAAGGTCCTCAAGCATTGCCTCTTTACGTTTGTCAACTTCAGCTTTAAAATCAATCATTCGTTCTTCTCCTTATTTTGTTAAATGGCCTGAAGGCTTCAATCAGGCCGGTGAGGGGGACTCGCTCAGACTAGACGCTGGCTTAGCGGCGTTCAATCAATTCATCCACGGGCAGGCGATAGCTAGGATTTAGCTGATCATCACTGTACCCCACGGTAATCAATAATTCTGGGCGAAAGCGATTGTCAATATCTAAAATAGCATTGGTTTTTGTTTTATCAAAGCCAAGGATCATATTGGAGCTGATCTTTTGGTCGGTCAAGGCTAAAACCAAGTTCATAGCTACAATCCCTGAATTCAAAGCCAGGTACTCAGCAATTTTGACCTCATTAAATTGGGCAAAGCGTGCTGGCAAAGTTTCCATATAATAACCAATCAAGTCATCAGGTAGGGCCTTTGCCCCAATGCGGGCAATCTTTCGCGAACGCTGCACTAAGTCCGTATCAGAAAAAAGAGCAATCACGTATTGTGCTGATAGGACTTGTTGCTTATTGCCCTGCGGCAGGTCTTTGGCCAATTCTGCCTTTTTGTCTTTGACAATCACGAATTTCCAGGGTTGGATGTTATTAGCACTAGGAGCCAAAGTCGCAATCTCGATAGCTGTCCTTAAATCATTAACATCAACTTTTTGATCATTAAATTGCTTGACAGCATGACGTTTTTTGTTGAGTTCGAGAAATTTCATCTGTGAACTTCCAATCTAATTAATCTTTTATCCTATTCTATCATTTTTTGTAAGAGTTTTGCTGTCATTTGCTGTTTTATTTTTCAAGTTCTTGGGATTAATAAATCTCTTGCTAGTAATCGGCAAACCAGAAATACGAACGAGTAAGCAGCTAGCGACAGCAGTTTACTGGACAACTGAGGTTTGAGCTGGCGTTTGATTGTGAAAGCTAGCCACAACAGCTTGGGCGACACTTTCTGGAATTCCCAAGGCCTTGATCTCATCTATTGAAGCATTGCTAATCGCCGCTACATTTTTAAAATGTCGCAATAACCGTTGCTTGCGCTTGGGACCAAGTCCAGCGATTCCATCCAATTTTGACGAGAAGGAATTTTTGCTTCGTACCTGGCGGTGAAAGGTAATCGCAAAGCGGTGCACTTCATCTTGAATCCGATGCAGCAAGAAAAACTCTTCTGATTGCCTCTTTAATGCGACTACTTCTAGCGGCTTACCAAAAAGCAGCTCATGAGTTTGGTGCTTATCATTTTTTTGCAGGCCAGCCACTGGAATAGCTAAGCCCAGTTGGTTTTCGATAACATCACGCGCCACATTGACTTGCCCTTGACCACCATCAATAATAATCAAATCAGGTGCCACTAACTCATCCTTAAGTACACGACTATAGCGGCGATAAATAACCTCCCGCATGCTGGCATAATCATCAGGACCAAGGACCGTCTTAATTTTAAATTTTCGATAGTCCTTTTTACTTGGTTTGCCATCAACAAAGACAACCATGGCTGCTACTGGACTAGTCCCTTGAATATTGGAGTTATCAAAAGCTTCAATACGATGTGGCGTCTTAATATGGAGCAAGTCTCCCAGATTAGCAATGGCGCCGCGGGTTTTTTGATAATCTTTTTCAAGCAGGTCAAATTTTTGTTGCAAGCTAACCCGCGCATTTTTGGTAGCTAGCGACACCAGTTGCTTCTTTTCGCCGCGCTGTGGTTGGATAACCTTAGCTGGAACAATCGCCTCAACCATGGAGCGATCAATTGCCATAGGAATAAAGATTTCTTTAGGAACAAAATGCTTTTGGTCTTGATAGAACTGGCCAATGTAGGTGAGAAAATCATCTTCTGCATCATTGTAGTAAGGAAATAGATTCACATCCCGCTGGATCAACTTACCCTGGCGGACAAAGAAAACCTGCACACACATCCAGCCCTTGTCCACATAATAGCCAAAAATATCCCGATCTTGTAAGTCTTGGCTCATCACCCGCTGCTTGGTTCGCATGGTTGCAATCCCTGAAATCAAGTCTCGGTATTCAGCAGCTCGCTCATATTCCATCGCTTCGGCAGCCGCCTGCATTTTGCTTTTAAGCTGGTTAACAATCTGATCGTCTTGCCCTTTTAAGAAGTGCTTAACTTGCTCAACCAAATCATCCCAGTAGGCCTTGTCCGTATGGCAAATCGTATGTGCATGACATTGGCCGATATGATAGTAAAAACACACCTTGTTGACGGGGTTTTTACATTTTTTAAAGGGAAAAATGCGATCTAAAAGCTTCTTGACCTCATTAGCTGTATAGGCATCCGGATAGGGACCAAAATACAGACCATCATTCTTTTTGACCTGCCTGGTTATCAGTAAGCGAGGAAAGGTTTCATTGGTAATCTTGATGAAAGGATAAGACTTATCGTCTTTCAGGCGGATATTGTACTTGGGCATATTCTCCTGAATCAGATTGATTTCCAACAAGAGAGCCTCAGTGTTGGAACCTGTAACGATAAATTCAAAGTCCTCAATTTCAGAGACTAATAATTCTGTTTTAGTGTCGTGACTGCCTCGAAAATAGGATCGGACCCGATTGCGCAGGTTTTTAGCCTTACCAACATAAATAATAGTGCCATTTTTATCCTTGTGCAGATAGCAACCAGGGCTATCTGGCAAGAGCTCGAGTTTATGTTTGATCAGTTCGTTCATAGCTTTTATTTTATCAAAAATTAAGCAGAAAAGGAAAAAAGCCGCATAAGGGCGACCTTTTTCTTATCTTATTTGCTCGCTCAGGCACTGGCTATTTCTTTTGTGTGTAAACCAAGTGTTCATTAACAAAGGATGTAAAGCCAAGCTCACTTAATTCTCGTCCATAGCCAGAATTTTTCACACCGCCAAATGGCAGTTCTGGAAGACTGGTCCAGCCAGAGTTAATAAAGGACATACCAGTCTCAATCTTAGCAGCGACTGCTTCTGCGTGTTCTTGATTACTACTGAAAATAGTGCCACCTAATCCATAATTAGAATCATTAGCCACTTCAATCGCTTCTTCTTCAGAGGCGACTTTATAGATTTGGCCTACTGGTCCAAAGATTTCTTGATAGTAAACAGGATTATCCTTGGTCATACCAGAGATAATGGTTGGCATGACAAAGTTTCCTGGGTGGTCGATTGGCTCATTACCATATAACAATTCTGCACCATTATCAAGGGCTAATTGGATCTGCGCTAGCACATCTTTTTTAGCTTGTGCAGATGACAATGGGGCCAGAGTTGTTTCTGGATTCATTGGGTCACCCCATTTTGCCGTTTTAAATGTTTCGGTTAAAAGCTTAACAAAACGGTCGTAGTCCTTTTCTAAAACGATAAAGCGTTTGGAAGAGGTACAGACTTGCCCAGCATTAAAGAGACGCGAGAAGTAAAGAACATCAGCAATTTGATCCCAATCGGCATCATCCAAGATGATAAAGGCATCGTCTCCCCCGAGCTCTAAGGTAGTCTTCTTCAAATTTTTGCCGGCTATTTCAGCAATGGAAGCTCCACCGCGTTCAGAACCTGTTAGGCAGACACCAACCACACGTTTATCTGCAATAATATTTGAAACTTGATCGTAAGTTACGAATAGATTAGTGAAGGCACCTTTTTCAGCACCTGCTTCTAGCACGAGCTCTTCAAAGGATTGGGCTGAGCGTGGACAGATTGAGGCATGTTTTAGAACCATCGGGTTACCAACAATAAAGTTCGGTGCAAATACCCGCATGATTTGGTAGTAAGGGAAATTCCAAGGTTCAACTGCTAATAGAACACCTGTCGCTTGTTTGAGATAATAAGCTTTTCCTGTATCCGTTTCAAGTGGTACAGAAGTGAGAAACTGATCAGCATTATCTGCATAGTAATCAGCAATCTTTGCGCATAATTCTACTTCGCCTTGGGCTTCGGTGAAAAGTTTCCCCATATCCTTGGTCATGATTTCGGCATATTTATCACGGTCACGGCGCAATAATGACGCTACTGCTTTTAATTGTGTTTTACGTTCGTTGAGATGGTCTTCTTGGCGCCATTTCTTGTAAAGGAGATGAGCCCTTTCTAACACGTCTTCCACGTGTTGATCAGTCATGTTTTCGTATTCCTGGAGCACTTCGTTGGTATAAGGGTAAATTGTTTTATAAGCCATAATTTGCCTCCTTGTTTTGCTACCTTGAGTGTAACAGAAATAAAAAACGATATCAAAAATTTGCTACATCATTTCATTTTTGAGCTGGCTGTTTTTGCTAAGAGAGGTAACAGCTGGCGCAAATTAGTAATAGTATAAGTAGGAGCCGCCGTTTGCTGATTCGTCAGCTGTGAAGGATTATACCAGACTGTATCAATTCCGGCATTATTTCCCCCTTGAATATCTGCAGTCAAACTATCACCAATCAGCAGGGTTTGCGCAAAAGTCAAAGCAGGAATAGCTGCCTTAATAGCTTCAAAATAGGCTTTTTGCGGCTTTTGCGCACCTAGTTCATCTGAAATAAAAACCGCATCAAAAACAGTGTGCAGCCCAGCAGCTTGGAGCCGCCCCTTTTGAATAAAGGTCACGCCATTGGTAGCCGCAAATAGCTGGTAGCCTAATGCTTTTAATTCAAGCAAGAGTTCTTTTGCTCCTGGTAACAATTGGCCTTGCTGACTCAGGAAATGTTGGTAGCGTTCGGCATAATAACGCCCGTCAACTACCTGGCCAAAGTGGGCAAATAATTTGGCAAAACGGGTGTTAATCAACTCCGCCTTACTGATGCGTTGATGGGCTAGATCTTCCCAAAGGGCTTTATTCATAGGAATGTAATAAGCTTTATAGGCTGCTAAATCCGGCACCTGAGCTTCTTTTAAAAGCTGGGTTAAAGCAATCTCTTCTGCTGCCTCAAAGTCCAACAAGGTGTGGTCAAGATCAAAAAGTAAATACTGATAAGCCAAGATTAAGGTTTCCTCTCTATACTTTGTCACTGCCAGTCATCAAGTAAATCATACTGACGTTTTTATCATTATACCACAAGCACAGCCCCACCGTCTGAAAGGAAATGGGCAACTGGCTTAAAGCCCGAGCTAGCTTGCTTAAATGGCTCTGCTATATCTGTAACCTAGCTAGGAACTCTTAAGCTAGCCGTTTTTTGCTTGAGTGTAACCTGCCAAATCAAAGTTCCTGAGGCAGCAGATCGCTTGGTTTGTTACAAAAAAAGCTAAGCCACCATTTAGCTTAACTGACTGTTCTTATGAATGCCGATTGCAGGGATCGAACCTGTGACCTACGCGTTACGAGTGCGTTGCTCTACCAACTGAGCTAAATCGGCTTTACCTATGCTATTATAGCACCCTGAAATTTCTTGTCAATTGCCTTTGTGACATTTTTTGGCCAATTGCCAAGCAGAGCTATTTCAAAACAAAAAAAGTGATGACATAAGCATCACTCTTCGTCTTTGACAAAGAAATCATCCTGACTAAACAAAAATTTGCGAATTGCAAAGAGCAACATGACAGCCACGATACCTATTACAAATTCGGTAATCGAACCGTGTGAAACAATCAATTGACGGGTCATGGCCACAAGCAGCACTTCGATGGTAATGCTAGGTGTGGGTTTGGTGAGCATTTTGATCAATTCCACACCCACTGCCAGTGACATAAAGTGACCAAGTAACATTTGAAACTGCTGCTCAGCTTCTTTGTGTGAAACCAGCAAACCAAAAATATCATCAAAAAGATTAATGGCAAAAAAGACCAGGGAGATTGCCAATAAAATAGCAATTAAGATTTCCAAGTAGTGAGCAACTTCAATCAACCGTTTTTGAAAAAGACGACGCATAGGATTCTCCTTTTAAGGGTGTGTTAGTAAAAAATACTACTAGGGGTATAGGTACTGACTAAACCAATCTTTGGTTAGATTAAGGTAAGCTTGGCTACCTAAGTTACCATCAATCCGATCAAAAGCATGATTGGTAAAGGGGAAAATAACCAATTTATTAGGAATGTCATGCTGGGATAAATAAATGGCCAATTCATAGGTTGCTTCCTGCGGCACCAGGGTATCGCGTTGCCCTGATAAGAAAAGCGTTGGTGGCGTCTGCTTACTGACGGCATTTTGGGGTGTTAGCTCAGCGTATTGGCCTGGAAGCTGATCAGGGGTCCCTCCTAAGTAAGCCAGGGCCATCGCCTTTGAAATATGGTCTTTCACAGGATCATTATTTAAATAGAATGTTCTGGGGCTTGCTACAGGATAAAGGACCGAGACTGCCTTCACTTTGGGCAAAAGCACACCTTGGCTTTTTTCAAACTGACCACTATTAATCTTATAAGCCAATTCCAGAGCTAGATTACCACCTGCTGAAACCCCTGTCACAACTAGCTGTTTGGGGTTACCGCCATAAGTGCTGATATGGTCTTGGAGCCAGGCAAAGCCACGGCAGAGTTCTTGTTCGGTGAGGTAGGATAAATGGCGTTTTCGACTAGATAAATGATAGTCCAAGCTGACCACAACATAACCGTCTTTAGCAAAAGATTTCCAATAGTACCCATGTGAATGTCTAGAACCAGCAACCCAGCCTCCACCATGGATATAAACTAAAACGGGCTTATTTTTCTTGCCATCAGGCACCTGATAAACGTTTAATTTAAGGTCACCAAGATCAGAATGGTCATAGGTTGCCACCTCTACAGCAACTCCTGCGGTCGTTTCTGGCTGATAAGATTTTAAAAAACTGGTTTTTGCTCCCAATTGATTAATATGCGTCTGAAGGTCAATAATGATAAAAGCCCCAATTAGAAAACTAGCAAATGCCACCCAAGCATTGAGCGTATGCCATTTACTATGTCGGTGCCGATAGGAAATGACTGCACTAATCACAAATAACACCAGTAAACTGGGCAGCCAATAACGCACATAGGGCACTGTATAGTGGTTAGCAATCGAACCTAGATAGGGAATGGGTAACAAGGTTGCCACATTAAAGAAAAAGAGGGTCAAGATGACTAGCTCCAATAGCAAAAAGAGAAGCTTTTTAACAATTCTAATAAACACGTTTCGTTTCATTACTACTAGCCTATCAAATGTTATCGGCTCTTGCCACTAAGATTAATTAGCCTAAAAAGACAGGCATTAGCATCAGCCAAATAACTTTATAAACAGCAAGTCTCTATTCATTTGGAAGCTAGCTGCATTTTTTATCACCATGTTCCAAGCAGTGCTTGCATTAGAAGGCTAACGCAGGTGATGGCAAGCCAGCAAATAGCACCCAGGGTGATAGCCTGACCACCTGTTTTAAGCAGTTTAACAATATTAGTATTTAAACCAATCGCTGCCATGGCCATAACAATGAAAAACTTGGATAGGGTTTTTAAGTGTTCAAAAAAAGCAGTTGGTAGGCCTAAGGCACTGACCAGAGTCGTTAGGACAGAAGCCAATAAAAAGTAAACAATAAAAGTTGGAAAGGCACGTTTGAGACTAAAAGAAGCGTCTTTACTGCCTCTACTACGTGCTTGGTAGTAAGATAAACCAAGTGTAATAGGGATGATAGCCAAGGTTCGTGTTAATTTGACAATGGTCGCACGAGCAAGGGTATTGGCATGGTAAAGAGCATCCCAAGCTGTTGTAGTTGCAGTCACAGAGGAGGTGTCATTAACAGCTGTACCAGCAAATAAAGCAAAACCATGATTAGAAAGGCCAATGGCATGCCCAAATGTTGGAAACAAAATAGCAGCTAGCACATTAAACAAAAAAATAACCGAAATAGCCTTGGCGATTTCTTCATCCTTAGCAGAAATGACAGGTGCCGTTGCTGCAATAGCTGAGCCGCCACAGATCGCAGACCCAACACCGACCAGAATTGCTGTATTACGATCTAGCCGAAGTCGCTTTTGCAGGATATAGGTGAGCACAAGGGCCGTAAGGATTGTCGCCATAATAATGGGCAAAGACGACAAGCCCACCTTCATAATCTGGGTCAGATTGAGACCAAATCCAAGTAAGACAACCGCTCCTTGTAACACATATTTTGACGTAAAGGCAATACCGGCTTTGCTCCTAGAACGCTCCTGGTAAACGACTGCAAGAAGCATCCCGATTAAAATAGCAAAGACTGGGGCACCAATCAAAGGCAGCCAAGACCCCAAAAACCAAGCTGGTAGGGCAATCCCTAAACAAATCAAAACACCAAATAAGTGTTTTTTGACTGATAACATCTTTTTATACTCCTTTTGCTAATATTATAAGGTCTTTTCACACTTTTGTAAAACAGGATCAGATTAAGTGTTTCTTCTAAGGACGAAAAATACAGCCCTGCCATAGCTAATCTCAGATTAAAAAACCTTGCTTCTTTAGGTCTTTAGCTCTTACTTGTAAGCACAAAAAACAAGCTTTACCACCAAGGCCAAAAAAAGATGACTTCTTCTTGAAATCATCTTTTAATCATCTGTCCCTTGAATGGGAATTTAGGTTAGGACCTGGACCAACCAGGACAGCTCAAAGCTAGCTTAAGGTTAGCTTAAGGTTAGCTTAAGGTTAAACATCTTGGTTAAGTTGACAGCAAACACTAGCCAAGTCATAAAGCACGGCCAGCTTGAACGGTCTTATTAGGGGCATTTAGATTGTCAGAGCAGTTTTTCATCCTAGGCCAGGCCACTGGGGTGACATGGCTTAGTGATTAATCCTGTTTCTATCACAATTGATTAAAAACAGCAAACCTAAAAAAGAAACCGACCAAACCAGCGCATAGATAGTGATTAATCCTGCTTATCAGCAGTAGCTGATACTGCTATTCATGAAAGTTGGTCATTAAAATCGGACTGGTCATTCAAGAACTTTTTTACATAAGCTATAGTTGAAGGCGATTATCTTTTTCAATAAAAAGATTGAATTCTTCTAGCAAAGCCATATCACTGTGGGATATGTCAAATTGCAGGGTTTTATTTGTAAACAAATGGCAAGGATTAGAGGTCCTAGGGAGCGCAACAATACCCTTTTGGACCAGATAACGCAGGCACAGCTGAACCGTGCTAACTTCATAGTACGCAGCAATAGCTTCTAAAAAAGGATTCTCTAGTAACAAGCCATGGGCAATTGGCGCATCGGCCACCAGCCCAATTTGCTGGCCTTGGCAAAAGCTCAAGACTTGCTCTGGTATGTAGCCAACATGGATACGTGTATGCAAAACATGAGGTGCAATCACAGCGTTAGCCATCAAAGCCTCGAGTTCAGGAAGGGAAAAATCCACCACACCAATGGCGCCAACCCTCCCTCGACGGTAAAGGTCCTCAAAGGCTTTCCAGGCTTGAGTATAATAATGATCAAAAGATTGGGCTAGTGTTACCGGAGAACGTCTCGGTAAAAGTAAGACATCTAAGGTTTCCAAACCCAGTTGATTCATCAGCTGGTTGAAGGAACGAATAATCTGATCATAATGGTGCGACCTGGGATGAATAATGGAAGACACAACTATTTCTTCTCGAGGTAAGCCTGATAAAAAAAGGCCACGACCGACTCCTACTAAATTGCCATTGGTTTGCGCAGTTGCCACATAGCGATAGCCCAATTTTAGAGCTTGCAAAACCAAAGGCTCTGCCATCTGATCATCAGCCCCAAACGTAGAAAAACCGAGTTGGGGCAAGGACAAGCCTGTTCTTAGTTTAATGTAATCGTCCATTGGTCTTCTCCCTTTCTAATTCTTATTATACCATGCGTCCAAAAATTAGGGATGAAAAAAATCGCTAGCAAAAAAGGAAGCTGCCAAACTCACACAATTGCTACGTTTGGCCAATGCTTCCGCATTTTTTACCACTACCACTTTGTCAGGAAAGCTAACTGCGCCCGCAAAGCTAAGAGTTGGTCCTTGCGCCAGATATGCCGATAGGCTTTTAGCAAACAACGCAATGACTTCCAAAGCACGCGCTTTTTGGTCATATCCATAGAAGAAAGGCTAGCCAGGATTTGATAGAGCTGTTTTAAGGTTTTTCGATTATAGCCAAAGCTCCGTAAACTCTTAATATCATTCGCCAGCAGGCTATCAAAAAGACTATCTATCACCAGTTTAAATTCCTGGTGTGACAGTGTCAGCATCCACTCTTTAAGCGCTAATTCCATTCGCTGACTAAAGGGTGCTGCCGCTTGGCTAGTCAGAAATTGCCCCCTAAGGTCGACCTGCCAGCTGGCGGTTTTATGCTGGAAAATACCAAAGGCATTACTCTTAACAATGGTCGGGCGGACATCACAGTAGAGGACCGTGCCGACAATGGACAGCTCTGGTCGAAAAATTCGAAGCTTCGGTCGAAGCAAGCGATAACTGCTGGCTTGGAGTGCTGGCTTTGGTAGACCAGGCGCATCAAAAAGATAGACCGCAGAAATCAAAGCTGTTTGCTGCGGCTGCAAAGCACATAAGGCATAAAGGGCCAAATTACCACCCTTAGAGTGGCCCGTAACCATAAAGGGCTCCTGGGCTGAGACTAGATAATGCTGCAGATAAGCAATAGCCAAACGGTGGGCAGGCAATTCTGTCAGATAGGTTAATTTTAGATCTTCCTTCCAGCCAATCACACTGTCATCTGTCCCTCGAAAGACTAATTGAAAATGCCCTAACTGCGGTAAGGAAAAGAGCATGGCACCAAACTGCCTTTCAAGATCGGCATCAATATGACTACAGTAATGCGATAACCTTAAATCCGCAAAGCGAGGAGCCGCCTGCATGGCATAAAAAATCTCCAAACGCCCCTTAGTAAACCAGCGATCATAAAAGGAAGTGTGCTCTTGTCCTTGTTCCAGACAGGTCAATTCAGCAAGAGTAAAACTGGTTTGACCAAAAATCTGGTGAGCAAAAGCCTGATCAAAGGTCAGATAGGCCAACTCATTGATAGCTGCAATGTCTAGCACATTGAGCGGCATTTCTGTAAAAGCCCGATTTTGATTGGCACGCACATAGTCAGCCAATGCTGGCATCAGCCATCCTCCTTTTCCACATTTCTGTACTAGCTTAAGCCCACTAAGCCACATCACAAAGAGACAGCAGCCTCACTAAGCCAGAGCCTTGCACGGTTGGCTCTAATAAGGCTGCTTTCTAGAGCTGCGCCAGCTATTTTTCCTCAAAAAGCGCCAGATAGTCTCCATAGCCTTGTTCTTGCAGTTGATCTTTGGGGATAAATCGCAGAGCAGCTGAGTTGATGCAGTATCTAAGGCCACCTTGTTCTTTTGGACCATCATTAAAAACGTGGCCCAGGTGAGAATTTGCCTCACGGCTACGCACCTCGATACGTCGCATACCATGTGAGGTATCCTCATGGTTGGTGATTAGGCGATTATTGACTGGCTTACTAAAGGCTGGCCAGCCGCAACCAGCATTGAATTTGTCGCGTGAGGAAAAGAGGACCTGACCGCTAACCACATCAACATACAGCCCTTCTTCAAAGAATTGGTCGTATTGACCGGTAAAAGCTCGTTCGGTAGCCGCATTTTGGGTCACTTCATAGGCCAGATCACCAATTCGCTTCTTTAATGCTTCTTTTGATTCCATATCAACAACTCCTATTCTTCTTTGCAAAACATACGAGCAAGCCGCAGCAAACCAAGCTTTTGTCTGCTGCAAGCTCGCTTTAGTTACCACCAGTCATTGAAGGCTTGCGCTAGACACCAGGCACAGCCTTGGTGCTTCTTGGCTTGCTTATTTGCTATCGTCATCCATTGATAACACACTAAGGAAAGCCTCTTGTGGGACTTCCACTGATCCGATGGCTTTCATTCGTTTTTTACCAGCTTTTTGCTTTTCTAGCAATTTGCGTTTACGTGAAACGTCACCACCATAGCACTTGGCTAGGACATTTTTGCGCAAGGCTTTGATGTCTGAGCGCGCGACAATCTTTTGGCCAATGGCGGCCTGGATTGGCACTTCAAATTGCTGGCGCGGGATAATTTTCTTGAGTTTTTCAACGATTAATTTGCCACGCTCATAGGCAAACTCTTTGTGAACAATAAAGCTAAGGGCATCAACCTTATCACCATTGAGCAAAATATCCATTTTGACCAGCTGTGATTTGCGGTATTCTGAAATGTCGTAATCAAAACTGGCATAACCACGGGTTGATGACTTTAATTTATCAAAGAAATCAAAGACAATCTCGGCCAAGGGAATTTGGTAGATGACATTGACACGATTATCATCAATGTAGTCCATGGTGACAAAGTCACCACGCTTACGCTGGGCTAATTCCATAACAGCCCCTACAAACTCTTGTGGTACCATGATCTGTGCCTTAACATAAGGCTCTTCAATCGTGTCAACCCGGGTGGGATCAGGAAATTCTGAAGGGTTAGAGACTTCTAACACGTCACCATCAGTAGTATTGACATGGTAAACTACCGAAGGAGCTGTCATAATTAGGTCAATGTTAAATTCCCGCTCCAAGCGTTCCTGGATGACATCCATGTGCAGCAGGCCAAGAAAGCCACAACGAAAACCAAAACCAAGAGCTTGGGACGTTTCTGGTTCAAACTGTAAACTGGCATCATTGAGTTGTAGTTTTTCCAAGGCTTCGCGTAGGTCGTTGTATTTATTTGACTCAATTGGATACAAGCCAGCAAAGACCATCGGGTTCATCTGCTTATAGCCATGTAAGGGTTCACTGGCGGGTCTATTGGCTAAGGTAACCGTATCACCAACCCGCGTATCAACTACTGTTTTTATCGAAGCCGCAATATAGCCCACATCACCCGTTGCCAAGAAATCACGCCCCACAGCTTTAGGGGTGAAAATACCAACCTCAGTGACATCAAAGGTTTTGCCATTTGACATCATCTGAATTCGATCACCAGGTTTGACCAGCCCATTGACGACCCGCACTTGCAGAATGACCCCGCGGTAGGCATCATAGGCTGAGTCAAAAATTAAGGCCTGCAAGGGCGCCTCCACATCACCTGTTGGGGCTGGGACCTGCTCAACGATTTGTTCGAGGATGTCTTCGATACCGATGCCAGCCTTAGCTGAAGCAAGCACAGCCTCGGAAGCGTCTAAGCCAATCACATCCTCAATTTCTTGCCGCACTCGCTCAGGATCAGCAGCTGGTAAGTCAATTTTATTGATGACTGGTAGAATTTCCAAATCATTATCTAAGGCCAAGTAAACATTTGCCAGTGTTTGTGCTTCAATTCCTTGAGCCGCATCCACTACTAAGACTGCCCCTTCACAGGCAGCCAAAGAGCGCGAGACTTCATAGGTGAAATCGACATGACCAGGGGTGTCAATCAGGTGAAAAATATAGGTCTTACCATCTTTAGCCTGGTAATTCAGCTCGATTGCATTTAACTTGATCGTGATGCCACGCTCACGCTCCAAATCCATCGAGTCAAGCAATTGGGCCTGCATCTCACGACTAGAAACCGTCTCGGTCTGTTCCAGGATCCGATCCGCCAAGGTCGATTTCCCATGGTCAATATGGGCAATAATCGAAAAATTACGAATCATTTCCTGCCGTTTTTTAAGTTCTTGAATAATCATTTTATCGTCCTATACACATTTTTCGTTTCCTTTTATTATACCAAAAAGAACCCCCTACCGCCACTTTCAGTTTTAGACGCAGCAGCCTGGTTTAAAAGCTGACTCTGCACAGACAGATCTCAAACAAGCACCGCACAACTCTGACAAAAAAAGCCAAGGAAGCAAGTCTTCCTTGGACATAGGGTATTATCGGGATTGGCCAAACCAGAGTTGGCATTCGCGTTGTGCTGAGCTGACTGCATCTGAACCATGGACGACATTTTGCATGGGTTGATTAGGCTGTGGTGGTAGAGCAAAGTCCCCGCGGATTGTCCCTGGCAGGGCATCTTTGGGATTGGTTGCTCCCATCATTGAGCGCCAGACACTTACTGCTTCTGGTCCAGAAAGGATACCAATAATCAGTGGCCCATCAGACATATAATCCAGCACAGCTGGAAAGAAGGGCTTATCAACTAAATGCTCATAATGAGCTTGCAAAATAGCTTGATCTGCTTGGCGCATTTCCAAAGCCTCAATCCTAAGGCCACGTTGTTCAATACGCTTAAGAATGTCACCCACCAAACCGCGGCGAACGCCATCTGGCTTAATCATAAAAAATGTCCGTTCCATCAGATAACCTCATTATTTTTTCTTTCATTATACCATAGCCAAGCAAATCTCAGCTGGAAAAATTGGTGTGTAAGACTGATAATCGAAAAACTTTAGAGCTTGCTTTTTAAGAGATGACGGCGATTTAAGCCATAGAGGAGCCCAATGCTGCCCTCATAAAGCACAAAAAAGAGGATAAAGCAGTCCATGAAAAACTGCTCCGGTAATAGCCAAATCACTGGATCGGTCAAGGGATCAAAAGCCCAGTTGCTCTTTCCAGGAAAAAGAACCTGGTGAAAGAGGGTAAAAAATTGTTCAAAGCCAATACAGATAGCAAAAAGCGCTAAGATTAAAGGCAAAGCCAGAGCAAGGAGATAAAAGCCTTGCCATTTGCTTCGCTCAAACAAATCAGTTTGTTTTGACCTTAAAAGTCTAAAGCTGGGATAGGCTAAGACAAGAGCAACAGCCTGGGTAAAATGAAACAGACCCTTGACATCCTTAAAATGCGCTAGACCAGCTTGCGAACTTGAAAAGCTCGGCAAGGCAAGCTTGCTAACCCAGGGATAGGTCAGATAATGCATCAGCTCTCTGAAATTATAGAGGATGGAGGACTTACTCATAAAGACTTGGTCACTGATTTTGAAATAATCAATCGCCAAAGGATAGCTAAGCCAGGCAAGGGCAATTGTAAACAGCACCGCCATGGCGATAACCCACAGCCAAACTAGGGAAAATCTTAAAAAAGTCATCATAAGCCCCACTCATCTAAGCTATCCACGACATGCGTCGGCGGAACCGGCAAGTGAGGGACTTCCTCCGGCAGAGTGAAGCCAGTAGTGACTAAGAGCGTATCAATATCGTTTTGGATGCCCGCCATAATGTCTGTGAGGTAATTATCCCCCACCATCAGGGCATCGCTGCGCTGTAAACCTAGTACTTCGAGGGCTTTAGTCATAATAATGGCATTGGGCTTACCAATAAAGATGGGCTTAACCCGTGTGGCTGCTTCTAAAAGGGCCACAAGCGAACCAGCACCTGGTAAGAGACCCCGCTCGGTCGGAATATTCAAGTCCGGGTTGGTGCCGATAAAGATTGCCCCTTTTTGGATAGCTAAGGTGGCAATGGCTAATTTTTCATAGGTTACAGCCCAGTCCAAACCAACCACGACATAGGCCGGCTGCTCCGTGTCTTCGACAAAGCCGGCTTGGGCAATGGCTGATTTGAGCCCAGCTTCACCAATAACATAGACAGTCTTGCCCTTGTTTTGGTCCAACATATAATCCACTGTAGCCATGGTAGCAGTATAAATCGAAGCTAATGGCGTCTCAATATTAAAGCCTCTTAGCATTTCTTGGACCTTTTCTGGTGTTCGAGTGGTATTATTAGTCAAAAGCAGATAGGGGATATTGGCTGCTTGCAGACGGTGGATAAAGCGCTCACCAGCCGGGATGCGATCTTTTCCTTTATAGATGGTCCCATCTAGGTCAATTAAATAGCCTTTATAGCTCATTTTAGTTAGCCTCTCCTTCAATGGTTTGCCAGGTAAAAAGTGCCTGAGCATTGAGCTGACCAGCTGAGGTTACTTCATGGTAACTGGTTAGCTGGTCTTGGTAGACCCGAGATTGTACGGTTCCACCAGGTTTTACTTCTCTAATATATTTTAACTGTAAGCTTTTAGGACGATGGCGGTGCAAGAACTCATAGCCAAGTGCATCATAAGCCCATTGGATGTAAACACCATTATTGACATGGCCATTCATATCAATATCATAATAGCGGACTTGATAGGTCTGCTCCTGGTAAGTCAAAAGCGGCTCAAGCTTAGGCACGCGCCGGATCCGCTTGACAAAGGCCGATTCAAATGGCGCCACCAGCTCCTCTGGTATGACCTGAACCTTACGCGTCTCTGGATCCATCAGGGCAAAATGCGAGACAATCTCGACCATGAGCTGACCGGCTTGGTCGTAGATTTTAAAATGACGGTAACAGAAAAATTTATTATAGTAAACAGCTTCGGTTTCAATGCTGATCGTCTGATGGCAGTGCGGTATCTGGTGAAATGTCATTTCATGATCAGTAACAATCCAGACCCAATGATAGTGCTCAAAAATATAACTATCACTACGGTTAAGCAGTCTGGTCTGCTTGCCTGAAAGAGCAATGCAATAAGCTAGCAATAAAGGCAGTTGAATATCACCTTTTTCATCACATAAGTCAAAAGGTATCGTTAGGTATTCTTGATAAGTTTGACCCATTTGGTTCTCCTTGATTAATCTAAGATAAAGCGTTCGGCTACAGTGTCCCCGAGAAAAAGCCCTTTTTTAGTCATCCGAACACGGTTGTCTGTGACTGTAACCAAGCCAGAAGCTTGCAAGTCAGACACAATCGCTCCATAACGCTTGGCAAAGGAAGTTTGAAATTTACTTTCAAAGCGCTCAATCGAGACGCCTGATTTCTTGCGCAGGCCCAAAAAAAGCTCCTCTTCCATCATTTCTTGCTTGGTTAGCACTTCTTCATTTAGCCTGGCATTGCCATTTGCCACTGCCTTGAGGTAGTGCTGGATGGGCACACGATTCTGGTAGCGCACACCATCAAGATAGCCTGAGGCACCTGCACCACAGCCATAGTATTCCACATTGTCCCAGTACATCAGATTATGGCGGCTCTCAAAGCCTGGCTTGGTAAAATTGGAAATCTCATAATGCTCAAAGCCATGAGCTTCCATTTGCCCGATAATGTACTCAAACATTTCTGCTTCTAGGTCTTCTGTTGGCAGATTGAGCTTGCCTCTACGCATCTTATTCATAAAAACCGTATGGTGTTCTAAAATCAAACTGTAAAGGCTAAGGTGTGGAATGTCAAGGGCTAAAGCTTTCTTGACATTCTCTTTGACCTGATCCAATGTTTGACCCGGCAGGGCATAAATCAAATCAATGGAAATATTGTCAAAATGCGCCGCCTTTAAAGCAGCAATCGTTTGATAAATTTGCGCCTGATTATGACTGCGACCAATCTGCTTGAGATGACGGTCATCAAAGGTCTGCACCCCCAGGGAAACCCGATTCAGCGAAGAAGACTGAAAGACCGCAATCTTGTCTGGTGTCAAATCACCAGGATTGGCTTCAATCGTATACTCCTCTAATTGGCTCAAATCCAAAGTCCGCTCCAGTTCTGTCAGCAAGTAACTCAGCTGCTGAGCAGACAGAGCACTGGGCGTTCCACCCCCAATATAAAGCGTTTTTAGCGGCCCCATCTGGTAGGACTTAATCTCACTAATAAGAGCCTGAAGATAGGCATCCACAGGCTGATTTTGGATAAACACTTTTGAAAAATCACAATAATAACAAATTTGCGTACAAAAAGGAATATGAATGTAAGCCGAACTAGGTTTTTTTGTCATAGACTTATTTTACCATGTTCCGGTCAAAAGCGCACGTTTCGCTCCTGACTTTCCCAAACAAAACCAAGGTTTGTAACTGCGACTAGCTAAAGCCCTGGCGACCTTTAGCCTGACGCGGCCCAGATAAGCTTCACAGCATTCGCCCACCCTGCTAAAAGCGCAGCCATTACTCTTTTTTGTTGTCCAAAAGGCCATCGCTTGCGCTTGGTCAGGCGGCGTGACGCCTGGCTAGAGAAGATTTTGACCTAAAGAGCTAGCTTAGTATCTGACGCGGCTAAGAATCCACCAAGTGCTGGTGCAGCTAGCTAAAAAGAGGAGGACAAGCCAGCAAAAGCTGTCCCCTTGCTAGCTTGTCCTCCTCTTTTTTTGATAGATTAGTCACTGCCAATTTCTCTACGAATAACATCAGCAATGGTTGTTACACAGGCTTCAACCGCCTCATCTGTAGGGGCCTCAGCCATGACGCGCAGCAAGGGCTCTGTCCCGCTCGGGCGGACTAAAATGCGGCCTTTACCTGCCATTTGCGTCTCCATCTGCTCAATGACATCAGCAATTGCCGGAATAGCCATTGCCTTATCTTTCATGCTGTTGTCAACACGAATATTGACTAATTTTTGTGGGTAAATGGTGACCTGAGCAGCCAATTCTGACAATTTTTTGCCAGTTTCTTTCATGACCTTCACTAACTGGATGGCGGTCAACTGACCATCACCTGTCGTGTTGTAATCCATGATAATCACATGGCCCGATTGTTCGCCGCCTAGATTATAGCCTGACTTGCGCATTTCTTCAACGACATAACGGTCACCAACGGCTGTGATGGCTTTTTTGATACCGACCTGATCCAGGGCTTGATGAAAACCAAGATTTGACATCACGGTAGTCACAATGGTGTTTTTGGCTAAGAGACCTTTTTCAGCAAGGTAGCGGCCAATAATGAACATAATCTTATCACCATCGACAATCGCGCCCGTCTCATCAACGGCAATGAGTCTGTCACTATCACCATCAAAGGCCAGACCAACTTCTGAGCCCGTTGTCGTGACCAAATCCTGTAATGCTTCAGGATGCGTTGAGCCAATCCCGTCATTAATGTTAAGACCATCTGGTTTTTCCCCGATGACATTAATATCTGCATTTAAATCTAAGAAAACATCACGCGCTGTTGTCGAAGCAGCCCCGTTTGCCGTATCTAAGGAAATCTTCATCCCGTCTAGATCAATCCCTGTGGATACCAGGAACTTTTCATATTTGCGTAGGCCTTCTGGATAGTCCACTAGTGTCCCTAGGCCTTTGGCACTTGGTCTTGGAAGAAGGTCAACTCCTTCTTCTAGTAAGGCTTCAATCTCCTCTTCTTGCTCGTCTGCTAATTTGAAGCCGTCGCTGCCAAAAAACTTGATGCCATTATCCAAAGCTGGGTTATGACTAGCAGAAATCATCACGCCTGCGCTAGCATTTTCCGTACGAACCAGGTACGAAACACCCGGGGTGGCCAAGACTCCCAGTTTATAAACTTCAATCCCCACTGAGAGTAAGCCGGCAATTAGAGCAGACTCTAACATTTCTCCAGAGATGCGTGTGTCACGTGCGACAAAAACGCGTGGGCGCTCTGTCTCGTGTTGGCTTAGGACATAACCACCAAAACGGCCTAATTTAAATGCCAATTCTGGTGTGAGTTCGACGTTTGCTTCACCACGAACGCCATCTGTTCCAAAATATTTTCCCATAACTTCTTAAGCGCCGAGCGCTCCCTCCATTTGATATTCCATGTTATTATCCTTTATTTCTTTTTGGTTGTCAACTGCACAGAGACCACCTTTGGCTCAACAGAGACCAGGTCACCAGCGCTGACTTTGACCGTTTTGATGGTTGATTTTGTGACGCCAGAAATTGGCACATCCACGATGACTTCGTCAATCGTATCTAGCACCTCCTGACTAGCAGAAATGGTTGCCGTTTCATTGGAAAGTTTAGGGACAATCGAGGCTAGGCTGCTATCCATCTGGCCAAAGAGATTGACCCGGATAGGCACGGTCTTAGTAATTTTCTTAACAGAGACAGACAACTCAGTCGTAGCTGGACTAATCGTGCTAGCAAGAATCGTACCATCAGCCGAGACAGCTTGTAGGGTGACAGAGCCATGGTAGTCAGCTGATAATTTTTGGTTTTCAGGTAGCTTAGCAACAACATGGTCGATCGTGTCAATCGTTGATTCATTGCTGGTGACCTTGACCTTGGCATCCCCGACTTCAATCTTGCCAACTTCGTAACCAGGTTGGATTTGCTTAGGATCAATGCTTGGGGTAACAGAGAAGGTCTTGGTTCTGCGTTTACCAATAGTTACAGAAATCTTATCTGGTGTCACCTTAGCAACCACACCTGAGGGGAGATTGGTCACACTCAAAGGAACACTAACCTTGCCGGGCTTGCTCTTTGACAAATCCGCCACAATCTTGAATTTGCGGGTGTCTGTGTTGACTTCTGAGTCTAACTTGACCCGATTGGTAGAGCTCAGATAGACCTGGGCTCCATAGGAATACTCACTGATAAAGTATTTGTCACTGTCATACTTCATGTCAATGGGCACATCAGATAAGCTATGAGTGTAAGTCTCAACCGGTCCGTAAGTGGGATTGGCTGAATTGGCCTGATTGCTAGAGACAGCCGTTAGAAATAATAAAACAGCAAAGAAGATGGAAACAAGGCCAAGCCATAACCGACTGTTTAGAAATTTTTTCACTTGTTTTTACCTCCAAAGACTTTTTTATACCATGAGACCCGCACAGCCTTATCTTCAATGAGATAGGAGCGAAGAACCGTTTCAAAGTCTTCACGGGAAATATCATGGGTAAATTGTCCCTTATGTGTAATGGAAATACCACCTGTTTCCTCAGAAACCACAATGGTTAAGGCATCAGAGTTTTCAGACAAGCCAATGGCCGCTCTGTGCCGTGTGCCGAATTCTTTTGAAATGGACATTGATTCAGAAAGCGGCAAATAAGACGACGCTGTGGCAACTTTGTTATCAGAAATAATCACAGCGCCATCATGAAGTGGTGTATTAGGAATAAAAATATTAATCAAGAGTTGACTGGAAATTTCCGCATTTAAGGGGATCCCAGTTGCAATGTATTCTTGCAAGGTTTGAGTTTGTTCAATGGCGATCAAAGCTCCAATCTTGCGTGGGCTCATGTAGGCAACTGATTTGAGGATAGCATCAATCAACCGCTCTTCATCACTCATGCGTTCTTTTTGCATAAAGACTTGCGTGGTCCGGCCAAACTTTTCCAGACCAGTGCGAATTTCTGGCGCAAAAATCACCACCCCTGCAATGACCCCATAGGTAATCACCTGGTTCATCAAAAAGGATATGGTCATCAAACCAATCCATTCAGCTAAAAAGCGCAAGAGAATAAAGAGAATAACCCCTTGCACCAGTGACATGATTTTCGTACCGGCCAAGGCCCTGACAAAGCGGTAAATGACATAGGCAACTATCAAGATGTCTAAGAGGTGAATCATTAACATCCACGGATCACTGACTAGATTTAGGAAAAACTTTGTATCAACATTAAATAAACTTCCCATTAGGACTCTCTTTCTATTCAAAATACAGATCATTCATAGTATATCATTTTTGGCCAAGTTTTTCTGTATTCAAATGCCACAAACTTGTGATAAAATAGAACCATGAAAGTAAAGACGATGATGAGCATTGCGGCTGGACGCGCAGCCCAATTCTTCCTAAGCAAAATGGGCCGTGGGTCCACCTACCCGGGCAAGCTAGCCTTAAGCTTTGACCCTGCTATTTTAGATACCATTGCTAAAGACTATGAGATTGTCGTGATAACAGGGACCAACGGCAAAACCCTAACCACTGCTTTGACCGTTGGGATCTTGCAAGAAGCCTACGGCCAGGTTGTCACTAATCCTAGCGGCGCCAATATGATTACAGGGATTGTTTCCACTTTTTTATCTGCTAAAAGCAACCGGAGTGGCAAAAAGATTGCTGTTTTGGAAATTGATGAAGCGAGCTTGCCACGCATCACACGCTTTATCACGCCAAGCTTGATTGTCTTTACCAATATCTTTCGCGACCAAATGGACCGCTATGGTGAGATCTACACCACCTATCAGATGATTAGTGATGGTGCAAAGAATGCACCAACAGCAACCATCCTTGCTAACGGGGATAGTCCGATCTTTGCCGCAAAAGACCAAGTCAATCCCATCAAGTTCTATGGCTTTGACACTGAAAAGCATGAGCCGCGCTTAGCGCACTACAATACCGAAGGCATTGTCTGCCCAAGGTGTGAGCATATCTTGCACTACCGGCTCAACACCTATGCCAATCTCGGCGATTATCTCTGTCTTAACTGTGGTTTTGAGCGACCACACCTCGATTACCGCCTCACCCAGCTCACTAAGATCACCAACCAAACGGCCGAGTTCACCATTGATGGTCAGGCCTATAAGATCAATGTCGGTGGCCTGTATAACATCTATAATGCCCTAGCCGCGGTGGCCGTAGCTGAGCACCTGGGACTAGCTCCTGCGGTGATTAGTGCTGGCTTTGAGAAAAGCCGGGCCGTCTTTGGCCGGCAAGAAACCTTCAAGATTGGTGACAAGAGCTGTACTTTGGTGCTCATCAAAAACCCTGTTGGTGCCAGCCAGGCACTTGAGATGATGGCGCTTGCGGACTATCCCTTTAGCCTCTCAGTCCTCCTCAATGCCAACTACGCTGATGGGATTGATACCTCCTGGATATGGGATGCTGACTTTGAGCGCATCACCGAGATGCCGATTACAGCCGTCAATGCTGGCGGCGTCCGGCATTCTGAGATGGCTCGGCGCCTGCGAGTTGCAGGCTACGATAGCCAAAAAATCGCAGAGCAAACCAGCCTTGAGGAAGTCCTAAGAGCGATTGAGGCCCAAGACAGTGCACACGCCTATATCCTAGCTACCTATACAGCCATGCTAGCATTTCGTGACCTACTAGCCAATCGCCAACTCGTTGAAAAGGAGCGACACTAAGATGACCTATATATCCTTAGAAACCAAGGATGCGCATGATTACCCCTATAGCCTTAGGATCGCGCATCTCTATGGCAATCTGCTCAATACCTATGGCGATAATGGCAATGTCCTTATGCTCAAATACGTAGCTGAAAAACTGGGAGCTGGGGTCAGTGTGGCCATTGTGTCCTTGGAGGATGACTTTGACCCTGATGCCTATGAGATGATTTTTTTTGGTGGCGGCCAGGATTACGAGCAAAGTATCGTGGCGCGGGATTTACCCAGCAAAAAAGCAGCCATTGCTGATTTTATTGAGCAAGACAAGGTTATCCTCGCTATCTGTGGTGGCTTTCAGCTTTTGGGCCGCTACTACATCCAGGCTAATGGCGTCAAGATTGATGGGATCGGGGTGATGGGCCACTATACCCTCAACCAAAAAAACAACCGTTTTATTGGCGATATTAAAATTCACAATGACGAATTTAACGAAACCTACTATGGTTTTGAAAATCATCAGGGGCGGACCTTTCTCGCTGAGGACGAAAAGCCGCTGGGCCGCTTGATTTACGGCAATGGTAACAATGACAAAGACCAAACCGAAGGTGTCCACTACAAAAATGTCTATGGCTCTTATTTCCACGGGCCGATCTTATCTCGCAATGCGCATCTCGCCTACCGGCTCGTCACAACTGCTCTCCGCCAGAAATACGGCCCAGACATCGCCCTTAAAAGCTACTACGAGATTCTAGGCCAAGAAGTCTCTGAGGAGTACGCTGATGTCAAAAGCAAGGCCGCCTTTACAGAGTAAGAACCTGTGCTTACGAGGAGGTGTTCGCAAAATCCTTAAAAAAGCCTCTGAGGTAGATGCCTCAGAGACTTTTTTATGTTTAAAGTTAAAGAAATGTAGGGTTAAAATGTGTTTTAGTCTTTACGTTTAAAGAAGTATTCTCTTAAAAAAGTCGTTTTTTAGTCTTTGCGTTTGGCAGACAAGGTTAGGACACCTGCACTTGCAATCACAGCTAGAGCTGCTGCGGTGAAGAAGGCACCCATGCGCTCACCGGTTGCAGGAAGGGCGTTGCCATTGCCTGCTGCGGCTGGAGCTGAACCTGAACCTGAGCCAGATGGCATCAACATTGGTAGTGGTGGTGTGATTTTTGCACCAGAACCGTAACCAGCAGCGCCGTTACCAGGGTAGTGGCTGCCATTTTGGCCGTTTTGGCCTGGGCGACCGTCGCGGCCATTATGACCATCACGACCATTGTGGCCATCGCGACCATTGTGGCCATCGCGACCGTTGCGGCCATCCATACCGTCTTTACCATCTTTCCCATCACGGCCGTTGCGGCCATCCATACCGTCTTTACCATCTTTCCCATCACGGCCGTCTTGACCGTTCTTACCATCACGCAAGAGGATTTCAGACTTGGTACCATCTGGGTTAATGAAGAAGATAGAGTGGGTACCATCTGAATGGCTGGTAGCTTTAATCACTGGTGAGAGGCCGTCACGACCATCCACACCGTCTAGACCATTACGACCATCGCGGCCATCACGACCGTTGCGACCATCGGTACCAGCGCGGCCATCCGCACCATCAGTACCATTTTGGCCATCTTGACCCTTGGAACCGTTCTTACCATCACGGCCTTTAGCACCGTCACGACCATCTTGGCCTTTAGCGCCATTGCGGCCGTTTTGACCACGTTGACCATCTTGACCTTTGGCACCATCTTTCCCATCACGACCGTTAACGCCGTCACGACCATCAGCTCCTCGAGCGCCATTATGACCATTTTTACCGTTTTGGCCTGGTTTACCTTCTACACCATCGCGGCCATCTTGACCCTTGGCGCCGGTTGCGCCTGGTTTACCCGGTGCTCCAGCTTCACCCTTGGCACCATCCACGCCATCACGGCCTGGAGTTCCTTGTACACCCTGCCGTCCAGCAGGACCCTGTGGGCCTTGTGCGCCAGTCTGACCTGTTAGTCCTGTCAGTCCCCTTTGCCCTGGTAGACCTCGTTCTCCTCTTTGTCCTTGTAGGCCTTGCCGACCATCATTCCCCTGCGGACCTCGTGGTCCTACTGGTCCACGTGGACCAGCAGGACCCGGCAAACCGGGTCGTCCATCGGCACCTGGAACCCCCGGCATACCATGTTCACCCGGGATACCTCTTGGGCCGCTTGGACCCATTGGTCCAGGAATTCCAACGCTAATATAGTTTGGATAATGCCCACCCATACCTAAGCCGTACCGACCTCCATTACTTGGGAAATAGGGGCTATAAATTGATGTTGATGGATAAACATCAACATATGCCTCCGCTGTGGTTCCTTGTAGGCTAAGGGCAAAGGCGGCACCTAGGATGACTGATGCTGCTGTAAAACTATTTCTGCGAAAGCGTGAACGTTGTTTTTTGACAACGTTTTCATTCGTGTTCGCCATGTTATCTCCTTTTTTCAAGACTTCCCCCTCAGCTAGGATGAGGGGGTGTCTATTTGCTGTATTAGTTATGGCCAAAGCGGTCTTTTGCAAGAACAGAAGGGACCTGAGTGTCAGGCCGCCTTTTTCCCAGCCAATAACCATCACTTATAATGCCATGATGATCAGCGTTAGACATGAGGAATCCGCTATTTTTTTGAATAAATCGGTAAAAAATACAGCTTTTAAAGATACCTTTTTACCATAGTCATTTTTTGGAGCAGGATTTAAAATTAGTGATTAGGGTTTGCCTTGGGCCTTTGCTATACTGGGTAACTAGAAAAGCCGACCAGCGACTAGGGCGTAACTCAGGCACCGTCTGATGAGGCCAGCTAGGCTAGTCGTGCGGGCTTTTTTGCTGCTTGCTGGGTTGCGTGACGCAAAACACCCGGCAAAAGAGCGCCTAATGGTTGGCTGATCGTTTAGTGACATCAAACATAAAGGATAACCAAAGAGCGTCATGTATAGACACCCCTTACTCGAATCTCTACAGACTTGCTTACAAGTACCGATTCTGGTTTTGGATGAGTCCTTTAACCCCTTAAAGGCTTATCCTTTTAATATCAGCTATTGCCTAAGTAGCCAGTTGAAACAAGAATTGGATCAAAGTAGCTGTCAGAGGTATATTTCACCCCCCCCCGAATTTAAACTACTCGTCCTAGGTGGTGACTGCATTCTTGCTGTCTACCCCTTGCAAAGCTATTTTTTTATCTTCGGGCCTTTTACCACACCCTGTCCCCTAGACGACCTTAGGCCTTTGGCAAGGGTCTACTACCTGACGCAGGAGCGCCTGATACTACCAGACAGCCTATGTCTGACCTATGTCCAGGATCTTTCCCACCTGCTCCATCTCATCCACTATTTCTTTACCGGTCACGCGTACGGTTTAGCCGGCAAACAGGCCGTGCTTGAGACTGATATGGTCAGCGAGATGCGAAAAGAACTTAGTGAGAGGCTCTTTAGCCCCTATCATGAGGAGGAAGAGCAGTTTGACTATGAGTGTCAGCTCCTTGAGTGTGTTAAAAAAGGCGACCCTAAGGAAGTGCAGGCCTTTTTGCGGCAAGCCCTACCTTGGCCACAACAGGTAAAAAACGCGCGAGCGGAGAAAAACTACTCGATTTTGATTTTTGAAAAGCTCTCCCAGTTGGCGATTAGCATGGGAGTAGCTAGCCACTATGCCCACCATATCCGTGATTATTATATTAAGAAATGTGAGCAGTGTGCGACCGTCCAAGACGTGCTCGCACTAAGAGAATCCGCCATTCTCTTATTTACTCAGAAAATCGGACGGATGAATACACATTCCTACACGATGGCGCGGATTTTAGCCTATATTCATAAAAATCTCTCACAAAAGCTCCTGATTGAGACTATTGCCAAGCAGTTTAACTTTAGTGAACCAAGTATCCGCAAGCTCTTTCGCAAGGAAATGTCCTGTTCGATCCAGCAGTATATCCGGCAAAAGAAAATCGAGGAAGCCAAGATTATGCTAAAAAACGGTGCTAGCGTGACGGAGGTGAGCAATAACCTGGGCTATGCGGATGCTGCGCATTTTTCCCGGACCTTTAAGGAGGTCGTTGGCCTATCGCCAAAGCAATTCCAACAAAGCCCGATCAAAGACATCACTTAAGCTTTTGCTGCTGAGCTCAGCAGCAAAACCAAAAAACTCCCTGAAACCAGAGTTGCCCTGCTCCTTCATCCTTAGCCAGTAGGTCTAAGGATGAAGGAGAGAGACTTGTTGATAACGGGAGTTTTTTATTTGTACTTCTAGAGTGTGCTTGATGACTGTAACAGAGAAAAAAGAAAGGCTAGGTCCAAGTAAGCCAACTACAAGAGTCAGCAGCTTGCTCAAAGGAGCAGGTCCAGAGGCTAAGGACCAGACCACTCCTATAGCAACTGCCTGTTCTCTGCTTAGGATTAGGCAACGATGGCCTTGGCCACTTCTTCAACGGTCATCCGGGAGAAGTATTTGGTCGTGTCAATGGTTTTGAGGCGTTCTAAGACATCCTGGTAGTTGTACTTGCAGCCCACCAAGAGCTCTTCGATGTCCTTGACATCCTTGATCCCAAAAAAGTCACCGTAAATCTTGATGTTTTTGATGAGGGATTGTTGGACATTGGCAAAGGTCGTGATTTTACCAGCAGCGTAGCGGACATTGCGCTCAATGGTATACTCGGGTGCCTGACCATAGGTCCAGTCCCAGTTACCAAATTGCTGCTCGGCAGAAGCTTGAACCTTGGCTAGTTCAGCATCAGAAAGGACATACTCTTCCATATCAGGATAGGTTTCCTTCATCTTGGCAAGGAGTCGATCGGAAAATTCCTCAACAGTGATTTTCTCAGGGAGTTCGTCTAGGATGTTGGTCACCCGGGAGCGCACGGACTTGATCCCTTTGGATTCGATTTTATCTTTGCTGACTTTTAAGGCATCGCCCAGCACGGTCATGTCAACATCAAAGAGAAGGCAGCCATGGTGCATCATCCGACCTTTATAATAGGCTTGCGCATTTCCACAGAATTTCTTGCCATTGATCTCTAGGTCGTTACGGCCGGTAAACTCGGCTTTAACACCCAAATCAGCCAAGGTCGCAATCACGGGTTGGGAGAAGGTCTTAAAATCAAAAGCTCCCTCTTCAGACTTATTCGAAATAATCGTGTAGTTGAGGTTATTCAGGTCATGGTAAACAGCTCCTCCACCAGAGAGGCGACGCACCACATGGATGCCGTGTTCTTCGATATATTCTTTGTTAATTTCTTGAATGGTGTTTTGGTGCTTACCAATGATAATAGCCGGTTCATTAATCCAGAGAATGAAGAGTTCGTCTTCGTCAACTAATTCCCGAAAAGCGTAAGCTTCTAGGGCTACATTATAGGCAGGATTGTGACTATTGTTAACAATATATTTCATTTTTCTCTCCTCTTGTGACGCTGTCTTTCGTCTATTATTATTTTAATGTAAATCACATCAAAAAACAAGCTTAAGGCTCAGGTCTGGCCTTGTTGAAAGCTCTTTCATCGAAGCAGCTGAAAACCTGGCTGAAAAGCAACTCTGAAACTTGTCATTACCTTTTTAGCCATTCCCGCACGAAAAACACAAAAGCCCAGCGTAAAAGAAAACCTGATGCAAAACAGCATGCAGCTTAGCAACTGACTGTTCGCATCAGGTTCTCTTCGTAAAGTGGCTTTCTTTTTGTTTTTAGGGCTTGGCTTTCCTAAATAAGACTTTGTGGACTTAGGTAAGGCTTTTTAAAGGTTAGACCTTATTTTTTCTTCTTAGGTGGGTTATGGATGGCTTCGCCAAGGACATCAGCAAAGGCTTCATACATGACTTCTGAGAAGGTTGGGTGGCCATGGATGGAAAGTAAGAGCTCATCAACAGTGAGTTCTGCTTCCATGATGGTTGCAGCTTCGTTAATCATTTCTGCAGCAGCTGGGCCAATGATATGGACACCAAGGATTTCATAGTATTTAGCATCTGCAATGACCTTGACAAAGCCTTGAGCTTCGTTAGAAGCAAGGGCACGGCCATTTCCCGTAAAGCTGTTGCGACCGATTAAGATGTCACCATGTTTGGCGCGCGCGTCTTCTTCGGTCAGGCCGACCATGGCAACTTCTGGATGAGTGTAGACGGCTGCTGGAGTAAAGTCTAACTTGGCCTTACGCGTGTTGCCACGTATAGCATTTTCAGCAGCGACCTCGCCCATACGAAAGGCAGCATGGGCTAGCATCTTGGTACCATTGACATCACCAGGTGCATAGATACCTGGGATGGAGGTTTCTTGATAGTCATTGACTTTAATCCGGTTACGGTCCATCGCGAGGTCAAGATTTTCCAGACCCTTCATTTGTGGAACACGACCGATGGACAGCAAGGCTTTTTCAGCGACAACTTCTTCACCGTTGTTTAATTTTAAGGTCAAGAGATTGTTGGCTTCGACAATTTCAGACACGCCAACAGAGGTTTTGAAGGTCATGCCTTTTTTGCTGAGGACTTTTTGCAGTTCAAGTGAAACATCCTTATCCATGGCTGGGATGATGCGATCAGCCATTTCGATCACAGTGACCTCAACACCGTAGGAAGCCCAGACAAGACCAAGTTCAACACCTACAACACCACCACCCATGACAGCAAGCGACTTCGGCATTTCCCGTAAATCAAGAATGTCATCAGAGGTCATGACGAGTTTGGAATCTATCCCTGGGATATTAATCCGTGAAACCTTCGAACCAGTAGCAAGGATAATGCTGCGGCCTTTAATCGTTTCAGAGCCAATAGTCACCGTTTTGTCTGGGTTGACTTGGCCTAAGCCATTGTAGAGTGTAACTTTGTTAGATTTTAGTAAGCCTTTAACCCCGCCCGTTAAGGTTTTAACGACAGAGTTTTTAAAATCAACCGTCTTATCCATATCAATGGTGTAGTTGGTGGAGGCGAGGTTAATACCACGACCAGCTGCAATCTTCAAGCCATCAAGGATTTCAGCATTTTTGAGGTAGGTTTTTGTTGGGATACAGCCAACGTTAAGGCAGGTTCCACCAAACTCATTTTTTTCAATGATGGCAACTTTTCCGCCTAATTGTGCCGCACGAATGGCACCATAGTAACCAGCCGGTCCACCACCTACGACAATCACATCATATTCGTCCTCAGCCAACGGCTCTTTATTGGTAGCGGTAGCTTGAGCAGCAGTTTTAGCTGGTGCTTTTGGCACTTCGAGGCCGGCAGCTTCTAAGTCTGCGGTAGCTTTTTTGTCAGCCTGAGCAGTATCTGTAGAACCGCTTGTGGCAGCGCCCTCGATGCTTTCGCCTTCAGCGCCAATGTAGCCGATAACCTCTGTAACAGGGACAGTATCTCCATCTTTATGGACAATTTTTAAGAGGACACCTGCATCTTCGGCTTCGATTTCCATGTTGGTCTTATCAGACATGATTTCAAGGAGGATGTCTCCTTCATTGACAGTGTCACCTTCTTGTTTTTTCCACTCGATGATTTCGCCTTCTTGCATATCCACACCGAGTTTTGGCATTATGATTTCAGCAGCCATTCATTTCTCCTTTTATCTTTTCAAACGCACAATGAGTTAGTCTTTTCCTAGACTGGTTTTGCATCCTAGGAACCATTATTTGAAAACCTGATTAGATTAACATGCTTAATGGATTTTCCATTAAGTTTTTAAGATCAACCATGAACTTAGCACCATTCATGCCATCGACAATTCGGTGATCAATGGTTAGGCATAAGGCCATGATTGGTCGGGCAACAATCTCACCATCAATAACGGTTGGTGTTGGAATGGTTGCACCTACTCCTAGGATAGCTGAGTTTGGTTGGTTGATGATAGGGTTAAAGGTCTTGGTTCCAAACATCCCTAGGTTGGTAATAGAGAAGGTTGAGCCAGACATTTCTGCGGCCTTCAGCTTACCTGCTTGCGTCTTTTTAATAACATCCTTTGAGGCAGTGACAAATTCAGCCAGAGACATCTTGTCGGCATTATGGACGACAGGGACGATGAGACCGTCATCTAGCCCAACTGCAATACCAATATTGACAAACTGGTGGAGCTCAATGTCTTGGGCGTCGTTGATCAATGAGGCATTGAGGTAACGATGTTCTGGTTTCATCAAGGTTTTAACCACAGCCATACCAATCAAATCTGTAAAGCTGACTTTGAGGCCCGTTTTTTCCATGATAGGATCGATTAATTGCTTACGCAAAGCAATCATCTCAGTCATGTCAATATCATAATTGAGCGTAAAGCTTGGGGCAGTCAGGTAAGAATTAGTCATGCCCTTAGCAATAGCCTTACGCATAGCAGACATCTTGATAACTTCGACCCCTTCTGGGAGATCCGTTTGGTCTGCTGGGGCTTTTGCTTGGTCTTTGGCCGCTTGTGGACTGGCTGGTTGAGCTGGCTGGTTGGCATTGATGACAGCAAGAATGTCTTCTTTCATTATTTTACCATTAAAACCAGAGCCTGTGATAGTTGCTAGGTCAAGGCCGTTTTCTTCTGCCATCTTCTGAGCTAGTGGCGAAGCTTTTGGTAGAGCGCCCTTGTAGTTTTCAACGTCTACTTTGTGGATCCGTCCTTTAGGACCGCTACCTTTGATTTGGCCTAGTTCAATTGAGAGTTCATTTGCTGCCTTGCGGGCGGCCGGCGTAGCCCGGACATGATCAGTACTGGCATCTGCCGCTGTTTGTGCAACTGCTGGTTCTGGACGTTTGACCTCTTCTTTTGGTGCCTGACTTGGAGCAGCATCGGCGGAGTTTGCAGCAGGTACCTCACTGGTCTGTTCACTAGAGGCCGTGGTGGCGATTGATTCGCCTTGGGCGCCAATGTAGCCGATAACCTCTGTAACAGGGACGGTATCTCCAGCTTGGTGGACAATTTTTAAGAGGACACCTGCATCTTCGGCTTCGATTTCCATGTTGGTCTTATCAGACATGATTTCAAGGAGGACATCACCTTCATTGACGGTGTCGCCTTCTTGTTTTTTCCACTCGATGATCTCGCCTTCTTGCATATCCACACCGAGTTTTGGCATTATGATTTCAGCAGCCATATGTTTCCTTTCCTATATCTTTGTCACATTATTTTCAAATCATGCAAAAATAATGGCTGAGCAATAAACAGTGAAGGAAGCCTCAGGGTGAGACTTCATTCAAGGGATATTAATTGCCATTATTGGCCATTTTGCGGATAGCTTCTTTGATTTTTTCCACATCTGGTAAGATAGCTTGTTCAAGTACACGCGCATATGGCACTGGAACATCTTCGCTGGCAAGACGGACAATTGGGTGATCGAGGTAATCAAAGGCTTCACTTTCAGTGATCATGGTGGCCATTTCTGCTAGATAACCACCGGTCTTGTAAGCATCGTTGACCAGCATAACCTTGCCTGTTTTTTTAACAGAATTAATGATGAGTTCTTTATCTAAAGGTACTAGGGTCCTAGGGTCTACGACCTCAACATCAATGCCTTCTTCTGCAATTTCTGTTGCAGCCTGCATCACGCGCTCTAACATCCGACCATAAGTCACAATGGTTAGGTCGGAACCTTGGCGTTTAATGTCGCCTTTGCCTAGTGGGATATAGAAATCGGGGTCTTGATTGACCTCTTCTTTTTTACCATATAAGGCTTTTGGTTCCATAAACACAACAATGTTATTATCTTGTATAGCTGATTTCAAGAGGCCTTTTGCCTCGTTGACAGTACCTGGTGCTACAACCTTAATCCCTGGAATATGAGTCATCCAGGCTTCCAAAGACTGGGAGTGCTGAGCCGCTGAGCCAATACCTGAGCCAGAAGCTACACGAAAGGTCACCGGTGTCTTTAGGCCACCACCAAACATGTAGTTGTTTTTGGCACCATTGTTAACAATAGCATCCATCATGATGGTCAAGAAATCCATAAAGGTGACATCGACAATTGGTCGAAGACCTGTGATTGCTGCACCAATCGCCGCACCGGAAATGGCAGCCTCAGAAATCGGAGTGTCTTTGACACGTTTTGCTCCGAATTCTTCAAACATGCCAACTGAAGTCCCAAAGTCGCCTCCATAAATACCAACATCTTCACCCATTAAGAAGATGTTTTCGTCCTTGCGCATTTCTTCAGTCATGGCAAGATTTACCGCTTCGCGTAAAGCCATTACTTTTGTTTCACTCATTAATCGTTCTCCTAATTGTTATCCATAATAGTCATGAGATCCTTATGAGCCATCTAGGCCCACACACTCATTGCCTGTTCCTTCCAAGGCGGGCTTAGCCTTGTGCGAGATAGGTGTTTTACGTTTTCGTTTCCTAGTCTACCCAAACGTCTTCAAACGCTACAGATAAGTCTGGATCCGGACTATTTTGGGCATATTCATAAGCGTCATCAATTTCTTGTTTGACTTGAGCTTGGATGTCATCTAGTTCTTGGTCAGTAGCAATGCCTTCTTTAGTGAGGTACTGTCTGTATTTGATCATTGGGTCTTTTTCTTTCCAAGCTGCCACTTCTTCTTTGGAGCGGTATTTACCAGCGTCAGCAGTGGAATGACCAAACCAACGGTAGGATTCAACTTCGACAATGGCTGGGCCCTTGCCACCACGTACATGCTCAACGGCTTGGCCCATGGTCTCATAAACTGCCATCACATCATTGCCATCTTCACAGTAAAAGCCTGGAATGCCATAGGCTTCGGCCCGCGTATAAAGGTGCGGTGTATTGGTAGCATTTTTGATGCTCATGGAAATACCGTATTTGTTATTAATGATGAAAAAGATAACAGGCAATTTCCAGGTGGCAGCCATATTGACAGACTCGTGGAAGGAGCCTTCATTGGTTGCCCCGTCGCCAGAAAAGGCTACAACAATCTTGTCTGTGCCTTTGTACTGTTGGGTTAAGGCTGCTCCGACAGCTAAGGCATAACCACCACCAACGATACCATTGGTCCCGTAGTTGCCCTTTTCAAAGTCGGCCAAGTGCATAGAGCCACCACGACCTTTGGAAACACCGGTTGCTTTCCCTGCTAGCTCGGCCATCATTTTATTTAAATCCATATCTTTGGCAATTGATTGGCCATGACCACGGTGGTTAGAAAAAATGATGTCATCATAGCCAAGATGGGCTACAGCACCGACACTGGCAGCTTCTTCTCCGACAGAAAAATGGGTCATCCCTTGGACAAATCCCCGACGGACAAGTTTATTAATACGTGAGTCAAATTCACGAATACGTTCCATTTTCAAGAACATATCCAAATGTTTTTCTTTTGAAACTGTTACCATTTTGGCCTCCAAAATATTATATTACTCTTTCATAGTAACGCTTTTTTTCACATTAAGCAAGAAATTGAATCGCTTTCTTTCCTATAAAATCGGGATTCCTTTACTTTTCATAGTTTGTTATGTTACAAACTTATTTGTACTAGTACAGATTAGCAAAACTATAACAGTTGCTCAAAAATAGCAAAAAGAAAAAGCGCAGCAAATTACAAAGAAGAAGGGAGCCAGCCTACTAAGAGAAATTAAGGCAAGCATGACTGAGCTAGAAAAATGGCGCCAGTAGCTGGAGCAAGCCGGCATGACTGAGCAATAACTACTTGCTAAGAGACTTAGCTACGACAAAGCACAAAGGCTAGAAACACTTGTCCTAGCCTCATCGTCCCAGGGAAATCAGCTTATAAGATCCGCTTTAATTACTGGTCTTGCTGCTGTTGTTCTTAGCTGGTACTGGTATCTAGATTGGCCCACTCTTCCATGAGCTGATCTTGTTTTTGTGTCAGCTGTGTTAATTGTTCCTGCGCAGCTATAAGCTCGGCTGTATTATTGGTCGCCTGCATAGCTTGATTAAGAGCTACTAGTTCTGTTTCAATGGCTTCTAGTTGCTGTTCAAGTTCCAGCATTTGCCGCTGCCGCTTTCGTTCTTCTTTTTGTTTTTCTTTTTGCAAATGATAATCTGTTGGGGCTTGCTCTGGCTCTGCTGTTTGTGGCTGGTCCATGGCCTTAAGCTGGGCCAACTCTGCCAGCTCTGCTTTTTTCTCCAGATAGTAATCATAATCACCTAAATAGAGAGTGGCGCCTGCTTTGCTGAGTTCTAGGACTTTTGTGGCAATTCGGTTGATAAAATAGCGATCGTGACTGACAAATAGCAGTGTCCCTTGATAGGTAATCATTGCATCTTCTAAGACTTCTCTGCTTTCAATATCCAAATGATTGGTTGGCTCATCTAGTAACAGAAAGTTATCCTTTTCCATAGAGAGCTTGGCTAATAATAACCGGGCCTTCTCGCCACCCGAGAGCATGCTGACTGATTTTTTAACATCGTCACCGCTAAACAAGAAAGCTCCCAGGCGGTTACGAATGGCCACTTCTGGTGTGGTAGCAAAAGCTTGCCATAACTCTTCTAAAACCGTATTGCTGGGCGTCAGACGGCTTTGCCCCTGGTCATAATAGCCCATCTCAACATTGGCTCCATAGCTGATTGCACCTGCAATCGGCTGCAAGTGGCCCATGATGGTCTTGATGAGGGTAGATTTTCCAATGCCGTTAGGACCAACGACAGCAATGGCGTCTTGCTTGTTAACCTCAAGGTTAATAGGACTGGCCAGAATGTCGCCTGCATAGCCAACTGCCAAGTCCTGCACTTTTAAGACCACATTGCCAGAGGGTTTAGCAATCTCAAAGTTCATATGAGCTGGCTTGCTGTCTTGGCTAGGTTTGTCAAGGCGTTCGATTTTGGCTAATTGCTTGCGCCGCGATTGGGCCCGCTTGGTGGTAGAAGCTCGCACCAAATTCTTTTGAACAAAGTCTTCTAGCTTAGCAATTTCTTTTTGCTGCTTATCATAATGTTTAGCCTCTAAAGCTAATTTTTCTGCCTTTAAGTCCACAAACTGAGAATAATTGGCTTGGTAGCGATCGAGCTGGCCTCGGTTTAAGTCCAAGGTAATGGTCGCCACCTTGTCCAAGAAATAGCGGTCATGGCTAACAATCAAGAGCGCACCTTGGTAATTAACCAGGTAATTCTCTAACCAGGCGATGGTTTCCATATCCAGGTGGTTGGTTGGCTCATCAAGCACCAGTAAATCTGGTTTTTCCAAGAGCATCTTGGCTAAGGCCAGGCGGGTATTTTGCCCACCAGACAGCTCAGCAATTGGCATGTGCCACATGGACGCATCAAATTTAAAGCCATTCAAAATGGCTTTAATCTCTGCCTCATAGGCAAAACCATTACGCTGGCGAAAACTTTCTAGGAGCTGATCATAACGATGCATTAACTGCTCTAACTCTTGACCGGCTAGCAGCCCCATCTGGCTTTCCATGTGACGCAGTTGCGCTTCATCTTGTCGTAAAGCACTAAACACCGACAGCATCTCATCATAAATGGTCTTATCTGAGGCAAAACGACTATTTTGCGCAAGATAAGACAGGCGCACATCCTTTTTCCTGTTAATGTCTCCTGCAGTCGGACTCTCCTCACCGACTAATATCTTCAAGAGCGTTGACTTTCCTGCACCATTTGGACCGACCAAGGCCATCCGATCCTGTTCATTTATTTGTAAAGAAATGTTCTCAAACAAAACGTCCCCTGCAAAAGAGCGTTCCAATTTATTTGCTTGTAAAATAATCATGCTTCTATTCTAACAAAAAATACCCTCCTTGGGGTATTTTTTTCTGCTGGGTGCTAGGCGCAAGCAAGCTGTAGCCTTGCTTTTTGAAACTAAATGGGACCACTGTGTAAGCAGATGGTTTACTTTCTTGCGCAAGCGCCTCATCGTGTCTAGTTAATGTCTTTTACCAGCTAGCAAACCAAGAAGCACTGTTATTGGTCTTGGCCACTAGTCACTACCTTATAAAATGTGACCAGTTGGTCGGTCACAGCAGCCAGGCGATTGGCCAAGGCCGAATCACTGTGATTGGTGTAGTAAATCAGTCCAAAACAAACAATTGCTAGGACGAGGAAGGTCTCGACCAGGCGCCATACAAGGCGCCAAACCAGACCTATGATGGCCATAGGTAGCCCCAAAATCAAACGGATCACTGTTTTCATTGCTAGCTTTCCCCTTTAATTAAGACAGACGCTCTTCTTTGACATAATCAATGGGCAACCAGTCTAAAAAGGCTTCTAGCTGTTGATTCCAATAATACCATTCGTGCTTGCCGTGGTCTGTGTGATAATCAATCGCAAGGCCAGCCTTTCGCAGATCTGCTACTGCTTGTTCATTGCCGGCAAATAGAAAATCTTCATAGCCGCACCAAGCATAGAATTTTGTCTTGCCATCACTTGCTTGTGCCAAATGAAGCAAAGAATGCTGCTCAAGATTTTCTGGTGTTAAGGGGCCAAAAACGCCTTGAAAATAGCGTTTCTCCTGCTCACTGAGCTGCTGCAAGAGCCTATCAGGCTTACCAAGTGCCCCTGAAAAGGAGCCAGCACAGGCAAAACGATTGGTGGTCAAAGCTAATTTATAGGCGCCATAGCCACCCATCGATAGACCTGCTATAAAGGTTTTGGCTCGCTGTTTGGTCATGTTGGGGAAAAAGCCCGCTAAAACCTGGGGCAATTCATGGGCAATAGCCTGGTAGTAATGCATCCCGTACTGGGTATCAGTATACCAGCCTAGATCCGTTGAGGGCATCACCACAATCATATTGGTATGCCGCAACAAGCGTTCAATATTGGTTCGTTTTTGCCAAGAATTTTCATTGCCAGACATGCCATGTAATAAATACAAGACGGGAATATCCGTATCACCACGGTCTGCTTCTCTTAGTTCGGACTGATCAGGATAGATCACATTGACCTGACGCTCCATATCCAGCACTTCTGATCGGTATTCAATCTTAATTGTAGCCATAGCTAACCTCCCTTAAGTGATGAGTGTTTGAAGGCAAGGGTCATGCGCCTAGCACAGCCTTTGCTTCTTCCATCAGCTCTTGACTAGCGCACTTCCATAACGACTGGTAAAATCGCTGGGCGCCGTTTGGTTTGATCAAATAAGTATTTTGATAATTCGTCGCGGACAGCCCCTTTTAGTTCCCCCCAATCAAAATTCTCACGTTGCAGATAATTATCCACTGTAGTATTCACTAACTCTGCACTCTCACGCAAAATGTCTCGGCTCTTTTTGACATAGACAAAACCGCGGGTATTGATTTTGGCCTTGGAGACAATCCGTTTTTCACGTTTATTGACTGTGATCGCTACGATAAAGATGCCATCTTCTGAGAGAACTTTGCGATCACGCAACACGATATTGCCCACATCCCCGATAGCATTTCCATCAATCATCACATCACTAGCTGGAACACTCCCTTCATGTAAGAAACCATCCTCATTTAGAGACATAATGTCCCCACGTTTCATGAGATAGATGTTTTCAGGTAACATGCCAACTTCTTCGGCTAGTGCTGCATGGGCCGCTAAATCACGGTATTCCCCCTGAATGGGAAAGAGATATTTAGGACGGGTTAGATTGATCAATAACTGCAGGTCGCGGCCATTGGCATGTCCTGAGACTCTGAGATTTTGTGAAATTAATTGGACGCTACCGCCAGCCTTGTAAATGAGGTTTTCCACACGCGCCACCATGGCTTCTTTTGAAACATTAGGAGTGGTAACGATATAGACCAAATCCCCTTCTTTGATTTGCACATAACGATGACGGCCAATCGCCATTTTTTGCAGATTATTGAGAGGTTCACCCATGCGACCAGCTTCTAGAATAATCAGCTCATGGTCCTCGTATTTTTGCATGTCCTTGGGTTTGATTAATAATTTTTCATCCACAAGGGTTAATTTTTTGAGGCGAATAGCTGTGCGGATAATATTTTCCACATCCGAACCGGTTAAAACAACTCGGCGTCCATGGCTAGCGGCTGAATCGAGTACTTGCTGGATACGCACTAAGTTGGAAGCGACAGCAGCGATGATGACTCGTCCTTGCACATCACCAATCACACTATCCATCTCATCGCCCACTTCTGATTCGCTGGCAATTTGGACATTGCTGGTAGCATTGGCAGAGTCAGAAAGCAAAGCGAGTACGCCTTCTTTGCCGAGGTCTGCAAGACGCGCTAGATCCGTTTGATAATACTTACGTGCTGTCTGGTCAAATTTAAAGTCTCCCGTGTAGACAATTGCGCCTTCTGGGGTTCCAAGAATAATACCTAAACTTTCTGGAATAGAGTGGGTCGTCTTGAAAAAGGAGACCAGGGCATCTTGAAATTCGATCTCTGTGTCGGCATCAACCACATGGAAATTTTTGAATTTCTTAACGTTATTGTTGCTTTTAACAAACAGTTTAGCCAATTCAATGGTTAGTTCTGAACCAAAGACTGGCACGGGTACTTCCTGAATCAGATAGGGCAGAGCACCAATGGCATCTGCATGACCATGGGTTAAGAAAATCCCCTGCACCTTATCTTTGTTTTCTACGAGGTAATCTAGATTTGGGATAACAACATCGACCCCAAGCTGTTCATTTTCGGGGTACTTTAGCCCGGCATCCAAGATAAACAACGATTCATTGATTTCTACTAGGTAAAAATTCTTACCATATTCACGAACTCCCCCCAAGGGGATTATTTTTATATCACTCATGATACTCCTTTATTTGATAAATTATTATTACAAACGGTCCTTATGATTTTAGGGTTATTTAAAATGATAAGTCGAATTACTGCTTCGTAGTTTGCACTACAATCTTCTTAATTATATCATAAATCACTCGTTTTTTTGAAAAAGGCCTAGCAAAAACAGCAAGAAGTAGCACAGATTACTCAAAAAATTGAAAGTAGTCCTGCAAATGCAGCTCAGCTTTTTCAGATTGATAAAGGTCTTGAACGATTTGCCCATTGCGCATGACCAAGACACGATTGCCATAGGCAAGAGCATCTTCGAGATGATGGGTAATCATCAGTGCGGTCAGCTGGTCTTTTTGAACGAAGTCCTCGGTCAATTGCATCAAAGAGCGGCTAGTTTTGGGGTCAAGAGCTGCTGTATGTTCATCAAGTAGCAGCAATTGTGGGCGTTTGAGCGTAGCCATTAATAAGCTTAAGGCCTGACGCTGACCACCCGATAAGAGACCGGTGGCGGTCTCTAAGTGGTGCTCTAAGCCATTACCTGTCTTAGCCAGCAATTGCTGATACTGGGTGTGATGTTGGCCTAAAGAACGCCTGATCAAGCGCCGTTTAGCACCGCGCTGACTCGCGATGTGTAGGTTTTCAAGCACTGTCATACGCGGGGCTGTTCCCATCTTAGGGTCTTGAAAGACACGGGCCAAATACTTGGCTCGCTGCTGCGCAGACAAAGACGTGACATCTTCTCCCTTAATCAAAATACGACCGCTTGTTAACGCCAGAGTGCCTGCAATGACATTAAAAAGAGTTGACTTACCAGCTCCATTACCCCCTAAAACAGTTATAAAATCATGCTCATAGATGGTGAGGTTGACATGATCTAAGATTACTTTAGGATCACTTAGACCATTGTGCACATGGACGGTGGCATCTTTTAGTTCTACTACTATTTCTTTCATCGGGTCAACTTCACTCCTTTAAAAATTGCCGCTTTTAATCTAGGGACCATCAAACAGCTAGCCAATATCAAGGCACTGAACAATTTTAAATAGTTAGTGTTAAAACCAAGTGCTATGACGCTAGCAATTAAAAATTGATAGAAAATGGCACCCACAATAATCGCGATTAAGCGTTCTAGCAAGGTTAATTCTACAGAATAAACCACCTCACCAATGATTAGACTGGCTAGACCAATGACGATAACACCAATGCCCTTTGAAACATCGGCATAACCGTCTTGCTGACTCACTAAGGCTCCAGAGATAGCAATCAGCATGTTGGAAACCGTTAATCCAAGAATTTCCATCCGATTAGTGGCAATGCCAAAACTTCTGGCCATCTCAGGGTTATCACCCGTTGCGATGTAAGCCTGACCCAGATCCGTGTACAAAAAGTAGATTAAGCCCGCAATCAGTAGTATGACCAGAGCTAAGCCCATGATGAGACCATTAAGCTGATCAGAAAAAGGCAGATAGTCTTGTAAACGGGTCACTTGATGTAGGCCCAGATTGGCTCGGCCCATTATCATTAACATAATGGAATGACAAGATGTCATCACTAAAATCCCAGCAAGGAGGGTGGGGATTTTACCCTTGGTATATAAAAGACCAGTGATTAGGCCAGTTGCTCCCCCAGCTAGAGCTGCAAGCAGCATGGCTAAAAAAGGAGACAGACCAGCATTCAAACTAGTGACCACAACTGCGCCACCCAATGGAAAGGCGCCTTCTGCTGTCATATCAGGAAAATTCAAAATGCGAAACGTTAAGAAAATACCAAGTCCTAAAACACCCCAGACCAGGCCTTGCGAAACAGAAGATATAATCATTAAAACACCTTTCTTAATGTGTTACAGTTGGCAGACGTTGATAGTTCGTTGATTCCGGTAGAGGGATCTTCAATGCTTCAGCGACTTGGCTATTGACCAAGGCTTGGCCATCATCGACCACCTCAATGGGAATATCCTTTAGCTTTTTGCCAGCAATCAATTGCTTGACCTGCTTAGCCGATTTGACCCCTAACTGATATTGATTTTGAAAAACACAAGCCAAGCCCCCTGCTTTGACCATGGTGTCCACACTAGGGAAAACCGGTAATTGCTGCGCCTGAGCTATCTTGACAACAAGAGGAAATGCTGAGGCGATGGTATTGTCTTGCGGGATAAAAAGCGCATCAACAGATTGAGCAAGGACTGTCATTGTCGTTGCGATCTCGTTGGTTGAAGGGACCGCATAGGGCTTGACATGGTAGCCTCTAGCTTCGGCTTTTTGGGTAAAAGCAGCCACTTGTGATGCCGAATTATCTTCGCTACTGGCATAGAGCACACCAATAGTCTTTAGCTGAGGCAGCAAGGACTGCATCAGGTCAAGCGTTTTGGTTATCGGAAGCTGAGTGGCAAGCCCCGTCACATTACTCCTTGGCTGCCCCAAGTTCGTGACCAATTTCGCCCCAACAGGATCAGAAACAGCCGACATAAAGACTGGTTTTTCTTTGGTGGCATGGGCTAGCGCTTGGGCTGCTGGCGTTGCAATACCAATGACAAGATCGTTTTTGCTGACCAATTGCTTACTCATGGTTTGCAATTTATTTTGATCACCTTCGGCATTAAGCACCTCTACATGAATCTGCTTGCCCTTGGGCAGGTCGGCTTTTAGCTCTGCGATGGTCCCAGCACAAATCTGATCCAAGGCCTCATGCGTCACTAATTGCAAGATCCCAACCCGAATGACGGATTGATGCTGCAAGTCTTTCACCGTGGGCTTGGGCTGATACCAGATAGCCCCAAGAACCAGACAAACTAGGGCAAAAAGCGTTAATATTAGGGGTTTATTTTTCATCAAAAATCCTCACAATCACGAAAACTTAGCGAAAAAGCGCTTAGTAGTTTACTACTAGGCGCTCTCTTGTTATTTGAATAGCTAGCGCATAGAGACAACAGTTAGAGGTACACTAAAAGTTGTATCTATGAACTCATAAACACAACCTATCTATGCCAGCTTTGCCAAAAATGTTTTAAAAGTGTGTTCATCGGTGCTTCCATCCTTACTCGTTTTTTTCAATTATAACGTAAATACGATAAATTGCAAGTCGGACTGCTGCCTTTGGGCAAGAAGCTGTGAAAAATGTGGTATAATGAAGGAATTAGAATTCAGAAAGGGAGAAATCATGTCCTTTGACGGCTTTTTCTTACATCATTTAACCAAGGAATTAAAGAATCAACTGCTTTTTGGTCGTATTCAAAAAGTCAATCAGCCCTTTGAGCGTGAGCTGGTCCTAACTATCCGTAATCATAGACAAAATTATAAGTTGCTGCTCTCTGCCCATCCGGTTTTTGGCCGTGTCCAAGTCACCAAGGCTGATTTCAATAATCCGGCTGTTCCTAATACCTTTACGATGTTAATGCGCAAGTATTTACAAGGCGCCTTAATTGAATCCATCAATCAGGTTGACAACGATCGGATCTTAGAGATTGGGCTTTCTAATAAGGATGAGATTGGTGATGCTGTCCAAGCAAGACTGATTGTCGAAATCATGGGCAAGCATAGCAATATTATTTTATTGGACCGCGCCAGTGGCAAGATTATTGAATCAATCAAGCATGTCGGATTTAGTCAAAATACCTACCGAACCATCTTACCAGGCTCTGACTACATTGCCCCGCCACCAACCAAGGGGCAAAACCCCTTTAGCATTTCCGACCAAGCTTTGTTTGAAATCTTACAGACTGAGTCTCTTACGCCAAAGAACTTACAGCAGCATTTCCAAGGGTTGGGCCTAGATACAGCAGAGGCCTTGAGTCAGGTATTAGCCAGCGAGCGATTGAAAGCATTTCGGGCTTTCTTTGCCCGTCAGACCAGCCCTTGTTTGACTGAAAAAGGCTTTGCCCCCATCCAGCTGCCTGATGCCCGGCAGGATTTCTCAAGTCTATCTGAGCTGCTTGATCATTATTACCAGGATAAGGCAGAAAAAGACCGCATCCAACAGCAAGCCAGTGACCTGCTGCATCGCGTGCAAGCTGAGTTGGATAAGAATATCAAAAAATTAAAAAAACAAGAAGACGAATTAAAAGCGACCGAAGATGCTGAGAGCTACCGGCAAAAGGGCGAACTCCTCACAACCTTCTTACACCAAGTTCCAAACAATAAAGACCAGGTTGATTTACCCAACTACTATACCAATACGAGATTGACCATTGCTCTTGATAAGGCATTAACGCCCAGTCAAAACGCCCAGCGCTATTTTAAACGTTATCAAAAACTCAAAGAAGCCGTTAAACATCTCAAGGGCCTCATCCAAGACACCAAGCAAAGCATTGCCTACTTAGAGAGTGTAGACTACAATCTCTCCCAAGCAGGCATGGATGAAATTGAAGATATCCGCGAAGAATTGGTCGAAGCTGGCTTACTCAAACAGCGCACACGTGATAAACGGCAAAAACGTAAAAAACCAGAAACTTACCTAGCTTCAGACGGTCAAACCCTTATCTTGGTTGGCCGCAATAATCTGCAAAATGATGCCTTAACCTTTAAAATGGCTAAAAAAGGCGAACTCTGGTTCCACGCCAAAGACATTCCTGGTAGTCACGTCATTATCAAGGATAATTTAGATCCTAGTGATGAGGTTAAAACAGACGCCGCCGAATTAGCAGCTTACTTTTCTAAGGCAAGGCTGTCTAACTTGGTTCCGGTTGATATGATTGAAGCTAAAAAACTACATAAGCCAAGTGGTGCAAAGCCAGGTTTTGTGACTTACACCGGCCAAAAGACACTCCGAGTCACACCGGTAGCCGAAAAAATCAAAGCTATGGCCATTAACAAGGACCAAAGGTAGGCGGCTGACTGGCAGAGCTGGAGCTGCAATTAACAAGCCACATCAGCCCTACCTAAGCAGCCCTAGTACTCACAAGAGCCCCCACTCAGCAATTGGGCTTTGTGTGAGCAAACACTACTGAATTAGAGCCTGGCGGCATTGCTTAGGCTCTTTCGCACTAGGAAAATAGCAAAAAAGCTAGAAACCCTGGAATCGCTAAACTTTAGTTTTTTTAACTAAAGCCTGCTATTCTAGAGTTTATCTAGCTTTTTTTATAATATTGTCCTTACTTTAAATCATTTCAGCTGACACATACTACCTCAATCATGTAAGGCGTGGCCTATTCGGATTGCGTAATGTCCTCACGCAAACTGTCAACATCAAATTGCCGATCTAAAAAGGCTTGATTCTGGCGAGGAAAATCTTGTTCCAAGGCATCAAGAATACCAATTTCTACCTGCCCTTCCTCCAGAACAAAATCCATGACGTGGCCGCCAAAGCTGTGATCCTTGGATAAGAAATGCAAGTGGTAACCAGCAACACTCACGCCATGAAACAGTTCTGGCGTCCAAAAGCCTACTAGGACCCCTTCAACTGCTGTCTGCTGAAACTCAGGTTGCTGGCTGGCCACTTGGGAAAAGCGGGTCCCTGGTGCCGTTTTGGGTATCATGCGCACATGCATGTGCTGAAACGTCCCTTTAATCTGGATACTGTAAAAAAGATTGCGACTGGGAAAAGCAGTTTCTAACTTTTCTTTTAAGTCACTATCTGTCACAGGCGTAGCTTGATAAAAAGCCTTGTCCGCCCGATGCTTTGCAACAGCGGCATAGGGGACCATTTCTGTCCCATTTAGGGCCAGGACCTCTGCCTGTGAGCCTGTGCCGATGGCTTGGTAGGCTTTGCCCTGATAAATAATCAATTCGCCATCAATGCTATCAAGCGTCCCGATCCCAAAATCTCCGTGCGCTAGCAATTGCTCAAGCGAAAGTGTCCCTTCATACAAGCCGGCCATAAGTGCAGCTAGGGTATTATGTTGAAATAAAGTGTTTTTATCTGACATAGGGCACCTTCTTAATAAAACTCATCTGGTAAGATTGTCTCGCCTAATTGGCCATTATCCTTATAATCGATTGGAATATCAATCAAGATGGGGCCATCTTGGGATTCCTGAATGGCTTTAGCAAGCGTTTCTTTGAATTCTTCTTTGCTCTTGACGCGGTAGCCTTTGGCACCAAATGCTTCGGCATACTTGACAAAGTCAACGGCGCCCAATTGAACACCAGAAGAACGATTATATTTCATCACTTCTTGGAATTCCACCATGTTGTAGCGGCCATCATTCCAGATCATGTGGACAATTGGCAGCTTGCGGCGAACTGCCACTTCGAGTTCTTGCGCAGAAAAGAGGAAGCCACCATCACCTGAGACAGACAAAATAGTGGTGTTGGGACGAACCAAGGCTGCTGCAATCGCCCAGGGGAGGGCCACACCAAGGGTTTGCATTCCATTTGAGAAAAGCAGGTGGCGGGCTTCATAGGATTTGAAATAACGGGCCATCCAAATGTAATGACTACCAACATCAACAGTGACAGTCATATCATCCTTGGTTTGCTCTTGCATCACTTCCATCACATCCAGTGGATGAATCAAACCTTCCTTGGACTTGCGGTCAAACTTCAAATCCCCATCCAGATTTTTTTTGAGATTTTGTAAGTATTCGACTGAGCCTTCTGGCAATTGGTAGCCGCGAATGGCTGGTAACAATTGATCCAAGGTATCTTCAATGCTCCCAATCAACTCACGCTCAGGTTGGAAATAGGTGTCAATTTCTGCCTGAGCCACATCAATAACAATGGTGCGAGCTGAAAATTCAGCATTCCAGTTGCGGGCCTCATATTCAATCGGGTCATAGCCAATAGCAATGACAAGATCAGCTTTTTTCAGCAACATATCTCCTGGTTGGTTGCGAAATAAGCCAACGCGGCCAAAGAAGGTCTCTTCTTCTAAGTCACGCGAGACAATCCCAGCACCCTGGAAGGTTTCAACAACGGGTAATTTAACAGCTTCCAACAAGCGACGAATCGAGGCGGTGACTTTTTCAGAAGAGGCACCATTACCAAGCAAGAGCACTGGTAAGACAGCGTTGCGAATAGCTTGCGCTAAGTAATTAATATCTGCCACCGAAGCAGAACCAAGTTGTGGCGCTGTCAGAGGTTTAATCGCTTTGACAGAAACAGGGCTGTCTGTGACATCCTGTGGAATAGAGATAAAGCTAGCCCCTGGTTTACCGGCTTTGGCAATGCGGTAAGCATTGGCAACAGTCTCTGATAAGGTATTGGAATCATGGACTTCCACAGAATATTTGGTAATCGGCTCAAGCATGGCTACGTTTTTCATGGATTGATGGGAACGTTTTAACAAATCCCCACGCTTCACCTGACCACCAATGGCCAAGACGGCATCCCCTTCAGCTGTTGCCGTCACTAGACCCGTCGCAAGGTTAGAGATTCCTGGTCCACTGGTGGCAATGACGACACCTGGTTCTCCGGTGATCCGACCAATACCTTGAGCCATGAAAGTAGCATTTTGCTCATGTCTAGAGACGATCAATTCTGGGCCCTTGTCCTCTAAGGTGTCAAAAATCCGGTCAATCTTGGCACCAGGAATCCCAAACACGTATTTGACATCATGATTAATCAGGCTGTCAACCACAAGGTCAGCACCATACATTTTTTCTGATTCAGTCATTCGCTTACTCCTTATTTCACAATATATTATCTATTATAACACTATTGTTATCAAACTTCTTTTCATTTATTTGTGAATTTTTTCATCACGTTTTCAGCTATTTTTCACTCACTCTAGTTGATCACGCAAGGCCTGCATATTAATGTCATCAGGCACAAGAGCCAAATAGGCACTTACAACCTGGGCTGCATCTTGCAAGTGGCCAAATTCCCGTAAAATATAGGCATACTCCTGTAAAAATTCCGGATTGGTCTGCAAATCAGGAGCTAGCGCTTGGTAGGCAAAAAGGGCTTGCTCCTGGTCTAGTTCATGATAGGCCTTAGCGATATTCCATTTGGTTAAGACCTGGTCCAGCTGGTCGTGATCTAGGGCAATTAAATCCTCATAGCGTTCTTGATCAAGATAGAGTGACGATAAGCGCAGCTCAATTTCTTCTAAATCATCAGCAACTTCTTTAGCTTTTAGCAAATAGTCCTCGGCTAATTGAGGATCATGGGTTTCAAAAGCCAGTTGTGAACCTAAAAGTAAAAGTTGACTATCAAAGGCATTTTTGCGTAAACCTTGTTGAACGACACGTAAGGCCTCTTCTGGCTTTAGGTCATGGTGCAGGCTTTGGGCATAGAGCCACTCATAACCAGGATAAGCAGGGTTAATGGTATCAACTTGCTTAAAATAGAGATTGGCTTTTTGGTATTCTTCTTGCTCAAAATAAAGAGTCGCTAATGCCAAAGCTGTGCTATCTTCATACTCAATGGACAGCGCTTTTTCTAAAAATTCAATGGCCGCTTCAAATTTCCCCAAATGGGCATAGGCTTTACCAATTCGCTCATAAGTCGAAAGCCCTGTCTGGGCCAAAATCTCACGATTATCAAGTGCAGCATAATGGGTGATAGCCTCTTGGTAGCGCTCAAGCTCCATTTCTAACTCTGCTAAACCCAATAGAATCAGCGGGTCCTGGCTATAGTGACTAGCTAAGAGGAGTTTTTCATGGGCAACATCGGCCAAGCCTTCCATATCATACAGGTCAGCCATGACCATGAGGGCCGTGGGATAGTTAGGATCATCCTGGGGCAGTGCATCCAAATAGAAAAAGGCCTGGTCCATGTCACCGTCTTCTGCCAGAATCTGTGCTAAGTTGATATTTGCTTCGGGATAATCAGTGCGAACCTTTTCAAAGGCACGCTTGGCATCATCTAAATACCCCATTCCTTGCAAATACTCGGCGAGAGCCAAGAGACTGTCTGAGGGGTCTGATGCTAAAGCCCGCTCAAAATATTTAGCTGCTCGAGCAAAATCATGCCGATCTAAGGAGGCAAGCATTTTTTCACTATTCAACATGATCTGCCTTCTCCTCTACAATAATCTTTTTATCCACATATAAGTTGCTGACCCCCTTATACCATTCAAACAGTTCTTTTACAATGACTTTGATTGAAGCATATATCGGAATGATTAAGAAGACGCCCCAAACACCAAACATCGCTCCTGCGCCTAGCAATAAAAACATAATCGTAATCGGATGGATACTTAATTTATTGCCAATAACCAGTGGGGTCACAAAGCGGCCCTCAATGGTCTGTTCGATGGTAAAGACCACCAAAACTTTGACCAGCATAAGTGGACCTTGTACTAAACCCATGATGACAACTGGGATCATCGCAAGAAAGCTACCCAGATAGGGAATCATGTTCAAAAAGCCGGCCATAATCCCAAAGGTAATCGAATAGCGTAAGCCAATAACACTAAACATAATGGAAAACATAATACCAACAGTGACCGCAACCATAACCTGCCCCTGCACGTAACCGGATAACTGTTTATTAATATCACCCAAAATGCGGCCGACGGGTAATCGTAAGCCAGTTGGCAAAACATCTACCAAGCCATCTTTCATCTTGCTGCTATCACGCAAGAAATAAAAGAGAATAAAAGGTGAAATGATAATGGATACCGTAATACGCGCGATAGTCCCTGCTAAGGAACCTGCCCAATTAAGGGCGTTTTTAGAAATGGCTTCGGCATAACCAATGGCCTTTTGGCCAATACTAGTCAGCATATCCTGGAGCTGCGCGTGGTAGTTGACCAACCACTTGCTTTCAAGTAAATGATTGATTTCCCGATTGACGGTTGTGATATAGTTAGGCAAATCACGGAAAAAAGTCGTCATCTGCTCTCCAATCATCGGGATCAATCCAGCAAAGCCCCAGATTAAAAGAAGAACAATCAAACCAAACACAATAAAAATGGACACTGTTCGGCTGGGACCTAGTTTTTCAATCAGATCAACCAAGGGTTTGGTCAGGTAATAGAGAATGGTAGAAATGACCAAGGGTAAGATTAAGACAGCGATAAAAGATGAAGCCTTAGAAAAGAGAAAAGAAATTTTTGTAAAGACCAAGATGGTCAAAAATAAGAGCAATAAAACAATGAGGGCATTAGCTGCCTTATTATTTAAAACCCATTTATAAAACCAAGTCTCTTTGGGATCTTGGTCATTTAAAAATTGCATAGCTACAATACTCCTTTCTCATTAGTGCTTGCATGGGTGCCCCTGCCATAAAAGCTTACTTCTTTATCTAGCAAATGATTGTCTTGATCATAGCAAAATTTAGCAGAAAAAAAGGGGCGATCTTCTAGAATCCATGTTAAAATCTCATAGTCTCCTTGCCAAGTAGGTTTTTCTAAGACTTGCTCATAGGGGACCCACTCTAGTGTGCCTTCGCGAGAGTCACTATCAGCAATCAATTCCCCTTCAAAATCCGTTACCTTAAAAACATAGGTATACCAATCTTCGTTTGGGGTAAAATTGGGAAAGGTAATCACGCCGCGAAAGGACATGTCTTTGACCTGCAGGTGCGTTTCTTCATAGATTTCTCGAATGGCACAGGCATCAGGTGTCTCGCCTGCTTCTAATTTGCCACCAACAGAGATCCATTTACCAGCATGCACATCATTTTCTTTTTTATTGCGATGCAACAATAATAAAGACGTTCCATTATCAATGTAGCAAATTGTTGCTAATTTGGTCATCTCTTGCCTCATCTCTTTCTATTTACTTTTCTACTATTATACCAATCTCTACTCAGATTGCGAATGATTTATTGAAAAAGCATGACAAGAAATGGTAGCCTGATGCTCTTATCCATAAAAAGCAAAGTGTTAACAGCCAGCAAAAAAGCTCCTTATAAGAAGGGCTCTGCCATTTCTGGAGTCGCTAAGGTCACGCCAGGGTTTTGTAAACTCCTCTTAATCGCTCTAAAAATCACAAAAGAGGAAACATTTTTGGAAGGCCACTGAAAAAGTGAGTTCTACAGTTCAACCAAAATGAAAAAAGAGGAATCTATCTCCTACTTAGGTAGATTCCTCTTTGCTTTCCCCTATTTTTACTTTGTTAGCTGTTCACCACTTTCTTTGACAACAGATCGCAATAAGAAGGTTGCTAGCTTAGCTTGCTAAGCTAGAGGGGTTAAGACAGAGTGTACACGGGGTGATTAGTCCTTACTTTTTTTAAATCCCCAAAGGATAACCAAGAGCCAGCTCAAGAACTCCAAACCAAAGCTCAATTTTTGCAGGGGCGTTTTTTGATAACTAATGTGGACATGACCACTTCTTTGGACATGGATTTGAGCTAAGCCATTATTTAGGACCTTTTGCTGGTGGTGCGGCTGGTGGTTTTTAGCTCTTTTTGAAATTTCGTTTTTTGATAGGGGCACAGTTGCTAAGGCCGGCTGACTTCCTTTGGCGCCTTGAGAATAGGTGGCCCGATAGCCTTTGTACCAGATGCGCGGAAGCTGCACTGTGGCAGGAGCGTGATCCAGGCTAATGTCAAAATCAAGCTGGTTATAGGCCGTTTTGAGCTTGGATAGGTGATAGTTGCGACCCTGCCGCTGAAATTGGCTCAAAGCTGCTTTTTGATTGGCCTTGTGGTGGTCCACATCTACTGTCAAATACTCCATCCCTGAAAAGCCATCAATGTTATTAGCACCAGCATAGGCCTGTTTCATTTGACTTTCCATTGAGTGATTATAAGCAACTGCTGCTCCTTGGTTTCTCAGAACCACCATGGACATATACATGGCAAAGCCAATGAGAAAGTATTGGATGGCTCTTTTTAGGGAACGATTGTCAATGGCGAATATTAAAAGAGCCAAGCTAGGAATAAAGGTCAACAGGCGTCCCGGCCATTGAAAGACGCCAAGTGGGCTGTATTTCAATTGATTCCAGGGGAAAACAGAAGAAGCCATAAGTAGTAAGCCTAAAATCAGAGCAGCTAGCCTTTTACTTTGCACGCTCAGCCTTGGCCATTTGACCAATTGGCTCGAAAGCAGCAAGGTCACAAAGATAATCAAAGGAGAATGGTAGGCAATACTGATGCCACTTGAATTACTATCAAAGAACATCTGCAGGATTTCATAAAAACTCCGTGCAGCGCCAGACATCCCCATGAAGGGCCGGGTGGTCCAATTGGCATAAAAGACTTGGCTATGCGTTTGCTCCAGCAATTGTAGCCAAAACCCAATGCTTAATACCAGGCCAAGTAGGCCACCTTTAACACATTCGAGTAGCTTTTGCCAGTTTAAATACTGATAATTTAGTGCCAAGAAAAAGAGGGACATGATTGCTAGAACCAGGGTTGAGATAATGTGCGTTTGGATCAATAAAGCAATCACAATGCCTAATAAGAGCGCTGCTTGGCGATTTTCAAAGACAATCTGATAAATAGCCAGAATCAAAAAAGGAATCAAGGGAGTGGCAGCTGTCATGCCATAGCCAAAATTGGCATAGACCAAGGGAGGGTACAAGGCTAGTACAAAGGCCAAGCTTTGGTTGTGACTGATGGTCCTAAAGACGATAAAAGTCCCATAGACACTGACCAAGGTCAAAAAGAAAGCATAACCAACATAAGCAAAGGTGATGGACTTGGTCAAAAGAAAGAGACCGGCCGGTAGATAGAGCAGCCATTGGCCATAGAACATCGGAACAGCATAGCCCACACCATTACCAAAAAGAAAATTCAAATTAGGAAGGAAATCGCCATGGCGCAAGGACTGGGCGAGCCCTGCAATGCGGGCCATATGAAAGGCAAGGTCAGAATCCTGCCTAGTGATGACTTGGTAGGAACAAGCGATGATGACAACTGTATACAAAAAGAGTAGAGCAAAAGGCGCTGCTACTTTTTTGTCATGTTCTTTGTTTAGTGAGTAATCATTATGAAACACATCAAGCCTCACTTTAGTATCTCTTGGGTTTTAGCATAGTTAGCTTCGACCTCAGCTTTTTCTGCTTGCCACCATGCTTGATGGTCACGATACCATTTGATGGTTTCTTCTAAGCCTTGTTCAAAATTGGTAAATTCTGGTTGCCAGCCCAGCTCTTCACGTAGCTTAGTGGCATCAATAGCATAGCGCAAATCATGGCCAGCTCGGTCTGTCACGTGATCATAAGCGTCTTTGGGCTGCCCCATTTTCTCAAGGATGAGTTCTAAGACTTCTTTATTGCTTTTCTCACCATCTGCACCAATCAGATAAGTTTGGCCAATGACTCCTTTTGTCAAGATCGCCCACACTCCAGTTGAATGGTCATTGGTATGGATCCAGTCACGGACATTCTTTCCTTCCCCATAAAGTTTTGGTTTGATACCTGATAAGATATTCGTAATTTGGCGGGGAATGAATTTTTCAATATGCTGGTAAGGGCCGTAATTGTTTGAGCAATTGGAAATGGTCGCTTTGACACCAAAAGAACGCACCCAAGCTTTTACAATCAAGTCAGATGCCGCTTTGGTGGAAGAATAAGGCGATGAGGGATTGTAATTGGTTTTGGCAGTGAATTTTTCCCCTGGACCTTCTCCGTGTCCAGGTAAATCTTCGCGCAGCGGCAGATCACCATAGACTTCATCTGTTGACACATGATGAAAACGCAAATCAAATTTGCGGGCTGCTTCTAACAAGGTGTAGGTCCCGATAAAGTTCGTATGAATAAAGGGGCTTGGGTCTTTAAGGGAATTATCATTATGACTCTCAGCTGCGTAGTGAACAATAGCATCCGCATCAGCTGCAAGCTTATTGACCAATTCTGCATCAGCAATATCGCCTACAACAAGTTTGACCCGATCACCAAGAATGGCTTCAATGTTGGCGCGATTTCCAGCGTAGGTTAATTTATCCAGAACGGTCACTTGGACATCAGGGTGGTTATTATAGAGATAATGCACAAAGTTAGAGCCGATAAAACCAGCCCCCCCTGTAACGATAATCTTTTTATAGTCTGACATAGTTATTTCCTTAACAATATTTTTTAATGCCTTACTTTCTAGATGCTGGTTCAAACACCCCAAAAAGCAAATCAAAGCACTTGGTTTTTAGAAGCAAAAGCCATACGACAACACTTGTCCTGACACGTCAAGCTTTCCTAAGGTTAGCTGCGTGAGAAAGCTTGGGTTACAAAGCTATTAGGCTTTTTGCTACCATATGTTTTGCTCTAAAAATAAGCTTGGCGGAGCTGTTGCTTTTCATCAAAGCGAGTGCTGCAGGCTAATGGCTTTTAGACCAGCTGGTGGTCGCGCTAGCTATTTCACAGCCTAACAGCCCACCACTGTGTGCTTGTTACTAGCAAGTAAAGAAGGCTAGCGTGCGGTTATAATGAGCGGTTTTACATCCTGTAAAAAGGGATGTTTTTTATCTGCCGCTGAGACTTCAGCAGCTGACAGATTTTGCCACTCAATCCCGAGGCTTGGGTCCGCGTAATTCACAAAGGCGTATTTGGGTTTGAGTTCAAGAGCCCAATAATCATTGACCAAATAGCTGTAAGACACCGTATCTGTCAACACTTGAAAGCCATTGGCCACACCGCGCGGGACAAAGATACCTTTTGAGGCATCAATGATTGCTTGATAGGTATTACCAAAACTCTCGCCTTGGCGTAAGTCAACCCAAGCTCCTAATACTTTGCCTCCGTCAGCTACTGAAATGTACTTGTCCCATGGTTCTGCATGCAAGCCCCGTAGGACATTTTTATGTGAAAAGCTAATGTTATTTTGCAGCTTGCCGGCCGCAAAAAAACTTTCTGGAAAGCCCAGAGGTAGCATTTTTTCCTTTTGAAAGTTTTCTTTAAACCAGCCACGGTTATCTCCATGAACTGGAATATCAAATTCGAGCATGCCAGGGATTCCGCTGACGGGTCGCGCGGCTAGTGGCTTTTCAAAAAATTGTTCTGACATTACATTTCTCCAATCAAACGAAGTAGATATTGACCGTATTCGTTTTTCTTTAATGGCTGAGCTAGCTGCAAGACTTGTTCTTTAGTAATGTAGCCCATACGGTAGGCAATCTCTTCTAAGTTTGCGACCTGGGCATTTTGCAAGCGTTGAACGGTTTCGATGTATTGAGCTGCCTCAAGTAAGCTTTCATGGGTTCCTGTATCAAGCCAGGCAAAACCACGTCCCATTAATTCGACCGAGAGGTCGCCGCGTTCCAAATAGGCTTTGTTCACATCTGTAATTTCCAACTCGCCGCGCGGGCTGGGTTTGATGCTTTTAGCAATATCAACGACATCATTATCATAAAAATACAAGCCGGTTACTGCGTAGTTGGATTTTGGCTCTGCCGGTTTTTCCTCAATGGAGATAGCATTCATATCATCATCAAATGCAACCACACCAAAACGCTCGGGATCTTTGACCTGGTAGCCAAAGACAGTAGCTCCCTTGTCTTTAGCCGCAGCTTTCTGAAGGAGCTTAGTCAGGCCATTACCATGGTAAATATTATCGCCAAGGATCAAGGCTACATGATCATTCCCAATAAACTCTTCGCCAATGATAAAGGCTTGCGCCAAGCCATCTGGACTAGGTTGCTCAGCATAAGACAAGGAAATGCCAAACTCTGAACCATCACCAAGCAATTCTTCAAAACGCGGTAAATCTTGTGGCGTGGAAATAATGAGGATGTCCTTAATGCCAGCTAACATTAAGGTTGACAAGGGATAATAAATCATTGGTTTATCATAGATGGGCATCAATTGCTTAGATGCCGCCCGTGTCAACGGATACAAACGTGTTCCTGATCCGCCAGCCAGTATTATACCTTTCATAATAGGTCTCCTTCAGTTTCTATATCGTTACCATTCTACCATTTTTTAGAAGCAGTGTCATGTTTTACTGTAAGCCTGTGCAGATGACCAACAAACAATCCTAGCACGTAACACAAATACTGATCACCTTGACCTTAAGAGCTTGGTTGTCCCTCACAAGAGGCAAAAGCCAGCTTTAGTTCTTAGGCTAGAAGCGTTAGATAGGCAGCAGGATTATAAGCTTCAATCGCCATATCTAGCTCTTGATCAAGTGCCAACTTGGCCAATTGCTGTCCGATGATTGGCCCTACTGTTAAGCCGGTTGAGCCTAAACCACTTGCGACATATAGTCTGGGTTTGTTGGGTACTGACCCAAAAAAAGGTAAAAAGTCTCGAGTATAAGCCCGAATGCCTACTCGACTGGTAGGTAGAGGCGCAGTAGCTAAGGCTGGTAAAAAGGGACTTGCTTGAGCAGCTAAGCTATCAAGAATGTCTTGATCTGGACTAATATCAAAGCCCTGGTCATTTTCATGGCTGGCACCGACCACTACTTTTCCCTGTGTAAAAGGAATAATATCAATCTCTCCTTCTGGCATAACTACCGGCCACTGGTCGCTTGCTTGATTCGGTAGGTGATAATCCAATAATTGTCCTTTTTGCGGCCGGACATCTACGTGGTAACCCAAAGGCTCTAGCAACTGACCAAGCCAGGCGCCACAAGCTAGGATCACCCGATCAAAATAGTGTCCTGCAATCTCATAGCCCTGGCCTTTTTGCCTAAGGCTGACCTTTTGCTGATAAAGAGGGTAACCTGCTGCTGTTTGCAATAAGCGGCAAAGGTCATGCCCATCAACACGGGCAGCACCCTGGGCAACCAGGGTGCGTTCATAGCCCTTTAATTCTGGAAAAGCACCGCTAGCTTGGGCATAATCTTGCAGTGATAGCTGTCCGATAATAGGAGAGGAGTGCTGACGCTGCAAAGCGATGTGATAGAGCTCCTCTAGCTTGCTGGAATCTTTTTTTAAAACATAAACTCCGGTCTGCTGGTAAGAAGTATTAGGATAGCCATCAGCCAGCAAATCTTGTATGAGGCGTGGGTAAAACTTGGCCCCCGCATCGGCTAACTGATACCAGGCTTTATTGCGACGCTTGGAGAACCAAGGGCAAATAATGCCTGCTGCAGCCTTGGTAGCTTGGCCAAGACCTTCATCAAATAGGACTACTTCTGCTTGTCCGAGACGGGATAAATAGTAGGCTGCGGTAGAGCCGACAATGCCCGCTCCAATAATTGCAATGCGCATCTTTCCTCCTGGTATGGGTAAGCTAAAAACACTGGCTAATGCTTTGCCCTATCTTGTTAAGGCAAGCAGACTTGAGGTTTTTGCTTTTTATGGTTTAATCATTATGACTTCCCTGATAGGGCCTTATATCTAATCCGTTGCTAACCCGCCTGAGTCTGGGGTGTGTCTTGCGGCCTGCTCCTAAGATAAGTGGCTAAAGGGATTAGTGGAGCGCTGACTGGCTAGAAAGCTGACTGACCAGCCTTCTTGTTTTTTCCATTCTTCTAATTTTCGCAAAACACCATCAATAAAGAGAACTTCAATGTGGTGACCAGGATCAATGGCCACCAGGCCATCGGTTAACATCTCATGGGCAGTATGATAATAAATATCGCCGGTCACATAAACATCCGCTCCCTTGTCTCGGGCCTGCGGATAAAATTTATCGCCAGAGCCACCACAGATGGCCACTGTCTCTATCAGCGGATTGGCCTTTCCGTAGCGCACCAGGCAGATGCTGTCTAATCCAAAGACAGTCTTGATTTTATGCGCGAAGGCTTCTAAGCTTTGGGGCTGAATATGGCCAATGCGGCCAAGGCCAAAGCCATTTTTTGTCTCAGCCAGCGGGCGCGGCTCTTCAATTCCCAATTCTTGGCAAAACCAGTCATTCAATCCACCAGGAACCACATCAATATTGGTGTGACTGACATAGACTGCAATATCATGCTTAACGAGGCTTAAGACAATATCACGCTGGGGAGAAGCAACCAAGTCCTTCAAGCCTTTATGAATAGGGGCGTGTTTTGTGATGATCAGATCCACACCACACGCGATGGCTTCTGCGACTGTTTGTTCCCGAATATCCAAGGTCACCATGACCCGCTCAACATCCTTAGTCAACCGCCCAACTTGTAGCCCAACACTGTCTCCCTCAAGGGATAAGTCTGGCGGGCAAAATGCTTCGTAGCGTTCAATAATATCACTTGCCTTCATCTTCAATCATCTCCTTAATAGCAGCCATTTTTTGGGTAATGGCTGCGCGGTCTTTGGTGCGGGCGTGGGGCACACAAGCAAGTGCCTCGGCTAATTTAACATATTCTCTGTGCCACTTGGCCTTAAAGACAGCTGTCTTGGCCTGGGACAAAAATGGCCCAAAGCGATAAGCTTTAGCATCAAGCATTTGGTGGCCGGGCTGGGCCACTATAATCTCATAATATTTATCATTTTCCATAAGAATGGTTTCAGCAACAATGGCAAATTGATGGGCCACTAACCACTGGCGTAATTCATCTTCACGATTATTGGGTTGGAGCACCAGGGTTTTTACTGTCGCTAACTGGGCCTGGCCTGCTCCAAGAATATCAGCAATCAAACGGCCACCCATGCCACAGATGCTCACAGCTGTGATGCCATCTTCAGCTTGCATGGCGGCTAAGCCATTGGCCAGGCGAACCGAAATGACTTGTTGCAGGCCATGCGCAGCGACATTACGACAAGCAGATTCGTACGGGCCTTTGACCACTTCTCCAGCTACCGCTCTATCGATAAGGCCTTGGGACGCTAGATAGATGGGTAAGTAAGCATGATCACTTCCTACATCTAACAAACGGCTACCGGGAGGAATTTTTTCAGCAACAAGGCTGAGACGTTTTGATAAGTGTTCCATGGTTTTTAGACTTTCTCTTCTTCTGGCTTTAGGTTGCTTCGTGTTTTCGCAGCAGCTAAGGCAACTGGCACGGCTACTTGGTGGAAGGTAGTGCCTTCAACATCAAGCACAAGCCCTTTGAGCCCAAGGCGTGCAACCTTTTTACCATTATAACAAAATTTGCTGCGCTCGCCCATCTCACTGCTGTGTTGGTAAGAAAGGATGCTGCTCGCCTTGTAAAGATGGCGTGTTAGTGACTATATCAGCGAGCAGCTCAACGGGCTTGCGGCTGTGGCATCAGGGGGCTTTATCACTGAAAATGAAAAACTCTTAGAAGTCTGTCCTATCAACATTTCTAAGAGTAATCACTCATTTATTTACTGTATTACCTTCTTAAGACTCGCAAAGGTTTTGGAAAATTTGGCTAGCTTTTGGAATGCAGGTCAACTCAGACTTTTTTTCTGCAATTGTTTGTAATAATGGCAGTAGCTTTGGACGGGACATTCCTGACATTTGGGATTCTTAGCCAGGCAATGATATCGCCCAAAGAAAATCAAGCGGTGGTGGGTCTTGACCCAGTCTCGTTTAGGAATTTTTGCCATTAGATCCGTTTCGATTTGGGTAACAGAAGCATCAGGGGCTGAGATGTTGAGCCGCTTGGCCACGCGCGCGACATGAGTATCAACAGCTATCCCTGGAATATTATAAACTTCACCTAGTACCACATTTGCTGTTTTGCGACCAACTCCTGGCAGGCTTTCGAGTTGGGCGTGCGTTTTAGGGACTTGCCCGTCAAACTCCTCTAGTAGTAATTGCGCTGTTCTGATAATGTTTTTGGCCTTGTTTTTGTAAAGGCCAATGGTACGCAGACAGGTTTCAACATCAGAAAGCTCAGCTGCCGCCAAATCAGCCAAATCTGGATATTTAGCCCATAAAACTGGTGTTACCTTATTTACGGCCTTATCCGTTGTTTGGGCTGACAAGATGACAGCAATCAATAACTGATAGGGGCGATCAGGTTGCCAAGTTAGTTCGCCCTTTGCCTCTGGAAACATCTCCGCAATAATTGCTAAAACTTTACGTAACCGTTCTTTACCGATGCGCATTACTCATCATCACTCCATAAATTCATCGCCGCTAAAAAGTCATCTGAAACGGCCACCTGCTGGTTTTTTGTCTCACGTTCTTGCTGCTTTTCTTTGACTTGCCGCAAATTAGCAATACCCTCCTTGCGCCAATTGCGCAGGATTGCTTGGATGTATTTCCAATTGGTTTTGCCATTAAAAACAGCTTCGCGAAGGGCTTCGCGGATCAAATCAGGGTCAACCTTATCCTCACTGACAGTTTTTTGCAAGTCTTCTAACTCAAAGGGACTAAGTAAACGCCCTAATTCTTGTTCAAAATCGGTCACCAGGCTGCGCAGGGGATTGATTGGTGTAGCAACGTCGGTATCAGTTGCATGGGGTTGTTTAGCCTTTGCAATGACTTCATCTAATTTAGCCAAGGCAGGGGTTGCATCAAAAATGGTTTCAATCTCGCCGGCCAACTCAATGGTTTTCATATCTAAAAGCTGCTGCTGGCTTAAACTAGCAATGGCTTTATTGATGTCAGCTACTGTTTTTCCCAGCGCCTTAGCAATTTGACTGGGAACAATCTCCTCTTTGCTTGTGGTATTTTGCAGGTAAAAAAACTGCCACACCAAAAAATCATCTGGATTATTAAAAAGATCCTTATAATGAAAAAGCAAGGCACTTGGAAAAACCAAGTTGCCTGATTTATAGTGCTCTAAATAACTCATAATCCCCCATTCTCACTAGTCATTAGTAGTTAGGTATTGAGTCAGTCAAGCAACTGACCTTAGCCTGGGAAGTTCATCAAAACTTTAACATCAATATCACCAATAGCATGGCGGCCATTTAAGCCATCGAGTTCGATAAGAAAGGCACATCCTGCAACAACACCACCTAATTGCTGAACCATTTCGATCGTTGCTTTAACGGTTCCACCGGTTGCTAATAAGTCATCAACAATCAAGACACGTTGTCCAGGTTTAATAGCATCGGCATGCATGGTTAAGGTGTCTAAACCATATTCTTTTTCATAATCAGCTGAAACCACCTCACGTGGTAATTTCCCTGGTTTACGAACAGGTGCAAAACCAATTCCCAATTCAACAGCGACCGGACAGCCAATGATAAAGCCCCGTGCTTCTGGGCCGACAATCATATCAATGTCCTTATCGCAAGCGTATTGGGCAATTTCCCGAATCGCATAACTATAAGCTTTGCCATCTGCCATCAAAGGAGAGATGTCTCGAAAAGTGATGCCTTCTTTGGGATAATTTTCAATGGTTGCAATATAATTTGTTAAATCCATAATACTTTCTTTCTAGCGACTTTCGGTCAACATAAAATACTCTTCATTATACCATGAAAGCCTTGTTTCGTAAAACTTATTTATCCCCAAACCTACTATTTGGCTCATCTGCTGCTCTTAGCCAATCATAAATAGCCTGCGGGCTGCCTAGAGCCATTAATTCTTGATAAGCCACCTTGGCTTTTAAGTTTTGATAAATCAAACTCTCAGTTAAATCCTTCTTTGGTGCATCCTTAATCACCGTCATTACTCCATCGGCAATGTTTACAAAACCAAGCTCTTCGAAAATTTGAATCATTTTTGTTAAAAGCTGCTGATCAAGGTTCAAATAGCTGGCCAAATCAAGCAATTTATAGCGGATATCAAACTCTGGAAATTGGTAGAGAGTTTTATATAGTTTAGCAAACTGCTCCTTACTGCCATAACCAGACAAGTATAGAGGTTGCTCAATCTTATTTTTAAAGTAAATAGCCGTTAGGTGTTTTTGGGCAAATTGCTGGCGCAGCTGATTGGGCTCATCAGGGATAAGTTCAAGTAAGGCAGCTTGCCCATCTTTAGCTTCAGCTAAGCTAGGCAAATGCTTAGGAATTACCGCATTGCGCTTACGGACATCGATCAATTGAATCCCAGATACTCGTGCATCAACCAAAAATAATTGGATACTAGTGTGACCATTCCATTGGTTCACACTGAGGGTCACAGCCAACTCCAGACCGCGAGCCTGCTGAAATTCTTGCCAAAAGGAACCTTTTTGAAAGGCAACCACGTCAATTTCGACACCATCTTTGGCAATTTTTAATTTCAAATGGCGATTATTTTGCCCCATGCTGCGAGCTTGTAAGACCTGAAAATCCCGTAACCAAAAAAGAGGCTTTTTATTATCCATCCCAAAAGGCGCTAGAACACTCAATTCCTTAAGGGTTGCTAAACTGAGCTGCTTGAGGTCTAATTCGTCATCTAAGCTGAGTTGACTCTTTTGATCAATCGCTAAGTGCTTGTTGGCCACATAATCAGCCAAGGCCTGACGCAAGAGGGGCAATTCAGCCGCATCAATGGTCATACCAGCAGCTCCAGCATGTCCACCAAAGGCGAGCAGATGTTCTTTGGCCGCAGCTAGAGCCTGGTAAATATTAATCCTTTCTGGACTGCGTGCTGAGCCCTTAGCCAGCTCATCATCAGAAATTCCCAAAACAATAACTGGACGACCGATTTCTTCCATGATGCGGCCAGCAACAATCCCTAGTACGCCTGGATGCCAGCCTTTTTTGGCTAAAACCTGAATAGGCTGGGCCAAGTCCACCATCTCTAAAGCTTCCTGATAAATAGCTTGGACAAGCTCCTTACGCTCTTGATTTTTGGCATGAATCATCAGGGCTATTTGATGGGTTTCTTCCTCATCAAAACCTGTCAGTAATTCCAAAGCAGGATTTGGATCATCCAGTCGGCCAAGTGCATTTAAGGCAGGCGCAATTTGAAAGCCGATGGTTTCCTCGTCACAGTCACCAGGCTTAACATCAGCGAGCTGCATCAACTCTTGCAGACCAATTCGCTCGGTTTGGCGTAAGACGGCTAGTCCATTTTTAACCAAAATGCGATTCTCACCGGTCAAGCTCACCATATCAGCAATGGTGCCAATGGCTACCAAATCTAAAAACTCTGTGGGAATACTCTCTAAAAGGGCACAAGCCAATTTGAAAGCAACGCCACAGCCCGCTAAATAGTGAAAAGGGTAATCGGCATCTGGATGTTCTGGATGGATAATCGCGAAAGCTTTTGGCAAAGCCTCAGGTAAACTATGGTGGTCGGTGACAATGACATCAACTCCCTGGGCTTGCGCGTAAGCAATCGCCTCATGGCCAGCCACGCCATTATCAACAGTGATAATCAAGGAGACGTCTTCTTGTTCTATGAAATATTTGTAGACACTTTGATTTGGCCCGTAGCCATCACTAAAACGATTAGGCAAATAAGTCCGCACTTGGGCTCCTAGCATCTCTAGTGTTTCTTGCACAATTGAGGCAGACGTCATTCCATCGGCATCGTAATCGCCGTACACTAAAATCGTTTCTGCCTGCTCAATCGCCTGGCGAATGCGCGGCACTGCTTTTGCCATATCATGAAGTAAATAGGGATCATGCAAATCAGCTAAATCAGCGGTCAAAAAAGCTGTTAAATCTTCTGCTGTGCGGATGCCCCTTTGATAAACTAACTGGGCCGCTGCCTGGCTAAGTCCCTGGTTCTTAGCAAGCTTAAAAAAGCCAGCATCTGGCTTTTCCTTAGCTAGGGCCCATTGATAAGTAGCTGTGATCATTTATAATTAAAGACCTTTCGTGCAAAAAAATCTGAGAGCCGTGGAAAGAGGGCATAAAAGGTGTTGGCCGCTGCCAATAAGAAGGGAAGATTGAGTTCGCGCTTAGGCCGATCAAGAACCGCGACAATCCGCTTTGCAACTTGCTGGGGCTGTAAGGTAAAACGGCTCACGCTAGCCAAGTACTGACCAGACGGATCAGCCTGATCAAAAAAGCCTGTCGCAATTGGCCCTGGATTGACCGTAGTCACAAAGACACCCTGATCAGCTAGTTCTAAACGTAGGGCATTTGAATAGCCAATCATGGCAAATTTGGTCGCAGAATAGACTGTTGATTTGCTAGAAGCAATCAGGCCAGCCATGGACACAATATTGATAATGTGCCCCCGACCTCTGCTAGCCATCCGATGGCCAATCAAACGCGCAAAAGTAATGCTTGCCAGAGTATTGACGGCAAACATTTCGGCAATTTCTGCACTGTCAAAGGCATCATAGCTTTTAAAAGCACCAAAGCCTGCATTGTTAATCAATACATCAACTTGGCCATGCTTTTGCGCAATCTCTTCCACTAAAAGAGCAATAGCCTGACTATCTTTAATATCAATCGCATAAATGGCCTTATGAGGAATCTCAGCATATAAGGTTGCCAGCTTTTGGGCATCTCGGCCAACTAAAATAATGAAATCATCAGTGGACAATTGATGAATAATGGCTTGCGCTAAGCCACCACTAGCTCCTGTAATCAAAAAAGTTCGTTTTGCCATTAAATACTCACTTCCTCTAAATCTTTGACAACCTTAACGGGTTCAAAAATCGTTGCGGCATCTTTTTCCAGTTGACGACAGGCGCGGCCCAAAAACCGAGCAGAAACGTGATTTAACAAGAGACGTTTGGCTTTTGCTTCTTTGGCAATCTCAGCAGCCTGCATATTGGTAGAATGGCCATGGTTACGAGCCATCCGGTCATCACCTCTACCATAGGTTGATTCATGAACTAAAACATCCGCATCTCTGGCCAGCCGAACGCTGGCTGGGGTTTTGCGGGTATCACCGATAATCGTAATGATTTTCCCTTTTTTCGGAGCAGAGATAAAATCACTAGCTCTAATTAGCCTACCATCTTCTAAGACGACATCTTGGCCATTTTTTACCTGGCCAAACAAAGGACCAAAGGGCACGCCAGCTGCTTTTAAAGCTTCAGCATTTAAGGTTCCCTCTAAGTCTTTTTGGACAATACGGTAACCAATACAAAAAATCGTATGCGCTAATTGTTCTCCATAAACCAAAAATTTATCAGTCTCCATCAATAGACCTAGATCATTTTCGGTGAATTCTTTGAAATGGATGCGATAAGGTAGTCTTGAACCAGAAACCTTGAGGCTGGTCATCACAAAGGACTTGATGCCAACAGGTCCATAAATCTCAATGTCGGTTTGCTCTTCACTTGCTTGAAAAGCCCGGCTGGCTAAAAAACCCGGCAGGCCAAAAATATGGTCCCCATGTAAATGTGTGATAAAGATTTTTTTAATTTTACGAGGCTTAATGTGCGTCTCTAAAATTTGGCGCTGGGTTCCTTCACCACAATCAAACATCCACACTTCATTGATTTCATCTAGCAATTTTAAAACTAGACTCGAAACATTTCGCTGCTTAGCCGGCTGGCCAGCACCTGTCCCTAAAAACTGTATTTCCATTATTAAATTAACTTATACTTTCTAATTGCTGATATAGAATTGGTATTGCCGCTGGTGAAAGCCATAGCATCTTTGACCAGAGTAGGACTTAGCCAGGGCTATTAGCTCCTCTTGATTATAGGAAGTCAGCAAAACTGTCCCATCCTCAAAGAGATACTTTTGCGACAAAAGGTGATCGGCTAACGCTTCTTTATGCCGCTTTTGCTCAGTAAAGCCATTGAGACACATTTTAATCTGGTTTGCTTCTTGATAAACCAGATAATGCGGAAAAATCATCGCCAGTTCAAATAAGAGTGCCTCAGTCACTGGCTCATTCACCTCAGAAAAAACCAAGGCTTCTTCTTGTTCTGCTTCTTGGTAGACATATCCATAAGCTTTGCCTGAGACATTTAAACGTACAAAAGGAAGAGATTCTTTAAAAAAACTAGGATTAGCTTGGCATAGCCCCAAAGCTTTTGACATCTGATAATAGTAATCTGTAGCTGCCTTAGGGGACTGCTTTTGATATATTTCTGCAAAATAAGCATTTAAAACACTAGGTGGAGGGGTAATCAGCCGCTTCTTTTCTTGATCTGACACCCCCTGCATAATGGTGGTTAAGTATTGTTGATCCATTGAGGTATAGCCCCCATATTGCATTGCCAAAGAAATATAATCAGTCATAAAATCCTTCTAATCTCCATTTATTCTTTGAGGCGATATAGCCTTTGATGTTTTCTTTTCTTTGTTCGAAGTGATAGTCATCTAAGAAGGCAACCTTTTGCAGCTCATATAGCTTATAAAAATCAGCCGGATCGACACTTATGGAAAAAGGTATAAACAATTCACAAATCTGCTCAACTAGCCATGTACGTAAGCGTTTTCGACTAGAGTGATCATGCGCGCTCAATTGTATATTAGGAAAAGCTGACGCTGTAAAGGCTTGAGCTAAATCCATTTTATTATAAATGGTCAAGCGAGGAATGTGTTGCATCCCTAAATCACGAAGAATCTCTAACACGACCTGCTCTTGCTCTAGCTGGTGCGGGTCACTGGCATCAATGACATGTAAGAGCAAATCCAGATGACGGCTTTCTTCCAAGGTTGATTTAAAGGCAGCAACAAGCTCTGTTGGCAAATCTTGGATAAAACCAACTGTATCAGTTAGAGTCGCCTGAAAGTGGTCTCGTAGATATAACTGTTTGGTCGTAGCATCCAGAGTCGCAAACAATTCATCAGCCTCATAGTGGTCATGATCGGTCATGAGATTCATGATCGTTGACTTGCCAGCATTGGTATAACCAATGAGACCAATCCGAAAAGGCTCTGAAGTCAAACGCTTTTCACGAGTAATTTGGCGATTCTGTTCGACTTGCTTGAGCTTGTGCTCAATATCTGCGATCTGCTGCCGAATTGAGCGGCGATTTAGCTCTAGCTGACTCTCACCAGGTCCTCGGCTACCAATACCACCAGCTTGACGGCTAAGCAGAATTCCTTGCCCCATCAAGCGGGGCAAGAGGTATTTCAATTGAGCCAGATGCACTTGCAATTTGCCTTCATGGCTATGCGCCCGCATGGCAAAAATATCTAAAATTAATTGCATGCGATCAATCACTTTTACGCCAAGCTCAGCTTCTAAATGGCTATTTTGACGTGGCGTGAGCCGGTTATTGACAATAACCATGTCAATTGCATCAGCTGCCACTCGGGCGCTTATCTCGCTTAATTTTCCAGCGCCCACTAAGGTCTTGCTGTCATACTTTTTACGTTTTTGCTCATAGCTAGCAACCACTTCTGCGCCAGCTGTTTGGGCAAGGCTAGCAAGTTCAATCATTGACATTTCAAATTGTTGTGTATCTGGTAAGGCCACACCAACCAGAACAACGCGTTCTTGTGCGTTTTGTGTCTCAATTAAGCTCATGTCCAAACCTCCAAATACCGTAACATTTATTATACCATAAATCTAAGCAAAGATTAGGTATTACCAGCTAATCGGCTAGTTCTTAGTCAAGAAGGCTTGCGCGTCCGCCACCAGTTCAGCTGGGTAGGTCGGCTCAGAAATCTGGTAAAAAGGCACTGCCATCCTATTTCTAAACCAGGTCAATTGCCGCTTTGCAAATCGTCTGGAATTTTGTTTGAGCTGAGCTAGGGCCGCATCTAGACTAGCTTCGCTGGCAAAATAAGGGAATAATTCTTTATAACCAATCGCCCGGCTGGCTTGGGCATGAGGAAAATGCGTGAAGAGGTCCTCAGCTTCTGCTAACAGTCCTTGCTCCACCATCCCATCAACACGCTGATTGATACGCTCATATAAGGAGGCTCTTTCATCAGTCAGCCCAAGGAGCAAGACCTCATAGGGAAAAGGCTTATTTTGCTGCTTAGTGGCAAAACGATGGCGCTCCAAGGCCCGGATAGCTCGGCGGCGATTGGGCTCATTAATGGCAAGCCTGGCCTTTTTGACTTGCTGATAGAGTTGCTGGTTTGTCAGTTTCGATAAGGCTGCGCGGTAGGCTAAGAGAGCCGCCTGATCAACCTCTCCACCAAGGTGATAACCTTCAATCAAACTTTGGATGTAAAGGCCCGTTCCCCCAACAATAATCGGCAACTTACCAGCGGCCATAATGTCATCTAGCGCCCTGGTCGCATCCTGGACGAAATCATAAACAGAATAATTTTCCCAGGGCTCTCGAATATCTATTAAATGGTGTTTCACCAGCGCTTGCTCCCTAGCACTGGCTTTGGCGGTACCAATATCTAGCCCCTTATAGACTTGTTGGCTATCACCAGAGATGATCTCGCCATTAAACATCTTAGCCAACTCAATCCCTAGAGCTGTCTTTCCCACGGCAGTTGGTCCGACCACTGCAATTAGTTTTTTTCTTGGTTCTTTTATTGTCATGTCAAATCTTCAAAGCATACCCTTTCACTTGCTATTTCGGTCTTTTTTCGCTAACATATATTATACCATAGATGTTACCACTCTAAAGGTTAGAATAAATGTTACAGGAGAATAGCGTTATGAAAAAATACCCATTTGCCAAAGGTCTCATTACAGGTGTCCTTGCCACTACTGCTACAGTAGCTGGCGCGCTCTTGACCATCAAAAAAACGATTATTGAACCCGAAGAAGAAAAAGAAGCATTCATCGAAGAAAACCGCAAAAAGGCAGCACGTCGTCGTGTATCCCGTTAAGCAGCAACAAAAGAACTGGAGACTTCCCCAGTTTCTTTTTTTATTGGCTTGCAAAAAGCGCTAGCAATTTTGTCGCAGATAATAGCACCGCAGGTCTTATAGAAGCACAAAAGGAAAGCTGCTTTTTAGCTGCTCTCCTACTTAGTTATCGTATCAGTCACTCGCTATCATTGCCAATGAACCAAAAGGTTTTTCTTTACGCTGATAGTTGAGGTTAAAACCTATCTGTTAGGTAGCCAAGCTTAGGCGGTTACTGCCTCAGGCAAGACTTCCCCAAGAACAGCTAAGCGCTCAGCCCATTGCGTGCGCGTTAAGCCATGTTCTTGCACGTAGCGATTACGTTCATGAGCTCGGCATTCTGGTGAGCAGCCGCGCAAGTATTTGGCTTCATTTGCTTCAGAAGCAAAAATTTGCTTATTGCAAAATGGGTTGGCACAATTCACATAGCGTTCACAAGGCGAACCATCAAAATGGTCCTTACCGATAATGGTAGGGTCAACATGGTTAATAGGCACCGAAATGCGCTCATCAAAGACATACATAGCACCGTCCCATAGTTCTCCTTGCACCTTTGGATCCTTACCGTAGGTAGCGATGCCGCCGTGTAATTGCCCAACATCCTTGAAGCCCTCACGAACCATCCAACCTGAGAATTTTTCACACCGCACACCACCGGTACAATAAACAACTACCCGTTTTTCCATAAATTGTTCTTTATGATCACGTACCCATTGGGGTAATTCACGGAAATTACGAATATCAGGACGAATAGCCCCACGGAAATGACCTAAATCATATTCATAGTCATTGCGCGTATCAAGGACAACAGTATTTTCATCTAGCAAGGCTTCTTTGAACTCTTGGGGATTTAAATAGGCTCCCGTGGTTTCTAGAGGGTTAATATCCTGATCAAAGTCATTGTCTTCTAAGCCTAGATGAACAATTTCTTTTTTGTAACGCACAAACATTTTCCGAAAAGCTTGTTCTTTTTCTTCGTCAATTTTGAACCAAAGATCAGCAAAACGCTCATCACTGTGCACCCAATCCATGTATTTTTGGGTGGTTTCATAATCACCAGAGACGGTACCGTTAATGCCTTCGTCAGCAATTAAAATCCGGCCCTTAAGACCAATGGATTTACAAAATTCCAAGTGCTGCGCAGCATATTCTTTAGCATTTTCAATAGGAACGTATTTGTAATAGAGTAAAACACGAATGTTTTCAGACACAGTTAAGTTATCTCCAATTCTTTTATTCTTTTGCTTTATCTTTTATTATAACCTGCCAAAAGCCAGACAAGCAACAAATTAGCTTGTACATTTTATCACAATACCAACTCGCAAAAACCAGCCAAGGTAGACCTCTCACAGGTCACCCTAAGCTGGCTATTTTTGATTATTGCTTAATAAGATTGCCAAATGTCTTGATTGTATTGTTCGATAGTGCGATCAGATGAGAAGAAACCTGCTTTGGCAATATTATGCACAACCTTTGTCATCCAAAGATCTTGGTCTTCATAATCAGCCAACATCCGTTCTTTTGTCTGGATATAATCTTCCAAATCAATCAAAGTCATAAACCAGTCTTTGTTGATTAATTCCAAGTAAAGCCGCTCTAAACGTTGCTCATTACCAATTTTCAACATGTCAGGGCTAATGATAAAATTAACCGCTGCTTTGATTGCTGGATGGCTATCATAGTAATGTTTAGATACATAGCCACCTTCAGCATACAAACGAATAATGGTATCAGAATCTTGACCAAAAGTATAGATATTGTCCATACCTGCCAGCTCTGCAATTTCTACATTAGCACCGTCCATAGTCCCTAAGGTCAAGGCCCCGTTGAGCATAAATTTCATATTACCTGTGCCTGAGGCTTCTTTTGAAGCTAAGGAAATTTGTTCAGAAATATCAGATGCTGGGATCAAGTGTTCAGCTACTGTGACATTATAGTTTTCCACCAAGTGAACGTTGAGGTATGGGCTTACCTCTGGGTCATTATTGATTAATTCGGACAGGCAAAGGATCAAGTGAATAATGTCTTGAGCAATCACGTAGGCTGGTGCTGCTTTGCCGCCAAAAATCACTGTCAGTTTGCGTTTAGGTAACTTGCCATTTTTGATTTCTAAGTATTTGTGGATGACATATAGCGCATTCATTTGTTGGCGTTTGTATTCATGGAAGCGCTTGATTTGTGTATCAATAATCGAGTTTTCATCCAAATCAATGCCTTTGTTCTCTTTAAGGTAACGCTTCAAGGCCAGCTTGTTGTTAGCCTTAATATCTGCTAAGCGTTGATGCACAGCAGGGTCATCTACAAAGGCCAATAATTTTTCTAATTTGGTGCCATCTGTAAGATAGTCATCACCGATTAATTCTTTCAAATAAGCAGCTAAATCTTGGTTAGCAAACTCTAACCAGCGACGGAAGGTAATACCATTGGTTTTATTATTGAATTTTTCAGGATAAAGTTGATAAAATTCTTTTAATTCGCTAGTCTTAAGAATTTCCGTATGAAGGGCAGCAACCCCATTGACGCTGGTAGCAAAATGAATATCCATGTGCGCCATATGAACTCGTCCATCTTTATCAATAATTTGTAAAGCAGGATTGTCAACTTCTGTCGCAATCAATTGGTCTAGTTGCTCAATAATGGTAACCAAGTGAGGCACAACTTCACGCAAGTAATCGATTGGCCATTTTTCTAAGGCTTCTGATAAAATCGTATGGTTGGTATACCCTACCATTTGTCTAACAATAGCTACCGCTTCTTCAAAAGTCATGCCATGCTTTTGTGTTAATAAACGAACCAACTCAGGAATGACCATTGATGGGTGGGTATCGTTGATTTGGACATAAGCATAGTCAGGAAGATCGTACAAATTAGAGCCACGTTCTAGGGCCTCATCAATCAAGAGCTGAGCGGCATTAGAGACCATGAAGTATTGTTGGTAAATGCGCAGCAATTCACCATTTTTATCTGAATCATCAGGGTATAAAAAGAGGGTTAGGTTCTTTTTGATTTCCGTTTTATCAAAACTGATGCCTTGTTTAATCAAGCCATAATCCACAGCCTCAATGTCAAATAGGTTCAAATAATTTTTAGTGTCACGTTGGTAACCTAAAACATCAATGCGATCAAGACGTGATTTCAAGGTGAAATGACGAAATGGCACATCATACGAAACCTCTGTAGGAACTAACCAAGACTGGTCTTCAATCCAATAATTAGGTTCTGCCTCTTGCTGATTGTGACGAAAAACCTGTTTAAATAGGCCACAATGGTAGTTCAAGCCAACACCTTCACCGTTAATTCCAAGTGTTGCCATGGAATCAATAAAACATGAAGCAAGACGCCCTAAGCCACCATTTCCTAATGACGGCTCTAGTTCCACATCTTCAATCTCTGCAATGGATTTACCAGCTTGTGCGAGCTCTTCTTTGATGGTTTGATAGAGTCCTAAATTAATCAGGTTATTGGATAATAGCTTACCAATTAAAAATTCAGCCGAAATATAGTAAACTTTACGCTTAGTCGTATTTTTAGGCTTCTTAGCTGCTTGTTCTTTGACATACTCTAATAGACTCAGATAGAGTTCTTTATTAGACAATTGACTCAGGGTATGCCCTGTACGTTTTTCGGCAAATACTGTAAATGTGTTCATTAGATTCTCTTTTCCTCAATTCAAAATTTTAGTGTGCTTAAGCACGTCCATACAATTCGGTTAGTTCCACCAGGTAATCAATATGGTCCTGGGTCAGCTCACAAGCCCGCATCCGCCATTGCCAGTTTCCACCAACGGTGTTTGGCCTATTCATCCGGCTGGATGCATCCTTATCTAGCAAATCTTGCATGCAAAAGATGGCTGTATCGCCAACCGATGCAAAAATGGTCCGTAGCATCGCTTTGGTAATCGGCTCACCCTCATGCATGTGAAGGTAGCGGCGCACAAATCGGGCTTGTTTAACGGTTAGATTTTCATACCAGCCATTGACGACCTCATTATCATGCGTCCCCGTGTAGACGATGCAGTTACGCTCATGGTGATGAGGTAATTCCATGCTTTGGCTAGTTTCATCATACAAACCAAACTCCAGAATTTTCATCCCGGGAAAGCCCGTTGAGGCCAATAAGTGTTCGGCTTTTTCGTCAATATAACCCAGATTCTCTGCAATAATAGGCAACTGACCTAGTTGTTCACGCACAGTCTTAAATAATTCCAAACCAGGCGCTGCCTCCCAATGACCATTTTTTGCAGTTTGGTCCCCGGCAGGAATTTCCCAAAAATCAGAAAAGCCCTTGAAATGATCAATGCGAACCTTGTCGTAAATCTTGCAGCTTTCTTGAATGCGGTAGACCCACCAGGCAAAATGTGTGTTTTGATGCTCTAACCAGTTATAGATCGGATTGCCCCATAATTGCCCATCGTCACTAAAGTCATCTGCCGGAACACCGGCAATATATAGCGGTTTTTTCTCCTGATCTACCTTAAAGAGCTCAGGCATGGTCCAAACTTCGACACTATCTGCTGAAACATAAATCGGCATATCCCCAATAATCTCAATACCATGCTCATTAGCATAAGCCTTCAAGGCCAACCATTGGTTAAAGAAGAAATATTGGCAAACTTTATGGTAAGCAATACCATCTGTCAGTTCTTTTCGATAATGGGCTAGCGCAGCCTCCTCCCGCTTAATAATGGCCATATCATCCCATGCTTGCAGGGCCTTGTTGCCAAAATGTTCCTTGATCGCCATGAACTCGGCATAATCATTGACCCATGATGCCTCTTGCTCAAACTGCTGCAATGCTCGGCGATTTTGCATAGACGCCAAAAAAGTAGTGACAGCTTTTTGTAAGAGGGGACGACGCTGTTGGTAGATCAAAGCATAGTCAACCGCCTCTAAGTCCTGGCCAAAATCAACATCCGCATAGTCAGCTGGTTCTAATAAGCCTTGCTCAGCTAGCAGATCCAGGTCAATAAAATGGGGATTGCCAGCAACCGCCGAAAAGGATTGATAAGGAGAGTCACCAAAACTCGTTGTGGTTAAAGGCAAAATTTGCCAATAGGTTTGTTTGGCAGCAACTAAAAAATCCACAAAATCATAGGCAGACTGGCCAAAGGAACCTATCCCAAATTTTCCCGGTAGGGAGCTGATATGCATCAAAACTCCGCTTGCTCGTTTACTCATACGTTTCTCCTTGACATTTAGGTTATGAGCAAATTATAGCGCAAGCGGTTGCGTAAGTCAAGGCATATTAAAAAAAGACTGCCAAAATGTTCCGCTCGCTTTAAACTAGCCCTTGGTATAAAGAACTAGCTGGCTCAAAAATAGCGAGAATCTAAAAATAGACTTTTAGTAATTATCTTCCAAAAACGCCTCACCTAAAAAACGAATGACGTGATAACTGTTCTTTTTCAAAACATCAATCATTCGTTTGTCATTCTTAGATAATTGCGCTGCGTAGGCAGTTCCCGTGAGCAGTCATGTCGGAGGTTATGTTTGGCCTCTTACTGCTTTTAAGCTCTGGGCCATAGGAGCCTAGGCGCGCCGTGCTGTGCGTTTTGCTAATCAAATGCCCCCTTTATAAAAGGGTTTCAACCATTCCTGAGCTAGACAGCAAAAAAGCAGCCAGGGTTGAAAGCACTCCCTTTTCAGCTGCTGCTTTTTCTATTGGCTACATCTAAAGATTGCGCCTGCTTAGTGCGCACTAAGGCGGTCTGGTTCTGTCTGGTTCTGATCACGGATGTCTCGGACACTTTCGCGGGGGATGAGGGTGAAGGGAACGACGATTTTTTGGCTGAGCTGCCCGTCTTTGGCATTAATCAATTCTAGCAATTGCTTGAAGCTGGTTTGGCCAATGTTTTCCACATTAATATCAAATGTTGTCAGATAAGGATGAATTAATTTAGAGTAGATCGAGTTGTTAAAGGTAATAATGGACATATCATCTGGAACTTTAATAGCATAAAAAGATAGTAGTTGGATTAAACGGACACATAAAATATCCCCAATCACCACCAAAGCCGTTGCTTTTTGATCCCGAATCGTTTGCATCAAGGCCTCGATTCGTAAAGGATCCTTGCGGTCAAACAAAAGCATCTCATGCGAAGGCACGCCTTTTTTGAGACAGCCTTTTAAGTAACCAAAATAGCGTTCAGAAGCCACTTCAGAATCTAGCTCATCTGTAATAAATAAAATATTGCGATGACCCTTGTCATATAGGTAATTCACAGCAGTTTTGGCCATTAGCTGATTATCATTATCAATATAGGTCATTTGATTTTCATCACCCTCTGGCGCCCCAACTATCACAAAGGGAATATGATTATCCATCAGATACCGTCGAATCGGATCATGCTCTTCAGAGTACAAAACGATAAAACCATCGGCTCTTTTTTGCATGTGCATCAAGGTAACCTGAGCTAACAAATCTTCAACTGTCATGGCCGTTGCCGTAGAAACAGTAAAGTGGTGCTGCTTGGCTTCATTGGTAATGGTCGTTAGAATCTGCATGAAAAAGGGCTCGCTCAGACGATCATTAAGTGTAATAGGAGGAAATACCAATCCAATATTATGCGTTAAACCACTGGCAAGCATTTGTGCAGCCACATTAGGGACATAGCCTAAATCACGCATTGCCTTTTTAACTTTATCTTTTGTTTTTTGAGAAATAGAATGATTATCTTTTAAAACGCGGCTAACCGTAGAGGGATTAACACCCGCTTCCTTTGCGACATCTTTAATCGTTACCATATAACCTCTTTAATTATTCATTTTATGACATCAGTCCTTAGGACAATGGATGTCATTGCCATAATAGCTTCCTATTCATTATACTCATTTTATCATATAAAATGCAATGCTTATCCTGCTAAAGCTAACGCTCAGCCAAAAAGAAGCTGGTTGATTTTTAGAAAACCTAAAAAATGTTAAAAAAGGCTTGACTTTTTCTGCAAACGGTTGCATAATAATATTAACAAATATTTCTTAGGAGGAAATAGCTATGAAATCATGGCAAAAAATTATCGTCAGCGGAGCAAGTCTCACACTTGCTGGAACATTATTAGTAGGATGCTCATCCAACTCAAAAGATAAATCCCAATCTGCTTCTACTGATGCTAAAACGATTAAATTATGGGTGCCAACTGGCGCTAAAGAATCTTACGCTGACACTGTAGCTAAATTTGAAAAAGATTCAGGCTACAAAGTTAAAGTGATAGAATCTGAAGATCCAAAAGCACAAGAAAAAATCAAAAAAGATGCTAGTACAGCTGCTGACGTTTTCTCACTTCCTCACGATCAACTTGGACAACTTGTAGAATCTGGTACTATCCAAGAAATACCAGAACAATACACGAAAGAAATTGCTAAAACAGCAACAGATCAAGCAATTGTCGGTGCACAATACAAAGGTAAAACCTATGCCTTCCCATTTGGAATCGAATCCCAGGTTCTTTTCTATAACAAAGAAAAACTATCTGAACAAGATATTGCTTCATACGAAACAATCACCCGTAAAGCAACCTTTGGTGGTACCTTCAAACAAGCTAACTCTTATATTACTGGACCATTGTTCTTATCTGTAGGAGATACCCTCTTTGGCGAAAACGGTGAAGATCCTAAAGGAACTAACTGGGGTAATGACAAAGGCGTCTCTGTTCTTAAATGGATTGCAGACCAAAAAAATAACAAAGGCTTTGTTAACTTAGATGCTAACAATATCATGTCTAAATTCGGTGATGGCGCTGTAGCATCCTTTGAGTCTGGTCCATGGGACTATGCCGCTGCCCAAAAAGCTATCGGCAAAGACAAACTTGGTGTAGCCGTTTATCCAAAAATGAATATTGGTGGACAAATCGTTCAACAAAAAGCCTTCTTAGGTGTTAAACTTTATGCCGTTAACCAAGCACCAGCTAAAGGCGATACCAAACGGATCGCAGCAAGCTACAAACTTGCTTCTTACCTCACCAATGCAGAAAGCCAAAAAAATCAATTCAAAACACGTAACATCGTTCCTGTAAACAAAGATGTGCAAGCTTCCTCTGAAGTGCAATCAAATGACCTCGCTAAAACAGTCATTACAATGGGTGGTTCCAAAGACTATACAGTTGTTATGCCTAAACTTAGCCAAATGGCAACATTCTGGACTGAAAGTGCTGCTATCTTAAGTGATACCTACAATGGTAAAATTAGCGAAGCTGATTACCTCACTAAATTGCAACAGTTCGACAAAGACATTGCCGCGACTAAATAAGACACATCCTGTGACTAGTGCCTCGACTGCTTAATTACTATAGAGGTTTAGTCTTTCACTCATCATTAAGGAGTGGAACTAGGCTCCATTTGGAAACTTGGTTCCATTCTTTATTTTATGAGTTAGCCAGGTGCTACGTAAATTTTTAAGAAATTAAAAGTTTACGTAACATTTCGCTTTCTCACCTCAATTATTTTTAATTAGAAAGGTACCCAACTTATGACTGCCACTTCAGCACACAAACAGGTTACCGTTAAAGAAGCTCTCCAAAAAGGAGGCCTTGATATTAAATTATCAACATTAATTATGGGCTTTGCAAACCTGGCAAATAAACAACTAACCAAAGGGATACTCTTTTTAGGAGGCGAAATTATCTTCTTGATCGCCTTCTTCTCTCAGATTATACCTGCACTTAAAGGACTGATCACCCTAGGAACCCACACGCAGGGCATGGAGACTAAGGTTATTGATGGTATCAAACTCCAAGTTTCTGTGGAGGGTGATAACTCCATGCTCATGCTAATTTTCGGCTTGGCTTCCCTCATTTTCTGCCTCTTATTTGCCTATGTCTATTGGTGTAACTTAAAAAGCGCCCGCCACATTTATATCTTAAAGACAACAAACCAAAAGATTCCAACTTTCATTGAGGATTTTAAAACCTTAGCCAATGGTCGCTTCCATATAACACTTATGATTGTACCACTTATTGGCATCTTACTCTTTACGATTTTACCCTTGGTCTATATGATTTGTTTGGCCTTTACCAACTATGACCATAACCACTTACCACCCAAATCACTATTTGATTGGGTCGGTTTGATCAATTTTGGTAATGTCTTTACCGGACGAATGGCCGGAACCTTCTTTCCTGTCTTTTCTTGGACACTGATTTGGGCTGTCTTTGCCACCGCGACCAACTTCTTCTTTGGTGTGATCTTAGCCTTATTGATTAATACCAAAGGACTTAAGCTCAAAAAGCTATGGCGAACAATCTTCGTTATTACCATTGCCGTTCCCCAATTCATCTCGCTTTTAATCATGCGAAACTTGCTTAACGACCAAGGACCGGTTAATGCCCTCTTAAGTAAAGTAGGCCTCATTTCGCATTCCTTACCATTTTTATCTGATCCAATCTGGGCAAAATTTTCGATTATCCTCGTTAATATGTGGATTGGTATTCCTTTTACCATGTTGATTGCAACAGGTATTATCATGAATCTTCCTAGTGAGCAAATCGAAGCCGCTGAGATTGATGGCGCAAGCAAATTCCAAGTCTTCAAATCAATCACATTTCCACAGATTCTCCTCATCATGACGCCTAATCTAATCCAACAATTCATTGGTAACATCAATAACTTCAACGTTATCTACCTCCTAACTGGTGGTGGCCCAACTAATTCACACTACTACCAAGCAGGAACCACTGACTTGCTCGTTACTTGGCTCTATAAATTAACCTTTACCGCTGCTGATTATAACTTGGCTTCGGTAATCGGAATCTTAATCTTTACCGTTTCAGCTATCTTTAGCTTACTTGCCTATACTAGAACAGCATCATACAAGGAAGGAGCGGCTAAATAATGAAAAACAAACGTCGATTTCAACTTGGCTTAGTTTATGCCACTTTAATCATCCTCTCAATCATTTGGCTCTTCCCTATTGTCTGGGTGGTCCTAACAAGTTTTCGGGCAGAAGGCACAGCCTATGTTAACTACTTCATTCCCAAAACATTTACACTAGATAACTACATCAAGCTCTTTACCAACAATTCCTTCCCATTTGGTCGTTGGTTTATGAATACCTTTGTGGTTGCTACCTTCACCTGTATCATCTCAACCCTCATTACTGTAGCCATGGCTTATGCCTTAAGCCGGATTAAATTTAAACACCGCAATGGCTTTTTAAAACTAGCACTCATACTCAACATGTTCCCAGGATTTATGAGCATGATTGCTGTCTACTACATTCTTAAGGCCCTTGGCTTAACCCAAACACTTACGGCCTTGGTGCTAGTTTATTCTGCTGGTGCCGCTTTAGGCTTTTACATTGCTAAAGGATTCTTTGATACCATTCCTTATTCACTTGATGAGTCAGCAATGATCGATGGGGCTAGCCGGCTAGACATCTTTTTAAAAATCACCCTACCACTGTCAAAACCAATCATTGTTTACACAGCTCTTATTTCCTTTATGGGACCTTGGATTGACTTTATCTTTGCACAAGTTATCCTTGGAGACGCTACCAGCAAATACACCGTAGCGATCGGACTCTTTTCAATGCTACAGGTTGACACTATCAATAACTGGTTTATGGCCTTTGCCGCTGGTTCGGTCTTAATCGCCATTCCAATTACGCTCTTATTTATCTTTATGCAAAAATACTATGTTGAAGGTATTACGGGTGGTTCTGTCAAATAAACTTGCAAGCTTTCAAAACTTCTAAAGGGCTATTCCTTTAGAAGTTTTTTTATAAGTGTTACTACAAGTTTACCGCCGCTTAAGAGTTAGATTTTCTGGCTCATTGTCAACTGTAGTGGTAACAATGAGCGACTTTTTTCACACAGTCAAAAACTCTATAATACAAAGTCGATTTACCCACTACAGATATTATAGAGCCTTTGAACATAGCAAAAGAGAAGACGAACTTCGTCTCCTCTCGCGCTTAGTTATAAGTTATAAGTCACCCACTACAGTTGACAATGAGCCAGAAAAAACAAATTATTGTTTCGGGCTTTCTTTCACAGGTGGGTTATTTAAATTGGCCCATTCTTTACTAAAAAAGTAGGGATGTATGTCATAGTTGGGTTTGTCAGTTTTCTTAGCTAAGAAAGCCTGTAGATGCTCATCAAAAGCCAACCAACCGTTCCAACCAATATGAATCGTATCTTGCATAAAGTAAGGCTCGCCGCCTTTTTTTGATAAATCAGCAATATCTGTAAAACCCTGTGATTCTAATTGATATTTGATTTTTTTAACAGCTGCTTGATACTTGTCCATGTTTAAGCCAGTATACTTAGCCCACTCTTGGTTCACAGGAGTAATCACAAACAAGACCTGCATATCTTGCTTTGCAAAAGCATCTAGCACTAATTGAAAATCATTATACTCTGGTGAAACAATATATGAATTTTTACTTTGGAAGTTTTTAAACGTACGATAACCTGGCGCTATGCGCTTAGTGTAGAAAAAGTTTTGAATTCTAAAGCGATTATTATTAGTTCCTTCTTGACCACGACGCGTTGCCAAGACATGGAGTCGTTCATAAGAAAACGTTTTAGGCAAACCGGCAACCCGTGGCAAAATGTGCTCTTCGTAATTATCAGAAGAACTAAAATGACTAAACATGGTCTCTTCTCTTAAGCTAGCTGCCTCTGAAACTTTTAATATATTTTTATCCAACGCTGATAAGTCTTGTCCGCGAGAAATTTTTTTCAAACACGTATTGAAAACAACTCCCGGATTGATATGTAACAACCGTTTAGCAGCCATCTGCGAAGCTGGATCATTGCCGTGAGCTTGTAAGAGAAAACTAATCACTTGAGAGTTTGACATATACTTTTGCACAGCTGTAATTTCTGTCCCTTGTGGGGAAAACCACTGTGGTGAAATGACAAATACAGCTTTTTGGTTGCGCAGCTCTGGTAACATCTGCATAATGCTATAGTATTGTGATAGGCTTTGCGTCCCTCTTTTTCCAATCAAATAGGGAATATAAGGCCGGTGATAGCGTTCTGCCAGCACCGAAGGATGCATGCTGTCCATCCGGCTCCACTCACTAGAACCAAAAAAGGGTATGAAATGGTGATGCTTATCTGCTAGGGCTTGTTTTTTCGTTACACCATTTTTAAAGGAAGTATCAGTCAGAGCAACGGCATTACGCTTTTCTTGACTTAGGTTATGAGGTAAATGAGTTGGAAAAGCCACAATAGTTACTATGACTAAGCAGATAGCCGTTAGCAATGGTCCAAAAATTAACCACAGCCTCTTAAGCATGACGAAGTTCCTCTACCCCTTCTACAATTTTATTCACAGTATTCCAGTCTTCGCGGCCAAATTCAGAGATGGGAACCTTGATGTTAAAGGCTGACTCTAACTCAACAATCAACTCGACCGTTCCTAAACTGTCGAGAACTCCGGCATCAAATAAATCGTCATCTAATATGTCAGAAACATCTTCCATAAATAACCGGTCAAACAATTCAATTACTGTTTCTTGTGTTGTCATAATAAATACCTCAATCTTACTTAGGTAGTTTTGTAAACCATAAATCATTCAAAAAGCCTGAGAAGATCAATAAGGAAAACATAACTACATGAAAAGTGAATATAATAGAAAATACGTGGAAGAATTTACTTTCAAACCGCGGTGCTAAGCCTGCTTTTTTGCGTTCTCGATTAAGAGCCTTTTTCTTACGCAACCAAGCATCGTTAATGATTAAGCCAATCCCATGGAAAAGACCATAGGCAATGTAGTACCAAGTCAAGCCATGCCAAAAGCCCATCAAAAGCATATTAATCAGATAAGCCGCACTAGAAGTATGATTACGATTTTTAAAAGTTTTGTTCTTGATAAAAGTATGAACTAACCGCATAAAAACGTAATCTCTAAACCAAAATGACAGCGTCATATGCCAACGATTCCAGAAATCTTTGAGACTGCTGGCCAAAAAAGGCTTATGAAAGTTTTCCGGTGTTTTGATCCCCATAATGTAAGAAATGGCAATCGCAAACATGGAATACCCAGCAAAATCAAAAAAGAGATTCAAGCCATACAAATACATCACCAAGACCGTTGGCAAATTAAAGTAACCCCCAAGTGAGAGCGCCTTGCCTTGGACAATTGGTAACATAACCCCGCCCAAGAGATAAGAAATAATAAATTTATAAAGGGCTCCTAACATGAGATACATGACAGCTTTATCAAGCATTGTCAAATAGGTATCACGATCAGGAACGTTTTGATAATCTGACTCAAACCGTCGGAAGCGATCAATCGGTCCACTCGTAAAAGTAGGTAGAAAAATCAAAAAACGTAGAAAAGCAGGTAGTGAGAAATCGGTTAGGGTCCCATCACGCATTTCGATAATCATCCCCACTGTTTTAAAGGTAAGATAAGAAATACCAATAAAACCTAGTAAAGATGGTCGTTCATCAAAACTTAAAAGTGGCACTAATTTAACACAAAGCAAGGGAAAAAGGGCCCCAACGGAGGCTAAGTAAAAGACGACACTACTGTTGCGGTTTTTGCGGTAGTTCTTGTACAGCCAGACACAGGCTGTCTGCCAGATACAATAAAATAAAAAGGCTATTAATTGATGATCGTTATCTCCACCAAATAAAAAACAGATAAAAAGGAGGTTGACAACCCATTCATAAAAGGGAAGTCTTTTCCCCTTTAACAAGCCAAGAGTGATTGGAAAAAGGGCCAAGAGGAGATAAACAAAGTACTGAGGGTTGGCATAGGCATCTAAATATGGAATTTTTTCAAATAGGCCCATCATCTGCCGTTCACCTCATTAATCAAGCCTTTTATATCAATTTTGCCATTTGGTGTCAGTGGCAATTCATCTCTAAAGAGGAATTTACTTGGCATCATATAAGACATCATATTGTCGGCTACAGATTGCTTAATAGCCTTGGTCAATTCTCGGTCATTTGCAAATTGCTTGCGCGCATCGCCTTTAACCACAACATAGGCTAATAGATTTTGAACCTTATGGTCTTTATTATAACGCGGCACTGCCACAGCAGATTCGACGAACGGCGATTGATTTAATTGTTGCGAAACATCCTCAAGCTCAATCCGATACCCACCGTATTTAATCTGAAAATCTAAGCGGCCGCCATACAGTAAAACACCATCTTCGGTCATCGAGCCAATATCACCAGTATGATAAGCTGGTTGGCCATTTAATTCAAAGAAAGCTTCTGCAGTTTTTTCTGGGTTATTGAGGTAGCCCTTTGACACCGCAGGTCCGGTGACAACGATTTCCCCCTGTTCACCAGTTGGTAAAATGGCTAACGCTTCATCAAGGATGAAGGTTGGAGAGTCTGCCTTGGGATAGCCAATTGGCAAACGTGCATAAGAGGCCGTCATTTCTTTTGTGATTGCAATCGCCGACAAAGCCACCGTTGCTTCGGTTGGTCCGTAAGCATTGACGATTCGCGCCTCCGGAAAACGTGCCATTAGTTTTTTGGCGGTAGAGACCGTTAATTCCTCCCCATCAAAATAAAAATGAGTCAAAGAAGGTATTTTTTCCTGACAAAAATCCTCACTAAGCAAAGCCATTTCCGCAAAGGAAGGAGTTGACGTCCAAATACCAATCGGTAAGTTAATAATCGTATCAAATAGGCGTTTGAAGTCAGCAACAATGTCTTTTGGTACGACATATAAGGTTCCACCCATGGCTAAAGTAGGTGCCCAGTACATCACAGAAAGGTCAAAAGAGTAAGGAGGCTGAGCTAACATTTGTGGCTCTTTTGGCACTGCAAACTCTGGACTAGTAATCATCCAGTTGGTAAAACTGAGCAGGTTATCATGTGAGATTTGTACCCCTTTAGGTTTGCCCGTGGTACCAGAAGTGAAAATAATATAATAGTTATCATCGCCAGTAACTGGATGGGTCAATGCATAGGCTGATTTTTGAGCCTTGGCCTTTTCAATCTCTTTGAGGGTGATAACTTGTGTACCAGCAATGTCTATAGGCAAGGGTTCGATTGCTACTATCAGACTAGGTTTACCAATTTCAATAATATTTTGTAAGCGTTCAAGGGCTGTGTGACTATCAACTGGAATATAAGCGTGGCCTGACTTTGTAAGGCCCACAAAGGTAGCAAGCATTTCATAGGATTGTGCTCCAAAAACAAGCACCGGAGACTTGGCTGGTAGGCTTAAGGTGTCCAGATAAGCCGCAATACTATCAGAATCTTCTTTTAGGTCTTTATAAGTCTGGCAATGTCCTAAACAGTTATAAACCAAGGTATCAGGTTGCCTTGCAGCAAACTGATCAAGATGTGTAATCATATTATCAATCATGCTCTTTCTCCTTAAAATTCATTGTAAATAAATGAACCTTGTCCATGTCCAACATATCCAAAAAAGTAAACTAGCAGCATCAATATGATATAAAATAAAAGTACTTTGCCTATAAAAATTAGGACGGTATTTAAAGTGGTCTTCTCACTTTTCATTAGCTTACCTCTTGTATTAAGTTAATAATGCGCTAGGAAGATTTTACCTTATTTTATCCCTTAGAGCAAGTTAAAATGTCATTTATGAGAATAGTGCACTTTTCTCATTTAGCTTCCATTAACGTATTGCGAAGCTCATTTTGGGTTATCTTTAGTTTTAACCTAGTTTTCTTAAAAATGACTTAAGAAAAAAGCTTGTTGAGCAAGCTTTAATCCATTGCCTTCAATTCAAGGACCATGTCACGAATCTGGGCTGCCAGTTCAAAATCCAGCACCTCTGCTGCTTCTTGCATTTGCTGTTGCAGTTGCTTAATAGCAGTCTGACGCTCACTCTTATTCATAGCAGAATAATCGATAGTTTCTTCAGCTACTTGGCTGTCAGTGCCTTTAGTAATTGCGATGAGATCCCGGATTTCTTTTTTAATTGTCTGTGGAACAATACCATGTTCTCGATTATAAGCCATCTGAATCTCCCGTCTGCGGGCGGTTTCATCAATTGCTTTTTGCATGGATTCTGTCATCTTATCGGCATACATGATGACATGGCCTTGACTGTTTCTGGCTGCGCGGCCAATAGTCTGAATCAGGCCGCGTTCATTTCGTAAAAATCCTTCTTTATCAGCATCAAGGATTGCAACGAGGCTCACTTCAGGCACGTCAATGCCTTCGCGCAGCAGATTGATGCCAATCAGCACATCAAAAACGCCCAAACGCAAATCACGAATAATTTCTGTTCGCTCAAGCGTTTTAATATCGCTGTGCATATATTTGACTTTCACCCCCATCTCTTTGAGATAGTCTGTCAAATCCTCAGCCATCTTCTTAGTGAGAGTCGTAATAAAGGTCCGCTCACCTTTTTCACTACGAAGATTAATTTCACCTAACAAATCATCCATTTGGCCCATGGTTGGGCGTACTTCAACCTCAGGATCCAAGAGACCAGTTGGCCGGATGATCTGCTCAATCACGGTATCTGTTTGCTGTCGTTCATAGTCGCCAGGTGTGGCAGAGACATAAACAATCTGATGGACATGGCTTTCAAATTCTTCGCGGCGTAGTGGCCGATTGTCTAGGGCCGATGGGAGGCGAAAACCATAGTCAATAAGCATCTGCTTACGGGCCTGGTCGCCATTGTACATGCCCTTGATTTGCCCCATGGTCATATGACTTTCATCAACCATGATTAAGAAATCTTCCGGAAAGAAATCCAAAAGCGTAAATGGCGGCTCTCCGGCCGACCGACCATCCATATGGCGAGAATAGTTTTCCACGCCATTGGTATAGCCCATTTCCCGCAGCATTTCGATGTCATACTCGGTTCTTTGTTTCAATCGCTGAGCTTCAAGCAATTTTCCTTCGGACTCAAAAAGGGCCAATTGTTGTTCCAACTCCGCCTGGATTTTCGAAATAGAGTGTTCCATCTGTTCATCGTTGGTCACAAAGTGGGTAGCCGGAAATAGGACCAAGTGGTCAACATCACCTAGCACCTTTCCCGTTAGACTTTCAATTTCCCGAATGCGGTCAATCTCATCACCGAAAAATTCAACGCGAAAAGCATGCTCATCGCGTGAAGCTGGGAAAACTTCCACCACGTCACCGCGCACACGAAAACGCCCCCGCTGAAAGTCAATATCATTACGTTCAAACTGAATATCGACTAGTTGGTTTAATAACTGATCACGAGAGAGTTCTTGGCCTGGCCGCAAACTTACAGCTGAGTCGGCATATTCTTTTGGTGAACCCAAACCATAGATACAAGAAACTGAAGCAACAACAATCACATCATTGCGCTCAAGCAAAGAGGAGGTAGCTGAATGGCGTAGTTTATCAATCTCATCATTCACCGAGCTATCTTTTTCAATATAGGTATCAGAAGAGGGAACATAGGCTTCTGGCTGATAGTAATCATAATAAGAAACAAAGTACTCAACGGCATTATCTGGAAAAAATTCCTTGAATTCACCGTATAATTGCCCCGCCAAAGTCTTGTTATGTGCAATGACCAGTGTTGGCTTATTAACCTGACTAATCACTTGACTCATGGTATAGGTTTTACCAGTACCAGTTGCACCAAGTAAAATTTGCGCTTTTTCGCCGCCTTCGATATTATCAACGAGTTGTTCAATTGCTTGCGGCTGATCCCCTGAAGGAGCATATTGGGAAACCAAGTGAAAGCGATTTGTAGTTTTTCGATCAATCATAATCTGTCCTCTTTCTTAACATGTCCTATTTTAACATAGTTTTTTAGAAATGCCTTGATTTCCCGAGTTTATCAGTTAAAAAATAAAAAAATCTCTATAAACGCTGTCAAATCAACGTTATTGAAGCTTTTTTAAGTTGTAAATCGTGTTGTGTATGCAGTTTTTCCCTAACTTTTGAATATCTTCGTGTCTGACTGTTCCACGGTCCCAAGTAATACCTAATAAACGAAGGAATTCACTTGCTTCATGATTTTGCTGGACTCTATATATTCCTTGTCCCATAGTTGAAGCTAACATACTGTTTAAGCTGTCAATCATTCTAGCAGGACTCATCTTCTTATCGCTAATGTAATACAATAAGCGAATCATTACTAAACTGATAAAGCAGATTAGGAAATGGCCTTCAATATGTTCCTTTTTCCTTACGTAAACAGGTCTAGTTTCAAACTCTGTTTTGGTTATTCGAAAACAACTTTCAATAGAGGATAGTTCTTTGTAGGCCGCTAATATAGCATCATCCTCCATCTCAATTTCACTCGTTACAAGGACATGAACTCCATCAAATTGAGCATCATATTCCACCTGTTCTTGATCAAGTCGGATAAGTGGTGAAAATGGTTTAACCTCTCCAGTTTCGGTATCCAAGTAGCTCAATTCAAGGTATTTCTTCCCTCCCTTCTTACTCGTTTGTCGAAATAGTTCTGCATTGGTTAACTTATTGGCATAGTCGAGAGCTCCTTCGCGTCGAATCCGTTCTCTATCTTCATATTTTTTAGACCATGTCATCAGCACTTTTTCTTTAACAGTTGGGGAATCCTTCTTTGTCCCAAGTTTTCTCTCCCGAATGTAAGACTTTTTAGCAAAAGTGAGATTTTGATTAAACTGCCAACCAGATTCTTCCAATATGTTTTCTTGAATATCCTTTGGAGCGCCACGTTTCCCACGGTGCTTTTGAGAGAAAAGCCAACCGTCATTATTCTTTATAGTAGCTTGTAGGTTATTTGTGCTGTTCATGGCCTTGTCTGCGACCACTACCAACCGTTCAATCCCAAATTGTTTCTTTACTTGCTCAATTGCAGGGATGTAGGTGATAGGGTCTGTAACGTTACCTCTAAAAAGTCTATAAGCTATGGGAATACCATTTATATCCATGAATAATCCCATTTGGATAATGGGGTCTCTCCTGTATTCTTTACTGGCTCCTCTTCGACGAAGGCCCTCTACAAGGATATCTCCATTTTCATCGTGTCTATCCTCATCCGGAACATCAATTTCAAAAAAGTAGTTGGTAACATCGTAAAACACTAACGTTCCTGTTCGATTCGTTAATTGACTGACCTCTTGATGGAGGTGGTATTGAAGTTCTGATTGAAGATTGTTCAAGACATCTAGTGACCGATATACTGAATTATATGGAACATTCCAATTTCCAAATAGGGAAGTTTGATGGTAGAAAGTTCTATATTTGCTTCCTGGGTTCAGAATTCGTTGAAAGAGCAGAAGCTTAACCGTTTGATCTAAGTCAATCGTCATTTTTGACGGTTTATTTTTTTTAAAGAATCTATTTAGCTTGAGGGTTGTGTAAAGGTCTTCTAAAATCTTCCAACCAATGTTTTCATCAGGTGCGTTCATTGGGTCTTTTAGAGAAAGCTTAATCAGAAATTCTTCAGATTTAGCGTGTGATTCCTCCTTTGCCTCACGTTTTAATCGCTCAAGAATACCTGGCTCTTTCGCTTCTAATTCATCCAACAAACCATATTTATGAAGAATCCGTTGTTTTGACTTTCCGTTCTCACGATATCCTTCAACAAGATAAACATGCTTACGACCTTCTCTGTTTTTTGTAATTCGAATAAATGCCATAACTATAGTATAACATACATTGCCGTTCACAACAATAAATAGAGATAAAAAATCAAAAGAAATACCGCTGTTATCGCAAAAACAACCCCTGCGAAGTCAATTAACTGATAAACTCGGGATTTTAACATAGTTTTTTAGAAATGCCTTGATTTGCCTTTGGCAAAATGATGTTATAAAACCTAACATGAAACTACCACTTGACTTGCCTTGACACCTATTTTTTGGTATAATGAGTCATATTTTATGAAGGAGAACACCATGAAAAAGTTTTTTAAGGCAGGTTTTCTGTCACTAGTATCCATTCTTTTTCTTGTCCCGGGACTTGCCAAAGCTGAAACTATCTCTGTTGTTTCAGATACAGCTTATGCTCCCTTTGAGTTTAAGGATGCTGATCAAATCTATAAAGGCATTGATGTTGATATTATAAATGAAGTAGCTAAACGCCAACATTGGGACTTAAAAATGTCCTTTCCCGGCTTTGATGCGGCTGTTAACGCTGTCCAATCTGGACAAGCCCATGCTTTAATGGCAGGCACAACAATTACTAAGGAACGCGAAAAGGTGTTTACTTTTTCAGATCCTTATTATGATACTAAGATTGTCATTGCCACTCAAAAAGCAAAACCAATCAAAAAGTACAATGCTTTAAAAGGAAAAACAGTTGGTGTCAAAAATGGTACTGCTGCACAAAGTTTTCTTGATGACCATAAAAAAACCTACGGTTACCATGTTAAAACCTTTGACACGGGTGACCTCATGTATAACAGTCTTTCTTCTGGCTCAATCGACGCCGTCATGGATGACCAACCCGTCATCCAATATGCCATTAAGCAAAATCAAAATCTGGCTATCAATATGCCCGGTGAAGCAATTGGTAGCTTTGGGTTTGCCGTCAAAAAAGGAAAAGGCCATGATGAGTTAGTCAAGCAGTTTAACACTTCTCTTAGAGAAATGAAAGCAGATGGCACTTATCAAGATATTATGACAAAATGGCTCGGCGCTTCTAGTGCCACAAAAAGCCTCTCAAGCACCGGTGATGCCTCTAAAAAAGCCAGCCCACAAAAAGCAACTTATAAAATTGTGTCCGATTCATCCTTTGCCCCCTTTGAATTTCAAAATGGTCAAGGCAAATATGTCGGCATTGATATGGAGCTTTTAAAAGCCATTGCTAAGCAACAAGGCTTCAAACTTGATATTTCAAATCCAGGTTTTGACGCGGCGCTTAATGCTGTCCAATCAGGCCAAGCTGATGGTGCCATCGCCGGAATGTCTGTGACAGAACAGCGTCAAGCTATTTTTGATTTTTCAGACTCCTACTATACTTCAAAAATTCGCCTAGGTACAAAAGCAGGCAGCTCTATCACCTCTTACAAAGACCTCCGTCACAAAACAGTCGGAGCTAAAAAAGGCACTGCTTCTTATGACTTTTTGGAAAAGAATAAAGCGACTTATGACTATAAATTAAAGGCTTTTGATGAAGCATCATCAATGTATGACAGCCTAAATTCTGGCTCGATTGTCGCCCTAATGGATGATGAGGCTATCCTCAAATACGCCATTAAGCAAGGCCGCAAATTCGAAACCCCTCTCAAGGGAGAAGCTTCAGGTGAATATGGCTTTGCTGTTAAAAAAGGGAGCCATCCTGAACTGATCGAAATGTTTAATAATGGCTTAGCACAACTGAAAAAATCTGGTGAATATGACGCCATCATTCATAAATACTTAGCAAGTGAAGACAAGACCGATGCCCATGCCAAAAACGCTGATGAGTCAACCATCTTTGGTTTGCTTTCCAACAACTATAGACAACTCCTTCAAGGTTTGGGAACAACCCTTAGCCTAACCTTAATTTCATTTGCCATTGCCATGCTGATTGGGATTTTATTTGGTATGATGGCAGTGTCTCCAAGTAAAGGGCTTCGCTTAACCTCCACGATTTTTGTTGATCTTGTCCGCGGTATTCCCCTAATGATTGTGGCAGCCTTTATCTTTTGGGGCTTACCTAATCTGATTGAAACCCTAACAGGTCACCAATCACCGATTAATGATTTTGTTGCTTCAACCATTGCTCTTTCCCTAAATGGAGGAGCCTACATCGCTGAGATAGTTCGTGGTGGTATTGACGCTATCTCTAAAGGGCAAATGGAAGCAAGCCGTAGCCTTGGTATCCCCTACCACAAAACCATGCAAAAGGTCATCCTACCACAGGCAGTCAAGGTCATGCTGCCAAACTTCATCAATCAGTTTGTCATTTCCCTAAAAGACACAACGATTGTCTCTGCAATTGGCTTGGTTGAACTTTTCCAAACAGGAAAGATTATTATTGCCCGTAACTATCAATCTTTCCGGATGTACGCAATTTTAGCAATTATCTATTTAATTATGATTACGCTCTTAACACGCTTAGCAAAACGCTTAGAAAAGAGGCTTAACTAATGGCAGAATTAAAAATTGATGTTCAAGACCTTCATAAATCCTATGGCCATAATGAAGTACTCAAAGGAATCAACGCCAAATTCTATGAAGGAGATGTGGTTTGTATCATTGGCCCATCAGGCTCTGGTAAATCAACCTTCCTTCGAACACTCAACTTATTAGAAACCATTACTAGTGGTAAAGTTGTCGTGGATGGTTATGAGTTATCAGACCCTCACACCAATATTGATAAGGCGCGTGAGAATATTGGCATGGTTTTCCAACACTTCAATCTCTTTCCCCATATGACTGTTCTGGAAAATATCATGTTTGCTCCAACCGAACTGGGTAAGGAAACACCAGAAGTGGCCCGTAAACATGGCTTAAGTTTACTGGAAAAGGTTGGACTAAGTGAAAAGGCAGATGCCTACCCTGCCAGTCTTTCAGGTGGTCAAAAACAACGGGTGGCGATAGCCCGCAGTCTAGCAATGAATCCTGACATTATGCTATTTGACGAGCCAACTTCAGCTCTTGACCCCGAAATGGTTGGTGATGTCTTAAACGTCATGCGTGACCTCGCCAAGCAAGGCATGACCATGCTGATTGTCACGCACGAAATGGGCTTTGCAAGACAAGTAGCCAACCGGGTTATCTTTACGGATGGCGGTCAATTCTTAGAAGATGGTAGCCCTGAAGAGGTTTTTGATGCCCCAAAACACCCGCGTTTGATTGAATTTCTCGACAAAGTGTTAAATGTATAATCAACCAAAAGACGCAGCTAAGCCTAAAGGCTTTCGTTGCGTCTTTTTGTGGTCCCGTAATGCTTAAAAACAGCGAGGGCAAACAAAAAAAGATTGAGGCAAGGCACCTTTTGGGTACCCAACCTCAATCTCAGCGAAGTGACCTAGGTCGACTTCTGTTCTTTGGCTAAACGCTCGCGCTCCAACCGTAATTTACGATTGGGATTAAGCGTATTGAATAATTCTTCTAGCTTTTCAGCATTCCAAACATCGGCTGCTGAGACAAAATGACCATTTTCATCTCGAAACGATATTGGTTTATCTCCCATAAACACCTCCACTTAAAGAAATGATGAGCTAAGCTGGCTTTGCCATAGAACCATTGCTAGGCAGCCAATTAATCCACAAACTCAAATTCAAATTTACCAATCCGCACAAGATCGCCATCCTTAGCACCGCGCTCGCGCAGAGCATCGTCAACACCCATTCCGCGCAATTGGCGGGCGAATTTCATGATGGACTCATCACGCTCCATATTGGTCATGACAAAAAGTTTCTCCAGCTTCTCACCAGATAAGACCCAAGAAGCATCATCAGCGCGACTAATAACAAAGGGACGCTCCTGTGCCTCATAACCGTAATAAACTTCTTCGGTTTCCATGTCACTTTCATCATAAAGGAGAAACTCAGGCGCCTTTTCAAGAAGCTCTGCGGTAGCATTCATGAGATTATCCAAACCTTGTTTGGCCAAAGTTGACACTGGAAAAATCAGCGGCAGCTCCGCAAATTCATCATAATTGGCAGCCAGCTTTTGTTTAAACTTCTCCAAGTTCTCCTGTGCTTGAGGCATGTCCATCTTATTAGCTACAATAATCTGTGGGCGTTCCAGAAGCCGCAAATTATAGGTCTCAAGCTCCTTATTAATAGCAAGGTAGTCCTCGTACGGATCACGACCTTCACTAGCAGACATATCAATCACATGAAGGATAACACGAGTACGCTCAATATGCCGTAAAAATTGGGTGCCAAGTCCAATGCCTTGGCTAGCGCCTTTGATGAGACCAGGTAAATCAGCCATTGCAAAGCTATCACCCGTTTTAGTTCTAATCATGCCAATATTAGGCACAATAGTGGTGAAATGATAGGCTCCAATTTTAGGTTTTGCTGCCGAAACCACGCTCAACAAGGTGGATTTGCCAACAGAAGGAAAGCCAACAAGTCCCACATCCGCGAGAATCTTTAATTCTAATGCTAGTTCACGCTCTTCACCAGGTTCACCATTTTCAGCGATTTCTGGAGCAGGATTGCGAGGGGTGGCAAAACGAATATTACCACGCCCACCACGGCCACCATGTGCCACAACAAACTCTTGGCCGTTTTCCACCAAGTCGGTGATGACTTTGCCACTTGTAGCATCCTTAACCGTTGTTCCTGGTGGCACAGGCACAATTAAGTCTTGCGAGCCACGACCATGCATGCCTTTGGTCATGCCTTTTTCACCAGCTTTGGCCTTAAATTTGCGATTATAACGAAAATCCATCAAGGTGCGAAGACCCTCATCAACTCTAAAGATAACAGAGCCACCTTTGCCGCCATCACCTCCCCAAGGGCCACCGTTTGGGACATATTTTTCCCGGCGAAAGGCAACCATTCCATCGCCACCACGGCCTGCCTGAACGCTAATTTTAGCCGTGTCTAAAAACATACTCATACTTACTTATCTCTTACTTTCATTAATTCTAATATTCTAAAAAAACGCCTGACAGCGTTTTTTTACACTAATACTGCAAGTGCTCCTGCAATCAGTCCACCAACAGTTACTAAAACCATTAAGACAACCACAAACAATGTCATTTTTTCAAATGTTGTTTTTTTGCGTGGTCCATTGTCACCAAATGCCACTTTATCTTACCTCTTCATTGATTTTTTCTCTACTTATCTTAACACGAAATAACAGAATACGCAAATGCCAATCTCCCTTTAGAAGGCCCCAGGTTAACTTGTACTTTTAAGCCATTTATGCTACATTTAGGAACGACAAAATGAAATGATGGAGATAGACTATGGTGCTTGCTGACTTTGGTCGCTACCTAGCGAAATATGCTGACCTCTTAATTAAAAAAGGGGTCAATGTATAAAAAGGACATACCTTATTGATTACTATTGCTGTTGACCAATTTCCTTTGGCACGTCTCTTAACTAAAAAAGCCTATGAAGCGGGAGCGGCTGAGGTTGTTGTTGATTACATCGATGACATTATAACCAAAGAAAAACTCTTACATGCTGACTTTGATCGCTTGGTTCAGATACCAGATTACGTGGTTGAACGCTCCCGTTATTACCTAGGGAAAAAAGCTAGCCGTCTAGTGGTGCGCTCAAGTGACCCCAATGCCTTTGCAGGTGTGGATGCTAAACGACTTGCCGCAGCAACCAAAGCCAATACAGTGGCTCTAGCTGAACAGCGGACAGCCACCCAAGCTAATCAGGTCAGCTGGAATCTCGCGGCAGCAGCAAGCCCTGACTGGGCGGCTATGGTCTTTCCCGAGTTAACAAGTCAAGAAGAACAAGTTGATGCTCTTTGGGATGCCATTTTCAAAATGAACCGCATCTACGAGGCCGATCCCATTAAAGCTTGGGAAGAACACCAGGCCAAGCTGTCTAAAAAAGCTGAGCTGCTCAATAGCTATCAATTCGACCAGTTGCACTACAAGGCCAAAGGGACCGACCTGAGGCTGGGCATGCCAGCAAATCATATCTGGGAAGGGCCAGGAAGTCTTAATGCTCAGGGCGAAGCCTTTATCGCCAATATGCCAACAGAAGAGGTCTTTTCAGCACCAGATTATCGACGTGCTGATGGCTATGTGACTTCAACCAAACCTTTATCCTATGCTGGTGTAGTCATTGAAGATATGACCTTCACCTTTAAAGATGGCCAAATCGTTGATGTGACAGCTAAAAAAGGGCAAGAAACCATTAAACGCTTAATCGCAGAAAATGAAGGAGCACAATCCCTTGGTGAGGTAGCCCTTGTACCGCATAAAACTCCTATCTCACTATCTGGCTTAACCTTCTTTAATACACTTTTTGATGAAAATGCCTCTAACCATCTTGCTATTGGCGCAGCCTATGGCTTTAGTATTAAAGGAGGCACTGAAATGAGTCAAGACCAATTAAAAGCTGCTGGGCTTAATCGCTCTACAGCTCATGTGGACTTTATGATTGGATCTGAACATATGGACCTTGATGGTATTACCAAAGATGGCCGAGTTATTCCGATTTTCCGTGCTGGCGAATGGGCCCTATAAGAAACGCTTATCAGTAAATCCCGCTTGAGGCAAAAAACGCTTTGTTTCAAGCTTTTTTGCTGTTTAAGCAGAGCAACTAGCCAAGCAGAGCTCAAGCAATATAAAATCCTGCCCTTCCTATCGTAACGACATGGTGCATGCCTTTAGCACTCTTAGTTAGCTGATATGGTATGAACTGTAAATACATGCCTAAATTAAATCATCCCTACGGCTATCCTGTGATTATTTTTGGGAGCGATCACTATTTTTGCATCTGCAATAGCCTTTTTCACTATAAAAAATGATTGCAACAAGTGCCTTTGATGAGACTAGCTCTTTTTCACAAGCTAAGGTATTCATAACAGAGGAGCTCTCTTTTTTACAGCGTATTTTTCAGTTGAGCTAATTCATGAGGGGTTAACCGACGGTATTCCCCTAAAGCCAAAGCAGGGTCTAACTTTAACGGCCCCATTTGGGTGCGTTGTAAATCCAGGACTTCCTTACCACAAGCTTGCACCATTCGCTTAACTTGGTGAAACTTACCTTCTTGAATGACAATCTCTACACTTGATTGTTGCTTAGCCTGATCAGTTGCTAAAATGCTCAGTCGAGCAGGCAAGCAATGATGATCCTTGAGCCTTATCCCAGAGCCAAAATGTTCTTGGTCTGCTTGGGTCATGATGCCAGAAACCAAGGCACGATAAACCTTAGCAACATGTTTTTTAGGTGACAAGAGTTGGTGCGCCAGCTGGCCATCATTTGTAAGCAGCAAAAGCCCATGGGTATCCTTATCCAAACGCCCCACCGGAAAGACCTGCCGGTGCCTAGCTTGCTGATCAAGCAACTCTAAAACAGTCTTGTGCACCTTATCTTCGGTTGCAGAGACAACTCCTTTTGGCTTGTTAAGCAAGTAATATAAAAAGCTTTCATAACGGTACACCTGCCCTTGGTAGCTAATCTCGGTTTTTTCTGGATCCAGTTGAAACTTGGCTGATTTTTCTGTGCGACCATTCACCGCAATCTCGCCTCGCTTCAAGAGAAGTTTGACCTGACTTCGGGTACCTAAGCCTAGATCTGTTAAACATTTGTCTAATCGCATAGCTAGTTGTTGACTCTTTCTCTTTCCTGTTTGATACTTTTATTAGTATACCATACGTGACGGCCAGGAGATGACTGTAAGCGTTTAATATATTATAATGATAGTAACACATTAAGGGGGAAACACCATGGCTATCTTTTCAAAAACCTTTGATACTCACTCAGAACACGCTGCTAACGCTGTAAAGTCTGGTGACCTAAACGTTTTAGCTACGCCAGCACTGGCAGCCTTTATGGAAAATACAGCCTTTGAATTTGCCAGTCAGCAATTGGATGAAGCACATACAACGGTTGGGAGCGAATTAGGACTACAACATTTAGCAGCATCTGCTATTGGCGAAACAGTCACCATTGTCATCATCGCCCTCAAAGAAGAAGGCCATAAATATGATTTTCGTTTGGAGGCCTATGTCCATGACCGATTAGTTGCCAAAGCCTGCCATACACGTGTCAGGGTCAACCGGCAGCGGTTTATGCAGCGCCTCAACTCAAACGATTAAAAACGACACCGTAACCGACTCATGCAAAAGTCCCCAAAGAAAGCGACTGCTTTAAGCAAAAAACGTTAGGCTTTTTTGTCCCGGCCTAACGTCTGTAACAGTTGCTCCTAAGGGGCTTTTATTGTATTATAGCTGATTGCTTACAAGCCAGTCAGCTGTCAGCTATGCCTGCAAGAAAAAGGCGATAAGCGTTAATGACTGGCGCAAACTGCTTGAGGCTGGAGATTAAATGCCTAAAGACAGCTTGGCGTCAGTTATTTATTGTTTGTTTTTGAAAAGCCCTGCTAGCTTATGCTGATGAGCAAGCCCTCAGTACTAGGAATGCAGCACAGCTCCTTCTTGTCCTAAAGAGGCATAGGTGCTGGGCTTTAAGTTCTTGATGGTTAGCATAGCCATAAAACTAATCACATACAGCGTTGCTAAAAAAACCATGACAGTCGCAACACCCGAAACATCAAGAATTTGCCCAATAATGACTGAGGAAAAGCCACCAAGGGCCCGGCCTACATTTAAGATGAGATTATTGGCTGTTGCGCGAATATGATGTGGATAGAGTCGGGTGATCATTGCGCCATAACCTGCGAACATGCCATTCACAAAGAAACCCACAATAGCTCCGCCAATCACCATACTGATAAGGGAATTAGCATACTGAAAGAGATAAACACTGACAGCAGAGGTCAAGAGAAACAGACTGTAAACCAAGCGAGGACCAAACCGATCTAAGATTTGCCCAAAGGTGAGCATCCCCAAGCACATGCCCAGGATGGTCGCTACCATCCACCAGGAAGAATTTTTGACTGAAACGTTCAGACTAGTTTGGATAATCGTTGGTAACCAATTCATCATTCCAAAATACCCAGCAATCTGGACTGTTGTCATCACCATTAAAGCCAAAGTTTGCGCGGTTAAAGTAGGGGTTTTAAACAGCTGACTCATTTTGATCGGTTGGTCCTGCTCCTGAGTCATAGCTCCACGGTCCCAGATAGCATTGTCATCAATAGCCAGCCACATCCAAAGAACCAGTAGGATGGGCAAAAGTCCAAAAAGAAAGAGGCCGCGCCAGCCAAGTGCCGGCGCAATAAAGCCAGCTAAGAGTGCTGAACTGATCGAACCAATTTGGCCTGCGATGCCATTTAGTGATGAGATACGGCCCATCTTATGGGGTGGAACGATGCCTGCCATAATCGCGATGGCTACGCCATATTCACCACCAACTCCTACTCCTGCCAAGAACCGCAAAAGATAGAGTGATTGGATCGATGTGCTAAAGAAAATCAAGCCCGTTGCCAAGGAAAAGACAAGGATGGTCCATTTGAATACTTTAAATTTTTGGTAGCGATCGGCTAATAAGCCAAAAAACAGACCGCCAGCCAACATGCCTAGATTAGTAATTGTTGCAATCCAGCCAGCTTGGGCTCCTGTTATGCCCAATTCAGCAATGATTGACGACATCGAAAAAGCCAGGAACATGACATTGAGGTCATCTGTGCCTGAGGCAACAATGGCTGCTGCCAAGGCTCGCTGGTTGTTTCTGTCTAAAGACAAGTTTAGCATATACTTTTCTCCTTTAATAGTAGCTCTCTGACTACCTTAATTAATTGAATACGCTTTAGCAAAGACCAAAAAAAGACCCACGAAAAAAGTTTTTTCCATGAGTCACTCCAGTTACAACTAATCAGAGTACAGCAAAAAGCAGTCCTCTTTTTTGGGCTTTCACGTCTCACGGAACATGTTTAAAGCAGTATTTAATTGTTTTTAGTATAGTTTATTTTCTGTGAATTGTCAAGCGAATTAGACAATTACACCACACCATCCGCAGAGAAGTTTCTCGCTGCATGTTTTTGTGGCCTTCGCCTGCTTAAACTGCCTAATAGCTTATGAAAACTACTCAATGTTTCAGTTATTCTTGACCTGTCGAGTTGCCACCTCCACCCCTAAGCTTGGTTTTGGCTACTTACTGGTGTTTTATGGACAATTGCTTGCGCTTGTTGAAGAAAAGACGGTAGGCCAGATAGGTAGCGATAAAGGAGGCGATTGATGTGGTCGCAAGCAACATAAAGGTAACTACCATTTGGTACTTCACTGCCTGAATGGGCGATGTCCCAGCAAGAATTAGCCCGGTCATCATACCTGGCAAAGAAACAATCCCTAACGTTTTTGCTGAATCAATAGTAGGCACCATCCCAGTCTTAATGACATCACGAATAATATCAATAGAAGCTGGCAAAATATCTGCTCCTAAGGCTAACTTGGTTTCCACTTCTTCTTGTCTGCTTTTAAAGTCTGCTAATAATTGCTTATAGCACAAGCCAATCGCAACCATGGAATTACTGATAATCATCCCCCCAACAGGAATCATTTGGTTGGGCACAAACCTAAGGATGCCTGAAAAAATGAGCATTGAAAGGGTAATGACCGTACCTAGTGTGATAGCCACAAAGGAAATCTGAAAACCATGTGCCACCCCTTTACCACGCTTAGCAGCATTGTAGGAAGCATTAATAATCATAAAGAGCAATAATAAGGTCGTAAAAATCGGATTTTCATAGCCAAATACATAATTCAAGACAAAGCCGACTAAGAGCAATTGGACGACTGCTCGCACCGCACCGACAAGGATTTCTTTTTCCAAACGTAGCTTTTGCCAGTATGAGAAAAAGAGGGTAATCAAAACCAGCGATGAAGCCATAAGAAGTGACGTTACTGAAATTGAATTTGCGCCGCTCATTTAAGTACCTCCATAGATGCCACTTGGCCTTCTTTAATCGTTAACAACTTATTAGCAAACTTATGACTTTGCTCCTCATCATGGGTTATCCAAAGAATGGTTAAGCCCTTATCATGCAAAGACTGAATGACCTCTTCCACAATGCCCTTATTGGCGGCATCAAGCGCAGAGGTCACCTCATCTAAAAGCAAAACCTTAGGTTCAAACAAGAGCTGTCTAATCAGAGCGATCCGCTGCTTCTCACCACCAGAGAGCTTTGTCACCTCTTGCTTCAAATAGGAAGTATCCATTTGTAAGAGCTTAAAGAGCTCAGCAACACGGGTCTGATTAACTTCTTGATGGCGAATAGTAAAAGGAAAGGCAATGTTATCTTCTACTGTGTCACCAAATAGATTTGGTGCTTGAAAGCAGTAAGAAATAGTCTTTCGAGTAGCAATCGGGTCTTGTGCTTCCAAGGACTGCTCTTTAAAAAGCACCTGACCACTGGTTGGGCTAATCAGGCCACTGGCCAATTTCAAAAGGGTACTTTTCCCACTTCCTGAAGGGCCAACAATCGAAACAAAATCCCCCTGATCTACTGTAAAGGAAATATCCTTTAGGATTTGTTTATCGTCGGCGTCAAATTGGACTTGTTTAAATTCTAAAAAAGACATATTGACTCCTTACCTAGAGATAGCAAATTGCTTATTTATAATCATTCTCAATAATAGTTTAACACCATTTAACCAAATTGTCAGGTTTGACGCCTTATAAATAGCCAAAAAAGCCAGAAAATTTCCAGCTTCCTTGCTTAATTGCTAAAAAAACGAAACACTAGCTTTGCTGAGTTACTCCAGTCTCTTCTTGCCGCTTACCTGTTACAAACATGGTAAAACTAGCCTTACTTAAGGTTTTTTGGGCCTGATTAGTAATCGTTACCTCCACAACCTTAGTCGTACGGCCATTGTGAAGACAGATCCCGTGAATATGCAGACAATCACCAAGCTTACCAGGTCGTAAATAATGTATATTGGCCTGTTGTGTCACAGCATCATAGCCCGTTGACACACTAGCCAAACCTGCAATCTGATCACTCAAGGCAAATAAATAGCCGCCATGCGCGGTATGATGGTAATTCAAAGCACTGGCTGTTACCTTAGTCTTAACCATGACATCACCGGGTGTAACCGCTTCAATCTCATAGTTATCAAAAGCAATAATTTCTGAAAAAGTAAAGGTCTTTTTCATCTCTCTCCTCCATTTCTGGCTCAAAAAAGCCCAAAAGTTATTATACTACAAAGCCCCTGTTTTTTCTTAAATCGCTCACGCCAGGCACCAAAAAAGGCGTCCAAAAACGCCTCCTATCTTCTAAACGAGCCTGACATGGGCCAAGCCTTTACAGACTTAAGCCTAGCTCAAGCATAAGCCTAGCTAACAGCATTAGCTAGACCACAAGAACCACCATCATCAATCCATAGGCAGCTTCTTAAGGAACCGCTTTTGCAGCTTATCTGAACGATACCCCAACCGCTGGTAAAAATGATGGGCTTGCTTGCGCTGTGAACCAGAATTAAGCCGAACAAAGGCCAAGCCTTTTTGGCTTGCTAGGTGCTCAATCTTAGCCATTAAGGCGCGACCAATTCCCAGATGGTGATGGGTCGGTAAAACGGCTAAACCAAGGATATTGACACCACTCTCAGTATAAAAAGTCTCATAGCGCTGCGCATGGACAAAGCCAAGCACTTGCTCTGTCCCGTCACATCCTTTTGTCGCAACAAAAATCATATGATTATCCCTATCTTGCAATAATTTCAACAGTTGCTGCTCGACCAATTCAAGGCTGGCTGGGTAGCCAAGCGCCTGTTCACAGATGCGTTGCAACTGAGGAGCATCTGCAACTTGAGCTAAACGAATCATATCACTACCTCACTACTATGTAACACCTGCTCTAAACCAGGACTAGTCTTCAATAACAACAATCTTTTTTTGCAACTCACGAACAAAAAGCCAAAAGCTAGCCAAGGTGAACAAGAGTGTGGCAAGCGGTGTGAAAACAAGAAAGAAGCTGTTCTTATCCATCTCGCTATCCACGATAACTGTCGTATGCCAAAAGAGCAAAGAGAGCAAGAAGGTCAGACTGCCAACAACAAGAGCCTTGTAAAAAGCTCGTTTTGTCTGTTTTTTCTTGGCAGACAAAAGCTCTGCTTGGCTGACTTCTAGCCGGTCTAAGTGCAAGCTTTTAATTAAACGTTCCTGTTTAAACTGTGCATAAACAAAAACTAAGACCAGCAGTAAATCAATGTATTGGCCATAACCAAAGAGCTCACAGACCAGGCGCAGGAAAATCACCACAGAAAATAGCAGGTACATATTATGACCAAAGGTCATTAATTCTCTTTGCGTCAGCTCATCAAGATCAGCTGAAATGTCATAAAATAAGGTTAACAGTGTCAGATACCAATTACGCTCTTGCATATTACTCCTCCCAAAATAGTCTATTTAAATCTGTCTGTAAGGCCTTTGCAAGCCGTAAACATAAGTCCAATGACGGGTTGTATTTAGCATTTTCAATCATATTAATCGTCTGCCGTGATACTGCAATCATCCTAGCTAACTGTAGTTGTGACAAGCCTAGAGCTTGACGATATTCTCTTACACGATTCATTTTCATCTTTCCTGTCAAATATAATTGACATATCCAGTATAACGCTTTAGGCTAAGCCTGTCAATTATAAGCGACATCTGATTGCACGCTAAAAATAAGCAGCTTTATTTTTCAAGTAATCGCTTTCTTTTGTTATAATCAAGGTGACAACTGATGTTGATGTTAAATACCTTGTTAAGACGTCACAAAGGAGGTAAATAATGACATCATATGATCCAAGAACCAAAAATGGGCTCGGCGATCCCTTAGCTTCAGAAAATCCCCGCACTGGCAAATATCCAGGCATGACCACTGCTGCTGGCCGACCCGTCGAAGATAACCAAGATACCATGACTGCTGGAAAGCGTGGTCCCGCCATGTTACAAGATGTCTGGTTACAGGAAAAACTAGCTCAGTTTAATCGCGAAGTCATCCCAGAACGTCGGATGCACGCCAAAGGTTCAGGCGCCTTTGGGACCTTTACCGTAACCCATGACATTAGTCACTATAGCAAAGCCAGCATTTTCTCAGAGCTTGGTAAGCAGACTGAACTGTTTGCCCGCTTTTCCACTGTCGCTGGCGAACGAGGCGCCGCTGATACAGAACGTGATATTCGTGGCTTTGCCCTTAAATTCTATACCGAAGAAGGCAACTGGGATATGGTTGGTAATAATACTCCAGTTTTCTTCTTTAGAGATGGCAAGCATTTCATTGATCTTAATCATGCCATCAAGCGTGACCCAAGGACTAACATGCGCTCACCAAATACCAACTGGGACTTTTGGACCTCACTACCTGAGGCGCTCCACCAGGTAACAATTACCATGTCTGATCGTGGCATCCCTTCTTCTTTTCGTTATATGCACGGCTTTTCTTCCCACGCTTATTCCCTCATTAATGCTCAAAATGAGCGCGTCTGGGTGAAATTCCACTTTCGTTCTCAACAAGGAATTCAAAATTTCACCGATCAAGAAGCAGAACTAGTCGTGGCCAAAGACCGCGAAGCAGCACAGCGCGATCTCTATACGGCCATTGAAAAGGGCCTATATCCAAAATGGAAAATGTACATTCAGGTTATGACCGAAGAAGAAGCACGCGCCCTACCTTATAACCCCTTTGATCTAACCAAAATTTGGTACAAAAAAGCTTTTCCTTTGATCGAAGTTGGGGAGTTTGAGCTCAACCGTAATCCAGAAAACTACTTTGCCGATGTTGAGCAGGCCGCCTTTTCTCCAGCTAATATCGTTCCTGGCATTGGCTTTTCACCTGATCGCATGCTCCAGGCACGTTTAATGGCCTATGCTGACGCTCAACGTTACCGCTTAGGCGTCAATCATCATCAGATTCCCGTCAATTACCCACGAGGTGTTAAGCACTACCACTCCTTCCATCGTGATGGTCAAATGCGAGTTGATGGCAACTTGGGCTCAGAAAACCACTATCAGCCCAATTCTTATGAAAACTGGCTTGATCACCCTGAGCTAAAAGAACCCCCACAAGAAGGCGGTGATGTTTTTGCCTATGATTTTCGCGAAGATGACCATGATTACTTCACTCAACCTGGCCAACTCTTTCGGGCTATGACCCCTGAACAGCAATTAGTCCTATGTGAAAATACGGCACGTAACATGGGTGATGCCAGTCTGCAAATTAAGTACCGTCACATTAACCATTGTTACCAAGCTGATCCAGCCTATGGTCAAGGACTAGCTAAGGCCCTTGGCATCAAACTTGAGGATATTGATTTAACACCAATGGAACACAAATCACGCAAAGAGCACGACCAAGACAATGCTCGTTACCAACACTTGCAAAAACCAAGTCAACCAGCCAACCCCGAATCTGCCAAGGACTTACCAATCCAAGGGCGTGATACCAATGTGGCAAACCCTAAAGACCTCAGCTCTTGGGAAAACGACCCCTATCTCTTATAAAGCCTGAACTGATAAGCAGATAAGCTTCAGCCAGAGCAAGACAAAACAAACCAGGATACCAGCTTCGTCTTCAAAAACGAAACTGGTATCCTGGTTTTAGATAGTAGACATCACATATCTGTAAATGGCTATCAACTCAAGCTTTCATTACATGATAGCCTTGCTGCCATTTACGTTTGTTGATCAAGCAAAAACGGCACTAGCAATTGATTAAAGAGCTCAGGCTTAGCCTTTGCAAAAGTATGCCTAGCTGCAGGTACTTCAATAAACTGGCAGTTAGGCAAACTAGTCGCTAATCGTTGACTATGGCTTTTTTTAATCATGTCCTTTTGACCGACGATTAAGAGACAGGGCCGATTCAATGCTTGCAAGTCTTTCTTACCCAGAGGCAGATTAGCCAGCAAGAGCCGACTAATGAGGTAACGCTGGTAGTGGCTTTCAGAAAGCCAGCGTTGGCAAAAGGCTAGACCAACCTTAAGATAAGCATGGTATTGATTGCTAAAGCGGGTGTTTGGTGCATTCAGGACTAGTTTTTTGATGCGTTTGGGATAGCGGTGCGCAAAAAGCAAGGCAATATTGGCACCATCAGAAAAGCCTAAGATAGACAGCTCTGCGATTCCTAAAAAATCTAAAAGCTCCCGCATATCTTCGACCATCATGGCAAAGGTCAGGGCATGCTTGTAGTTGCCACTGGCACCGCGGGCGCGACAATCCACCAAAATCAGCCGAAAGTGCTGGGCTAGGGCGGCTATTTGCCCACGAAAATAATGATGGCTCCCTCCATTACCATGCAGCATCAAAAGCGGGTGACCCTGACCAAGCTGCTGATAATATAGCGGCGTCCCATCAGACAAGATAAAAAACTCCCCGTCTTCAAATCGCTCTTTCATGGTGATCATCCTCCCTGAGCATAAGCCTTTACTCACCTTATTATACCACTAACAGGCCCAGAAATCCCAACCTCTAATACTTTAGCAGGTCACGTACGGTCTTATTTTTTTAAGTGCTCGAGCCAGCGATCAATCATGGCTTGATGATCCCCCTTCAAGGTAAAGTAAGAGCCACGAATCGTTCCTGCTAGCTTTGATTTTTGGCGGGCAAACTTAAATGTCTCCACTAATTCAGTCGGAATAGCCATCCCATCGGACAGCTTCAAACCAACTGCCCGCTTTTTAGGATTGTCTAATTCATACAGAACATTGATGGCTAAGCCATCTTCATAAAATACATGCGTCCATAGAATCCGCCCTCCACTAACTGCTGGGCAATTTCCAAAGGTCTAGCCGCAAAAACCAAATCCCGCTCCTCTTTTAGAAGCCTAGCAATATCTGCCATCACCTCAGGCTGCTCACTCACTGGGCCAGTCTCAAAGGGCAGCTTAAATTTATTCCAAAAATAGCGTGCCTCATTGGCGCGTAGGCCCGCTAAAGCCTAAGCCACCGGCGAGCTCTCTAGACCTTGGGCCGAAACCTGCTTAAAATCAATTCTCATCTCAGTTCTCCATAAATTTCAAAATCTTTAATAGACCCATTATACACTAAAACACCACCGATACTCCGCATGATGCCTGACTTTTTAGCTAATCCCAGCGCCCATTCGCAAAAAGGGTGCCTTTTTGAAGGGAAATCGCTGCGCTGTGATAGCCAGCTTGAGGAGACAGCCTGCTATAGCCCTGCACCATTTTGTTTCCCAAGTGCCAGCAAAAAAATTAGCAAGGTCAGGAGACAGCAAAAATCGGCCTGCACCGTTTTGAACCAGACCTCAATGTCTGAAACTGCAGGTGGCTGTTTCGTATGCCTGAGCAGCAAAGCTTGCAATGACAGGGGCCCGGCTGGCAGCTGAGGCAAGCAAAAAAAGCTTATCAACCATGGTGTTAGACATGGTTAACAAGCTTTTTAGCTTAGACTAGCTTAGGAAAAGAATGGATTGTTTGGATCAATATTATTTAGATTAATATCAACAGGGCCACCGGCTAAGTCTTCAAAAGTTGGATAATGACCTTCTTCTTCCTTAGCATCGCCTTTTGGCTCAGTCACTTGAGGCACTTCGGGTTTAAGAGGAGAGTCCGCTGGTGCCGCTGGGCTTTGCGCTGCAGGTGCTTTTGAAGGAGAGGTTTCAGCTGCCTTAGGCTTATCTGCTTCTTTGGCTTCATCGGCTTTTGCTGCCTTGTTAGCTGGCTCAGCCGGAGCAGCTGGTTTAACCGTTTCGCGTTTTTTCGCAGCCGGTTTGTCTACAGTCTTTTTAAAGGTAAATGTATAGGTGGTGTCTTGGTTGACTGGCGCTGAATAATCAATCTTGCTTGAAGCATTTGGATCAAGTCTTGCACCATTTTGACCTTGGGAAGCTGGAGCCAAAATACCAGCTTGCGTCAGGCTCATGCCCTTGCGAACCAGATAAACCAAGGTCTTACCTCGACCAGCTGAGCTGACTAACTGTCCATCACCATCTACCTTAAAGGCCACAGCCACATAGTGGTCTGGATTATGCCAGTAGTAATTGCGGTGACGACTTGGGTCATGCTTATCTGTTGGATTAGCAGGATTTTTAGCCTGGTATGGGCCTAAGTATGGAGCAGTTGAGCCAAAAGCTGCTAAGCTATTTGTCACGCTGACCTTGCTATCATCGCCATCATCGCCGATAGATGTTGTCCGCCAATCAATAAATTCATAGCCCGCATTTGGTACTGGTTTTGGTAGCACAAGACCCTTAATTTTTGCTTGACGCCAAGTCAATTCAGGGTTGACAAAGTAGATAAAACCACCCTGTAACTTATCCCCAAGTTGCAGTTTACCATTGGCTAAGGTCGTGTAACGGATCGGCACATAGTTGGACAGATCAATGTCTTTTGTATTGTCATTAGGTCCGTAGACTTCCTTGGTTGGCTTATTCAGTTCTTTTGAAAAGTCAGCATAGTAGCCTTTATTTTCACGCGCCATGATACCAGAGGTTGGTAGGTCCTCACTCCAGCCCTTAAAGATCCGGCCATCATGTGTAATGGTTTGTGGACGTTGGATTTTGAGAGTACTCCAGTCCAAATCCTTACGCACCAGATAATAGACACGCTTGGTCTTTTGGCCATTTACCAGCAAGTCCCCATCATGACTATTGGTGTTAAAGGTTAACAAGACAAAGTTCTTGATGTTTTTGATACCAGCTGGTTTGTATTTGGCATACACGCCATTACGGCTGAGATTTTCGGTGGAATTTGGACTATAAAGTGGCCCATAAACCAATTGGTCTTCCGCTTCAAGGTTAGTAGTTTCTGTTTTGACATCCCGTTCAGGGTCATCTGGTAGATTTGGGTCAATCTTGTAGACATGAGCGTGGTCACCATGACGCACACTCATGTAGTTGCCATCAACGGTAATGTCTTCACGTTTAACTTTGAAGTGCTCCATGTATTCCTTGATGAGGCGTTCCTTACGTTGCTCAAAGCTTTCACCCTTTTCCTGACGCAGAATATGATCTTCTGGCGTCTCAAAAGGCTTATGAATATCAAGATCCTTGAGTAGCACAACGTGCTTATGATCCTCATGCGGATATTCTAAACCAACCTGACCATCGGTCACCACCTTGGTAATCCGTGATGGATCGATATGCAGCTCTTTGGCCAAGTAAGCACGCTTAGCTTGATAATCTGCTTCGTCAGCATTAGCTGCTGGCTTAACAGCTGGTTTGTTTGGCTTATAGCGATCGACCAGGTGTGACCACTTACTATGTTTTAGCTCTTCAAAGCTAATTGGGTGGTAGTGTTGACCATGCTTGACCAAGATCCCCGTTGACGTTATCCCACTGATGTTTTTGCCATCAAATAAAAAGCCATCACTTGTTTTAAAATCAATTCCTGGTATACCGCCCTTACGATAAAGGATTGGTGGCGCTGCCGGGATATGACGGTTGCTAGACGCGATCTGCTGCAAGGTTGGTACACCAAGACTAGATTTAAGGATATAGTGATAATGGTCACCATGACGAACAGTATAGCCATTAGCATCTTCAGCGACAATATCTTTAGGATTAAAGACGTAGCCGTCTCCTGTTTGCCCAAATCCAGCATGAGCATTGCTGTGATGAGACTGTGCATAACTAGCTTTTGGTCCTTCTTTATAATCTTTAGGAATTAAGTAGGCCCACTTGGTCCCTTTCAAATCAGAATAAAAGAAGAAATGTTGGTGATCACCATGTTTAACAATGATTCCTAGATCTGTTCTTCCTTCAATCTGCGATTCACTGGTTAATAAAAAACCATCATCAGTTGGTTTATCAATCCCAGCAACTTCTTTACGGGAAGATTTTTTTGTGCTCTTCTTTTGCTTAGTTTTTTTAGCTTTGGAAACTTTTTGGTGCTTTTTAGGCTCCTGTGTATTTTGCTTTTGATTAGGTGACCAACAAGCTGTCAAAGCAAGGTTACAGCTCAAGAGCACTCCAGCCAAGTACAAAAGACGCTTGTGTCGTGACGTTTTGTTCAATTAAAATCTCCTTAATATAATAAGTAATGTCGTTAATTAGGGTCAAAAACTTGGTCTCATTCATTGGTTTGTAACAAAGGTTTTCTAGCAAAAATAGCTGCGCAGGCCCGGCCATTGCTAATTAAAAGGGCACAAGGCAAGGAACTTTTAGATTGTTTGTTATTAATTAAAAATAAGATTAACTAAATGAATGCTAAAAATTAAATATTATTGCTTACAAACCACGTCAATTTCCTAAGGAAATTGGCAGGCCAACTAAATGTCAATAGCGAGATAAGTGGTTTTGTAATTAACTAGTTAACGTTTTACTGGTTAATTATATCACTCCAAAACCACTTTGACAAGTAGAAAAACAGAGAAAAAATAAGGAAATTCTCCCCTTCCTGCCAACCAGCACGCCCAGCAGAAACAGCCAGACCAGGCCCGTAATCATAAGACAATTCTGAAAAATTCAAACTAAATAAGGAAATGACCATAAAATAGCGGCTTAGATGAGCAACTTATCTTATTTTTTAACCATCTCATTCCAATTTCGCCAGAGATTTTTTAGTCTTTTGAAAGCGTTTTTTAATGTCAGCTTTGCCTACTAGTACTTCATTGTCTGAACACTGCCAGACACCTAGAAAGCACATACTAGTAGAACTTTAAGCTGCAAAATCAGCGGAAAAATCAGTGGCCAGCGACAGTGACACACGTGCTTTGTCTAAAAAAGACACTGCCCTTGACTGGTAAACAGGCAGCCCCACACCAGCTAGCAGACGTACCACCTTTTAGCCAAGCACCTCATGGAAGCTCTTGGCCTTTTTGTGCTCTGAGAGCTTGATTCCTAAGAGAGAAAAGCTCCTCGCAGGTTCTTACTGCTTTTAGGTAATAGCTAAGCTCTTTCTAGCTCGGGACTAGCTTAAACGATTTTCTAATAGTTTAATCAGTTTTTGGTTATTTTGCAGTAGCTGATCATGCTGATAATCCTCTAGTACCTGGAGTTGTGCAAAAAAATTAGTGATTTCTGGTTGCAGCTGCTGGTATAATTGTAACCCCTGACTGGTCAAGTGAATGTGCAGGTGGCGCTTATCGGTCTCTAAGCGTACTCTTGTAATGAGCTGCTTTTGTTCGAGCCGCCTAAGCAATGGTGTTAACGTATTGCTCGCCAGATTGAGGCATTCTCCCACTTCGTGTAGTTGCCGGTCATTTTTCTCCCATAATACTAATAAAACCAAATATTGGGTATAGGTCAAATCATAAGGCATTAACACCTGCTTGTAGAGTTGGTGAAACAGTTTATTAATAGTATAAAATGAGAAACAGAGTTGCTGTGAAAGTTTTAAATCTGATGTCATACGCCCCTCCTGGTCTTTATATAGGATATATCATAGCAGAAATGTCTAATCGTTGACAAAAAATCTTAACTATACTAAAATTTGTGTTAAATAAATCGTGCACGACTTATGTACGCATTTAATATTACCATCTCTTGAGTGTTTAAACAACTCTTAAGGGACCACCATTTCAAAAAAAGGAGAAAGATATGTATCAATATGACGTTACTTTTATAGGTTCTGGACATGCATCATGGCACGCTGCCATTTTGCTTAGAAAATTTGGTAAAAAAGTTGCGATTATTGAAAGCGACTTAACGGCTGGTACCTGTACCAACTATGGTTGTAATGCCAAGTTCTTGCTAGAGAGCCCCTTTGAGTATCTAGATGGACTTTCTCGTTATGAAAAAGCTGGTATCGCAACTTCTGGTCACATTTCTTGGGAAAAATTAATGGACTATAAGAAGCAAGAGATCAATAGCTACGCACCAGCTATGGAACAACTATTTGCGGCGCAAGGCATTGATTTGATCAAAGGCAAAGGACATCTGATTGATGACCATACGGTCGGTGTGGACAAGCAAGAAATCACCAGTGATAAAATCGTTATTGCGACAGGTCAACGCTCTGCGCGTCTCAATGTGCCTGGCAATGAGCAATTTCATGACAGTCGTGACTTTTTGAGTCTAGATAAGATGCCAAAACGCATGACTATCATCGGAGCTGGGATTATTTCCTTAGAGTTTGCTACTATGGCAACCAAATTAGGCACAGAAGTTCACATTATTGAGTTTGGTGACCGTGCACTCGCTGCCTACCCTAAAGACTACGTGCAAACAATTGTTGATACCCTAACCGAAGAAGGAGCTGTCTTCCACTTTAACGAAGCAGTTACGCAAGCCACAGCCTTAGATGATGGCAGTTATGTGGTTAAAACGGATTCAGGATTAACCGTAGAAACCGACTATATCCTTGATGCGACAGGTCGCATTGCTAACACGGAAGATTTGGGACTAGAAGCCTTAGGTATTGAAACAGACCGTGGTGGCATTGTGGTTAATGATCACTTGCAAACAGCTGTGCCAAATATCTTTGCTTCAGGTGATGTGGTTTCTAAAAAAATTCCAAAATTAACACCAACTGCTACTTTCGAATCAAACTATATCGCTTCTGTCATTTTAGGAAATAGTGATCCTATCCAATACCCAGCTATTCCAAATGTTGTCTTTACTATGCCACGCCTATCACAAGTCGGCGTAACAAATGACGAAGCTAAGGCTCACCCTGATGACTACCGGGTGGTTGATATTCCATTTGGTCAACAATTAAAATTCCAAACAAAGCTCGAAGAAAATGCTAAATTAACACTGGTTATTGGGCGTGATAAAACCCTCAAAGGAGCTACTATGCTAGGCGGTGAAGCAGGGGAAATGGTTAACCTACTCACTCTAATCATTAACCAAGGCCTTAGTGCTAAAGAGCTTAATGCAATGATTTTTGCCTTCCCTGGTGTTTCTAGCGGTGTCCTCACTAGCTTGATTCAAGCTTTAAATGAGTAAAAGCTCACACGGTGCTTAGCACAAATTACAAATTGCTCAGCGACTAGCACACACCTGCTGCTAGATGTGTCCAGTGCTAGTGATGTAGCTATCATCCATTCTCTAAAAAAATATAAAGGACGGTTATATGTCATTTAAAAACAATCAATTTGACGACCTCTTATTTGGACGTCGTTCCATCCGGTCTTTTGACCCACAAATCAAAATTTCAAAAGATGAAATGCTAACAATGATTGATGAAGCAGCCAAGGCGCCATCATCTGTTAACATGCAACCTTGGCGTTTAGTCATAGTCGAAAGCCCTGAGGCTAAGGCTAAGTTAAAACCTCTGATCCGTTTTAACACCTTACAAAATGAGACCTCAGCTGCGATGATCCTTATTTTTGGTGATATGCGCAGTCAAGAAAGGGCTGAAGAAATCTATGGCAAAGCAGTTAAGGAAAATAAGATGCCAGAGGCTGTTAAGCAAGAGCAATTAGCTAAGATTGTTCCGACTTATGATAATGCTAGCCGTGAAGAAATGTCACATATTGTGCATATTGATGCCAGCTTGCTTGCCATGCAGCTCATGCTAGTGGCACGCGCTCATGGTTATGACACCAACGCTATTGGTGGGTTCGAAAAAGATCAGCTAGCTCAAGCATTTGATTTAGATCCTGAACGCTATGTGCCTGTGGTGATTGTGGCTACGGGTGTCGCCAAGGACAAAGGCTACGAGTCTGTTCGATTAGATGCTAAAGATATTACCAAATTTTATTAAGGAGGCGCTGCTATGACTAAAGTTTTAATGGTTGTGACAAATGTTGGTACTTACGGTGACGCCGATCGCTTAACTGGCTTATGGCTAAGTGAATTAACGCATGCCTATGATATCTTTTCAAAGGCTGGCTACACGATTGACGTTGTCAGTCCAAAAGGGGGCTATGTTCCCTTGGATCCTAATAGCTTAGCAGATATGGATGACGTTTCCTTAGCTTACTACCGTAATGCTGACTTCCAAAACCGAATCCTCGGCGCTTCGCTATCACCCAATCAAGTAACAGCTAGTGACTACGATATTATTTACTATACCGGTGGTCATGGTACCATGTGGGATTTCCCGCACTCCGAGTCATTAGCCACAATAGCCAGTCAAATCTATGACCAAGGAGGCATTGTCTCTGCCGTCTGTCACGGTGTTGTTGGACTGCTTCCTATCAAAGATGCTGCTGAAAAAAACCTCATCGCTGGTAAAGAAGTAACCGGTTTTAGCAATGAAGAAGAAACTAAAAATGGTACCCAAGACATGGTTCCCTTTTTAGCAGAAAGTGCACTCAGAGAAGGTGGGGCCACGGTCAGGGTTGGTAAACCATTCACAAGTACCGTAGCTAGTGATCACCGAGTCTTTACCGGACAAAATCCACAATCGGCCAAAGCCTTAGCACAAGCTATTGTGGACTACCTGGCAAAAGCTTAGCCAACAGCCAACCCTGAACGACTTCTCTACATCAAGCCCTACGAGGAATAACATCACTATACATAAGACAGCAAAAACCATCTGCTATGAGCCGCAAGGTCTCAACAGATGGTTTTTTTGACGATGGTTTTATCAAAAAGCTAATGCTTTAGGCAATAATGGCACAGCAGAAAGCTAGTGCTATCATTTCTATCGTGGGTAGGTAAGCCCACACTGGCTATTGTAGAACTTTTATATGTAAAAACATGATAAGCTTAGTCTGCCCTCAATCTGCAGCATAGACTCCTGAGGTCGTGTTTTGTTTTATTTTTAAACTTGTGGTTTGGTGATCAGGTCAAGCTGCCTTGACATTGCCGAATTTTATAAACAAAACCAGCTTTTTTCCAAGAAGTGCTATTGGAAAAAAAGCTGGTTTTTGGAATGAGCAGTTGGTAGAGTCTCCAACCGTTTAATCACTAAAGTTTAGACTTTGTAGCGAAGGTTAAGCATCTCTAGATTGATCTTTTTTACGCTTACCAGTAATAATACCACCTGCAGATGCAATAACAGCAATCGCAGCAGCTGTGAAGAAGCTAGGCGCCTCACCAGTAGCAGGTAATTGGTTAGCTCTGTGTTGAGCATTTGATACTGGCTTAACAGAATGTGGTACTTGACTTGGTGTGCTAGTAGCAGCTGCTTGGCTTGCTGTGCTAGCAGAAGGTGCTTGGCCTTTGTTTTGCTTGTCAGCTGGTGCTTGTGCGGTTTTGCCGTCTTTGCCATTTTTGCCACTGTTGTCTTTAGTATCCTTGCTTGGAGCCGCTGGGGTCAACGCTGTCCAAGGAATACTGTGTTTCTCAGGCTTAGCCTGTGGAGTTTGCGCACCTGGCTTATCTTGTTTTTCTTCTGGTTTGACCTCAGGCACTTCAGGAGCTTTTGGCTCAGATGGTTTTTCCTCAGGAACTTTAGGTTCTGGTGTAGGCTTAGGTTGCGGTGTAACCTCTGGTTTTTGAGGTGTTTCTGGCGTGCTTGGTGCTTTTGACTGATCCTCAGGCTTCGTCTCAGGAGTCTGAGGCATATCCGGAGTTTTGCCATGCTCTTTCTTGAGAGCTTCTAGTTTGGTCATCAAGTCTTGCAGCTCTTTTTCAAGCTGGGCTTTTTCTTGAGCGCTAAGGTCACCTTTTTGTTGTAGCTTAACTTCAATCTCGGCTTTTTGCTTGGTCAAATCAGCGACTTTAGCTTCGGCATCTTTCACTTTTTGAGAACTTGTATCCAACTGTTCTTTCAGCTTGTTAATAGAAGCATCTTTATCTGTGATTTTAGCATTAAGATCGTTCAGCTTAGCTTCTAACTCAGCTTTTTCTTTGTCACTAAGTTCTTTTTGGCTATTAAGCTGTGTCTCAACCTCGGCTTTTTGCTTAGCCAAGCTATCTTTTTCACCAGTTAGTTGGGCCACTTTAGCTTGAGCGTCTTTAAGTCTGTTAGTTGACTCAGCGACTTGACCCTCAAGTCCAGCAACCTCGGTTTTTTTCTTTTCTAACTCTTGTTCTAGTTGGGCTTTTTCTTGAATGTTTGATTGTGTAGCATCTTCAAAACGTTGTTGAAGGTCACTTAACTCAGCTTTGCCTTTATCAAGTCGGGCTTGTAACTCAGTGTTTTGTTTTGTTGCTTCGGTAACCTTGTCTTCACTTGTTCTCAAGCTTTGAGTAGTCTTTTGAATTTGCTCTTGTAAGTCCTTAGCTTGAGCTTTTAACTCAGCATTAGCCTTGTTAGAGTCTTCCAGTCGAGTCTTAATTTTCTCTTGCTCAGCTTTTAGTTTTTCACTCTCTTTTTGAGCTTTTTTAACCTTCGAAGTTAATTCCTCATTCTCTTCGGTCTGTTTTTTAATCTGTTCCTTGTAATTAATTATTTCCCCAAGAGCAGTATCAACTGCCTCCAGAGCATTATATACATTCTTCTTACTTTTTTCTAGCTTTCCCTCATTGGTAATATCATCTAGGAGTTCTGTTAATTCATAATATTTTTTATAAAACTGCTCCTCATGTCCTGATCCTACATGTGATGTCAGCCAAATACTTTGTTTTTTTGCTTTAGTGATTTTTTTCTCTAATTCTTCAACTTTTTTCGTCATTTCTCTCGCTATCGGTGACTGCGGAGTATCAAAAGAATCCCCCTTCACAACGCTCTGGTTGCTTAATAGTCCTGCACTGACGATGAGGCTTGCAAGTACCGCCTTTTTCCCCCAATGACCTTTTACCATTTCCTTTTTTCTCCTTAGTTTCTCTCGTTTCTCTGCTAGTTTGCAGCAAGAAACAGTATATATATATATATATTAAAGGTCAGTAATTCCATGAATTTGAAACTTATGATTCAATTGGTAGAAAGCGTTTTAAGGGTTAATGTAACGGGCTCTTTAGGAAGTGGCAACTGTGATTAAAACCAGCACAAATGACCTCCCATGGCTATTGTAGAAGGTCATTTTGCTAATCACTAAGTTTTTCTGTTATGAAGTAGAAATGTAATCCAAATCTGACTAGTTTTCTTTTCGTTTGCGTGTAAGGACACCTGCAGATGCAATAACAGACAGAGCAGCAGCTGTGAAGAAGCTAGCCGCCTCACCAGTTGCAGGTAATTGGTTAGCTCTGTGTTGAGCACTTGATATTGACTTAGAAGCTGGTGCTGCTTGGATTGCTGTGTTAGCAGAAGGTGCTTGGCCTTTATTTTGCTTGTCAACTGGTGCTTGCGTGGTCTTGCTGTCTTTGGCATCCTTGCTTGGAGCAGCAGGTGTTAGAGCCGTCCAAGGAATACTGTGTTTCTCAGGCTTAGCCTGTGGAGCCGCTTGTCCTGGTTTGTCTTTGCCTGCTTCTGGCTTAGCTTGCGGTGGTTCTGGTGCTTTTGGCTGTTCTTTCTTGAGGGCTTCTAGCTTAGTCATCAAGTCTTGCAGGTCTTTTTCAAGCTGGGCTTTTTCTTGAGCGCTAAGCTGACTTTGATTTTTAAGTTTCTCTTCAACTTGAGCTTTAGCATCTTCCAAAGCTTTCATTGTTTTAGCAGTCGCTGTTAGTTTTTCTTCTAAAGCTTTAATCGCATCTTCTTTTTCAGTGATTTTAGCTTGAACATCTTTTAGTTCTTGCTCAAGTTGTGCTTTTTCTTGGGCGCTAAGCTCACCTTGTTGCTGTAGCTTAGCTTCAATCTCAGATTTTTGGTTAGTCAATTCAGCTACTTTAGCCTCAGCCTCTTTTTGAGCGGTCTCTAACGCTTGAACTTTTTGAATAGATTCAGCTATTTGACTTTCTAACTCACTAACTTTAGCATTCTTTACCTCTAATTCTTGTTTCAATCGAGTTTGTGCTTCAGTATTAGATGCTTCAGTAGATTGAAGTTGGTTTTGTAAATCAGCTACACCTCTCTTTTCTTGCTCAAGCTTGGCTTGTAAGGTTGCTTTATCTTGGTTAGCTTGTTCAGACTCTTTAACTAATCGCTTAACACGGTTCTTAGACTCACTTAACTCAGTTTCTGTATCTTTTACTTTATTTTCTAAATCAGTTAATCTAGTTTGTAACTCTTCATTAGCTTGTTGAGAGTCTGTAAGTTTGGTAGAAAGAGTCTTACTCTCTTGCTTAAGGGTCGACAATTCCTTCTCTTTGTATTTTACTTCATCAAAAAGCGTTTTATGTTCCAATTGAACTTTTTCCAACTGTGATTTAACTTCTGCCAGTGATTTATCGCGTTTAGAGAGTTCTTTTTCACGTTGTGTCAAGACGTGATTTTTATATTTGACTTCTTTAACAAGCAAATCATGCTCTAATTGTGTTTTTTGATGAGCTTTCTCGTGAGTTATATCCTCCAAGAGTTTTGTTAGGTCATCATATTCTTTATGAAACTGCTCCTCGAATCCTTGTCCTACATGTGATCTCAGTGTAATACTTTTATTTTTTGCTTTGGAGATTTTTCCCTCTAATTCTTCAACTTTTTCCTTCATTTTTAGCGCTAGTTGTCCATTCTGAGTAACCTCTCCCTTCACTTCCCCCTGGTTACCTAACAGTCCTGCACTGACGATGAGGCTTGCGAGTACCGCCTTTTTCGTCCAATGATGTTTCGCCATCTACTCTCCATCTCCTTCTCATTTATAAGTTTTTTTACAGCAAACATCAGTATATATATATATATACTTAAGGTCAGTAATTTCTGGTATTTTAAACTTATGATCAAACTAACAGAAAGCGTTTTAAGGGTTAATGTAACGGGCTCTTTAGGAAGTGGCAACTGTGATTAAAGCCAGCACAAATGACCTCCCATGGCTATTGTAGAAGGTCATTTTGCTAATCACTAAGTTTTTAGGTTATGAGGTAGAAATGTAAGCCAAATCTGACTAGTTTTCTTTTCGTTTGCGTGCAAGGACACCTGCGGATGCAATAACAGACAGAGCAGCAGCTGTGAAGAAGCTAGCCGCTTCACCTGTTGCAGGTAATTGGTTAGCTCTGTGTTTGGCACCTAGTGTTGGCTGAGCAGCTGGTGCTGTTTGGCTTGCTGTGTTAGCAGAAGCTGCTTGGCCTTTATTTTGCTTGTCAGCTGGTGTTTGCATGGTCTTGCCATCTTTGCCGTTTTTGGCACTGTTGTCTTTAGCATCCGTGCTTGGAGTCGCTGGAGTCAACACTGTCCATGGCACACTATGCTTACCTGGGGCTTGAGGTTTATCCTCTGGTTTAGTGTCTGGTTTGACCTCAGGCACCTGTGGAGCTTTTGGAGCGCCTGGGGTTTTCGGTGTATCTTCGGGTTTTTGAGGTGTTTCTGGCGTGCTTGGTGCTTTTGGCTGATCCTCAGGCTTCGTCTCAGGAGTCTGAGGCGTGTCCGGAGTTTTGTCATGTTCTTTCTTAAGCGTGTCAAGCTTAGTCATCAAGTCTTGCAGGTCTTTTTCAAGCTGCGCTTTTTCTTGAGCGCTGAGCTGGCTTTGATTTTTAAGCTTCTCTTCAACTTGAGCTTTAGCATCTTCCAAAGCTTTCATGGTTTTAGCAGTCGCTGTTAGTTTGTCTTCTAGTACCTTGATAGCCTCTTCTTTTTCAGTGATTTTAGCTTGAACATCTTTTAGTTCTTGCTCAAGCTGAGCTTTTTCTTGGGCGCTAAGCTCACCTTGTTGTTGTAGCTTAGCTTCAATCTCAGCATTTTGATTGGTCAAGTCAGCCACTTTAGCTTGAGCGTCTTTTTGAGCCTCTTCTAACTCTTTAACTTTTTGAGTTGACTCAGCAACTTGAGTTTCTAACTCAGTAACTTTAGCATTTTTTTCCTCTAACTCTTGTTTCAATCGAGTTTGAGCTTCAGTATTAGATGCTTCAGTAGATTGAAGTTGGTTTCGTAAATCAGCTACACCTTTCTTTTCTTGCTCTAGCTGGGCTTGTAAATCGTTATTTTGTTTAGTCGCTTCAGCAACCTTGTCTTGACTTTCTTTCAAGCTTTGAGCAGTAGCATCAGCTTGCGCTTGTAGGTGCTTAGCTTTAGCTTGCAACTCAGTATTGTTCTTGGTTGAATCTGCTAATTCTGTCTTAATTTTTTCTTGTTCAGCTTTTAGTTTTTCGCTCTCTTCTTGAGTTTGTTTAACTTCTAACTTTAATTTCTCAGCCGTTTGTTTTAATTCATTATTTTCATTATCTAATTCGTTATTTTCAGTTGAAATAGTTTCATAGCTTTCAGTAAGCTTCTGAAGCTCAGTTTCATGAGTGATCTCTTCAAGTATTCTTAGTATCTCTTGATATTCAGAATCGGTCGACAAATCATACAAATCGGCTGCTGCTCTCACTGTTATTGTATCTGCTTTAGAAGACAGTTTCTTTAACTTTGCTTCTAGTCCGACCACTTTCTCTTTTGTTTGTCTAACCATTTGTGCAGCTGCTTGATCCCCCTTCACGACCCCTTGATTGCTTAATAATCCTGTGCTGACGATGAGGCTTGCAAGTACCGCCTTTTTCCCCCAATGACCTTTTGCCATTTCTTTTTTCTCCTTAGTTTCTCTCGTTTCTCTGCTAGTTTGCAGCAAGAAACAGTATATATATATATATATATATATATATTAAAGGTCGCTTTTTAAACAAAAACAAAATTTAAGAACAAGAAGGCGGTAGCGATTCCATTAAGCTATCACTGGATTCCTAATGCTCAAATCTGCTGACTTAGAGTGCTAAATATCCGGAGTTGCTAATAACAGGGGAGTTAATCTTTTATGTTTATAGTATTTGTTTTCCTAAGTAAAAAAACAATAAAAAAAGTAATGCTAAAAAATTGATTCCTATTTTCTAATAAGGTAAACTAGGTCTGTTTATAAACAATCGTAAAGGGGACAGAGGGGGAACTCATTGAAGGCTATATCATTAAGAAAAATGCTGGCTGCTTCTGCAGCATGCTTTATATTTTCCATAAGCTCTGCCGGAGGAAGCTTACAAGTCTGGGCAGAGGACTATTACGGGTGGAATGATGGAACAAGAGACCAATCACCTTTCTTTTTATACGTAACACCAAAGGTCAGCTCAACGAGAAGCACTGAAGCCAAATATGTGGTGTATTGTTTTAACAGAGATAAAGAGTGGCCAGAGGCTTGGGAATCCGTATATACGGATCCAACAAAAATGCAATACTCGTTACCTGAGTACAGCAAACAACAAGGAACCAATGAGTTATTTAGAAAATTAAACAGTAAGATAAATATAAAAAACCCTGCAGCAGCTTTATTATCAGTCTTAAGCAGTGGATATCCTACTGGTAAGCTTGAAAAATTAGATGATGATTCAAGTAGAAAAGTGACTCAATTGGCTATTTGGTACTTTACAGACGGCCTTAACAATATCAGTCAGTATAGCTTAAGTGAAGATGAACAAAATGCCTATAATAATTTAGTTGAAAAAGGGAAAGTAGCTGGAGAAAAAGAAGAACCTTCGGAAATGACTCTAAATATTTATATTTATAAAGAAGGAACTATGACCTCAGGAAAAAAAGGATACCAAAACCTGCTCGGTTCGACTTTGATACCTAAAATACCAGCTTCTGAAACAGAAATTCATAGTAATCTTCTTTTACTCGAAGAGGACAACCTTTCCGGTATCATTTCAGGTGGTGTAGGAAGCGTTGAAACATTGGAAGAAAGCAATACTCCTATTATAGGACAAGGAGGTGGTTTAGCTGACTTAGCCGGAGATACTCATTATCCTGCTGGGGAAAGGGGGGCTGGTGCTCCGCAAATGCCTGGTATTTGGGGTAAAAATGATAGCCCCCTACAAGGTCTTGAAGGCGAGCAGTCACCTCTAATCACTGAAAACCATAATAGCACTGAAAAATACCCTGGCCAGTCAGAGATTCTAATTGAAACAGAAGATTCTAAGATTCCTCATATCATGGGCCACGGAGGTAAACTAGCTGGGGAAGCTGGGGAAACGCAGCAAGCTGGACAAACAGGCGGCCATACCCCAACCATTGAAATAACACAAGACACGCAAGAAGGCAGGTCTGGCTCCTGCGCTAGCCAAACAGAAACCGAAGATACGCAAAAACCAACGGTCATAATGGGCAGCCAAGGGCAACCTATTGAAACATCTGAGTCTACCCAAGGCGGGATGAGCGGCCAGTTCGGCAATATCACTGAGACTGATGACACCAAACAACCTGATGTTATCCTAAGCGGACAAGATCAGGTGATCAACACAGAAGAAAGTCTCTCTGGGATGAGCGGCCAGTCTGGTAACGCCACTGAGACTGACGACACCAAACAACCTGATGTTATCCTAGGCGGACAAGATCAGGTAATCAACACAGAAGAAAGACTCTCTGGGATGAGCGGCCAGTTCGGCAATATCACTGAGACTGACGACACCAAACAACCTGATGTTATCCTAGGCGGACAAGGTCACGTGATCGATATTTCTGAACATAGCTCAGCAGGTATGTCTGGCTCCTGCGACCCATTAACAACTCTTGAAGACGCTGAGCATTCAACAGCTGATAGCGACACAAAGCAAGCTGGTAAGGAGAGACGCTTACCTCAAACGTCAGATCAAAAGCATTTGCCTTTAAGCCTCCTAATGCCAGTAATTCTCTTACTCATTTCCTTACGAGCTATTTTCAAATACCCCTTTAAGGATAATAACTAAAAGTAATGCAAGCTTAACAGTACTTTTGTGGTATAGCTTTCGCAGATACAGAAACGAGACAAACCTCATTTTTGACGTTTGTCTTTTTTTGTTCCCATGTGCAGCGTTTCACTAGTTGGTAGGCTTGTGTGCAAGGTAAGCACCCAATATCACGTGTGCCAAATATTACAAGCTCTGTTTGTTCAGGCTGTGACAACTTTCTTATGGCTTGCTTTAGATTTCCTTTAACAATCTACCGTCTGTTGGTCCCTGTCAGACCAGCAGCCACAAATTTGGCAAGTGCTAGCTGAGCTGACTTTAGCTGCGCTAGCTTAGGCCATACCCTATGGCCATTGTGTCCTGTGCGCCTCCTACAATCTTTTTTCTCTAATCATCTAGGATACAATTGATGGCATCTTGAAATTGCTGTTTCCTTAGCTCTCGTATAACCTCTAGTACATCATCTGATTGAGCATCAATAAAATCAAAGTTAAGCCCCATGACTTTTGTCCTTTGACTTAAGTTCAACCGTTCCTTTATAAAAGACGTTAATTCTGCTGTTGTAATAATCAAATCCGTGGTTTGTTCGTCAAATGTGTACGAATCTAATAAAACGTTAAATGACTGAACCTTAACTTGATTGATATGAGCATACTGAAAGACTAAACTATACAGGATGTCCATATTCCTTTTATTAATTTCCACTACTGCTATTACTAGAGGCGGGAGATTCTCTTTGATAAGCTGCTCTAAGCGCAGGCACAATAAATGTAAGTTGGCAGAGGTTAGATTGCCTCCTCCTGAGTTACTTTTGATCCAATTATTAATCAGTAAGGTTAAGCGCTCAAGCAGTTTTTGGTTCCCGTGGTATTCTGCTGAATAATAGTACTTTGAAGGAATAAAACACTGCAAATCAAATAACGTTTTACGAATATAAGGTAATAGAGTGCGAATACAGTTGCGATCAAAGACAATATACTGCTTAAACAATAAGCTTAGCTCCGTCAGCAATTCGCCGTAGCGGCGATCTTCTTGGATAATGGGAAATAGCTTTGCAAAATCGTCTTCAGAAAATTCTGTTATCACCAAAGCATTATTGACTGTTAAGTACACTAGAAAAATATAGTCAATCTCATGGTTTGGGAAATCCACATTCAAGAGTGCCCTGCCTTTTTCATTGAAGAAAAGGTCAAAATAAGTATATATGGACAGTTCCTTTAACTTTGTAAAAATGGGTTGGTGGGGGATTGCAACAGTAAAATCCCTGCGTTTCCATGATAAGGTTAATAACACATCAAAGAATAAGTATTTCTTATCCAACAAAGGGTGTGGACTCTTCTTACGCTTAGTAGAAAAGACAAATTCATGGATAAAATGTAAATCCTCATCAGAAATATTATAGGTAATAATCCCAAATTTAGCATGCAAAAGAGCAATCAGATAACGCAGACGCCACTCCTCGCCTACAATATTATTGTCTTCTAGTTTAAAACCACATTCTTCTATAAAAGGAACCATATATTGAATAATACGGTAAGCTGATGGCGTAGAAATAAAATGTTCCTTAGCAAAACGAGATACTGATTTGATCCTATTCTTGGGAGCGACTGGTAGTAAAAATTTAAGGGCTTGCAGCCTAATGGATTGACTATAGATCATATGAAAGGCATCAAAAGGCTCTTTGGACAAGATTATACAGCTGATCTTCGTTTTATCACATTTAAATTTAATCTTACCTTCAAATAGTTCACTTAATCGCTTGATGCAGTCTTTAATTTTAGACGGTGATAGGCCTGTCTTATATTGAATCATTTCTAGCGGAAGCACTTTTTTATCAAATAATAAGCTCATCATTATAATCTGACGACTAATCGATTTTTCGACATAATTTTCAAGCAAAGCATTCTCCTAAAATAAATCATACTCTCTTTAATATAATATCTTTTGTTTGAAAATTCAAGTAAATTTTGTATTTTCTAAATATTCAAACATTTATTATTACATTATAGACTATTCTCAGTTGAAAAACAATAAGCAAATCACTCTTAATATATTGATTCCCATTTTTCAATAAAGTAAACTATTTCTATTACAAATTTGTTAATAATACTATAATAAGGAGAGTAAAATAATAGAATGAAAAGAAAAATATTAATAAAAATACTGCTTACTCCCCCAGTATACCTTGTACTTCCAGCAAACGTCACAAAAGAAAGTCTCTATCTCAGGCTCAAACCCTATTTTAGACATGACCTTGGGACAAAAGCTAAGTCATCCTTCTTATTACAACCAGCACTGACACATGCCCCAAAGCACTCCTCGAAAGCTCACTATGTTGTGTATTATTTTAAGCAACCTCATCACCATCCAGATAGTAAAAAAGACCAAAAAACCTTTCAAGGAGGACAAGATAAAGCCTTCTTCAATAGGCTATTAGTCAAAAAAAGCCCACAATTGCCAGCTACGGTTAGGAAAAAGGCTAATCGAACAAAAACAGCGAGCGCTATGGAAAAAGCACTCATATCTGTGTTACAAAGGGGCTATCCAACTGTTAAAAAGCTAAAAGGTCTTGACGAAAAATCCAGTCACAAAGTAACCCTATTAGCCCTTTGGCATTTTAGTCATCATTTAAAAGACCCAGATACTATTCTTACTACAAAACTTAGCAAGAAAGAGAGAGCCGCATTTGACTATTTAATTCATGGAGCTACACATGCACCGCCAACTACAACCAATCAAACATCTGACGGCTCGAAAAGGGCAAATCAAAAACCAGGAAAAAGAAAACACTGCCAAAATATTTTGAGAACTAGGGTAATGCCTCCAAAAGAAAAGCCTAGCCAACTACAAGCAACGTCTGGTCTGTTCAGAAAAGCTGAGCAAAGAACATTTAAATACCCAGAGTCTGTAGCATTCCGCAAAACCGGGCATGAGCAGGCCAAACCTAAAATGCATTTTGAGTTAAATAGTCCTAAGATTCCTAAAAAGCATATGCCAAAATATAAAGAACTAACAGCAGCTGATTTGAGAATGATTATAGGTGGTGATCGAATTTATCTGCCAAGAAAATCTACCAGCTTTGGTCTTAAAAGGGGCATCCGCAATAGTCCAATGTTCCGTCAACCCAACAATAAATCAATGGGAGAGCAAAGCTATGATGCCCTATTAAGTAACATGGGTTGCCAAACACGTAAGAGAACAACGAAGGTTTCTGATATTATGGCAGGTAGCCAAGGTCAACCAATTACAACCTTTGGGAATCCTCAATCAGAAATGGTCGGCCAAGCAGACAATATCAGTAATATCAGTAACATCAATAGTATCCAAAAGCCAAATCATAACACTCTCAACAACAAAATAAGCAAACAGGTCACCTTACCACAAACAAAAGAGAAAAAACAATTAGGTTTATTCAGTCTCATGGGTGCCGTAACTATTTTATTGATTCCCTTATTACCTCTTTTTAAAAGAAAGTTTAAAACGAAATAATAAAATAGCTGACTCGTAACAATACTTTCAAAATAACTTGCTCACACCTTTAATTAAAGACAAACTTCTTTTGGGAAAGCTCTATTATTTCTGTAGAGGCTCCATAAGACCGCAACTGGCCTTATGGAGCCTCTCTTTATTAGTGGCTTTAGTTCGTTTCGCTCCGTAGGTGCGAAACAATGATTTGCTTTGATTTGCTTTGATTTAAATACAAGACGCCTTTTGTCTCTTTTCTAGATGTCTCTATTTTGATAATTGTCGGCAGTGCGTTGCTCGTACAAAATACCAATCTCTTTCTTCTCTCGCTGATTTCAGTTCCTATTTACATCATTATCATTTTTACCTTTATGAAGCCCTTTGAGAAGATGAATAACGCTGTCATGCAGAGTAATTCCATGGTCAGCTCAGCCATTATCGAAGATATTAATGGGATCGAAACGATTAAATCACTGACTAGCGAAGAGTGTTGTTACCAGAAAATTGATAGTGACTTTGTAGATTACCTGGATAAGTCCTTTAGACTCAGCCAGTACTCTATTTTGCAAAGTAGCCTCAAACAAGGGGCACAGCTGGTTTTAAACGTTATTATCTTATGGTTTGGAGCTCAACGCGTTATAAAAGGAGAAATCTCCATTGGACAACTCATCACCTTTAATACCCTGTTATCTTACTTTACCAATCCTTTGGAAAATATCATCAACCTACAAACTAAATTACAATCTGCCAAGGTGGCTAATAACCGACTTAATGAAGTTTATCTCGTTGAGTCTGAATTCAAAGATGCACAGCCATTGACCAACACTCAATGCTTACATGGCGATATAGAGTTTGAAGGTGTGTCCTATAAATATGGTTTTGGGCCTGATACCTTATCTGACATCCAGTTAACCATTAAAAAAGGAGACAAGGTCAGTCTAGTCGGTATTAGTGGCTCGGGTAAGACAACATTAGCAAAAATAATTGTCAATTTCTTTGAGCCTTACAAGGGACGAATTGCCCTCAAGCAGCACGATCTTAAACTAATAGATAAAAAGATTTTGCGGCAACACATCAACTATCTTCCTCAACAAGCCTATATCTTTAGTGGTTCAATCTTGGAAAATCTGACACTTGGTGCTAATCAAGCGATTAGCCAAGAGGATATTCTAAAAGCATGTGACCTGGCAGAAATTAGAAAAGACATCGAACAGATGCCGATGGGCTATCACACAGAACTTTCTGATGGAGCTGGACTTTCTGGAGGACAAAAGCAACGAATTGCCCTTGCTAGAGCTCTTTTAACCAAAGCACCTGTTTTGATCCTTGATGAAGCAACCAGTGGGCTTGATGTGCTGACTGAGAAAAAAGTCATTGATAACCTTATGGCCGTGGCAGATAAGACCATTATCTTTGTCGCGCACCGGCTCAGTATAGCGGAGCGAACCAACCAAGTCATTGTCCTTGATCAGGGGAAGATTATTGAGGTTGGTTCACATAAAGAATTAATGGCTAAACAAGGCTTTTACCATCATTTATTTAGCAAGTAAGGAGCATTATCATGAACCCCAATTTGTTTAAAAGTGCTGAATTTTATCAGCGACGTTACCATAATTTTGCGACACTCTTGATAATTCCCTTCGCTTTATTGGTGAGTTTTCTTCTGTTTTTTTCTCTCTTGGCCCAAAAAGAGGTAACCGTCACGTCAAGAGGGGAGATTAGACCAACTAAAGTCATCGCTTCAATCCAATCAACTAGCAATAATCCAATCACAATTAATAAACTCATCAATAATCAGCTGGTCAAAAAAGGGGATAGCATCATTCAATATGCACAGACCGGGGAAAGTGCTCAAAAAAAAGCTTTCGAAAAGCTTAGGAGACAAAAGTCAGCGCTTGAAACCCTCAAAAAAAGCCTGAAGCAAGGCACAAAGCTTTTTACAGGAGAGGATGAATTTGGCTATATCAGTACCTTTAACAACTTTATCAAACAGGTTCAAGACCTTGAGTTAGGTATTTCAAAGACTAATACCGAAGTTAATCATCAAGCTACAATTGCTAGTCAGACTGCTAGTGCCATTGAGAGTCAAATGCATAATCTCTATCAACAAATCACCGAATATGAAGAGCTTTATCAAGCTATCAGCACTAAAACGGCAAAGCTATCAGCAGGCAACCCTCATCAAGCAAGATTGACGCGTTATTTAGCTCAGGCTCAACAACATCCAGATGCTGCATCGGAAAACCAATACCTTTCACAAATCAAGGAAAGCATCTCAGCTCTTGAATCCTCTATCGGTAGCTTAACCATCCAAAGAGCAAGTACAGGGAGTGTTGCGACCTATGACAACAGTTTTGAGACAAAGGTGGAAGTTCTACGAACGCAGTTCCTACAGACTGCTTCCCAGCAACTGACTACCGTTGACAATCAACTAACTGAACTTAAAGCTCAAATTGAACAAGCTGACGTGCAACTAAAAAATAATACAATCACAGCTCCAGAAACAGGCATTGTCCACTTAAATAGCGAATTTGAAGGGAAAAATCTTATTCCAAGTGGAAGCGAAATTGCGCAAATTTATCCAAACCTTGCCAACATCAAAGAGGTTCTCATTACCTATTATGTCACATCAGAATATGTTCCCCTCTCTACAAGAGGGCCAGATTGTTCGCCTGAGCCTTGAGAAAGTAGGAAAGCAAGCCGTTACAGTTGTCGGAAAGATTCAATCAATTGCTCAAACGGCTACAAAAACTGAGCAAGGTAATCTTTTTAAAATTACAGCGCTTGCTCAGTTGCCTGAAAAAGAACGCAACCATGTGCAATACGGTCTTGAAGGGCGTGTAACAAGTATCATTGCAAAGAAAACCTACTTTGATTATTATAAGGATAAGATTTTAAATAATTTCTAAATAGGCATTTCATGATGAAAAATGTCCTTTTTAGGAATCGCTAAGCTAATTCGGCACATTTTTAATATAATAAGATTATAAGCTAAAAGGAGTTTTTAAAATGGACAAAAAACAAAGTATAACTAACTTTTCCCTTCTTTCTGAGGCCGAGTTACGAACAGTTAAAGGCGGAAATAGCTTTGTTACACGTATTCTAGGCGAAATAATGGGCAAAGCTAAAAGAAAAGCCATAGCATCGTAAACGCTGAAATTATCAACCTTTAAAAGATGTAACCAATATCAACTTCCTTAGTTAAGATCGTAGCTAAAACAATCAAAATGTCCTCATTTTCATTGATAAACTGAGAGGGTACTCTTAGTGAGTTACTTAAAACCATCTGTTCCTTAGTGATTGTTTTTATTAGTGATTGTTTTTATTAGTCATTATTTCTAATCACTGAGGAACAGACGGCTTTTATATTTCTATTTCTAAAATCTGTTGGAAAATAAAATGATCACTTAGAGTTCTCAAAGACGTATTTGGATATGATTTCAAAATATTCTTAACATTAGATAATCCAATCCCTCTTTCTTCTCCTTTTGAGGATATTCCTCTTTTAAAAATTAAGCTAACATCCACTTGTTTTTCTTTTGTCGCATTTTGAATAATAAAAATTTGCTTCTTATTTCTAGCATCTTCAAAGAAACAAATGACGATCCCAGCATCTTCTGTAGCTTCTGCCGCTGCCTCCAATGCATTATCGAATAATATAGAAATAACCGTTAAAAAATCAATCTGTTCCATATTTCTTAGCAAGATTGGCTTTTCTATTTCTAAAGAAACCGGAATAAATAAACTTTGAGCCGTGGTAGATAAAAAATCGCCACACATTAGTATAGCGATTAAGTTGAGAGTTTGACTGCACAAGTCTAAATTGTGAATTCTATAAAGCAAATCGAAAAGATAATGCTCTCAATAACAGCATCACCATTCAAAAAGGATTACTTATGCCCATCTTTTTCAGATAAAGTGGTTACATAGTGATTTAATGTCTGCTTCATTATCCAAGCTGTTCCTAAACCAATAAAACTACCTAATAATATCCCAACAAATCGAAGCTCGATCAACGATGTTGAATCTGTCTGTCTCACTAGTGTTGATAATAAAATAGTCATAGGATTGATAAAAATATTTGCAACGGCATAATTACGCACTACATAGTATTGGGATAGGCCATATAAAGAAGAAATCATTAACACCAATAATAATCCACTGATGTTTAGCTGCAATAAAAAAATAGATAAGATTAAACCTAGTGAAGCACCTAATAAATACTGAACATGACGCTTTTTCATCGCTTCAAGATTTTCAACTAATAGAATAGAAGCGCAAGCCATTGTTACCCAATAAGGCTTATTTAATTCTAAAGCGTGGCTAATATAAACTGTTAAAAATAGAGCCATGCTGTAAAATACTGCATCAACAAGGGCAATAGCATCTTGTTCAAAAGCTTCGGTGAACGTTTTATCTAAAAAACGTATTTCTTTCCGTTTATCTAAGCGTTTAATAGCATATCCGCCAAGCAAACTTAAAAAAATACCGAGAGTAAAAAAGCAAATTACCCCAAAAATCTTCGATAGCGGAAGAGGCAAACTTGCGCCCATCGCACAAACCATTACATAAAATAAAGCTCCAGGTTTATGGATATTATATAGTCGTGTCAATAAACGACTAATAAAGGCAACAATTCCAACAACAATAGGTGATAACCATGGCGATATAGTAGATAGGAGACCTAAGACAAAAGCTAATAATAAAGTCACTCCAATAATTCCTAAAAATTTCATCAAGGATTTTGAAGGAATATTTCGATAATAAAATAAGGTGAATAGACCTATGGAAGATATACTAGATACGGAATAACTGTTACTGAAGTAGCCCACTAATAGAATAATCAATATAGCGAGCATTAAGATAATTGAGCGAAAGGGATTATCATTAACCTCTGTGAGAGTAAAGTAAGACTTTAAATGTTTTAAATATTTCATATTTTTATTATAAAAAACTCTTTTCTAAAATTCCCGCATTGTAAATGAAGTGTACAAAAAAAGATATATTCGCCTAATATACTAAAAGTCGCTAAACAAGTATAAAAAGATATGAATATGTCCTCAATTCATTATACCACAAAAAAAGCTCACTGTCACCTTCTCGTGTTGACAATGAGCCTAAAAACAGGACTTGATCTAAAATTATGTTCTGTAGCTGTCACACTAGTTTCCCAGCCTTACTTCCAGTTCTATGATTCCTAGAAATTATCTTGAAAATTTAGCCCTCAAAACTTCTGATATTCTCTTTAAAAAACTGTAATTTATAGCGCTATTTTCTTCCATTTTCGGATTTTGGTTCTAAAAGTTCCAAAAGGTGCAACTGTATTTACATGAATAAACTTATATACTTCCCAAGTGGCTGTTTTAGTCGCTTCATCAGCCCATTTTCTCATATGTGGTTTAAATAATTCTTCTTCACTCAACGAATCAATCATGACATAGATAGAATTAATATTCTCATTTAAGGTTGCTTTCAACTCTTGCAATGATAAATGAGCGTAAGTATCTGTGAACCACTGATACAACTCGCCAAGTTGATTCCATTTAAACTTATCTGATGGAGTCTTTACAGGAATCCCCTTTTTTTCGTCTTCCTCCCATTTAAGAACTAAGCTTGTCCACCCCACTTGATAAGCAAGGTTTTCTGCTGGAGTTCTATCGACTTCATCAACCCTCTTATCTTTTAAACGTTCTGGAATAGTATCAAATTCTAAAAGATATTTCTCAAATGATTTTTTTATTTCAGCTTTGAGTTCGTCTTTATCTTTGTATGCTCTCATAAAACCACCTCTCACAGCTGTGCTGACCTTCATTTACTAGATTTTTGCTCTAACTTTTTAGGCAAAAAACAACTCCTGCTTCATTGTCATCCCTCTCGCACCAATAATCCCACTACCTCCACGTGATGCGTTTGCGGGAATAAGTCCACAGGCTGCACCTTGGTCAACTGGTAGCCCAGTTCTTGGTAGTGCTTGATGTCACGCGCCATGGTGGCTGGGTTGCAAGAGATGTAAGTGATTTTTTCTGGTGCCATGGCTGCGCTTGCTTGGATAAAGCTCTCGGTTAGCCCCTTACGCGGCGGGTCAACGATTAGCACATTTGGTTTTACGCCTTCTTGAGACCATTGGGTCATTGCTGTTTCAGCTGCGGCAGCAAGATAGGTCACATTCGTGAGGCCATTACGCTTGGCATTTTTCTTAGCATCCTCAACTGCGGCAGCGATTACTTCAACGCCATAGACGTGCTTGACTTGCTTTGCCAAGGACTGGCCAATGGTGCCAATACCTGAGTAGGCATCAATGACAATATCATCTGGCGCAAGGTCAGAAAAATTGATCGCTGTTTGGTAAAGTTTTTCAGCCATGACGGTGTTGACTTGGTAAAAGGACTGTGCTGAGATGTCATACTGGTTGCCAAGCATGCTGTCAGTGATGGTTGCTTTGCCATAGAGAGTACGATAATCCTTTCCCATAATGGCATTGCCTGTTTGGTCATTGATATTTTGGATAATGGATACCACTGCTGGGAAGGCTGCAATAATTTTCTCAATGACTTGGTCTATTCGAAAGAGTTTGGGTCGGGTAGTGACCAGAATCAGCATCATTTCACCCGAATAATGGCCCTTACGCACGACTACATTTCGGATAAGTCCTGTCTTTTCGATTTCATTATAGGGGCTCAGGTCATAGTGACGCAGTAAGTCCCTGGTAAAGTTGATTAGGCGATCAATCTCTGGATCTTGAATCAAGTAGTCAGAAATTGGCATGAGCTCATGGGAATTTTTCCGGAAAAAACCAGTTTCTAGTTGACCATTGACACGACGGACAGGAACTTGTGCCTTATTGCGATAAGCATAGGGCTGATCCATCCCCAAGGTTGGTAACACTGCAAAATCTGGCAGCTTAGCTATTTTATAAAGAGCATCACTCACTTGCTTCGCTTTAAACATCAGTTGCTGGGGGTAAGCTAGGTGCCCAATATCAGCAATCCCTGTGCGTAAATAAGCCAGATTAAGTCCTTGATTGCGGTTAGGCGAGAGTTCTAAAAAGTTCTCCACTTTACCAAAGCCAATCTTTTTAGTGATTTTCAAGACACGCATCTGGATTTTTTCCCCGGGCAGGGCATTTTCAACAAAGAAGACAAGGCCGTCATATTTGGCGATACCTAAACCTTCATGAGTCAGATCCTGAATCTCCACATCTACAATATCATTTTTTCTTAACATACGTTTTCCTTTTTCTAGGGGGCAACTCAAAAAGAGTAACTAGCGTTACTCCTTATTATATCACATTTTAGCGTAAGCCTAATTGTGCCAATTGATCTTGGTATTTTGCATAATCAATGGCCAAGGCTTGTCCTCCATACATATCATATTCATCAACCCAGTCCCCGTTTTGGGGAATAGTGACCCGCTCTACACCCTTACCAGCTGTCACACTGCTTAAGCCTTTATGAGCAATAAAAGGAAAGGAGAGATTGGTCGAAGTCAAAGCATAAATCTTACCGATTGCTGCTGAGCCGGTAAATAATTTACTTGGGTCTTTAATCTGTTGCATGACCGCAGACATGACCTGCTGCTGGCGTACTGTGCGACCATAGTCACCTTGGTCATCCTTACGAAAGCGAGCATAGTTTAGCAGGGTTCGACCATCCATGCGTTGCTCGCCTACTTTGATAGTCTGATCAGGCACCACCCCATTTTTCATTCGCAAATCATCAGGAACCTCTACGTGATCGACTGCTGTTCCATTAATCGTGGCAAACTTCGCATTGATTTTTACACCATTTGGGAAAAGGGTGTCAATCGCTTGTGCAAAGGTTTCAAAGTCCACCATGACATAATATTTACAGTCAATATCAAAATTGCGTTTCAGAGCTTTGCGGACAAATTCGGCCCCCTGATGTTTATCTTGCTCGCCAAAATTGAAAGAGCTATTCAGTTTCAAATCATAACTCTCATCGCTATAACTATAGCCTGGAATATTGATGAGGGTATCGCGCATGAAGCTGACCATCTTCATTTTTTGAGATTTATTGCCGACATTGATCACCATAATGGTATCTGTCCGAGCATCGGTTGATTGCTGGGTCACTCGCTGATCTGAACCTAGGACCAAAATATTGGTGCCATCTTTGGTATCTTGGCCATGAAAGGTTTCCTTAATAGCTGGTTGAACATCCTTGGTACTGTGAGAGACATCAAAGATCCCCTTGACAAACATGAAAACCATCCCAAGAAACACCAAGAAGAGGAGCCAGGCAAGCCATTTAAAATAAGTTCGATACTTTCTTTTACCTTTTTTAGTAGTGCGGGGGCTGCCATCATCTGAGTCATACGCAGGGGTAACAAAAGTTCTGGTTCTCTTAGGCTGGGCAACAGCAGCGGGCTGTTTTTTGTGCCGGATTGAACGCTTCTGCTCCGTCGGATAAGCCATAATACCTTTTGGAGTGTAGCCTGCTGTGTCATCAGCTTCAAAATCAGCAAAAGGATTGTCTTGTGTCTTTCTGCTGCCTTTTGGTCTCTGGGAATGAGCTGCGCTGGGATCGCTCGTCAAAGCTGTTTGCCCCTGCTCCAGTTTAGCCTTTAAATAGCGAAACTCGCGTTTTTCGCCATCGCTGAGGTAAGTTAGATGCCGCAGCAAATAATAATATCTTAATTCTTCATGGTGGTTTAAGCCACCTTTTCCATTTCTTGTCATATCATATCCACGTTATTTTCATTTTAGATCTTTTTGAATAATTCTATTATAACCTAACTTGATGTGAATGTCCTTGCTCATTCCTAAGCGGTGCTAAGAAAGAGCTCGCTTAACTGCTTAAATGCTATTGATGATACGCACAATCTCCTCTGGTGTCCGATGATCCACATTAATCACTAAATCAGATAGTCCTTCATACAGGTGCATTCTGCGCTCAAAAATACCGTGGAAATCTTCTTTTGAATTATTAAGAAAAAGCGGCCGCTGAAAAACTGTGTCATTTTTGATTCGGTCATACAAAACTTCAAAGGAAGCCGTTAATAAAATATTATTTTTTCGATTGCGACGTAGCAACGTTCGGTTTTGTTCACTGATTACAACGCCTCCTCCAGTTGAAATGATGTGCTGATCTGAACAAGTGCTTAAGAGCTCTTGGAGTAATTCTGACTCAAGCTTACGAAAAGCCGCTTCGCCTTTGAGAGCAAAGAGCTGGGCGATGCTCATTCCAATGCGTTCTTCAATAACAGTGTCCATATCAATGAAACGATCATCTAAAAGAGAGCCAATCGTGGTTTTTCCGGCTCCCATAAAACCTAATAATAGTTTAGCCATGTTGTTGTAACCTTTCTAAATCATGAAAAAATTGCGGATAACTGGTTTGAATGGCCTGGGCATTTTCTAAAAAAGCTGTGCCTTTTGTAACCAAAAGTGCTGCAATGGCGGCAACCATGCCAATCCGGTGGTCCCCTTTAGCATCTGCTTTAAAACCGTGCAAGGGCGTTGGCCCATGGATAATCATACCATCGGGCCTGGGGGTGACCTGAGCACCCATGGCTTTGAGAAGATCAGCGACAACTTGGATACGATCTGTCTCTTTTACCCGCAGTTCCTGAGCATCTTTAATCAGGGTTTGCCCCTCTGCCTGAGTGGCCATCAGGGCAATAATGGGCAATTCATCAATCAGCCGGGGAATAAGGCTGCCTTGAATCGTTATTCCTTTTAAGCTGGAGCTACGAACCAGAATATCAGCCATTTCCTGCTGTTTGTCCTGGTTTTTGAGCTCAATGTCTCCACCCATTTGCCTAATCACATCTAAAATCCCTGTCCGAGTGGGATTAATCCCCACCTGTTTTAAGCAGATTTCCGAATCAGGAACAAGAAGACCCGCAGCTAGCCAAAAGGCAGCACTGGAAATATCACCAGGAACCCTAATCTGAGTTCCCCGTAAAGTCTGGGGACCACGGATTGTTATGGTATGACCATCAGTCTTAATATCCCCGCCAAACAAAGTAATCATTTGCTCAGTATGATTGCGGGTAGGCACCGGTTCAATGATAGTTGTTTCGCCCTTGGTTTGCAATGCAGCCAGGAGAATAGCTGATTTGACTTGGGCTGAAGCAATAGGCATCTCATAAGTGATTGGTCTGAGATTTGGCTGACCTTTAACGCGTAAAGGCGGATAAGCCTTATCTTTTTGACCTGTTACTTGAGCTCCCATGCGATTTAAGGGTAAGCAAATCCGGTCCATGGGGCGCCTTGAGAGACTGCTGTCGCCAACCATGCTAACTGTCAAAGGTTGAGCAGCCAAAACACCGGCAATGAGTCGCATGGCAGTTCCGGCATTGCCCATATCAAGCTGATGATTTAGCGCAGCTTTGAGTTGCTTACTGCCGCGCCCCTGAACGATTACTTTATCGGACTCTTCAATAATAGTCACCCCAAGCTGACAAAAGGCCGTCTGTGTGCGCGCCACGTCTTCGCTATCTAGTAGACCTAAAATCTCTGTATCGCCTTGGGCAATGGCCCCCAAGATAAGTGCCCGGTGGCTAATCGATTTATCACCTGGTAGGGTAATTGTTCCTTGTAAGGCCTGACTCTTGGTTATTAATTGCATGATAACTCCTTCATTCCTGTACTATTTTAGCATATCAGATAACTTTTTTTCCTCCCGTGTGGTGCTGTCATTGCCCAGGGTTTTCTTGATAATGGAGGCAACATCTCCCTTACGGGTTTCCAAATGTCCCTGGTCTAACTCTTGGTAAGTGGCATTCAAAATTGCTCCTAAAATCAAAATCCGGGCTAAAAAGATAAACCACAACATGATAATAAAGATCATAACCGAACCAAAAGCTTTAATATCAACCATTTTCTCGACATTGCGTACAACATAATTGGCAATGATATTACTTAAAAAGGTTAAAACAAATGCGGTTAATGCTGTTCCTGGTAAAATGTAGCGAATCTTATGAATCTTGACATTAGGTAAGATAAAATATAAAACCATCAGTCCCAAGAAAATAATCAGCAGTGTGGCAGGCTGAATTAAAATTAAGAACAAAGAGGTTATATTATCACTTAAATGATAATGGTTATCTAAAACCTGAATGGTAGCTCTTGAAAGTGTTGAAAAAATCATCACAAAAGTTAGCAGGAATAAGATAAAAATACTGATAAAAAGGCCAACGAGATGTCCAATTAAGTAATCTCGATGTTGAGTCACATCGTAAGCTTTATTAATTGCCCGTTGTAAAGACGTTAAACTCTTTGACATGGTCCATAGCCCCGTGAGTGTTGCAACCCCAAGAACCGAGCCAGAAGGCTTAGAAAAGATATTCATCACCACCATTGCAGCTGGTCGATAGATGTCATGCGGCAAATTTTGTTTCATAAAACTTAAAAGGTCATTAGTATTAATATTTAAGTATGGAAAAATATTGGCTGCGATGATAATTAGCGGAAACACTGTAAGAATCAAATAATAGGCCACAGCAATAGATGATAAATCCATCTCCGCACTCTGCAAATGTCTCATGAAGGCTTGGATTGGCTCATACTGCCATTTGTCCATGATCCGCTCAAAGAATTTTTTTTGCGCCATTCTAGTAAGTTCTTTCTTCTCCCTGACTGGTTAAGATGACCGGACCATCTTTGGTAATTACAAATTGGTGCTCATATTGACAAGAAAGGCCACCATCTAAAGTTTTATGCATCCAGCCTGTCTTCATATCGGTGTCAATTTCCCAAGTGCCGGTATTAATCATTGGCTCAACGGTTAAGACCATGCCTTCTTTCAAACGAAGACCGCGCCCTGCTCGGCCATAATTAGGAACCATTGGTTCTTCATGCATAGTTGGTCCCACTCCGTGGCCAACCAAATCACGAACAACACCATAGCCACGACTTTCAGCATACTCTTGAATCACAGCTCCGATGTCACCAATGCGGTTACCAACTTGGGCTTGCTCAATGCCTAAATACATGGCTTCGCGTGTCACATTCATCAAATCTTGCACTTCTTTTGAAGGGGTGCCTACAGCATAAGCCCAACAAGAGTCTGCTAAGCCACCTTGATAGGCTTCTGTTACTTCTCGCATAGCAGCAGTGTTATTGAAATCCAGTGCCGAAACATCTAAGGATGCTTTATCCAGAGGTTCACTTAGGACCATATCAACTTTTAGTAAATCACCATCTTTTAAAATATAGTGTCTAGGAAAAGCATGAGCCACTTCATCATTAAGGGCACAACAAGTGGCATAGGGATAGTCCATGATCGTCCCATCAACTCCAATCTGCAATGGTAAGACATTTTCTTCTTTGCAACGTCGGCGGACATATTCTTCTACTTTCCACATATCCACACCTGGTTTAATAATCTGACGTAAGCCAATGTGGATACTTGCTAAAAAATCTCCAGCTCTATCCATAGCTTTAATCTCGCGATCAGATTTTAATGTTATCATTTAATATTGTTCTCCTCTATCTAATTAAATTTCGTGGTAACAATGGCTTTTGCAACAATAGTATTCTCAACATAGATTTCAAAATCCAAAGTTCCATTACGTCGATTTTCTGTTATCAGTTTTGGGTAAATTTTTAAGTGATCGTCAATCTGTGACGCTTGTAAAAAGTATAACATCATTTGTTCAATAATGATATTTTTTTGGTGTTTGCGGGTGAAAACTTTATGAGTAATCAATTTTAACAGCTCCGAGATAACACCATGTGTTAAGTTGCCCATATTGTCAATCATATTTGCTTCAACAATAGTTTGGAAAAAATCCTGCTTTTCTTCTAAACCGGTTGCTAACTGCTCACTATGAGTATTAAGATGGGAGAGTTGTGATTGTTGGAGATTTTCCATTGCTTGCCGTCTTGTTATAACACCAATCAAGTGCTCAGCGTCATCTACTACAGGCAACATATTCAAATCTTCAAAAATCATTTTCTGCGTAATATTGGCTAAACTCATATTAGGTCTAGCTATGATTGGATTGTGACTCATGACGTGTTTAATAGCCGTTGTGCTAGGATGATCCACGACATCACGCATACTAACAACACCAACAACCCGATTAGCCTGATTTACTACTGGAAATCGGACTTCCTGCGTATCTTTGATAAGACCGTTGTACTGCTCAATACTGTTATCTTCCGACAGGTAACCATATTCTGATGGCAAAATGAACACTTGCCCGACTGTTTTCAAGTCCGTTTTAATTCGGAAATTGGCCAAGGCCTGATTAATCAGATTAGCAACTGAAAAAGTATCATAATGGGTCACCATCACCGGAATCTTTAAGTGATTGGCCCGATCAATGACATGCTCTGAAACGTCAAAACCGCCCGTCACCAGGACTGCATTGCGATTTTCCAAAGCCAGTAATTGAATCTCCTCACGGTCACCAATAATCAAAAGACCACCCTTGACTAAATAGCGAAGGATATTCTTTTGCGTCATGGCACCAATTGAGAACTTACTAAAAGCGCGTGCCAGGCCGCTCTCCCCAGCAACGACCTTAGAATCACTGATCCGCGCAATTTCTGTATAGGTCAATTTATCAATGCGCATCTTGCCCTTTTTTTCAACTCGGACAGTTCCACTACGTGGCTTGGTTTCCACAATACCACGATTTTCCGCTTCCTTAATAGCCCGATAGGCCGTTCCATCACTAACCTTCAAGTGGTTGGAAATACTACGGACACTGACGCGTTTTCCAATAGCAAGATTTTCTAAATAGTCGAGGATCTCTTGATGTTTACTCATAGTGATAATCACCTAGTTTCATTTGATATCTGACATAGTGCCTTGTTTTTTTAGTAAAACGGTCACTTCCTTTAAACTGCTCTTGCTTTTTAAAACCAGCCTTCTTAGCAACGCGTTGACTCGCTTGATTTTCCAAATGTGTCAAAATAGTCAATTCTTGCAAACCAAATTCGTTAAATGCAAACCAAACAATCGTGCGCAAAGCCTCGGTCATAATACCTTGCCCCCAAGTCTGTCGCTTAATAAAATAACCAATCTCAACTGATGATTTGTGGCTGATTCTATTTTCAAAGGAAAGGGCCCCAAGCAAGCTTAAGCTAACTTTATCACAGATAGCCCACGTTCCTAAAGGTTGCTTTAAAAACTTATGAGTCAAGAGGTAATCACTTGCCACCTTATCTGGGCAGGCAGGAAAAATAAAAGGTAGATTTTCAGGTTTCCCTACAATTTGATAAAAAGCCTCGCTATCTTGAAATGTAAATGGCCGTAAAATGAGACGCTCTGTCTCAATCACGGAAAAACGGGCGAGCTGTGTCCAGTAATCCATATTGCCCCCTAAGCCTAGTTTAGATCCATTATAACAAAATCCAAAGCATTTATCTATAACAGTTGTTTTTTTGATAAATCTGTACTAGTATTGCCACAAGAAAAACTATCTGTGCTAATGCCCCCACTCAAGCAAATAGACTAATAGTTGATGCATTTACTGAGCCTTATAGTCCTACTTTTCTTAGTTTCGATGGATGAAAAAGATTTATTTTTTAAATCTGCAAAATCCTAGCATTTTTTACGAATATAGAGATAACACCCATTTGCCAGTGTTTCAGTAGCCAAGTACCGCTGCTAGCGCATTAGCAATTAGCCGCTGCACTTTTTAGCTATCATGCATGACTACTTAACAGCATCGCCCACATGATGTCAGCTTTTCCATCTAGCTAGCCTTCATAGTCTCACCCAACTGTAGCTTGCCTGAGCCAGTTCAACAAAAAAGATTAAAGAAATCGTCCTAAAATGGAGTATTTCTTTAATCTGAAGGAAATGTCAGGTTTTCCTAATCTTCTTCAACCAAGGAAATATCGGCACCTAGAGCTCTTAATTTTTCAATAATATCAGCATAACCACGTAGAATAAACTCAATATTAGTAATCACCGTTTGCCCTTGTGCAATTAGCCCGGCTGTCACTAGAGCTGCGCCTGCTCTTAGATCAGTCGCTTTTACTGGTGCTCCGATTAACCGATTAGGCCCCTGATAAATGATTTTGCCACCCAATAGTGATATATTGGCCCCCATGCGAGCCAATTCTGGTACGTGATTAATACGCTTTTCATAGATTGTATCAAAAATACTTGCTCGGCCATTTGCCATCAGTAATAAGGGCGTTAAGGGCTGCTGAAGGTCGGTAGCAAAGCCTGGATAGGGGGAGGTTTTGATGGTGACTGCTTTAAGTTCGGCTTGATTTTCAACGAAAATAGCATCCTCTTCAACTGTCATACGAACACCCATCTCTTCTAGCTTAGCAATAAAGCTTTCCAAGTGTTCATAGAGCACATTTGAAATTTTGACTCCTTCTCCGATAGCTGCAGCCATGGCAATGTAAGTTCCGGCTTCAATCCGGTCTGGAATGACCTGGTGGCTGGTACCATGCAAATCATCTACACCTTCGATGGTAATAATATCTGTTCCTGCTCCTCGGACATGTGCACCCATGTTGTTTAAGAGGGTTGCTACATCAATAATCTCTGGCTCACGCGCCGCATTTTCAATAGTTGTTTTGCCCTTAGCTCTAGTAGCTGCAATCATGGTGTTAATAGTGGCGCCCACACTCACGGTATCCATATAAATGTGTGCACCATGTAAGCGACCACTTGGCACTTCTAGATGCATGTTTTCACCACGATAAGAAATGTTAGCACCCATGGCTTCAAAAGCCTTAAGATGCAAATCAATTGGACGAGGGCCTAGATCACAACCACCAGGTAAACCAACTGTAGCTTGACCAAACCGCCCTAATAAACTGCCATAAAAATAGTAGGACGCCCGTAAGCTATTGATTTTCCCATAGGGCATGGCCATACTTTTAACATCGGAAGGGTCAATTTGGAGCGTGTCCTTTGTGCGCTGAACCTTAGCGCCCATCAATTCCATGATTTCTACCAAACTATCAACATCACTAATGGCTGGAACCCCATCCAGGCGAACTGTCTCCTCAGAGAGGAGAATTGCTGGAATCAAGGCTACCACACTGTTCTTTGCACCTGAAACCACCACTTCACCTTTGAGCGGCTTCCCACCGTTAATTATAATTTTTCGCATAAGTCTATCTTTCCAATACTTGAATTCAACCTTTTCATTTTATCATAATTCTGAAAACTTTACAATTAGAGCTATTGGTGATTGGTACAGCAATGCAAAAAATAGATAAACTGTATTGGTCTTAAATATTCAGAGGGCTTGACTTAAGACCAGATTAATTCACTTAACCCCAAAGCACCCTGATGCAAATATTAGATTAAAAATTTAGTAATGAGAAAACAGCTCAAGCCGGATAAACTATCTTAGCTTGCCTCCTAAAAATTTCTTTACTAACAACAAACTTAAAAAGGGCACTAGCTTGTATTGTTGAGGTCAGGTTCGAGTTTGCGGCTACGTGTGCCTGATTCTTTGCTTGCTTTTATGGTAAGAAAGGTATGAGCAGACTGCCGAAACAGCCAGGTGCTTGACAAGTTAATTGAACGAATAAACAATAAGCACATCATCGGTCAAGCACTCAACTAAAAAAACGAATGAGTCCTATCCGACAACAAACTGTCTTCCTCTCATTCGTCTTTCCTTGTTCTTATTTCAGGACACCTGGTTTTTAGTGCAACTCCCAGCAACCAATTGGCCTATTTCCCTAATTTTTAAAAAAACTATAGGGCTGCAAGTGCTGCTTTTAAATCTGCTTGTTTATCTGTTTTTTCCCATGGTAGATCAATGTCAGTGCGGCCCATGTGACCATAAGCAGCCGTTTGGCGATAAATGGGGCGTTTTAAATCTAACATTTTAATGATTCCTGCTGGTCTTAAGTCAAAAACTTGCCGTACTGCAGCTTCTAGGGCTGCTTCTGGCACTGTAGCCGTCCCAAAGGTATCGACTCGCACAGAGACAGGACGTGCAACACCGATGGCATAGGCTAATTGTACTTCTACCTTTTTGGCTAACTCAGCAGCAACGATGTTTTTGGCAATATAGCGTGCGGCATAGGAGGCTGAGCGGTCCACCTTGGTGGCATCTTTGCCAGAAAAAGCACCACCACCATGGCGAGCATAACCACCATAAGTATCTACAATGATTTTACGGCCTGTTAAACCAGAGTCACCCTGGGGTCCACCAATGACAAAGCGCCCCGTTGGGTTGATAAAAAATTTAGTTTGTGCATCCAAATAAGCAGCTGGAATAACGGTTTTGATAACCTTTTTGATCACATCATTACGAATTTGCTCATTGCTGACATCGGGATCGTGTTGGGTAGATAGCACAACTGTATCAACTCGCACAGGCTTATCATTTTCATCATATTCGACCGTGACCTGCGACTTAGCATCTGGGCGCAAATAGGGTAATTCCCCTGATTTACGCAAGTCTGCTAACTTCTTAACCAACTTATGGGAAAGAGAAATCGGCAGCGGCATTAACTCAGGCGTTTCATCAATAGCAAAGCCAAACATCAAGCCCTGATCCCCTGCACCAATAAGATTGAGAGCATCTTGTTCCCCTTGGCGGATTTCCAATGCTTCATTAACCCCTTGGGCAATATCAGCTGACTGTTCCACCAAGGAAGGATGGACACCAACCGCATCAGCAGAAAAGCCATACTCAGCCTTGTCATAGCCAATTTCTGCAATGGTCTCTCGGACAACACGATTAATATCAACATAAGCTGAGGTTGATATTTCCCCAAAGACATGAACAGAACCCGTATAGACAGCCGTTTCAGCTGCAACATGGGCTTCAGGATCTTTTGCTAAAATCGCATCTAAAATCGCATCCGAAATTTGGTCTGCAATCTTATCTGGATGCCCCTCAGATACTGATTCAGACGTGAAAAGTTTACGTTCTGACATAAAAATGTCCCCCCTAAAATATAAATTGAAGTGATTTACCTAAGCTTTTAGTTGACTCTATTGTTTTGTTTAAACCAGTAAATCAAGCAAACAAAGCTGGTAATGACTCTTACCAAGTTCCAATAGAACTTAGCAGCCAAGGATTTGCAAGGAAATTTGCCTGCCTTGATGTCGAGTTACAAAGAACCGGTCTCTCCCAGTAGCTTCTACTGAAAGTAGTTGTTAACCATGACTTCATAGCAAAAGATAAAAGACTCATGCAAGCTATCGCAATAGGGCAAGCCTAAACGAGGTTATAAAAAGATCGTTAAACCCAGCATATCCACGTGGTAAACTCCATTACTTCAAAGAGGACTCCTTGATAAACTTTAGCAATCTCATCTTAGACTACAGTAAGTAAAGGCTTTTCACCTTATAATCCTTACTTAAACAACTAAAACCGCCTTTTCGGGACTCATTAACCCTATTATTATATCATTTTTAAGTATGATAGCGAAAAGAATTTATTATCCAGTCACTATAATGATAAAAAACTAGGCTAACCAAACAAGTAGCACCTTACCTCAGCATAAAAAACTAGCTTTTATGGTTAGAAATAATCCTGTTTTTATGCCTCATTTCTGCATGTAACGACCAGAGCAAAATGTTTATTTTCATCTATTGGGACCTCTTTGCATTCTCTGATTAATATAATATACTGTATCTATGAAAACATCCGAAAAAATTTATCAGCGCTTGCAACAAGCAGATACCTATATTAGTGGAGAAAGGTTGGCCAAGGATCTCCATCTGTCGCGCACAGCGATTTGGAAAGGGATTAAGGCCCTGGAACAACAAGGAATTAAAATCCAAACCAGCAAACGACAAGGCTATAAAATCATCAGTGGTGACTTATTACTCCCCGATGAGATTGCTCGTCATCTAGGGATACCTGTTATCTATAACGCCACCAGTGTCTCCACCCAGATAGATGCCAAAACAGCAATGACCAAAGGAAGTACCGGGCCTAGCCTTTATCTGGCACCTCACCAGATTAGTGCAAAGGGGCGTTTAGATCGGCACTTTTATACTTCAAAAACGGGCGGCATCTATATGTCGTTGCATATTCGTCCTAATCAAAGCTATCAAGAATTGGATCCCTATACCATGATAGCGGCTTCAAGCATTGTTAAAGCGATTGCTCGCTTGACGGGGATTGAAACCGAAATCAAATGGGTTAATGATATTTATTTAAACGGGAAAAAAGTAGCTGGTATCCTGACTGAGGCTATAGCTTCTGTGGAAACCGGTTTAATCACCGATGTCATTATTGGCATTGGGCTTAATTTTTATATTACGGATATGCCAAAAGAGTTATCTGTTATTGCGACCTCCTTATTTACGGAGACACCAAGCATCACAAGAAATCAATTAATCATTGAAATTTGGAATTTGTTCTTCACCATCCCCCTTGATGATCATATCAAAGTTTATAAAGAAAAATCACTTGTCTTAAATAGACAAGTGAACTATATGCAACAGGGGCAAGAAATCCAAGCCAAAGCTATTGACATAACTAATCAGGGCTACCTCATTGTCCAAAAAAAGGATGGCTCTCTTGAAACCTTACACAGTGGTGAAATTAGTCTTTCTTCTTGGACGCTTTAGCCGCTTCAAGCAGAGACTTGGAAAACCTAGTGATTGCTCGAACCTTACGTAGGTCACGCAGCAACAAAAATCCCCAAAAACCGGCAAATAAATAATCACCATTCATAAAAGCATCGTTGAAAAAATAGGTTTCAAAACCACAAATAAAGGCGAAAAATAAAAACTGTTTTCTACTCATATATCTATTATAACAATAAAAAGAAGGCGGGACAAAAATCGGGATTATAGAGAAAATGCCTTTATGCGTCTCGCCCTACTAACTCTAAACTGACTAAAAGGGATTAGCCCAACCAAAGCCACACCGCTAGGTTAAGTTCTATATTGAGCATAGGTATAGCTGACATTCTTTGCTAACAGTGCAAATTCAAATAACTAATCCTCAATTGTTGTCATCCGCTCACTCAAAAAATCAAATTCAACAGGAATTTCAGCAGCAGGTGCTACCTCAGGTGCTTGTTTTTGCTTGCCCTTAAAGTGATTAGCAAACTCGCTGCGCAAGCGATTAAAATCAGCTCTAGGTACAGCTAAGATATTAGGTGAAAAACCTGCTGCTTGACTCATAATATTACCAAACATGTCATTAAGATCAGTTCGAAGCATGGCCTGTTCAGCATTAAAAGCCGCATCAAACGCCAAAATAGCATTTTCGCTATTAGCCAAAACTGGTTCAGAGCCTAGCAATAACGCGCGATCTTGGGGACCAATGCTATCTAGGATTTCATTCCAAGCCTCTTTCAAGGCTTCCAGATAGCCGCGTGACTGCTCACTATCACGAACCGTTTCCTCCATGATGGTCAAAATTTTGGTACGATCAACCTTGTAGGACTGTTGTTGCCCACGTTTTTGCAAAGCACTTACCCCAGCCCCAGCTGTTTGACGACCTGACTGGGCGCTTTGGGAAAGCTGTTTCTTCAATTCAGAAACCTCATGCTTTAAATCATCAATAACTCCTTGGAGGTTTTCAGGGATAATCGGCTGCGCAACACTCTCTTGGCTTTGTGCGAGTTCAATGGTCATCATCTCTGCATAGATGCGTGGGTGGGTGCCCTTTTTAATCGCAGGCAAATGCTTAGTAACTAAATCAATCATCTGAAAAAGGCTCTCATTAGTGAGTTGCTGATTACTTTCAAAAGTGGAAGAAAATTGAAAACTTTCAGCACCAGCCTTAACCATTAATAAATCACGCAAATAAATCAACAAATCAGTCGCAAAGCGTGACATACTCTTACCACTATCAAAAATCGTGGCCAAATCCGCTAGAGCAGCCTGAGTTTTTGTCTGGCTCACATGCAAGACATAATTGTCTAGAGCTTGGCGACTAATCGTCCCCGTCATCTCCTCAGCGATTGTCAAGGTGACGGTATGGTCACTTGAAAGACTGAGAACCTGATCAAGAATTGATAAGGCATCACGCATGCCGCCTTCGGCACGACGAGCAATAAGCTCAAGCGCTTTGTTTTCATAGCTGATGCCTTCTTGATCCAGGATATGCGTCAAGTGATGGACAATATCTGCTTGTTTAATGGCTTTAAATTCAAAACGTTGAACTCGAGATAAAATAGTAGCAGGAATTTTATGTAATTCCGTTGTTGCTAAAATAAAAACCACATGAGCAGTTGGTTCTTCTAGCGTTTTTAATAAAGCATTAAAGGCACCTGTTGATAACATGTGTACCTCATCAATGATATAGACCTTATATTCTGCCTGACTGGGAGCATAGGTCGATTTGTCACGAATCTCTCGAATTTCATCCACACCATTATTAGAAGCCGCATCAATTTCGATGACATCTTCTAGGCTGCCATTAGTGATTTCTTTGCAAATGGCACAGCGATTACAAGGCTCCCCATTTACTTGATTGGGACAATTCATCGCCTTTGCAAAGATTTTTGCAGCGCTGGTTTTTCCCGTGCCCCGAGGCCCCGAAAAAAGATAGGCATGGCTAATCTTACCTGACTCAACAGTCTGTCTAAGCGTTTGGGAGATGAGACTTTGACCGACCATCTCCTCAAAAGTCTGACTGCGGTATTTGCGATAGAGTGCTTGATACATTATTTTTTAGCTCCAAACATGTCAAAGTTAAAATCCGTATTAGCCAACAAAATCTCCACAAAAGCTTCCAGATTTTTTTGATCAACCTGATCATAATCCCCGACAACTGCAGAGTCTAAATCCAAAACACCAAGGAGCTGGCCATTCTTAAACATGGGCAGGACAATCTCGCTGCGCGCAGCGGAGTCACAAGAAATATAATTGGCATGCTGCTTAACATCCTGGACAATCATGGTTTGCTTAGTCGCCGCAGCCTCACCGCAAACACCTTTGCCAAGGCCAATGTGCACACAAGAAACCTTACCTTGAAAGGGACCTAAAATTAATTCTGTCCCATCATATAAGTAAAAACCAGCAAAAACAGTATTGGGCAAAGTCATCGCTAACAACGCACTGGCATTCGCTAAATTAGCAAGAGCATTATGCTCAGTTGCAAAAAGAGCTTCTGCTTGCGCAAGAAAGATGGCATAATTATTTTCTTTTTCTGTAATGTTCATGTGTTTTATTATATCACAAAATAATCTGAGGCACAGGTCTGCGGCAGCATTTTCCTACAAAAAAGGTGCCACAGCCCGCCATAGCTGACGCGTTTTGACACCTTCTTATTCTTTTATAAAGCGGGCAAAGCACAGATGGTATAAACTCCTAGTCCCAAAACAAGCAAACCAAGCAACCAGCAGGCTTTAAAATACCATTTACGTGTCTTGTGATGAAAGCAATAACCCCCAAATGCAGCTCCTAAGCCACCAAATAAAAGGCTGCTAAACAAGAGTGTTCGTTCAGAGACACGCCACCTATGGTAAAGGGCCTGTCTCTTATCGTACCCATACAGGCCAAACACCATTACATTCCACATCAACAAGGTCAAGCATACCACTATTTGAAAGTCACTCTTGACTAGTAATAGCATAGAGTACCTTTAGACGGTTGCTAAAATGCTAGCAATTTTAGTGTTGATTAAGTCAATCGCTACCACATTGCTAACCCCTTCTGGGACTATAATATCAGCATAGCGCTTGCTTGGCTCAATAAATTGATGATACATGGGCTTCACAACAGTGGTGTACTGCTCAATAATACTATCTAGACTTCGACCGCGCTCAACCATGTCACGTTTGATTCGTCGAATAATGCGAATATCATCATCAGTATCCACAAAAAGTTTGATGTCCATGAGATCACGTAAACGTTCATCTTCAAGCACTAAAATGCCCTCTAAGATAATGACATCTTGAGGCTCTTGGCGAAAGGTTTTATTGCTTCTGGTATGTTGCTTGTAATCATAAATAGGGATGTCAACCGGACGTCCTTCGAGCAATTCCTTAAGCTGTTCAATCATAAAATCAGTATCAAAAGCTAAGGGATGGTCATAGTTGGTTTTAATGCGCTCTTCAAAGCTAAGGTGAGACTGATCTTTATAGTAAGAATCGTGTTGGATCATTGCGATTCGAGCATTGGGGAAACTATCTAGAATGGCTCTAGAGACACTGGTTTTTCCGCCACCAGATCCTCCAGTCACACCAATGATAATGGGTTTTTTAGGCATTTCTAACTCCAAATTCTAAGTTCTGCTATTTATTTTACCAAATTTCAGTGCTTTTTTCTACTTGTCCTACCACACATTTGTCCCACAATAACGCTTATAGACAAGTTGCCAGCTGGATAGCTAGCAGCATTTCATGATATAATGGTAACAATTAAATAAAAAAGGACCTGTTATGTTTAGTAAATTCCCCACACCCTGGCAAGATAAGTTAGCCCAACTGCAGTATGCACAATTAACCCCCATTCAAGAGAAACTGTTTGATGTTATTTCTAGCAATCAAAATGTATTAGGTGTCAGTCCAACAGGAAGCGGCAAAACCTTGGCCTATTTATTTCCTGCTCTGCTAAAGGTTAAAAAAGGTAAGGCACAGCAACTCCTAATCCTTGCCCCTAACTCCGAATTGGCTGGCCAAATCTTTGAAGTAACCAAAGAGTGGGCCAGTCCAATCGGCTTAAGCGCTCAGCTATTTCTATCTGGCTCCAGTCAAAAACGGCAAATAGAGCGGTTAAAAAAGGGGCCGGAAATTCTCATCGGTACACCAGGGCGGATTTATGAGCTTGTCAAACTAAAGAAAATCAAAATGATGGCGGTTGATACCATTATCTTAGATGAATACGATGAATTACTAGGAGATTCACAAATTGATTTTGTCCATAAGGTGACCCATCACGTGCCACGTCAACACCAAATGATTTATATTTCAGCAACAAGTAAGGTCGCCACCGCCTCTTTGGCTGATGCTACTACAATGCTTGATCTCTCAGATCAAGCACAGCCAGAAATTGAACATTTCTATATGCAGGTTGACAAACGTCAGCGGCTGGAAACCCTACGTAAACTGGCTAATCTGCCTAACTTTCGTGGGCTGGTGTTTTTCAACAACCTCTCAGACTTAGGAGCTAGTGAAGAAAAACTACAGTTTAACCGTATCAATGCGGTCTCCCTAGCTAGTGATGTGAATGTAAAATTGCGAAAAACCATTTTAGAACATTTTAAGCAGCATCAACTGCCCTTACTTCTAGCAACTGACTTAGTTGCTCGCGGCATTGACATTGAACAATTAGAATACGTCATAAACTTTGATGTGCCAAGAGATAAAGAATCCTATACCCACCGTGCAGGGCGAACTGGTCGAATGGGGCAACAAGGAGCTGTCATCACATTTATTACCCATCCTGAAGACCTCAAAAAGCTAAAGAAGTTTGCACCAGTAAAACAAGTAACCCTCAAAAACCAGCTACTAAGTTTTAGGAAAAACTAAACTTGGTCAACTAACTTAGAATCTCATTTGTCCTGATTATTAAGCAGGCTTAGGGAAAAGCTCTTATCATCAAGGATTCTTACTGAACTTGACCACCCTAGCAAGTTACACCCTAGCAAGTTACACCCGAGCTTTGTTGGCAATATTTTAAAAGTAAGTGGCAAATTATTTTCAGTGTGCCATTCGCTTTTGATGAGTTGTTAATTTTTTTGAGCGCTACTTTTTCAGTAAGACCAAGGCAGGTCTTACCCGCTGCTGTCAGCACCTCGGCTTTGGAACAGCTAGGCAAGTAAGCAACTCCTTTACTTAGCCTAAAGGGATGGTGATAAAAAAGCTTTGGAAGAAAGCCCCTCGTATTTTGGGCATTGGTGATGCCTCATTCGCAGCAAAAGGAACTAAAAAGCCACATAGTGAGTCAAAAAGTGCGCTTCCTTATCCTAGGGGCGCACTTTTTACTATTAAGCTTTGCTGAGTTTGATGTTGCCTTACAATGACTAGCTGAACATACAGTGATGAGATGGCTTCATTTCTTTGCTAGAACAAATGATATTTTCATCTATCAGTTATTAGTCAAACCGTAGTCACTATTTTGCTTTTTGGCCTTAAGAAGCGGCCAAGCTTGCAGGGTTAGAGTTGATCTGCTAAGCGGACAAGCCTTGTTTGAGCTTGAATAGCTATCATTAAGTGTCAATAACACTAAAAGCGTCAATAACACTAAGATGCGTAAAGCTGGCTAAGGGTTACAAAAGAGTAGCCTTGGCTTTGCAAATATTCAATAACTGAAGGTAAGGCATTGACACTGGTTTGATGAATGTCATGCATTAAAACGACACCATTTGGTCCAGCTTGATTTTTAAGATTCGTCATAATTCCTTGAGTGCTATGATTTTCCCAATCCCTAGTGTCTACTGTCCACATCGCTTGTTCCATACCAGTTATTTCCTTCACGCGCTCATTGGTTGCACCATACGGCGGTCTTAAAAAGACTGGTTTTTTACCGGTAATTTTCTCGAGCACCTGATTGGTTTGATTAATTTCTGCTTTTACCTGGTCAGGCGATAGCAGGGTTAGATTAGGATGTGTCCAGGTATGGTTCCCAATTTCATTTCCTTGATCATAAACCTTTTTAACTAGGGCTTCATGACCAGCTACTTTTGAACCAATCATGAAAAAGGTTCCGACCGCATGATATTTTGCTAGAATATTAAGCACCTGAGGCGTAGTCTCAGCATCTGGGCCATCATCAAAGGTCAAGGCAATAACTTTACGATTTTCACGCGCTTTTTTTAAAGCCTCTTCCTTTTTCTTTTGATAGTCCGCATAATTTGCTTGCTCATCCTTTGGTAAGTAAGCGGGATTGATAACTTCAAAAAGATCTGAAATGGGTAAAGCTATCTGCGAGTCAATAACCAGTTGGTGCTGGTCTATTTTAAACGGAAGCTTTTTTGTTGAAGGGTGCTTAAACATCTCTTCTAGCTGCTGTTCTGACGTCTGCAAGGACGGATCTTGTTTTTTTATTAATTGACTTAAGAAATCTACCTTACCACCTAACAGCTGATCTAAACCAAAAAGTGTATTTTTGCTATCAATATAAAAATCACGCAAGTCTTTTTCAGATGTTTTTTGATAAGCTGTCCACTGATAATCATACTGAACTCTTTGCACCTTGACGCGACGGATACCTTTGATTGGTGTTTCAATGATCTTAGGTTCAATAAAAACAAGCTGCATTGGCTGTATGGTCTCTTTACTGCCATCTCCTTTAGCGATTTCCCGAGCAATAAGATTATTTTTATCCGCTAAGGTAAAATGGAATTGCCTTTTTCTCGGTCGCTTAATCGTTAAGCGATCCTGTTCAGAAAATTGTTGGATTAAAGCTTCTTTGTGCGCTTGAATCAATTTTTCTTGTGATTGATGCATCATCACTTTATGTGCAACAAAGAGGCCACCTAACAAAGCTATTAAGACAATTATAGTAATTATTAATTTTTTCTTCATTTTTTAGCCTTTCATGTATGATATTGTAACACAAGAAAGATTGAGAAAACAAGACAAATTTAAGACCAAAAGAAAAGATTAAGTTTCATTTAAGGAACCTAATCTTTCTGTCAATTAAAAATCGTTATTGAATGTCAAATACAATTGATTTCAAGTTGGTCATGGCATCAATCGAATACTTGACTCCTTGGACCCCAGCACCGGATTTCTTAGCACCTAAGAATGGGAAATTATCTGTACCACGTTGGGTTTTGTTATTAATATGAACCGTACCCACTTCTAGCTGCTCTGCAATAGCAAAGGCTTGGGGAAAGTTATTGGTGAAAACAGAAGCCTGTAAACCATATTCTGAGTCATTCGAAATAGCAATCGCTTCTTCTACGGAATGCACACGGATAAATGGAAGCACCGGTCCAAAAGGTTCCTCCCAGGCTAGGCGCATGTCTGTGGTCACATGATCAAAGATCAGTGGGCTAATGAGGTTTCCTTGGCGTTGATATTGCGCTAGAGCTTTAGCGCCTTTCTCATTGGCATCATGAACAAGACCTTCGACAAAATCTGCTGCCTTGGTATCAATCAATGGTGTTATATCAGCATCGTCTTCTGGCATACCAACTGTCAACTGATCCACACGATTCTTGACTTTAGCAATCAACTCATCAGCGATTTGATCCATGACAAGGACACGTTTAACAGCGGTACAACGTTGGCCAGAATAGCCAAAGGCACCCGCTACAATATTTTTAGCCGCCAAATCCAAATCAGCATCCTCAAGGACAATGGCTGAGTCCTTACCACCCAGTTCTAGCATAATCGGACGCATACCAGCCAACTGACCAATCCGCTCGCCTACTGGTGTAGAACCGGTAAAATTAATGAAATTAACAGCCTCATGCTCAACAATGTAATCCCCAATCACAGCCCCGCGACCCGTAATTGTATTGAAAACACCAGCAGGTAGACCAGCTTCTGCAAAGGCTTGTGCTAATAATAAACCAGAAAGGGAGCCCTGTGTTGGTGGTTTAAAGGCTACAACATTGCCGGCAATAAGGGCAGGAGCAATTTTAGAGCCAGCTAAATTAACCGGATAGTTAAACGGTGAGATGGCTAAGACCAAACCTACTGGTTCATGACGAACAATAGCAATTTTTTTCTTACTTGCTGCTTCAAAGCTACCGCCTTCAAGGACTTCTCCTTCCATGCGGAGGCCTTCTTCTGCTGCATAATTAATAATTTCTGCAGTTCGGATCACCTCGCTGATAGCTGCTTTATGCCCTTTGGCCACTTCTTTTGAAAGGACTGCACCAATCTTAGCCGCATCACGGACTAGAATATCTGCAGCTTTGTGCAGATAAGCCGCACGTTCAACATATGAAAGTGCTCGCCAGGCAGGAGCTGCTTGATGTGCTGCTTCATAAACAGCATCCACCTCTTGCTGTGACATAGCAGGAACGGTCCCTAAGGCCTCACCTGTTGCTGGAGCATAGATGGTCATCTCCGTTTGCGAAGTCTTCCATTCTCCATTCACAAGGTTTTTATATTGTTTAGTCACAAATATGATCTCCTTTTTACAATAGTAATTCTATTTTATCACATTCAACGGTTCCCTCCAAGTCCTTAGCATGCTGCTAGTATAAGGTACACTTAAAGAAATGGCCTGCAATCATTTTCTACTCATCTGCCTGTGGCCTGTGTTCAATCTATTTGCACAGCATGACAGCCTGACCTAGCCAATCTTGCAAATTCAGTTGGGCCATCTATAAAGATTTCCTATAAGGATACTACCGATTATGAAAAACGGCTATTTTTAAAAACGAACCTGTCTTCATACCGCTTCCCTAAGTCAGCTAGCAACGCGCAAAAAAGGAACCACTTAGTGATTCCTTAACCTGTTGGGTTTCTTATTGTGGAAGGTATTCCTTTTGGAGTTCAAGCACTTCTTCAGCAGTTGAGCATTCTGTTAAAGCACGTTGAGCGTATTCTTCCATTTTTGCTGAATCCAACGTCTTCATCAAGCTACGTGTCCGAAGAACTGAGGTAGCTGACATGGAGAATTCATCTAAGCCCATTCCAACAAGTAATGGTACTGCTAGTTGATCACCTGCCATTTCACCACACATACCAGCCCATTTGCCTTCTGCGTGAGCTGCTTTGATGACATTGTTAATCAAACGCAAGATAGATGGGTTGTATGGTTGGTAAAGGTAGGATACTTGTTCATTCATACGGTCAGCAGCCATTGTGTACTGGATAAGGTCGTTGGTTCCAATTGAGAAGAAATCAACTTCCTTAGCAAATTGGTCGGCTAGCATAGCCGCTGCTGGAATTTCAATCATAATCCCAATTTGAATATCCTCAGCAACTGCTACGCCTTCAGCTAACAAGTTTGCCTTTTCTTCTTCGAATACAGCCTTAGCAGCGCGGAATTCTTTAAGAAGAGCTACCATTGGGAACATGATGCGTAATTGTCCATGCACAGAAGCGCGTAACAAGGCACGAATTTGTGTACGGAACATGGCATCGCCTGTTTCAGAGATTGAAATCCGAAGTGCTCGGAAACCAAGGAAAGGATTCATTTCTTTTGGTAGGTCAAAATAAGGTAATTCTTTGTCTCCACCAATGTCCATGGTCCGAACAACAACTGGCTTGCCATTCATCCCTTCAAGCACAGCTTTGTAGGCTTGATATTGTTCATCTTCTGTTGGGAAATCTTGGGAATCCATGTAGAGGAATTCCGTCCGATAAAGGCCAACAGCTTCGGCACCATTATCATTAACACCAGTAACGTCTTTTGGCGTTCCGATGTTTGCTGCCAATTCAAAATGTTTACCATCAGCTGTTTCAGTATGTGCATTTTTTAGGAGTGCCCATTCTGCTTTTTGTTTAGCATAGGCTTCACCAGCTGCTTTAAAAGCAAGAATTTGGTCTTCATTTGGATTGATAATGACTTCTCCGGTGATACCGTTAACAGCAAGAATATCACCATCTTTAACACGGCTAGTAATATCGTTAGTACCTAACACAGCAGCAATTTCCAGAGTCCGAGCCATGATTGCTGAGTGACTAGTCCGCCCACCAATGTTGGTTACAAAGGCTTTAACGAATTGCTTGTTTAATTGTGCTGTATCTGAAGGTGTCAAATCATGAGCGATTACGATTGATTCTTCATCAATAGTAGCTGGATTTGGCATCTTAACACCCAAAAGATGCGCTAATACACGTTTGGCAACGTCTCGAATATCCGCTGCTCTTTCTTGCATATAAGGGTTATCTTCCATACCCTCAAAGATAGTGATGAACATGTCAGTCACTTCTTTAAGTCCAGTTTCTGCATTAACTTGTTTAGCGCGAATGGTTTCTTTAATTTGGCTGATCATCTCTGGATCAGAAAGAACCATTAAATGAGCGTCAAATACTGCTGCTGCCTCTTCTCCAAGGCTCTCTACTGCTTTGGCACGAATAACAGAAAGCTCGTCTTGTGAAGCTTGTAATGCAACATCAAGGCGAGCTTCTTCTGCACTTGTATCTTCGACTGTTACAGTCTCAAATGACAAATCCGGTTGAACCAGTAGATATGCTTTAGCAACAGCAACACCATCAGAGGCAGCAATTCCTTTAAGCATTTCTGTCATTTTTAAGCCAATCCTTCTTTAGTCATTGTTTCTTCAATTGCTGCAATTGCATCGTCAGCATCAGCGCCTTCAGCAGTGATGGTTACATCAGCGCCTTGTCCTACACCTAGGCTCATAACACCCATGATTGATTTAAGGTTTACCGCTTTACCTTTGTAATCAAGCGTAATGTCTGAAGCGAATTTACTAGCTGTTTGTACTAATAAAGTAGCTGGACGAGCATGAATTCCTGTTTCTGCAACAATATGAAAATCTTTTGAAGCCATAGATGGTTCTCCTTTTAATAGTTGTGTAGTTTGAGCTATCCAATGATAACCCTTACAACATCAGATTATAGCATATTGCTATTTTATTTTCAAGATTAAATGTCCTTATGTGAAAAATGACTTGAAATTTTTTCTAACTTTTTTCATAGCATCTCACTGGGGCTATTTAGAAACTTTCTTCCTTAAATAATAGCGATTTTCCTTACAGTTCGTAAGGCAAAAACTTCTCTTTTTCTATTAGATTACTTATTTTCAACCTTTTAATCTCACTTTCATGCACTACAGGCACTCATGGCTCAATAAACTAGTCTTTTTGATGGCTTTGGCTACTTTTGCATTGTTTAACTGTTCCTATCAGGGGTGCACAAACAAGCCCACAGACATTTTTTGGTGATAATAATAGCTGCGCTTCTTAAGAACATTCACACAACATGTAGTATTAATTAAAAAAATATGCCCCCAAATATTGTGTTCTTTTCGATTCTATAGCTTGCATTTTGACCTTAAATTTTATATCCTAGTATAGTCAGATGATCACAGAAAAGGAGATACATAATGATTACGGTTTATTCCAAAAACAATTGTATGCAGTGCAAGATGACCAAGAAATTCCTCGAGCAAAATGGAGCTGCCTATCAGGAAATTAATATTGATGAAATGCCTGAAAAAATTGATTATGTTAAACGTTTAGGATTTACTTCTGTTCCAGTTATCGAAACAGCTGAGCATGTTTTTTCCGGTTTCCAACCAGCTAAATTAAAAGAAATTATTTAGCATCTCCACTAGATAAGGATAAGGCTATGAGCTTAAAAAATCTCGGCGACATTTCATACTTTCGCCTCAATAACGAAATCAATCGTCCTGTTAATGGACAAATTCCCCTACACAAGGACAAAGAAGCGCTACAAGCCTTCTTTAAGGAAAATGTCATCCCTAATACCAAGCAGTTCTCATCAATCACAGAAAAAATTACTTTCTTACTTGATAATGACTACATTGAGCGGGCTTTTATTGAAAAATATTCACCGCAATTTATCGAACAATTAGCTGCCAAGATTCAAAAAGAGCACTTTAGCTTTAAATCTTTTATGGCAGCTTATAAGTTTTATCAACAGTATGCTTTAAAAACCAATGATGGGAACTACTATTTAGAGAGTCTTGAAGATCGGGTCATGTTCAATGCCTTGTATTTTGCTGATGGTAATGAAACGTTAGCCAAAGACTTAGCCATTGAAATGATTAATCAGCGCTACCAACCTGCAACCCCTTCTTTTTTGAATGCTGGTCGCAGCCGGCGCGGGGAATTGGTGTCTTGTTTTCTTATCCAAGTTACCGATGATATGAACGCTATTGGTCGCTCGATCAATTCAGCCCTCCAACTTTCTCGCATTGGTGGTGGTGTTGGTATTACCTTGTCTAACTTGCGTGAGGCTGGAGCTCCCATTAAAGGCTATGCCGGAGCAGCCTCTGGTGTTGTTCCTGTCATGAAACTATTCGAAGATAGTTTTTCCTACTCTAATCAATTAGGGCAACGCCAAGGTGCGGGAGTCGTTTACTTAAATGTCTTTCACCCAGACATCATCGCCTTTTTATCCACAAAAAAAGAAAACGCTGATGAAAAAGTTCGGGTCAAAACCCTCTCACTTGGTTTAACTGTTCCTGATAAATTCTATGAATTGGCTCGAAAGAACGAGGACATGTATCTGTTTAGTCCTTACAGCGTTGAGCGTGAGTACGGCATCCCTTTTAACTATATTGATATTACGGCAAAGTATGATGAATTAGTCGCCAATCCCAACATTACTAAAACGAAGATCAAGGCTCGCGATTTAGAAACAGAAATCTCTAAACTCCAACAAGAATCCGGTTACCCTTACATCATCAATATTGACACAGCCAATAAAGCTAATCCAATTGATGGTAAAATTATCATGAGCAATTTATGTTCAGAGATTTTACAGGTGCAAAAACCAAGTTTCATCAATGATGCCCAGGAATACCTGGAAATGGGAACGGATATTTCATGTAACCTTGGTTCAACCAACATTTTAAACATGATGACTTCGCCTGATTTTGGCCATTCTATTAAAGCCATGACCAGAGCACTGACCTATGTGACTGATTCTTCAGCAATTGACGCTGTACCAACCATCAAAAATGGAAATCAGCAAGCCCATACTATCGGCTTAGGCGCGATGGGTCTTCATTCTTATCTGGCCCAACATCATATGGAATATGGTAGCCCAGAGTCTATTGAATTCACTGATATTTATTTTATGCTGATGAATTACTGGACTTTGGTTGAATCTAACCAGATTGCTCGGGAACGCAAGACCAGCTTTGTTGGCTTTGAAAATTCCAAATACGCTGATGGTAGCTACTTTGATAAGTATGTGACCGGGCAATTTGTCCCAAAATCCGACAAAGTCAAGGAGCTGTTTGCCGACCACTTTATTCCTCAGGCGAAAGACTGGCAAGAGCTACGTGAGGCTGTTATGAAAGAGGGACTCTATCATCAAAACCGCCTGGCGGTAGCTCCAAATGGTTCGATCTCATATATCAATGACTGCTCTGCTTCTATTCATCCTATTACCCAAAGGATTGAAGAGCGGCAAGAAAAGAAAATTGGGAAAATTTACTACCCAGCAAACGGCTTAGCTACAGACACGATTCCATACTATACTTCTGCTTATGACATGGATATGCGAAAAGTCATTGATGTTTATGCCGCTGCGACACAGCACGTGGACCAAGGCTTGTCATTGACGCTCTTTCTACGAAGCGAGTTACCACAAGGACTCTATGAATGGAAAACAAAGAGTAAGCAAACAACACGTGACCTCTCTATCCTTCGTAACTACGCTTTTAATAAAGGGATCAAGTCCATCTATTATATTCGGACCTTTACTGATAATGGTGATGAGGTCGGTTCTAATCAATGTGAATCCTGTGTCATCTAATCTGGCACCGACTTGACTGCTGCTCTTAGAGCAGCTCGTACTCTTTAGGAGATATTACCTATGACTACCTATTATGAAGCTATTAACTGGAATGAAATCGAAGATGTGATTGATAAGTCAACCTGGGAGAAATTAACCGAACAATTCTGGTTAGATACACGCATTCCTCTATCCAATGACCTGGATGATTGGCGCAAATTGCCCGCCCAGGAAAAGGATTTAGTAGGCAAGGTTTTTGGCGGCTTGACCCTGCTGGATACTATGCAATCCGAATCCGGAGTAGAAGCGATTCGCGCCGATGTTCGGACACCGCATGAAGAAGCTGTGCTTAATAATATCCAATTTATGGAATCTGTCCATGCCAAATCCTATTCGTCTATCTTTTCAACCTTAAATACTAAAAAAGAAATCGAAGAGATTTTTGAGTGGACTAATAACAATGAATACTTGCAAAAAAAAGCAAAGATCATTAACGACATTTATGAAAATGGCGATGCGCTTCAAAAGAAAGTGGCCTCTACTTATCTTGAGACCTTCTTGTTCTACTCAGGTTTTTTTACCCCACTCTATTATTTAGGAAATAATAAGCTTGCCAACGTTGCTGAAATCATTAAATTAATTATTCGTGATGAATCCGTTCATGGTACCTATATTGGCTACAAGTTTCAGCTCGGCTTTAATGAATTATCAAAAGGCGAACAAGAAAGCTTCAAAGAATGGATGTATGACTTATTATTCCAACTCTATGAAAATGAAGAACTCTATACCAAGACGCTTTATGACGGCGTTGGTTGGACTGATGAAGTCATGACCTTCCTGCGTTACAATGCTAATAAAGCCCTCATGAACCTTGGACAGGACCCCCTTTTCCCAGACACCGCTAATGATGTCAATCCTATTGTCATGAATGGTATTTCAACCGGAACCTCCAACCATGACTTTTTCTCACAAGTGGGGAATGGGTACCTACTCGGGTCTGTGGAAGCTATGGCTGATGAAGACTACAACTACGGGCTATAAGCCGGGTGAGAAAAACCTCAAAAGCTCCACTGGACCTTTTGACTCTCACAAGTGGGGAATGGGTACCTACTCGGGTCTGTGGAAGCTATGGCTGATGAAGACTACAACTACGGGCTATAAGCCGGGTGAGAAAAAACTCAAAAGCTCCACTGGACCTTTTGACTCTCACAGGTAGGAAATGGGTACCTACTCGGATCCGTGGAAGCTATGGCTGATGAAGACTACAACTACGGGCTATAAGCGTAGAATCCAACTCAGCTGATCTTGTTGAGAACATCCAGTAGCCATCCCCTAGCCTTGACGAGTTAGTGAAAAAGGGGCCCACTGGCAATTGTGCCTTGTCTGTGGCTTTAGCCACTACCCTTGATGACATGGCAACAACAAGACCCTCCGGGGTCTTTTTAGCTACAGCAATACAATAACATGTCCCTACCTGACTTACCAGAGCTGATGGAAACTCACCATTTGAAAAGCATCTTCTGGTCAAGTTTGCTATAATAGAACATATGAAAAAATTACTAGTATCCTGGCTGAAATGGACCTGTCTGCTGCTTATGACTGGTATAACCGCAGGACTTGTTGCGGTCGTTTTAATCGAACTGATTCACTTCATTCAAGCACTGTCCTTTGGTTATAGCCATGGCTCTTTTAGCCAAAAGATTGCCCAAGTGCACCCTTGGCGCCGCTTTGGCTCGGTCATGGCAGCCGGTCTGGTAGCAGGTAGTGGTTGGTATAGCATGAGTCGCTTCCTTGTTCCCTTGCAATCTATCAAAACAACTGTGCAAAACAATAAGCAGCCTAATCCGCTCACGCATCTCTGCCACGGACTTCTACAGATGACCACTGTCTCCATGGGCTCACCCCTTGGTCGCGAAGGGGCTTCTCGTGAAGTTGCAGTTGCTTTGACCCAAGGCTGGACAAAACAGCTGCCTTTAAGCGCACATGAGCGCAGCCTCTTACTTGGCTGCGCCTCTGGTGCTGCCCTAGGAGCTGTTTACAATGCCCCCTGGGCTACGAGTATCTTCATCCTTGAAAGCATTTTTTTAAAGCGCTCAGGAAAAACGGTCTATTCTGCTATCGTGACAGCCTTCGTCGCCGTTGGAACCGTTCGTCTCCTCATCGGAGCAGATGTCCAATACCAGATCACGCTCTCGCCTTGGACCACCTCCTTGTGGCTGTGGATTCTACTTGCCACGCCCTTGCTTGGCGTACTAGGCTTTGGTTTGCAAAGACTGATCGCTCGCCTGCCTCAGGTCGATCGCACAAAAACCAGCTATATTTGGCACGTCCTGGCAGCCTTTTTTGTCGTTGCTTGTCTTAGTTATGTCACCCCGCAAATACTCGGCAATGGCAAGGCGGGCCTACTCTATCTACAGCACCAGCCTTATAATGCCCACTACGCCCTAAGCTTAGTCCTGACTAAAGTCGTTGCTGTGCTCTTGACGCTAGCTGTTGGCACCTATGGCGGGAAAATTGCTCCCGCAATGATGATAGGCGGGGGTCTGGCCTACCTCCTAGCTCACTACAGTAATCAGCTACTACAAACCAACGTTGATCCTCAATTGGCCTTGATTATTGGCGCTGCCCTCTTTCTAGCTATCATCAATGACATTCCTTTGGCGGCCATTGTCTTTCTCACTGAAATATCAGGCCAAGCCTGGTCCCAATCCATTCCCCTAGCACTAGCTATGCTGATAGCTTACAGTCCTAAGCTATGGCGTCGTTTCCAGCCAATCATTCATTCATTAAAAAAGCAATAAAAAATAGGAAGACCGTGCCTTCATGCTTTGAACCACGCGATCTTCCTATTTTTTATACTGCCAGATGCAGTAATGACGCGATTAACAATGACAGTCCTGGCAAAATTTTTCTTTTACCTAATTGATTTCATAATTCTATTTCCTTTAGCCACTACCATTCTAAAATCCTATTAAAACAGCCTTTAAAACGCTTTCTAAGCACTTAATCTCAAGTTTTCTAACACAGCAATTTCTGACCTTGAGTATATATATATATATATATACTGTTCTTTGCTGCAAAATAGCAGATAAATGAACGAACTAAGGAGATAAGAGGAACATGGCAAAAGGTCATTGGGGGAAAAAAGCAGTACTAGCCAGCCTAGTCATCAGCGCGGGATTGTTGAATGGGCAGGGGAGTGTACGAGCGGATGAAAAACAAAAAGCTATAACTGAGATTAACAGACTGCTTAAAAGAGGAAGCGATTTAAGAATTGAAATACAGAATCTGGTAAATGCTACAAACAGATTAAGAGGGCAGCAAAACTCTTTAACTTCACATGATTTAGTTGACAAAACCAAAGCACTATCAGAGCAGCTGGAAAAAATAACCCATGAACAAAGAATTGCCAATTTTGATGACGCTTTTGACTTTGCCTTAAAGGAAATAAAAAAAGAGCAAGCGAAAGTTACTGAATTAACTTCTGAAAAAGAAAAATTAACCAAACAGGTCAAGCAAGAAAAGACTATTTCAGAGGGATTAAAAAGCGAGCGGCAAAAGCTTCAAGATAATTTAGAAAATGCTCAAAAAGAAAACACTAGATTAGAGACTAACATGGAAACGCTCCAAAAACAAGCCGATGCTACCTCTCAATCTTTAAAAGTTAGCGAAGAGAAAGTTAAAGAACTCGGTGAAAAAATTACCGAATCAACTAAACAAAATCAAGACTTAAAATCTAAACTGGAAAAAGAAGAAAAAGACTTAGCTGGTCTTCAAGAAAAATTCAATGCTACTAACTCTAAAAATAACGCTGAAAAAGCAAAGCTGCAAGCTGAACTGGATGCTAAAAAGACGCAAGTTTCTAATCTGCAAGCTGAGGTAGAAAAAGGTCAAGCTGCTGTTAACAAGCTAACTTCTGAAAAGCAGGCTGCTGAGACTCAGGTCGCTGCACTAACGGCTGAAAAAGAGCAGCTCAGCAAGGACAAAGCAGAAGTTGAGGCTAAGCTGCAAGACCAAAGCAAGCTCAGTGAAGCCGATAAAGCTAAACTTCAAGCTCAATTAGCTGATGTGCAAGCAAAAATCACTGAAAAGGAAAACGCTATCAAGGGTCTTGAAAGTAAGCTAACTGAAACGACTGCTAAGCTTGAAAACCAAAGTAAGCTCAGCGCTGAGGACAAGGCTAAGCTTGAAAAAGAACTGCAAGACTTGATGGCTAAGCTTGACATGCTTAAAAAAGAGCATGAGAAAACGCCGGACACACCTCAGACTCCTGAGACGAAGCCTGAGGATCAGCCAAAAGCTCCAAGCACGCCAGAGACTCCTCAAAAACCAGAGGTTACACCGCAACCTAAGCCTGCACCAGAACCTAAAGTTCCTGAGGAAAAACCAGCTGAGCCAAAAGCTCCAGAAACACCGCAAGCTAAGCCAGAAGCAGGCACAGACACGCCAAGTGCCCAAACTCCACAGGCTAAGCCTGAAAAACACAGTATCCCATGGACGGCGCTAACACCGGCTGCTCCAAGCAAGGATGCCAACGCTAAGAATGCCAAAGATGGCAAAACCACACAAACACCAGCTGACAAGCAAAACAAAGGCAAAGCTGCTGCTAACACAGCAAGCCAAGCAGCACCTGCTGCTCAGTCAGTACCAGGTGGCAAGCACAGCGCCAACCAACTACCTGCCACTGGTGAGGCGGCTACTAGCTTCTTCACGGCAGCTGCTCTGTCTGTTATGGCCTCTGCTGGTGTCCTTAGCCTCAAGCGCAAGAAAGACTAAGCACCGCTGTCATCGGCAAGCCGATTTCAACTCCTCTTCCTATAAGTAAGCTAGGGACCACGCTCCTTGGGCGCTAGCTAAGACTCAATCCACATCAAAACCCTTCTTGCTACCAGCAGGAAGGGTTTTGCTCATCTTTACACAACACAAAGCTCATGTGATAGCCAGCAGGGCGACAAACACCCACAAGGAAAAAGTCAGCCTCTCTTTGTTTTCATCATTTTAGAAAAAATAAAATTACTGACCTTAGAATGATGTGAGTTTTCTTGCTTTCAGCACATTAAAAAACGAATTGTAAAGTAGCAACTCGTTTTTTATTTTGATACTTAGCAGCATTCTATCTAGGCGACTAGCAAGGCAAGCAGCCTTTTGACAGGCTTATAGGTGCTCTGGTACAGCTTTTAGCAGCTCTGCTATTTGACTAGCATCTGATCCACCAGCCATAGCCATATCTGGTTTACCGCCTCCACGACCAGAGATGATTGGGGCCAAGGCTTTAATCACGTTTCCAGCATGAACGTTCTTGGTCTTGCTGGCCACAAGAACATTGACTTTTTCACCAATGGCAGCGACAAGTACCAGCACATCTGAGTAGTCTGTTTGCTTCCAGTTATCAGCAAAGGTGCGTAAGGCACCGGCATCAGAGACCGTAACTTGGGTGGCAATGTAGCGCAAGTCCTTAGCTTCCTTGACATTTTTAAAGACATCACCGGCTTGGGCGGCTGCTGCTTTTTCCTTGAGCTCAGCCACTTCCTTTTGCAAATCGCGGAGCTGCTCACTTTGGCTCATAACCTTAGCAGGAACTTGGTCCATTTGAGGGACCTTTAATGTCTGGGCAATTTCTTTTAGGGCATCTTCTTGCTTGCGGAAGGCCTCATAGGCTGCTTGGCCGGTAACCGCCAAAATACGGCGGGTTCCTGAACCAATCCCTTCTTCTTTGAGGATTTTAAAGAGGCCAATTTCTGAGGAATTGTGCAAATGGGTTCCCCCGCAAAGTTCAACCGAATAATCTCCGATTTGGACCACGCGCACCGTTTTGCCATACTTTTCACCAAAGAGGGCCATCGCTCCCATTGCTTTAGCCGTCTCGACATCCGTTTCTGTTGTTGTGATAGCAAGGGCATTCCAGATTTGTTGGTTGACTTCTTCTTCAATCTGGCGAAGCTCAGCAGCTGTCACAGCTTCAAAATGGGTGAAGTCAAAGCGAAGGAAGTCTGCTTCATTTAACGAGCCAGCCTGGGTAGCATGCTCACCGACAACTCGATGAAGAGCCGCATGCAACAAATGGGTTGCGGTGTGGTTTTTCTCCACTGCATAACGACGTTTAGTATCAATCTCGAGGTGATAAACCTCATCTAAAGCTAGACTAGCTAGGACCTTGACGGTGTGTAGGGCTTGGCCATTTGGCGCTTTTTGCACATCCGTCACATGTGCAACTATCTCACCCTGGCTATTTTTAATCACGCCATGGTCAGCCACCTGGCCACCCATTTCTGCATAAAAAGGTGTCTGATCAAAGACCAGCAAGGCCTGACCTTCTGAAACCACTTGGCTGCGTTCATTGTCAACAATAATCACAGTCAAACGGGCATCAACACTCTCTGTTTCATACAAGAAAGTCGATGGCTCTGTAATCCCAGCAAGGGTTTCGTTTTGCATCCCCATTGAGCCACCCTTGACCACAGCTGCACGTGCTCGCTCTTGCTGTTCTTTCATGGCTGCTTTAAAGCCAGCGTGATCAATCTGATAACCTGCATCTTCTGCTAATTCTTCTGTTAATTCCACAGGGAAACCATAGGTGTCGTAAAGTTTGAAGATGTCTTGACCTTCCAGAGTGTTTTGGCCACTGGCCTTGAGCTGCGCTAGCAATTGATCCAAATGACCAGACCCGGCATCAATAGTCCGTGCAAAGGTTTCTTCTTCACGCTTGATAATTTTTTGGATAAAGTCTTGTTTTTCAAGAATTTCTGGATAGTAACTTTCCATGATCTGGCCAACTGTTGGGACTAATTTGTAAAGGAAGGTTTCATGAATCCCCAGACGGCGACCATGCATGACAGCCCGGCGCAGCAAACGGCGAAGTACATAGCCACGCCCTTCATTGCCAGGTAAGGCCCCATCTCCGATGGCAAATGCCAAAGCCCGGATATGGTCGGCAATGACTTTAAAGCTCATGTTGTCACCATCTGGGTCATAGGTTTTGCCAGACATCTGCTCAATCTCATGAATGATTGGCAAGAAAAGGTCTGTTTCAAAGTTAGTTTTAGCCCCTTGAATAACAGCAACTAAACGCTCTAGGCCTGCTCCCGTATCAATATTTTTGTGAGGCAGTTCTTTATATTGTGAACGGGGCACTGCAGGATCAGCATTAAATTGGGATAAGACGATATTCCAGATTTCGATGTAACGATCGTTCTCAAGGTCTTCTTCTAAGAGACGAATGCCAATATTTTCAGGGTCAAAGGCTGCGCCGCGGTCAAAGAAAATCTCTGTATCTGGCCCTGAAGGACCTTTACCAATCTCCCAAAAATTTTCTTCTAAGGGAATCAAATGACTAGGTTCTACCCCACAAGCAATCCAGCGGTTGTAAGAATCAGTATCAGCTGGGTAATAAGTCATATACAGTTTGTCTTTTGGGAAAGCAAACCACTCTGGACTTGTGAGCAATTCATAGCCCCACTCAATTGCCTCATCACGGAAATAATCACCAATGGAAAAATTACCAAGCATTTCAAACATGGTATGGTGGCGAGCTGTTTTCCCAACATTTTCAATATCATTTGTCCGAATGGACTTTTGAGCATTAGTAATCCGTGGGTTTTCTGGAATTACAGAACCATCAAAATATTTTTTGAGAGTTGCCACACCAGAGTTAATCCATAGAAGCGTTGGGTCATTGACAGGGACCAGGTTAGCTGATGGCTCAACAGAGTGACCTTTTGATTTCCAGAAATCTAGCCACATTTGACGAATTTCAGCAGAAGTCATTTGTTTCATAGCATGTCCTTTTCTATTTTGTAAAGCGCAAGTTGGCTTGGCCTTTACAAACACAAAACAAGTTCATTTAACAGAGGGCGAAAACCGCGGTACCACCTCTATTCAATGAACTTGTCATTCTCATTATTATATTCAACTATTTCATTAAGTAGCATGTACTTTCTGATTGTCCATGACTCGCAGCTCCCGTCACTTCTCTGAATCCAATCGCCGAAAGACAATTCTTAACTTTTATAAGTATATCGTTTTTTATCCAGTCGGTCAATCTCTTATCCTTATTGACCTACAGGTGTACCTAGATTATTATTTGCCTTTGTATCTTTCTTTGAAGCAAATTGTGCCAAGATATTAGCAAAGGCTTTGTCCTTGATCTTCACATTTGCTTTATCTAAAGCTGATGAAATCACCTTATTTTGGAAGTTGGTATCATTTGTTTTTTCTTTTAAGATAATTTCTTTCAAACGAGGTTTAGAGGATTTCCAGTCTGCTTTTTTCTCAGCTTTTTTAAGTACTTTCACAATGTAGAATTTCTTTTGGTAAGTTGCTGAATCTAAGACAGTTATCACCTCTGAATGGTCACCTTCTTTAAGCTTACTTGCTGCCTTGATTACTTCGCTTGGCAGTGTTGTGCTAGCAGAATCAAAAGTATAATCAATTTTCTTATTTGCTGCTGTTGTTTTATCCTTAGCAATTGCGGCAAAATCAGCCCCTTCTGCCTTGACATCATCCAGAGCCTTTTTAGCTTTTTCTTCATCATTTAGGGCCATGACTTGCGTTGTCATACTTGGCGTGTAATCTTTATAAGCCTTTTCGTAATTTTTATCTGTCAGTTCTTTCTTAGCTGCTTTTTTAACAGCGTGCTCAACAAGCATTGTTGTTCTAATTTGCTTTTTATACGTTTCAGGAGTTAAACCAGCTTGTTGCAAAGCACCTGAGAATGATGAGCCATACTGTTTAGCAGTCTTGTCATATGATTGTTTGACTTCTTTTTCTGACACTTGCTTACCATATTGTGACTCAAACACACGTGATAATACCAGATTAAGCATGGATTGTTGTGCAGCGCTAGAGTTTTTAGCTTCGTTGTAAAAATCACTGACAGTGATTGTATCACCTTTCATTGTGATAACATTTGTTCCTTCACTGGTTGAGTGACAGGCTGCCAGTGTTAGCACTGAAGCAACTGTGACTACCCCTGTGAGGATTTTGCGTGATGTCTTCATAATGATGAACTCCTTTTTTTGTCTTTAACCAATTTATTATAACACAAATTCTTAAATAATACTTAATCTGTTACAAATGCTCAACTTCTTGGTCCTTACGAATCATTAATAACCCATCGCTTAGCGGAATTAAGCTGCTTGTTAGAGCAGGATGATCTAGTGTCACCTCAAATAACTTTTGTAAGCCACGATAGATCGCTCGCTGACTGCGATGCACTTCTTCGATTGGTTTAACGATGTCACCACCTTGAAAGACATCATCAATAATAATCACTCCACCAACCTTTAAATGGCGTAAAATTTCCGGTAAAAATACGACGTATTTTGACTTAGCCGAGTCCATAAAGACAAAATCAAAGTCTTGCTCAACTTCTTTGAGAATATCTGCTGCATCTCCTTGTAAAAGGGTAATTTGCTTGCGCTGATCAAAGCGCGCCAAGTTTTTTTGGGCCAAAGCAATCATTTCGTCATTACGATCAATGGTTACAATTTTAGCCTCCGGTAGGACATCTGCCATAACCAGAGCAGAAAAGCCAATTGCTGTACCAATTTCAAGTATTTTTGCTGGTGCTAATGCTTTAAGAAGGACACGAAAATAAGCAACAACTTCGTGTTGGATGATCGGAATGTTTTCGGACTTCGCAAAAACTTCTAATTCTGCTAAATGACCCTGATTTTGAGTCTGCTTGGTGCGCAAGAATTGCAGGACATCCTCCTTAATAATCGGACGGCGCATGTTACGATTTGCATTTTGACTGTACGTTTGAACCATACCTCTCATTATATAAAAAAACTCTAGACTTTACTAGAGTTTTTAAAGAATTTGTTTTTGACGAGACAAGCTCAGATGCAGTCTGAGTGCAACGCCAAATGCAAGGGTGTAGAGCCCAATAAATAATCCAAGTGTGCTGTAATAGGAATGAGTAATCTCAAAAGTGATAGAAAGTAACATGGGACCTACCAAGGCTGCAACAGCCCAAGCTGTTAAAATATAACCATGCAAGGTAGCAAGTTCCTTCGCCCCAAAAAGATCACTCAAATAAGGAGGAATGAGCGAAAAGCCCGCCCCATAACAGGTCATGAGAATAGCCAAAGCACCAATAAAAATGATAGGGACATGGACAACCATCAGCATAAGCATCATCAGAATATTGACTACAAACAAGAGAATCATGGTCATGGATCGTCCCAACCAATCTGATAAAGAAGCCCACACCAGACGTCCAAAGCCATTAAAAATCCCCATTAAGCCTACAGCTAAGGCCGCATCAGTAGGTGTCAAATGTGCAAGATCTTGCGAAATGGGTGCAACTACCGAAATCAGAGCTAAGCCACAAGCGATATTAATGAACAAAAGGAACCACAAGGTATAAAATTCTGGTGTGCGAATCGCTTCATGAGCACTGTACCCTTGCTCTAAGGCCGCACCGCCTGGTATGCTCTTACTTACAGCTGCAAATTCGCTAGCGCTCGGTTTTTGAATAAACTGCGCTGCAATAATCATAACGCTAAAATAAAGAAAGCCTAATAAATAGAAAGTCTCAACCACTCCCCTACTCGTCATTAAGAGCTGTGCAATGGGACTGGTTAATAAAGAGGCAAAACCAAAGCCCATTATCGCCATGCCAGTAGCCAAGCCGCGCTTGTCAGGAAACCACTTAATAATGGTTGATACTGGGGTGATGTATCCTGCGCCTAACCCTAACCCACCAATAAGCCCATACCCCAAATACAGTAAGGTAAGATTATGATGCTGAATGGCTAAACCAGTCAGCATCGTCCCGCCACCATAGAAAATGGCCGAAAAAGAGCCAACAAGACGAGGACCAAAACGTTCGACAAAGCGACCAACAAACGCTGCCGACATGCCTAGGCAAAAAATAGCTAATGAAAACGCAAAGGCAATGGAGGACTGAGACCAGCCTGTCTCTGTCATCATGGGGTTACGAAAGACACTCCAAGCATAGGTAGAGCCCAGCATCAAATGTAATATTACCCCTGCAGTTGCTACAACGTATCGATTGGTTATTTTCACAAAAACCTCTTTCCAAAAAACGAATATTTTCTTTGTTTTTTTATTTATCGTCAGGATTTTATTTTATGATAACTTAGACCTTTCGTCAAAGATTATGTTTAACTGAAAAAGAGACAAAAAGCTTGGCGCTCGAAATCAAGGTTTTTGTCTCTTTGAGTTTATAAAGCAAGGGCAGTAATGGCTGATAAAGAGTCAATATGACTATTTCCCTTAGAATCAGGCTGGGTGAGATTAAGTGATTTAATGCCAGCATTTTCAGCTGCCTGAACATCTAACAAACAATCACCTATATAATAGGTATGCTGCTTATCTAACTGATAAGTATCCACTAAAAAGGTAATGGATTCTGGATGCGGTTTTCGTTTAAAGCCATCTTGTGCTGTAAGGACGTGCTTAAAGTAAGTGGCTATGCCTAGCTTTTCTAAAACAGCTTGGGTCGTTGCACCTTTGTGCGTAATGATAAAGTTATCAATTCCTTGTTCTTGAGTATACTCTAAAACCTCCTTAGTGGCTGGCATCAAAGTTATCATATGATCACGCGCTTCTTGTTCACGGTTAAAGAATGTCAGCAACTCTTTAAAGGGAATGCGATAGGCCCGCGCAATGTCCTTTAGTAGCGAGTAAACAGACTCTTTTAAGATAAAGTCCATGACACATGCCTCATCCAAAGGTAGATCATACACATGATACATTTCTTGAATCACTTGGCGAATGGCCTCATAAGACTCAACCAAGGTTCCATCAAAATCCCAAATAAATGCTGTTTTTGTCATATCTCACACCCTCACCCTTATCTCTTTGATTTTTAAGGCTTACAGCCCATCTTAATGTAATACGCCTTTTGCCACTAGTGCTTCTAATTCTGTTAAACGTTTTTCAAAGACAGCAAAGGCCTCATCTAGATAAGTCGTATCTGTCATATCAACACCTGCTTTGGCGATAACTGCTAGTGGGAAATCTGAGTTACCCGCTTTCAAGTAATCCAAGTAACGCTCAATATCTTCTGGCTGACCATGGACAATCTTGTGCGCTAGGTAGCTGGCCGCAGCAAAACCAGTAGCATATTGGTAGACATAATAGTTATAATAAAAATGCGGAATACGTGCCCACTCATATTGAATGTAGTGATTTTCGGCTTTTGGTAAGCCATAATACTTTTCGTTTAAGGTGGCGTAGAGGTTGTTTAGATAATCACTGGTTAACACCTGGCCAGCCTGATCAGCTTGGTGAATTGCTAATTCAAATTCCGCAAACTGTGTTTGGCGGAAAACGGTCCCCCTAAAGCCATCAAGATAGTGATTTAGAATCGCAAAACGCTCTTTATCGTCAGTCACTTCCTTAAGGAGAGCTTCTGTCAAAATATTTTCATTAGTTGTTGAGGCAATCTCGGCTAAAAAGATACTATAATCACCATAGACATAAGGTTGCGTTTCCCTGGTAAAGGTTGAGTGCATGCTGTGACCTGTCTCGTGGATTAGGGTATACATACTATCTAATGTATCTTGCCAGTTCAACAGCATAAAGGCATTGGTGTCATAAGCACCACCAGAATAGGCGCCTGAACGTTTCCCTTTGTTGACATGAACATCAATCCAACGCTCAGTAAAGGCACGGTGCACTCGCTTGGCATAATCAGGACCAAAGACCTCTAAGATTTTTTCTGTTTTGGCCAGTGCTTCATCATAAGATACGGCCAGGTCCACCTCCGACAAAGGGGTATAAATGTCATACATTTTTAATTCTGAAAGTCCTAGAACCTCCTGCCGTAACTTAAGGTAGCGATGCAAAAGAGGCAGATGCTTATGAACAGAGGCAAGTAGCGTATCGTAGACAGCTTCTGGAATAAAATTAGCAGACATAGCTGCTTGACGCGCTGAATCATAGTGGTGAACACGTGCTTGGAAATTATGGACTTTCACATTGCTTTGTAAGGTTTTTGCATAAGTATGCTGGAATTGTTCATAGGTTTGATAGAGAGCCTCAAAAGCAGCTTGCCGGACTTTACGGTCTTTTGATTCCATCAGTTTGATAAAATTACCATGCGTTATTTCCACTTCTTGGCCTTGATCATCTACAATCGTTGGGAACGAAATATCAGCATTATCTAGAATGCCAAAGGTATCCTCAGGAGCATTGAAAATTTCCTGTGCCCCAGCTAAGAGCTCTTCTTCATGCGGCGTCAATACATGTTTTTTATTCTTAAGCAGACGCTCAAAATAATGACGATAGGGCTTTAGGCCAGCTTCTTGAACCTCAAAGTCAATCAAAGTCTCTTCATCTAAAGCCATAATCTCTGGTTCATAGAAGGAATAAACTTCTCCAAAGCGGGCATATAAAGCTGCAGCCTTGGACTGATATTCCTGATATTTAGCCACAGTTGTATCTTGGTCATTTTTCATGTGCGCATACACATATACTGTCTCAATCCGGCGTGATAAGGCCAGTTGGGTCTGGGTAATGCGTAATAACTGACTACTACTATCTAGCAAGTGTCCGGCATCACTCTTAGCCTGATCAAGTGCGGCATTAAGAGCTTGCACCTCCTGCTCCCAATCATCATCACTGGCAAAGATGGTCCCTAAATCCCACGTATATTTTTCTTCTAAATGGCTGCGATTATCTGACATAGAATCCTCCTAGTATATTTTCTTCCTTTTCATTTTAACATAAAAGTCTGGAGCATAAAGCGTTTGCACATGCTTATTAGACATTTCTTTGTAATAACTGTCATAGGCTTGATAATAGCTGAGCAGTTTTGGATGATAAGAACAGTGCGTTGCATCAATTATAATGGGCCTAAGTGGTGGGTAAAAGGCTTGCGCTGAGTAAGATAATATATTCTCCCCTTGCAAATAAGCCTGCTCTTGGATTTTTAACCAACGAGGGTCACGCTGGTATAAGGCTCTTTGAATTTTCAAAAGCAAATCCCGATCTGTTGTGACCTGCATTGTCGGAGACAGCTTAGGCACATATGGCCACCGCAACAAGGGCAGGATCGATTTTTTTAAAGAATAGGAATAAGTGAGATAATGCAGGCGGCCAAATAAATCCTCGTGTATCATATAATGCAAATGAATCACTGATTTTTGTAAATCAAGCTCCCACACGTGAAAGCCAATTTGCCAGGAAAACTGCAGCAAGGCCCGCTGCAAAGCTGTCAGTCGCTGCTTAAGCGCCAGCTTTTGGCCCAATAACCAAAGCACCGTAAAGCCAGCTGCCTGATAAGACTGTGTCCTTTGGCTCAGTCTCTCAAGCGATAAGGGGCTACATTGTACTTCTAAAATCAGTTTGTGGTTAACACACAGATCGGCAATCTGGGCAATTTCTGGCAAATAATACTCCACAATGACATCTGCACTAGCAGATAGGGAATGATAAAGGAGTGCTTTTAAACCGAGATGCTCGGCTGATTCATTTGAGCTTTCATGTGGGCACTGGCTTAACTGCCGGTGGGCAAAATGCGGGCGTTTTATCGGTCCCCGGCGTACGAGCACCTCGCCATGACACACTGGGCAAAAATAAATGGCATCTTTAGGCGGTTCTTTCAAAATAGAGATGACCTGGCCTTGCTGATTAATCGCTGAGAGCATCACAAACTTCCTTTCCAAATAGACCTCACTTATCTATTCGAAAAAAATGCCTGTTGTGTACGGCAACAGGCAATGATTTAAACTTTTTTGAGTAAACTATAAAGTCCCATACAAACCAACATTAAGGCACTGGTCATATAAAAGGGTGTGATAAAAGCTTCTAAGTGTAAAGCACTAGGTAATTTGGTTAATACCACAGGTGTCAAGATAACTCCGATATTTCCTGCTGTCAGTGCTAAGCTCGTTATAAAATTATTATGAGCTAGGGAATAGTGCTTAGCAATATAGTAAAAGACAGATGACATCGTACCTACAAAACTGGCACCAATCAAAATAGCCGCAACAACAAAGAGGATTTTTGAATTTCCAAAAGTTAACAGCAGATTGCCAAGTCCCATAGCCACAATCATGAGTAACAGGGTTCCTTCTTTTAGCACACGTGTTAGATAACCAAAAACAATACCAATGATAATCCCACTAACAGCCAAAACGGTTAAGATATTGCTGGCAAAAAAACTCGAATAGTGGTATTTGCTAACTAAAAGAGTTGGTATTTTAATGGTTGCCCCAATGTAACTAATCCCCACAAAAAACGTTATTAACATCAAATACAAGGCCGATCGATCAAAAGTAGCCATAGCCTTAACAGAATGCGGATCTTGTGTTGATTCCGGCACAAATTTGCTAAAGAAAAAGTAGACCGGGATAACCAATAAATACACGAGGTAAGTATAGTTAACACCAACCAGCAGCGCCAAACCAACAATAAAGGTCGTTAGAGCCTTACCAATATTTAAAGTAGCCGTACGTAGACCAATCATATTAGCCCGAGTTTGACCAGTATAATGATCACTAATAATACTAATGGAAAGAGAATTATACAAACCAATCCCAATTCCCAACAATAAGCGGCAAACCAAAACAACGACAAACTGACGTGTAAAAAACGAGACCAAACCAGAAATTAAAATAAGGATCAAACCCAATTGAACTGTTTTTTTCTTACCTAACCTGGCCACTACAAAGGGACTGAGCATGACAAAAATCGTAATCATCATGGCCGGGATGGTCACCAAATTTTCTACAGATGCTAGCCCAAGCTGCGGATTTTGCGCATGGTAAAACTCAAACATCTTAGGAATTGCTGGAGCAATAGCCAAATGCGACATCAAAAAAATGGAAATCGATAAAATCGCCACTTTTGATGATAACTTATCTTTCATTGAAAAACTCCTTTTTAATAATACGTCACTAGTATATAGAGTGTTTCACAATTCTGCAAGTATTGTGAATGAACACACTAGTCTAAGAACGTTTTTAAGTGCCGCAGTTCTTCCGCAGTTAAAGTCCGAAAAGCACCCACAGGCAGTTGGCCCAAAGTAAAACCAGCAAAAGCCGTTCTGCGCAAATAGACAACCTTAACCCCATAAGCCAAAAACATTTTCTTAACTTGGTGAAATTTACCTTCTGAGATAGTTACCTGGGCCTGAGAAAGGGTCGCTCCACTAGCCATAACTTCCAAAAGCGCAGCTTTACACTTGGTCCCATCAGCAAAGACCACGCCCTGGCTGAAGAATTGACAAGCATCTTGGCCTAAATAGCCATTCACTTCGACAAAATAGGTCTTAGACACATGGTATTTCGGATGCAACATCCGAAATCCTAGCGGACCATTATTTGTGATTAATATTAGGCCTTCTGTATCGCGATCCAATCGACCAATCGGATAAAGGTTATCATAAACATGCTTAGGATCAACCAGATCAAGGACCGTCTGATAGGTAGTATCCCAACAAGCAGACACAACGCCCGCAGGCTTATGCAAGAGAAAATACTGGGCTGCAAAATCCCTAATAACCTGCCCTTTAACCGTGATGACTTGTAAACCTGGATCACAATTTTGCGCCGCAGACCAAGCTGGTAGCCCATCAATAAGCACTTGCTTGCGGGCCAGAAGTTGCTTGACCTGCTTGCGCGAGCCAATTTTTGCTAATTCTAATAGTTTATCTAATCGCATAGTAACTAGTTTAGCATACTTTGGCACAAGAAAAAAAGAGCCTTGCGATTGGCTCTAACGTTGCTCTTAGTCTAACAGTTCAGCTGCTGCTTGATCAACAATCACAACAACATTGGGATGCTTTTGAAGAATACTAGCTGGCAAGTCTTGGGTAACTGGTCCTTCAACCATGGCCTTCACTGCTTCTGCTTTTTCCTTGCCAAAGGCCAATAAGACAATCATTTTTGATTGCATAATCGAAGCAATCCCCATAGAAATGGCCTGCTTAGGCACCTCGTCTTTGCTTGCAAAGAAGCGACTGTTCGCTTCAATGGTGTCTGGTTCTAAATCAACCACATGTGTGGTGACTTCAAACGATGTGCCTGGTTCATTAAAACCAATATGCCCATTACGCCCAATGCCTAAGATTTGAAAGTCAATTGGGTGTTTAGCAATCAGCTGGTCATAAGCTTTGACTTCAGCTGCCAAGTCTTTTGCTAAACCATTTGGTAGGAAGTTTTCCTTAAAGGGTTTAGCATCAAATAAGTGCTTATGCATGAAGTAATGGTAACTTTGCTGATTGCTAGCAGCTAGGCCTACATATTCATCCAAATTAATGCTGGTCATATCTGATAAATCAAGTGAACTCTTTACGATTTCTTGATAGAACGTTTCTGGCGTACTGCCTGTTGCTAAGCCTAAAGTCTTAGCACCTGCTTTCATTTGCTCCTTAAGGAGAGTAAAGGCAATTTTGCCACCTTCTGCTGGGTTTTCAACACGAATTAGTTTCATCTGCTAAGCTCCTTTACTGGTATATACCTATTATATGGTATATACCAATTTTTGTCAAGGAAACTATTTTTAATTCTCCAACAATTTGTCAATAAGGTTGGTAGAAAACAAACAAATCTCCTCCCTACACCTTAAACATAGCCTGCTTTAAACGAAAAACAGCCAACTCTCTAAACCTTTTCCTCCACACTGATTATTTTGCTGTTCATGGTTAGCGGAGACAATAGACCTGGCTTTTCATTTGGTCATCAAAGAAAAGTAACTGGTCAATCAGATGACGTTCCTGCCTAGTCGTGATATAATAGTACAGCTAAAAGAAAAGTAACAATAGTAACAAAGGAGTAGCTATGAATACCAATGATTTTGATTTTGATCTGCCTGAGGAGCTGATTGCCCAAACCCCGCTTGAGAAACGTGATAGCTCAAAATTACTAATCATTGATCACCAGCAAAAAACAATGGTTGATAGCCATTTTGACCATATCATTGATCAATTGAACCCAGGTGATGCTTTGGTTATGAATAACACTCGTGTCCTACCAGCCCGCCTCCACGGCCAAAAAACAGACACACTTGGCCACGTGGAACTGCTCCTTTTAAACAACATCAGAGAGGACCAATGGGAAGTTTTGGCCAAACCAGCTAAACGCTTAAAAGTCGGCACAAAAATCTCTTTTGGAGACGGACGCCTAACAGCTACGGTATTAGAAGAGCTTGAACATGGTGGCCGCATCGTTGCCTTTTCTTATACTGGGATTTTCTTAGAAGTCTTGGAAAGTTTAGGAGAAATGCCTCTTCCCCCTTATATCCACGAAAAATTAGACGACGCAGAACGCTACCAGACAGTCTATGCCAAAGAAAATGGCTCAGCTGCTGCTCCGACTGCTGGGCTCCATTTTACACAAGAGCTATTGGAACGCATTCAAGCAAAGGGAGTGCACCTGGTCTATCTCACGTTACACGTTGGTTTAGGCACATTTCGACCAGTCTCAGTGGATAATATTGAAGAACATGAGATGCACTCGGAGTTTTATTCCCTAAGTGAAGAAGCTGCGCAAACACTGCGTGCAGTCAAAGCCAAAGGCGGCCGCGTTGTAGCCGTAGGAACGACATCCATTCGCACCCTCGAAACAATTGGTTCTAAGTTCAAAGGAGAAATCCAAGCAGATTCTGGCTGGACAACTATTTTTATCAAACCTGGTTACCAGTTTACAGTTGTTGATGCCTTTTCAACCAACTTTCACCTTCCCAAATCAACACTTGTCATGTTAGTGGCAGCCTTTGCTGGGCGAGACTTTGTTTTAGAAGCCTATCAGCATGCCATTCACGAAAAATACCGTTTCTTTAGCTTTGGCGATGCCATGTTTGTGATGTAAAGGCACTAAAGATTGAAAAAGGCTTATTTTTAAGACTTAGTCCTAACGAGACCTTGGGCCTTGTAATACACTAAAATGACTAAAATGGCAGGACATTAAATTCTAAGAGAGTTTAATGTCCTGCTATTTTTTATACCAAAGAAAACTTTGGCCCAAGCTTTAGGGATTTTGGTTAACCCGGTGCCATTCATTTATCACATAGGTCAGCGCAGCTAATTGATTATAGCCTAAAGGGCTAATCTCCTGACTTTCTGGAGTTGTTCCTCCTAGCTGACGCGTATAGATTGCAACGAGGTAGGGTGACTTTTCCATAACAATAGCAGCAACATTGAGCGCTTCATGAACATAGCCTGGCTTTTGATAGATGATTAGATCAGGGAGATAGGTTTTGTAATATTGCCCAGGAAAGGAACGGCCGATGCAATCAAGAATCGGCTTATAGCTGTCCTGGTGTTTCCATAAGTAATCTAGAACTTGCAGGTAATAACTTGCTGTCGTCTTATTGCCCGCTCGAGCGATCGTTGGAAGTTCTTTTGAACGTGATTTTCCGTAACGATCGAAGGCTTTAAATGCCTGATCAAGTCCGCCAAATCGCTCAGCTAGAGCATAGGCTGGTGTGTTTTCAGAGTAAACCAGCGAATATTCCTGCATCTGAGGAATGGTCATCGCGCCCTTAAATTGGCTAACATAGGCAGCATGCTCTCCTTGATACTCATAGGTGGTATGGGTAATATCAAAGCGTTCTGTCAGCGAGAGTTTACCCTTTGCGACCTCATCAAGCACAAGCATATTTAAAGGAAGTTTGTAAGTACTCCCTGCAGTCATTGGCACCACTTCATTCATTCCATCTGTTTTACCTGTGCGCACATCCTTGTAAGAAAAGGCTACCTGTGAGGGATCAATACCATATTCTTGTAAATAAGCCTTAACCGTAGCAGCTAAGGAGAGATTGGGATAGTCATAATAAAGATTGAGAGCATTCATTCGCTCTAAATCATGTGCCATCACAGCTTGTTTAGCTGCCTGAGATTTTTCAACTGACTTAGGCTTAAAAGGTTTTTTAGCTTGTTCGTGCTTAACCACTGCTTTTGATGGCCTATCTTCACTTTTCGCATTAGCAATCAGTAACGTGGATAGGATAATTCCTGCAAGGAATAAGGTGACACAGGTCAGAATAAGCAGAGTAGATTGTTCCCTCAAGACAGAGCGGTTTTTCTTATCCAAAACTTGAACTCCTTTGCCTGGTTAATAATAAAAAATCCAAGAAATAACGATCAGGATTTCTTTATTTTACAAAAATATTTCATAATTATTACTAATGTAACTAAAAATATATTTTTTGTCAACCGTTTGTAATAAAATAAGCTATCATAATCTGACTAAACTGGCCCTTGGGCAAGATTTTCCACTCAGATACACGGCCAACTTGAACGCCAGTGTTTATCAACTAAGTCTTTGAAGCAAACTAACCGAAATGTTCGCCAGAGATAATTAAGCCTATTATTGTAGCAAATAAAAAGGATTGAAGAAACAGACCCAAAAGGACATTCTTCAATCTACAGGCATTGTAAGTTCGTAAGATAACTTGGTAGGTATTAAAATTTGCTTAAAGAGGTATTAAGCTAGCGCAGCTTGATACAATTCAGCAACTGTATTCCAGTTGATAATTTCAAAGAAGGCCTTGATATAATTTGGCCGGACATTGCGATACGTCAAATAATAGGCATGTTCCCAGACATCTAAAGCAAGAATGGGTTTTAGGCCTTGGGAAATCGGTGTATCTTGGTTAGCTGTAGAAATCACTTCTAGCTTACCTTCTTTATTTACTACAAGCCAAGCCCAGCCAGAACCAAAACGACCAGTAGCAGCTTTAGTAAACGCATCTTTAAAGGCATCAAAAGAACCAAAGGCCTGATCGATAGCTTTAGCCACATCTGTTGTAATTTCAGTTTTTTCTGGAGATAATAATGTCCAGAACAAAGCATGGTTAAGGTGGCCTCCACCATTGTTGATTAGTGCTTGTCGAATATCAGCAGGAATGGTGTCAGGATTGGTCAGTAAGGTTTCTAAGTCTTCGCCAATTTCAGGATGCTTTTCTAAAGCCGCATTCGTATTAGCGACATAGGTAGCATGGTGTTTATCATGATGAAGAGTCATTGTCTCTTGATCAATTTGCGGTTCAAGTGCATCGTACGCATACGGAAGATCTGGTAAGGTAATTGCCATTGTTTTATCCTCTTTCCTATAGTCTAAAACCATAGTAACGCAATTTGATAGAGCTTTCAACTAATTTGCCCAGACCATAAAGGGTTATCAGAGCGGGCTAGCCATTAGCTTTAGCAAGCAAATATCAAAGAGATATGCTTTATCATTGACTCCTGTTTTTATCTGATAATCAGTCTCAATGAGCTGCCCTACCGCGGTTTTTAGATAAGCAATAGAAAGAGATCTTGTATCGGCTAAAGCATACTTGATTTGATAAGGGTTAAGCTTACGGCCCATGACTGTAGAAAGATGGGCCAGCATTTGCTGCTCATTTTTCCCACTCTCTTGTAAAATGGCAAGCTGCAAATAAAGTCGGAATTGCCCCAGTAAGATAGCAATCAATTTAATCTCATCTTCACCTTGTAGACGCAAATCATGCACCAAAGAGCTAGCCTTAGAAGCGTTTTTTCGTAATAAATGTTTTATTAATTGAAACACATTATCTTGGAGGGTTTTGGGGATAGCCTCTTCTATGTCATCTAACGTAATAGAATCATCTGGTTTATAGTCTTTTAAGAAGGTTAGGTTTTTAACCATTTGACCAAAATCACCATTTGATTTTACTAATAACCTATCAAAGACACCACTGTCAAATGAGAGACTTAAACGATCACCATAAGCTTGAAAAAAACGTTTAAACTCTTGCTCCTTAAGCGGAGTCGCCTCAAAGACACGAGCATCGCGCTTAAGTAATTTCACCAAGCGACGCTTCCCGTCTAATTTACCAGGGGCAAGGATGATTAAGCGTGTACTCTCAAGTGGCTTTTCCAGATAAGCTTCAAAAGCTTTTAGCTCTTGCTCTTTAAAATAAGCCTTCTTCGCTGTTGTAATGTCTAACAATTGATCAAAAATCACAAATTTATAGTCAGCAAAAAAGGGAAGACTAACCAAATCCATTTCTGCTTCTTTATAACTAGTGTTTGACAAGTCAAAAAAAGAATAAGTGAGGTCATCCTTATCATAGCCAATTTTGCTTAAAAGTGTATCTCTAAGCTCAGTGTATTGACCAACATCATCTCCTGTAACAAGGGTCAAAGGACCGAGTTGGTCAACTGTCAGTTTTTGTAATTCTTCCAATGCAATCATATTTTTATTATACCATCTTCTTCGTAAATACTAGTCATCTTTATGCATTTTTCGAGTGGTACTAATATGCCAGTTGCGCCAGCCTTTCAAAAGAATCGCCCCATCTTTGTCGGTACGATAAACAGTCATCTTTTGCTTTTTGTAACGCTCTAGCGTTTGAGGATGCGGGTGCTTAAAATGATTGTTTTGGCCAGCTGAAATCAAGACTGTTTTTGCCTGGATTTGCTTGAGAAAAGCTTCTGTTGATGAACCCTTGGAGCCATGATGAGGCGCTTTTAAGATGTCTACCTTTAAAGAAGGGTAATGTTCTTGTAAGGCAGCCTCGGCCTCTTCTTCAATATCTCCTGTAAACAAAAAACGTTGATTCAGTAAGTGTCCATATAAGACCAAGGAGTCATTATTTTTTCCATCACCAGCTTGAAAGGGATAAAGGGTTACCAGATGAGAACCCATTATCGGGATTTTGTCACCAACTTTTAAAATTTTGACCTTGAGTTTGAATTTCTGCAATTGTTGAGCAAACTGTCTATTGCTAAGGCTGCCTGGGCTAACCAAGACTTCCTTGATCTTAAAATGTTGATGTACCCAAGGCAAATCACCACGATGATCAAAGTCAGCATGTGTAATAATGAGCTGATCAATGGTACGAATACCCTTACTCTTTAGGTAGGGAATCAAGGTTCGCTCAGCATTAGCTTTTGTATGTCGCTTACGCCATGCGGCTTCCTTAGGTGGGCTAGGATAACCGCCAACATCAATTAAAATTGTCTTTTGGTACATATCTCTTAACAAAATGCTATCACCCTGACCCACATCGACAATAGTGATTTCATTATAGACGGCTTGGCCCATTCCCCAAAAAAGAGCAAATACTATAGTAAGACTAGCAACTAGTCGTGATGTCTTCTTTCGAAAATCATAAGCCACCGCTATCATTAAAAGCAACAGGACCAAGAGCCAAACACAGGGACTACCAAAAGTCATTTGGGTAAAAAGACACTCAGCTAATAAATGAATTCCTCTTTCTAGCTGATGAAGCACTGCATTTATAGTATGATTGATAGGATTTAGAAGCTTCGCCAATACTTGTGTGCAGCAAAAAGCCAAGCACAAATAAGGGAGCAAGAATAGATCAAAAAAGAGGCCAAAAATGAAAGTTAGTGGAATGGCAAGCGGGTTAAATGTTGAAAAATGAAATAAGATGATTGGAATAACAGCTAAAGACACTGCTAAACATTGAAACACCGCTCGCTTTTTACCGCTCAGCTCATCAAAGGTCATTACTATCAGCATAAAGGTATAGCTAAAACTGAGTTGGCCACCAATGGTCGCTAGAAAAAAGGGTTGCAAGAAAAACATTATCAAAAAGGTAAGCGCTAGATTATCTAGTCCTCGCACGCGAAATTGTGATAGACTGTTTTGGATCAGACTTCGTAAGACCGAAATACTATAACCTGTCATTCCAGCATACATCACAGAAAAAATCAGTTCACAATAAGGGATAATTTCTAAGGGTAGCTGTAAACCAAGCATGACTTTACGAAATGACCGCATGAAAAAACCAACTTGCATACCAGATAGGGCAAACAAATGGATAATCCCCAATTGGCTATAGAGATCAGCCATTTCTGAAAAATCCTTATCCAAATACCCAAATAAGAGTCCTGTCATGTAATGTGATAATGGTTTTGGAAATGACGTCTGAGCATAAACGATTGCTTTTCGGCGCCAAACTGCAAGGTACTCGGTCAATCGCTGTGGCTGGCACATCGCTGTCACTCTGAGATGTTTGGGTGCAAGCAGGCCCTTTAATTGCTGATGGCGCAAGTAAGCTTGGTAATCAAAACCTTTGGGATTTCGCCGCCCACTTGGCTGCTCCACAATGAAATCACCCTGTAACTGAACGATTGAGGTCAACTTCTGATAAAACCGTTGTTCTTTTTGACTTTGGAGGCGATAGGACAACCGATAGGCCTGACCTTTACTATGAACCACTCCTGTCATTAAGTCACCATCAATGGTAATGGAATCAGGATTCAGAGTTACCTGGGCTAAATCAACATTTCTTGCTGATGGCTCTACCTGAACTTTACTAAACTGCCAAAAGAACCAGCAACTAAAAATAAGCAAACAGCCTCCGGTAAAAAGAAGTTTTTGCCAGCAATATTGGCGCGCTAATTGAAGAAAAACAAGGCCCCAAATAATCAACCAATACCCTTCAAAGGCTTGAAAGAAAGTGTGGAAGGTAAAATAAAGTAACAAAACTAAAAACGCCAAATGAACGGGTTTGATACAATAAGCCTTAATCAATCGTAATCTCATCTTTTAGTTTTTCAATCATCTTAGGTCCGATACCTGATACTTTTTTTAAATCTTCTAACTTGTTAAAACCTCCCAGCTGTTCTCGCACAGTAAGTATCTCTTGAGCCCGCTTTTCACCTACTCCTGGTATTTGGATCAAATCTGCTAATGTGGCTTGATTGATATTAATCGCTTGCCTTGAGGCCCGAGAAGAGGGTCCTTGGGCTGCCTCTTGTGCTTGACTAACCGTCACAGGAGCCTTGTGGTCACTCTTTCGAGCAATATAAACCACCGACTCATCGGTTAACTTGATAGCAAAGTTCACTGCATTTCGATCAACATCCTCTGTTAGACCACCCGCTAAAGCAATAGCATCTGTTAAACGACTGCCCTTTGCTAACTGATAAACCCCCTCTTTTTTGACCGCGCCTTTCACATCTACTACGATGTCTTCTGTTTTTTTAGTGTCTTGTTCTTGGCTAGTAGTGTCTGGTGAACTCTGACTGGTAAAGCTGAATTCAGCTGGCGAAGCCGGCTTGGAGCTTGCTGATCGATGACAGCTAGTGACACTAACAAGAAGCATGAGCACTAAAAGTAATAGTAAAAAAGCCATGAGTAGATAGGGTCTACGTGATGGCAGCGTGGTAATTACTGTTAGCTTTTGTTTTATCTGATTGAACATCTCGTCTCCTTTCATTGTATTATTCGAAAAAAGCCAACAAAAAAATGCCCTTGTAGACATTTTTTAATGATGTTTATCAGGATCCCAGACAAAACTTGCCAGATAACTAAAAATCATAGTTAAAAGCACCACCACAAGCAAGAGCAAGCCTAGAGGAATACGATAAAGATAAGTCAGGATATTCAGGCGTTTACCTGGCTGGTAGGCTGATGTTTCTTGATCTAGCCTTGTAAAGGCTGCTTGTATTCGCCGTGATACTTCTTGGATCCCCTCATCATCCATCCGTTTAATATCAGAAACATCAATAGCTTGACCAAAGTTCATATCCACCCGTTCGCCTTTAAGAAGGCCTTTAAGGGTACGTGGTCCAGCGTAGGTTGCGGGCATAATCTTAACTTTTGCCATCTTGGCAATAACAGCTACCCCTCCCTTGAGTTCATTTGAATGACGACTCCCACTTGGAAAAAGAACCAAGGATTTATCGGCTTTTTTCAACATATTAACAGGATACCTGATGGCATCCGAACCAGGCTTATCCCGATCAATCGGAAAGGCTCCACACATTTTAATCCACCAAGCAAATAACCGGTTCTGAAACAACTCTTTTTTGGCCATAAAGATAAATTGCTTAGGACGGGCAGCAAAGGCCATATAGACAGGGTCCCAGAAGGTTCGGTGAGGAGCCACTAAAATGTAATTTTCCTCCACAGGCAAGATGCGATCTTGATGATGATAATGGGCATTGCCGTTAGCTACCCATAACAGTGCCATAACAAGGCTTCTTAAATAAGCATAAAACACAGGCATTCTCCTTCATAAATATCTTATTTATTGTACCATGATTACGACTAATAGCAAAGCCTGAGTAAGCATTGGGAGAAGACTGTCAGCAGACTCAGAATTTTGCTATAATAATTATTATGAATATAACTCTCAAAGACGGGGAACGAATTGATCAGCTGTTCTCTAGCGATGTCAAAATTATCCAAAACAAGGATGTCTTTAGTTACTCCATTGATAGTGTTTTACTATCACGCTTTCCACGCATCCCAAGCAAAGGGCTTATCGTTGATTTGTGCGCAGGTAACGGTGCAGTCGGCCTGTTTGCAAGTACACAAACCAAAGCAAAGCTTATTGGAATCGAACTGCAAGAGCGCCTAGCAGATATGGCCAAGCGCTCCATTAGCCTGAACCACTTAGAGGAACAAGTTACAATGGTTCAGGATGATTTGAAGAACTTACTAACGCATGTTCCCCGTTCAGGCGTTGACCTTATTTTCTGTAATCCGCCCTATTTTAAAGCGACAGAGACGTCACGTAAGAATGTTTCTGAGCATTATCTGCTGGCGCGGCACGAAATCACAACCAATCTAGAAGAGATCTGCCAAATTAGTCAACACGCCCTCAAATCGAACGGCCGTCTGGCCATGGTGCATCGTCCAGATCGATTTATTGAGATTATTGATTGCTTGCGCAAATACAAGCTCGCCCCAAAACGTATCCAATTTGTCTATCCAAAAGCTCAGCGTCAAGCTAATCTACTACTCATCGAAGCTATTAAAGACGGCTCCATTGAGGGGATGCAGGTGTTAGCACCGCTTATTGTCCACCAAGATAATGGGGACTATACCGATACCATTTTTGAGATTTATTTTGGTCAAAAACCAACAAGCAAGGACGGCCCGCATGAGTAAACAGCAAGCCTACATGTATGTTTTAGAATGCGCAGACCACACCTTATACACTGGTTACACCACTGATGTCCAAAAACGCCTCAAAGCACATAATGCGGGTAAGGGGGCTAAGTACACACGCCATAGGCGGCCAGTCGTTCTTCGATATGTCGAAGCTTTTCCCAGTAAGCAAGCAGCCATGAGTGCTGAGAGCTATTTTAAACAAAAAAGTCGACAAGAAAAATTAGCTTATATTGCAAGGCAGCAAACAAAACCCTAACCCTATTTATCGATATGGCTAATTTTTAACAGCTTGGCTAAGTGCAAAAGAGAACACCTGCCTACCTAGCTTCATTGGTTAGCGCAGCCTTATCAGGCCTTAGGCCTTGCTTAGCGATATTAAGCATCCGTCAAAAAAAGAGTGAGACAAAGCACATGAACTGCCTGTAGTCCTTGTGGTTTTGCCTCACTTTGTTATTTTTTAGCACTGGTATCACTTTCGATAGCAGGAACGTATTCTTTAATAGGTAATTTCAAAATATCCGATAAAATGAGGGGCACAACCTCAACGGCGACTTCTGAATACTGTAAGCCAAACCAGCGCATTGGTGTGGCTGTAAAGTGTTTAATGCTTGCTTTGGTTTGCATAATGAATCGCTCAAATCCGCTGAGCTTTCGGGCGTTGGAGACGCGTTCTTCGATAATCACAAATTTAAAATCTCCAACCGTTCGACCAGGGGTGATGGAGTAATCTTGAACTTGCTTGGGTAAACGACCACTTTCCATTAGGTCTTGAACAATGGTGCGCAGATAACGAGGGACAGACTGGGGCATCCTAAAGCCTAAAAAGAGCTCTACTTTAACCATATAGTCGGTTCCTAGCATATCAATTTTATATTTGGCCGTATAGGGTTCATCTGTTACTTTGACATTAACAAACCAGTAAACTTGTGCGCGTTTAGGCCGCTTATCCAAAATAGAGTAAAGAATGGAACGATCAATTAAATTATCCCGAATGCGGTTTGTTAGGTAGACAACATTGGTTTGGTAAAAATCAATCCGCTCATCATCACGCAAGGCCTTGATCTGATCTTTATAATCCATTAAATCAAGAGATTTCACATACTTGAAAACAATACGCGTTCCTTGATGCCAGATAAACATTAAAAAGATAATCGCAAGTGCAATCAAGACAACAACATAACCGCCACGTAAAAATTTGACCGCGGAAGCCCAGAAGAAAATAAACTCAATCAGGGCAAAAAAAGACATGAGCAGGTGGGCTAAGATGGAACTGGTACCCCTTTTAATTAAGAAGTAATTAAGCAAAACAGTCGTCATCAGCATGGTAATAGTGATCGCTAAGCCATAGGCTGCTTCCATATGTTCCGAACTACGAAAATACAGCACTGTGCTAGATGTAATCAGAAAAAGTGCCCAGTTAATCACCGGTATATAGAGTTGCCCTAAATTAGCCCCCGGATAGGTGACCCGAAATAGTGGGAAGATTTTCAAGCGCATAGCCTCAGACACGAGGGTAAAAGAGCCCGTTATTAAAGCCTGCGAGGCAATGATAGCTGCCAGAGTTGCCAAAATAACTGCATAGACGCGAAAGTTTTCAGGAACACTGGCAAAAAAAGGATTAAGGTCAATCCCACTATGCTTATTAGCTAAAATCCAAGCGCCTTGTCCACAGTAAGATAAAAGGATGCAAGCCTTGACAAAAGGCCAGCTCACATAAATGTTACTCCGCCCAACATGACCCATATCAGAGTACAGGGCTTCTGCACCTGTCGTTGCCAAAAAGATTGAGCCTAGAATAAAAATACCACGATGATTTTCCGGACTAAGAAGCAAATGAATGGCATAATAAGGGTTAATGGCCTTAAAAATAGCGAGATGGCCAAAACTATTAAAAAGACCCGTCAGACCAAGGAAACTAAACCAGATAAACATGACCGGGCCAAATAATTTGCCAATAAAGCCCGTGCCAAACCGCTGAATACCAAAGAGCGTCAAAAGTATGAGCAAAGTGGTGACAATCACATTGGTTTGATTTTGATAAATGGCACTAATGCCCGGTACAGCCTTTAAACCCTCAATAGCTGAAGTTACTGTCATTGCTGGTGTCAGTGCTCCATCTGACAAAAGGGTAGCGCCTCCAATCATGGCTGGAACGATTAGCCATGGTGACATTTTACGAACCAAAGTATAGAGCGAAAAGATCCCTCCTTCATGATGATTGTCAGCTTTTAGAGCTATCCAAACATATTTAATAGTCGTAATGAGTGTCAAAGTCCAGAAAATTAAAGAGACAGAACCTATAATAAAAGATTCTGACACCTGCCTTAATCCTCCTTGATTTTCCACTAACGATTGCATAGTATACAAGGGACTGGTCCCAATATCACCATAAACAATTCCAAGAGCAATAATAAAGCCTGCCTTTGTCGCTTTGTCAAAGGGCAGGTGATTGGCACTAGACATCCCAATCGTCCTCCTAGCCTAATTAAAAATTCCAAATTTGGATGAGACCATTATAACAGATTCTATTTTAAAAAGGAATAAATAGTAAAAAAGTTGAAATGCTTTCAACTTTTTTACTGTTTTATTCACCTTTATGGCGGATAACAAAGCCCTTATCTTTGCTTGAGGTCTGTTTATCTTTGTTATAGTAATCATTTGCATGGCGTTTTGCCTTGCGATTACCACCATTATCATGGCTGTCACGGCGATCACGCTGGTTGTAACGTTTTTCTCCGTCATGATAACCACGTTTACGATCATTTCGACGCTTGCCACGACCATAGCGATCTTTGTTTTGACGATTACGGCCACCCTTATTGGACTTATTGCCATGGCCACCACCAACATATTTAAATGGTAGCGGTTTTTCACGCGCAATCTCGACAGCTGGCAGGGAATCTGGATCCTGCACTGTTAAGCTAAGGATATAAAGAGCTAATTCTTCAGGGCTAAACTCAGCTGCTAATTGGACGGCATCGCCTTTGAATTTGTCGAAATTACTGCGAATTGTGTCATCTGCAAAATCACGTTCGATTTTTTGGAGGGCAACCTTTTTCTTAGCTTGAAAGGCTTCATTTGCAGTTGGTGGCTTTAAACCACGCATTTGCTTTTTCGTTAAATTTTCAATAATGGTCAAGTAACCCATTTCATTTGGCGAAACAAAGGTAATGGATTGGCCTGATTTTCCTGCACGACCAGTTCGGCCAATGCGGTGAACATAGCTTTCTGGATCTTGTGGAATATCATAATTGTAGACATGAGTAACACCAGAAATATCCAAACCACGCGCGGCAACGTCAGTGGCAACGAGAATATCAATCTGGTCATTTTTAAAATCACGAATCACACGAAGGCGTTTATTTTGGTCTAAATCTCCATGAATGCCTTCGGCACGAAAACCTCGTAATTTCAAACCGCGCGTCAATTCATCCACACGCCGCTTTGTCCGACCAAACACAATCGAAAGCTCTGGTTGGTCAACATCCATCAAGCGGGTCATGGTATCAAATTTTTCTTGCTCCTTAACACGAATATAGAATTGTTCCACATTCACATTGGTCAATTCCTTAGCTTCAATCTTGACATGGTCAGGATTTTTCATAAATTTGACACCAATGCGTTTAATAGGCTCAGGCATGGTTGCTGAAAACAAAAGGGTTTGACGTTCTGTGGGAACCTCACTAATAATGGCCTCAATATCTTCTAAAAAGCCCATGTTAAGCATTTCATCAGCTTCGTCTAGAATCAGGGTTTCCACATGATCTAGCTTGAGCGCCTTGCGTTTGATGAGATCAAGTAGTCGGCCGGGCGTTCCCACAACAACATGAGCACCTGATTTTAGGGCCTTAATTTGTTTTTCAATTGAGGAACCACCATAGACAGAGCGGACCTTGACACCTTTTTGGCGACCAAAGCGAAAGAGTTCTTCTTGACTTTGCACCGCTAATTCACGTGTTGGTGCAATCACAAGCGCTTGGATTGTATTGCGTTCAATCACAATTTTATTTAAAGTTGGCAAACCAAAGGCCGCTGTTTTCCCCGTACCGGTTTGGGCTTGACCGATGACATCTTTTCCTTCTAGTGCTAGAGGGATGGTCATTTCCTGAATAGGAGATGCTTTTTCAAATCCTGCTGTTACAACAGCTGATTGGATGTCTTTTGATAAATTAAATTCTGTAAATTTCAATTGTTTCTCTTTTCTAAAAAGGCAGTGCGAAGCTGCCTTATAAACCTTTTAATAGTTGTCGTTCGATTAACAACCTATTTAGTGTAACATAATAAAAGCTAAAAAGATAGGAAATAAGCTATGTAAGGGTTTTAATATGCTTTTGCTTTGTTTTTTTATCCTATTAGCCCTGGCAAAACATCTGATTATCACAATACCTGCTTAATTAGTTTGCACCTTCGTTTAGGCTTTCTTTGAGTTCCTCCTCTTTGTACAAAAACACTAACCCTAATAAAGGATAAACAAAAGAAGGTCTTTTTGATGTTTTAATCCAGCATATCATTGTTAAGCAATCTCTATATCCCTTTTCTTGCTTCTTTTGGCTGATGTCCTTTCCTTGACTGGCTTTAGTTTTATTAAAAGCCTTTTATTGAACTCGGACATAGAGATGCTGCAGTTCTTCAGTACTTTGACCGACAAAAATGGTATCTCTTTCTAAGATAGTATTGGTATTTGGTACTGTCTGACCAGCAGGGGTCACAAAAAAGGCAGCTCCGATTGACTCTGCTCCTACACTACTAATACCGCCCTGATAAACGTTTTGGACATTAGTTGTGTTATGTGGCACAATCATTTGTTGGCCGAGTTCTTTGTCATTGCCATCACCAACTTGATAGGTGCTCACCTGGCCATTAGGATGGATAAGCAAGCCCTGACCCAAGTCATTTTGCCATTTACCAGCAATGCTTGAATAGTCACCCTTTAATAATGCTGAAATAGCAATGCTTGACTGAGAGTTACTCGGCGCTTGAGTAACAGCTTGACTAGCAGCCTGCTTTTGTCCTTGAACGGGAGCTGCAGCAACCGAGGCCTGTATACTTGCTTTGGAGGACTGATCAGCTGGCTGAGGTGAGGCTTTCCTTGGTGCTTTGCCCTTACTTGCCTTTGACGAATCAGAAGTCTGCGACTGCGACTCGTTTGAGTCACTTATGGACTTACTGTTCTTTTGAAAGTGATCAGCGGCTGATTTCGGCAATTTTGCTGGCTTTTGCTTGTGGCAACCAACTAAAGAAGAGCTAAGAGCCAAAATAAGCACAAAAGCAGTCATATATTTTGCTAATTTTTTAATCATAATTAACACAATCCTTTTATTTTTTTATTAGTATAGCATCACCAAAATATTTTTTCAATAGTTTTGTAATATTTTTGTAAACTTTATTACAAATATGACATTTTGGGCAGCTTTTTTAACCAATATGTTAAGCAAAAGTAACCGTACCTTCTCACAAGAATCGGCTCTTTAGTGTTTGTAGCAGATGACGTAGCCTTAAGCACAAGAATAGACTGAGATGGGCCTGAGGCTTACCTGGTGATCCTAGTTGTTCGCCAACCCTCAAGTGAGCCAATGTGCCAAAAAAGCCCAAAAGCTTTGTTCTAAGCTCTTGGGCGCATTAACCTATTATCTTATGTAAAACAAATGTTTTGCTGTCCACATGAGACAGGTTCTTACATTTTAGCTTCCAGAGTGACATCTGGATACTTATCTGCAAACCAACGTAAGGCAAAATCATTTTCAAAAAGGAAAACGGGTTGCTCAAAGCGATCGATGGCTAGGATATTACGACTTGAAGACATCCGCTGATCAAGATCTTCTTCTTTAATCCAACGGACTGTCTTTTTCCCCATCGGTGTCATCACCACTTCGGCATTGTATTCGCCTTCCATGCGGTGTTTAAACACTTCAAATTGGAGTTGTCCAACAGCACCCAACATGTACTCACCCGTCTGGTAATTCTTATAAAGCTGCACAGCTCCTTCTTGCACTAGCTGTTCCATCCCTTTATGGAAGGACTTTTGCTTCATGACATTTTTAGGAGAAACCTTCATAAACAATTCCGGCGTAAAGGTCGGTAGTGGTTCAAACTCAAATTTGTGCTTACCGACGGTTAAAGTATCACCAACTTGATAAGTTCCCGTATCATAAACCCCAATAATATCTCCGGCCACCGCATTTTGCACATTTTCGCGCGCCTCGGCCATAAATTGTGTAACATTGGATAACTTCGCTCCCTTGCCAGTTCGGGTCAAGTTAACAGCCATGCCTTTTTGAAATTCGCCCGAAACAATCCGCACAAAAGCAATCCGGTCCCTGTGACGTGGATCCATGTTAGCCTGAATCTTAAAGACAAAGCCTGAAAAATCTTTTGCAAAAGGATCAATCAGCTGACCATCACTTGTCTGATGACCATGGGGCTCAGGTGCAAATTCTAAGAAGGTATCTAAAAAGGTTTGCACACCAAAATTAGTTAAAGCTGAGCCAAAGAAAACTGGTGTGAGCTGGCCTTTGGTAACGGCTTGGGCTGAAAAATGATTGCCTGCTTCTTCTAAGAGTTCAATATCTTCAAGGGCTTGATTGTAAAAAGGGTTACTGGCAAATAAACGCGCACCGGCTTCCAAGGAAGCAAAACGCTCTTTCCCTTTATAGAGTTCTAATCGTTGATTATGTAAATCGTATAAGCCCTCAAAGGCTCTTCCCATCCCAATGGGCCAGTTCATCGGATAGGCCGCAATGCCTAAAATGTCTTCTAATTCTTGCAAGAGTTCCAGCGGTTCTCGGCCATCGCGGTCTAACTTATTAATAAAGGTAAATACTGGGATATTGCGATGCTTAACCACCTCGAAAAGTTTCTTGGTTTGAGCTTCAATCCCCTTGGCTGAATCCACCACCATGACAGCAGCGTCAACAGCCATCAAAGTTCGATAGGTATCTTCTGAGAAGTCCTCATGGCCTGGCGTATCTAAAATATTCACACGCTTACCAGCATAATCAAACTGCATCACAGAGGAGGTCACTGAGATACCCCGTTGCTTTTCAATATCCATCCAATCTGATTTGGCGAAGGTTCCAGTTTTTTTCCCTTTAACCGTACCGGCTTCACGAATCTCGCCTCCAAAATAAAGCAATTGTTCGGTAATGGTTGTCTTCCCCGCGTCCGGGTGACTGATGATGGCAAATGTTCGCCGCTTTTGAATTTCTTCTTGTAATGTCATAATCTTTCCTTCATTAGTGTGACTTAATAGCATGTTGAACGAATCATTCTAGTTACATTGGACTATTTTCTCCTCAAAAACATAAAAGGGAGTGGGTCAAAAGTCGGTTTGCGTTAAAGCGACTTTCACTCACTTCCTTATTTAAAGGTTGGCTTAAAACAAGGTAGACAAGCAGCTTTTTTCCCATCTCTAGACCAGTATTCATCAAAGATCAGCCGATTACTAGCTTGGTTTATAAGAGATTAGTATCAGATGGTACCTTATTGATTTTTTCTAACCTATCCTTTTGTTGTGCTCACTAGAGAATCAAAGCGATAGATGCCCTAAGCCTAAGTAGGTCTTGATTCTCATAAGAGCTTGAAAGTAACTTTCCAGCTTTTTTATTATAGCTAATTTTAAAGGCTTTCGCAATATAGGCCTACTTACTCAATAGAAGTGTTTTATCTTGTGATAGGTAAATGAGCTTAAGCCAAATCAATTCAACCAGCTTTGCAATTAAGACAAGAACTCCTGTTACCAAAAGGAAATTGACAGGGACAAAGTGGGTATGGATGATTGGCGGGTCAGCTAAAAAGCCATAGTTACCACCTGTCACAGTATTGACCGCTACAATCAAAGCATTAATCACAGCTAAACGCGTCAGACAGTAGTGCAGACTGGTTTTAGCTGGCTGATAATACTGAAAGAGATAAATCATCGCATTCACTAAAAGCATATAATGTCCCAGATAAAAAGCTACATTGGAAACATGGAATAAGGGATAAGGATAAAAATCTGGACAACACAAGGCAAGCAATGAGCCTGCCACTCCTAACAGCATAAACAACTGTTTGAGGCGGCTTTTATCAGGAAAGAAAAAAATAGCCAGCATCCCAATACGACAATGATAAAGGGGGAGAGCTTCACTTAAGGGAAAGCCCTTGAGAGCAAACCAACCATAAAGGGCGAGCAATTGTGAAAATTGTAAGATTAAAAAACAAGCTCGATAATAGCGATTATGATGGTAACGCCAAGTCATTAAAATCAATAAAGGGGCCATCAAAAGCGTACTAATGTAGAACGCTACTGATGGCTGTGGAAAACTTCCCGGGGCAATATTAAAAAAATCCATAGCATTCCTTTCTCGTTTTTTCATTATACCCTAACCCCAATGAGAGGACAAGATGCAAAAAATAATTCCAAAAGAAAATGTATGAATTTTCACTCAGTTATAGTAATTGTTCTAAAATGCGCTCTAACTGCATAGAATGGCTACCTTTTAATAAAAGATGATCATCTGCTTGGAGCAAGTGTTCTAAACAAGCCATCATTTCTCTAAATTGGTCCTCCTCTGCTGTCTTTTTAAAATAATAAACATGACCAAGAGGGAACAGTTGGCTTGCCAACTGAGCTAGCTCAGAAATATCAGAGCCATAACAAATTAGGTAGTCCAAATGCTCAGGCTCAAGACTGGTAATGAGTTGAGAATGCATCGCTATTGAGTCAGAGCCCAGCTCTTTCATATCAGCTAATAAAGCAATCTTACGCCCCTGACCTGCTGGTTCAATCTTTGTGAAGGTTTCTAAGATAAGTCGCATCGCAGTGGGGTTAGCATTGTAAATATCAGATAAGATGGAAACGCCATTTGAAGTGTACTTCCATTCCGTACGATTCTTGGTCAGTTGGATGTGTTCTAAAGCGTCAATAATGTCTTCATCAGCAACTGCTAAAAGCTTACCAACATAGCTTGCAACCATTGCATTAGTAGCATTGTATTTCCCAGTCAATGGCAAATGAACAGGCCGTGGCAAAATGTTTGTCTTAAAAATCAAGGAGTCTTTTGCTTCTTGAATTGTTTCAACAAAGATTTCCTGGCCAGCACCAAAACGGATGACCATCTGGTTTTCAGGCAAATAAGGATCAATGATTGGGTCTTCTGGAGCAATCAAGATCCCATGAGAATCCATCCCATCTGTAATTTGCATTTTACCTTGGGCAATCCTTTCGCGGCTGCCAAAAAATTCCAGATGTGCTTCGCCGATCAAGGTTACAACGGCAATATGAGGTTTAGCAATCTCAGATAAAAGATGAATATCACCCATACGGTCTTGCCCCATCTCAAGAACAATCTTTTCTGTCTCTGCTGGCATGTGCATGATAGTATAAGGCAAGCCGATTTCATTATTATAATTTCCTTGGGTTTGGTAGGTTTTATAGGTCGTTGCTAAGATGGATGCAATCATATCCTTGGTGCTTGTTTTACCATTTGAGCCGGTTACGGCTATCACATCCACTCGTTTTCGCTCAAGGTAGTAGCTGGCTAACTGTTGGAAGGCCTTTAGGCAATCCTTTACTAAAATATAGGTATGACCTGGCACTGGTTTTTCTGAAAAAGTCGCAACAGCGCCTTTTTCAAAAGCTTGGGCAATGAAATCATGTCCATCACGCTGCCCTTTTAAAGGAAGAAAGAAATCTCCTGGTGTAATCTTACGACTATCAAATTCAATGTTTTTCAGCGGAACGTCATCAAATTCGGAAACTGAATTTTGGGCCTCCACCACACGTGCTATTTCATGTAATGTTAATTTCATATACTATCCTTTTTCAACGCTATCTGTAGTGATTCTTCTTCATTATAACACATTTTCCCCATTTCAACTCCTTCTTTTCAATGGTGAAATTTATGTTACAATAAACAGTGGAGTTTAGTTTAAAACTAACTCCAACAGAGTAAGTGATTTGCGTTAAGTGTGCATGAATGGGATGTCGTCATGCAACGAAACTTTAGGTGCGATAAATCACTGCATCCGCTGTTACCGATTAACAGCTCCACTAATTAAAAAGGAGTAACTATGACACATTTTATGAAATTACCGACCATGACTGTGCAACGTCTCGTCACGCTTGCTATGCTAGTAGCTTTGGCCATTGTAGTGGGAAAATTTTCCATTCCCATTATTCCCCAACAGTTAGTGGTCTCATTTGTTTTTATTGTTAATATCGTTATTGGGATGATTGCTGGGCCACTTTGGGCTTTCTTAAGTTTTGCCCTCATTGATGTGGTTGACAATCTCACCAGCGGTTCAAGCAATTTTATCATCTGGTGGACATTGATGGAAGCCACACAAGGATTTTTCTATGGCTGGTTTTTCTATCATAAACCCTTATCTATCAATCGTAAAAAAGACTGGCTCTATGTTTCAGTGGCAACCATTTTAATCATGCTGATTGGGACCTTTATTTTTACGCCCTTATTAATCCAGATTTACTATCATGTGCCCTTTTGGGCTCAATTTGCAGCAGGTCGGTGGCTAAAAATCTTTGAAATCCCGATTCGTGTGCTTGTCACTATGCTCGTCGTGCCAGCTCTGCAAAATATTCCCGAAGTGAAAAAACTATCTGATCTCAACTAAAAAATAGAGTGACATCCCACTCTATTTTTCTTTTTTAAATTAAATGGCTCTCACGACCAGCAAACATTTCCTTAGCTAGCGCGACTAATTGGCTAATCAAGTCACTGTAACTAAGACCCATATGTTCCCATAGCAAGGGATACATGGACCACTGGGTAAAGCCAGGCATGGTATTTAACTCATTGAGATAGATCTGACCATCTGTGGTTAAGAAAAAATCACACCGAGCAAGGCCACAGCCGCCCAGGGCTTGAAAGGCCAGGCGGGCGTAGTGCCGCATTTGTTCAGCACTATCAGCTGGTAGCTGGGCTGGAATTGCCATGGTAATCTGATTGTCAATGTATTTGGCCTGATAATCATAAAAGGCTACGTCTTTAACAATCTCGCCTGGTAGAGTCGTTTGGATGTCACTATTTCCCAGTAAACCAACTTCTACTTCGCGGGCATCAAGGCCTTGTTCAATTAAAATACGGCTATCATATGTTAAGGCCACTTGTATTGCTGCCACTAGCTCATCTTTATTCTCAGCTTTGGAAATGCCAACGGAAGAACCCATATTAGCTGGTTTGACAAATACAGGAAAATCCAATGTGGCCATCGTTTCTTGGATGCTTGCCTCTAGGGGCTGCCCTTCAATATAGACAGTATAGGCAACTTGTGGTACGCCAACTGATGCTAGCACGCGCTTAGTCGTGATTTTGTCCATAGCAACACTTGAGGTTAAGATATTTGTGCCCACATAGGGCATTTTGAGAATTTCAAGAAAACCCTGGATGGAACCATCTTCTCCCATTGGCCCATGTAAGATGGGAAAGACAACTGCATTTTTGTCATAAATATCACTTGGTTTAATAGCAAAAGCCTCGTCAATACTAGCATTTGTCATTAACTGCTCGGTCGAATCAGGCATTTGAGAAAAGGTTTGTGTCTTGTAAAAATCACCTGCTTGCGAAATAAAATAGGTCTGCACAACATACTTATCATAATCAATAGCCCGCATAATGCTTTGCGCTGATAAGACCGAAACCTCCCGTTCAGCAGAACGTCCGCCATACAATAAAATGATTGTTTCTTTTCCCATTGTCTTCTTCCCATTTCTGTATCAAAGTCAACTCATTATAACAAAAATTGCAGGGCATTTCAAAGTCAATACCAACTAAGGCGCTGCCGCTCATAATCAGTGCTAACCTGGCCTTTTGTTAATTACCGATGAGCACTCTCTTTTAGTAGCTAGCATCACTGTAAAATATTTTTGCGCTTTTTGTCGTATACTATAATTCTGTTCGGTTTTCAATGGCTCGTAAGAGCGTGACCTCATCAGCATACTCAATATCAGAGCCAACGGCTAAACCACGAGCTAAGCGGGTAACTTTAATACCAGCTGGCTTTAATACGCGGGAAATATACATAGAAGTGGCTTCACCATCTGCCGTTGCATTGGTGGCGACAATGACTTCTTCTACTTGGTTATCCATGAGGCGGGTAATCAAGGACTTAAGGTTAATATCATCAGGTCCAACACCGTTCATGGGTGAGATGAGGCCTTGCAAAACATGATAGAGGCCATGATATTCCTGAATCTTTTCCATAGCACTGACGTCCTTGGAGTCTTCAACCACTAAAATCAAGGATTTATCTCGGCTGGGATCTTGACAGATCGCACAGGGATCGTCATCGGTTAGATTTCCACAAACTGAGCAATAAGTCAGTTCGCGTTTTGCAGCCAAAAGATTTTTGGCAAAATCATTGACATCCTCATCACTCATACCAATCGTATAGAAGGCCAAACGAGTTGCCGTTTTAATACCAATGCCGGGTAATTTTGCATAGCTTTCGATTAATTTTGCAATTGGTGTTGGGTAAAGCACAAGCACCCTCCTTTATTTATTTGCATATTTGGTCATATAAAGATTAATAATGTCTTTAGCCATCAATTCATGTGCCTTAGCCAAGGCATCTGTCGTATGGGGGTACATAATAGCTACAGCTATTTGCGGATCCGCACTTGGCCCGTAAGCCACCACATTCAGGTTAAAGGTATCAATAGGGTTCCCTAAGTTATCCTTACTAGTAGTTTCAGCTGTCCCTGTTTTAGCACTGATAACTGTCGGTCCGCCTGCCAAATACTTACCTGTTGCATAAGGGCTAGAGCTATTGACCACTTGATAAAAACCTTCTTGAATGAGAGCCATATTTTCTGCGGGCAGGTTAACCTTATTGAGCAGGTGCGTGGCTTGCTCTTTGATTTTTTTACCCAACTTATCACTTCCATCATTCTGGTAGAAGGCTGCTACTAGGTGAGGCGCAAGCCGTTTTCCTCCATTAGCGACCGTAGCAGCATATTGGGCTAATTGCATGGGTGTGTAGTTATCATACTGGCCAAAGGCCTCTGTAATCACATTTGAAGCACTGTAATCTTTTGTTAGATATCCTTTTGACTCACCTGGTAAGTCAATGCCTGTTGCTGTTCCTAAGCCAAATTCAGCATAGGTGGCTCGCAGCTTATCCATGGTTTCTTTCGTCCCTTTCGTCATCAATGCCATGCCTGTATGGTATTCTTGGCCCATCATTTTTAAGGCAACCTGAACCATATAGGTATTGGATGAGTATTCAAGCGCTTGTACTGCGGTAATATTTTGCTGGCCAACTGTAAACCATGAATTAATAGGCTTGGAATTACCAAACTGAATGGGCTGGTCTGTTAACACCTGATTGCCATTAATAGCTTTTGTTTGCCAACCAGCAGCAAGGGTTGCTCCTTTGACCACAGAACCAGGTGTAAAGACATTGGTAATAGTCCCTAGAGCATTCTTTTGTAGGGCTCCTGTGCTTGGATTATGGTCTAAACCTACCATAGCCAAAATTGCCCCTGTTTTAGGATTGAGAGCCACAGCATAAGCCCCATCTGAATACCTAGCGATGCCTTTTGAGAGTTCTTCGTTAAAGCGTTGCGTAACGATAGCTTCCGCCTCGTTTTGGAAGTCAGTCGAAATGGTTAATTTAAGGTTTTGTCCGGCTTGTCCTTGGGCAATCACCTTATCTGAAACAACCTTATTCTCCTTGTTGGTTTTAATTTCTCTGATTTCATGCTGTCCTTGCAATTCTTTTTCATATGCTTTTTCCAGATAAGAGGTGCCAACACGATCATTTAAAGAATAGCCTCGCTTTAAATATTCCTGTGCCTCTTCCTGGGGTAAGCCTGCTTCTTGGCTTGATACCTTACCAATAATGGAAGCTAGGCTACTATCTGTGATGCGACGATTCCAATCACTTGAGACAGAAATTCCTGGTAATTTATCCTTATTAGCAACTAAGTAAGCAATTTCTTGTTCTGTTAGGGCCTTGGTCTTTAAAGATACAGTATTAAAGGTTGGCACATGATTCATCTGATTAAAGACAGCAATTATTTTTAATTCTTCGGTCGAATAGTTGAGGGCCTTTTTAGGAATCGCATGCAGTGCATGTTTATAAATCGTAGCTTCTGTGTGTTTATTGCCGAATTTGTCATATTTGTCAGAATGGGGCAAAGCCTTAACAACTTTTTGATAAGTCTCTGGATCAGCAAGGTAATAATCTTTTTGGGCTCTTAAAGAAACAGGCTGCTCAGAGTAACGCACATATTGCGACAAGTCCTTGGCCAAGGACTTAATCGTTTTTGCCGTGGCATCTTGACTGCGGGTAAAGGACACCACATCCAAAACCGCATTTGACACTAGCATTTTCCCCTGGCTATCATAGATTTTGCCGCGCGGTCTGGAACTTTTCACCCGATAAACCGTTGATGCCTGTAATTTTTTCATGTAAAAGGCATGATTAGTTATCTGCATGTAGGCTAAACGGACAAGCAAGATGGAAAATAGACTAACAATAATGAAAAACAGTAATAAAATGCGACGAAGGATATTAGGTTTCTTAACATCGTGCGCCTCGGTTACATGACTTGTTTTAATGGGTTTATCCTCCTTCACAGACTATCTTTCTATTTTATCACAAAACCCAAAAAGAAGACTGAGTTTTACTAACCCAGTCTCATAATTTTTAGTCTGCTTTTAGCGCCAGCGATTGTTTATAGGCTAAATAATAGAAAAGGCTAACAAAGACTGCCCCACCAACAACATTCCCGAGATAAACACAGACAAAATTTTCTAAAAAAGCAAACCAAGTAGCGCCATGCTCAAAGATGGCTGCCGGAATGACAAAAGCATTTGCTACGCTGTGCTGAAAGCCAATAGCCACAAATGTCATTACTGGAAACCAGATTCCCAAAACCTTGCCAGCAGCATCTTGTGCACCATAATTCAACCACAAGGATAAGCCAACAAACCAATTACAACCTATGCCCGAGACAAATGCTTGTAAGGGGCCCGCTGCAATTTTGGTATGGGCAACCTCAATGACCTCTGCTTTGAAAATACCATGAGCTGTTAAGCCGACAAAATGACCAAAGACATAAGCCACAAAAATTGCGCCAAGCACATTACATATCGTAATCATTAACCAATTTTTAAGCAAATCCCAACCTTTGGCCTTTTTTGCAAAAAAGGCAGCAGAAACAGCCATCATATTGCCAGTGATAAGTTCGCCCCCTGCCATGAGAATAATGATCAAGCCAATTGGGAAACCACAAGCACCTAAAATACTTGAAAAGGGGCCAAAGGTCTCTAGCGCACTGGCTGCAATGCGAATATATAAGAGATACCCTAAACTAATCATGGTCCCACCAATAAAACCTAAAATTGCCTTTGCTAAGAAAGGCTTTTCAAGCTTATGATGACCAGCTACCACCGTGGCAGCCAAAATCTGCTCTGGACTTTTCACCTTATCGTTTGTCTCCTTTTTATGTGAATTTATTAACAAGTATAGCATTTCTAAACAAAAAAGCAAGCCCTTTCATGCAGAAAGGACTGGGGCTTACCGTAGTTTTATCATCTTCATTAAATAGTAGGCGAGGTAAAAATCACAAAGTCCATGAATCAGCGTCCCAAGCCCAACCAAGACAACTAGGGAGCCTAGATAAGGCAAATTGATTTGGCCGGTCAGGCTAAAGAGCAAGACTGCTAATAATTCACCCAGGCCATGAATAACATTAATGGCAAAGGCAAACAAAAAGAGAGCTAGTGGTTTTTGCTTTAGTTTAGCTTGATGGTACTTCCAGTACCAGGCTGCTATGATAGTAAAGACAATTTGCGACAGTGCTCGTAAGACAATGACAATGGGAAAACCAGCAAGGAAAAAACCAAGTGTTACCCCCAGACTAACGTAGATACCCACAAGAGGTGATACAAAGATGGCTAAGAACAAGGGAACATGACTGGCTAGGGTAAATGAAGCTGGGCCAATAATAACCTTAAAGGGCATAATGAGAGGAATGAGAATACCAAAGGCTGTTAGAATAGCAGATAAGGCAATCGTGCGTGATTTGTGTTGTGACATGTCTACTCCTTTCTCCATTCATTATAAGCATTCACTTTACAGGTGTCAAGACATATGTAAAGCGCAATTGTGCTAAAGGCATTTCTCAAGCTCTGATGGCAGCCCTTCTTCCACCAATGGTTAGGAAGTGACTGTTTAACACTGCTAAAATGAGGGCAGAGCCAAAGCACACAGGCATCAAGCACTGCTTTGTGGAAGCCTTAAAGAGAAAATCAATAAAACCGATGAAAGCGTCATTTCAAGGTGAGGAGCTCAAAGCTGATATGACCGATCCGGCTGCTCAAGTTAAAAAAAAAATGAAGCTATCATCTCAATGAGATGATAGCTTCAATCTGTCATCAGTGGCTGACTGATGCATTCTCAGCTTATTCTCCACCTAAATAATATTCAGCAGTTAGGTTTAATTGATCATCAAATTCGAAAACAAGTGGTGGGAAGTTTGGAATTTCCACATCCATGATTTCATCATCTGATAGATGTTTAATGTGTTTTACAAGAGCGCGAATAGAGTTACCGTGCGCACCGATAAAGACATTTTTACCATCAACAAGTGCTGGGGCAATCTTGTCTTCCCAGAATGGAAGTGCACGTTCCAAGGTAACTTTTAGGTTTTCGGCATCTGGAATCACAGAGTTATCAAGGTGACTGTAACGACGATCGGTATGTGCTGAATATTCGTCATCTTTTGCCATATCTGGAGGTAAAACATCATAAGAACGACGCCAAATATGAACTTGTTCATCGCCAAATTGTTCTGCTGCTTCTGCTTTGTTTTTACCTGTTAAACCACCATAGTGACGTTCGTTTAGGCGCCATGATTTTTCAACGGGTACCCAGAGTTGATCCGCATTTTCAAGGGCGAGATTTGTTGTTTTAATCGCACGTTTCAATACTGAGGTGAAGGCAATATCAAACTCAATGCCTGCTTCTTTGATTAATTTTCCGGCATCAATTGCTTGTTGGGTTCCTTTTTCTGATAGGTCAACGTCTGCCCAGCCAGTAAAGAGGTTAGCTTTATTCCATTCAGACTCACCATGACGAGCCAAAACTAATTTTACCATTCGTTAATGTCTCCTTTTGTTTAAGGTTTAAAACCTATTTCACCCTCTATTTTACTAAAAAAGCGGGGAAAAAGCTAGCCTATTCCCATAAAATTGAAAAGCTTATGAGACTATCATGAAACTATTCATTGTTCGGAAATTTCATATTTTTCCTTAACATCATCAGTTTTAGCTTGCCTGAACTGATTATCGGTGATAGAATAGAAAAAATTTGTCAACTTTTGGAGGATCTCATGGTTTCAACTGCGACACAGATTGCAACGTTTACTTTTGATAATTGTCTGATGAATGCAGCCGGCGTTTACTGTATGACAAAAGAAGAACTCTTGGCTATTGATGCATCCCTAGCGGGATCTTTTGTCACCAAGACAGGCACCCTGGAGGCGCGGTCTGGCAACCCTGAACCACGCTACAAGGCAACAAAACTGGGCTCTATTAATTCAATGGGCTTACCCAATCATGGTTTTGCCTATTATTTAGATTTTGTGACCGAATTGCAACAAAAGCCCAATAGTAAACAGCATTTTTTATCCCTGGTTGGTCTATCACCTGAGGACACCCATACTATTTTAAAAACGGTACAGCAATCAGATTATCAAGGGCTCGTAGAACTCAATCTTTCTTGCCCAAATGTTCCTGGTAAACCACAAATTGCCTATGATTTTGAAGCAACTGATCTCATTTTAAAAGAGATTTTCCAGTACTATACTAAGCCCTTGGGTATCAAGTTACCTCCTTATTTTGATATGGTTCATTTTGACCAAGCGGCAGCAATTTTTAACCAATACCCTCTAAGCTTTGTCAACTGTGTTAACTCAATTGGCAATGGGCTTGTCCTTGACGATGAGCAAGTGGTTATTAAACCCAAAAACGGTTTTGGTGGTATTGGAGGTGCTTATATTAAGCCAACTGCCCTGGCCAATGTGCACGCCTTTTATCAACGCTTAAAACCATCCATTGCGATTATTGGTACGGGTGGTGTGGCAAGTGGGCGCGATGCCTTTGAGCATATTTTATGCGGAGCAAGCATGGTCCAAATCGGCACTGCTCTCCAACAAGAAGGCCCTGAGATTTTCCAGCGCATTACCACAGAACTTAAGGCTATCATGTCAGAGAAAGGTTATGAAACATTAGCGGATTTCCGTGGAAAACTGCACTATTTATCCTGAGGTTAAAACCTAGACCGTGCAGTCTATCTGCACCAAATAAGCTAAAAGGAAGCTGGGCTTTTGCTCAACTTCCTTTTTTAAAATAGGGAACGATCATCTTTGTCATCTTCTTCCATGTAACCATGAAAATAATCTTTATGGCTGCGCTGACCCTTACGGCGCTTGCTTGGAGCAAATTGCTCGAAATATTTTTTAAAGGCTATAATCTTAATAAGGCTAAAGCCCAAAAAAACAGCTAGGATGATATAAATCATAGCAACCCCCTATTACATTCACTTAAGTTCATTATAACCAATTAAAAGGGGAATAACAAGTTTCCTTATTTGAAAGATAAAAGGCGCAAGCCATTTAAAATGACTAAAATGGTTGATCCTTCATGGCCCACTACTCCTAGAGGAAGATTGACCAGTTGGAAAATATTGGCCAAAATCAACAAAGTAATAACAGCTAAAGCAAAAACAATATTTTCTTTAACAATGGTACGCAACTGGCGGGACAGGCGTATCGAATAAGGGATTCGGGTTAAATCATCCATAATGACACTGTCTGCACTTTCCATAGCAATATCGGTGCCAGAGCCAATGGCATAAGAAACATCCGCTTGTGCTAAGGCTGGAGCATCATTAATCCCATCACCAACCATCGCCACAAAGCCGTATTTGGCTTTAAGCTCACTCAGATAAGCAGCCTTGTCTTGGGGGAGACAATTGGCTACAACCTCATCTACTCCTAATTGTTGTGCCACATAGTCTGCGGTTTTTGTTTGATCACCCGTTAGCATGATTGTTTTGATGCCCATGGCATGCAATTCCTGAATTGCTTTTAGGCTTTCTGGTTTTAGGGTATCTAAGAGCGCATAATAGGCAGCCAACTGACCATCCACACTAACAAAGACTAAGGTTTTTCCTTGCCTTTCTAAGCAATCAATCGCTTTTACTAGGGACTCACTAATGGCGGGGTGCTGCCCTAGGGCAAAGGATTTCTTCCCAATACGCCATTCTTGTTCTTGGTAATGTACTTTAAAGCCTTGGCCAGGGATTTCTTCAATCGTTTGTAAGGGCAAGCTAGCTTGTCCTTGTGTATAGTCCAGCAAAGCGATTGAAATCGGATGGGTCGAAGCTGCTTCAGCCGATTTCACAAGAGCATCTACTGTGGTTTTATCAATACAATAGTAACTATCAACCACCGCTGGTTTACCTTGGGTCAAGGTTCCGGTTTTATCCATAACAACTGCTTCAATCTGCCCCATCTTATCCACAATTTCCCCGCCTTTGATAATTAAGCCCTTACGAGCTGCACAGCTAATAGCCGCAAGGCTGGCCGGAGCTGTTGAGGCAATTAAAGCACAAGGTGATGCAACAGTTAAAAGGATCATGCCTCGGTAAAAAGCATCTAGCCATGTCCAACCACTGATGAAATGACTAATAAGTATAAAAACAGGCACTAAAATCAGTACGGCTTTGACATAACTGTCTTCCAGGCTTTCAATAAAGGTGGCTGTTTGACTCTTTTTCGTCTGGGCTGATTCAACAAGGGTAATTATCTTAGCAAAAAGGGTATCTTGATTTGCCACCGTTACCTGCATCTCAATGGCTTGCCCTTGATTGATTGTTCCACCAATAAGCACAGCTCCCTGCGTCTTGTCACTGATAAGGGGTTCACCAGTAACCATTGATTCATCAAATTGACCAAAATCACTCAACAATTCCCCGTCAATAGGTACAGCTTCGCCTTTACGAACCTGTAGCCGATCACCAATGACTAAATCCTTTGTCTCAACTGTGGTAGCTATACCTTGATCATCAATTCTACAAGCAGTATCAGGTCTTAAGCTCATTAAGGAAGAAATCGCATGGCGACTCTTTTCCATAGCCATCTCTTCTAAAGTGTTTGAGAGAGAAAAGATAAAGATTAGCAGGGCACCTTCTAACCAGTAACCTATCAGCCCAGCACCAATAGCTGCCAGAATCATTAAGATGTCTACCGAGAGATGGTGATAACGAAATAGCTCAGTTAGCCCTGTCTTGGCAGAAGCGTAGCCGCCTATTAAAAAAGCAACTATGAAAAAAGCAGATGCCACTTGGGGGTAGACTGATAGCAAGGCCCCGCCCAATAATAAAAAGCCAAGACATATCCCTGTTTCAAGCAGGTGTAGGTGTTCTTTAAGCCAACTCATAATTCCCTCCCATTTAGAATTGTTCTAAATAATTCTTTATATTAATTATAATAATTCTAAATAAAAAGTCAAGTAATTTAGAATGATTCTAAATTACTTGACCAGTTATGGAAGTTCTAAAAAGTAACCAGAAAAAGTTGAGCACTCATCTAGTTGATAAAATAAGATGCGGCAAAACCCAAAAAGGAACTGAGCAATAATTCTGCTGACTAAAAAAAGTCTGGTAAGCTCAACGCAAAAGAGCATTCTATAAGTAAACTTAGCATCATTGCCAAGCTGCTACTTTTTCGTCCTTAGGCTTTTAAAAAGGGTGACGGTACATCCTGAATTGCCAAGTGCTCAAAAAACAATCGCTATTTCTAACAAGACTCTTAAAAGACCAAGCTACTGCAAAGGGCAAGCCAGTCAAAAAAACAATTCCTCATCACACAGAAACAGGCCTCAGTCACTTTTTGACATCATTACTGCAAATCTACCACCATAGTACAAAGAACATGACGTAAGTGCCCAATAACGGACAATCGGTGTTGACATGATGAAAAACCTCCATTTTCTGTTTTCTATTAACAGTTTAATGAAGGTTGAATTATTTTTTATAGCTACTTTGTTATTGGGCGCTTACAAGATGACCTCACATCTCGCGACACTATGGAAAGTGACACATTTTATGCCCCCTCTGTACCCCCCCTAAAAAGGAAAAAGCCCACTGCTCAAGCTAGAAAGCGCGAGGCAATAGGCTTCTTTTAATATCATTATTTAACAGCGTCTTTAAGGGCTTTACCAGCTTTGAAAGCAGGTACTTTTGAAGCTGCGATTTCAATTTCTGCACCAGTTTGTGGGTTGCGACCTTTGCGAGCAGCACGTTCGCGTACTTCAAAGTTACCAAAACCGATTAATTGAACTTTTTCGCCTTCAGATAAGAATGCTTCGATTGCAGAGAAAACGGCATCAACAGCTGCTGCTGAATCCTTTTTTGTTAGTTCTGTTGCTTCTGCAACTTTTGCAATTAAATCTTGTTTGTTAGCCATTTAACAAATCCTCCAAATTTTAGTAAGCAATAAGCTTTAACAGTTATAATCATAACGAAAAAAAGCCTACAGGTCAAGTGATTAACGTCATTTAACGCTATTTCTTATAAATATCAAAACTGATTTGGTCATTTAAGAGATCAATCTTTTTCGCCTTCAAATAGATGTTTGCATTATTTTTTAACTTTTGAACATTGAGGACAATGGACGACTGTTTAGGCTTAATTGTTACAAAGGAAGGCAGGTCATAGCGGCCTTTAATATACTGTAAAACCTCCGCCTCTGGCAGTGGTAAAGTTCCAACTGAGAATGACGTGACCTGTAATTGCACCGCTCCATTTTCTAACTTGTTAGGTTGGAAATAAACATACAAGGGCACCTCATAGCCTAAAAGTTGGTACTTCCCTTCAAACAAAATAGAGGATTGAGCCAGGTAGACTTTATAACTCATTTTAGACGACTGATGGGCCTTTAAATAAGCAGAAATGGTTTTATTTAATTGCTGGCGGTTGGTCGTAAAGGTACCTACTTTAACATTGGTAGCTTTTTGAGAAATGCTTTGCTGAGAATCCTTGGTTTCCCTGGGTTGAATCAAGCGACTCCCAAGAATAATTAAAAAAGCCAAATTCAAAGCAAGAATGAGCAAAAAAGCCCATTTCCAGCCATTAATTGAAGGTTTTGTTTTCATGTTTTTTAAGACTCTCCATAACTGCAGTTGACATTATTCGGTATCCAATATTATTAGGGTGAAAGTGGTCTTGTGAGAAAAGGGCATCGTTAATAACGGGTTTAGTGCTGTCTGAAGCTTCATCAATGCCTTCTTGACCATTAACGCCTCGATAAAGCCGGTCATTGATTGGCACAAAGTAAACGGATTGGTATTCCTTAGTGACCTCTTTGGTCCCCTGATTCCATTGGTCAACCACAGTCTGCATGTCCTTTATTTCGGGAAAATTTAAATAAAAGGGGTTATAAATGCCCAGGATATAAATGGGCAAATCAGCATTGTCTTTACGGGTCAGGTCAATAATCTGCCGTAAACGTTCCTGATAGGCCAGACGTGGTTGATCAAAGCTAGAGACCTGCAACTCGGTCAACTGTTTACGAATAACTGCTAAAACATCATTGCCCCCTACCGTAATGGTAAGCAACTTGGCCTTTTTTAAGTCTCTTTGCAGGGGTTCTTGGGTCTGCATTCTGGTCAAAATCTGTTGACTGGTATTCCCAGAAACCCCATAATTGGCATGCTTGACTTGTACATGATAATAATCAGCAATATCATCTGCTAAAAGCGGGACAAAGCCGCCTTGCCCAGTTGAGTCTCCGACTCCTTCTGTTAAAGAGTCTCCAAGAGCAAGATAAAATAAAGTCTTAGGTTTTTGCTTTAAAAAATCCGTTTTTTTGAGCTGGGAGTCAGACTGGGGGATGAACTGCTGAAATAGTACCAGACTAACTCCAAACACTACTAGGAAAAACAACAAACCGCCCCAAAATGATTTCTTATTCATAGCGGATCATAATAGCAAAAGCGCCTGCGCCTGTATGCGTTTGGATAATCGAGCCTGTTTCTAACACACTGATTGGTCTTTGGAAAACAGGTTGTACTTTAGCATAGATTTGCTTTGCTAAAGAATCATCCCCCGCATAAGAAATACCAATCTCTGACACCTTACGCGCACCATTTTCTGCTAAATAATTGTCCAGCCATTTAAAGAATGTTTTATTGCCACGACCTTTTGCAATCGATTTTAGTTCTTCATTCTTGAGTTCCATTAAGACCCGCATATTTAAGAGATTACTCAATAAACCTGTCACTCGGCCAATCCGGCCTCCCTTGACAAGATTTTCTAGGGTAGAGACACCAATGTAGAGGACTGTTTTTTCTTTAACTTCTTGAATCTTGGCTAGAATAGTATCTAAATCAGCAGCTGCTTGAGCTAATTTAGCGGCAGTGACGACTTGAAATTTTAAAGCCTGGTCGGTAAAACCAGAGTCCAAAACAGTTACTGGGGCGCTAGCAATTTCTGCTCCTTGGCGTGAAGCCTCTATGGTTCCAGAAAGGGCAGGAGAGAGGTGAATGGCAATAATGGCTTGTGCGCCTTCTGCTACTAGGCGTTCATAGGTTTCAGCAAACAAGCCGACTGGTGGTTGACTGGTTTTTGGTAAGTCCTTACTTGTGTTCATCAATTGTAAAAACTGGCCTGGCTGTTTCAAGTCCTTATCACTATATAACTTGCCATCAACCATCACAGATAAGGGAACCACCGTAATGTCATATTTATCAATAAGTTCAGGTTCGATGGTTATTGAGGAATCGGTAACAATTTTAATCTTTCCCATAATAACTTTTTTTCCGTTCTAGTACATGTTTTTCTCTTTATTTTAGCATTGATTGGCAAATAAATCAAAAGCAGTCGCTTGTTTTAGCGGAATCATCAAAAAAAGAAGGAGAAAAATCGACTTATGTCTCAGTCACTCCTTCTTTCTAAGTAGGATAAATCAAATGGATTTCTACCAGCTATTTGTCCAATAATTGGCTAGCTTGAATGCGGGCAGCCTGGGTCACTGTGCTGCCTGCTAGCATTTTGGCAATTTCTTCAATGCGTTCTTCCTTGCTTAACAAACGCGACCTAGAGACAGTGGTATCATCACTGCTTTCTTTGGAAATAAAATACTGATAATCAGCAATAGCAATGACCTGGGGAAGATGCGAAATAGCTAAGACTTGGCCATGTTGGCCAATGCTATAGATTTTTTGGGCGATGGCCTGGGCAACTCGGCCAGATACTCCTGTATCAACTTCGTCAAAGACAATGCTTGTCCGATCTTCTTTTTGGGCGATGGCTGACTTAATGGCTAACATTAAGCGAGATAATTCACCACCAGAAGCCACCTTGACCAGGGGTTTGAAGCCTTCACCAGGGTTGGTGAGGATATAAAATTCAATGGTTTCGTTGCCATCTTTACTGAACTTTGCCTTGTCAAATTGCACCTTGAAGTCTGCCTTTTCCATGTATAATTCTTGTAGGTGTGCTTTAATGGTGCTTTCTAGTCGCTCAGCACATCTGCGGCGCTCCTGGCTAAGGACATCGGCTGCTTCTCGCAACTGTTTTTCCAGCTGCTTGAGCTCTAAGGCCAGATGACCGCTATCATCAGAGCCGCCAGTTAGTAAGTGATATTCCTTTAAACTATTGTCATAATAGTCAAGCACATCATTGACCTTGCCGCCGTATTTACGGGTTAAGCTGTTTAAGACATCTAAGCGCTGCTCGATAGCTTGTAAGCGGCCGCCATCAAAATCAAGGCCCTCTATAATATCATTTAACTGCTTGCTAACATCTTCTAGGATATAATAGGCTTCTGATAAATTGCTTGAAAGCTGTTGGTAATCCGGATCAAGAGTTTCAATGCTAGCCATATCATTCATCGCAAAGCGGATATTGTTTAGGCTGGAGAAATCTTCATTATCCAGGAGCACCGCTGTATTGGTCAGCGTATCTGCGATTTTTTTATGATTGAGCAGTTTAGTATGCTCTGACATGAGCCGGTCATCTTCGCCTCGCTGCAAGGCCGCACCTTCGATTTCAGCCAATTGAAAGGCTAACATCTCAATCCGTGCTTTATGGTCTTGCGCATTTTTTTGATGCTCAAGCACCTGACGCCGCGCGTGTTTATAGGTATCAAAAATGGTCTGATAGTTAGTTTTTGCAGTCTTTAGAGAACTATCGCCAAAGGCATCTAAGATAGCTTGGTGGCGGTTACGGCGCATTAATTCCTCTTGGTCGTGCTGCCCATGGATGTCAACTAATAATTGACCAACGCGTTTTAAGTTAGCTAGAGTCACCATCTGGCCATTAATCCGGCTTACACTACGACCGTTGGCAAAAAGCTCCCGCCGGATGATGAGTTCTTCTTGGGCTGTAATGCCTAATTCGCTAAGGATGTCATGGAGAGGCGAGGTTTGTGCAATGGTAAAGAAACCTTCAATTTCAGCCTTATCAGCCCCGTGCCTGATAACTTCTGTATTAGCTCTGGCACCTAGCATCATGTTCATCGCATCAATAATAATGGATTTTCCAGCCCCAGTCTCCCCTGTTAATACCGTCATCCCATTTTCAAAATTTAAGGAGATAGCTTCAATGATGGCAAAATTTTTAATTGAAATCTCTAGTAACATAGGCACTCCTTCAATTATTGTGCGCTTTCTTTCCACTTGGTAACTGTCTGTCGGATGAGCTCACAGTCAGCCGCTGTTTTAGCAATCACTAAAATACTATCATCATCTGCCAATATGGCAAATAGCCGATCAGAAAAATCTGCTGTCACATACTTCTTGATAACCATAGCATTGCCTGGTATAACTTGCAAAAACAAGTGAGTGTCCAGACCTGGCATAGGCTCTGATATGGTTAAAATAGTTCGCCGAATGGATGCTGGCCGTTGAACAAGCTTTTTGCCGCTATCTTGTGATAGGCCATATATATAGCGTCCATTTTCAGATGGTATTTTGACAATCCCAATTTCGTTCATATCACGTGAAATGGTTGCTTGAGTGAGTTCTAAGCCATACTCTTTTAGCCGAGCTAACAGGTCATGCTGGGTTTCGATCGTCTGCTCAAGCACCATCTTTTTAATCAGATTTAAGCGTTCACTCTTTTTCATTATCTTTAAATTCCTTATGTGCCTTTTGCGTTAGGGGATGAATCAAAGGCAAGACCTCATTGTGTGCGCCAGCAGCTTTTTGCAGAAACATCAAAAATTCAATATTTCCATGTCCCCCTTGAATAGGAGAAAAATCAAGCCCCTTAACTGTAAATCCGTAGTCACAAGCAAAAGTTGTCACTTTTTCTAAAACTTTTTCATGAACAGTAGGATCCTTAACAATTCCGTTTTTGCCAATTTGCTCGCGCCCCGCCTCAAATTGTGGCTTAATTAAGGCAACAACCTGACCACCATCGGCTAAAATCTGATGCAAAGCTGGCAGAATCAGCTGCAAAGAGATAAAGGAAACATCAATTGAAGCAAAGGTCGGCAAGCCTTCTGTAAAATCTGCTGGTGTGGCGTAGCGAAAATTGTACTGCTCCATTGAGCGCACACGCGCATCTTGCCGCAATTGCCAGACCAATTGGTTTGTTCCAACATCTACCGCATAAATGAATTGCGCACCCGATTGCAACATCACATCCGTAAAGCCGCCGGTAGAAGCCCCAATGTCAAGTGTAACCTGGTCCTCCACTGAAATATCAAAAACCCGCAAGGCCTTTTCTAATTTCAAACCACCACGGCTAACATATTTTAATTTTTCCCCTTTTAGTTTAAGTTCTGTATCGCTGGTAATTTTTTCTCCTGGTTTATCATAGCGTTGGCCATTTAGGACATTAATGACCAGGCCTGCCATAACACCACGTTTTGCCTGTTCTCTGGTATCAAAAAGTCCTTGTTTATAAGCAAGTACATCAACACGTTCTTTAGCCATGCAATCGTAATCCTTCTACCAAATGGGTCATTTTTGTCATCTCAAACTGGGTCTCCTCTGCCACTGTGTGAAAAATAGCGAGCGCCTGATCTAAATCTTGGTTTAAAATACGATAAGATGCTTCCATACCTAGCAAACTAGGATAGGTGGCTTTTGCAGCCTGAACATCCTTCTTGGGCGTTTTCCCAAGCTCTGAAAAACTAGCAGTCAGATCCAAAAGATCATCACGAACTTGAAAAGCCTGGCCAATCAAGTAGCCAGCTTGGGTCATTTGGCTTTGAATTTCCAGAGGTTGTCGGGCCAAAATACTGGCTGCTGTAAAGGGATAGCTCAGCAATTGCCCTGTTTTGTTGCGATGAATCTGGGCTAGTTCGGCCAAGCTTAAATGCCGCTCTTCTCCTTGCATGTCTAACATTTGGCCACCAACCATGCCAAAAGTACCTGAGGCTTTTGATAATAAAGCCACTAACTGCACCGTTAATTCTGCTTGAAAACTAGCCTGGGCAATCAGGGCAAAGGCATCTAAAAAGAGACTATCGCCAGCCAAAATCGCCGTAGCTTCATCAAATTGCTTATGGTTGGTTAAGCGCCCCCGCCGGTAATCATCATTATCCATAGCAGGTAAATCATCATGGATGAGAGAGCCAGTATGAATCATCTCCAAGGCCGCAGCCAAGTCATAATGAGCTTGGGTGAGTTCCAAACCAAATCCTTCTAGTAATTCTAAGAATAGCCGCGGGCGAAGGCGTTTGCCGCCACTATCAACTGAATACAAGATGGATTCAATAAGCTGGGGCGAAACTGGGCTAGCACTGTTGTGATAATAACGGTGAATTGCTTCATTAATCAGTTCAATGTTAATCATTAAGCATCCATTTCTACTTCTGTTCCATCGGTCTGCATGACCTTAACTAAAGTATCCTCAGCTTCCTTGAGTGTCTTTTGCAATTGTTTGGAAATAGTCATTCCCTTTTGAAATTCAGTAATCGCCTCTTCTAAGGCAACATCACCTGATTCTAAGCGTGTAACGATTGCTTCAAGTTCTTGTAATTGTGCTTCAAATGTTGTCTTGTTTGACATGTGTAACCTCCACTTCTAACTGGCCATCTTGCATTTGAACTTGCAAAGAATCGCCTGCTTTAATCCCTTGAACTGATGATAGTGATTGGTGATTTTTTTGGACAATCGCATAGCCACGCGCGACAATGCGAGAGCTATCTAGTGATAAAAGCGCATCTTGTGCCTTGTCAAAACGAGTTGCTTTGCTATCATAAATGCCTTGCACCGCGCGCATTAATCGGCGTTGATCTTGTAAGATCTGATCTTGATAGCGTTGCACTTGCTTTTGCAAATCAAGGCTTTGCAGACGCTGCCACACAAGACCTTGCGCCTGCTTAGCCTGTTGCAGCTCTTCGCGCATACCATACGTTAATTTCTGATTGAGGCGATCTAGTTTTTGTAAAAAACCGTCATAGAGACGCTCAGGTTGGCGAAAAATAACAGATTGGCGCGCTTTTTGCAATTTTTCTTCTTTTTGTTTAAGTAAACGCAAGCTCGCCTGATAAGCCCGATTCTCTCGCTCAGCTATCCAGGATAAGAGATCACGTTTGGTGACCGGTGTGGCTAGCTCAGCAGCAGCAGTTGGCGTGGCTGCTCGGCTATCTGCGACGAAGTCAGCCAAAGTCGTATCTGTCTCATGGCCAACACTGGAAATAATCGGCAAGCGTGATTCAAAGATAGCCTGAACCACCATTTCTTCATTAAAGGCCCAGAGGTCTTCAATCGACCCACCACCACGACCTACAATGAGTAAATCCAGGTCATCGCGCTGGTTTGCCCGAGCAATATTTGCGACCACTTCTTGTGCTGCGCCTTGACCTTGGACCTTGGTGGGAAACAAAAGAATTTCCACGCCGGGAAAGCGTCTAGAAACAGTGGTAATAATATCACGAATGACCGCTCCACTTGGGCTAGTGACCACTCCGATTTTTTGAACAAATTGTGGCAAAGACTGCTTGTGCCTTGCATCAAAATACCCTGCTTCTGCGAGTTTTTTCTTTAGTTGTTCAAATTGCAGTGCTAGGGCACCAATGCCATCAGGCTCAGCCTTTTCAACGATGATGGAGTAAGAGCCGCTGGGTTCATAGAGCTGGACACGTCCGATGACATTAATCTTGAGCCCTTCTTCTAGCTCAAATCCTAATTTCTTAAATTGTCCTGCCCACATGGTCGCCTGAATAACTGCTTTTTCATCCTTAATGGAGAAATACTGATGGTTAGGACGCCGGCGAAAGTTGGACACCTGTCCTGTCAAATAAACGCGTTCCAGATAAGGATCACGATCAAACTTCATTTTTAGGTATTTCGTCAGCTCAGACACTGAGAGATAATTAGCCATCGTGTTTTCTTTCTATGAGAGTTAAAAGTTATATCTAACATACATAATAGTGCATCTAACATATGTAGTATACCATTTTTCCCCTACAAATGAGAGGATAAAGGACAAAAGAAGCCCTACGGCTTCACAGATTGAAAGGGAAGGCTTCCTTTGTCATTAAGGCAAAAGCTGGCGCTCATACATCATTTAGTTTTTAGCTGCTTTACGCAAGGCCGCTTGATAGGTTTGCTCCAACAACATGGTAATGGTCATTGGGCCAACGCCACCTGGGACAGGTGTTAACATGCTAGCTACCTGAGAAACCGAAGCAAAGTCTACATCACCAATTAACTTGCCATTGTCATCACGGTTCATCCCAACATCTACAACAATCGCGCCAGCCTTGACAAAATCCTTTGTCACAAAGTGCCCAGCACCAATCGCTACAATTAGCAGATCTGCTTGCTTGGTAAAGGCCTTTAAATGTTTCGTTCGTGAATGGGTTAAGGTAACTGTGGCATTTTTGGCTAGCAACAGTTGGGCCATGGGCTTACCAACAATATTGGATCTGCCGATAATTACCGCATGCTTGCCTTCTAATGAAATAGAGTAGGCACTGAGCAACTCCATAATTCCTGCAGGTGTACAAGGCACCATCTGGGGCCGACCTGACCAGAGATGACCTGTATTCATCGGATGAAAGCCATCAACATCCTTACTTGGGTTAATAGATAGGATAATTTTTTTGTCATTAATGTGGTCTGGTAAGGGGAGCTGAACTAAAATGCCATGGATACTCGGATCGTCATTGTAGGTCATAATGACATTAATCAATTCTTCTTGGCTGATTGATTCAGACAGATGAACGGTCTGACTCTTAAAACCTGCAGCGTGAGCAGCACGCTCTTTATTTCTGACGTAGATTTGGCTAGCTGCATCATCACCTACTAAAATAACAACCAAGCCCGGAACAATCTGATGTTGACGCTTAAGTTCAGTTACTTTCTTAGCTAATTCAGCCTGCATTTTTTGGGCTAATGCTTTTCCATCTAAAAATTCTACCATCATTTTGTACCTCTTTATTTAGTCTGTTACCTATTATAGCAAAAAAAGAGTGGCTTTCACCACCGAATCATTATTAAGGTTAACATTTGACCAAAATAGGAGCGACCAACCTAAAACCATCACTTAAGGAGCTGTCAACTTAAGGCTTAAAAACGTCTGGAAGCACAAAAAACTTGCCCAAGCAAGTCTTTTAACTTAATATAATAAATCGTAGATTTCCATTGCAATCAAGTCAATACTATCAAATGAGTATGATTCCCGTGCTTCCACGTCACGTAAGGTAAAAACTGGTCCATTTTCTGGGTCATTTGAAAAAGAAACTTCAGCAACGACAACACCATCACGTTCAAAATTGCGCTTGAGGTTCCCATCGTCTGTTACCATCAATTCTAGACGGTTGATTATTCTCACAAGATGTGATTCCATTTCCATTCTCCTATTCGTTTCGTTTAGTGTTCACTATATTCTAACATAAAAACCTATAAACAGACACTAAAAGTGAATTATTTCCTGGCTTGGCCTGATTTTGTAGTAGCTATCAGCTTATGACTTGCCCCCTAGAAGCTAGACCAAGCTATTAGCACTCAAAAGTTAAGAGTGCTAAATTAGGAAACTTTTTACTTGCTTTCCGCTTAAAGGGTGCTATAATGAACATATAGAGTTTGACCTTTATTGACTAAAAGTTGAACTCGTATCACTCACTGGAGGTAAAGCCTATGCTTTGTCAAAATTGTAACTTAAACGAAGCCTCTATTCACCTATATACTAATGTGAACGGCAAACAACGCCAAATTGACCTTTGTCAAAATTGTTATCAAATTATGAAGACAGATCCCCAAAATAGCTTATTGGGCAATCAAAAACAAGGTACCCTTTCTGACTCTATTAAACCACTTTTTGAAGACTTTATGGATGATTTAAATAATTTCCAACCGTTTAGTAAACTTCCAAATAGTCCACGCTCAGAACAAGATAATCTCTCAAATGATCCAAACAGCCGAAATAACCGCATGTCTGGACAAGCGACCCGCCGTCAAGATCCGCAAGCTCCTCAAGGACTCTTAGATGAATTTGGTATTGATGTGACCGATATTGCCAGTCGTGGCGGCATTGACCCTGTCATTGGGCGCGATGATGAGATTCGCCGCGTGATTGAAATTCTGAACCGGCGAACAAAAAATAATCCCGTCCTGATTGGTGAGCCAGGTGTTGGTAAAACAGCTGTTGTAGAAGGCCTAGCTCAAAAAATTATTGATGGCGATGTTCCGCATAAACTGCAAGGAAAACATGTCATTCGTTTAGATGTGGTCAGCTTGGTCCAAGGTACTGGTATCCGCGGTCAATTTGAAGAGCGCATGCAAAAGCTCATGGAAGAAATTCGTAACCGCAAAGACGTCATCTTATTTATTGATGAAATCCATGAAATTGTCGGCGCTGGCAATGCAGGCGATGGTAACATGGATGCTGGTAATATCTTAAAACCAGCTCTGGCACGTGGTGAACTCCAATTAGTGGGCGCTACCACTCTCAACGAATATCGGATTATTGAAAAAGACGCTGCCCTAGAGCGGCGGATGCAACCTGTTAAAGTCAATGAACCTTCTGTTGATGAAACCATTACTATCTTAAAGGGTATTCAAAAGAAATACGAAGAATACCACCATGTTCAATATAGCGATGATGCTATTTTAGCTGCGGCTCATCTCTCGAATCGCTATATCCAAGACCGATTCTTACCAGACAAGGCCATTGACCTGCTGGATGAAGCAGGCTCAAAAATGAATCTAACACTTAATTTCGTTGATCCAAAAGAAATTGATCAAAAGCTAGTAGACGCTGAAAATCAAAAAGCGCTAGCTACCCGTCAAGAAGACTTTGAACGCGCAGCTTATTTCCGTGACCAAATCCTCAAACTAAAAGAAATGCAAAAACAAGAGGTCACAGACCAAGATATTCCTTTGATTACTGAAAAAACCATTGAAGCAATCGTAGAGGAAAAAACGAATATCCCAGTTGGCGACTTAAAAGCAAAAGAACAGTCACAATTGATTCACTTGGCTGATGATCTTAAGAGCCATGTCATTGGCCAAGATGCAGCCGTGGAAAAAATCGCCAAGGCCATTCGGCGTAACCGGGTCGGCTTAGGCAGCCTCAATCGACCAATCGGCTCCTTCTTGTTTGTAGGACCAACCGGTGTAGGAAAGACCGAGCTTTCTAAGCAATTAGCTATTGAATTATTTGGCTCTGACGAAAATATGATTCGTTTTGATATGTCTGAATACATGGAAAAACATGCCGTATCCAAATTGGTCGGAGCACCTCCAGGCTATGTTGGTTATGATGAGGCTGGTCAACTAACTGAAAAAGTTCGTCGTAATCCCTACTCGCTCATTCTTCTTGACGAAGTCGAAAAGGCCCATCCAGATGTGATGCATATGTTTCTTCAAGTACTTGATGATGGTCGCCTCACTGATGGTCAAGGGCGCACAGTTAGCTTTAAAGATACCATTATTATCATGACCTCAAATGCTGGAACAGGCAATGCTGAAGCGTCGGTTGGTTTTGGTGCTGCGCGCGAAGGTCGGACCAATTCGGTACTGGGACAACTAGGTAACTTCTTTAGCCCTGAATTTATGAACCGTTTTGATGCCATTGTTGAATTCGCTGCACTCTCTAAACCAGACCTTCTTAAAATTGTTGATCTAATGCTAGTCAATGTCAATGATCGGCTTGGACGCAACGGTCTCCACCTTGATGTCACTACCAAAGTTAAAGAAAAATTGGTAGAGCTTGGTTATGATCCAAAAATGGGGGCACGGCCCTTACGTCGCACCATCCAAGAGCATATTGAAGATGCTATTACCGATTATTACCTTGAACACCCAACTGAGAAAAACTTACGTGCCATGATGACAAGTAATGGACACATTGCAATCAAAGCCAATCAAAGCGAAGAAGCTGCTCAGCCCAGCCATTAAAGCCCAAAACCTTCATTTTCTAATTTTGAAAATGAAGGTTTTTTCATCCAGCGCTAAATTTTTAGCAAAATCAAAGATTATTTCCCTATTTTTTAGTATAATAAGGGCAAAGGAGAAAGCTTATGGCAATTCCAGTTTTCGGAGAAAAAAAAGATAATGTAGACTATCAGAAACGCTTAGGAGTCTATGCCATTATTCCAAATCAAAATAAAGATCAGATCATTCTCGTTCAAGCCCCCAATGGCGCATGGTTTTTACCAGGCGGTGAAATTGAAGGCCCAGAGACCCATACGCAGGCACTTGAGCGAGAATTGAAAGAAGAACTCGGCTTTTCGGCCACGCTTGGTTATTACTATGGCCAAGCTGATGAATACTTCTATTCCCGTCACCGAGATACCTATTTCCACAATCCTGCCTATCTTTATGAAGTCACCGACTATATCGACTTAGCTGAACCTCTAGAGGATTTTAACCAGCTAGCTTGGTTTCCTATTCCAGAAGCTATCAAACTTCTCAAGCGCGGAAGTCATCAATGGGGCGTAAAAGCATGGCAAGCCCGCCATCATTAAAACGATTGTTTATAGGATTTGCCCTGTGAAGCTAGCAGAGCAAAAGGAGGAAATTATGAGACTAATTAACACAACTAGTAGTCATCCTGAGCTCGTCATGAGTCAATTACAAAACACTGATGCACGGCTGGTCGAAGTCTATTCGGCTGGAAATACAGATGTGGTTTTCACGCAGGCGCCAAAGCATTATGAGATTTTAATTTCTAATAAATACCGGGCTATCAAGGACGAAGAATTAGCAGTCATTCGCGAATTTTTCCTAAAACGAAAGATAAATCCCCATATCGTGCAGAATGAACACATCAAAACCATTCATACCAATAATTTAATTGAAATGTCTTTTCCTATTAAGGCCAAGGCCCAAGGCTAAAAAAACTCGGACTTCTTTCAAAAATGCAAACATCCCTTCTTATTTTTAGTAAAAAATACGGTGGCTAAATAAGTGACTACTCTTAGAAATGTTGACATGTTAACCTTCTAGGAGTTTTTTTGTTTTTAGCGATACCGTAAAAAAAGATTGAAAAAAATCGTCACAACGGACATTTTCTTCAATCTAAATAAGAAAGCTCTGGTTTCTTTTTTGTTTGTCTCCTTATCTGTCACACAGAATTTAGGCCTATCTTTCAAAGCCTTCTGCAACAGCCTCTGGGAAATTTTCTTCAATGACCTTAGCACTAGCATCACAAACAGCCACCCCATAAGAGCGCATGCGTGTTGTTGGATCAATGCGACGAGAACGTTCGCAAACCTCACCTTGAGCCCGCTCAACTGTAAAGGCTACACCATCAAAAGTCACAGCGTCTGCTGGCTTAGCTGCTTCATCAGTAATGGTTAATTGTGACACAATCATTAACAAGGCAATGTCGCTATTTAGTGTGGTCAAGAGGGTTTTGGTTTCTTGGCTAGCATAAATTGTTAAGTGGGCTTCTAATGACTTGCCGATTACTTTGGCATTACGAGCTTCCTCAAGTGCCTTTTGAGCCTGTGTTCGTAGAGTCATAAAAGCATCCCATTCTTCTAGAATTGCTTTTTGATCAGGGAAGGATTCAGCCAAAGGCATCTCAGTAAGTTGGACAAATTCTTCTGATTCATATTCTAGATAAGACCAAATTTCTTCTGCTGTATGAGGAAGAATTGGTGTTAAGAGTTTAGTGATTTTCACCAGAATATCATAGAACACGGTTTGCATGCGGCGGCGCTCAATGCTGTGGGCTGCTTCAATGTAGACCACATCCTTAGCAAAATCCAGATAAAAGGCTGATAAATCTACTGTAACAAAATTCACCACTGATTTATAGATGCTAATAAAATCATAGTCAGCATAGGCTTGGTTAATGGTTGCAATCAATTGATTAAATTTGATTACCATGTAACGGTCAACTGCGCTAAGATTTTCATAACTAACTGCATCTTGATGAGGATTGAAATCAGAAGTATTAGCTAACAAGAAGCGTAAGGTATTGCGGATTTTACGGTAAGTTTCAGAGGTCTGCTTCAAAATATCCATCGAAATCCGGACATCATTACTTGAATCAACCGAAGTGACCCATAACCGTAAAATTTCCGCTCCAAATTGCTTTTCAACATCACTAGGAAGAATGGTATTCCCTAATGATTTGGACATTTTTTCGCCCTTACCATCAAGCACAAAGCCTTGTGATAAGATGGACTTGTAAGGAGCATGGCCGTTAACAGCAACCGAAGTGATCAAGGATGAATTAAACCAGCCGCGGTACTGATCTGAGCCTTCCAGATAAAGATCAGCAGGATAGGCTAACTCTTCTCGCGCAGCCATGACTCCCTTCCAAGAAGAACCTGAATCAAACCAGACATCCATAATATCCGTTTCTTTAGTGAAGTGCCCATTTGGTGAACCTGGATGGGTAAAACCAACTGGCAAGAGATCTTTGGCTTCTTTTTGCCACCAGATGATCGAGCCGTGTTCTGCAAAGAGATCTGCGACATGATCAGTAACTTCTTTTGTCATGATAGCTGTGCCATCTTCAGCATAAAAAATAGGAAGTGGCACGCCCCAGGCACGCTGACGCGAGATAACCCAGTCGCCCCGGTCACGAATCATATTATAGAGACGTTTTTGACCCCAAGCTGGTTTAAAGCTGGTCTTTTCAATTGCCGACAAAATTTTCTGCCGAAAATCCGAAACCGATGCAAACCATTGAGGCACAGCTCGCCAGATAATTGGTTTTTTGGTCCGCCAATCAAAAGGATAAGAATGGGTGATGACTTCGCTGGCTAATAAGAGGTCACCCAATTTTTCCTGAACCAAAGGGGTGACCTTGGCATAAAATTGACCAGCAAAATCAGGACCTGCATTAGCCATCATCAAGCCGCGCTCATCCACAGTAACAGCAACTTCTAGGCCATATTTAATTCCGACATTATAGTCATCCTCACCAAAGCCTGGCGCCGTATGGACAATACCTGTACCTGAATCAAGGGTAACATGATCACCAAGAATAACAAGCTCGTCAACTTCTGGATCCCACGGATGCTCTGTCACAATCATTTCCAGCTCAGTCCCCTTATGCTGAGCTAGGATTTCAAAGCTTGTCCAACCAAAACGCTCCGCTAAGCTATCTAAAAGACCTTGTGCGACCACATATTTCCGGCTTTGACCTGCTGGTTGTACCACTACATAGTCCATATCCGGACCAACAGTTAACCCACGCGAAGCTGTCACGGTAAAGGGAGTTGTCGTCCATACAACAATGTAAGTATCAGTGTCTAGGACGCCCTTACCATTTTTGACCTTATTGGCATAATAAAGCGATGTAGAATCAATGTCGTGGTATTCAATTTCTGCTTCAGCTAATGCTGATTCTGACGACCAGGACCAGTAAACTGGTTTAGCACCGCGATAAATATAACCTTTAGCTGCCATCGCTCCAAAGACACGCACCTGTTCAGCTTCGTATTCAGGCTTCAAGGTAATGTATGGGTTTTCCCAATCTGCCAAGACTCCTAGCCTTTTAAAGTCAGCGCGTTGCTTATCTACCTGGCTAAGGGCATAATCACGGCACATGTCAAGATAGGCAACCAGATCCATTTCTTTGCGTTTAACCCCTTGCTTAGCTAAGACCTGCTCAATAGGAAGGCCATGAGTGTCCCACCCAGGGACATAGGGAGCACGAAAGCCTGACATTGATTTTGCCCGAACAATAATATCTTTTGAAATTTTGTTAAGTGCATGCCCTACATGGATATTCCCATTAGCATAGGGAGGGCCGTCATGTAAATGAAAGGCTGGTTTGCCTTCATTTAATTGCTGACGCTTGTGATAAATATCGGCCTGATCCCAGGCGGCTTGCCACTTAGGTTCCTTGGTTGGTAAACCGGCCCGCATCGGAAAGGCTGTCTTGCCCAGATTAAGCGTGTCTTTTAACTTCATGCAGTTATCTCCTTACTGATAATAAAAAACCTTCGTCACAATAAAGGACGAAAGCTCGTGGTACCACCTTAATTCAGACTAACACAAAAGGAGTTAGCCTCTCAATTGCTCGTAAGGTGAGCAGACCTCCTAACTTACTGAATTCAGCTAGAAAGATGCGAAAATGATAATTAAATGTCAAGGGATTACAAGTCTCTCATCATCACTTGCTTGCTGTAAATATCAACACTTAATCGCGTTTTTCGTAGTCTTCAATATTTAATTTAAAGGTTTGCGTTTCGTTTAAGTTAACGCCTTGGTTGGAAGTATCAAAACTGTTAGTGTGTTCTAATTGTGCCGCTTCTAATTCACGGTTACTTTCTTCAACACGGCGCTGTAATTCTGCCATTTCTTCGGCTGAAAATTGACGGGTTGCATCAAATGAAGCACTGTCATCAGCTTCTGGCAGGTCTTCATCAAGAACTTCTTTAACAACTTCTTTAAAAGCGGCATCCGAATTTTGCAGATAAATAGCAGTTGGTTGCAACAATTCATTCCACTCAGGCGCATTGGCCAACGTTAACTGTGCTTCAATTGAGGAAATGAGGCGTTGATGGAAAACACGCGTTTGACGTTTCAATTCTTCTGTTTCAATAGCTACACGCTTGGCTTCATCGGTTGCATCACGCAACATTTGATTGGCTTTGGCTTTTGATTCGTCAAGTAAATATTGCGCATCATAATTAGCCTTGCTCACTAAATTTGTCGCTTCTGAATTCGCATTAGCTTTCACTTTTTCGGCTGTTTCTTGCGCTAAAATAACAGACTGGCTCAATGATTCTTTCATTTCATCAAAATAAGCTAGTTTTTCTTCCAGCTGCTTAATCCGTGAAGCATATTGACGATTTTGCTTAACCAGTGATTCATAGTCATCAACGACAATATCTAAAAATTCGTTAACTTCTTCTTCGCTGTAACCACGCAGTTTTGTTTTAAATGTTTTATCTTTAATTTCAAGTGCTGTAAGTACCATTATGTCTCCTTATTTATGCAAGGTTTTTCCTAGCGTCACCTTATATTTACCATGTTTTGTTAAACCATTCAGTCGAATGAATCGAAACCGTCCAAAGCCTCGTACACTCACTAAATCGCCCTCAGCAAGAGTCAGGGCAGATTTGGTTTGTGGGCGATAGTTAACTTTTACTTTTTCTGACTCAATTAATCTGATAGCCTGATGACGTGACATCTTTAGTACACTTGCCATCAGTCGATCAAGTCGCAAACTAGACGTTAACAGATCAGTCTCTTTTTCCGATAAATCCTTCACCTGTTTAAGTTCAGATAGGGGGACTTGCTTTAGCTGAACGCTTGCACGACCAATCTTTGAAATTGTCCCTAACAAATAATCAACAAGTGTTTGTGCAACCATTACTTGGATGTTACCATCTGTAATCAAAATATCACCTATCAAGGATCGCTTGATACCTAATTCATTTAGCAAGGTTCCAAGAACTTGGCAATGCCTAATCTGGTTGAACTTTGCATTATAGGTCATCTCAATCAAAGCCATATCAAAATCTTCCGGATCTAAGACATAATACTCTGGTGCAATAATAACACGCTGGTATTCACTTAGAAATAGATCACTTGACGTAAAACAAGTCAGTTGCGCCTGGGCAACTAAGCTTTGAATGATGGTCAGCTCCCGAGGATTGACAAAATCGGTTACTTGCCAGGCATAGGTCTGATCTACTTGCTGTATTATATCTTTTACTTTGTCAATAAACGCATATTCGTCAGGGTGAAAATGCTGATATATAGTACTGTCCTTTATCATCCAACTAAAATCTTTATGAGTAAGTCACTCACAAAATTCATGACTAAAATCACAATAAGAATGGTGAAATCGAGTCCTGCAAATTGCAAGTGAAAGGATTGAAATGGTTTCAATACGGGTTCCACTATGTCGCTAAGTATTCTTCCTAACCAAGTATTGTAGGCACCTGGAAACCAGGATAACAGGGCATAGGCAATCAAGAGGTAAGAATATACTTTAATTAATTTTAATAATATGAGCAGTACAAAAATCATAAGCTTAACGTCTCTTCATATCAAAATCAAAGCTAATATCCTGGCCCGGATTTGGAATATTCATATCTTCAATATTAACAGATACATTTGATGGGGTCAACAAATACATAGAAGGTCCGACACGTTGTAAGCTGCCATATAATACCTTACTTGCACCATCAATAAAATCAAGGCAGCGTCTTGCTTGGGCATCCAACATATACTGAAAATCAATCAAAACACATTCATTACTGATTAATAAATCAACAATTTCTTGCGCATCTTCATATTTTCGTGGGTATTTTAAAGCAATCGTTGTTTGCTCTTGATTTGCCAACTGCTGATAATGGTCTTGTCGATTAGCAGCTGTGCTTTTCTCACCACGCGGCTCTTTTTTATAGCTAATATTTGCTCGAGCTGACGCTTGCTGAGCACGTTCAGAAGGGTGGGCTTGTGAGGATTCATGTGTTGTTCTCATATTTGGAGCAGCTTGAGTCGCTGCAGTTGTAGCTTGGACGCGATTAGGTCGCTCGGGTTCTTCTTGCGCGTCCTCAAAATGCTCCTCTTCAACGTCATTTAAGTCATCGGTATCAAAATATGAGATTGCTTTATTAAAAAAATCTTTTACTGCCATCATTTTCTCCATTTACTTAAAGAAGGCTGTTCCAATTCGCACGTAAGTTGCTCCGTTTTTGATTGCAATCGGATAATCATTACTCATCCCCATGCTTAATTCGGTGAATGGCATGCGCTTGCGATTTGCTTGGGCTAAGGTTTGACGAAGTTGACTAGCTGTCAGAAAAATACGGTTAATTTCCTCATTACTCGCCTTTAAAGGAGCCATGGTCATTAAGCCAACCAATTCAATTTTTGAAAGCGCAGCAATTTCATTTAATGCCTGATCAATTTCTGAGACTAGAAAACCGTGCTTACTTTCTTCTTGCGAAATATTGACCTGAAGAAAGCACTTAATCGGATGGTCGGCTCGTTTATCAATTTCTTTGGCTAACTTAACAGAATCAAGTGCGTGAAAGTAATCAATGTCGTTAATGATTTCTTTTACTTTTCGCCTTTGTAAGCTACCAATGAAATGCCAACGAACCGGTCTGTCTTTTAGAGCTTGGTGCTTGGCCAAAAATTTATCAACTCTGTTTTCAGCAAAATCAGTGACCCCTAAATCAATGAGCTGAGCGGTCGTTTGAATGTCAACCGTTTTGGTCACAGCCACAATCGTTACGTCATTTGGACGACGATCTGCTTTGGCAATGGCTTTAGCAACCTGTGAATAAACAACATCTTTATGTGTTTTTAAATCCATGTTTAACGATTTTTAAAGAAAGGAGGTGTTTCTAATTCGTCGTCTCCATTATCGTCATTTGGAGTTTCGAAAGTTGACATATGTAATTGATTATCAAGTTCACTTTCATTTGGACGAGAAATGTTATCACGTCTTAAATCCCAGTTACCAAAAGCGGAGCCTTGATTATGCGTTGACTTAGGTGAGCGACCATGTGAGATTGGCATATCACGTGTTTCTCCCATATCAAAGTCAAAGCTTGAACGACGTTCAAAGCTAGGTTGAGAAGCCGTTTGTGCTTGTGTTTGTTCATTTGCATACTGAGCACCTGCTGACTGTTGTGGGTTGCTTTGGTTGTAGCTTCGTGGTTGACGAAAACCTGCCGCCTTATCAGCCTTATCTTGACGAACTCCTGTCGCAACAACTGTGACACGGATTTCATCTTTCATACTGTCATCAATGGAAGTTCCTAGCCAAATATTCACACCATTACCTGCCGCTTGCCCAACAATTTCAGAAGCTTCTTCTGCTTCGGTCAAGGTCATATCCAATCCACCTGTCACGTTAACGATGACATCTTCTGCACCATCAATAGTTGTTTCAAGTAGTGGAGAATAGATAGCTTTACGAGCTGCTTCAACAATGCGTTCTTCGCCAGAACCAACTCCAATTCCCATAAGAGCATTACCCTTATTAGCCATCACTGTCTTCACATCTGCAAAGTCAAGGTTAATCAAACCAGGACTCGTGATTAAGTCAGTAATTCCTTGAACACCTTGGCGAAGAACATTGTCTGCTTCGCTGAGGGCTTCAAGAAGTGGTGTTTTCTTATCAACAATTTCAAGTAAATTGTTATTAGAAATAATAAGAAGGGTATCAACTTGTTCACGTAGTTCTTGGATACCTTCAATGGCATAATTGCCACGTTTATTGCCTTCAAAGCCAAACGGACGAGTTACGACTGCTACGGTTAAGGCGCCGATACCTTTTGCGATGCGGGCAATAACCGGCGCAGCTCCCGTTCCAGAGCCGCCTCCCATACCAGCCGTAATAAAGACCATGTCCGCGCCAGATAGGGCTTCTGTTAATACTTCTTCGCTTTCTTCAGCTGCCTTGCGCCCAACTTCTGGTTGGCCTCCAGCACCAAGACCGCGAGTTAATTTAGGGCCAAGCTGAATTACTGTTTCGGCTTTAGAGGAGCTTAGTGCTTGAATATCAGTGTTTGCTGCGATAAATTCAACCCCTGCGACTCCCTCATCAATCATTCGGTTAATCGCGTTACCGCCGCCACCACCGACACCAATTACTTTTATTAAAGCACCTTGTACTGATGCTGCATCAAATGAAAATGCCATTTTTATTCCTCACTTTTACTTTTAGTCAAACATACTGCCAAAGAAACCACGGAGTTTAGCGCCATAGTCACGTTTTGGCCGATCCGAATCTTTGCTACGATAGCTGTCAGAGACCGGAGCATGTGGTTCAAAAGTTGGCGAACCTGTCTTAGATTCATTATATGCTGGAATATAGGTTTCTTTGCCTGAAAAATCAACTGGTTTTCGTCTTAATAATTCTTCACCAGCCACTGCATTTTGAGCAATTACCTCAACCTCAGACATCATACCAACATACTCTACTAAACTAATGACATTCGCAAACATTGGGTTGCGAATTCCTACTTGATTTGGCACATGAAGTTTGACATTGACTCCAAATACTTCTTGGGCAACCTCGACAACACCAGGCATGATAGCTCCACCACCAACAAGGACAATCCCTCCTGGCAAATCTAACAAACGTCCCCGTTCCAAATCCTGCTTTACTCGGTCCAATATGTGACGAATCCGAGCAGAAACAATTTCTGAAAGGTAGCGTTCGGTTACTTCCACGGGCTCATCACTGCCAACCACATCTACCTTAACTGTATCGGTAGAGCTGGCTTCAGCAACATTAGCTTGTCCAAAATTAAATTTCAAGGCTTCAGCCATTGACATTGATGTCTTAAGAACCTTAGAAATGTCTTTTGTAATGTAGTCGCCACCTTCTGTATAGATATTAGTATACTGAAGTTCCTGGCTTTTCATCGAAGCGACTGTTGTTTGGCCGCCACCCATATCAATAACGGTCGCACCAAATTCACGTTCTCCTTCGTTTAGGACTGATTTTGTCATTGCCAAAGGCAAGATAATAATATTTTCAACAGTGATACCTGCTCGCTCCACTGTTTTACGAAGATTATGCAGAATAGTCGTTGGTCCAGTGTAAATGAGGCCACGCATTTCAAGTCGGGTTCCCATCATTCCCCGAGGATCGCGAATACCTTGAAAGCCATCCACAACAAATTCTTCTGGAACTAAGGAAATCACTTCACGTTCAGGTGTAATGCTCTTTGTGAGAGCTGACTTAACGACATTATCAACGTCTTCGTCTTTGATTTCTTTTGATTCACTTGGGACAGGAATCATTCCTTGGGTTGGTTCAATTTGTAATAAATTAGCAGGTAAGCCAACGTTGATTTTTTCAATGGTGATGCCTGCTTTTTCTTCTGCTTGTCCAACGGCTGCTTTGATTGCTTGTGCTGCCGCTTCAATATCAATAATTATTCCGTCTTTTACGCCTGTACTAGGAACGTTGCTAACTCCGATGACATTCATCTCACCAGAGATATATTCGGCAACCATCACTTTTATGGAGCTAGTCCCTATATCCAAACCAGTAAAAAAGCCATTTCTAGCCATTCACTTGCCCTCACTATCTTTCCAAACTTATACTATTCTAAACACTGTTCAAAACAGAATCATTCAGGAAACATTATACCATAAAAAAACGTAAAATGTTATCATTTCACGTTTTTTGTTATAGAATCTTAATTTTTTAAAAGGCGTAAAAACAACCTATTTCACGGCACTTTGTGCCCATCACATTTCTCATTCATGACCCTGACCAGAAGGTGGCTCTTGCGATGCGGTATCGCCTCCTTGGACCTGGGCAGCAGTACCTGCTGGTGCCGCTTGAGCATTTGCGGGAGTTGTTGAGGTTGCAGGTATAGTTTGCTCCTGTGCTTGATTAGTAGGAGCCTTAGGCTCATCAGCCTTCTTAGAGTCAGACTTATCATCAACAGCCTTTGCTTCAATGGCCTGGGTTGTAGTATAAATCCCAACCTCCATATCCACAATTGAAGGTTCCTTGAGATTCTTTTTAATTTTTAAATAGTAAGGCAACCGTTTAGGCAACTGGCTTTGGGCAAGGCGAATAATATTTCCATCTTGCATCGTTAAGACGAGCAAATCAGTGGTTGTTTTCGATTTTGCTGAATTGATAGATTTAATATCCTTCACCAAGTCTGCTGGTAACTTGGCTAAATCTCGAACAAGCTCTTGAATGGCCTGTTGATCTTCCAAATTAATAATCAAATACGATTTTGGTAAGGAGTCCTTAGAGATTGCTGCTACGCGCCGACCATTTTCTAATATTGGCTGGTAGCCTTTTTGCGTTTGAGCATAAGCAATAATTCGGTGTTCCTTGATCTTAAAGGTAAAGTGATTAAGAAAATGGTACTTGATTTTAGCATCTTTAACCCAAATGTCTTGAGAAATAAGGTTATGCTCATAATGCTTTCGACCAAACAAAAGTTTGATCCAATAATCTGAAGACTTGATGCCACTTTCTTGTATCAGCTGTGCTTTAGAAACATGTGTATTCCCAGTGATTGTAATCCTTTTAGCTTGACTATAAGGCGTCACAAAATAACCAGATAGAGCCAAGACTAAGGTGCTAATCAGTAAAACGGGTAAAGCTTTAATAAAGGCTAGCTCTTTTTTAGATCTAGTTCGTGGCTGTTTCTTAACCGGTTTGATTTTAGTTGCTTTGGCTTTTTTTGCTGACTTTGTCTTCTTTGCAGCCTTCTTGCCAGAGCTTTTAACTGATTTTGACAATGTTTTGGAATCATCTGTAGAATCTGATGTCTGATCAGCTGGTGAGGAATCATCAGAGGTTGGTTTGGTTTGTATCTCTTGACGTTTCTTAATGCGCAGCTTTTCTTTTAATTTGTATTCATCAGCTTCTTTAGCTTTTTTTTTCTGTAAAAACTCAATATTGCGCTTTTGCCATTCCGTTAAAACAACTGGCTCTTGATCATTTGGCTTGTTGTGCTTTTCTTGTGTCATTTAGTTTTCTTTCGGTTTAGAGCTTAGGTCATTTTTTAATAGGTTATAAAATTTTTCTGGTGATGTCAACTCCTTGGAATGTTGCATATTGTCCTGGTAACTTCTTTGGTTGTGTAATAGATGCTTCAGTTTTGCTTGCAAGTGAGCAAAGGTTAAATCTTCCTCAGAAAGAGTGACTGCATAGCCTTGCTTTTCAAAATAAGCAGCGTTTTCTAATTGATCACCCCGGCTTGCTTCACGGCCAAGTGGGACGATAAGATGTGGTTTTGCCATCGCTACTAATTCAAAAATAGTGTTAGAACCACCACGGGTAATCACAATATCAGCTAAATCCATCAAAGGATAATAAAGATCTATCACATAATCAATCCGGTAGAGATGCCTTGATAACCCCTTTAAATCAGCATCACCTGTAATGTTGATAACATTATAATGCTCCAACAAATCACTGGTTTTGGAAATGAATTCATTAAAGACCTTAGCACCTGCTGACCCCCCAATAAAAAGCAGCGTTGGCAAATTTCTGTCAAACTGAGCCTTAATCTCCTCAATTTGCGGCAAGAGACTGGGGTCAACTGCCCCTTCTCTTACCTTTGTAATTGCACCAACATGTTTAACTTTGGTTAGTTGGCTTGGCTGCTGAAAAGTGCTATACATGGTAGTCGCAAAACGGTAGGCAATTTTATTTGCTAAGCCCATGGATAAATCCGATTCGTGCACAAATACACGAACTCCCAGCATTTTAGCAGCAATCACTGGTGGCACTGAAACAAAGCCACCTTTGGAAAACAGTGCTTGGGGTCGCACCCTAGCTAAAATGACCAGAGATTGCAAAATACCACAAACAACTTTAAAGACATCCGCAAAATTTTGCCATGAAAAATAGCGGCGCAATTTCCCCGTAGCAATGGCATGGAAAGTCACCGGCAGACCTGATTTTTGGATCTGCTCTTGTTCTATACCATTTTGGGCTCCAATATAATGGATTTCCCAGCCGTCTTTAATAAAATAAGGAATCAGGAGCAAGTTTAAGGTGACATGGCCAACCGTGCCGCCTCCCGTAAACATCATTTTTTTAGCCACGCTTATTCTCCTTTTAAGCTTTCAACAGTGGCAATAAACTCCTCACCACGAACTTCAAAGTTTTGATACATGTCCCAGGAGGCATTAGCTGGGCTTAGTAAAATCACATCACCGGCTTTAGCCATTGCAAAAGCTTTGATCGTCGCATCCCGCACATCCTTTGCATCCATGTAAGGGACTTGGGCTAAATCAGCTGCGCGTTTGACCCGCTGTGCTGACTGACCTAATACTACCATCTGTTTAAGACCAGTCAAATCAGGGACAAGGTCGTCAAATTCATTGCCTCTATCTAGACCACCAGCAATTAAAATCACTCTAGCATTATCAAAGCCTGACAGTGCTTTTTGAGTGGCTAACATATTGGTAGACTTACTGTCATTATAAAAGGTGACTCCCTTAACTTGACCGAGTGCCTGCAAGCGGTGTTTGACACCAGTAAAATGCATTAGGCTGGTCCGAATATCCTGATTGCTGATGCCAGATAGCTTTGCCACCGCAATAGTTGCTAAAGCATTTTCAATGTTGTGACTGCCAGGCACACCCACCTCAGCCGCAGCCATAATGCGCTCCTCTTTAAAATATAAGTGACCATCTTGTAGGTAGGCTCCTTCAACTCTTTCATGCGTTGAAAAAGGAAGCACTTGGGCCTTGGTTTTTTGGGCTAATTCTTTAGCAATGCTTTGATTAAAATTCAGCACAATATAATCATCTGCAGTCATTTGCTTTTGAATGTTCCATTTGGCAGCAACATAGGCCTCAAACGAACCATGATAGTCCAGATGTGTTGGCATCAAATTAGTAATCACTGCAATACGAGGGTGAAAGTGCTCCACACCCATCAATTGAAAGCTAGAGAGCTCCATTACAAGCGTATCAGTCGCTTTAGCAGTTTTAACAACCTCACTAGCTGGGTAACCAATGTTCCCTGATAGGCGGGCCGCTTGCCCCCCAGCTTCTAAAACAGTCGCAATCATCGTGGTTGTCGTTGTTTTCCCGTTGGAGCCAGTAATGCCGATAATTGGTGCTTCTGAAACCAGATAAGCTAATTCGACTTCTGTATAAATAGGGATTCCCTTTGCTTGTGCAGCTTTTACCATGGGGTTAGCATAAGAAATTCCTGGATTTTTGACCATCAGGACGAATTGTTCATCTAGTAAATCAACAGGATGACTACCACAAATGACTTTTATCCCTTCTTCTAAGAGGGATTGAGCAGCAGGGTTTTCAGCAAAAGGTTTCGCATCATTTACGGTGACGATCGCTCCTAAGGCTTGCAGCAAGCGGGCAGCTGCTTCACCGGACTTGGCCAGACCTAAAATGAGGACTTTTTTATGTAAAAAGCTTGTTATCTGTTTCATAGGTTCACTCTATCTGTTAGTTTAAGATTTCCCTACTATTCTAACCTTATTTAGTTGATTTTTCAAGGTGAAGCAGCATCCAAGTAAAAGCCTAAGCAGCGCTAAAAATCGGTCGCTTTTTTCGCTCAACCTTTCTAGTGCAACTATTTTAAAAAAACTGACTAACAACCTAACTAGCCTTTTTAACCGCAAAGGGAACGGCTGAGCAGCGGCTAGCGCATGCTTGCTAAGACTTGATCTGGCACTGGTTTTAGGATACACAAAAGAACTGCTCCAAAGAACAGCTCTCTTATAAGTTTATTTTTTTGACATGTGCTGAATATCTCTGATCGCAAAAACAGCTAAGGCAATCATGCCCAAGGCAATCAAAATTTCAGGGGGTGACTGCATAAACTTGACAAGACTTAGGCAGGCAAGCACCAGCAAGGTTGCTAAAATCCCAACGACCCCAATCATTGTTAGAGTGTTACGCACGCTTTTTGGTGCCATAAATAAATAATAAGAAATAATCAACACAGCGACTATGAGATAAAACATATTGGACCTCAATCATTTTTGACAGCTGTTTAACTGCAAGTCAAGTAGGGTGGGAGGTTATTCTGCCGATTTTTTCTTTTTATTTGCCTTATCCCGCGCTGCCTTATTCAAAATTTGTTTGCGTAGTCGAATGGCTTCTGGTGTGACTTCCATATACTCGTCATCAGCTAAGAATTCTAACGACTCTTCAAGTGTCAAAATTCGAGGAGTTTTAATGACAGCTGTTTGGTCCTTAGTTGCAGAACGCACATTTGTCATTTGCTTAGCCGTTGTAATATTGACACCAAGATCGTTTTCTCGTGAATTTTCTCCGACAATCATGCCTTCATAGACTTCTGTCCCTGGATTGACAAAGATTGTACCGCGCTCTTCAATACGCATGATGGAATAAGTTGTTGCTTTGCCATTTTCGATGGAAACAAGAGCACCGCGATGGCGACCACCAATTTCGCCTGGAACCACTGGCAAATATTGGTCAAAGGTATGGTTCATGATACCATAGCCACGCGTCATTGATAAAAATTCTGTTGAATAGCCAATCAAGCCACGCGCTGGAATCAAGAAAATCAACCGGGTCTGACCATTTCCCACCATTTGCATATCAAGCATATCACCTTTACGCTCTGATAAGGATTGGATAATAGCTCCCTGATATTCTTCTGGTGTATCAATTTGTACCCGTTCAAAAGGTTCACATTTGACGCCATCAATCTCTTTGATGATAACTTCTGGCCTAGAAACTTGCAATTCATAACCTTCACGGCGCATTGTCTCAATCAAAATAGACAAGTGTAATTCCCCACGACCTGAAACAGTCCATTTATCTGGAGAATCAGTTGGTTCAACCCGCAAGGAAACATCGGTTTGAAGCTCGGCTAAGAGACGTTCTTCTACTTTACGAGAGGTAATCCATTTCCCTTCACGACCGGCAAAAGGCGAGTTATTGACCAAGAAAGTCATCTGAAGTGTTGGTTCGTCAATACGAAGAACCGGTAGGGCTTCGACACAATCTGTAGGAGTAATGGTTTCGCCAACGAAAATGTCTTCCATACCTGAAACGGCAATCAAATCACCAGCCTTAGCCTCTTGGATTTCACGGCGTTCAAGTCCAAAGAAACCAAAGAGCTTGGTCACGCGGAAATTCTTAGTTGTGCCATCTAGTTTTGAGAGGGTCACTTGGTCACCCACTTTAACAGTACCACGAAAAACACGTCCAATACCAATACGTCCGACAAAGTCATTGTAATCAAGAAGCGACACTTGGAATTGCAACGGCTCATCTGAATTATCAACTGGAGCTGGAATGTGATCAATGATGGTATCAAAAATAGGTGCCATCGTATGCTCTTGGTCAGCTGGATCGTCAGACAACGATGAGGTTCCATTGATTGCTGAAGCATAAACAACTGGGAATTCTAACTGTTCATCGTCAGCACCAAGTTCAATGAAAAGTTCAAGCACCTCATCTACGACTTCTGCTGGGCGAGCTGATGGTTTGTCAATTTTGTTAACCACAACAATCGGAATCAGATTTTGCTCAAGAGCTTTTTTCAACACAAAACGGGTTTGCGGCATGGTTCCTTCGTAGGCATCCACAACCAGAACAACACCATCAACCATTTTCATGATCCGCTCAACCTCACCACCAAAGTCCGCGTGCCCTGGGGTATCCATGATATTAATACGGACATCATTATAGGCCACAGCCGTGTTTTTGGCCAAGATGGTAATGCCCCGTTCTTTTTCAATATCATTGGAATCCATCGCCCGCTCCTCAAGCTCTTTACGGGCATCTAAGGTGTGGGATTGTTTTAATAGTTCATCAACAAGTGTTGTTTTTCCGTGGTCAACGTGCGCAATAATTGCAACGTTACGGATGTCATCTCTAGTTTGTGTCATGTTTTCCTCTTGTAGCATTTAATTTTATAACTGAACAATTATACCATAATTTTCTTGAAAAAACAGGAATCGGCTAATTGTAAATGTTTTCAGCTGCTTCATGCGTCCAACAAAAACAAAAAAGGACTAAACAGAAGTGATGCTCTCCACCCAGTTGCCCTTTCATCCTTTTATACGTTTTTCATAAAACAAACAGCAAGGTCACAAGAAAAGCTCCCGCTAGGTGGTGACCTAGCTTAAACTTACGGTTATTTGACTTTGCCATCCCAAGCATCAAAGCCTGTTTTTAAGAAGTATAAATCAGTGTAACCAGCAGCTTTCAATTGACGCGCAGCCTTAGGCGCAAAAGTGGGCCTTGAACCTTCATAAAGCAAAATCGGTTTATCCTTGCGCAGCGCTGATAAGGCAACCGCAAATTGCCGCTCAGAAAAATTACGCGCCCCAAGAATGTGTTTGCGTTGAAAACTTGCTGGATCGCGAAGATCAATAATTTGACTGTGGCGCATCATCGCTTTAAAGGTTTCGTTATCAATTTGTGTGACACTCTTTTTAAAGGCATAGTAACGCCAAAACATGTAAGCAAGTATCGCTAGTAGAACAATGAAAAAGACAAGTGTGACAGGAGACATCTGCTCCTCCTATTCTATTTGGATTTAGTTTTCTAAAAATTGAAGGGCTAGGCTAGCAGCGCCGATAATTCCAGCATCATTGCCCAGCTCGGCAATCTTGATTTTCGTTGTATTGCGCACCTGTGGGAAGCTATAGTGCATAAAGTGAGTTTCTACCCGGCTTCGTAAAAATTCGCCAGCTGCTGAAACGCCTCCGCCAATGACTACAGAATCTGGATTCAAGATATTAGAAATATTGGCTGAAGCAAGCCCTAAGTACCGACAAACCTTTTCAACAACAGCGTTTGCAAAACGATCCCCAGCTTCTGCGGCCTTAAATATGTCCTTACTTGATACCGCTTCACCATTATCAATATCTGCTTTAATGCGTGAAGAACCTGCATAGGATTCTGCTAATAAACGAGCAACTTTGACAACACCTGTTGCTGAGGCAACTGTTTCTAGGCAGCCAATATTGCCACAAGTACATTGAAATCCGTCATCTGGTTCCACAACCATGTGGCCAATCTCACCCCCTGCACCAGCGACACCATGAATGAGATTACCATCAGCGATAATACCACCGCCCACACCTGTTCCTAGGGTCATAAAGACAACATCAGGTTTATTATCACCAGCTCCTACCCAACGTTCTCCTAAAGCGGCAACGTTGGCATCATTATCAATCGCAAAGGCAATGCCCAATTCTTTTTCCAGGACTGAGCCAACTTCTTGTGTTTTTTTCCAATTGAGATTGTAGGCACCGGTAACGGTTTTTTGCGTGCGATCAACTGCACCGGGTGATCCCATACCAATTCCGATAAAATCGTCCTTAGTCAAACCATACATCGCGAGCCGATGTTTGATTGAAGCGACAATATCTGGCACAATGTTCCTGCCATCTTCTAATATATTGGTCTCAATTGTCCACTTTTCTTGCACTTGGCCTTCTGGCGTCAAGACGCCAAATTTAATGCTAGTACCACCTAAATCAATTCCTAATAATTTTTGACTCATTATGCTTACCCTTCTTGTTCCCTTTCAATACGATGCTCGCGACGTAAGATTAATTCTGCTCGTAAATAGTCATCTTTGTCAATCAAGTTATTATCATAAAGGCGTTGCAATTCGATTTTCATCATCTCAATATCATAAAGACGCTTACCAAGATAAACATAAATCCCAAAACGCTTCAACAACTGTTGAACATCAAATAATGTTTTCATATGTTCACATTTTATCAAAATCTACAAGGCATTTCAAGCAAAGGCGCAAACGTTTGCTCTAGCCTTACCTCACTCATTTAAAGGCACTTGCCTTACTCGCTGGGTTTTGATAATATCGCACAGCTACGCAGTTTTTCTCCCTGCTTTGCCCTGCAATGACTAGCCTTTCACACAACGTCCTACAAAAAGCTAGCGCAATGCCAGAAAAAAATCGGCAACTAGGAGATGCATTGGGATAGAATTTTCGAATAAAGAGGTATGAGAACTTTACAAAAACTACTATGTTGGCTTTTAGCTTTTCTTAATTGTACAAGTGCATGGCCCAGTCTTTGGCTTTCTTTAGCTTGCAGTGCATGTTTACCTGGTTTTCTTTGGCTTTGGCCACTACCGTTAGCTAAGGCTGGGTTTTGGGTGCTTTTTACACTCCTACTTAGCATCTATGACTGGCACCAGCAATCGTTTCCCTTTATTTTTTGGTTCATACCAACTATCTGCCTGACTTGTGTCTGGCCTGCAAACCCAATCTTTTGGTGCCTGGTGGCTTTAGCTGTTATAGCTAGACAGCATCTAAGGAGCATTGGTCCTGGTGATTTTTTGTTCCTAGCTACAGCAGCCCTTCTCTATCCCTTTTTCGCGCTCTTGTGGGTACTACAGGTAGCCAGCCTACTTGGCTTTGTATATTGTCTTTTAAGCCAGAAAAAGCGCATTCCTTTTGTTCCCTTTCTCTCCCTTGCTAGCTATATTGTCTTTTTTTGGCAATAAAAAAACTGAGCTTAAGACAGCAGTTATGATTTCAAGGTAATCACACTTATCTTATTCTCAGTCAGTTAGTTAGTCATTTTATGTTTTCATCATACCAGCTTGTAACTGATACATCTTGTAGTAGGTGCCTTTGGCTGCAAGCAGGTCTTCATGCCGGCCGCTTTCAATAATTTTCCCTTTATCTAAGACATAGATACAGTTTGCATCTTGAACAGTTGATAAGCGATGAGCAATGGCAATGGTTGTTCGTCCTTTGCGCATTTTAGCAAGGGAGTTTTGCACCAATTGTTCAGTAGCCGAGTCAATATTAGCAGTTGCCTCATCCAAAATAAGAATCTTCGGTTTGCTTGCGACTGTCCTGGCAAAAGCAAGCAATTGACGTTGGCCTGTTGAAAAGCTCTGACCACGTTCTGATACCGCAGCTGCATAATGATCAGGTAACTTTTGAATAAACTGGTCAGCATCAACAAATTGCGCCGCTTCTTGGATTTCTTGATCAGTGATATTTTGATACATCTTGATATTGGAGGCGATGGTTCCATGATATAAAAAAGGCTCCTGCAGTACCAAACCAATGGCCTTACGCAGTTCTGCTGTGGCATATCGTCGAATGTCTACACCATCTAGTAATACTTGACCTGATTGATAGTCATAAAAACGCATCAAAACATTAATAATCGATGACTTTCCCGAACCAGTCGCACCAACAAAGGCAATGGTTTCACCTTTATTCACTGAAAAAGAAATATTATCGAGAATTTTTGTATGGCCATCATAAGAAAAACTGACATTTTTAAAGGCAATATCACCTTGTGTTACTGCTAAGTCCTCTGTCCCTTGTTGAGGCTCATAACCCGTTTCATCAACGAGGCTAAAAACTCGACCTGCTGAAACCATCGAGGTTTGCAGTGTTGAAAAATTCTGAGTGACTTCAATTAAGGGATCAAACAGTCGATTAATGTATTGGATAAAAGCATACATCAGACCTGCTGTTAAACCTCCCTCTAAGCCTTTAAAGCCAAAGTAGGTCATCAGTACGGCATAAGCCAGTAGCTTCAACAAAGACATAGCTGGACGAAGAAAGAGGCTATCTAGTGCGACGGAACGATTAGCATAAGCCACATGTTCTGCATTAATGGCTTCAAATTCTGCTTTTAAGCGCTCTTGTTGACCAAAAGCCTGAATGATTCTGATGCCCTCAATGCTTTCAGCTAACTTGGTATTAATATCACTCAGCAGACTCCTGGTTTTTGCTATGACGGCAACCGATACTTTGCGGTAGCTATTTACCAAAATAAAAATAAAGGGCAAAAAGAGCAACACCAAGCCCGTTAATTTAGCATCAAGGACCAACATAGTATACAAGGTCACACTGAAGATAAAGATAGCCGAAATAAAGCTGGATAAGATCCCCGAAAACATATCACTAAATGGCCTCGGTATCATTAGTAATCCGTGACACAATGGAGCCACCTGGTGTACGATCAAAAAAGGACATGCCTAGTTTTTGCATATTGGCAAAAGCATCTTGTCGAATATCACGAACAATACTGTAGGATACTTTGGCAAAAAAGAGGTTTCCTAAATACTGCATCACGCTTTGTAGGATATACATGCCATAATAGCCAAGCAGCAAAAGCAGAGCAGTTTGGTTGAGTGTGCTCAAGTAATGATCAATAAAATAGGAAGCAACCAAGGGAATCAAGCTTTTAACAACAGTAGTCAAAAGCAACAGCCCTAGGGCTAGTGCCGTGAGCCACTTATAATGCTTGAGATAGCTGAGCAAGCGCTTAAAGACTTGCCATTGATTAAGTTTAGGCATCAGCAACCTCCTCCATTTCCATTTGTTGAGCCTGATACGTCTGAGCATACCAGCCCTTGTTTTGTATCAAATCAGCATGACGGCCGCGTTCGATAATACGGCCATTTTGCAGTACTAAAATCAAATCAGCATGGACAACTGCACTGAGACGATGCGCTGTAATGATAGTTGTCTTGCCCTGGCGACTTGCTTTTAGGTTTTCAATAATGGCAAATTCTGTTTTGGCATCAACTGCTGAGAGCGAATCATCCAAAATCAGAATTTCTGGGTCCAAAATCATTGCCCGACTCATCGCAATGCGTTGTTTTTGCCCACCCGACAAGGCCACTCCTTTTTCACCAATTAAGGTATTAAAGCCCGCAGGCATCGCCATAATATCTTGATCAACATAGGACAATTGAGCAGCATGTTGCACAGCTTCTAAACTTAAGTCTGGATTACCAAAACGAATATTTTCCAAAATAGAGGTGGCAAATAAAAATTGATCTTGGGGCACATAGCCCATTAACGAACGTAGGTCTGTTAGCCGATAATCTTTAATATTATAGCCATTTAAGCTAATGTAACCATCTGTAACATCGTATTCACGCAAGAGCAACTTAAGCAGGGTTGTTTTGCCCGCGCCCGTTTGACCGACCAAGCCAAGGGTTTGCCCCTTTTCAAGAGCAAAGTGAATGGCTTCTAAAGTCTTTTCATCAGCATACTGAAAAGCATTAATTTCAAAGGCAATCTGCCCATTTGTAATGGTTGGCAAAGGATGTGCTGCCTCTTTAATATCACTTTCTTGTGCTAATAGCTCAGTAATGCGCTCATAAGAAACCGAACCCCTTTGCACCACGTTAAATAAAAAACCCACTGCCATCAAAGGCCAAACCAGCATATCTAGATAAGTAATAAAGGTGACCAAATTACCAATCGTGACCTGACCAGCTTTAATCATGACAGCCCCAACTAAAAGGGTCAAGGTATAGGAAGCTCCTATAAAAAGAAGGACAACTGGATCAAACATAACATCATAGGTCATGGTCTTTAGATTCTTATGAAAGGCTGCTTGATTAACCTTCTGAAAAGCGGCAACGTCATCTTCTTGGTAGCCAAACGATTTGGTTACTTTTATCCCTGCTACACTTTCTTGAACCTTATTATTCAAATCTGAAAATGCAGCTTGTGACTGAGCAAAAGCCTGGTGTGTTTTTCGTCCCAACCGGCTAGTAGCATATGCCATCAAGGGCAAGGGTAAAACAGCTATTAGGGTCATTTGCCAAGAGATCGTAAAAAACATCGTCACTAAGGTCACTAGGGCTGTAATCGAAGCATCAACTGCTGACATGACACCACCCCCAGCTAAGCGCGTTAAAGAATTAATATCATTGGTCGCATGCGCCATCAAGTCCCCCGTTCGATACTTTTGATAAAAAGATGGCGACATTTTCGTAAAGTGTTCAAATAAACGAAAACGCATAATCCGACCTAGACGGTAAGAAGTTCCAAAAATACACATCCGCCAAATATAGCGTAAACCATACATTAAAAATGCAACCACTACCAACCAAAAAAGTTGCAACAAAAGCTGACTTTTAGTTAAATCACCCAAAGTAATCGCATCAATTACCTGCCCCATTATTTTAGGTGGGATAAGGTTTAACAGCGCAACCACACTTAAAGAAATAATGCCGATGAGATAAGGTTTCTTTTCTTGTTTAAAAAACCACCACAGTTTGGAAATAATTGACATGGCTTTCCTTTCTACCTACTACTTTTTAGTTTTTTCTTCTACAGCTCATTTTATTTTGCACAGCTAAGAAAAAGTCTCTCCATTGGAGAGAACTTATGATTTCCTAATATAGTCTATTATAAAGCGATAGCCATAATATGCAAGCAATGCGCACAAAGAATTGGTTCATAAGTCAGCTGCCTCAAAGTTACGCTTCGCATCTAATAAGAGATCTATAAAAGTTGGATCTCTTCAGGGTCAGGCTCATCGCTAGGCTAAGCAAGAGGCTGCTGCGCACTGGGTTGTGAAAACGCTCAGTCCCAAAATGAAGCACAAAGACAAGTGGAAAAGAACAACAGCCTATTCAAAGTATTTTGTATAAACAGCCAGCCTGCTTGCTTGATGGTTTCGCTTTATCCCAAGGTCCAAAATGAGTTAAAAAGGGCCAATAAGAAAGGTAAGTGACCCCAGTAAATAATATGAGACGTCTGATATTGTAAAACCTGTGTGAACGGTCAAAAACACTGCAAGGCCAGCACATGGAGTAGAGAGCCACTAAGATGACTAACACATCTTTTTTTCTGTTCACTAATGCCTTTAGCAATTGCCGCATCTCCTTAGGCCTCTGCAACAATTTTTTGCCGATCTTTTTTCATGGTATTAGAGCGCAATTGACCACAAGCTGCATCAATATCAGTACCGTGCTCTTGTCGTACGACACAATTCACACCATTTTTCTTTAAAACATCATAAAAAGCTGATACGCGCTCTTTGGGACTACGCGAATACTGATCATGCTCAGAGACAGGATTATAAGGTATCAGATTGACATAGGATAATTTCCGAATTTTCTTAGTTAGATCAGCTAGTTCTTGAGCATGTTCAATATGGTCATTAACCCCATTTAACATAATATACTCAAAAGTCACACGCCGATTAGTCGTGTCAATATAGTATTCTAGAGCAGCAAATAACTTTTCTAGTGGAAAAGAACGGTTAATACGCATAATACTTGAACGTAGCTCATTGTTTGGAGCATGCAAAGATACAGCTAAATTAACCTGCACACCTTCGTTTGCAAAGTCACGAATTTTATGTGCTAAACCAGAGGTTGACACGGTAATGTGGCGCGCGCCAATAGCTAAGCCCTTATCATCATTAATGGTTCTTAGAAATTTCATCACATTTGTGTAATTATCAAAAGGCTCGCCAATTCCCATCACCACCACATGGCTAACGCGTTCATCTTGCCCACGTTGATCAAAGTAATGTTGCACCATCATAATCTGAGCTGTAATTTCGCCATTATTTAAATCGCGTTGCTTTTTAATTAAGCCGCTTGCACAAAAGGTACAGCCAATGTTACAGCCAACTTGCGTGGTTACACAAACAGACTGGCCATAGTGCTGACGCATCAATACCGTTTCAATCAGCATCCCATCTGGCAATTCAAATAAATATTTGACTGTCCCATCAGCTGATTCTTGAACTACCTTTTGTTTTAAGGGATTAACCACAAAGTTATCTGCTAAAAGCGTCACAAAATCCTTGGAAATATTCGTCATTTCATCAAAGGACTGAACTCTTTTTTTATAAAGCCAGTCCCAAATCTGCCTTGCTCTAAATTCCTTTTGACCATGTGTAAGAGTCCACTCTATGAGTTCATCGCACGTTAAACTGTATATTGAAGGTTTCATGAATTACTTATCTTTCTTTCGAATTATAAAATGAGAATTCTTTGTTTTGGCCATTTTCTCAGGCTTCGCTTCTGGGCTTGCTGATTTAGGACGGTTCTTTGGAGTCCTTTGCTTGCTAGTAAACGTCACACCTTTATCAGCCTTACCACTTTCTTTTTTCTGCCTTTTAGCTTTCTTTGCTTTATTAGATGCACCAGTGCGATTCGCATTAGTACTCCCCTTTGCGCCTCTGCCTCTGGAAGTCCTCTTACGGCGCATAGGACGCTCCTCTTCGTAAGTAACTTCTTTTGGATTTGGATTTTCAAGCACAAAATAAGCACAGCCAAAATTGCAAAACTCTTTGATGTAATCCTCTAAACGAGAAATACGGCTAGCGCGTCTTATATTGTCTTGGTCTTTATAGAAACCACGGATTCTTAATTGCTCATTACCCCAGTCTCCGACTAAATAATCATATTTCAAGAGAAAATCGGTGTAGCGTTGCCCAAAGTGCTTAGTGTCAAAGGCATTTTTAACATTTTCTACAAGATGAAACTCAATATCACCGCTTTTGACTACTTGATCTATCAAGACAAAATCCGGACCGGGAAATTTGTTGTAGTTAAACATGTCTTCTGAGATTTCTTTTTTCATGGAACTCCTTTCTAGTTATTTTTCTTTCAAATAAGTTGCCACAAGCTCACGTAACAAATCTGGAAATAATAGGATGGGTTCTTGCTTTTTAACTTGAGGAAAGTAAGAAGCAAAATAATAATGATCAACTAGCACCAAACGTATTTTTTCTTGATTTGCTATAACCCTTTTATTATACACTATTTTGCCATTTTTGTATGTAAAACCATTAAAGCGCAGCTGACCAAATTGCTTCCCGCGAAAACCCATACCATGAATGTCTTGATGCTCTAATAAGCGTGCCTGCTCCATAATATCACTACAAACATCTTGCAACTCAGCCTGATTCAACTCAAACACAACAAGCCGCATCTGGTGAGGTAAGGCTTGATGTAGCTGGGCCATGGTGAGATGTTGTGAAAATGGTGTCACAATTAAACCTGAATTAATAATAGAACAATCGGCTTTAGCATAGGCTTGCATAGCCTCCATAACCAGTTTTTCACTTTCACCTTGACTCAGATTATGTGTAAAATCAGTAACAACTTCTTGACTAAGCAGGACTATACCAGCTTGATACAAGTCGGCTATTTGTTTTTGGTCCTTGGGTTGACTGGACATGTGACTCATCTCATGTGCCTTAATGTCAATAGTGGTCAGTTGATGATTTTGCAATTGCAGCTTGATTTCACCAGCATACTGTCCGTATTTTCCTGCAGCAGCCAAGTAAACACCATTTAAAAAAGCTCCCTCAGGAAAAACATGATGGGTATGAGACCCAATGATGAGATCCAGTTTATCTACTTCTTCAGTGATTTTTTCATCCATTCGAATGCCTAGATGACTCAGTAGAATGCGGACATGGGCACTAGCCACTTCTGGGTTTTGTAAATCACTCTTTAGACAGCTAATCGGATCTAGAATTTCCCAACCATTAGGTTGATAGGTTGTATAGTAGGGAAAGGTATAGGCCAAAAAGGCAATTTTTGTCCCTTTCTTTGTCTCATAAATGTAATAGGGTTTAGCCCAGCTGGGCATCTGTCCTTTATCTCGCAGATTACCCAACACTACATGAAAGTCAGCTGCCTCATATACCTGATTGAGGGCCTCTTTTGGCAGCCCCACCCCTTCGTTATTTCCGATAGTTGCCAATTGAATGCCTAAACGATTCATCAAAGCGACATTAGCTCGCCCTCTAGTCGCTTCTGTCAGCGGATGACTACGATCAACATTATCACCTAAGTCACAACGAATCACCTCGGCAGTAGTATCTTGATAATTATGAAAATAACGTTCTAATTTGGGATAGGCTTCAAAATGTGAATGTAAATCATTCAAATGTAAAATGCGAAGCTCTTCTTGCATTTGCTCATCCTTCCTTCACACTAAGCCAAAGCTTGCTTGTTCTATTATACCATGTTCCTAAAGAGCTAACCGCCATTAAAAATAAGAATAAACAATAAAAAGCTAGGAATACTCAAGATTCCTAACTCTGCATTTAAGACATTACCAATTGTATTGATCAACATTGTCTTTAGTAACAAGATAAATTGGAGAAATGGTTTTCTTTGCAACTTTTTTGCCTTGGTAGTGATCAATGGCGGCTTGAATGGCAATTTCACCCATTTTAGCAGGTTGCTGGGCAATAGTAGCAGATAGGTCCCCTTTTTTAATGGCATCATGCGCATCAGGCTGCCCATCAATCCCAACAATCAAAACATCTTTCAAGCCAGCGGATTTAACAGCTTGAGCTGCTCCTAAGGCCATTTCATCATTTTGAGCAAAGATTGCTGCAACTGCTTTGTTACCTTGAATCATATTTTGAGCAGTATTCAAAGCCTTGGCACGGTCAAAATTGGCTGATTGACTGGAGAGAACACTCAGTTTTGTTTGTGCGACTGTTTTAAATCCCTTACCACGGTCAACTGTTGCTGAAGCCCCAGGGACACCTGATAATTCAAAAGTTTTAGCTTGTTGGCCCCGGGTTTTAACAATATAAGCGGCAGCCATTTTCCCCGCTGCCACATTATCAGAAGCAACAGTCGTTAAAACCTGTCCTCCTTCACTTCCACGGTCAATCAAGATTACAGGAATATTAGCATTGTTTGCTGATTTAATGGCTGAGACTACTGCTTTGGAATCGACAGGATTAATCAAGATAGCATCTACATTTTGGCTGATAAAATTTTGAATGTCATCTGCTTGACGAGCAGCATCATCTTGTGCATCAGCAACTTTTAAACTTAGCTTTTTGTCATCCGCATTTTTGACGATGCCATCTTTCATAGCTACGAAATAAGGATTATTTGTTGTCGAAATCGAAACACCCAATTTCAAATCTTTAGCAGCTTTTTTTGTCACTACTTTACTGGTTTGACTTGATGAATTCCTAAGACCAGTCTTTCCACAAGCACCAAGAACTAGAATCATTGATAGCAGCGCTATAAAACCTAATTTTTTTCTAAATGTCATTGCTTACTCCTTTTCGAATACATAATATACAAGACCTGTTCGCTTTTTTAGCAGAGTACCTGGTCTGAGCTCATTTTATTTTGCTACTTTAAAACGATCAAGCAAAACAGCCATTAAGATAACAATCCCTTTGACCACTTGTTGCCAAAAGGCTGATACACCGATAATGTTTAAGCCATTGTTAAGAACACCAATAATCAGTGCCCCAATCAAAGTTCCAATAATCCGACCTTTACCACCAGAAAGCGAGGTGCCACCAAGCACTACAGCAGCAATGGCATCCATTTCATAACTGGTTCCTGCTGTTGGCTGTGCTGAACTTAAACGAGAAGTGATAATCAATCCAGAAACTGCCGCCATCATCCCAGAAATAGTGTAGATAATAATCTTAACCTTGTTTAGCTTAACACCTGAGATATATGCTGCTTTTTCATTTCCTCCTAGCGCATACACAGATTTCCCAAATGCCGTTTTATGTAGCAAAATATACAAAATAATAAACACAATAAACATGAGAATGACCGGAAAGGGAATTCCCACAATATAACCTTGACCTAAGAATTGGAACCAAAAGTTATCTGATAACCCCTTAGTAATAGGATTACCATTGGAATAAACCAAGGTTATCCCCCGAAAAATCGTCATGGTTGCCAAAGTCACAATAAAGGGAGCAAGCCTGCCATAAGAAACGAACAAGCCATTTAACATGCCAAATAAAGCCCCCAACCCCAAAGCAAGTAAAATAGCAAGACTCACCGGAACACCACTGCCAATCATACCTGCTGTTAAAGCACTTGAGAGAGCTAAAATGGAGCCAACAGATAGGTCAATCCCGCCAGTCAAAATAACAAAGGTCATCCCAAAAGCAATAAAACCATTAGCAGTTACTTGTAGCAGTAAGTTGAGCAAATTATTAGTCGTTAAAAAATTTGAATTAATGACTGAGATTACCACCATTAAAACAATCAATGCAATCAGAGTGGTTAACTCCGAAATGTACTTTATAACATTTTTCACCTTAATTTCCTCCTGTGGCCAAGTGCATCACTCTTTCTTGAGTGGCCTGTGCTCGACTCAATTCACCCATCATTTTTCCTTCATGCATCACCATGATGCGATCGCTAACGCCAAGCACTTCTGGAAGATCAGAGGAAACCAGGATAATCGGCACACCTCGATCGGCCAACTCATTCATGAGCTGATAGATTTCACGCTTGGCACCTACATCGACACCGCGTGTTGGTTCATCTAGTATTAAAACTTTAGGTGCGATACCAATCCACTTAGCTAAAACAACTTTTTGTTGGTTGCCACCGGATAATTTTCCTACTGGCAAAGCTGGCCTTCCTGATTTGATGCGCAAGCGATCAATTAATTGTTGGACAAACACTTGACTAGTCTTTTCATCAAAAAGTCCATGTTGACTGAAATCTTTCGTGCTAGGCAAAGTCATATTATCTTTGATACTAAAATCAAGAATTAAGCCTTCATCCTTACGATTTTCAGTCAAAAACCCTAACCCCTGATTAATAGCCTGTGATGGGTTTGCTATGTGAACTTGGCGACCATCAATTTTAATACTACCTGATTTTTTCTTATCAATGCCAAAAATAGCCCGCATGACCTCTGTACGACCAGACCCCATTAGTCCAGAAAAACCCAGGATCTCACCTTGACGTACATGAAAGGAAATGTCCTCAAAAGTCTCCCCACTAAGACTATCTACTTCAAAAGCAATCTCTCCAATCTCTGTATCTTTTGTTGGATAATAATCTTCTAATTGACGACCAACCATTTGACGCACCAATTCAGCAGCTGATGTGGCTTGAGTCTGTTTTGTATCAACAACAATACCATCTCGCATAACCGTGACAAAATCTGTTATTTTAAAGATTTCTTCCATCCGATGGGAGATATAAACAATGCCAACCCCCTGCTCTTTTAGGTCACGAATTACTCGAAAGAGATTGTTAGTTTCTCGGTCCGTTAAAGCAGCCGTAGGCTCATCCATAATCAAAATAGAAAGTGGATTAAGTAAGCTTTTAGCAATTTCAATCATCTGTTGTTGACCAACAGATAAGTCACCAATCGGTCGATCTAAAGGAATGGTTACTTTTAAGCGTGCAAAAACTTCCTCAGCCTTTTGTCGCATTAATGTTTGATTTAATAGTCCCAAAGGTCCCTTTATTTCTCGACCTAAAAAAAGATTTTCCAGTACAGTCATTTCTGGCCAAGTATTCATTTCCTGGTGGATAAAGCTAATGCCAAATTGCTCTGCTTCTTGAGGATTAGCAAATACGCGCTCTTGGCCATCAATGTAGATAGTGCCAGAGCTAGCTGGAAATAATCCTGTTAAGATATTCATGAGCGTTGATTTTCCAGCTCCATTTTCACCCATTAAAGCATGAACCTGTCCAGAATATAATTCTAAATCAATTCTTTCAAGCACCTTATTGCTACCAAATGATTTAGAAATGTTGCGCATATCAATTTTCAAAGAGGGCACCCACCTTTTCTAAATGATAACTCCAGATTGTAAGATAATATTCGAATAAGGAGTGTTTTCACCTGTTCGAATCACCGCTTTGACAGCTTGATTTAAACCCTTAAACTCCTCATGCGAAACATACTCCACAACAACCTGATCATTAAATTTTGCTAATAAAGTAGCCAATTGTTCCGGATTAGCCGTTTTTATTTCCTCAGCTAAGATAACTTTCTCAACCAGAATATTGTCAAGATAGACATCAAGAACTTCCTGAAAATTCGGCTGTCCTAGCTTAAGTGCCAAATCAATTTTTGCCACTCCTTGTGGCACAGGCAAACCTAAATCACTAATACAGACACGATCTGTATGTCCTAAATCAGCAGCTAATTTTGCGACTGAACTATTCAAAATGCCATGCTTTTTCATAAGCGGGATGCTCCTTCATTTCTTCTAAACTGGGCATGCCTCCTTGCGCCCCAAATTTTTGCACCGATAGATGCGCAGCCAAGGTTGCAAACCGTAACGCCTGAGTAAGCTCTAAACCTTGGGCAATGGCATAACCTAACGCTCCATTAAATGTATCTCCTGCTCCAGTAGTGTCAATCGCTTGCGCTTTGATAGCAGGAATATGTTGTACCTGATTTTTACTGGCATAGGTTAACCCTTTTGAGCCTAGCGTAACAATCAATTTCTCTGGATAAGTCAACAAAGCCTCACTCAAGTTTTTATCAGGAAAAAGCTCCTGACACTCATGTTGGTTCGGGGTAAAATAAGTCACCAAATCCAGCATTTCTAGATCTGTTTCTCGTGCCGGCGCTGGATTGTAAAGGACCGGAATCTGATGCTTCTGACAAAAATGAGCAATCTGCAGATTAGCATGATGTGGAATCTCATTTTGTAAAACCACTAATTCAGCTGCAGTAATCACTTGCCACTCATCCCGCCATTGATTAGGGTCAACAAGACCATTAGCTCCCGGGTAATAGATAATACGATTATCTGACTGATACAAGGTGATTTGGGCAACACCTGATGGTGCTGGTAACGTTCCCACATGCTGCGTACAAACGTGATTTGCTGTCAGATTAGCTTGTAAAAGAGGGCCAAATGAATCTTTCCCAACTGCACCAAGCATGGTAATCTGGTCGCTTTTATTGCTTAAGCGACCAATTGCAACCGCCTGATTAGCTCCCTTTCCACCAGGTACCATTGAAAAACTATCCCCAACGACAGTTTCTCCTTCCTGAGGTATCCGGCTTGTTTGCATGACTAAATCCATAGAAATGCTTCCTACAATGGCAATATTACTCATATTTTTAAATCATTCCTTTCGTTTCACTCAAGGCATAACACCACAGATTCAACGCAGATTAATTTCAAAAATCAGGTTTCAAGACCTCTTTTTAGTGCACCCAAAATTAGGACAAACAATAAATCAATTAACTTTTATTTTTTTCAAACTTCCTCCTTATGGTCTCGCGTTCCACATAGTGAACAGGTAATTTGATACGCTTATCTTCCACAGGAATTTGATTGGCAATTTTATAAATAAGCTCAGCTGCATATTTTCCCATAGAATAAGAAGATTGATGAATGGTTGATAAAGAAGGATAGGTAAACCGGCTCATCATAATATCATCGTAACCCATAACCTGAACCTCCTCTGGAATTTTTTTACCCAGTGCATGTAGCTCATGAATATAGGCAATCGCATGAATATCAGATGGAGCAATAATGCTATCAATAGCTTGTTCCTTAGTCAAAATCACCTGAGCTTCTGCCTGAATGGACTCAAACTCAAAAGACTGGCTGTCATAAATAGTGACCTTAGCAGAAGTTTGCTGCAAATAGGCTAAACTGGATTCAAAGCGTTCATTGATATTTTCTGCATAATCAAGCGGACCTCGAATCAGTAAAACATGATTAGCCCCAGCTTCAGCTACAGTCTTAGCTGCCAACCAACCGCCATATTTATTGTCTGAGTAGACACCATAAGTGGTATCTTGTTCAATGCGGTCAACCACGACCACAGGAATCGGCAGGTTGGGAAATTTTTTAGTAAAATCATGCGTGGTGATAATACCAGCGGCATTATTTTGCAACAAAACATTGATATATTCTTCTTCCAAGCTTTCGCTGCTAGCAATATTGCCCAACATTACTCGATAATCTTTTTCCTTTAGAAAAACTTCTGCTCCTCGTGCCAGACGAGGAAAGAAAGGATTAGAAATATCAGGTAATAACAAACCTACTAATTGATTTTTTTTCGTTTTTAGGGACTGCGCTAATATATTAGGGCTATAATGCAATTTATCGATAGCTTGTTTAATCTTAATTGCAGCTTCTGCTGAAACATAACCATTTTGTGAAACATAGCGTGAGACAGTAGATTTAGATACTCCAGCCTCTTGTGCAACTTGTTTAATTGTGACCAAGTGCCTCCTCCTTGTCGTTGTGAAACCGTTCTCACAATCCATATTGTAACCGGTTTCTTTTTGCTTGTCAATCAATTTTCCAAAAAATTATAAAAGTTCCCATTCAAGGAAATAACGCCTCCCTATTTAATGCTTAATCCTCTGCTATCAACAACCACTAGAGCCTCTACTTCGCTTATTTGGCGGCAGAACTTCTGCCCAGCTGCTTACTCATTTGTATTGCCTGCTTCACAGCTTTAGTTCAAAAATGCTCAAAGGCTTACTACTTCCTTACAAAAAAAGCTTGAAGAAAAGGACCTTCTAATAGATCTTTCTCCAAGCTGACATTGTTTATAGATGCTTTAGCTTAAAGCACTATACTAACCATTTTCCTCAATTCACAAACAGAAATTAAGGCTTAAGAGGTCTTACGAAGGTAGCTTATCGCATCTTGCACACTTGTAACAGGAATAATTTTCATATCCGTCTTTAATTGCTTAGCAGCTCGTTTAGCTTCTTCGTAATTGGTTATTGCTTTAGGGTCTTGCTTTTTAATCTGGGGATCAACAGGATTATTCGGAACAAAGAAAATGGTTGCCCCTTCTTTAGCTGCTGCTACTACTTTCAAACCAGCACCACCAATATCTCCAACTTTACCATCGGGCTGAATCGTTCCTGTGCCAGCAATTGTTCTTCCTTTGCGTAAATCCTCATGGTTCACCTGATCAAAGATGGCAAGGGTAAACATGAGGCCTGCACTAGGTCCTCCTACTCCTTCAGTCTTAAAGTCAACATGATCATTGGTTGCTGTTTTTACTTTAGTATGGTCTGTCAGGCCAATACCAATACCATTTTTTCCATTTTCAAGTTTGATAATTTTTCCTTTTTTGGATTCTTTTTGCCCCGCTGATTCAAACTGAACGCTGACCTTTGAACCCAACTGTAAATGAGAAACATAATCCACTAACTCTTTAGAACTCTTAAAAGCACGGCCATTGACCCCAGTCACTGTATCGGCAATATTTAAAATCCCCTTAAATGTTGATTTTTTATTGATGTCAAGAACATAGACGCCTAGGTAATCGAGCGATACCGGCTTTTTAGCCAATTTGAAGGCCTGATAAATAGCCTCATTTTGAGAAGTTTCCATAAAAAATTGGTTAATCCGCAGATAATCTTCATCACTATAGCCGCCCGTTGTGTCTTTAGCAGACGAAATTTCGGTAAAAGGGGTCATCCAAGCATACAAGAGCTGGGCCACAGACGCCCGACTCAGGCCAACAGCTACAAATTGGTAAGCTCCTTTAGCCTTATCTTTTTCATTGTTAACTGTTAACACCGATTTTATATCATAGGCACCCCCTGGCATCTCTACATAGTAAGGCAGAGGGAAAAAAAGAAAAAAGAGTAAGGCAATCAAGCCAAAAAGCGTTGCCAACCACCATTTAAAGCGTTTTATAAAAGTCATTTCGTTTCTCCACTTCTAATTGAACAGCCTTAGGAACAAGACCAGCTATGGGGGCCTGAAAATGAATTAATTCTTTAACACGACTTGAGCTAATCGCCTGTAAGTCCCGTCTGGCTAGAAAATAAACTGTTTCCAGTTGAGGAGCCAGCCGCTGATTAAAATACTCAAGGCCCGCTTCATATTCGACATCCGTTACATTGCGTAAACCCCGCACCAAATGCGTCGCTTCCAGCTCTTTGGCCAAATCAACGGCTAAAACGTCTTGAGCAGAAACCACCGTCACATTTTCAAACCGCGCTAGCGTCTCTTTCAAGACCTTAACCCGCGTTGCTATATCAAAAAAGCTCTTTTTCTCAGGATTATAAAAAACACCAATGTACAAGTGTTCAAATAGACCACTAGCACGTGCAATAATATCCATATGCCCATTTGTCACCGGATCAAACGAGCCTGTATAAAGTCCAATTTTACCTGACATATACCGTCACCTTACTTATTCCGTATGTTTTTTCTTTCCAAATGCCCAAATTAGCCACTGCTTCTGGTAGAACAACTGCCTTATCAATTTCACACACGACCACAACTTCTGGGCCTAATAGCTGGCGCTGCTCCAGAGCTTCAATGGTTGCCACAATCGTTTCTTGTGCGTAAGGAGGATCTAAAAAAACAAGATCAAAGGTACCGGTTAGCTGAGAGATAGCCTGATTGGCATCCATTTTCAGCAGTTTAAAGTGCTCATCGGCCTTTGTCATGGCAATATTAGCTGTCACAATCGCCTGCGCTTTACGATCGCGTTCGACCAGAATAGCTTGAGACATCCCACGCGAAATGGCTTCAATGGCTAAGGCACCTGAACCTGCAAAAAGATCTAAAACACGACCTCCTTCAAAGAAAGGGCCAATCATATTAAACATTGCCCCGCGAACCTTATCAGAAGTGGGACGAGTTGTTTTACCTGGTAAAGTCTGTAAAGGCCTGCCGCCAAATTCTCCTGCTACAATTCTCATAGAGCTATTATAACAAAAATTTGCCTGATGCAAAGCCTTGAATTTTCTAATTGGCTTCCAAAAAGCTAGTCTGTGAGCTTTTTAGCTTTTGAACGGCCCAAGGTACAATTTTATTTAGCTGGCACTAGCTTCTTTTAGCAGCTAGTCAAAAAGCCATAGCCTTCTCTCAGTTCTTTTGAATCACATAAGCTTTTTGCCATTACTAGCTCTTTTAAAGCTTGCCTGACCTGAGTTCAGCTGGCTCTTATTCTCTTGCCACAGCACAGTATTTTTGCCTTTTTCATTTCTGTAGTGACTCTTATCATTTAGACGAAGAATGTACCAAATTGCTGTTCATTTCAGTGGAGCTTTTCACCTACACCTTTGGCTGGCAGGCTTACCGCCTTGAATATAAAAAAATAGCCTGAAGAAAATCACGTCAAAGAGTTCTTTTCTTCAAGCTACACTAAAGATATGATTTGCTGGTCAGCTCAATTAACCAGCGATAATAGTGGTACCTGCGCCAGCAGATAAAACATTATCAATATTTTCAAGTGACGTAATGATTGCTTTAGCATTTGGCTTATTCTCAACAAAAGCAATCGCTGCTTCGACTTTTGGCAACATGCTACCTGGCGCAAACTGGTCTTGTGAAATGTATGCTTTCATTTGAGAAACAGTCACTTCTTCTAATTTTGTTTGATCAGGTTTATTATAGTTAACATAGACATTGTCAACCCCTGTCAAAACGATAAAGAGATCGGCATCTACAAGTTCAGATAAGGTTTGACTAGCAAAATCTTTATCAATAACAGCTTCCACACCAGTAAGTTCCTTGCTTGATGGATCTTCAACCACTGGCACACCACCGCCACCGGCAGAAACGACAACCACACCTGAATCTACTAGGCTTCTAATAACACTTGCTTCTTTTATACCAACTGGTTTTGGCGATGGAACGACCTTACGCCAACCACGACCAGCATCCTCTTTAAAGGCAGCGCCTGTTTCTTCAGCTTGTTTTTTGGCTTCTTCTTCTGACAAGAACGGTCCAATTGGTTTTGTCGGATTGGTAAAGGCTTTGTCATCTTTATCAACAATAACTTGTGTAACTACCGCAGCCACATCTTTATCAATGCCTTGCGCTTTTAGCTCATTATCTAGAGCATTCACAAGCCAAAAACCGATACTTCCTTCAGTCATGGCTACACAAGTATCAAGTGGCATTGCTGGATTTTTCTCACTGTCAGCCGCAGCTTGTTGTAAGAGGAGGTTTCCTACTTGAGGGCCATTCCCGTGTGTCACAATAACTTCATTACCATCTTTAATTAATTTCACAAGTGATTTAGAGGTTGAAATTAAGGCTTCTTGTTGAGCCTTAGCTGAGGCGTCTGTTGAAAGAATGGCATTGCCACCTAGAGCTACAACGATTTTTTGTTTTGACATGTATTTATTCTCCTTATGAGCGCGTAAGACGATATATTGCTTCGGCGTAGATAGCCATTGCTTTATAGGCATCTTCTAAAACGATATTTTCATTTTCTTGATGTTCGGTTTGAACAGAATCAGGGAAAAGCGCACCAAAAGCTACACAGTTTGGCATAGTTCTTGCAAAGGTTGCACCTCCTGAAGAAATAGCTGGGCTTTGATCGCCTGTTTTTTCACGGTAAACCGCCATTAGAGTTGTCACCAGTTCACTCTCAAGTGGTACATAGAGGGGAGCTAAATAATCAAATTCTTCATAGCTTAATCCATATTCACTGGCTTTTTGGCTGAGCTGTTCCACTAGTTTAGCCTTATCAGCTAACACGGGAATACGAATATCTAAACGAATTTCGCTCCTTTGTGGTGTTAGGGTCAAACCAGCAGTGTTAAAACTCAAAATACCAGATGGTTCATCCTCAACTGGACCAAAAATGGCTAAACCACGGCCGTCTTCATCTATCACATTAGCTAAAAAGTCAATCGTTGAATTCTCAACAACCTTATTGAGGGCTTTAGCTAAGCGAATCAGAGCATTGATACCATAAGGAGCATCTTTGGCATGTTGAGCTAAACCATAGACAGTGAGTGCATCGTCTTTTAAAACATATTCAAATTGATTCTGATCTAATTCTTTTTGCACAGCAGCTAAGTAGTCTCCCTGATAAGTAGCGCGTGCTGGGACAACATTGTAGGCATTACCCACTTCAAGTTGCAGCTTATCAGAACCCTCACCTACTAATTTAGCTTGCAAGAGCCCTTTTTCAGCATAGATCAACGGAAAACTAGAATCTGGAGCAAAACCATAGGTCGCTGTCTCTTCCACTTCATTATAGCGGTTCATACACCGCCACAAGGTTTCTTCATCCGTACCAAAAATAAAGCGAATCTTTTTATGAAAGGTTACACCCGCATCCATTAAGGCCTTAACGGCATAAAGAGCCATCATGGTTGGTCCTTTGTCATCCTGTGTCCCACGGCCATACAAATGACCATCTTTTTCCACACAATCAAAAGGGTCAGTCTTCCACAGATTTCTATCACCTTCTGGGACGACATCCAAGTGACACAAGATAGCTAAGGTCTCCTTAGCTTGGCCTACCTCAGCATAACCATAATAACCTTTAGGGTCAATATAAGTGGTAAAACCTAAGTCTTCACAAATACTTAAGGTTTTTTCAAGCACATCTTGGATAGCTTGACCAAAGGGTGTTCCATTTTCGCCTTCATTAGCTACTGAAGGGTAAGATACAATTGTTTTAATGGCTTTAACACAAGCTTCTTTTATTTCGCTTGTTATATAGTTTTCCATTTTTGTTCACCTCTATTTCTGCGAATGGAGTGTCTCTTTTATTAAATGAAGAAAGTAGCAATGAGTAAGAGTGCTAAACTGATAACCATTACCATAATGATAAATTTAGCAACAAATTTCCACCAAGTAGCAAGATCAACCTTACCAAGCGCTAAAGCCCCCATCACAATCGCTGAGGTTGGTGAGATAATATTAAGAACACCAGATGCTGATTGGAAAGCTGTTATAACGAGATGGGCTGGAACGTTTGAGAAATGGCCAAGCGGTGCCATGATTCCCATCGTCGCTCCCGCTAATCCTGATGTTGATGGAATAAGGAAGGACATTGGTAAATAGAATAAATAGGTTAAGGTAATAAAGACTTGAGAGGAAAGTCCAGAAAGACCATGCTCACCCCAGTTCAAGATCGTTGCCGTAATCATCCCGCTATTCATAATAACTTGGATACCACGTGCAATTGCACAAATCATAGCAACCCCAAGAAGATCTGCAGCACCTGCTAAAAATGAACTAATAAAATCATCCTCAGACATTCGGTACACAAGCGCAACCAAAATCCCCATCATGATAAAGAGCATGGTGATTTCTGGGAAGTACCATGTGCCAAAAGCTGCTGCTGTTTTTCCAAAAATTGTACCAATAACAGGAAGACCCGTAAACCAGGCGTTGATGTCATTAAAGAGGGTAATATTAAAGTTTTCCCAAGGAATCAAACTTAAAATCATGATGGCAAAGGTTATAATAAAAATCCAAAGGACTTTAACCTGACGTTTATCCATTTCCATGTTTTGATTTTCAAGCTTAAACAATTCCCGGTGTTCATCAATCTTATCAGCAACTAGTGATTTGCTTGGATCCTTTTCCACCTTCACAGCGTAGCTATGAACATACCAAATTGCTAAGGCAACTAAAATCACCCATTGGATAACCCGCCAGATAATACCATCAGCAATGCTAATATGAGCCGCATCTGCTGCTACACCAGTTGCAAAAGGGTTAATCGTTGAAGCCAAACAGCCAATCTGTGAACCAATCAAAATGACAGAAACAGCGACCAGTGTATCAAACCCAACCGCAATCATTACTGGAATTAAGAGAGGGTAAAAGGCCATTGTTTCTTCACCCATCCCATAAGTTGTTCCACCAAGTGCAAAGATAGGAATCAAAATAGCAATCAGCATTTTTTCCTTGCCTTTGTTTTTCTTTACAACAGAAGCAATTCCCTGATCCAGGGCACCCGTTTTGTTCACAACACCTAAAAAGCCACCAACCATCAAAATAAAGAAGGAGACTTGGATCGCGCCATCGGTTGTTTTTGTTCCAAGCATACCACGTACAGGCGCCATGAAGACATCATAAATCCCTTGAGGATTAGCTTTTACAGCATGGTAAGTTCCTGAGATAACCGTCCCATCTTTAGCCGTTTCATAAGCTCCGGCAGGAATGAACCAAGTCAAAACAGCCATGATTGCTATAATGATAAACAGTACTGTATAGGAGGAAGGGAGTTTGAAGCCCCGTTTTTTTTGTTCTTCCATTATCATTTACCTCTATGATAAAAAATATTAAAAAATCGCTCTGGTTCTGGTGATTGTTGCCAGTTCCAGAACGATCTTTAATAGTAGTTAAAGTTTCGTAGTTTAATTAGACTTTTGGAATAAATAGATTTCCTAAAGTGGCTGCCATAACAGCCTTAATGGTGTGCATACGGTTTTCAGCTTGGTCAAAGTGACGAGCATATTTGCTACGGAAGACTTCATCAGTAACTTCCATTTCACTAACACCGTATTTTTCAGCAACGTCTTTACCGTACACAGTATTGGTATCATGGAATGCTGGTAGGCAGTGTAAAAAGATGAGGTTTTCATTGTTAGCTTTTTTAATGAGATCCATGTTGACTTGGTAAGGTTGTAGCAATTCAACACGTTCTTTAAACTTATCTTCTTCTCCCATTGATACCCAAACATCTGTATAGAAGACATCTGCGCCCTTAACAGCTTCGTCTGCGTTATCAGTTACAAGTACATGAGCTCCTGACTCTTTTGCATAACCTTCAGCAAGTTTAACAATTTCTTCTGACGGGAAGAGTTCTTTTGGTGAGAAGATATGAACATTAACACCCATTAATGTACCTGCTACCAATAGTGAGTTAGCAACATTGTTACGGCCATCACCACAGTAAACAAGCGTGATACCTTCAAGTTTGCCAAAGTTTTCTTTAACTGTTAAGTAGTCAGCAAGCATTTGTGTTGGATGCCACTCGTCTGTTAGACCATTCCATACTGGAACACCTGAATATTCTGCAAGTTCTTCAACCATACGTTGGCTAAAGCCGCGGAATTCAATCCCATCAAACATGCGCCCAAGAACTTTTGCTGTGTCTTCTGTTGATTCTTTTTTGCCAAGTTGGATGTCATTGGCACCAAGATATTCAGGGTGTGCTCCTAAGTCAATTGCCGCAGTTGTAAATGCTGCACGCGTCCGTGTAGACGTTTTTTCAAACAAGAGGGCAATATTTTTACCTTCTAAATAGTGGTGAGGAATACCACGTTTTTTAAGGTCTTTTAAATGGGCAGCTAAATCGATTAAATATTCAAATTCAGCGCGGGTAAAATCTTTTTCTGCTAGGAAACTACGTCCTTGAAATACTTGAGTCATCTACATCTCCTTTGAGTTATTAATGAATTACTTATTTAATGGTTAGTATCACTTTGCGCCCTCCAATAGTTAAACAGCTAAAAGTAACGTCAAACTTTTTACCAAGAGGGGGAAAACAGGCTCTATCAAACGGTGTGACTTGCCCTTCTAAGGATACTTGGGCCCTTTATCAAAAGGGATAACAGTTAAAACACTATGAAATAAGAGCGGGTCAAAGCCATGCCTAGGCTTTACTGGATGATTATAAATATACAATAATGCAGCAGATTTATCTCCTAGATTCTACAAGAAAGCAAGACTTGTTAGCTGCTTGACTACATTGCCAATTGATTTTCGTTTGAAAGCGCACATGAGAAAATCTTTAGTTGTTGCAAACAAGACAGCGTGTATACAAGACTATTACTATAATTATCATCAAATTCAGTGGCTTTGTCAATAACTGTTTCTAATAATAATGCGATAATAGCCATAAAGCTTGACAATGCCGTGAAATAGCTTTGCAAAACCGGCTCTTATTTCGATAGGGAAAGTTAAATATCTTCTCGTTCAAAAGGCATGGACATACAACGAGGCCCACCACGTCCGCGGACTAATTCGCTTCCTTCAACCTTAATTAAGCGAAGGCCTTTTGATTCAAGAATGGCATTGGTAATGGTATTACGGTTATAAACCACGACAACACCAGGTGCGATGGTTAAGGTGTTAGAACCGTCATTCCATTGTTCACGACCAGCAGCAACAATATTGTCACCACCACAGCGAATCAAATCAACTTTTTCAACACCGAGATTTGCGGCAAGTAGTTCAGCAAGGTCGCCCTTTTCTTCAACGATTTTGAGTTTTTCATTTTCGTAAGTAACTGAGTAAACGCGAAGGTCGCCTTCAATTTCTGGGTGAATGGTAAATTTATCATAGTCAACCATTGTAAACACAGTGTCTAAGTGCATAAATTTACGGTTATTGGCAAATTCAAAGGCAAGAACCTTCTTGAAACCAAGATTTTCTTTAAAGATATTTACCAATAATTTTTCAATTGAGGCAGCATCTGTACGTTGTGAAATACCAACAGCAAGTACGTCTTTAGAAAGGATGAGCTCATCGCCACCTTCTATCCGGGTGTTTTCACTACGGTCATAGACCATTGGCACAGCACCATTACCATATACTGGGTGATAGGTGAAGATATATTTACCATAGAGCGTTTCGCGGTTACGGGTTTCTGAGAACATGTGGTTAAGAGAAACGCCTTCTCCAATGGTTGCAAACGGATCCCGTGTGAAGTAGAGGTTTGGCATTGGATCAATTGCAAATGGGTAATCAGATTCAACTAAATCGGTTAGACCTTTTGCGTCAGCTGGGATTTCTGGAAGTTCTGATTTTTGAATACCAGCCATTGATTTATCAATCAATTCTTGATTGTCTTTAATGGACATAAGCAATTCGCGAATAGCTTTTTTCGTTTCTCGTCCTCTGATGTTTGCTTCAGAAATGTATTCATCAATAAACTGTTCACGAATGTCATCATTAATTAAAGATTCAGCAGCCAATTTTTCAAGATAAAGCACTTCCACACCTTCTTTACGAAGAGCTTCTGCAAAGGCATCGTGCTCTTTTTGTGCTGCTTCTAAGTAAGGAATATCATCAAAAAGTAAACGTTCAAGATAGTCTGGCATTAAGTTTTCAATTTCTTTACCAGGTCTGTGAAGCATTACTTTTTTTAGTTTTCCAATTTCTGAATAAACATGAATTGGTGATTTAGCAGTCATTTGAATTACCTCTTTCTAAATAGATAAGTCGTTGTGAATTCACAGGTCAAGATTATGTTACTCCTGCTCATAGTTTTAGTATAATTTGTAAACGGTTCAAAAACAGGAAATTCATCACGTTATTTTGTATGATTTCTGACACTTTTCGTCGCGGAAATGCATACTTATTAATTTGAATGCGTTTACTTGTAAGTTTTTTACATTATTCGACAAAAGTTTATACTTATTAATTCGAATTAATTCGAAAAAAATATAAAAAAACAGTAAAAAATACTACATTTTACTGTTTAATGTGTAAATTGGAGAAAATAATCCTTATCCAGATAAGTTAAGTATTTGCCTTTAATAGCAATACGTCGCTCACGCTTGAGTCTACTCATGACATGGCTGACAGTCTCACGCGTCGTTCCACTCATATTAGCGATCTCAGTTGAGGTTAATTGAAAAGGAAGCGTATTAGTTGTCTCTGTTCCCATTTCGATTAATAAAATAGCAAGGGATTGAATAACTCGAGAACTAGCGCTTGAAGTGATGAGGTTACGTACTCGTAGCTCATGCAATTCCAATAATTTGGATAATTTTCCAAAAAGATGCAAGATTTGCTGCTGATTCGTCAAGGAATAGCGTTCAAAAAGCTCTGCTGGCATGTAGTAATAAGAAACATCTGTCATCGCCACCACAGAAAAATGGTACCTGGCATCTGTAAAAATACCGCCATAGGGAAAAATCGTGCCATGCCGAATAAAGTCTGTGTATAGGAAGGAACCTGACTGATCGCTTTGTTCCACCCGGAAATAGCCTTTATCAACAATAAATAATTTATCGCGAACATCCCCTTCAAAAAAGAGAACATGCCCTTTTGGCACTCGTCGGTACTCCATTTGACCAGCAATCTTATCAAAAGCTTCAATAGAAAAATACTTAAAATCATCTAATTTTCTTAGATATTGATAATCTTCCCTCTTAAGCAAGGCCTACCTCCTATTTTCACTCATCTTATTTATTCTACCACAAAAGAAAGCTTTATGTAAGCGGTTCAGAAAAAACTTTACAGCTAGTGGCCTTTTTGCTATACTCAAAACAATAATCAAAGCTTAAAAAGGGGTCTTTCATACATGAACAAAAAAGAAACGCGTCATCAACTAATTCGTTCTTTAATATCAGAGACAACCATTCACACCCAACTAGAGCTCCAAAAAAAATTAGAAAAAAATGGGATTCATATCACACAGGCTACCCTATCACGAGATATGAAGGAATTAAATCTTGTCAAAGTGTCCAATGGAACAGAGACCCACTATGAAACTTTAGCTATTTCACAGACGCGTTGGGAACATCGCTTGCGCTTTTATATGGAAGATGCTCTCGTCATGCTAAAAGTTGTGCAACACCAAATCGTCTTAAAGACCTTACCAGGACTTGCCCAATCATTTGGCTCCATTTTAGATGCTATGCAAATCCCAGAAGTTGTGGCAACTGTGTGTGGCGATGATACCTGCTTGATTATTTGTGAAACCAATCAGGAGGCTCAGGCTTGCTTTGAACGACTTAGCCACTACACCCCGCCCTTTTTCTTTAGCAATAAATAAAGTATGGGAACAAAAAATTATTACCTTGTAAAAACTGCACGAAATCTTCGCTAAGAAAGGCTGATTTCATGCAGTTTTTTATTATTTTTTAGTGCTATTTTAGCTGTAAGTGAATTTTGCATTCCTTACTTGACTTATTTACTAGAGAGCATTTTCTTGCTAAAATGCTTATTCTTTTTTAGATGATCGTAATTTAAAGAAACCAAAGAAACCAAGCAGGGCGAGTCCTAATAGCCTTATTGGCATAGCTGCTGGTTGTTCAGCTGTTTGTGGTAAGGAAGTCTCTGAAGCAGAATGGCCTGCTTTTACTGATGAGGCTTGCTGGCCAAATACACGTTGGCTGTCTGCTGCTTTGCCCATTCCCTTTTTCTCTTGACTATTTTCAATGACAACTTGGCTAAGTTTATTGTTAGTAGTTCCTGGAATGTGCTGGCTAGGGCTTTGCTTAGCGTTTTTACCAGCAAGTTGGCTTTGTTTGGCCTTGTGCTTCATGTAATCTCTTGCAGCATCCTGGATGGCCTTAAAGATTCCTAGACGGTGCTCTGGGGCCTTTTTAACTTCAGAAATGTTAAGCTGGGCAAGGTCTTTATGCAAAATATCATCAATGAAAAGTCCCTCATAGTCAGCTAAGGTTGCAATTGCAAGGGCATGGTAACCTTCATTATCTTCATCAACATTTAAAATAGTATTCCCATAATCATCTTTTTGGCCCTGTCCTATTGTATCACTCATATCAAGGACAAAAAGAATTTTGCCATTTTCATCAGTATAAAGATTAAGTCCGATGTAATACTCAGGAATCGGTAAGGAAGTTTTTAGCAAATAGAGTCCCTGGATCATTCTTGCTTGGGAAATCTCTCCTTGATTCAGTGCTAAGTTGAGGAGCTGATGCAATTCGTTTTCCAAGCGTTTTACCTGAGTGGCGCTTAATGCACTATTATTATAGGAAAGTCGATATTTTGGCAAGTGCTGCTCTAATAGCTTAAGATTAGCAGTTTGAGCTGTTTGTTGAATGACTTGCTCTGCTTTTTTGAGATACTGATCAATGGTTACCCGAGATAGGAAAAAATCAACTTCATACAGGTATTTCAACTGGTAACCCAGGCGTACCGTTTTATTTAAAAGAAGCTGCTGACCAGTTTGTTTCAAGTTAGTAAAGTGTACTGCAGTCGCAGCTCGCAAGCTATCAAAGGCCACTTGGTCAATTCTGCGTAATGCCTGCTCAACTGTTGTCATATCACTTGTCATCAACTCAGGGTCAATTTCAAAGTGGGTTCCATCTGCCAATCGATAGTGATTTTGATGAGCTGTTCTAATGATGACGGCTTTACTCTTATTGTCATCAAAAGCATTAAAGGCGATTTTTGTAACCTTATGAGGGAGATGAACCTCTTCAATCGCATTATTTTTGAAAGCTTCTTCATGGATTGCTGTCAGTGCTGCGGGCAATTGAATGGTTTTTAAGTGATTATGCGCAAAGGTCTGGACACCTATTTCTTCTAAGCCTAGCAGTGCTGATAGATCTAATGCATCTAAAGCGTTGCTTAGAAAAGCCATCTCGCCGATTTTACTGATTTTATTGCCTAAAAAGAGCAGGTGTTTAGCACCATTTTGTCTAAATGCAGATAATCCTATTGTTTCGACATTTTCAGGAATGACAATTGCTGAAATCCGATTGATGTGAAAGGCTGCATCGCCAATTACTTTTAGTTTTTCATTTAGCGTGAGGCTTTCGATAGCATTATTCATAAAAGCGCCTTGGCCAATTTCTTCTAGGTCATCACTTGCTTCAAAACTTTCCAAATTATTGGATTGGAAAGCAAAGGCGCCTATTTTTTTGATGGTTGCTGGAAGTTCAAGACTCTTAATGTCAAATTTTTGCAGGGTTTTCTCAGCAAAATTAACATTTCTAAAAGCACTATCAGCAATTTCCGTAATCTTCACACCTTGATGCTCACTTGGCAAGACAAGGGCTTTGTTTTTTCTGATTTTTTGTAAACCTGTTTGTGAAAAGCCGGTCAAAATATGTCCTTGATACGTGAAATCTGCTTGGGTCCACTGACTAGCATCAAGCTCACCCTGCGCTTGGTTAGCGCTAGCTTGTGGATTAATAAGAACGTTTTCGGTATGTAAGTGATGGGGATTTTGACCATCTGTGGTCCACAATACCACGCTATTGCCATATGCTGCCTCACCTGGGTTACCTGTAAAGCTGTCTGGTCCTAGATGCCGAATGCTGCGAGGCAGTTTAACTTGTCTTAAGTCATTATCTTGGAAAGTTGCCTCTTTTAATTCTGTCAGCTCTTCTCCTTCAAAAATAATATCGGTCAGGCGATTTGACTTAAAGGCTCTTTCTCCAAGGTCTTTTAATGTTTTAGGCAGGTGCAAGGGGCCAGTAATCTGATTGTCAAAGAAGGCCTGATCACCGATTTTACGGATGGACTGTGGGAGCTGCAATTTTTTTAAAGCCATATGCGCAAAAGCATAATCAGAAATGGTGGTTAAGCTATCTGGTAAGTCTACTTCAACTATGCCACTATTATTATTAAACGCATCCTGTCCAATATAAAGGTAGCCTTCAGGAATCATTATTTTATGGATCAGAAATGGTCCAAAATCTTCACCAACTATTGCGATGGGATGACCATCCACATCCAGCTGATTTACTTCGCCATTTTCGCCTTCACGACCAGTATAATCTGCGATTTCTTGAGATTTATAAGGGGTAAAAGCAAAGCTGGCAATCTTAGTCAGCGGTCGGTTATGAGCATCCCTTTGAGGCAAGATGACTTCCGGTGTTTCAGCTAATTTGCGAAGCCCATCTTTGGAAAAACCAAGTAAAGTATCATCCTTGGTTACAAAATCACTAGCCTGCCATGTGTTTTCTGTCCTATGAGGCGCGGATGCTGATGAGGCTTTCTGTGACTGCGGCGCGGGTGCTGATGATGAAGCTTTCTGTGATTGCGGCGCTGTGGAAGTGATGTCAGTAGTTGGTTTTGGAGTTGCCTGGTCTAAAGACCTACTGTCAGCAGCAACGTCAACCTGAGCTGGAGCTTGCTTAGCATCTTCTTTAAATAAATCAGTTACTAAGTCCTGATCACTTGCTTGGTCTAAGCCACTGCTTTTTGACCGCACGTCTAAAGAAGTATCCTCATCGTCAAACCAATCATCAGTCTCAGCCTTTTTCTGATTAAGCTGGGCCTGGTCGCTCGCTGGAGCGTTTTCTAATCCCTGGACTTCCTGAGCATGGCAAATCAAGGTGGCCACAATAAGACTCAGGGTCAGTGCCTGGAGCGGTGTTTTCTTGTTCATTTTTTCCTTTCTAAACAATCATCAACTCTTTCTCAATGAGGTCCCAAAGTTAAAAAGTGAGATTGTTTGATTTTATTAGCCTACTCTAATTATACTATTAGAATATTTTTAAGGGCATTATAGCACAGTTTGCTGACTTTGGCGAATCAAATTTTACTATTCTGCTATTTTTAACCTCGCTAGGATGCTTGCCCAGCATAAAAAACTGGTATGGCCACTTGTGAGATCAGCTGAAACATGGCTTACGCAAAATCAGCTGAGCTTGAGAAAATGCTCTAAAAAACAAGACAGAAAGCTCTGCCTTGGGTTCATTTATGCTAAAGGGTATCCCTGCCTACACAAGGCTAGCCCACTGATGCAGCGCAAGCTGTGAGTCAGCCACCTCAAAAAACGCCTGCTCAGCAGATATGAAGACAATCAACTGTCAAAGCACTAGCGATTCCACCTATCATCATGGTCATGATTGACAAAACGTCGCATCGCCACCATGGCTATGAGAGCAAATAAGCTGGTAATGAGCAAAATGAGCAGCCAAACGACATCTATCTTGGCAAAAGGCAGTTTGACATTCATGCCGTAAAAACTCGTCACAGCAGAAATAATGGCAAGCCCTACAGATATGATGGTCAAAACCGTTACATTATCATTAAGCCGATTGCTCAGCACATTATTATAAGATGAAGCCAGCTGCTCCAAGATCCGGGTATGTAAGGAACACATGTTGGATAGCTGGCGCGCCTCAATAAGAGCATCGGTTAATTGCTCTTTTTCTACCTCCAAATCATCGTCATCTTGGCTAAGCGCCTTCAAATCATTTAACATTTCCGAATTTTGCTTCGACCCCATTAAAAGGTAGACCGATCCGCTTTGCAAATTCGCAAGTACAGCCAGATTGTGCTTATTGGGACGTTTTCGTAAATCTTTAATGAGATGATCACGATGCTGTGTAATATCATCCATTAAGGCAAAATACTGCTTTGTAAATAGGGTTAAGAGCTGATAGAGCATGTGCCTGGGCGACTGAGTCTGATCGATCTGCTCTGCCATTAATACACTCATAGAATGCGTAAGAGGCGTGGTGAGTAATACGAGACACTCCGCATTAAGCACAAAAGTCAAGGGATGAAATTTAGGAATATCCCCAATATGAAAAGGAACAACAGCCTGCTCTAAGACTTGGTAAACCACTGTCAAAAAGGCTTCATTTTTTTCAGTAAAGGAAGCCTCATGGCGGTCTTGGGCATAAGCCAAAATTTCTTTAGTCACCAATTGCTTTGAGATGAGTTGGTTTTTTTCGTCTTGGGAGAGCTCTGCCAAATTAATGATGCGTAGGGCATTTTGGTTACGAGACATAAGCAATAAGGCTCCTTTCACGAGCTAAATACTTGCCTTCTATTATGGAGTAAACAAAAAGAAATAACAAGCGATTAGGCTGCTATTTCCTTTAGCTAAGTTTAAGGTTTGATAGCCAAGATGACCTCTTTTTGTTTGGGAAGAGCAAGGCTCTCTAAGTGATTAACCAATAATAACATCCAAGTCATAGCTAACAAGGATCCCGCTAGCTCAAAAGCTGTTAAAGACAAATAATGCACGCCTTGAAAACCAATCGCAAGGACAATCAAAACACCTACTATGCTATAGGAGGTGACCAGAAAATCACGACTAGCCTTTGGCACCAACCACTTGACTCCTAAAATAAGAACAATCATCAAATAAACAAGAGCATTGGCCACTCTAATGTGCATGTGATGAGAGCCCTGATTATTAGGAAAATAACCAATTGCTCCTAGACTCAGCGCTGCTAGAGACAACAACAAGCGTAGCACTATTAATTTCTTTTGATGGCCAAGCACATGCGTCAAAACGACGAAGAGATAGTCAATTAAGGCCATAAGCACAAAGGCTGACAGAATAAGTGTCACATTGAAGCGCCAGCTATCACGCGCCTGACTAGTCCCTAAAAAGCTCAGGTTAAACTGCCACCAGCGTCGGGTACTGTTAGTCGCCATGGACAAGAAAAAACCGCTGAGCATAATAATAGGAAAGAGGCTTGGCAACCAACTGACACGGATCCGATCCGACAGCTGCACCCAAAGCACAGCCATCATATAAACCATAATTCCAACTAAAAGACTTGAGGTCAGCTGATCGAATTTCGCTCCCAAAAAGAGCTGCTCTAAAAGCCAGGTGAAACCTAAGAGGATCAAAACTTGCACAACGGTCAAAGCAATCCCCAAAACTGGAAGAATCCGCCAAAAGACCTTATTGTCAAAGCCGCCAAGAAATTGCTCGCGCTTTCGAATTAAATTTATATGAAAGAGCACTGTGGCAATAAGACTACCAAAGACAAGCAGGGCACTGGCAATCGAGAGATCTCCAACCAAGGGCACTAGTTGCATTTGCCAAAATTGAGCCAAGCCATAAGTCAGGCCACTAGCACAAAGACTAAGGAGAATCATAATCCCTTGAGGAATAGTTGAAGCTTCTTCATCAAGAGACTCTATAATCTGGAGTTCCTGCCGAGACAAAGAAACGGTGACCTGGAGGCGGTCCATATGTTGAAGGTGCTCAATTGTCTCTGGTGGTAAGGGGAAATGTAAGGATTGTCGTTTTGTCATGTTCCCATTATAAGCTGTTTTTCTAGGCTTGTAAATGTCCCTCCAGTGCAAAAAGAAGTTGCGCCTTAGCCCAACTCCATTTTAGATAGATTATGCTTTTCCCCAAGACTTGTGTAGGCCTTCCATAACCTTAACTCCTAGCAGAGTCAATTCTGGTGTCATGACTGGACTGAGTAACTGTCCCTCTTGAATCATATTGCTGACATGGTCAATCTCTGCAGTGAAATCACTGTCCATTGGTGCTTCTAGGAGATGCTTATTACCATCGGCATCGGTTATCGTTGCTACCGTTGTTCTCCAAAATTGTGGCACTTGGAGTGTCCCCTTAGTCCCTCGGATTATGAGTTCATGTTTAAGATTTAATTCTGTCGTTAGAAAGACATCTACCAAAAGGCCATTGCTCAGCTGCAAGATAAGTTTCGATTGGCTATCACTCTCACCTTGGGGAAAATTAGCAATCCCGCCTGCTTGCTGAATGGGAGAATCAAAAAGATATTGAACATAACTCAAGGCATAAGGAGCCATCGAATAGACGGTCCCCCCACCAGCAGACAGATCACGCCACCATGAAACATGATCAATGTGAGGATAAGCCGTGGTCGAAGATACTGAAACAATCTGCCCTAGAGCTCCTAAAGCAAGTACTTGTTTTATTTTCTGAGTCATCGGAATAAACACCGCTTTTTGTGCTTCCATCAAAAAACACTTCTGACGAAAAGCCAAATCAAACAGCTCACGCGCCTGATGATAGGCAAGGCAAAAGGGTTTTTCAACTAAAACATGCTTTCCAGCTAATAGGGCTTCTTTGGCCACATTATAATGCTCTTTATTAATAGTTGCTACATAAATAACATCAATATCTTTATCAACTAGCATTTGCTTTAGACTACCGTAAGCTCGCGGTACCTGATACTTGGTCGCAAAAGCTTGCGCATTCTCTAAAGAGCGACTAGAAACAGCCAAAACGTCACTATTTTGTGTTAACCGAGCCCCTTCAATAAACCGTGGTGCCACTTGCGCTGTTGAGACAATTCCATATCTAATCTTATTCATAAAAACGCCATCCCATCCCCATCGTTTCACGATCATTATTCTACAATTATAGCATAAAACTAATGCTTAGGTCGCCGCAAAGAAACGGATATGTCCTTATGACTAGATTAATCCAGTAAAAGGGGGACTACATATCAACCTAAGCCCGGGGTGGTAGTAAAGACAAGAAGCTCACCGTTTAGGGATGCCCTTATAAGTCAATTTCTTTAGCATTAACAAGGCCAGCCTGTTGGTAGTCTTGACGTAAGTAAGCCTGCAGGTTTTCCAAATTTTCCCGTACGCCCTGCAAAAAAGCCTCTTGTGAATAAAACGCAATATGAGGAGTCAAAAGGACATTTTCCATAGGTATAAATGGCAATTGCTCCAAGTCAGGATCCTCACTGGCTAGGACATCTAGGATGGCATAAGAAATATGACCATTGTGCAAAGCTGTAACGAGATCTTTTTCATTAACAACACCTCCACGCGAAGCATTAATAAAAACTGGCGCCTTTTTAGTAGAAGCAAAAAGATTCTGATTTAAAACTCCTTTAGTCTGGGGAGTAAGGGGAAGATGGCTGGAAATATAATCACTGTCTGTAAAGAGCTCTTCAAGACTAACTGATTGCACACCAGCCTTGCTGAAAACGTCTTTAGCAACAAAAGGATCATAGGCCAAGATTTGGCAACCAAAGGCCTGCATCCGTTTAGCCACCAGCCTGGGAATATTACCAAATCCAATCAACCCAACTGTCTGGACAAAGAGGCGATGCATATCAAGAAAGTGCTCACTATCCCACTGCTTCCTCACTTTAACGACTTGGTTAAAATCATGAATTCTTCGATTGTGCATCAAGATAGCCGCCACAACATAATTAGCAACTTCATCAGTACAGTAATGTACCAGATGAGAGACCGGAAGTTTAAGCTGATTTGCAAACGTTAAATCAATGTTGTTAACACCAACTGAGCGGTATAAGACTAATTTTAGGTTAGGAAGATTCTCCAAAACATGTTGGGTTAGAGGTTCATAAACCGTAATGAGCACGTCAGCGTCTTGTGCATTTTGAATAATCTCTGCTTCGGTTTGGCAAACTCTGACATCAATAGAGACATCTAAGCCTAATTCCTGAATTACTTTTTCTTCATACTGCAACATCTGATCTTCAAAAAGCCTAACAATTTTCATTTTAGCGCTCCTTTCACTTTAGCTGACAAACCATTGTGCGATTAAAATAATAAAGATAATGGATAGAAATGTTCTTGCTAAAAAGATGGGCACAACAGCTAAAAAAGTCATCTTTTTATTGGTTGACATTAATAATGCTGCCGTCTCTGATCAATAGATAATGTGCATCACACTACCTGTAGCAAATTATGAACCAATCGTTGCCACTTCTTTTGTAGTGAAATAACCTTTTTCGAATAATTCTTCTGTGACCATAATGGCAGCATTACCAGGTCCGATCCAGAAAGTATCGTATCAATTTTACCATTACAGCTAATGGGTATTAGCATAAAGAAAATCCCAAAAAGCGTCAAGACGACAAACTTAAATAGGCCAGCAAGCCTATTTTGAAGCGAAAGCTGCGACATATCAAATCTCTTTTCTTTATTTTGGAACAGCGTTCCGTTTTATCATAGTCCTTTGTAATACCATTGTCAAGAATTTTGTAAAACGCTTTCAAAAAATGCACTAGACTCTTCTTTGGGGCTTGCTTTGACCTTATGGCCAAGCTTAATGACTAAAATCTGCTTTGTTTATGTTTGAATCAAGCTTTATCTAAACAAGGTAATCTTTACAAAAAGCAAACCTATTTTGTATTTGTAGACCATCTACAGGTGCTTATCAGAACAAAACTTGTACTGTTTGACTTCAATAATTATCTGACTTTTTGGCGGTAGCCCTTTTTTTAGGGTACCAAGCCCTTCTTTTGACTCACAAAGGCCCAAAGATTAAGGTGCTTACTTAACTAATAGCCTAAGTTTTTTCATGTTATAATAGATAGATAACAGGAGGAAATATGACAGATTACCATATCAAAACCTTAGATAATGCCGTGCTCATTCTGGATAGTTTAGCTGATGATCGTCCTTTAGGTGTTTCAGAGATTGCCAGACAAACCAAGCTTTCAAAGACAACCGTCTTTCGTCTCCTCAAAGCCTTAGAAATACATCACTTTGTCATTCAAATTGATCAAAACATTTATACTTTAGGCTATGGGATGCTACGGTACAAACCCATTGACGTTCATAATCAAGCGTTGATAAAATTGGCAAAACCTCATATGCAAACCTTTACGCAAATGACTGGTGAAACCATTAACTTAGCCATTCACCATGATAAGCAAGTTTACTTTATCCATACTGAAGCAGGGGAAACTTATCTCTTGCAGTTTTCTCTTGCACCAACAGCCAAACTGTATTGTTCCTCTATGGGGAAAATTTTTCTGAGTCACATGACTGACGCAGAAATCCAAGACTATTTTAAAAAAGATTTAAAGGCTAGGACGCTAAACACCATTACAGACTACGCGCATTTCCAGATTGACAAAAAAGCCATTCTTACCACTGGCATTGCTTATGACCAAGAAGAATATGAATATGGTTTAACCTGCCTAGCAACAGGACTCTATCAAAACAAACAATTGATTGCTGCAATTGGATGTTCAGGGCCGACCAGTCGGCTTAAGATTAAAGGGTACGACTTTTTAGAAAAACAGCTCAAAGAGACTGCCCAGCGCATCAATGAGTTATTAAATTAAGCAAATAAGAGGCAAGCAGCCAACTGATACTGACCTGACTGTTACTTGTTATCGGTATAAAGCCGACTTAGGCATTTAAAAAATCCGCCGGCAATAACCAAAAATAGCCAATAACTCTAGAGGGCAGGTCCATGAAAATCTTAGGAGAGTGAAATAATCATGGCTGAAGACGTTTGTCTCAGCCTTTTTTGTAAGTTGATTCCTAAAATAAGAGCACACGCACCTACGTAACAGGTTTTAGCCCCTCCAATCTAGCTGCTCTTGAATTTCAAACGCTTAAGCCTTTGTTCTTTGCTTGACAGGTCACCTCTTTCACAGCATTGCATAAAAAAGCAAAAGACTGGTAGTAAACTTCCTGGGATTTTCAGAAATCAATTACAAATTGCAAGCGGTTGCGCAATATGGTAAGATATTTTTGAAAACTTTCAAGCATTAGGAGGATTTTATGACAAAACACTCTTGGCCTGGTAAAGCAAGCCACTTGCGGCAAGAGCATTTCCGTTACGCCATTAAAAAGTTAAGTATTGGTGTTACCTCTGTCGCTATAGGAGCTGCTTGGCTTGGGATTAGTAAGCCTGTGTTAGCACAAGAAACAAAGGCTGACAACCAGCCAGTAGCACTTGACTTAACAGCAAATAGCCAAGCACTAACTGAGGATCATTTTACAAATCAAAGCGATTATGCAAGCGATGGCACAGCGACTGCCAAACAGACCCTTGCTGATTCTAGTGCAAGTCCAGCCAGCACGTCATTGACCCCTCCTAATGAAGCGCAAGCAAAGAAGGAGATAACTGATAACCGTGCTCAAGCTAAAGCTAAAACCACTACCACTCTAGAAAGCACAGCCCATTTCCCCAATAAGCCAGACGTAAACATCAAAGTCCCAGCTGAGACTGAGCAAGCCCCACTGCCAGCACCAAATGCTACGGCTGAGGGTATAGTCACAGCTCCTAAGATTGAGCCTGGGTATTTTCGCTTACATTTGCAGACTTTGCCTGATCAGCCCCTGGACAATTTGGGCTTATGGCTGTGGGATGATGTTGAGAGGGCTTCAGATGGCTGGCCACTGGGAGCTACGCCCTTAGCTCAGGCTCAAAAAGATGATTTTGGCTACTATCTGGATATTAAAATGTCCAAGTCCAGTCATCAGCAGCTCTCCTTTTTGATTAATAATCATCAGGGAGACAATATCTCACAGAATCGGCACATTGCGCTCATTGATCCACAGATGAATGAGGCCTGGGTTGATAGTGCCTATAAGATTTTTACATACCGACCTGTGCCAAAAGGATATGTGCGGATTAATTACCGTCATTCTACTGACAACTATGACCATCTGGCTGCCTGGGTCTTTAAAGACGTCAGCAACCCCTCACAAGATTGGCCAACCGGGGCTTGCGATTTCGTCAAAGAGGGCCCATATGGCAAATACGTTGATATTCCTCTCAGGGAAAATGCCAAAGAGCTCGGCTTTCTTATCCTCGATAAAAGTAAAAAAGGAGATGATGTGAAAATTCAACCAAACGACTATCTTTTTAAAGATTTAGCCAATCATAATCAGGTCTTTGTTAAAGATACCGATCCAAAAGTTTATAACAATCCTTATTATGTTGATCAAGTGGTGGTTAAAAATGCCGAGCAGACCAGTCTAACAACGATCAAAGCTCGTTTTTCAACTTTAGATGGGGTTGATGAAACCCAGCTGCGCAAAGAAATCAAAGTCACAGATAAGGCCGGCCAACCGGTGGAAGTGACGGCGCTTTCGCTTGATCCTCTCCATGCTATCCTCACCCTCTCTGGTAATTTTAAGGCAGAGTCTGCGAATTATACAGTGTCCTATGGCAAAAGTAAGGCCACAACCTATCTCGCTTGGGAACTCAAAGATCAGCTCTATGCCTATGATGGCGAACTTGGAGCCAAGCTTAATGAAACAGGAACGGCCGTTGATTTGCGTTTGTGGTCCCCAAGTGCTGATGCGGTGAAGGTCGTTGTTTATGATAAGACTAACCAAGACCTCGTTCTAGCTCAGGTGGCCATGACCAAAGCCCAAGCAGGTGTCTGGCAAGCACACCTGGACCACACAAGTCTGCCTATTAGCAACTACGATGGCTACTATTACCACTATGCCATCACGCGCGGTGATCAAACAGTACTGGTGTTAGATCCTTATGCTAAATCCCTAGCGGCCTGGGATAGCAACCACATCACTGAGCAAGATAAGGTTGCTAAAGCCGCCTTTGTTAATCCAAGTCAATTAGGGCCAAAGCTTGATTTTGCAAAGATTGATGGCTTTGAAAAACGCGAGGATGCCATTATCTACGAAGCTAATATTCGTGATTTCACCTCAGATCTTGCCCTTGAAGGACAGCTTAAGCAGCCATTTGGCACCTTTTTGGCCTTCACAGAAAAATTAGATTACTTAAAAAATCTAGGAGTCACCCATATCCAGTTAATGCCCATTATGAGCTACTTCTTCGTCAATGAAAATGATAAATCACGCTCAAACGACTACAGCTCAGCAGACAATAACTACAACTGGGGCTATGACCCGCAAAGCTATTTTGCCTTAACAGGGATGTACGCGACCGATCCAACTAATCCTAGCCTGCGGATTACAGAATTTAAAAACTTAGTCAATGAGATCCATAAACGTGGCATGGGAGTCATCCTTGATGTCGTTTACAATCACACCGCCAGAACCTATATTTTTGAAGACCTTGAGCCAAACTACTACCACTTTATGAACGCTGACGGAAGCCCTCGTGAAAGCTTTGGCGGAGGACGGCTAGGTACAACCCATGCCATGAGTCGTCGGGTTTTGGTGGATTCCATTACCTATTTCATCAATGAATTTAAGGTTGATGGCTTTCGCTTTGACATGATGGGAGACCATGATGCTGCCGCTATCGAAAAGGCTTTCCAAACAGCCAAGACACTTAATCCCAATATTATCATGATTGGTGAGGGCTGGCGCACCTTCCAAGGCGATGAGAATAAAAAAGTCACAGCAGCTGATCAAGATTGGATGGCAGCAACAGATACAGTTGGCGTCTTCTCAGACGACATCCGCAATGCCTTAAAATCAGGCTACCCCAACGAAGGCACTCCCGCCTTTATCACAGGTAGTCCTAAGAACTTAGAGCTTATTTTCAACAATATTAAAGCCCAACCAACAAACTTCAAGGCAGATAGCCCTGGTGATGTCGTTCAATATATTGCCGCCCATGATAACTTGACGCTACACGATGTTATTGCTAAATCTATCAATAAAGACCCTCAACTAGCCCATGAAGAAATCCATAAGCGAATTCGCCTTGGTAACACCCTTATCCTAACCGCACAAGGAACAGCCTTTTTGCATTCTGGACAGGAATATGGTCGAACCAAACAGCTCCTAAATCCTAACTTCAAAGGGCGGGTCAGCCAGGAACAAGCTCCTAATAAATCAACAGTCATTGATGCTGTTAGCGACTTTCCTTACTTCATTCATGATTCTTACGACTCCTCAGATGCGGTCAATCATTTCGATTGGACCAGGGCCACCGATACCAGCAAATATCCCATTAGCACCAAAACACAGGCTTACACAGCCGGTTTGATTGCTCTGCGGCGATCAACCGATGCCTTTCGTAAAGCAAGCAAAAGCCAGATAGACCAAGAGGTGACCCTCATCACCCAAGCTGGACACCATGGGATTAAAGAAGAAGATCTGGTCATCGGTTATCAAACAATTGCGACCAATGGTGATTGCTATGCTGTTTTTGTCAATGCCGACCAAGAACCACGACGTTTAATACTTCCCCAAATTTATCAGCAGCTTTTACAAGGAGAGGTCCTTGTGGATGCTGAACAAGCCGGAACAAGCCCAATCAGCCAGCCAATTGGCATAACCTTCACTAAAGATAGCTTAACCCTAGCTGGCTTAACAGCCGTCGTCATTAGGCTCGCTCAAGCACACCAACCATCAGCAGCTGATTATCAAATGCCGCAAGAACAAGACAAAGCTAAGCAAGAAGACGGACCAAGTCCTCAAACCAGCACCAACCAACAAGGAGGCACGCAAACCCATTTCCTACCTGAAGCAAGGACAAGTAGGGAATCGCAAAATATGCTAGCAAAAACTGGTGACTCCAAGTCCAAAACCTTCTTAGCTCTAGTACTGGCCTTAACAGGCTTGACTGGTCTAGTGATCTCTAAGTGGCATAAACCAAAGAAATAAACCCAAGGTCAATAGGCACAGGCTTAGCTTATGCCTTGACTGATAGACGATAACTCAGGCCATTCACTAGCAGCCTACAAAAGCCAACTAGAATTACAAAACTGCAGGACAGCACGTTTTTTAATCGACTATGCCTGCAGTTTTTATGATGCTGTGAGAAGAATTAGCTTAACCCCAAATCTAGTCTTTGGTACAACCTAATCAAGTAATGTGGCCCGATTAGCTGAGATAACAAATGGTGTCCAGATAAGAAAAGCAATAAAGACATTCAAAAGTGCTACTAAGCCAGCCATTAGATTATTACCCGTTGCCAAAAAAGCATAGAGTCCTGGAGGTGTGATCCAAGGAACAGCCAGATAAACAGGAGGTATTATCCCAGCTTGCGTTGCTAAATAAGCAATGGTTGCACAAATTGGAGGAATAATCAACCACGGAATCACAAATAAGGGGTTCAATACCATTTCTGTAAAGGTCCATTCAATATTGCTATAGTCGTTGTGAAGATCTTCGACAATATCAGACTCCCCCATTAATGGTGACTTCATTCATCACTTTTTCAACTCAAAGCCAAAAAAATTGTTCGCGATAGCTAGTTGGTGCTAAGATTTAGCTCTTCTAATTTTCAAAGAACTTTGTTAGTAACTAGCTAAGGTGCACACGATGATAGCGCTTTACATTATTGTCTAGGTGTGCTACAATTTTATTAAACCGGTTTACCATATGGAGGTATTGCCATGTCATTTTATTCTTTAAAAAAATCTTATTTCTTGTATATCTTACTCCTTTTGGTAGTGAGTGTACTTTGGGCACCCCAAGTGAGTCATGCCAGCGTCTTAGAGACAGATGCATCACAACAGTTAGAAGCCAAAAACTCCTTACAGCAGCTTAGATTGTCTCCTCTTCCAGCGGTAGCGGCCAAGAATTATTTAACAGTGGAAATAAGCTCCTCTCCTGTGAACCTGACGCCTGAGCCAATACCAGCGCCTCAAACGCTATCTGAGTCGCATCAAGAAAAAACAGCTAAGTCGAGCCCTTCTTCACCAACTAACCAGAATCTTAGTGAGAAAGCTCCTATTTCTCTAACTCTTGAAGCTGAGCATAACAAAAATAATACTGAAATTACAGAACACTCTAATGTGCTTATAAATGGAGATTTTTCTCAAAAAACTGTATCACCTCCTAAATCTCATTGGTCTGAACCACAAGCTCCTAGTGCTTGGTCAGCCTATGTAGACTCCAAGCAGAGTCAAGACCCTCATCCTATTTTTAGGGTAACTGCTAATGGAGAATTGATTATTGAAAGTTCCGTGGGCTTACGAGGGGCAGTAACACAACAAGTCAACATTAACCCTAATCACCAATATGATGTCTCTTTTGACATTACCACTAAGGATCGCACCGGACAGGCTTTTGTTCGTATCATTGAGGATAATAATAGTGACCCAAAAAAGAAACGCATTTGGCTTTCTCCAATGACAATGGGAAACAGCAGTCATCATTCTTTGCACAAACTCTACAAACCCAAAAACAATGTTTCGAAAGTCACCCTAGAACTTTACTTTGAATCAGGAACCGGAAAAGCAATCTTCCAGAATATTTCTATGACAGATTGTGGCACTAAACATCTCGAACACTTCAAGCCAGTGACACCTGTCTTACCAACCAGTCTGCAAGAAACCTTAGATAAACAGTATGTATTTCCTATCACTGACTATCATTATCAAATTGATGATACCAGTATTGCCCAAATAAAAGGAGGAATGCTTCACCCCCTAAAAGAAGGCCAGGCAACTGTCACTGTCACTGATCAAAAAAGACAACAAATAACAACTATTCCCCTTACTATTCTCCCTAGCGCCTCTGACAAGTATTCACAACTCATTGAAGATTGGAATACTATGACCTTAGGCAATAACTACTATAATCATCAAAATCGCGACATGCGCCGCTTGTTTAACCAATTGGAGACTAATGTAACCAAAGCAATGACCACATTCAATCAAGCAAGTGGGCGAACAGCCTTGTGGTCAGACTTAAGCGATTATACTAAATCAGATCAGATAACCGCTACTTACCGTCGTTTAGAAGAAATAGCTAAGCAGATTACTACGCCAGGTTCTGTTTACTACCAGAATGAACAGGCTATTCGAGTGGTTCGTGAAGGCCTAGCCTGGTTGAATTTGAATGTCTACAATAGCAATCAAGATATTGAAGGCGGAGCTAACTGGTGGGATTATGAGATAGGTGTACCACGTGCACTGCTAGGCAGCCTAACCCTTCTTAATTCTTATTTCTCACAATCCGAAATGATGACCCTAACAGATACTATTGAGCACTTTGTTCCTAATTCTAACTACTTTCGAATGACTTTGGTAAACCCATTTCCAGCTTTAGGAGGTAATCTAGTGGATATGGGGCGTGTTAAGGTATTGACAGGTTTGATTCGTAAAGATGCCACTATTGTCAAAGAAACCACAGCATCTTTAGGAAAACTCTTTCAAACAGTCACTAACGGCAATGGCTTTTATACTGATGGTTCTTACATTGACCATACACATATAGCTTACACTGGAGCCTATGGGAATGTCTTAATTGATGGCTTAGCACAATTACTGCCTATCATTCAAAAAACGGATACCCCCTTCACCCCCAATCAAATCAATCATATTTACCAATGGATCGATCAGTCTTTCTTGCCAATAATCATTAAAGGACAGTTAATGGATATGACCAGAGGACGCTCCATTAGCCGTGAAGCTAGCTCAACACATGCTGCTAGTGTCGAAGTTCTCAGAGCCTTATTACGAATAGCTAACATGGATCAAAGCACGCGTAATCAAGTTCTAAAGGCCCAAATTAAAAACATCATTGCAGCTGATACTTACTACGATACCAATAAGAACCTTAAATCTTACATAGATATTGCAGCTGTTGAGAAACTAAAAGGCGATACTAACCTGCCCAAAGTCAAGTCAAAAACCTATCTCAAAACCTATAATAGTATGGACAAGTTGGTCTATTATAACTCCGAAAAGGATTTTGGTTTTGGTCTATCTCTCTACTCGGATCGAACTCAAAATTATGAAGCTATGAACAACGAAAATACTCGCGGTTGGTATACCAGTGATGGCATGTTTTATCTCTATAATAATGACCTCGCTCACTATAGCGACAACTTTTGGCCAACTGTTAATCCCTACAAACTCCCCGGAACAACCGAAACTAATCAACCACGGCAAGATGCTACCACTCAGATTATGAAAGGTTTCACCCAAAGGGACCAGAATGCTCAAAAAGAAACTGGACAAGTGGTTAATCCTTCTGATTTTGTTGGTTCTCTTGCTTCTTCTACTAAAAATGGCCTAGCTGCTATGCAATTCTCCAACTGGAATCAAAGTTTAAGCGCCAAAAAAGCCTGGGCTATATTAGATGATAAAATTGTTTTTTTAGGCACTGCCATTCAAACAAACCAAGATTATTTACAGACTCAGACAACAATTGACCAACGCAGAGTTGATTCCAACTGCCCTTACCGTGTCTACATTAATGGTCAAGTAATCAATCTATCTGACGGAGCACCACATCAGCTAGATAAGGTTTCCTCCATTTTTTTGGAAACTAGCGATCCTAAACGTCAATTAGCCTACTTATTTGATAAGCCAACCAATCTAACCATTCAAGAAGCTGTACAAAGCGGTAAGTGGTCCACAATTAATCAGACTAATACGAATCAGCAGCTACAAAAGCAAACTTATATTACGATTACCCAAACGCATACCAAGACAGATGATACCTATGCCTATACACTCTATCCCAATATAAGCCGACCAGCTTTTGAAGCAATCAAACAACAGCCTATACGTATCATTACCAACACCTCCCAACAACAAATCATCTACGACCAGGAGCAAAAACTCTGGAGTATCATCAAATATGACCATGCTCCCTTAACAGTAGAAGACAACTTAACGATAGAAAAAGCCGGTCTGTACCAGATTCAGCGTCAGGGAAATCATTATCAATTGGTCTTTTACCAACCACAAACCAAAGAAAAAACTGAGCAAACGGTGTTACATCCATAAAATGAGACAGAAGAAAAGCACTCCTGATAAATGCTAATAAAATAGAATCAGGAGTGCTTTATTATGGTCAAAAAGCTTATGCGTTAGAAACAAAATTGCCTGTATCGAATGAATCTCACTCCATCTAAAGACTGAAACCTTTCCCCCACAAAAGAAAAAATACCACAAAAATAATATAACAAAGATTGCAACAATTACATTTTATAATGAAACTAGAATTCAATATCATTTAAAAAACCAATCTCTTGTTCAATTCAGGAAATTGGTTTTTTAGAGTGTTTTTCTTCTGTCTCACTATTGAGGTGCAGCGTCAACTGCTCCATTTTTTCAAAAATGGCTTAAAAAAGAAAATCATAAGCTCTTACGATTAAGCAAGTGCTTTATAGCCATATTTAACATCACACGCACCACTTATAATTTTCTAGCTAAACATCAACTATGTCAAAAAGTTAAGCAGCTGAAGGGAAATAGCCAGGCATGAAAAACACTAAAAGAAATCAATATAACGGAAGTCTAGTCTTTAGACTAACTAATATTTCAGAGTTAAGCCACAATCACAAATAGTCTAGGACAGGCTCTTCAAGGTATTAAAGTGCTTACCATTAGCAAATTTTTGCTAGCACTAGCAGCTATTGGCAGTCTTGAGTTCTTAGTAACTATAAACTATAGGGGAAGCTATAAACATAAGTCATCCTCTACAGGAAATTGAGAGCCTTTACTGTTTTTATAGTGTTGATTCTTTCCATTCAATCTTACAATCAAATATTTTCTGCTTTTCCTCGTGGAGCGCCCCTTCAATTTCATTAATAAGAATCTCAGCCGCCTCTTTACCTTCTTCGTAAGCTGGCTGAACAATAGTGGTAACGGTTGGTGAAGAAAAATTAGTCCACTCAATATTGTCAAAGCCAACCAGCCCTGTTTGAGGCATCGCTAATTGAAGTTTTTTCATCGCTGTAAATACCATATGTAAAGCCCAGCAATTGGGGACAAAAACTAGAGTATTGTGAGAACGATTAATATGCTGATCTAAGAAAGTCTCAATCTCTTCCATCTGTGTTTGTTCTTGATCAATAATTAATTTTTCATAGGTATAGTTTTGCTCTTCCAGAGCATCTATAAAGCCAGAAGCCCTTTCTATACGGGTACTCAAAAGGCTAGGATCCGCTGTAATCATCACAAAATCAGTATAACCTTTGTCAATACTAGACTGAATCATATCATAAACAGCATCATAATTATTTGTTTTAACCCAATTGGTTCGGTGCTCATACAATTGACTATCAAAGAACACCATGTGCTTTTCCTTTTCTTCAATAATGCGCGAATATTTACGAAAATTAGATGTTGGTTGGATAATAAAGCCATCTACACCAAGATTCAACATATTTTCAATATAGTGATCTTCATTTTTAGAATCATAATTACTATTGCCAATAATGACCTGGTAATTTTTTTCTTTGGTCAACGTTTCAATGCCTTTAACGATTTGATTAGAAAACGTATTAGTAATATCACCGATTAGTACTCCGATCAAATGAGTATTTTTGGAGTTTAAACTTCTAGCAAGTGTGCTTGGTTTATAGCCTGTTTCTTTGATAACGTTTTCAATGCGCCTACGTGTCTCCTCTGACATTTTCTCATATTTATGATTCAAATAAAAAGATACCGTGGTCTTGGAAGTCTGTGATAATTGAGCAATGTCAGAAATGGTAACTTTTTTGGACAATCTCTTTTCCTTTCTTACAGTATATTTTCTTCTTAGTTAATCGGTTTAGAAATAGTTAGGATTATTCTTAGTATACCATAGAATGCTTTGATGGTGGGGAAAAAGACCCGTCCAATTAATTTTTTAAACGATGACAAATTCCCTTTACTTTATCATAAACAACGACTCGTCCCTTACATTTGTAAGCCGCTAAATGATAGAGTTTGTCTCCCTGGATAATATCAGCTCCCAGTAGTGCTATAAAATAGTGGTAATTTGAGCCCTCAAGTTCAAAACCATATGCATTCTTTAGTGGTGACTCACTTCCGGTTTGAAGAATGGGATGCTCTCTCACACGGCAATCTTGGTCTAAAAAAAGCGTGACATCTGTTAAGGTATCAGTAAATGGCTGACGCTTAACGAGTTTACTACTAGGTGTCAGTTGATTATAGCGCTTTGAAATAAGCATCTCTTCTACCTGCAAGGGCTGTAAACTATAAACACGTAAATTATTTATTTTCCCTTTCTGATATGTAACCTCGCTATCAAGAATAAATTGCGTTTGCAAGCAGTGCCTACCAGGACAATAAACCCGATCAAAAACAACAGTGTTTCCTGCAGGTAAGCAAAGAATTTGACGCTGATGAAGTACAGGGTTGCACGTATTGCTGTCCATAACATATCCCTCAAGTAGGACTAGCTTATCTTCTAACACTGGTGGCAAGAGTTGAGCTCTGGGATAGGAATTATAAGTCCAGGAGCTTTGCACGTGCTTAGCTGCTTCTCCTACTAAAAAGCAAGTTGAATGACACTCTTGACTTTTTAGCTGATAGCGCAGCGATTCTTCCTTATACGTGTAACGACCAGGATCCACAATGAGAGCTTGTCCCTGGTCATACAGACAAAAACTATTTTGATCACTATGACTATGTGAACTACCAAATGGCCCACTTTTAAAAAAGAGGTAAGAACGTGCATTCCTATAACAAACGTGTCCACTAGATGGGAAAAAGGCCAGCTGATTGGTTAATTCTTTCTCCTTTAAAGTCTCAAATCTTTCTATTCCTGGTCGACCAAACAACAAAATAGAATCAAGGTCCACATGTGCATAGGCCTTGCTTTTAAAGAAAGGGGATGCAAAAAAAATAGCTGAGCTGGTTAGAATATCACGTGTATCCGTTCGATCACTGTCACCAAGAGCAATTTGTCGATGATCAGGACCAGTCATAGCAACAATGTAGTTAGCCATTTTTAATAAAACAGGTGTTAGTTCAGCCGCCTTTGAAGGCATTAAATGGGCTAATTCCAGGAGATTTTTGTAAACTTCAACATGATACATTATTGACTGCTCATATTGACTGCCATCATCAAGAATTTGTAAGTTCAACTGCTGTTGCAACTCTGTTTCAGCAAATTCTCGCAAGCTAGGACTAACCACCTCTTGGCCATAATAATGAGACCAAAGCAATATGGCTACTGTCTGAGGAATACCCCAATTACTCAAACTATATTTAGGCTGATAAGCAGCATGCAAGTAGGTCAGCTGTGAGCGTACAGAACTTAAAATTAAGGACTCATCTGCTAAGGATAAGCTGGCAAATTGATCCAAATAAAGCAGAAATTTGAGCCATGTCAAGCATCGAATACCCGTATCTAATGTCCGTGTCGCTGGGCTTTTAGGAGTTAACCGTTCAACTTGATTAATCCAATCACGGATAAAAAAGAGAGCTTGCTCTTGATATTTTGTTTGCTTTTCAACGATGCCTACCAGGAGCAAATTCATAAGATAGGTTTGTCGATTAAGCATATAGGCCCACTCAGGATCAGTTGTCGGGGAATGCTCCCAATCTAAAAACTTTAATTTTATCGGTTTACTACAAGGTTCCATATCCCAGTTATCAGTAAAAATAAACGTATGACTCAACAGCAAATCGGCACTTTTTTTACGTTGCTCATAAGCTCTTTTGTGATGTCTCTTAATATAACTATTACAATAATCGGGATCAAATTGTAATAAGAATGGTGGTCGATTTCTTAACAATGATGACTTCATAATAACTCTCTCCCATTTAAACGAAAAAGGATTAGAAAAATCTCTAACCCTTTGACGCCTTTTTTTATGCTAATATACCTAGCCAACTGCCTAAAATTCCAATAATTACCGTAAGAATAACTAATTTATAGGTTGTCCATTTTTTATTTTTAATGAGGTAAAACATTAAAAGGGTATAAAGTGCAGGCAATAAAGCAGGAGCAATTTTATCAAGCATACCTTGAACCGTCACAATCTTTTGAGCTGAACTAGTTACTTTACCTGCTGCAAAGGTATAAGGAATAGTAAGCTTCACTTGAGTTGCTGCTAAGCTTGAAATGACAGTTACCCCAATAATATTAGCTGCACGTGAAATAATGGTCATTTGTTCACTGAGCTTTTCAATAAAGTTTGTCCCCAATTTATAGCCATAATAACCAGTCACTAGTTTAATCGCTGTTAATATAGTATTCATCGCTACAAAGAATAATAATGGCCCAAGAACTAAACCATCTGAAGCTAAGGATGCTGCAATTGTGGAAAAAAGCGGCGCTAAACAAAATTGTGATAGAGAGTCCCCAATTCCAGCCAATGGTCCCATTAATGCCATCTTAATTCCCCGCACCTCTTCTTCAGGCCGCTCGTTTTCAATCATAGCCAAATGCAAGCTAGTAATAAATGGGAGAAAATGAGGGTTTGTATTATAAAATTCAATATTATCTTCAACTGCTTGAGCTAAAGCTTTTTTATCATCGCCATAATACTTTTTCAAAGCAGGAAAAATAACATTAGCATAGCCTAAGCCCTGATAGTTACTGTAATTAAAGCCATTTTGCAAGAAAAAAGCACGTAAAGCTGTCTTTGTATAATCACTTTTGACAAGTTTGTTAGATCCAGTCATCTTGTTCGTCTCCTTCAGGTTGTGGTCTTGCTCCAGCGGCAGCTGGTTTTCTAAAGATATCAATTAGAGCAAAGATGGTAGCAATCAGAGCTACACCAATGGTTGGTACGCCAAGTACACTATTAGCTGTAACTGAGGTTAAAACGCCATCACCATTTGATGTTGGTGTTAAGACCGGCAAACCGAAGTAAACAGCTAAAACATAACCCAACAAAATATAGGGAATAAGTTCCTTTTTCGCCATAACTGATAAAATCATTGCAAAACCAATAGCCGGAAGCATCTTACCTGCTAACGTTAAACCGTTCAAAAGTACCGGAGGAATTAAAGCAAATAAATTCGTCAATGTTTCCATTGAAAGTGCACCAATTAGCCCGAGAATGAAACCAAGTCCTGCAAATGCCCAAATCGTCCCATTAGCTGCTATTCTAAATTTGTGAAAATTCCCTACTCTAAGCGCTTTTTTAGCGGCCTCAGGCGCTCCTGCAAATGCGGTATACGTTGCTGTTTGTAAGAACTGAATACCCACTGCAATTGGCGTTGATAAGGCTAATGCTGCTTCTGGTGTAATCTTATCCTTACTAGCAACAGTTGTAATGGCCATCAAGGTACCAAAAATTCCAGGTCCAATTGGATTGGGCGGTACCGTACCACCAGCACCTACACCAAATCCCATATAAGCCAATTCCGAGATAGCACCAACTGCTAAAGCTGTCTGAATATCTCCCAAGATAACCCCTACGCCTAATGATAGAACAATACACCTATTAGTATAAAGACCAAGCAGCATACCGCTAAAACAAAAGGCCGTCCATAATCCAATAAGTACTGCTTGGATAATAGTAATACTCATAACACTCTCCTTTAAATTACCCCAGTTTATTAAATATAATCCAAAATATTAACTTCTACTGCACCATCATTTCCCGTTGGTGTTGTTTTAATATTAAAGTAAATGCCATAATTTTCATGGAGACGACGAATCACATCCTTATCCGCTTGATCTAAAAAAATAGATCGTGTTATTTGTGTCTTGCCATAAGCATTATGGATATTACCAATGTTGATTTCCTTAATAGGAACACCACCCACCACGAGGCGATAAGCATCTGCTAAATCTTTAACGATAATAAAGATAGTTTGTGCTGGATTGGCTTTGTGGATAATCTCAATGACCTTTTGTATGGAAAAAAAACGCAGAGCTACTGACTCAGGAACAACTGTCTTCATCAGACTTTGTTGAATATTATCTTGCGAAACGGCATCATTAGCAACAATTACAGTATTACAACTTAGAAATTTCACCCAAAGCTGCCCTTGTCCATGAATTAAGCGTTCATCAATCCGTGTCATCACAATATGTGGTTCTGCTGCCATCACTGACCTCCTTCATTTTCTACCTTTATTAAACCCTATTTACTAACCCTGACTTCAGGCCATTACGTGCCTTTTTGAGATGAAAATCAGTTCATCACAAAGAACTACCAGTATAAGTCCCAGTCTTTATAAAAACGCATTAAAGCTTCTAAATAATAGTAATCGCCCCAGATATTACCTTCATCTACACCTTTGCCCGAATGCCATGAATAAACACCGTGCAATAAAAGAGGGCGGCCTGCTTGATACTCCGTATTAGCATACTTATCTATTAAGCTACGAAGCATTGTATGCATTGCATATTTATAGATTTCCTTATCAGCATCAACCTCTGGCAAATATTTCAACATTTCATGCATCCCACAAATTGCTATCGCCGTTGCAGAAGAATCACGGGACTGTGCAGAGTCATCATTAAAAATTAAATCCCAATAGGAAACATTATCAGCAGGTAAGCGGTTCAAAAAGTAATTTGTCATTCCTTTAAACAGAGCAATTTGGTCATCATCTCGCATTTTTCGATAACTAAGTGGGATGCCATAAACTCCCCAGGCTTGGCCACGTGCCCAAGCTGAATCATCACTATATCCTTGGCGTGTCACACCTTTTAAAGGTGCTCCTGTTTCTGGATCGAAATAGTAAGTATGATAAGCCGATGCATCCTCACGAATTACTGTATTAGCTGAAGTGTAAAAATGTTTGCTTGCAGCCTCTTTATACCTCACCTCGCCAGTTTGTTCAGATGCAAAAAATAATAATTGAATATTTAATAAACAGTCAATAATAAGGCGGTAATGGTCTTTTTGCCCCAATTCTCCCCAAGCTTGAATGAACTTCCCTTTTACTTGATACCGTTCCATTAATTTATCAGCCGCTTTTAAGGCAGCATCTAAAGCTTGTTCATTACCATTTATACGATATTCAGCCATACACGACGGACTATACAAAAATCCTAAATCATGATGATCTAATTCTATTTTTTGATTCACACGCTCTAAAAATGAAAGAACTTGCTTGTGCGCCATGGCTTTGATCGCTACATCTCCTGTATATTCGTAAGCTAACCATAAGCAACCCGTCCAAAAACCATTGGTCCATTCCGTATTATCCATTACCTTATAGTGATTATCAAAAGTTGCCGGTGTTGGAAATCGGTTATCAAAATAGCCCATATTAAGATAAAGTTGCTTTAGTGCACGTTCAATAGCTTTCTCAACTTCTTCCCTTGTTAATAAAGCATTATTCAAAAAACGTTCGGGACATTCAATCTTTTCAATCGCAACTTTTCTAATCCTAGAAGACATCAAATTCCTCCTTCAAATTCAAGTTCTTGATTTTGAACTGATAGACAAGATACAAAGTCAATAATACCATTATGTGATGAAGCTATGACTTTCTCACTTAACATTTCAAGATTCATCCCCAACGCTCTAGAAAATACTGCTTCCATCAACATAGCTAAATTTAAACCAGCAAGAACCTTAAGTGTTTTATCTGTTTGCTCCATTGAGTATGTTGAAGCAACATTAAACGGTGTCCCCCCCAACAAGTCCGTTAGAATCAAGGCCTCCTGTGTAGTCTTTAATTCATTCACCAAAGCAGTTTTCACCTCGTGCGATGACATCCCTGCTAAAAAATCAATTCCCACTACATTTTCTTGCTGACCTGCAATTAACTCTAAAGAACTTAGAATCCCACTTGAAAAATGGCCATGAGCCATCACAATAATTTTAACCATGCTTTCTCCTTTTTAAACAATGAGTTTACCGGTTTACTTTCTATAGGATGATTATAGCGCTTACAGAAGTGAGTGTCAACTGTTTTTTAAACTTTTTTCTTTTTGTTTACTTATCGGACTTTCAATACGTCCATATTTTAATAGAAAAAAATCCCATCGCAAGAACTTCACGGGCTGTAAAGAGCCCTTTTTACCGCTTTTCTAGTTATCTAAACTGTATGACTTATTTTACCAGTTTCTAAGCTGAAAATATCCTATGTACACAAGGATGATTCACTCATTGACAAAACCGGTTTACTATGTTACTATCCATGTGAACGGGTTTACTACCTGGAATATAAACTGGAGGCCAGCTTAATGACTGATCATTTTTTAAACGACAACTTCTCCCTCAAAGGGAAAGTTGCCTTAATCACCGGTGCATCCTATGGTATCGGATTTTCCATTGCAACAGCTTTTGCTTATGCTGGAGCAACAATTGTATTTAATGATATTCGTCAAGACCTTGTGGATAAAGGAATTGCTGCTTACAAAAAACTTAACATTGTGGCACATGGTTATGTCTGTGATGTGACAGATGAAGATGGTATTCAAGCTATGGTTAAGCAAATCACTGACGAAGTTGGTGTTATTGATATTTTGGTCAATAATGCTGGTATCATTAAACGTACTCCGATGCTTGAAATGAGCGCTGCCGAATTCCGACAAGTTATTGACATTGACTTAAATGCTCCCTTTATCGTTTCAAAAGCAGTTCTCCCTGGTATGATTGAAAAAGGGCACGGAAAAATCATTAATATATGCTCTATGATGAGTGAGTTAGGCCGTGAAACTGTGGCTGCTTATGCCGCAGCTAAAGGCGGCCTTAAAATGCTAACAAAAAATATTGCTTCTGAATATGGCTCAGCCAATATCCAATGTAACGGTATTGGGCCTGGTTATATCGCCACTCCACAAACTGCCCCGCTACGCGAAATACAAGCTGATGGTTCACGCCATCCCTTTGACCAATTTATTATTTCTAAAACCCCAGCACAGCGTTGGGGTGAGGCTAAGGATCTTGGGGCTCCGGCCGTCTTCTTAGCCAGTGACGCTTCAAATTTTATCAATGGACACATTTTATATGTTGATGGCGGCATTCTTGCCTACATTGGTCAACAACCAGAATAAGAGGAGATATATAGAGATGAAAATTGCATTAATTAATGAAAATAGCCAAGCTAGTAAAAATAGTCTTATTTTTAAAGAAATACAAGCAGTCGCTGATAAAAAAGGATTTCAAGCTTTCAATTATGGCATGTATGGTGAAGAAGGTGAAAGTCAACTCACCTATGTTCAAAACGGATTATTAACAGCCATTTTACTAAATAGCAAAGCTGCCGACTTTGTAATCACTGGATGTGGTACCGGTATCGGCGCAATGCTTTCTTGTAACAGTTTTCCTGGTGTTATTTGTGGATTTGCTGCAGATCCTGTAGATGCCTACCTTTTTTCCCAAGTTAATGGCGGCAATGCTCTATCATTACCTTTTGCTAAAGGTTTTGGATGGGGTGCTGAACTCAATCTTCATTACATGTTGGAACGTCTGTTTGAAGATGAAAAAGGAGGGGGTTATCCAAAAGAACGTGCCATACCAGAGCAACGTAATGCTGGTATTTTAAATACCATTAAGGCTACTACTTATAAAGATTTCCTAACAATTTTAAAAGAGCTAGACCAAGATTTCTTAAAAGAAACTGTGTCAGGTAAACATTTCCAAGAATTATTCTTTGCTCACTGTCAAGATCAAGCGATAGCTGACTATATAACAAATGTTTTAAATAAATAGCTGTATCTAGAAAGGATCGCTAGCTGCTATGACAAAAATCCTGTTTTTTGGAGAACCATTAATTCGCATTAGTCCACAAACCTTAAATCATTTTGAAAATGCCATCCCTACACAACTCTTTTATGGTGGTTCAGAAGTGAATATTGCTAGAGCACTTGAGGGCTTCGGTCAGAGGACAAAAATGTTATGTGCCCTACCTGCCAACCAACTTGGTGATAGTTTCTTGCAATTTCTACAAGCTAACCAAATTGACACTCAACATATTCAACGCACCGGGCAGCGAATAGGGCTTTATTTTCTCGAAAACTCCTTTGGCTGTCGACAGGCTCAGGTAATCTATGATCGTCATTGTAGCAGTCTACACAATTTTCAAATAAGTGCCGTTTCATATGATGAACTTTTTGAAGGAGTGACACATGTCCACTTTAGTGGTATCACTCTCTCTTTAGGACAAGACATCCGCGATATTAGTCGTTCTCTATTAGAAGAGGCTCAAAAACGAGGCCTAACAATCTCCTTAGACCTCAATTTTCGCAGTCTTTTATTAGCACCTGAAAAGGCCAAGCGCGTCTTTTCTGATTTTGCCTCCTATGCTGATATCTGCTTTGGCATTGAACCTTTGATGCTTAATCAACAAGACACATTCTTTTTTAATCGTCAAGCAGCTACAAGACAAGACATCGAAAAACGAATGTCCGCTCTTATGGACACCTTTAATTTCCAAGCAATATTTCATACCCAGCGCATCACCGATTCATATGATCGAAATGTTTATCAAGCCTTCCTTCTAAGGCGTGATGAGCAGCTAACCCTTTCGCCCGAATTAAAAACTAAAGTTCTCCAACGGGTGGGCAGCGGAGATGCTTTTGTCGCAGGAGCACTATATCAGCTCTTACACCAGGCTAACGCACAAGAAATTGTTAACTTTGCTGTGGCCAGCGGGACCTTAAAATGCACGATTGAAGGAGATAATATGTTCGAATCAGTCGAAAATGTCCACAAAGTACTCCATCACGTTAGTGACATTTGTCGATAGATAAGAAAGGAACAAGCAATGACCAAATCTGAAACACTCTTACAACTTCGGCAACAAAAAATTGTTGTTGTAGTGCGTGGCAACTCTGAGGAAGAGGCTTTCCAGGCTTCTAAAGCTTGTATTGAGGGGGGCATAACAGCTATTGAAGTGGCTTATACCAACAATAAAGCTAGTCAAGTAATCGAACGCTTAAATGCTTATTATGCAAATCAACCAACCATTCTCATTGGTGCCGGTACAGTTCTAGATAGTGAAACAGCACGCGCAGCGATTTTTGCTGGAGCAAAATTTATTGTCTCACCAGCGTTCAATGTAGAAACAGCAACAATGTGTAACCGTTACACTATCCCATACCTACCTGGCTGCATGACAATAACCGAAATTACAACCGCATTAGAACATGGCTGTGAGATTGTGAAGCTCTTTCCTGGAGGAACTCTTGGCAAAAATTTTCTCACTTCTATAAAGGCCCCGCTGCCTCAAGTAGAGATTATGGTAACTGGCGGTATTAATCTCAACAGTGCTAATGACTGGCTGACTGCTGGTGCTACGGCTATCGGTATTGGTGGTGATTTTAACCAACTAGCAGCCCAAGGTAATTTTGAAGAGATTACCAAAAAAGCTAAGGCCTACCGAGAACAGATTCAATTATAAATTCTTCAATATGAGACAAAATAGCAACACCGTTCTGAATCAAATCTCGCTTACTAATCAACGCCACTCACTTCTCAAAAACACAAATGAGCATCTAACCTTCTAGGGCTAAATGCTCATTTTTATGTCTGGTCAACGTTTTTTGGCTTTGAATTGGCCTTTGTTTTGTCGGACGGTTTGAACGTTTAGATTACTTTACCAACTTTTTCATCTCTGCGATCCGCTCTTGAGTCGCATTGAATTTGGCCTGGTAGTCGCTTTGTTTGTCGCGTTCTTTTTGCACCACTTCTGGTTTGGCGTTTTTAACGAAACGTTCGTTGCCAAGTTTTCTACCGACCATATCTAGTTCTTTTTGCCACTTGGCCAGTTCTTTGTCCAGGCGGGCTAATTCCTCTTCTACGTTGAGGAGGTCTGCTAGGGGCAGGTAGATTTCAGCGCCTGTGATGATGCTTGACATGGCAAGCTCTGGGGCTTGCAAGTCAGTGGAGATGACTAATTTTTCTGGATTGGTAAAGCGATTGATGTAATTAACGTTCGCATTGAAGAAGTCTTCCAAAACCTTGTCACTGGTTTTAATCAGTAAAGTGATTGGTTTACTTGGTGCGACATTGACCTCAGCTCGGCTATTGCGCACCGCGCGAATCAAATCCTTCAAGCTTTCTACGCCTGCATGGGCAGTAGGATTGACAAAGCGCTCATCTACTCTTGGATAAGGAGCTGTGACAATGGACCCTAGCGCATACTGACTGAAAATCTCTTCAGTCACAAAAGGCATAATCGGATGTAAGAGGCGCAAAATACTATCTAAGGTATAAAGCAGTACCGAACGGGTAATGACTTTTTCAGCCTCATTATCAGCATAGAGCACTTCCTTGGTCAATTCCACATACCAGTTGGCAAATTCCTCCCAGATAAAATTGTACAATTGGTGGCCCGCCACACCAAACTCAAATTTATCAAAATTTTCAGTGACTTTGGCAATGGTTTCGTTAAGATTGTGGAGGATCCAGCGATCCGTCACATTACCAGCCTGACCAGTAACCACCTTAGTCACATTGCTTTTTGCTTCTTTGAGGGACAAGCTTTCATTGTTCATGAGGATGTAACGGGAAATGTTCCAAATCTTGTTAATGAAGTTCCATGAAGCATCCATTTTCTCGTAGGAGAATCGCACATCTTGACCCGGAGCAGAACCGTTTGATAAGAACCAACGAAGACTATCTGTACCATATTTTTCAATCACATCCATTGGGTCAATTCCATTTCCCAGTGATTTGGACATCTTGCGTCCTTCCTCATCACGGATAAGACCGTGGATAAGCACGTTTTGGAATGGCTGGCGCCCTGTAAACTCGAGGGACTGGAAGATTATGCGTGACACCCAAAAGAAGATGATATCATAACCTGTTACCAAGGTTGACGTTGGGAAATAACGCTTGAAATCGGCTGAATCGGTATCAGGCCAACCCATGGTTGAAAATGGCCAGAGGGCCGAACTAAACCAGGTATCAAGTACATCTTGATCTTGTGTCCATCCCTCGCCCGCTGGGGCTTCTTCGCCAACATACATATCACCTGCTTCATTGTACCAAGCAGGGATTTGATGACCCCACCACAATTGGCGTGAAATCACCCAGTCATGGACATTTTCCATCCATTGAAGGAAGGTATCGTTGAAACGTGGTGGATAGAAGTCTACTTTGTCCTTTGTATCTTGGTTGGCCATGGCATTTTTGGCTAACTGATCCATTTTAACAAACCACTGCGTTGACAAACGTGGCTCAACCACAGCGCCAGAGCGTTCTGAGTGACCAACTGAATGCACACGTTTTTCGATATTTACAAGGGCACCAATGGCTTTAAGTTTTTCAACAGTGGCTTTTCGGGCTTCAAAGCGATCCATGCCTGCAAATTCACCAGCCAGTTCATTCATAGTGCCATCATCGTTCATGACATTGACTTGTGGTAGATTGTGGCGTTGACCGACCTCAAAGTCGTTCGGGTCATGGGCAGGTGTGATTTTTACAACACCTGTTCCAAATTCAGGATCGGCATGCTCATCACCTACGATTGGAATAAGTTTATTCACGATTGGGAGAATAACGTTTTTACCAATCAAGTCTTTGTAACGAGGATCTTCTGGGTTGACGGCAACAGCGACATCACCAAACATGGTTTCGGGCCGGGTGGTTGCTACTTCTAAAGCGCGCGAGCCATCTTCCAACAGATAAGTCATATGGTAAAAGGCACCTTCCACATCTTTATGGATAACCTCAATGTCAGAAAGAGCGGTACGCGCTACTGGATCCCAGTTGATGATGAACTCCCCACGGTAAATCCAGCCTTTGTTATAGAGCTCAACAAAAACCTTGCGGACAGCTTTGGAGAGGCCCGCGTCCAGAGTGAAACGCTCGCGACTGTAATCCACAGAAAGTCCCATTTTGCCCCACTGTTCTTTGATGGTCGTTGCATATTCGTCTTTCCATTCCCAAACCTTGTCTAGGAATTTCTCGCGACCAAGGTCATAACGGGTAATCCCTTGTTCACGTAGACGCTCTTCCACTTTTGCTTGCGTTGCAATCCCCGCATGGTCCATACCAGGTAACCATAGGGTATCAAAACCCTGCATCCGTTTCTGGCGAATAATAATATCTTGGAGAGTGGTGTCCCAAGCGTGGCCTAGATGCAGTTTACCCGTTACATTTGGCGGTGGAATCACGATAGAATAAGGCTTAGCTTTCTTGTCGCCAGACGGCTTGAAAACATCTTGTTCTAGCCATTTGGCATAGCGGCCAGCCTCAACTGCGGCTGGATTGTATTTTGGTGATAGTTCTTTTGACATAATTGTCCTTCCTAGCTTCTATAGTATTTGCTTAATAAGACTCATAATGTATTCTAAATTTTTAGTATCTGTGACCTTAATTTCATAGTCACCATTTCCATAATGACCAATTTGCGAAACATTTCTAGTCACCCCCTTAGCATCATCAATTTGACCTATCTTAGCATTAATAAATAGCTTTAGTTGTTTATGTTGAACTTCAATATCAATAATATTATGATTATCTTTTTTAAAGGCAATATAATGTTTTTTCGGTACAATGTCACAATCTACTATCAACTGTAAAATAGCCTGTTTATAGGAATCATATAACTCTTGGATTTCTTCAGATTTATTAGTCAATAAATCTTCTTCTGAATAAGTTTTTACCTCTTTAGTAACAAGTGAAAGCTCTGAGGAATCTCCCCTAACCGATGCTTTTATACTAGGTGCATTTACTGATTTTTTAATGTCATTAATAACAACAATATCATTTTTAAATCGCTTAACTTCCCATAATTCAATCGGAAGATCTTTAAAATCAATAGCTTGCTTTTGAAAAGAAGTAAATTGAGGTGAAACAAAGACAACCTTACTTTGTGACCAATCAATTTGTTTTTTAGATAGAATTTTCCCCGTTTTTTCATGATATTCTAAAACAAAGTCAGCTTTGTATTTTAACAAGGTATTAAGATAAGAAATCCCTTGATCTAAAACACTATAGTTTGTTGAACGTTTGTATTCAATAATAACAAAGGCTTGATTCTCCAAATCAAATGCTAAGGTATCAATACGCTGATTTTGGATTGCAAATTCAGATGAAATAAACTCTAAAGCTGTTAGCTTTTCCAAATTGTTCTCAAACAAAACGGAAAGCTCGCGTTCCAGTTTAAGAGGAAGCTCTTCTAGATATTCTAATCGCTGATTCTTAATCTGAAAAACGGTCATCTTAGGCCTCCTTATTGGGTTTCATTTTTTGGATAATCAGCTGCGCTGCTTCAGCAGCAGTGAGGTCGGTATTATTGATTTTATGGTAATGGAGCAGCTTTTCTGGTGCCTGCTGGCTGTTAAAAGTGGCATGGTCCATGGTGCTTAGAATATCATTCTCTGACCAGGCAATATCTCTTTTAAAAGGTTTGTGCTTAAGACGATTTTCCGTACGATTGCGACGCAACCGTTCTTCCAAGGAAGTCTCTAATTCTACAAAGAGGACTTCTTGGTCATGTGCTGCAAAAATGCTTTGAAGAGCAGCTAGAAAAGCCACCTCCTTTGGATCGCCAAAATTGATGACAATGGTAAATATCATTGACCGCCCTGTTTTTGCAAAAGTCTCAAAAAAGTCCAGCCGAATCTTGGTAATCAAGTCCGTGGCTGCTTTGGACCAGGGCATAAATTTGAGAACAAAATCAATGGTTTCATGATTGTGAAAAAGGGTCATCTCGGTCTGCTTAGCAATTTCTTGTCCAATGGTCATTTTGCCAGAAGCCTGCGCCCCGATGATAATCAGATTCATTGCCTTCTTTGCTCCTCCCACTCACTCCTTAACAAGCCAAAAATCAATTGATCGTGATAAGCTATCTAAGCTATCCTCCAAGGGGCCAAAATAATATCATTTTTATCACGTAAGAGCACAAGTAGCGGCTCTTAATGCGGGTTCGCCCTTGGACGCACTTTCTTTAACCCGATAAAAAATCCCCATCTAGTCTTAACTAGACAGGGACGAATATCGTGTTAGGATTTCCGCGGTACCACCACTGTTTCAGATGACTAAAAACATCTGCGACTTTAGTTCTTCATTTGTAAACCTCAGCTACCAGCCTTGACGTCTGTACGGATTTCTCAACCTCACCGCTCTCTGTAACAGACCAACTCAATGCACCTTCTGATTACTCCTAATTCTAACAAAAATAATCGCCTTAAGCAATGCTGTTGGGCATTATTTTTAAAAGCTAGGCTAGTCTAGGTCATTTTCCCAGCTAACCCATAAAATTACCAGAGCTTCCCTGACTAGCAGCAAATCCCGCTGCAGACTGCATCTTAGAAGTGACGCATGCCAAAAGAACCGTCTGGCACATCATGAAAGGCCTTACCTTGCTTATAATTATCAAACTTACCTAATAAATAACGATAAGCATCCAGCTTACTTTCATAACGAATGGCCGCTTCTTCTGCGCGCTCATCGCCATCTGCTTGGGCAATCTGCTGGCTGGTCATAAGCGCCATTTCATTAACCTTAACCTGTGTGGCCACCCATTCTCCAAAATCCTTCAAAAAAGTTTCCTCGTAAGACATCACACACTCCTCTCCCAGATCCGATAGTTTCATTGCTCCATTATAGCACAGGATCGCTTGAGCTGTCACCACTTTCCTAGGCTTATTCCCCATTTTCAGGCCCTTGTTCAGGCCCTTGCCAAATCGCTCGCGCAAAACTTAAGCCTATTTTAGGCTAAGCCGCTCCATTCCCTGGACAGATCACGTCAGCAAAGCGCAGCTTCACACCCAGCAAACACGCAAAAGAAAGCAACTGGTGCTAGAAATAGCAAGCTCTGGGCTTTTGCAATAGCCCAAAACAAAAAAAGCGCAAGTTGTCAAGTCAAGTGCAACCAGTTCATAGATAACTAGAGTTCCAGAGGTTAAGCTGTTCGGGATAGCTCAAACAGGAATTTTGAGGATTGATATTGAAGAAGTCGTCTTGGGCGCTCATTGATGGCAGTAATATAACTGTCAAGTTCTTCAGAGGTTAGTGGATTAAGTGAGACTCCTTTAGGGACATATTCTCTGAGGAGGCCATTGAAGTTCTCGTTTGTTCCTCTCTCGTGTGAAGAATAGGGATGTGCAAAGTAAACGTCAACAGCTTCTAAGTTTGAGAGTAAGCTAAACTCAGAACCATTATCCGCTGTGATGGATGCAATAGGATACTGACTGATGAGATGCGTGACAGCACGGTTAATGGTTTGGGACTGCTTGTCTTCTAGCTTAACTCCTAGTGCATAGCGTGTCTGGCGCTCTACCAAAGGCAACATAACAGCTTCACCTTTGGTTTTCTTGCCGAGAACCAAATCAATCTCCCAATGCCCAAATTCAGAACGATCATTGATATATTCTGGACGTTCTTCGATAGATTTACCTAAAGTCTTCTTATTAGTCTTCATGACTTTCTTAGAACGTTTTCTGATACTAACCATCTTAGGCAAATCGATTGGTTTAATAGCTAACACCCCCTCTTTGATATAACGATAAATCGTTTGGGTAGAGGGGACGACTTCTTCAGGGTGGTTCACTTTGTAAGTCTGAACAAAACTATCTACACTATGGAGACGAATGTTAGCCGTCAAGGCAGATTCTAATTGTTCAATGAACCTAGCGGAGCAGTCATTCAACTTGAGATAAGAACCCTTTTGACGATTGGTTTCATAGACACGTTGCCCACTATCAGCGAAATAGGTGTTGAAGAAGGTTTGTTTTCCGTTCTTATCCTTTACCTGATCTACTGAACCACGTTTTATTTCTCGGCAGATTGTAGAACGGTGACGACCCAGGAGTCGAGCAATCTCAACGGGTTTCTTTCCCATTTTGAGATAAGCAGCAATTTCACCCCGTTCTGTGGCTGAAAGATGAGAATAGGATGATTTTCTGGTAGAATTAATGTTGGACATGTTCATCTGCTTTCCATACTGAATTGGGGAATTCTAGTATATCAGACGAACATGGCTTTTTTGTTGCACTTCATTTTACAACGCGGGAAAACAAAAAAAGTGAAAATAATGCTTGCACCACCTGGCAAGTTATAGTATTATAGAAAGGTAGCCGCTATAGTTAAATGGTATAATAAAGCAATGGTAATGCTTCGTTCCGAGTTCGATTCTCGGTGGTGGCAGAAAATATATTAATGAAACCTTATTGTTATAGGGTTTCTTTTGTTTTTGTTCTTAATTTGTTCTTGATAGTCATTCTATAACCTACCTTTATTATTAAGAATTTTTAAAAGCTGATCATTTTCCTTTTCTTCCACTTCTAAAAGCAAATGACCATATGTTTCTATCAGTTGTTTAATGTCTTTAGGACCCATTAATTTTGAAACTAGCCAAATAGCTACTCCGTTAGCCAACAAATAACTTCCATAAGTATGTCTAGCACTAGTTGAAGTCATTTTAGAATCACCGCCTAATCTTCAATACATTGTTCAAACTGTTATTAATGGCACTATTTGACGAAACACCGTACCTTTAAGCCAGCCCCATGCCTTTCCAACGCCATAACAAGCACCAATATAAATTGGTACTTTAAGCAAAAAAGAAATATGCTATAATGAAAAGGCAGAAAAGTTATGACGGTGGCTCTGATTTCTGAAAGGTGGTGGTGCTTATGTGTGTAAGTGCTAAAATCCAAAGAGAAAGGAGCAGATTATTGTCAACTTACGAGATAATGCATCTCATGATTGAGTTTGGTAGCTTTCTACTCTCACTCATCGGTCTGATGATTGTTATCGTAAAAGTAAGCAATAAAAAATAACCGTCTCAACTTTGGCGAGTTAACGGTTATTTTTTAACAATTACATTTGCCACCGTCTTAAACGGTTCTGCTAAGCAGTTGTTACTAGCAACTGCTTTTTTGTTTACACTTATATTATACATTAGCTTAGAAATCGTGTCAATGACTATGTTAATGACGACACAACCCTCAAAAAAGAAGCTTCATGACAAGTCTACCACAAAATAGTCGCTATTGACCACCCTTTGGTCTCATATTATTGACAAAGGTACACATCTCCTAAAAGCCAAACAAGCCCAAAGCTAGCAGGCAGCAAAGACCAGCCCCTTTGTCGGCTACGATGAGTTTTGCTTTTGCCTGCGGCATTGGACAAGCCTCCCAAGAATGCTTAACCTAAAAGCTAACACCCCCTGCCTCAGACATCAAGATCCTAGAGTCACTCTTTTCTAATGAGCAACTTCAAAAAAGAGGCCTAGGCCCCTTTTTTAGACTTTAACTGCCGCTTTAACACAACGACAATCACCGGTAGTACCGAAACAACAATAATGGCCAACATGATGAGTTCGAAATGCTTTTGCACAAAAGCAATACTCCCAAAGAAGAAACCAGAAAGCAAGCCTACTAAAACCCAAGCCAGCCCGCCAATACAATTAAAGGTGAAGAATTTTTTGCGATCCATCTTGCCTAAACCGGAGATAAAGGGAATAAAGGTTCGAACAATGGGCACAAAACGGCCAAGAGAAATGGCAAGATTACCATATTTGGCAAAGAAATGCTCCGTCTCAGCCAAGTGGCTGTCTTTAATGAATTTTCCTAAATAGGGAACCTTACGAAGGCCTAAGCCATACTTGTGGCCTAAACTATAGTTGAGATAATCACCTAAAACCGCCGCCACTGTCAGCAAAAGGATAAAAGGGATTGGTTGATAACCGCTCTTTGCTAAAAAAGCGCCCGTCATAAAAAGCAAGGAATCCCCTGGCAAGAAAGGGAAAAAGACCAAGCCCGTTTCAACAAAAATAATCACAAAAATAATCAAAAAGGCATATAAGCCATATTGGGTCAAAATAGCATTAATAAACTGTGTAAACATGACTTTCCTTTATCACTAGGTCCTTTTTAAAATGCGCCCGCTTAGAGGGCAAAATATTTAGCTGCTCTGCCTATAAACAGCCAGCCTAACCAACCAGAGCCTTAAATGTACTTGAACTTTGGGAGTAGAGCCATTCAACCCTTACAAAGAGGTTTTAGCTTTTATTTCCCAAGAATCTCTACCTATTATAACCTATTTCTAGCAAATCCGTCAGGAAAACATTCTCACTAAGCCAGATGCGCTTTTAAAGGCAACAATGTCAGACTAGCAAGCTAGTAAGAGCAGCGACAAGCATGTAATAGTTTACTCTTTAATTAAAAGTCCAATTTTTGCACCCAATACAGAAATAAAACTGGTTTCATCGTTTGCATCAGTAGTAGACCTTCTTTTTAAGAACTTTTTCAAATCCTGCTAGACCAAGACACAGTGTCTGGAAAACGCATGAAATCAAGGGAGTTTTACCTTTTCTTCCTTTGGAGTTTCACTACAGCCTCGGTCCTGGCTGTATGCGGGAACATATCAACTGACTGGATATAGTCCACCTGATAGTACTTGGCTAAGGTCACCAGGTCTTGCGCTAGGGTCGAGGTATTACAAGAGACATAGACCATTTTACGTGGACGATAAGCCACAATCATTTCCAACAGCTTACGGTCTAAGCCAGTACGAGGAGGATCAACAATAATGGCATCAGCACGGTAACCCTCTTGATACCAGCGCGGAATCACATCTTCAGCTTTTCCTGCTTCATAGTAGGTATTTGTAAAGCCCATATTCTGTGCATTGGCTCTTGCATCTGCAATAGCTTCAGGGATAATATCCATCCCCCGTACACTGGCTACCTTATCAGCAAAGGCAAAACCAATTGTCCCCACCCCACAATAGGCATCAATGATATGGTCTGTCTCTTCTACCTCCAAGGCCCGGACAACTTCTTGATAGAGCACCTGCGTTTGTTTGGGATTGAGTTGGTAAAAAGCCCGTGGCGATAAGGCAAAGTGGTAATGCAAGACCTCTTCTTCAATCGTGTCTGCACCCCAGACCACTTCTGTTTTAAGGCCGTAAATGTCACTCGTCTTGGCCCGATTATAGTTGATAGCAATTGTCTTGAGTTGGGGAAAGGCTTGCGCTAATTCGGCAGCAAGCAAGCCCAGGCGAACTTCTTTGCTGGTTACAAAAATCACCTGTAATTGGTTTGTAGCCTTTGCCTTTCTGACCATCACCGTTCGGATGCCCTCAGATTTACCTTCTTGATAAATCGGTAATTTATAGTTCTCCAGTAAACGCGTAATCGCATTGATTAGCTCTTGTGTTTGGCTGTCTTGGACCAGACAATCTTCAATCGGAATTAACTTGTGAGAGTTTTGGGCATAGAGTCCCGCATGCACCTTTTGTCGCCACTTACGAATTTGAAATTGTAATTTTGCCCGGTAATGTGTTGGTTCTTCCATACCTAAGGTTCTACGAATTTCATAAGCTTCATAGCCAGCTGGCCGATATTTCTTAAGAGCCTGGCGAATGACGTCCGTTTTAAAATCTAGCTGCTGCTCATAAGCTAGATGCATGATTTGGCAGCCACCACATTGCTCATAAATGCCACAAGCCGGCTGCACCCGAGCTTTTGAGGCCTTCTCAATGGAGAGTAGCTTTGCTTGGACAAAGTTTTTCTTAACACTAACAATTTGGCAAAAAACAGTTTCACCCTTAAGGGCGCCCGGTACAAATACTAGCGTTTTTTTATAAAACCCGATACCTTCTCCGTTAATACCCATGCGTTTGATTTTTAAGGGAATGCGCTGGCGCTCCTGTAGTAGTGGCATTATCTTTAGCTCCTTTTTATGTTAACCAGTGTTGGTTTCCTTTTATTTTACCATTTTTTGATATAATACTTAGTATGAAAATCAGTAAAATCGAGAAGAAAAAACGTCTCTATAAAATAGAAATGAGCGATCAATCCACCTACTACGTGACAGAGGACACAATTGTCCGCTTTATGCTTAGTAAAGACAAGGAAATAAGCCTTAAAGAATTGGACCAAATTCAAAACTTTGCACAATTCTCACATGGCAAGAATTTAGCTCTGTACTTTCTTTCCTTTCAAAATCGCACCAGTGCCCAAGTTAAGGACTATTTGACAAAACATGCTATTGAAGCAGCTATTATCCCTGACATTATCGCCAACCTAGAAGCAGACAATTGGCTCAATGACGAGCAATACATTGCAAACTATTTGCGGCAAAATACTAGCAGTGGTGATAAGGGGCCACTTGTTATCAAACAAAAATTACAACAAAAAGGACTTAACAAAGAACAAATCGAAGCACAGCTTTCAGCAATTGACTTTGAACCCATCGCCAAAAAGCTAGCGCAACACTTGCAAAGCAAATATGCTAATAAGTATCCTGTTCAGGCTCAACTGACAAAAATAAAGCAACAGCTTCGCAACAAAGGTTTCTCCTACGCTTTAATCCAAGAGGTCACTGATTCTCTAGCTTTTGCCAGTGATGATGAACAAACAGCACAGCTATTAGCCAAGGACTTTGAAAAACTCTATCGAAACTACCGTAAAAAATACGAGGATTTTGCTTTACACCAAAAACTTTTTCAGGGCTTATACCGCAAAGGCTATGATAGTGATGATATTAAGGCCTATCTGCGTCAAGTACTCTAGGCGTCAAATGGGTGCTTTTGCAGTGAATTTATGGTAAACTATAGAGGATAAGTTTAATTGTAGAAAGTTGGAAAGGGCATGAAATTACCTAAAGAAGGCGACTTTATTACAATTCAAAGTTATAAGCATGACGGCAAATTACATCGTACTTGGCGTGATACAATGGTACTAAAGACAACTGAAAATGCTTTAATCGGCGTTAACGACCATACATTAGTGACTGAGAGTGATGGGCGACGATGGATCACACGTGAGCCTGCCATTGTCTACTTTCACAAAAAATATTGGTTCAATATCATCGCAATGATCCGTGAAAATGGTACTTCTTATTACTGTAATCTAGCTAGTCCTTATCTCATTGATGAGGAAGCCTTAAAATATATTGATTATGACTTGGATGTTAAAGTCTTTGCCGATGGAGAAAAGCGGCTGCTTGATGTTGACGAATATGAGTTGCACAAGAAAAAGATGCATTACCCAAAGGACATTGACGACATCCTAAAAGAGCATGTCAAGATACTTGTGGACTGGATTAACAATAAGAAGGGACCCTTTTCCAAGGCATACATTCATATTTGGTACAAACGTTATCTTGAACTGAAGAATCGTTAATAGTTGTCAAGCACTCCAATACGGAGTGCTTTCACACTTAACCTATGGAGGTTTCACAATGGCATTTCAAAATACAAAAGAACGCTATGCAAGTTTTGGGGTTGCCACCACAGTTCCACCCGAACTCATTGATACAATCTGGGATATTATTGATCGGCAATTAAAAGGTTTACTGCCGCTTGATCGCCTTTTAGTTTTTCAAACTCAAAAACAACATCAATTTCTCTCAATTGCCTATATTAACCAAAAGGCAAAATTAAAAATCGTCTTTGACTATCACTACCCCTATGATCCATTTCTCCCTAAGACATTATATGCTGTTGATAATCACGGGATTGAGACAATTTTACTACCACATGAACTCTAAAGAGGCTCACTAAAGGCTACTTTTTGAGGTTAATCAATAAGACCAAACTGTTTTTTTATTTACTACCTTGCTCGACCAGATATAAATAGGTAACTATATTTAAAAACACCAGATAGATAAAGACTACTCTATCATTTCTGTAGTGGGTAATGCCACCACAGAAATGATAGAGCTTTTTAACTGTATAAAAAAGTTCCATATGACTTATAATAAAAAGCATTCAAACGTACATTGCACATTAGAGAGCATCATATGGAACTTATCAAGAATAGCACACAATTGGAAAAAAAGAACGGCTCTATCATTTCTGTAGTGGGTAACGCCACTCTGGAGATGATGGGCTTTTTTCATGCAGACAAAAAGTCCCATATGACTTATCATGAAAAGCAACAAAACAACTCATTAGAAAGCATCATATGGAACAACTTAAGAATACCACAGAATTAATCGGAATTAAAGACAAAAATATAGCTTTAGACAACGTTTTTCAACATAAGACGCACATTGAACTCTATGTAAGGCTGGATTATGAGCCTAAAGGGTGTCCGACTTGTGGTGGAAAACAGATAAAATACGACTTCCAAAAGTTGTCGAAAATCCCATTTCTTTGCCCTGATAACAGAGGCTTTCCCCAACCTCAATCAAACTTTCAGAACCGCTCTCCATACCCTTGTTGGCTACAAACCATATGTCTCTAATGCCATCCAACTGCCTTATTCGAACGCCAAACTTGAGGCGACAAACAAACTGATCAAAGATATTAAGCGAAATGCCTTTGGTTTTCGGAACTTTGACCATTTTAAAACAAGAATTCTCATTGCTTTGAACATAGTAAAAGAGAAGACGAATTTCGTCTCCTCTCGTGCTTAGCTATAGGTCACCCACTACAGTTGACATAGAGCCAGAAGAAGATCAACAGGATCTCCTTCCTTGTATAGCTTATTATCAATCCACTACAACTTAATAATAAGCTAATATAGTCCGTACGGGATTCGAACCCGTGTTACCGCCGTGAAAAGGCGGTGTCTTAACCCCTTGACCAACGGACCATATAAACTATAATGGGCACGAGTGGACTCGAACCACCGACCTCACGCTTATCAGGCGTGCGCTCTAACCACCTGAGCTACGCGCCCAAGACAATAACCATAGTCTTGGAAAATAAATACCTAATGCCGGCTACATGACTTGAACACGCGACCCTCTGATTACAAATCAGATGCTCTACCAACTGAGCTAAGCCGGCTCTCTATTATGCGGGTTAAGGGACTTGAACCCCCACGCCGTTAAGCGCCAGATCCTAAATCTGGTGCGTCTGCCAATTCCGCCAAACCCGCTGACATGACCCGTACTGGGCTCGAACCAGTGACCCATTGATTAAAAGTCAATTGCTCTACCAACTGAGCTAACGAGTCTTTTCATCATTTAATGTTTTTAATTGATTTTCTTCAATTGAGTAACGAATGACATAAGCTCCGCTTATTCAATCCGCAACTTTTATAAGTCCAACGGACTTATAAAACGGTCCCGACGGGAATCGAACCCGCGATCTTCGCCGTGACAGGGCGACGTGATAACCGCTACACTACGGGACCTGTATCTTTTCAATACTATGGGAGTTAACGGGTTCGAACCGCTGACCCTCTGCTTGTAAGGCAGATGCTCTCCCAGCTGAGCTAAACTCCCATGGTTGGAACTTTAACTCCATTGAGCTAAACTTCCTTTGGCTAAGCAACTACCGTATCTAACAGGGGGCAACCCCCAACTACTTCAGGCGTTCTAGGGCTTAACTGCTGTGTTCGGCATGGAAACAGGTGTATCTCCTAGGCTATCGTCACTTAACTGCTTGGGTGAACTGTCTTCTAATCGTCCACTCAAAATTGAATACCTCTATCTTAACAAGAACTCTACCTCTATGTCAATAAACTTTTCTATTATCCTCGGATAAGTCCTCGAGCTATTAGTTTTAGTCCGCTTCATGTATCACTACACTTCCACTCCTAACCTATCTACCTGATCTTCTCTCAGGGCTCTTACTGATATAAAATCATGGGAAATCTCATCTTGAGGCGGGCTTCGCACTTAGATGCTTTCAGCGCTTATCCCTTCCCTACATAGCTACCCAGCGATGCCTTTGGCAAGACAACTGGTACACCAGCGGTAAGTCCACTCTGGTCCTCTCGTACTAGGAGCAGATCCTCTCAAATTTCCTTCGCCCGCGACGGATAGGGACCGAACTGTCTCACGACGTTCTGAACCCAGCTCGCGTGCCGCTTTAATGGGCGAACAGCCCAACCCTTGGGACCGACTACAGCCCCAGGATGCGACGAGCCGACATCGAGGTGCCAAACCTCCCCGTCGATGTGAACTCTTGGGGAGATAAGCCTGTTATCCCCAGGGTAGCTTTTATCCGTTGAGCGATGGCCCTTCCATGCGGTACCACCGGATCACTAAGCCCGACTTTCGTCCCTGCTCGAGGTGTTGCTCTCGCAGTCAAGCTCCCTTATACCTTTACACTCTGCGACTGATTTCCAACCAGTCTGAGGGAACCTTTGGGCGCCTCCGTTACTCTTTAGGAGGCGACCGCCCCAGTCAAACTGCCCGTCAGACACTGTCTCCGATAGGGCTAACCTATCCGGGTTAGAGTAGCCATAACACAAGGGTAGTATCCCAACAACGCCTCCAACGAAACTGGCGTCCCGTTCTCTATGGCTCCTACCTATCCTGTACATGTCCTACAGATACTCAATATCAAACTGCAGTAAAGCTCCATGGGGTCTTTCCGTCCTGTCGCGGGTAACCTGCATCTTCACAGGTACTAAAATTTCACCGAGTCTCTCGTTGAGACAGTGCCCAAATCATTACGCCTTTCGTGCGGGTCGGAACTTACCCGACAAGGAATTTCGCTACCTTAGGACCGTTATAGTTACGGCCGCCGTTTACTGGGGCTTCAATTCAGATCGTCGCTTGCGCTAAACCCTCCTCTTAACCTTCCAGCACCGGGCAGGCGTCACCCCCTATACATCATCTTACGATTTAGCAGAGAGCTGTGTTTTTGATAAACAGTTGCTTGGGCCTATTCACTGCGGCTGATATCACTATCAGCACCCCTTCTCCCTAAGTTACGGGGTCATTTTGCCGAGTTCCTTAACGAGAGTTCTCTCGATCACCTGAGGCTACTCGCCTCGACTACCTGTGTCGGTTTGCGGTACGGGTAGTATGTAGTTAAACGCTAGAAGCTTTTCTTGGCAGTGTGACATCACTAACTTCGCTACTTACATTTCGCTCCCCATCACAGCTCAATGTTACAGAGATAAGCATTTAACTCATCTCACACCTCACTGCTTAGACGTGCTCTTCCACTCGCACGCTTTAGTTAGCCTGCTGCGTCCCTCCTTCACTATACATACTAGTACAGGAATATCAACCTGTTGCCCATCGGATACACCTTTCGGTCTCTCCTTAGGTCCCGACTAACCCAGGGCGGACGAGCCTTCCCCTGGAATCCTTAGTCTTACGGTGGACAGGATTCTCACCTGTCTTTCGCTACTCATACCGGCATTCTCACTTCTATGCGTTCCAGCACTCCTCACGGTATACCTTCTTCACACATAGAACGCTCTCCTACCATTACCTCTAAAGGTAATCCACAGCTTCGGTAAATTGTTTTAGCCCCGGTACATTTTCGGCGCAGGGTCACTCGACTAGTGAGCTATTACGCACTCTTTGAATGAATAGCTGCTTCTAAGCTAACATCCTAGTTGTCTGTGCAACCCCACATCCTTTTCCACTTAACAATTATTTGGGGACCTTAGCTGGTGGTCTGGGCTGTTTCCCTTTCGACTACGGATCTTAGCACTCGCAGTCTGACTGCCGAATATATCGTCTTGGCATTCGGAGTTTATCTGAGATTGGTAATCCGGGATGGACCCCTCACCCAAACAGTGCTCTACCTCCAAGAGACTTACTTCGACGCTAGCCCTAAAGCTATTTCGGAGAGAACCAGCTATCTCCAAGTTCGTTTGGAATTTCTCCGCTACCCACAAGTCATCCAAGCACTTTTCAACGTGCCCTGGTTCGGTCCTCCAGTGCGTTTTACCGCACCTTCAACCTGCTCATGGGTAGGTCACATGGTTTCGGGTCTACATCTACGTACTATTTCGCCCTATTAAGACTCGGTTTCCCTACGGCTCCGTCTCTTCAACTTAACCTCGCACGTAAACGTAACTCGCCGGTTCATTCTACAAAAGGCACGCTCTCACCCATTAACGGGCTCGAACTTCTTGTAGGCACACGGTTTCAGGTTCTCTTTCACTCCCCTCCCGGGGTGCTTTTCACCTTTCCCTCACGGTACTGGTTCACTATCGGTCACTAGAGAGTATTTAGGGTTGGGAGATGGTCCTCCCAGATTCCAACGAGATTTCGCGTGTCTCGCCGTACTCAGGATCCTGCTAGAGTCATCTACTATTTCAACTACGAGGCTGTTACTCCCTTTGGCTGACCTTCCCAGGTCATTCGTCTATAGTATCTGATCCCACGTCGCAGTCCTACAACCCCAAGGAGTAAACTCCTTGGTTTGCCCTCTTGCCCTTTCGCTCGCCGCTACTTTGGCAATCGCTTTTGCTTTCTCTTCCTGCAGCTACTTAGATGTTTCAGTTCACTGCGTCTTCCTTCTCATAACCTTAACAGTTATGGATACTAACCTTTAGTTAGTGGGTTCCCCCATTCGGACATCTCTGGATCAGCGCTTACTTACAGCTCCCCAAAGCATTTCGTCGTTTGTCACGTCCTTCTTCGGCTTCTAGTGCCAAGGCATCCACCGTGCGCCCTTATTAACTTAACCTTAGTTCCAGTCTTTCGACCTTCTTTATTTTTTTAATAGGTTCGCGTTTATCTTTTTTTCGGTTTCTTTCTTGTTACTTTTCTACAATCATTTTCATAATTGTGGAATTTGATATAGATATTCAATTTTCAATGGACTATTATGATTTTAAGAACCGTTACGACTTGTCGTAAAACTTGCGTAAAATAAGGAACAAACCAGTGAGGTGTCTTCAGACACCAGATGGTTTTGACTTATTTCTAGTAAGTTTAGGTTCGTATTCAAATATCATTTATCTAGTGGAACACGAGATTAATTTCTTAGGAAAAAAGATAAACTTCCTTGTGTGCAAGCACACAGCGTCTGTTTCCTATTTTTCTACAGAAATTTCGGCAAGCCGAACATCTCTTTGTATCCTAGATAATGGAGCCTAGCGGGATCGAACCGCTGACCTCCTGCGTGCAAAGCAGGCGCTCTCCCAGCTGAGCTAAGGCCCCCGACTAATAAACGGCTGGTTTCATTATTAGTGGTGTGTCTATTCTATTATAAGACCTCTCAAAACTAAATAAGACAAATCCCAAAAAGTTCCTTATCCTTAGAAAGGAGGTGATCCAGCCGCACCTTCCGATACGGCTACCTTGTTACGACTTCACCCCAATCATCTATCCCACCTTAGGCGGCTGGCTCCTAAACGGTTACCTCACCGACTTCGGGTGTTACAAACTCTCGTGGTGTGACGGGCGGTGTGTACAAGGCCCGGGAACGTATTCACCGCGGCGTGCTGATCCGCGATTACTAGCGATTCCGACTTCATGTAGGCGAGTTGCAGCCTACAATCCGAACTGAGATTGGCTTTCAGAGATTAGCTTGCCGTCACCGGCTTGCGACTCGTTGTACCAACCATTGTAGCACGTGTGTAGCCCAGGTCATAAGGGGCATGATGATTTGACGTCATCCCCACCTTCCTCCGGTTTATTACCGGCAGTCTCGCTAGAGTGCCCAACTTAATGATGGCAACTAACAATAAGGGTTGCGCTCGTTGCGGGACTTAACCCAACATCTCACGACACGAGCTGACGACAACCATGCACCACCTGTCACTTCTGCCCAAAAGGGAAAGCCTATCTCTAGGCCGGTCAGAAGGATGTCAAGACCTGGTAAGGTTCTTCGCGTTGCTTCGAATTAAACCACATGCTCCACCGCTTGTGCGGGCCCCCGTCAATTCCTTTGAGTTTCAACCTTGCGGTCGTACTCCCCAGGCGGAGTGCTTAATGCGTTAGCTCCGGCACTAAGCCCCGGAAAGGGCCTAACACCTAGCACTCATCGTTTACGGCGTGGACTACCAGGGTATCTAATCCTGTTTGCTCCCCACGCTTTCGAGCCTCAGCGTCAGTTACAGACCAGAGAGCCGCTTTCGCCACCGGTGTTCCTCCATATATCTACGCATTTCACCGCTACACATGGAATTCCACTCTCCCCTTCTGCACTCAAGTTCTCCAGTTTCCAAAGCATACAATGGTTAAGCCACTGCCTTTAACTTCAGACTTAAAAAACCGCCTGCGCTCGCTTTACGCCCAATAAATCCGGACAACGCTCGGGACCTACGTATTACCGCGGCTGCTGGCACGTAGTTAGCCGTCCCTTTCTGGTTAGTTACCGTCACGTAATGGATTTTCCACTCCCATTACCATTCTTCTCTAACAACAGAGCTTTACGATCCGAAAACCTTCTTCACTCACGCGGCGTTGCTCGGTCAGACTTGCGTCCATTGCCGAAGATTCCCTACTGCTGCCTCCCGTAGGAGTCTGGGCCGTGTCTCAGTCCCAGTGTGGCCGTTCACCCTCTCAGGTCGGCTATGTATCGTCGCCTTGGTGAGCCTTTACCTCACCAACTAGCTAATACAACGCAGGTCCATCTCATAGTGGAGCTGTTGCCCCTTTTAAGAGTGAAACATGTGTCTTACTCTATTATGCGGTATTAGCTATCGTTTCCAATAGTTATCCCCCGCTATCAGGTAGGTTACCTACGCGTTACTCACCCGTTCGCAACTCCTTGAACTAGTGCAAGCACCAGTCCAAAGCGTTCTACTTGCATGTATTAGGCACGCCGCCAGCGTTCGTCCTGAGCCAGGATCAAACTCTCATTTAGTTTGAACTTACTCGTTCTTTTCTGTCCGCTGACAGATTTATTTTTGCTTTGACGGAGTCTATACTGCTTATAAACCCCTCTTCACTTTTTGGTTCGTCTTATTCAGTTCTCAAAGGTCTTTCCCCTCTTGCGAGGCAACTTCTTTATTCTATCAGGCTAAGCCAGGCATGTCAATATTTTTTCAAAAAATTTTCGGAAATAGTTTTGAAAACCATTCATACACAAATGACAGCTTTTTTAGTATATTGAAATCCGTTCTACCTGTCAAGTATTTACTTTCAAAAATCAGCAGTTCACATTTAGGCAATATAAAAAGGACTGAAAAAACTTGTTTTCAATTCCTTGAGATTGTATTAACGGGCTTGATGGCCAATCACAAAGACGGCTAAGGTATTAGGTCCAACATGGGCCGAAATGACTGGTCCAAGTGGCATCATAAGAACGTCACTGATGCCGTCTTGCGTCAGCAACTGCTCTCGTAAATTCTCGGCGCCGACTTGGTCGCTGGTATATGAGACGATGACTGTCGAATCGGCAATATCTTTTTCTACCTGCCCTACCATTTCTTTGATGGCTTTTTTGCGACCCCGAATTTTAGCGATGGGCACCAATTTCCCTGCAGCATCAATCCACAAAAGTGGTTTTATTCCAGCCAAGCTGCCTATAAAAGCAGAGCTTTTTGACAAACGACCACCACGCATCAAGTGAAAAAGGTCATCCACCAAAAAATAGGTCCGCAAGCGAGGCAAGATAGTCTCAATATACTTTTTGGTAGCCGCAAGGCTTTTGCCGCTATCTCTGGCTTTTGCTGCTAAAATTGTCAAATAACCCTCACCTCCAGCTGCAGCTAGGGTGTCAACAATTTCGATAACAGCTTGTGGGTAGTCTTCTAAAACGATGTCACGCGCCATCATTGCACTCTGATAGGTCCCTGAAAGAACAGATGAAAAAGCAAGGTACAATAAAGCCTTATTTTGCTTGGCATGCTCACGAAAAACGGTTTCAAATTCTCCGACATTAATCTGACTGGTTTTGGGCTGGCTACCTGCTTTCATTTGCTGTAACAGATAATCGCTACTGAGGCGATTTGGCCCAACTGTTTCATAAATCTTACCATCACACTCAATGGTGAGGCCCATAAGTATGATGTCGTGCTCCTTGGCCCAATCCGGGTTCAAATCGGCAGTAGAATCTGTCATTAGGGTGAAGGTCATTCGTGTTTTTCTCCTCATGGCTTCCTTAATTTTAGTTTGATTGTCAAACCATTATGATGATATTTTAGCAAAAAAATATTATCTTGGCGAGTATAAATTCTCTCCTAGAGCTCTAGCATTCTGAAATGGTTAACGTATTAGATAGCTTTTACCGATTCAAAGGGATTCTACAGCTTAATGGCAAAGCTAACAAGGATAACTCTTATCGGATGATATTGGTAATGAGTCCAAGATAATGGCTGGTCGATAGATGACTAAAAGCCTGGCGAGAGCAGTAGCTAACTGCCTTGATATTAAAAGCACATTCTTTACTAACAATTAGCTATTTTCTACTTTTTGTGAGATAGCTCGCTTTAGCAATCACGCTAAGAGATACTAAAGCAAAAAAAGAATGACCTTGGTAAGCACCTTTGGGCCCGTCCCTAGCATCATTCGTTTTTTCTTATTCAAAAAAATTCCCATAGGAGGCTTATCAGAATCCACCTCCTATGCTTTCATAATCTTAGCCTATAGCATTGTTATTTTCTTCTGGCTGGCTTGTCCTAAAAAAGCATTTTTAATGTGTTTTTTCAACTTTGACAATTTCGACTTCATAGGTAGCTGCCGGCGATTCGATGAAAACTTTATCACCAACTTTTTTACCAATCAATGCTTGGGCAATTGGACTTTCATTAGAAATTTTCCCGGAGAAAATATCTGCTCCTGCTGCACCAACAATATGATAAGTATCTTGATCATTTGTTCCTACTTCTTGCACAAGAACTGTTTTTCCAATAGCAACTTCGTCTTTTGCAACCGCATCGCTATCAATAATTTCAGCGTAACGTAGTTTGGTTTCAAGTGAGGAAATCTCCCCTTCAACAAAGGCTTGTTCGTCCTTAGCAGCATCATACTCAGAGTTTTCCGATAAATCACCATAAGAACGAGCAATTTTAATCCGTTCGACAACCTCAGGACGGCGGACTAATTTTAGTTCTTCGAGTTCTTTTTCCAATTGTTCTTTTTCAGTTTGGGTCATAGGATAAGTTTTTTCAGTCATAGCTTCTCTCATTTCTATTTCGTGTCAGAAACACAAACATGATGCCAAAGCATCATGTTTTGTTTTTACTGGATTTGATTATTCACATATTTTTGCACATTGGCAGAATGCTCTTCATAGGTTTCTGCAAAGTAAACATCCCCTGTTTTAACATTAGCAACAAAGTACAAGTAGTTTGTCTTAGCAGGGTTGATAGTAGCTTCAATTGCAGAAACACCAGGACTATCTACGGGACCTGGCATGAGCCCTGTATTTGTATAAATATTATAGGGCGATTTGATAGAAGTGTCAATCCTTGCATCCTCAGCCAGAGTGGTTTTTTGACCAAGTTTATTCATCGCATACAAGATAGCAATATTTGATTGCAGTGCCATACCATTAGCCAAACGATTATTAAAGACACTGGCAATCTTACGGCGGTCATCATCGGTTGAGCCTTCTTTTTCAACTAGCGAAGCTAGGGTTAAGATGTCATTAACATTTTTTCCGCTAGCTGAGATGCGATCATAATAAGGCGCTAGCGTAGCGTCTGTCGTTGCAAGCATCTCTTCGACGACATCTTTTAAAGAGGATTCTTTATAATAATTATAGGTCGCTGGAAACAGATAACCCTCCAATTGATAGACAGCAAGGTCCTTTTGGGGTAGGTTAGCTAGGAGACGAGGATGTTTCTTGGTCATTTCCTGGATAAAAGCTGGATCTTGAATGAGAGCTAGGAAGTCATCTGCTTTAAATGGCGTCTTAGTCTTATCACCTTTGGCAATGGTATTTTTTTCCATTGCGCTAGCTATTTGCTTAATCGTATACCCTTCAGGAATCAAAATCTTACCCAAAGCAGGCTTGGTCGGCTCAGCCGTTCCTCCTTTTTGTAGGGCCTTAGCAATCTCCTCTAAAGACATGCTCTTTTGAAGATTGTAATAACCACTTTGGAAATTGCTATAATTCTTAAATTTCGAATAAAAACTAAAGATCGTGCTATTTTTAATCACGCCTTGTTTTTCAAGGATTTGACCAATCATCTTGGTACTTGATCCTACCGGAATCTGAACTTGGACATATTTGTCATCTTGCTTATCTAGTGGTTTAATTGCCGAGCGAACAAACAAGGTACCAAATAAAGCGGTCAAAAGTATCACCACAACTAAAGAAGTAATAATAGTCAGGGAAATTTTTTTAGCCATCCGATCCCGTCGCTGACGCTTAGATACAGTCTTTCTTCTCACACTATCCTCTTGTTTCATGTGCTGCCGCTCAGAATCAGCTAATTGCTGAGCCTGCATACTTGCTCCAGGTGTTGAAGTTGCTTGCTTTTTGGGCTGTTGCAAATGAGGGGACTCAGCTCCATATTGTTGACTTGGAAAAGGTCTTGTTTTTGAAGATACCTTTGCGGTTGCTTGCGCAGGAATCGCTGGACTGGTGATCTTTGATGCTTCTTTTTGTTCTGCAGTTAATTGAGATGGGGCTTGAGCAGTTTTAGCTGCCTCAGGGACTTGCTGCTCTTTGAGTTGAGACTGATACTGCTGATAAAGTCGGACAGTTTCTTGCGTTGCTACCTGAGCTTCTCGCTCTTTTTCGCGCAGTTCCTCTTCTTTTAAGCCTTCTTGCCGTAGAGCTTTTTCTTTTTCTTTACGAATACGATTCGCTTTTTCTAGCTCTGCCAGAATCTGTTCTTTAAAGCTTAGTTGAGATTGAGATGTTTGCTCATCGTCATTAAAGTTGGCCAAGGCAAATCCTCCTAAATATAGTCAACCGCCATTATATCTTAAATGCTAGAGAAATGCAATAAGTTTCTTAATTTGTCACTTATTTTTAACACTGATGAATTCGTTACAGTGTGGCTGGCTGCCAGAGCATGTCATACCAGATCGCTCCTCCATGGACGGAATCAGAAAGGCCCTGATTGACAAAGCCGTTCATTTCATAGTATGGAATCAAGTAATCGTGACAAGTTAAGATAATTCCCTGACATTTTTTAGCGACCGCCAAATCTTTCATCGCTGCTAGCAAAGCCATTCCCACACCTTGTTGCTGGAAATCAGGAGCGATGGAGAGGCTTGTCACTGCCACATAACCCTGTGTTGCTGGATTTAGTGGTGTCTGATGAAAGAGGTCATCTGTTAAGCGGGGTTCGGCAACTATCGGGCCTTCAATATAGCCAGCAAGCTGGTCCTTGATTATGGCTACTAGGAAGGTCTCAGGCAGACGCTCCAGCCGCTCACGTATCACTTCAGGGCTTGTAGCCTCTGCTGGAGAAAAGTTGGTTTGTTCAATCTGAACAATGGTCTCCCAATCAGCTATTGTTGCTTGTCTAATCAGCATAGTGTCCTCCTTAATATAGAAGAGAGGGAGTAAGAGTAAGGTCAGTTGGAATCACTGGCCTCCCCATACTCCCTAATCTTAAATCATGTTACCACTGTGGTCAGCTAAAACCAGAGATGCCCGGGTGGTACAGCCTAGGCAACTGTATCAGCAATAATTGTTTTTCTACTATTAGTAATACCTCCACCTAAAGGGAGCGGGTACACCCACCAAGTAAGAAATAGACATTTGCTTGCAAAGGTTGATAGTAACAAGTCTTTTAAAGTTGATCCATTATTGGGTGTTTTTGGTTAAATTAGCCAGTAATTCCTCAAATGAGCGTTCATAAAGCTGAATATCGCCTGCACCCATGAAAACATGGACTGCATTTTCATGGTCTAATAAGGGTGAGACATTGTCCACCGTGACCACCTTAACAGGTTTGCTAATTTTATCTGCTAAATCTTCAACTTTGACATCACCATGGTCAACTTCACGCGCCGAGCCATAGATTTTTGCTAAATAGACACTGTCAGCTTGATTTAAGGCCTGAGCAAAATCATCAAGCAAAGCAATGGTCCGGGTAAAGGTATGGGGTTGGAAAATGGCTACAATTTCTTTGGCTGGGTATTTTTGGCGCGCAGCGTCCAAAGTAGCGACAATCTCAGTGGGATGATGAGCAAAATCATCAATAATAATGGTATCATCTATTAATTTTTCCGTAAAGCGCCGTTTAACTCCACTGAATGTTTTCATGTGTTCTACCACTAATGTCATATCGATTCCCGCAGTGAAAAGTGTGGCAATAACAGCAGTTGCATTTAAAATATTATGCTTTCCATAGGTTGGAACGTGGAAATGCCCGATAACTTGGTCTTTGTGTTTAACAGAAAAATCCGAACCGTTAGTCGTTCGCCGAATATCACACGCCACAAAATCATTCTCTTTGGAAAAACCATAATAGTAGATAGGTGCTTTTGCAGTGATGCGTTTTAATTCCTGATCTTCGCCAAAAACAAAAAGACCTTTCGAAACTTGTTTGGCATAGGCATTAAAAGCATCAAAAACATCATCTAGACCAGTAAAATAGTCTGGATGGTCAAAATCAATATTAGTAATAATGGAGTATTCTGGATGGTAGGGCATGAAATGACGTTCATACTCATCTGCTTCAAACACAAAATACTGGGCATTGGCTGAACCGCGGCCTGTTCCATCTCCAATCAAATAAGAGGTGTCTGTAATATTGGCCAAGACGTGTGCTAATAAACCTGTCGTTGACGTTTTACCATGGGCGCCAGCCACACCAAAACTGGTAAAGTCTTTCATAAAGTCGCCTAAAAATTCATGGTAGCGCTTGAAGGGGAGATGGTGTTGAATCGCATACGCTAATTCTTGATTGTTATCTTCTCTAAAGGCATTACCAGCAATAATTTCCATTCCCTCGGTAAGATTGTCTGGACTAAAAGGCTTAATTGTAATTCCCGCTTGTTCTAAACCTCGTTGTGTAAAATAATATTTTTCAACATCGCTTCCTTGAACCTTATGGCCCATTTGGTGTAACATGAGCGCCAAAGCACTCATGCCAGAGCCTTTAATACCGATAAAATGATAGGTGTTAGACATAGTTACTCCTTCTTCTGTGAACTGTCTGTAATCGCTTTGTTACTGTTGCTGATTAAACTCATCCAAGCGGGTCAAGTTTAATTCTTGGGCAATCGTTTTTTCACGCTGTAAACGTCTTTCACGATTGTTATAGATTTGACTGGTTTTCAAAAAATCATAATTATTTTTTGTTGCCTTAGGCTTAGAGTCTGTTTGTGGTTCTTTATATTCTCGCGGAAGTTCTGCTAAGATATAAGCTTCTTGTCGTAACTTTTCTGAAAAGCGACTCCACTTGTTTTTTGAGCGTTGTTTGGGCGCTGTCTTACTGTCAACAGTTGGTTTGATTACAGCAGTATCGGCTTCTTTATTTTTTGATCGTAAAGAAGAGGCTTGCTTTGAACTACTATAAGCCATTTCTTTGGCAAAATAAGCTTGACGCTTTTCACGTATGTCTTGCTTGGCTTTTTGACGTGCTTGTTCGGCATAGGTACGCCCCTCATTTATCACATTTAACCGATCCTTGGGAAGGTTGGAACTATTATGCACATCTAAAAAACGATAGTCTTTAGTCACATCATCATACTGTTTATCCTGATAGGGACCATGAATATTGGTAATTAAGTCTTCATTTTCATATAATTGCATCATCTTTGATGCTTCAATAATCGGCTGATTATCAGCAATTACTGGGAATCGAGTGTTGTTTGGCATCACATCTTACCCTCCTATAACTTTCCCTATTATAAACTAATTACTATTATTTTTCAAAGTATTCTAAATAGAAATGCCTCTGATAAAAGGATTTACAATAAAAGAAAAGCTGGGCTGAGATGCCCAGACATAGTTGATTTTAAATACCCTCAGTCAAGAAAACAAAAGTTTGACTCTCTTGCACAAACAAAATCAAGGAGAATAGGAAGAACAGGCGATATTAAGACACACTTAGTGAAAGACCAACAAAGCAAACTTAGCTGTTACCAAACACTCAAGTCAGTTACTAAAAAACTGCTGCTCTCTCATTTTCTACTTGATTAGCTGCTCTAGGTTGTGGATGATGTCACTGATTAAAGCTGCCATTTTTAGAAATGGGTTTGAATTTTTGAAACTATCAGCTACACTCACTTAGAATCTGCCTTGTGCTTTTTTGCTTAGCTCTAGCTCTTTTGCTGCCCTAAGAAGAGATGCCTAGAATATCTTTAATATCCTCAATACTCATGGAAGCTCGGCTTTCATTACCATCAAGCACCGTTGTTACCAAGTTTCGCTTGTCTTCTTGTAACTCCAGAATCTTTTCTTCAATCGTTCCTCGTGTAATCAACCGATAAACTTCAACATTTTCTTTTTGTCCAAGCCTGTGGGCCCGGCTAATTGCTTGCATTTCCACGGCCGGATTCCACCACAAGTCAATCAGTACAACTGTATCTGCCCCGGTCAAATTCAGGCCAACGCCACCTGCTTTCAAAGAAACAAGGAAAGTATCTTTTGAGCCACTATTAAAGGCCCGCGTCATTTCCTGGCGCTCATTGGCCGGGGTTGAACCTGTAATTTTATAAGATGTCAAGCCAAGCTCCTGCATTTCCTGCTCTGCAATATCTAACATCCCTCTAAATTGGGAGAAAATCAGAGCCCGATGACCATTTTCTTTTATTTGTGTTAAGAGCGTTTTCAGACTTTCTAATTTACCACTTTCACCTTGATAAGGCATAAAAAGACTTGGTGTATCACAAATTTGGCGCAGGCGTGTAATACCTGAAAGGATTTCAATTTTATGCCGGTTAATATCCGCATCGCTGGAATGGCGAATGCGTTCTTGCATCTGGCGTAACTGTGCCAAATACAATGTTTTTTGAGCCTCGCTCATTTCATTGCTATAGGTCATCTCAATCAATTCAGGCAATTCTGGTAAGACATCTTCTTTTTTGCGCCGCATAACAAAAGGCTGAATATATTTTGCGACCTGTTTAGGCGTCCATTTGAGGAAATCTTTCTTATCTGGTAGTAAGCCTGGTAAGACCATTTGAAAAATAGACCAAATCTCCAATAGTTTATTTTCAATAGGCGTTCCGGATAAGGCAAAACAGTTGGTCACCGTAAATTGGCGCAAACTCTGCGCAATTTTTGTCTGGTCATTTTTTATCACTTGGGCTTCATCCAAGATGAGATAATCATAGTGCTTTTGTTGATACAATTCAAAATCCTGGCGAAACGAGGAATAGCTCGTAATCGTAACCGTATGATTTTCCAAAATCAGCTGATCACGCGTCTGCTTAAGGCCATAAGCTACCACTGCATCAACCTGCGGAGCAAACTTGGTGAATTCATCTAACCAGTTATAAAGCAAGCTAGAGGGGGCCAAAATTAAAATCTGCGATGACGCTTCAATTTTGGTCGTTAAAAAAGCGATTGTTTGTAAGGTTTTACCAAGGCCCATATCGTCTGCTAAGACACCACCAAAGCCATACTTATCTAAGGTCGACAGCCATTTGACACCGTGCAATTGGTAATCACGCAACTGAGCATTAACCTGTAAATCAGGCAAAGTATAGCGTTCAGGATGGGTAAGATCTGCGACCAAATGTTGTAAATCTTCTGAAAAATGCACAGAGGCTGTATCTGCAAATAACTGAGAAACCTGCATTGCTGAGACACCTTCCACTTGAAAATGCCCATTAAGTTGGCGTTTAGCCCGCAAGTCTTGGAGCGTTTGACTTACCCGTTTACTCTCCTCATCAAAAACAACCAGTTTACCTGTCTGGCTAACAAAATAAGGATCCTGGCTAAACAAAGCAGCCAAGGCAGCATCAATATCGCTTTCAACAATCTGTGAAAAATCAAAGGAAATGTCTAAAAGACCGCCCTTACGACTAATGGCTACTTGTGGAATTTCCAACAGGCGTTGTTTCTCAAGCCGCTCAGACACTACAACCTTACCAATACGCTGCCAATAGGGAATCGCTTGCGTAAATAGCTGATAAAGTTCTTGTGGTGATGCTAGGTGTTTGCGGGTTGCAAAGCCCGGCTTAAAGCCGTAAAACGCTAGCGCACGGTTGATTTTCTCTTCTTTTTTGAAGTGGCTAGCAAATGGAAGATGGACATGCTCGCTTTTGGAGGTTACCTGCACATCCCCGTAATCAAACGCCAAGTTTAAGAGAAGCTCATCGTCATCTGCTTGATCCAGGAAAAAAGTAACCTGAAAATCGTGAATCAGAAAACTCTTGGGAGCCTCTACCCGACCTAGCTCCTGAAAATCAAGGAGACTAGCAGCCAGCTTAGCCTGATCATCCAAATCAAAATGAACATGCTTGGTCAAATCAGCTTCAATGGGCAAACTACGGATCGCAGAAACCATCTTGCGTTGTTTAAGGGTCAAATGATAAAAAGTATCATGATATAAAACATACTCATTATCAAAAAAATAACTGTTATTTTTTTCCTTAATCTGGAGTTCAATAGCATTACGGTGAACCTCAACAATAAAGGTAAAAAGTTCCGCTTCCCCACTCAAAGGAAAGACCTCAAGATAATTATAGGTATGACTTGGTCCTTCAAAGGTAAAGTCATATAAATCCCGTAAGAGGTATATACCTTCTTCTAAAAAGCCACTTGGTAAAAAGAGATTGCGGCCATGGTTAGGAAAAACAACAGACTGTTCGCCCTTATCCGTTTGCGAAGCTAGTTTCCATAAAAAACGGATCAATTCCTGGCTTGGCGCATCAAATTGCACTAAAGAGAGCGGCTCAAAATAGTTTTTCCCAATTTGATAGTAAGCCTCTTTTTGCACTGCTGCTAAAAAAGCCTTAATATCACGAATGACATAAGAACGCTCATCAGGCAGCCGATTGATCTTGAGATTCCACCAAAAGTCAGCAGAAAATGGGCTTCTAACGCCTGTGGCACTTAGGCGATAATGTAGGGTATCATCTTCATTGACAGCTAAATTATCCAAAAATAAGCTCCCAAATGACGTTAATTTGCGCACTGCCTCTTTACTCTCAGTTTGGTGAGCCAATTGTTCAGATAAGACCTTCCCATCCTGGTTGTTTTTTAAGTAATATTCCAAAGCAGCAATATGCTGGCAATAACCTTTACGTGCAAAAAAAGCACATTGACAATGTGTATTGACATCTTCATAACTATAAGCAACCGCTTCTTGATCTACCGTTGCTTGAATCGTACCATTTTTTTCACCTTCGACTGTCACCAGTCCTTGTTCATAAAGTTCAATTCCTTGATTGCGAATTTTACCAGGAATGAGTCGTGTCATATTTTTTTACCACCTCTTTACTTATCCCCTAATTATACCAAATTTAGCAGCATTTTTCTCAAAAAAATCTTCTTTCGCAAAAATCTGCCACAAATGTCTGATTCGCAATTGAGCTTATATCCTTTTTTATGGCCTTACAACCTGTGGAGCCCCGCTGCTTGAGTAGCCCTGTCAAAAAAACCGGCTGACTCCCCAGCGAATCATCACGGCAAAGCGCACCGCTATTTTTTATGACAGCAAAAAAATCTGTATCGCTAAAGCAGTGATACAGATGGTTGATTTACTTGCGCTTGCGGGCAATCAGGTGGATTGGTGTCCCTTCAAAGGTAAAGGCCGCGCGAATTTGATTTTCAAGGAAACGCAGGTAGGAGAAATGCATCAATTCTTCTTCGTTAACAAAAACCACAAATGTGGGAGGTTTGACTGAAACTTGCGTTGCATAGAAAATTTTCAAACGCTTGCCCTTATCGGTCGGTGTTGGATTAATAGCAATCGCATCCATGATCACATCATTTAAGACCGCTGAAGGAATACGGCGATTTTGACTCTCACTGATGGTTTTAATCAGTGCTGGCAACTTGTTAAGACGCTGCTTGGTGAGCGCTGATACAAAAATAATGGGCGCATAGCTCAAAAATTGGAATTGATTGCGAATATCAGACTCCCAGTTAGCCACGGTATGATTATCTTTTTGGATAGCATCCCATTTGTTCACAACAAGGATGATTCCTTTGCCCGCCTCGTGAGCAAAGCCAGCTATACGTTTGTCGTAATCTCGGATGCCCTCTTCGGCATTGATTACCATTAAAACAACATCAGAGCGATCAATGGCCCGCATAGCCCGCATGACCGAATACTTTTCAGTATTTTCATAAACTTTACCGGATTTGCGCATGCCAGCTGTATCAATCATGGTGTATTCTTGTCCATCTTGATCAGTGAAGTGGGTATCAATAGCATCACGGGTGGTCCCAGCAAGAGGACTTGCAATCACCCGGTCTTCACCAAGAATAGCATTAATCAAACTGGATTTACCAACATTGGGACGGCCAATTAAACTAAAACGAATGACGGAATCGTTTTCTACTGCTGTCTCAACAGGAAGTTTTTCAATCACAGCATCTAAAACATCTCCAGTACCAATTCCATGAACAGAAGACGTTGGATAGGGTTCACCTAAGCCCAGAGCATAAAAATCATAGATGTCATTGCGCATTTCAGGATTATCAACTTTGTTAACCACTAGAATCACTGGCTTATCGGTTCGATAAAGCATCTTTGTGACATATTCATCGGCATCTGTTATTCCCTCTTTACCAGATACGACAAAAACAATCACATCTGCTTCGTCCATCGCAATTTGGGCTTGGTGTTTGATTTGCTCCATAAAGGGCGCATCCACATCATCAATGCCCCCGGTATCAATCAAGGAGAAGCGCCGGTTAAGCCATTCTCCTGTTGTGTAAATACGGTCTCGGGTCACCCCTTCGACATCTTCGACGATAGAAATGCGCTCGCCTGCAATTCGGTTAAACAAGGTGGACTTGCCCACATTAGGACGGCCCACAATAGCAACTGTAGGTAAAACCATGATTCTCCTTTTAATAATCTTTACTTAAAAACTAACGCCGATTTACGCCTTCTAAATGAAATTCCTCTGCCAGGTAACGCACGCGTTCCATCACCCGCTTGGCCTGCCAAGTCTCATCATTGCCCTTAATGGTCGCCCATTTGCGCTCAAGATCTGCAAAGCTATAATTTGAAGTGAAAAAGGTCGGTAAATCTTCCAGCATGCGATATTGTAAGATAACTTGCAATACTTCATCTCGCACCCAGGAGGTCGCTTGCTCAGCTCCAATATCGTCCAATATTAACAAAGGCACCATTTTCACAGCATCAATTTCTTCTTTGACTCTGCCAGAAGAAATGGCATTTTTGACATCAATTGTAAAACTGGGAAAATGCAGCAGCGTTGTCGCAACCCCTTTTTGTTCAGATAATTCGCGGGCCAAGGCAGCCATGAAATAAGATTTACCAATGCCCATATCCCCATAAAGATAGAGGCCCTTTTGCCCGGCAGTTGGGTACTGCTCAACAAAATCCACAATTCGCATGACAGCGTCGCGACGGCTGGTATTTGTAATATCAATATCAGCCAGACGCACCTGCCGATAAGACTTTGGTAAATTAACTAAAGAAATGCGATTAGCAATCTGGGCTTTTTGTTGGGCTTCCTTAAGTGCTTTTGTTTCCCTATAGGAAACATCAGCATAGCCTTCATTCATCACTAAGATTGGTTCATAGCCCTTAGCAATATAAGACGGATCATTGCTGCGCACTTTCTGACGCTCTCCTAAAAATTGATTAAACTTTGACAAGCTAAGCATCATTTCAGCCTGGCTTAATTGGTGCTCTTTAATAAATGCAGCCACTTCGGGGTCAGATAAAATAGCTTGAATAATTTGGTCTTTATTAGCACTGTTCAAATGCTTTTGGCGTTCCATGGTCTTCCCAATTTTTTCCATTTACTCGTCACCTTTTTTTAAGTTTTCTAAACGTTTGAGCGCTTTTTGCTTGAAAGCATCAAGGGCAGCTTGCTCTTCTGGACTCGTTTGGTCTTGATAATTTGGATTGCTCCACGCTGGCACATTGGTTTTGGGTGCACTTTTTGGCGACGTTTTGCGGGCCTGCTTGCGTTCTTTAAAAGAGCGGAGCAATAAAATCGCCTCTTCGGCTGTCTTTACAGATTGATAGGAAAAATCATTAGCCATTTTCATGATGTAGGTTTTTTGCAGATTAGCTGATTTGGTTTTATTAAACGTATAAAGAACCATAACATTGATGACTTCGTCCAAAAAGTCCATTTTAGCCAGTGCTACGAGTACTTGCTTTTCATCCTTGGTTACTGTTGCCCGCCTGGTTTGTTTAATTGTTTCTAAGAAAGCAAGGGCAGTGTCTTTTTTGACTTCCTGTAAGACAATTTTTTCTGCTTTGGTAAAATCACTAGCCGGTGATGACTCGGTCTGACTTTTTTTGACTGCCATTCTTGTAGTCGCAATTTCATAGTTAATCGCAGTTGCTTTGGCTAACTGATAGGTATCAAACCAGGTCAACTGGTATTTTTCAGCCAAGGCATAGAGGGCAACGACATCTTCTTGTTCATTTTTAAAGCGCAAGCCATCACGCGCCATAAGGCGTTGAAAACTGTCTAGATCGAAATAAATGCCCTTTTTTTCACTTAGGTCTAGATTGCCAGCTTCGGTGCCAAATACATCTGAGAAGCGCTTTGAGAGTGATTTAGCTCTTGGTGGGACGGTCGGGGCTAATTCTTCTAGCGCTGCTTGGCCGATCTCTTTTTCGAGGAGACGCCGCAAAACAGCATTTTGCAAAAATACTTCACGGGACTTGGTCGCATTGACCTTAATCACATAATAGGATGGGTCTTGATAGAGTTCTAATAATTGCAAAGCTGTTAAAACAACGAGGGCCTCCTCTAGTTGGGTCATGCCCATCTGAAGATGGTTCAAGACCTGGCTAAATTTATGGCTTTTTTGGCCTTGATCACAAAATGCTGCAAAGTACTGGTAGACAGCGCTAGCACTAGCACCAATGATAGGGTAATAAAGCTGGATAAGACTATCTGAATCAAGCAGAATCCGATTGTTTTTGGCGTATCGAAAATCATCAATGGGTTTCATGTTCTGTACTACTCTTCTTTCCCCGAACGCGACTGGTGATCTGCTGGAGTAATGCTTCTATTTCATCCAAATCTTTGAAGCTTTTATAAACACTGGCAAACCGCACATAGGTAATCTCATCTAGCTCAGCTAGCTCCTCCATTACTAAATTACCAATCGCTGTGCTTGAGACTTCGTTTTCATAGTCCGCACGGACTTTTTGTTCAATTTTTGAGATGACATTTTCAATATCAGTACTTGAGACAGGGCGCTTTTGGGCGCTTTGAATCACGCCATTTAGGATTTTATCACGGGAAAATTGCTCGCGCGTCCCATCCTTTTTGATAACCAACAAGGGGAGCTCTTCAACACGTTCAAAGGTCGTAAAACGGCTATGGCATTTTTCACACTCACGGCGGCGCCGTATGGCATTGCCGTCTTCAGCCTGACGACTATCAACGACGCTTGATTTATGATAATTGCATTTTGGACAACGCATGCAAAAACACCCCAATTCTATCAGTTTAATCTAGTACTCTATTTTACCACATTTTAAGACATAACAAAAGAAAATTGGGCAAGGTGGTAGCGCAAGAACTGCTCAAAAAGCGCCTAACATAAAAACTATTCCACAGCTGCCTGATGGTTCGGACTGGTTGGAATAGTTTTTTAAATGGTATGAACCAAGCTGAGTTCAAGGACACGAGCTCACAGGACTAGAGTTTTTCTTGACTTAAAGGAATATACAAACTAAATGTTGTTCCTTCGTTAATCTTACTTTTAACTTTTAGTTCAAGATGGTAGCCTTCGATAATTTGTCGCAAAATGGAAAGCCCAATCCCTAAGCCCGCCTGAGTACTGGTCCGATTGCGAGACTTATCAGAGCGATAAAAGCGCTCAAAAATGTGATCAATGTCTTCTTCAGAGATGCCTTCGCCACGATCTCTTACTTCAAGCAGAGCTTTTTGATCAGCAGTCGTAGTTAACGTAATGGTTACTTTCTTTTCAAGGCGCGAATATTTCACTGCATTATCAATCAGAATCATTAAAGCTTGTTCAAAATGGTTTTTATAGATGACAGCGCGGGTTTGTCGCTGACTAGGCTGCCAAACAAAGTCAAAATCATTTCTTAAAACTTTAAAGTTACCAATAACGGTTTCAATAGAATTCTCAAGAATCGTCGTATCATCTTGATGTCCTTCAAAGCTACCTTGGACACGAATCATATCGAGCATATCATTAATCATGATTGCCATTCGGTCGGCTTCATGAGCAGTTGCGGTCAGGCTCTCTTCAAGAATGGCACTGTCATCTTTTCCCCAACGTTGTAATAAACCGATATGGCCCTTAATAATCGCAACTGGGGTGCGCAACTCATGACTTACATCACTGATAAAACGCGATTGTAACTGGGTGTACTTTTCCACTTTATCCAGCATGGTGTCAAAAATTTCAGATAGTTCTTCAATTTCATCGCCAGACTTAATGTCAGAGCGGAGGTCCAAATTATTCGGATTTTCAGAGATGTTTCGCATGACATCATGTAAATTTTGGAGTGGCTCCAAAAATTTGATAGTAGAAACATAAATAATAATGTAAGCTAAGCTTGTTCCGAAAAATTCGACCATAAGCAACCAAAGTAGGAGACGGGCCCGGATGACATAGTAGTCTTCTAAGTCTTGATAGACCTGGACATAACCTAAAAACTTATGTGATTTCTTCGAATAGACCTTCTCTATCAGGGAATAACCACGGTACTGATTTTCAACCCTGTCATCAAAGACTTTGCCAATCGGGCCAGACATATCATAGGAAGTCTCAGTAGGATCCGTTGTGAAAATCAATTGTTTTTGGGGATTGTAAAGGTAAATTTCCTGGTTAACATCAATAGTATTAGAAATATCACGTTCATCAATGACAATTCTTTTACCACTATGCTTATCTTGTTTGATATGCAATAGCCCATCTGTATAGAGAATTTGATTAAGATTGTCATATGAAAAATTAGAGTCCACCTGCGACAGACGAACTCTAATGACATTTACCACTTGTGTCAATGACTGCCGCTCTTTTTTCAAAAGAAAATAGTTCGTAGAATAATAGGCAATCAAAGTAAAACCAGAAAAAATACAAAAGAATAGTACAAAAAAGAGATTAGATAAACGTTTTGGTAGCGATTTCTTTAGATGCTGTTTCTGATTTTTTATTAGCATAGCTATTTCTCACGTATCACATAACCCATACCACGTACGGTTTGAATATAGGATTCCCGTCCAGGCATGTCAATTTTCCCACGTAAATAACGAATGTAAACATCCACAACGTTTGTTTCGACAGCTTCGTCATACTTCCAGACATTAGAGAGTAATTCTTCGCGCGTCATCACACGGTTCATATTGGTCATCAAAATACTCAACAAATCGTATTCGCGCTTTGTTAACGAAATTTCATCGTCTCCACGGTTAACCGACCGGTTTTGTGGATTAAGTACCAAATCACGGTAGATACCTTGATTTGGTGATTTTTTATCTGTCTCTATATCTTGACGACGAAAGATTGCGCGGATGCGTGCTAACAATTCTTCGATAGCAAAAGGCTTAACAATGTAGTCATCCGCTCCACGGTCTAGCCCCGCAACCACATCCATAATGGAATCACGTGCTGTCATCATCATAATGTAGGTTGTCTTTTCTGCCTGCAAGCGCCGAGTGATTTCAAAACCATCCATCTCAGGTAACATTAAATCTAAAAGGATAAGATCAAAATCTTTTTCAAGAGCTGTTTCTAAGCCTTCGCGACCATTATCTTCGACGCATACTTCATAACCTTCGTGCTGCAATTCTAGTGAAACAAATCGTGCGAGATTTTTTTCATCTTCAATAATGAGAATTTTTTTCGTCATATCTTCCAATCCTTGTTTATAATAATTTTTCTTCTCTAATGCTTAAAAGAATATAGAAAGGGTGCAACATTTTAGAAATCGGCTCTCTTTTCAACTTGGTCATTCCTTCAAAGACCTCACTAAAAGCAACTCTAAACAGCTTTTAAGAGCCATTATACAAGTATGAGTATACCAGAGCCTACCATTTTTTTCAATCAAAAAATTACAAATATCTTAAATAGTCAGTTTTATTCATCAAACATCCCTTCTAGGCTTGCAAACGGATTATTAGCCGCTTCTTTTGCCGCCTTTAGAGATTGGTACTGATTTTCAGTCATTACAGTCCAATCTTGACCCGAAGGCAATACATCGGAAGCCTCTTCTGCGGTAGACAATACTTGCAAAGGAATATTAAGAAGAATATTGTCAATAACGCTGTCCACTAGATGAATCTGATCTGATTCTAAAATCATGACCAAGTTTTCTTCAACCATGTCTGCTCGAGCCTGTGATTCAGCTGCTTCAATAAAAAGCTCTTGAACGTCTTCACTAAAGGGCAAGGGCACATCAACCATGGACCGACTTGAAGGCAGTGTAATCGTATAGCTCATGTGATATTGCAACAAGTAAAGGCCATTCTCATAGCGAACAAAGCCCTCTACTAAAGGTTTTGTTATCGCCCGAATATCCTTGTGACGTTGCATAATAGCAGCGCTAATATCCAGCTCTTCTTGAAAAGAAATACCCTGGGGATGTTTTTTTATATCTGATAGCAGTAACATTTTCCTCTCCTAATAAAACTCTAATTTATTTTTACTATTATTTTTATCGTTTGTCAACTGATTTATATGAAAATTTCTGATAATTTTTTGTTACAAAAAGATTTCTTATTAAAATGGTCCAAAAAAGAGTTTGATTGGTGTCAAACTCTTCCATACTTTACATATGACGCAACCGCTCAATGCGATCAGCAATCAGTGGGTGGGTACTAAATAAGTTAGCAAAGCTTTCTTTTTTCCTTGGTTCGCTAATGTAAAGAGCGGCACTCGCATCATCAACCGGATGGGCCATTGGCTGGGACTGCTCTAACTTTTGTAAAGCTTTAATCATTCCTTCTGGATTACGCGTTAAGGCGACTGAGCTCGCATCTGCCAGATACTCTCTTTGCCGAGAAATGGCCATCTGTACGAGGGAGGCAACTAGCGGTGATAAAATCAATGACAAAATAGAAAATACCATTGCAAAAATGCCTAAAGAACTATTATCACGATCATCGCTGCGCCGTCCTGAGCCGCCATACCACATCATTCGTCCAGCAAGGCCAGAAATTAAGGAAATCGCACTGGCTAGGGCAACAGCAATTGTCGAAATTCGAATATCATAGTTACGGATATGGCTAACCTCATGGCCAATGACACCTTCTAGTTCCTCACGGTTCATTAAGGCTAAGAGGCCACTGGTAGCCGCGACAGCTGCATTTTGTGGGTTGGATCCTGTAGCAAAGGCATTCAGTGACGGATCATCAATGATATAAACCTTGGGCATCGGGATCTGAGCGACTAGCGCCATGTCTTCAACAATATGATAGAATTCAGGTGCTTGATCTGCTGTAATTTCCCGCGCATTATTCATCCTCATCACTACCGCAGTTGATTGAAAAATCATGCTAAAGGCATAAATACCACCCAGTAAAAGGGCCATCACTAGACCAAACTGATAATTATCTAAAAAGTAATAACCAGCAGCCGCGCCAATCCCCGCTAAGAGAAGAAAGAAAGTAAGAATTAGAATAACCGTTTTACGTTTATTTTGTGCAATTTGTTGATAGAGCATCTGACCTCCTCAAACTTTAGGTGCTTAAAAATCAAATGTGACTGTCGGCACTTCTTTTTCTTTTGCCGGTGTTTGGAGAAACTCACTTGGTTTAAAACCAAACCATTTGGCGACAATATTAGATGGAAAGCTTTCTAACTTTGTATTATACTGTGACGTTGTGGTATTAAATAGCTGACGCGAATAGGCAATTTTATTTTCGGTGTTGGTCAACTCATCTTGAAGTTTAAGAAAGTTAGTATTAGCCTTCAATTCAGGATAATTTTCAGCAACAGCAATTAAATTAGCCATTTGCTTGGTCAATGCATTTGAAGCCTCCATTGTTGCAGCAGGTGTTGTCGCATGCGTCACTTGCGAACGTAATTGTGCAATTTTTTCAAAGGTTTTTTCTTCATAAGCAGCATAACCCTTAACCGTTTCAATTAAGTTTGGAATTAAGTCATTGCGCCGCTTTAATTGCACATCAATTTGGCTCCAAGCTTCCTTAGTATGCATCCGACTACGCACTAAGCCATTGTAACTTGTCATGAGCCAGAGCGCCAGTAAAACGACAAAAATAATGATAAAGATTGCTAACATTGGACTTCTCCTTTAGTATAGTGACTTCATTATAACAATTTTAAAGGCAATAGCAAGTTTTCTCATTCAAAATCAATCACCAGTTGGGATTAATCTTATTTTATGTTAAAATAGAGAAAAATTGAGATGAGGAAAGATATGCCCCCAGAAATCTTTTACCAATTACTCCAACAATCCGGTATCGTTCTAAGTGACCACCAAAAAAATCAATTCCAAACTTACTTTTCTCTCTTAGTCGAGTGGAATGAAAAGATGAACTTAACAGCGATTACAGAGCTAAATGAGGTTTACCTCAAGCACTTCTACGATTCCTTAGCTCCTATCCTTCAAGGTCATATCACTAATCGCCCGCTGAAGTTACTCGACATTGGCGCCGGAGCAGGTTTTCCCAGTTTACCCATGAAAATTGTCTACCCAGAGCTTGAGATCACCATTATTGACTCTCTGAACAAGCGGATTACGTTCTTACACCATCTAGCACAGACCCTAGAGTTAGAGGGCGTTCATTTTTACCATGGCCGAGCAGAAGACTTTGGGCAAGATCGAAGCTTTCGTGGTCAGTTTGACCTAGTAACTGCGCGAGCTGTCGCCCGAATGCCTGTCCTTGCAGAATTGACCATCCCCTTTTTAAGAATCAAAGGCCAACTCATCGCCCTAAAATCCCAAGCAGTTGATCAAGAACTAACCGATGCAAAAACTGCACTAACGACTTTGTTTGCACAAGTTGTCAAAAACCATGCTTATCAGCTGCCAAATGGCGATGCACGCTTTATCACTGTTGTTGAAAAGAAAAAAGAAACACCCAAACAATACCCAAGAAAAGCTGGCTTACCCAACAAAAAGCCCCTATAATAGCTAAAAGGCTGAGAAAATACTTAGCTTTTTTAAGTTTTTTTGATACTATTAGGATGAGATTATTTTTGGAGAAACAATGAAAACATCAGTATTACGAACCTTATCAGTTACTCAGCGCCTAACGATTAGCTTTGCTGTCGTTATTTTGGTTGGTAGTATCTTACTGGCCCTGCCAATCTCTCACTATCCCCATGCCCCAGCAGCCTCTTATATTGATCACCTTTTCACAACTGTGTCCATGGTTTGTGTGACTGGCCTTTCGGTTATTCCTGTAGCTGATTTATATAATGGTTTTGGCCAGGTGGTTGCTATGTTTTTGATGCAAATCGGTGGGCTTGGTCTCGTTACCCTGATTGCTATTAGTACTTTTGCTCTCAGGCGAAAGATGGACTTAGCCGGACACAACCTCCTCCAGTCAGCACTTAGTCGCAGAGATAGTAAAAATCTAAAGGGCTATCTCTATTTTGCTTATCGAATGACATTTATTTTCGAATTTCTAGCTTTTTTAATTATCGCTACAGATTTTGTTCCTCGCTTTGGCTGGAAACACGGTCTCTTTAATGCGCTTTTCTTAGCAATTTCTGCTTTTTGTAATGCAGGATTTGATAATTTTAGTACAAATAGCCTAACAGCCTTTGTCTTAAATCCGACCATCAACTTCACCTTGGCCTTTTTAATTATCGCGGGAGGTTTAGGCTTTGCTGTCTGGATTGACTTACTCTCTAACGTCCAGCGCTATACTATTGAAAAGCCCCGTTTTACTGGTCGTTTCTACCGAAAACTATCCAATGAAAGTCACTTAGTTATTCAAACCACACTCTTTTTGCTAGCTGCTGGGACCTTACTGACTTGGTTTCTTGAGCACAATAATGTTAAAACTATTGGTCATTTCACTTTGCCCCAGCAATTAATGGTTTCTTTCTTTCAGTCTGTCACCATGCGGACAGCAGGATTTGCTACCATCTCATATACCGATGCCCTCTCACCGACCAACCTCGTGTATATGATTCAAATGCTAATTGGCGGAGCGCCTGGTGGAACGGCTGGAGGTGTCAAGGTCACCACAGCAGCTATTGCCTTTCTATTATTTAAAGCCGAGGTATCTGGTCAATCCGAAGTCACTTTTGAACACCGGATTATCAAGAGCAAGACTATCAAACAAACCATGACCGTATTAATTTTTTACTTTTCTTTTCTTATCTTAGGTTATTTGATTCTGCTCACTGTTGAACCTGGATTAGAACCAATCCCTTTATTATTTGAATCCATTTCAGCTATTGCTACAGTCGGGGTCTCAATGGAAGTCACACCTTTTCTCTCGATTATTGGCAAAATCATTATTATGATTTTTATGTTTGTTGGTCGTGTCGGCCCAATAACGGTCCTCATTAGCCTCATGCAACGAAAAGAAAAAACTGTACATTATGCCAGCACAGATATTTTAGTTGGCTAAAGGAGTAATTATGTCAAAACGAAAAACCTTTGGCGTCCTTGGTTTAGGAATTTTTGGACGTACTGTCGCTCGTCAACTGAGTCAATTTGACCAAGATGTTATTGCCATTGATAAAAATGAAAGCCATGTTAATGAAGTCGCAGATATTGTAACAAATGCAGCCGTTGGCGATATGACTGATCAAGCCTTCTTGATGGCTGTGGGGCTTGATCAATGTGACGTGGTCGTAGTGGCCTCAGGTAACAACCTAGAATCATCTGTGCTTGCCATCATGCATAGCAAAAAACTAGGTGTACCAGTCATCATGGCCAAGGCTAAAAATAAAATCTATGAAGAAGTTTTATATGGTATTGGCGCAACCAAAGTCATTACCCCAGAACGCGACTCCGGCAAACATTTGGCGTCAAGCTTACTCAAGCATCACATTGAGAGCATTATCTATCTAGAACATGGCATTTCAATGATTAATTTTGTTATTCCAAAAACTTGGGTTGGCAAAAATTTAACCGAACTAGATGTCCGCCAAAGATACGAATTAAATATCATCGGCCTACGCTCCAAAGATGAAAATAACTTACACATTAATATTAATCCTCTGGATCCATTACCTGAAAATGTTATCCTAGTTGGAATCGCCAATGATCATACATTTGAGCGTTTTGATTATTTACGGCAATTAAAATAAAAAAAGAGCAACACTTTAAATGGTGCCGCCAAGTGTCAAAGAGAAATCCTCACACTGCTAACGCCATTCAAAGTGTTACTTTTTTGCTTCTTAGCAACTGTCGTTGATAAGAGATCTAGATAAACAGCTAAGCCCAAAAGAAAGGCTAGACGGTTAGTTCTTAGGCTTACTAAGTACGCCCCTCTACAAAACATCAGCGAGTCTGTTTTTCTAACCAAAAGGCATTTTCTGCTACGGCTGTAAATAAAACATCTGTCGATGAATTTAAAGCTGTCTCACAAGAATCCTGAATCACCCCAACAATAAAACCTACACCCACAACCTGCATGGCCAAATCATTTGGAATGCCAAACAAACTACAAGCAAGCGGAACGAGTAAGAGCGAACCACCAGAAACGCCTGAAGCTCCGCAAGCTGATATAGCCGCCACAAAACTCAACAAAATAGCACTTAGAAAGTCCACTTCAATGCCAAAAGTATTAGCCGCAGCCAGTGTTAAAATATTAATGGTTACAGCTGCCCCTCCCATATTAATCGTTGCCCCGAGAGGAATCGACACAGCATAGGTATCCTTATCAAGCCCTAATTTTTCACATAATCTCAGATTAACGGGAATATTGGCTGCTGAGCTGCGCGTAAAAAAGGCTGTGATCCCTGACTCACGCAGGCAAGTCAAAACTAGTGGATAAGGATTTTTACGCATCACAATAAAGGAAATCAAGGGATTAATAACCAAGGCCAAAAAGCTTATCGTCCCGACCAATACTAGAATCAAGTAGGCATAGCTTTTAAGAATGCCAATACCATTATCAGCGATCGTTGAAAAAACAAGCCCCATAATCCCAAAAGGAGCCAAATGAATTAGCCAAACCACTAGCTGGGAGGTGACCTCAGCACTGGCCTTAACAAGACCTTTGATTTCTTTAGTGCTGGTCCTTAGGGCAAAGCCAAATAGCAGGGCCCAAAAGAGGATCCCCAGATAGTTTGCACTGGCCAAAGCGCTAATGGGATTATCGACTAATTTTAAGAAAAGATTTTGAAAAACTTCTACAATCCCTTGGGGAGGCTTAAGTTCAGCCGAAGCAGCCTTTTCCAGCTTTAGCGTTAATGGAAAAAGGTAGTTAACCAAAACCGCAACAAAGGCGGCAGCAAAGGTTGCTAACACATATAAGATGACAATCAAGGACATGTGGGTTTTTTGGTTGGCTTTTTGATGGGAAATCGCTTGCGCTACCAGTGCAAAAACCAAGAGTGGAGCAATCGCCTTAAGCCCTCCAACAAAAAGCTGCCCCAACAGACCTATCAGGTGAAAGCTAGGAAATACTAATCCAAGTAGGATACCGATGCTAACACCAATGGCAATTTTCTTAATCAAACTTGTTCGTTTCCAAGTTCTCACAACACGTTTCATGGTGGCTTTGCTCCTTTTCTGTAAAAAAATAATATGTTTTTTATGATAATATAAAAGCCAACTATAGTCAACGAGGTCAAAACTTTCTAAATTTTCTAAATACATTGACTCCCTTTCATTTCTTCGTTATAATAGCATACGTATGCTTTAAATGGCATCTAAGGATGTTATTATAATTACCTGGAAGGATAATCTATGTCACGCAAAAAAATCTATCTCATCATTGGCTTTATGTTATTTGCCCTTTTTTTTGGAGCAGCTAACCTGATTTACCCAGCATATCTTGGTTTATATGCCGGAAAACATTTAGCCTTAGCTATCTTAGGCTTTTGCTTAACAGGTGTCTCTTTGCCCCTGCTTGGTGTTATTGCCGTCTCAAAATCAGGAGCTAGTGATGTTGAAAATATGGCTCGACCAATTTCAAAAACCTATGCCCTTGCTTACTCAGCCCTGCTTTACCTATCCATTGGTCCTTTTTTTGCTATTCCTAGAACTGGGGCTACCTCTTACTCAGTTGGCATCACCCCCATTTTAGGGGAACGGTTTTGGATAAAGGCACTCTATGCTGTCCTTTTCTTTGGTCTGTCCTATTTATTAGCGATCAAGCCGAGTAAGTTAGCTGATCATATTGGCAAAGTCCTAACACCAACGCTACTTGTGGTTATCACTATTTTAGTGATTGCGTCATTTATGCACCCTGCTGGTGGACTTGGTCAGGCCTATAATGTGGAAGCAACCATTGCTGATTCTTTTAAAGACTTCCCTTTTATGGCTGGTCTCATTCAAGGCTATGGTACAATGGATGCCTTGGCTTCTCTTGTCTTTTCAATCTTAGTCATCGAAGCCAGTAAGCAATTTGGGGCTAAAACATCCAAAGAAGTGTCTCACCTAACAATTGTCTCTGGTCTCATTGCTATTTTTTTACTGGCCCTAGTCTATATTTTTGTCGGCCGTATTGGTGCAACGTCCCAATCACTTTTTCCCTTTGCCAACGGACACTTTTTAACAAACGGTAGCCCAATTAATGGTGGCGACTTATTAAGCCACGCTTCTAAATTTTATTTAGGAAGTATTGGGCAAATTTGCTTGGCTATTGTTATTTTTCTCGCTTGCCTAACAACAGCTACTGGTCTAATATCTTCTAGTGCAGAATTTTTCCACAAACTGTTACCAAAAGTCTCCCACATCAGCTGGGCCACCATTTTCACTCTGGTTTCTGCCTTCTTTTACTTTGGCGGCTTAAATGTGATCATCAAGTGGTCTGCCCCTGTACTCTACTTGCTCTACCCTTTGACGATTGCACTTATTTTCTTAGTTTTGAGTAACCAAGTTTTCCAAAATGATCCTCTGGTCTATCGCTGGACCATTGGCCTAACAGCTATTCCTGCCACCTATGATGCCCTAGCAAACCTATCTACCATGACAGGGCTCTTCGCCCTACCAAAGGGAATCGTAACTTTCTTTACAAGCATCGTTCCTTTGGGCAAATTTGCCTTAGGTTGGCTAATCTTTGCGGCCCTAGGTTTTGTGATTGGCTATATCAGACACAAGCAAAGCCTAAAGCTACAGTCATAAATGTAAAAAGAGATGAGGGCCTTGTGTGGATCACAAGGCCCTCTTTTTTGAGATTTCTAGTTTCCCACCAAATGCCTGAGAATCACTTTTTTCTAGCAGCTTTAATTACTATAGTAAAAAATCACAAGGACAAGTTTGTCAAGACAAGCCTGTCCTTGTGATTTGAGCAATTTTATCATTCATCGCCTTTAGACTAATTAGCGATGGCTTAGGGCTTTGCTAATGCGATCACCCGCCCATTGAATCATAAAAATGAAGCAAAGGATTAAGAGCGTAGCCACCCAGGTCACATCATTGTTAAACCGGTTGTAGCCATAAGAAATGGCAACATTGCCCAAACCGCCGGCACCAATCGCGCCAGCCATTGCTGTTTCACCCACTAAAGAAATCAAAGTAACGGTTGAGACGCGCACAAGGTCTGGCAGGCCTTCTGTCAAGTAGACCAGCACAATATCCCAAAAAGTTGCCCCTGAGGCCTGGGCTGCTTCTATCACGCCCTTATCTAATTCTGAAAAAACCACTTGTACTTGACGGGCAAAAAAAGGAAAAGTTGCTACAGTCAATGGGACAAGGGCAGCTCTAGTCCCCAAAATCGTTCCCATAATCAGATAGGTAAAACTGGCTAAAACAGCCACTAAGATAATAAAGGGAATTGCTCTAAAAATTGAGGTCACCTTGTCTAAAATCCAGCATACAACAAGATTTTCCTTGACACCACCTGGTCCGAGTAAGACCAGCAACAAGCCTAAAATTAAGCCTAAAGCCCCACCAAAAATAAAGGGAACAAAAGTCATAAAAACTGTATTCCAAATGGCCATACCCCAGCCGGCATCTCCTGACCAGCCTAACTGCACAACATTTGGCAAGAATTCCTGTAAACGTGTAAACATCTAGACACCTTCTTTCAATAGTTCAATGCTGACACCGGCGTCCCTTAGAGCTTGCTGCGCAGCTATTAAATCTTGAGGTTGCCCCTCAAGCAGAGTGATCAACTCCCCAACGGGCGTTCCATCTAAAATTTGAATATTTCCAAAAAGGACATTGGAAGAAACCCGATGCTGACGGTAAATTTGGTTCAAAATCGGCTCATCAGTGATACTACCAGTATAGTTTAGTTGGAGCAAGAGAGCATTTTTTGACATGTTTTGCACGACTTCTTGCTGATAAATCTTCTCTAAAGCTTCATCTGTCCCTGTAGCTGTATGAATAAAATCTTTGGTTAAGGGCTCTTTTGGCTTAGAAAAAATGTCAAGAACCCGACCTTCTTCAATGACTTGACCAGCTTGCATAACAGCCACCTTGGTGCAAATATCTTTGACAATTTGCATTTCATGCGTGATCAAAACAATTGTTAAACCCAATCGCTGATTCAAAGATTTCAGTAGGTGCAAAATCTGCTTTGTGGTTTGCGGATCCAAGGCCGAAGTTGATTCATCTGAAATCAAAATCTTAGGGTCATTGGCTAGGGCTCGGGCAATGGCTACGCGCTGCTTTTGGCCGCCAGATAGCTGCGCTGGATAATTATCCGCTCGATCGGCCAAGCCTACCAACTCCAGCAATTCCGTTACTCTTGCCGCTTTTTTTGCCTTGGAAAGGCCACTGTGCTTGAGAGCAAAAGCAATATTTTCGCGGGCTGTTTTTTGTGCCATTAAATTAAAATGTTGAAAAATCATTCCAATTTGGCGACGCTTATCTCGCAAAGCCCGATCAGATAAAGTAAGCCTACCCTGATTGCAAATCGTCTCCCCATCAACCACGACACGCCCTTGATTAGGAATCTGTAAGGCATTGATAACCCTGACCAGCGTGGATTTCCCCGCTCCAGAGTAGCCCACAATACCATAAATCTCACCCTGATGAATGGTTAGATTAACATCTTGAACAGCGTTTATCTCCTGTTTCCCCTGATAAAAGGTTATTCCAATATTTTCTAAGCTAATCATAGCCTGATTATCCATACATTTCTCTCTTTCTCATAAAAAACCTACCTAGCATTGACAAAGCCGCAAGATTCCCTTTGCCTTAAAAGAGCACCAGCTAGCACGTCATGCTACATCACCAGCCAACTCTATCGGTTAAAAAGCAGCTAAGAGCTCAGCAATGAAAAAGGTGACAGCAGGAACTTTCCAGCTACACCTTTTAGCAACTTACCAGACAGCAATATCAATATTATTTGATGTTTGATCAATGACTTTTTTAACATCGTCACTATGGTAAGCCTTTATCAATTTCTTAATTGCGGTAGCTTTTGCAGACTTTTGCCAATCTTTTTGCCCAGCAATAATATTTATCCATTGTTTCGTATTTTTGTCAACAGATTCTTTATAAAGAGAAGAATCATAGTCGATCTTGGCTGGAACAGCATAGGAATTATTAACAATAGCAGCATCAGCTGACGTCAGGGCACGCGCCGTCTGACTGGCATCCAATTCTTTAATGTCAAGATGCTTACGGTTTTCTTTAATATTAGAAATGGTTGCCAAGGATTGACCTGAGACGTTGAGCTTAATGAGCCCGGCAGCTTGTAAGAGGTAAAGGGCACGGCTTTCATTAGTGGCATCGTTAGGGATGGCAATTTGCGCACCCTTAGGTAGCTCAGCAATAGTCTTGTACTTAGCTTTACCTTTGGCATTGGTCCCAGAGAACAAGTGGACCGGACTGATATAGGTATCTGCAATCGCCACCAAATCTTTCTTGTTTTCTTTGTTCCAGTTAGTCAAAAAATTATAATGCTGAAAAGCATTGACATCAACTTCTCCATTGGCAACAGCTTTGTTGGGCTGGGAATAATCTGTAAACTCTTTAAACTTTAGAGTAATGTTATCCTTGGCTAAAGTTTTAGCAACCTGATCCCAGCGTGCTTGGTCCGATGACGTTTTAGTCATCACTCCTATTGTCAGGGTATTGTTGTCAGTCTTATGCGAACCACAGGCAACCAGAACAGATGCGGTCAAACTAAGGACCAGGATGCCAAAAATATGTTTTACTTTCATAGGTCTTGCTCCTTTTTAAAGTCAGTGAATATATCTATTCTAGCGAAAGCTAGCCTAAAATTCAAATTGTTAAAAATGAGCTTTATCTATAGTTAATAACTATAGATAAAATGTAAAAACCCAGTCCAAGAGGAAAATTTCAGACTGGTTTGAACTGAATTAAGACAGTCATGGTCATTAAAACGTAGACAAACCCCTAATAGAGTGTCATCATTTGGCTTAAGGCTAAGTGAGCTGTTAAATTGTTAAACTCTTAAAAACGTTAATATATCAATGTTTCTAAGAGTTTTTTAACTGCAGCACAACAAAAAAAGATTGAAGAAAATGGTCCAAAATGAACTCTTTCTTCAATCTGAAGGCATTAATTGTCTGTTGGTAGAACCAGTTCCTTTTTGCTTGGAACATAGTTACCACCAAGATTCTCTTTGGCGAGTTTTGTTAACGTGCCGTCTTTTTGCAATGCTTTCAACCGTTTATTCACAAATTGTTGCAAGTCTTTTTGGTCCTGACCAAAAATAAAGTAAATTTTAGGTTGTTCTTTTGATTGTAAGGGGATCGTTTTTAGATTATCTAGCCCTTGATTCTTAATAACAGCATTGACGGTAGGAGCATCAAAAATCTTAAAATCAGCCTTACCATCATTAAGATTTGTCAACATTTGCGTAATGTTTTCACTCGTGTATTTTAAAACGACTGGATGATCACTATGTTTTTTATTGTAGTTATCCAACTGTTTAGCTGTTGTCGTTCCTTGCACGACTTGTGTTTTATGGCCCGCAATATCATCATAAGTTTGAATATCACTATTTTTAGGGACAGTTAAGACTGTCGGTGTTGTTCCTACCGGATATGAAAAGAGATATTTTTGAGCCCGTTCTGTTGAGTAGGAAATGTTATTACCACCCATTTGGTATTTCCCTGAATCAATTCCTGTAAAGACAGATGACCACTCCGTCTTTTTAAAGGTTACCTTATATTTATCAGAACCTTTAAAAACAGCTTTTGCGACTTCAATATCATAGCCAGTGAGCTTACCATCTTTAACATATGAAAAGGGTGCCGTTGTTCCTACAGTTGCAAAGGTTACCTCTTTAGGGCCGCTTTTACTGTCCTGTGATTTTGCTCCGCATGCAGTCAAAAGACCTACAGAAGCTAGGGCAAGGCCGGTGACGGTCATCATTTTTCTCATTTTCATTTCTCTCTCCTTTATGAGCTTAGTACGCGATGTAACCACTTACATCGTAACAACACAACAATTTGCCACTTTCAAGTGTCTTAAAATTGATTCACAAAATAGTCAAAAAGCACTCGGTGCTCTTTTTGTTCAAACATCAGTTCGGGATGCCACTGAATTCCAAGTAGCTTTTGATGACTTTGCCCCTCAAAAGCTTCAATAGTGCCATCATGAGGGTCAATAGCCGAGCGAACTAAGGTAGGTGCTAATTGTTTAATTCCCTGCCGGTGTAAGGAATTAATCCGCTTTGAATTTGCAAGAAGCTGTCCCAGCAAACTGTCTTTCTCAAAAACAACTTCATGGACATCGCTTAGATTCGTTTCATCCCAGTGGCCTTCAATTGATTGATAAAGACTACCTCCTAAGGCAACATTGACTAATTGCATGCCGCGGCAAATGGCTAAAATAGGCTTATCTTGCCGGAGGGCTTCTTGGATTAAAGCTAACTCAAAGGCATCGCGATTAGGCGCATAATCATCACTTTGAATGGTTTTTTCCTCTCCATAGTAGGAAGGATCAACATTTTGTCCCCCCGATAGGATGAGCTTGTCAATTGTTGCGATATAATCTTTGGCCGTTTCTGGTTTGCTGATTGGCAAAATCATGGCCAAGCCACCTACAGTTTCTACTGCCTGTGACAGGTGCCTGGCTACCGTGTCATAAGGTAAATTGCCATTTTCGGCAAGTTTTCTCATATTAGCACTTATGCCAATAATTAAACGTCCCAATAGTTATCCCTCCCTATCTTTTTACTTAACTTCTATTTTAGCGAAGTCCTGAGATTTTGCCTAATACCATTTACCTATCAAGGGCTTAAGAAATAACTATCACTCCTTATACTAGTAGTAAATTCGCTTCTCTAGACAAGATCAGGACTGAACCAAACGTAACTGAAAAAGTGCAAGCTCAAGTTAAAATGAGAAAAACTGAAGTGAGCAAGCAGCACAACTTCAGCTTTGTTTTGTGTCGTAGCTTTAGAAGTCAGCTACATTATGGTAAACTTTTTGGACATCATCGTCTGACTCCAAGGCTTCAATTAATTTTTCAAACGTTTCAAGGTCTTGGCCTTCAAGGCTTACCTCTGATTGAGGAATCATTTCAAGTTCAGTAACTTGGAATTCCTCCACGCCATTGTCACGCAATGCTTGGATTGCTTTATGAAGGTCAGTTGGGGCAGTGTAGACCGTAATTGTCCCTTCTTCTGCTTCTACATCATCAACATCAACATCTGCCTCAAGTAATTGTTCAAATATTGCGTCGGCATCATCACCAGCAAAAACAATAACTCCTTTTTTATCGAACAGGTAAGAAACCGAGCCAGAAGCACCCATGTTCCCGCCGTTTTTACCATAGGCTGTACGAACATTTGCAGCTGTGCGATTAACATTAGAAGTCAACGTATCCACAATAATCATTGAACCATTTGGACCAAAGCCTTCATAGCGACCTTCCACAAAGGTTTCATCTGTATTTCCCTTTGCTTTATCAATGGCCTTATCAATAACATGTTTAGGAACTTGCGCTTGTTTTGCACGATCAATGACAAATTTAAGGGCTGTATTCAGTTCTGGGTCAGGATCCCCTTGCTTAGCAGCAACATAAATTTCAACGCCAAATTTTGCATAGACTTTGGAAGTAGCACCATCTTTGGCTGTCTTTTTCGCAACAATATTTGCCCACTTACGTCCCATTGGATTCTCCTCTTTGCTTAAAGTTTTTAGTTATCGTTCAAATAGCAAAGCTTAATCAAGCTTTAGCTCTATTATTATAGCACTTTTAGATAGGGAGGTAAAATAGAATTTGTCACGCTTGCCTACAACAAATCCCTACACACCGACTGAGTTTAGAAAGGGCAGTCTCTCTTTTTTAGAAATTTGGTAGACATTATCCTCCTAAATCTCTATAGGCGAAGATAGCGGCAAGAACGTGCTGCTATTCCTTTTGTACAGGTATTCGTCCCCATGTCTGTTCAGCTAAGCGTCCATTGCCCAACTGATAAACCGCATCTGCTCTTTGAGTCAGCGGATCCCAGGGCTTCGCACCAATGCGAGTCCGCAAGTCTACTGTTTTTTTCCTTGTTTTGAGATATTCTTGACCTGCTGGCGAAAAGCCCAAAACATGAATGGCAGAAGGCAACTGGGCCTCTCTTACATTGACTAAAATATAAGCTAGGAGTCGCCGAATGCGTGCCTTCGTGTAGCGCTTGGTCGCCACGGCTTCTACCAACTCCTCGACACTTTCAACTCGCGAAATCTGTTGCCTAAGGCGGTTGGCCAATTCTTGATTAACTTGATAAACCTGGGTCAAGTCTGGATGTGTCATTATTTGATATTTCAAAAGGGCAAAGTAATCCTGCCAAGTAACCTGGGGACTTTCTTGAAAGAGCTGAGCAGAGGGCATAAATTCTGCCACAAAAGCATGATCATCTCGGTGCAGACGAAGGCTGGTGGCCGAGGCATAAGCAACTGCTTTTTCTTTGGAATGATAGCTAGCGCCCTGCCGTTGAATCGGATGTAAGCGGATGCCATATTCACTAGCAGCCTTAGCATAGGCCAAGCCTAAAATATGATTAGGCGTGGCACCTGAGAAATGAAGCCCGGCAAATTGCTGCCACATGGACTGAGCCTTCTGAGGATAAGAGAGGTGTTCAGGCTGCTTATCAAGGAACTGCTGCATGTGATGTTTTTGTTTAAGGTAATCAGCACCAATCTGATTGTAATCAATGATTTCTTCTGTTCCAAAAGCCAACTGTTCTACACTCAGTTGATGTAAGATTGCCATTGCCCCTTCAGCAAAATAATCGGCAGATTGAACTGCCACTAGAAAAGGCAATTCAACGACTAAATCAGCACCACTGGCTAAAGCCATTTGGGTCCTAGTCCACTTATCCACTATAGCTGGCTCACCTCGTTGAACAAAATTACCCGACATCGCCACAATCTTGAGACTATCAACCTGATCTAATAAATATTTGTGGCCATTATGAAAGGGATTAAATTCTGCAATAATTCCTGTAACGGTCATTATATCTCCAAATTTTCGTATACTATTAAGTAAGGCTTGCACATATTACCAAAATTGAGGGACATTTAAGGGGAGAATAGCCTCTGTTATAGCTACCACTAAGTATCTTTATTATTTGCGAATGCTTAGTCGTGACTGTATTGTCTACAAATCAAAACATACTCACAAAAGATTCCGCTAAGTTTCCCAGGTCATAGATTTCACTAACTACTTCTTTTTTCAAGATAGCTAGCAATAGTAACCTAATTTGGGTAGTGGATGGCTTATAACTTTTGATAAGAGGGCAGCAAGTTACCTTTTCAAATGTGGTTTTTACGGACTCACTACAATTGCTATTTGCCCCGATTGACACTTACTTCTTTGCTACAAAGAACCAACGTCTTGAGCTTGCCCTTGGCGCATGATCTTCAAAATCTGCATAAACCTTAACATCCGCAAAACCTGCTTGCTCAAGCAAAATATCATAGGTCAATATCTCATAAGTGCGCTCTTCATGGATCTCATCATGACGCGAGAACGTCCCGTCTGCCTCTTTCATAAAAAAGGTCAGCTCATGGACAACAGAGTGGGGAGCATCATCTGGGTAGCTATCCCACACCATTGCAAAATCCTCTGCATTTTCATGATAGGAGTATTCGGGAAAGATCGTATCCATTTGATAAGTGGAATGGACATCAAAAATGAAAGTTCCCCCAGCATTCAGAGCATTGAAGACCTCAGTAAAAACTTCACCCACCTCAACTTCATCTCGCATATAGCAAATGGAATCCGAGTAGCAGGTAACTAGATCATAGTGACCTACTTGAGTCAAGTCAAGCATATTTCCTTCAATAAAAGAAATATTTTCATGAGCCTCTAAAGCCCGCCTTTTAGCAATTGCCAACATCTCCGCACTTAAGTCAAGTCCTGTTACCTCAAAACCTGCCTTAGCAAAGTGAATTGATTGAATCCCCGTCCCACAAGCCAGTTCAAGTAGCTTTTTTTTATTCTTGGGAAAATGGCGGAGCGAAAAATCCGTCCACTTGCCGTATAGGGTGTCATCCATAATAGCATCATAAACCGATGCAAAGGTTTCATAAGTTGCCATTTCATCATTTTCAAGTGTTCATTTGGCTACTTTCATAGGCATTACCAGACTTAAAACCAAATGAAACACTATCCTTTCTAGGATATGAGAGGTATTTTCATTAAACGTAATCATTTTAGCTCGACCAAAAAGCCCTAACTGCTTTCATTAGCACGTTGAAAAGAAGGCTGAGACAGAGTTGACTTGACTACCCTATTTCAACCTCATCCACTTAGGCTTTCAAATAATCTTCTAAAGCAATAATCGGTGCTTCATGCCATAATTTTTCAATATTGTAATGCAAACGCTGTTCTTGCGAAAAGATATGTACCACAACGTCATTTAAATCAAGTAGAACCCAACCGGCCTTACTATCACCTTCAATATGGCTAGCATCTAATCCAGCAGCCTTAACTTTTTCACGGATATTATCGGCAATAGCTTCCAATTGACGACTGTTGCTTGAACTCATGATAACAAAATAATCCGTCAAGCTACTTATCTGTTCTAAGTCTAAAGCAACAAGGTCTTCAGCCCGTTTTTCATCTGCTGCTTGCACAACAAGTTTAAGTAATTCTTCTTTTTTCATTTATGATTCATTTTCCTTTAAATAGTGACAGTAGGCATTATAGGTTTCAAGCGTTTGAGGATAAATCGCAGCAGCTTTGGAAGCAAGATACATGATGGTATGGGCCGTTTCAAAAGCGACAGCCTTGTCCAAATCTGTTTGTGCAATTGTCCTTGCTTGGCTCACTACTGGAAAGTCTCTTCCTTTTTCAATATAATCAGCCACGTACAAGACTTTATCCAGTAATGTCATATCTGGAGCTCCGACTGTATGAATCTCAATAGCTCGCAAAATTTCAGGATCCCTGAGATTAAAGTCCTTAATAATCTTATAAATCCCCACCTTGCCATGCCAAATATTATTATTCCAATGGCGTAGGTCCTTATCAAGGTGATGTGTTTCAATCAAATCCAAAAATTCTTGGTCAGAGCATTCTTTAGCATAATCATGTAATAAGGCAGCTAGGCTGGCTTTTGTCTCATCACAGCCATAACGCTGAGCCAATTCAAGCGCTGCTTCTTCCACTCTAAGGATATGATTAAATCGTTCTTCACTCATCTGCGAAGCAATTTTTTTTAATAATCTATCTCTAGAAATCTCTAAATAAGGTTGAAACGTCATTGATATAAACCTTCTTTTTCAATATAGTCCAGAACCTTTGATGGTAACAAATAATGAGGCTTTCGCCCTTTCTTAATAAAATCACGTATCATGCTTGATGAAATATCTAGAGATGGAACATCCACCCAAATAATCGGATAAGAAGTTCCTGCCTTGTATCTAGGACGTTGTACACCCACAAATTGAACCATATCAATGAGTTCATCAATCCGATACCATTTGGGCAAATATTCCACCATATCACCACCAATGATAAAATAATAATCAACATCTGGATGTTCTTTAATAAGAAGGGAAAACGTATCATAAGTATAACTTATCCCCTTACGATCCAATTCCTTTTTCTCAATACCTAAACCAGGTACATCTGCAATGGCAAGCTCCAACATGCGCAATCGATATTCTTCTTCAATTGTTTCTTTTTTATCAACATGCGGCGGCAGGTATTCCGGCATTAACAAAACCTCATCCAAACCTAATTGTTGTCTGACTTGATCAGCCACAACCAGGTGAGCATTATGAACAGGATTGAAATTGCCACCTAAAATGCCTACCTGTTTTCGATTATTATCTGTTTTTTCAGTTTCTAATTCCACCTTGGTGAAAGGTGTTACCAGTTCTAAAGCCATAGTTTCTCCAACACTAACAATTCATTATCTACAAAGCTAGTTAGACTTATATTGCCTTTACTTTTGCCGATAACTTTCGATTTTCTTTTTTTGCTGATACCTTGTATAAAATCATGATTCGACCAATTTTTAACACCGTGTCACAACCAATTTCATCCTCTAATATTTCTGCAACCTCATGAATATCTTCGTCCGTGTTTTGTAACAAGGTCACCTTGATTAACTCTCTAGCATCCAAGGCCTGGCGAATACTTGTTTTAATCTGATTATTTAAGCCATTCTTACCAATTTGTATAATTGGCTTAAGCCCATGAGCTTCTGATTTCAAAAAAGCGCGTTGTTTACTTGTTAACATCGTTTTCCCTTCTCACTCCTCTATTAGGACCACTTGATTGTAACTATATGTTTAGATAATTGCTTTACGAGCCAAGACTGCTACGCCTTCAGGCACCCAGCCAGCTACCCTTACCCGATTGTCAGCGCTAGCATTAACCCGAATCCAACCAAGTCCTGAAAAGACAATATCCGTCCGCTCAGATAAGCTAAATTCTTTTTTGACTAGACTAGGAAAATCCTTAAGGTCCTTCTTCTCAGGGGGAGCTAATAACTGTCCCACATGCTTTTTGTAAAAATCGCTAGCGCCACCCAATTTTGTGCGATGGACAGGCAAATTATTATCAAAATAAGCTGTAAAGCCTTGCCGTGTTCCGCTAATAAAATCAAAACGTGCTAAACCACCTAAAAATAAGGTTTGCTCAGGATTTAATTGATAGGTTTTGGGTTTAATTTCTTTTTTCGGGCTAATATACTTCAAATCTTTAGGCGGCAGATAATGCGCCATCTGATGACGATGAATAATACCTGGTGTATCAAAAATGAAATGACCATCATCAAGTGGAATCTCAATTTTATCAAGTGTTGTACCTGGAAAACGTGAGGTCGTAAGGATATTTTTGTTCCCCGTTATTTCTTGAATAATCGCATTGATTAAAGTTGATTTTCCTACATTGGTCACACCAACCACATAGACATCTCGGCCTTTTCGGTAGGCATTAATCTTTTCAATAAGCTCTTTAATCGCATAGCTATGTTGGGCACTGGTTAGTAAAACATCAACTGGACGCAAGCCCTCTTCCTGTGCTCGTTCGGTTAGCCAGTGCACAATTTTTCGCTCCTTGACAGATTTTGGCAAAATATCGCATTTATTACCGACTAAAAGAACATCATTCCCTGACACAAAACGATTTAGTCCAGGAATCACTGACCCGTTAAAATCAAAAATATCTACAACATTAACTACTAAAGCATCACTATTTCCTACTTCATGCAATAATTGTAAAAATTCATCATCTGAAATATGAACATCAGAAATATCATTATAGTTTCTTAAACGAAAACAACGTTGACAATATAAATTTCCTGACTCTATACCCTGTTCAACCGCACTTTGCGGCGTATAGCCTATTTTTTCTTTATCAGTTGTTTGGATTTGCGCCCCACAACCTATACAAATCAGCTCTTCCATTAAATCCCTTTTTGATATATTAGTTTTCCATATTTAGCTTCAAGTTTCCTTAAAACACGCTTTTCTCTAAAACGATTAATTTTGGTTTTCCAAGCATCAGATGATACAAGTGGTTTCACCAAGACGGACTGAATTCCTGCCCGATGGCTGGCTCTAATATCGGTCATTAACTGATCACCAACCAGAATAACTTCTGAACGGTTAAAACCATAGCGCTCAATTGCTGTATTAATGCCAAAAGAAAAAGGTTTCATCGCACGGCTGACAAAATCAACCCCAAATTTAGAAACCGCTCGAGCCACTCTTGCCTCCGTATTATTAGATACAACCACTACTGAAATATCTGCAATAGTCATTTCATCCAGCCATGCACGCACTTCTGGGGTGCCATCTGGATTATCCCAAGCAATCAATGTATTATCTAAATCAACTAAAACAGCTGTAATTCCTTTTCTTAATAAATCATCTGCTCTTAAATCATAAACTGCCTCAACCGTGAAGGTCGGCCTATAATCATCTATGCTCATTACATCTCCAAAATTAACATTATTATGCTAATTATACCATATTCAACTGTAAAAGTAATGCAAATCATAGTAGCATTTGACGACAAGTCAGTAAAGAAAAACAGTATTAAAGACTTTTGATTTCCCAAACATTCTAAAATGTTCTAGCACAAATGGATGCCTGCCTGATCAAAAAAGACTTGCGCAGCCATCTTTAACTAGATCTGTAAACAGTGTTTGTTCCCTGATATGTTTTGAAATATAGTAATGACATTCTCAAAAAATAGTCAATTATAATGGAAATGCAGCAATTCGTTTCTCATGAATTTTCAGTTAGTGCCGCTCCCCGTGCCAGTAAGAGTTAAGCAGGTCCACCTAGTCTAAAAAATCAATAAAATAAGGCTTTAATTTCCGCAATAAGGCACAACGCCCAGGAAAACGCTCCCCACTAACTAACTTATCTAATAATGCCCCCTCCTCTTCACTAAGCTCCTCTCTCAGGACTCTTAGCTGCTCCCTTATACATACCGACTCCCCAACGTCTAGACTACCACTCGCTAATCGATGCCCAACCTCACTGATTTCTTCATATGGCAGCTTATGAAAACGGCGCTTCAGGGACTCTTGCCCTCTAATCACATCCTTGACGTAGTTATTAAACTTCGTCTTAAAGTACACTAATAACCGCCCCCTATCCTCATATAATGTCGGGTGACTAGCTAAGAGTTGGTATAAGATAATCCGACCCTCCTGTAACCAATCTTCTTGATCCCAAAGTTGAATGTAATATTTCCGCCGACTTTTAAGAATAATAGGTTTAACCTCTTCAAATAACTTCTCTACCATTCTTGTTATTACCGACTCCTTCCTATCCTTTTACTTTTTCTTAAGTATAAAAGCTTCCACTAAAAAAGAACATGACAAGGATGTCATGTTCGAAATGCAGACTACAGACCATCCCTCTAAAACACAGAGGATAAAGAAGTGACATCTCTTAGAAATCTTCAAAGCACAGCAGGATAGGCGCTCTTACGCTTCTGCGATCAAATAAAAAAGATTGAAGCAAGCAGTCCTAACAGACGCTGTCTTCAATCTAAGAACCTGAGGCTTGGGTTCTCTTCTTTTTTGCACCCTAGAGGAGTCGAACCTCTAACCGCCTGATTCGTAGTCAGGTACTCTATCCAGTTGAGCTAAGGGTGCTCTTATCTTCCTCTCTATAGTAACCTTTTTTCGCTTAAAATGCAAACCTTCTTTCAATTCTGGCTCTATAATATCTGTAGTGGGTAAATCCACTCTGGAGATTATGGGCCTTTTTCATGCAGATAAAAAGTTCCATATGACTTATAATGAAAAGCAACAAATCAACTCATTAGAAAGTGTCATATGGAACACCTTAAGAATACCACAGAATTAATCGGAATTAAAGATAAAAATATAACTTTAGACAACGTTTTTCAACATAAGACGCACATTGAACTCTATGCAAGGCTGGATTATGAGCCTAAAGAGTGTCCGACTTGTGGTGGAAAACAGATAAAATACGACTTCCAAAAGCCGTCGAAAATCCCATTTCTTGACATCAATGGCTTTCCTAGTCTGATCAGGCTTAAAAAACGTCGGTTTCAATGCAAAAGCTGTCGTAAGGTTACTGTTTCTGAAACCAATTTGGTGCGAAAGAACCGCCAAATCTCTGAGCCTCTTAGGCAAAAGGTCGCTCAAGGTCTGCTCAACCGTCAAGCGCTGACACACATCGCTCAAAACCTAGCGGTTTCTCCATCAACCGTCCATCGAAAACTCAAGCAGTTCTCCTTCAAGGAAGACTTCTCGCAACTGCCTGAGGTGCTCTCCATTGACGAATTTGCTTATCGAAAGGGGAAACTCGCCTTCATCGCTCAGGATTTTGAAACCAAGAAAATCATCACCATCCTTGATAATCGGACGCAAACAACCCTTCGCAATCATTTCTTTAGGTACTCTAAAAAGGCTAGAAACAGCGTTAAAATCGTTACTGTTGATATGTCTGGTTCTTACATTCCCCTCATCAAAATCCTATTCCCAAAGGCTGAGATTGTCCTTGACCGTTTCCATAGTGTCCAGCACCTGAATCGGGCTTTAAACCTAACCCGCATTCAACTCATGAAGCTGTTTGACAAGAAATCCCTTGAATACCGAGCCTTGAAGTACTACTGGAAATTGGTCTTGAAAGATAGTCGAAAACTCTCGCTGCACCGCTTTTATTCAAGAACTTTTAGAGAAACAATCACGCCAAAAGAATGCCTAACCAAAATCTTCCAGCTGGTACCTGAATTAAAGGGCTACTACGACCTTTATCAGCTCCTGCTTTTCCACCTGCAAGAGAAAAACCTGACCATTTCTTTGACCTGATAACAGAGGCTTCCTCCAACCTCAATCAAACTTTCAAGACAGCTCTCCATACCCTTGTTCGCTACAAACCATATGTCTCTAATGCCATCCAGCTGCCATTCGAACGCCAAACTTGAGGCGACAAACAAACTGATCAAAGATATTAAGCGCAATGCCTTTGGTTTTCGGAACTTTGAAAACTTTAAAACAAGAATTCTTATCGCTTTGAACATAGTAAAAGAGAAGACGAATTTCGTCTCCTCTCGTGCTTAGCTATAAGTTATAAGTCACCCACTACAGTTGACAATGAGCCGCTTTTAACTATAACAAAAAAGAAGACTGCTTTCGTCTTCTCTTTTGCCAACAAGTATAAAAAGAAAAGATAAGGTTCCCTCCTAATCTCTCTTCTCTCAACTCCGCCAGTAGGACTCGAACCTACGACATCATGATTAACAGTCATGCGCTACTACCAACTGAGCTATGGCGGATCATGGCTAAGCAACTACCGTATCTAACAGGGGGCAACCCCCAACTACTTCAGGCGTTCTAGGGCTTAACTGCTGTGTTCGGCATGGAAACAGGTGTATCTCCTAGGCTATCGTCACTTAACTGCTTGGGTGAACTGTCTTCTAATCGTCCACTCAAAATTGAATACCTCTATCTTAACAAGAACTCTACCTCTATGTCAATAAACTTTTCTATTATCCTCGGATAAGTCCTCGAGCTATTAGTTTTAGTCCGCTTCATGTATCACTACACTTCCACTCCTAACCTATCTACCTGATCTTCTCTCAGGGCTCTTACTGATATAAAATCATGGGAAATCTCATCTTGAGGCGGGCTTCGCACTTAGATGCTTTCAGCGCTTATCCCTTCCCTACATAGCTACCCAGCGATGCCTTTGGCAAGACAACTGGTACACCAGCGGTAAGTCCACTCTGGTCCTCTCGTACTAGGAGCAGATCCTCTCAAATTTCCTTCGCCCGCGACGGATAGGGACCGAACTGTCTCACGACGTTCTGAACCCAGCTCGCGTGCCGCTTTAATGGGCGAACAGCCCAACCCTTGGGACCGACTACAGCCCCAGGATGCGACGAGCCGACATCGAGGTGCCAAACCTCCCCGTCGATGTGAACTCTTGGGGGAGATAAGCCTGTTATCCCCAGGGTAGCTTTTATCCGTTGAGCGATGGCCCTTCCATGCGGTACCACCGGATCACTAAGCCCGACTTTCGTCCCTGCTCGAGGTGTTGCTCTCGCAGTCAAGCTCCCTTATACCTTTACACTCTGCGACTGATTTCCAACCAGTCTGAGGGAACCTTTGGGCGCCTCCGTTACTCTTTAGGAGGCGACCGCCCCAGTCAAACTGCCCGTCAGACACTGTCTCCGATAGGGCTAACCTATCCGGGTTAGAGTAGCCATAACACAAGGGTAGTATCCCAACAACGCCTCCAACGAAACTGGCGTCCCGTTCTCTATGGCTCCTACCTATCCTGTACATGTCCTACAGATACTCAATATCAAACTGCAGTAAAGCTCCATGGGGTCTTTCCGTCCTGTCGCGGGTAACCTGCATCTTCACAGGTACTAAAATTTCACCGAGTCTCTCGTTGAGACAGTGCCCAAATCATTACGCCTTTCGTGCGGGTCGGAACTTACCCGACAAGGAATTTCGCTACCTTAGGACCGTTATAGTTACGGCCGCCGTTTACTGGGGCTTCAATTCAGATCGTCGCTTGCGCTAAACCCTCCTCTTAACCTTCCAGCACCGGGCAGGCGTCACCCCCTATACATCATCTTACGATTTAGCAGAGAGCTGTGTTTTTGATAAACAGTTGCTTGGGCCTATTCACTGCGGCTGATATCACTATCAGCACCCCTTCTCCCTAAGTTACGGGGTCATTTTGCCGAGTTCCTTAACGAGAGTTCTCTCGATCACCTGAGGCTACTCGCCTCGACTACCTGTGTCGGTTTGCGGTACGGGTAGTATGTAGTTAAACGCTAGAAGCTTTTCTTGGCAGTGTGACATCACTAACTTCGCTACTTACATTTCGCTCCCCATCACAGCTCAATGTTACAGAGATAAGCATTTAACTCATCTCACACCTCACTGCTTAGACGTGCTCTTCCACTCGCACGCTTTAGTTAGCCTGCTGCGTCCCTCCTTCACTATACATACTAGTACAGGAATATCAACCTGTTGCCCATCGGATACACCTTTCGGTCTCTCCTTAGGTCCCGACTAACCCAGGGCGGACGAGCCTTCCCCTGGAATCCTTAGTCTTACGGTGGACAGGATTCTCACCTGTCTTTCGCTACTCATACCGGCATTCTCACTTCTATGCGTTCCAGCACTCCTCACGGTATACCTTCTTCACACATAGAACGCTCTCCTACCATTACCTCTAAAGGTAATCCACAGCTTCGGTAAATTGTTTTAGCCCCGGTACATTTTCGGCGCAGGGTCACTCGACTAGTGAGCTATTACGCACTCTTTGAATGAATAGCTGCTTCTAAGCTAACATCCTAGTTGTCTGTGCAACCCCACATCCTTTTCCACTTAACAATTATTTGGGGACCTTAGCTGGTGGTCTGGGCTGTTTCCCTTTCGACTACGGATCTTAGCACTCGCAGTCTGACTGCCGAATATATCGTCTTGGCATTCGGAGTTTATCTGAGATTGGTAATCCGGGATGGACCCCTCACCCAAACAGTGCTCTACCTCCAAGAGACTTACTTCGACGCTAGCCCTAAAGCTATTTCGGAGAGAACCAGCTATCTCCAAGTTCGTTTGGAATTTCTCCGCTACCCACAAGTCATCCAAGCACTTTTCAACGTGCCCTGGTTCGGTCCTCCAGTGCGTTTTACCGCACCTTCAACCTGCTCATGGGTAGGTCACATGGTTTCGGGTCTACATCTACGTACTATTTCGCCCTATTAAGACTCGGTTTCCCTACGGCTCCGTCTCTTCAACTTAACCTCGCACGTAAACGTAACTCGCCGGTTCATTCTACAAAAGGCACGCTCTCACCCATTAACGGGCTCGAACTTCTTGTAGGCACACGGTTTCAGGTTCTCTTTCACTCCCCTCCCGGGGTGCTTTTCACCTTTCCCTCACGGTACTGGTTCACTATCGGTCACTAGAGAGTATTTAGGGTTGGGAGATGGTCCTCCCAGATTCCAACGAGATTTCGCGTGTCTCGCCGTACTCAGGATCCTGCTAGAGTCATCTACTATTTCAACTACGAGGCTGTTACTCCCTTTGGCTGACCTTCCCAGGTCATTCGTCTATAGTATCTGATCCCACGTCGCAGTCCTACAACCCCAAGGAGTAAACTCCTTGGTTTGCCCTCTTGCCCTTTCGCTCGCCGCTACTTTGGCAATCGCTTTTGCTTTCTCTTCCTGCAGCTACTTAGATGTTTCAGTTCACTGCGTCTTCCTTCTCATAACCTTAACAGTTATGGATACTAACCTTTAGTTAGTGGGTTCCCCCATTCGGACATCTCTGGATCAGCGCTTACTTACAGCTCCCCAAAGCATTTCGTCGTTTGTCACGTCCTTCTTCGGCTTCTAGTGCCAAGGCATCCACCGTGCGCCCTTATTAACTTAACCTTAGTTCCAGTCTTTCGACCTTCTTTATTTTTTTAATAGGTTCGCGTTTATCTTTTTTTCGGTTTCTTTCTTGTTACTTTTCTACAATCATTTTCATAATTGTGGAATTTGATATAGATATTCAATTTTCAATGGACTATTATGATTTTAAGAACCGTTACGACTTGTCGTAAAACTTGCGTAAAATAAGGAACAAACCAGTGAGGTGTCTTCAGACACCAGATGGTTTTGACTTATTTCTAGTAAGTTTAGGTTCGTATTCAAATATCATTTATCTAGTGGAACACGAGATTAATTTCTTAGGAAAAAAGATAAACTTCCTTGTGTGCAAGCACACAGCGTCTGTTTCCTATTTTTCTACAGAAATTTCGGCAAGCCGAACATCTCTTTGTATCCTAGATAATGGAGCCTAGCGGGATCGAACCGCTGACCTCCTGCGTGCAAAGCAGGCGCTCTCCCAGCTGAGCTAAGGCCCCCGACTAATAAACGGCTGGTTTCATTATTAGTGGTGTGTCTATTCTATTATAAGACCTCTCAAAACTAAATAAGACAAATCCCAAAAAGTTCCTTATCCTTAGAAAGGAGGTGATCCAGCCGCACCTTCCGATACGGCTACCTTGTTACGACTTCACCCCAATCATCTATCCCACCTTAGGCGGCTGGCTCCTAAACGGTTACCTCACCGACTTCGGGTGTTACAAACTCTCGTGGTGTGACGGGCGGTGTGTACAAGGCCCGGGAACGTATTCACCGCGGCGTGCTGATCCGCGATTACTAGCGATTCCGACTTCATGTAGGCGAGTTGCAGCCTACAATCCGAACTGAGATTGGCTTTCAGAGATTAGCTTGCCGTCACCGGCTTGCGACTCGTTGTACCAACCATTGTAGCACGTGTGTAGCCCAGGTCATAAGGGGCATGATGATTTGACGTCATCCCCACCTTCCTCCGGTTTATTACCGGCAGTCTCGCTAGAGTGCCCAACTTAATGATGGCAACTAACAATAAGGGTTGCGCTCGTTGCGGGACTTAACCCAACATCTCACGACACGAGCTGACGACAACCATGCACCACCTGTCACTTCTGCCCAAAAGGGAAAGCCTATCTCTAGGCCGGTCAGAAGGATGTCAAGACCTGGTAAGGTTCTTCGCGTTGCTTCGAATTAAACCACATGCTCCACCGCTTGTGCGGGCCCCCGTCAATTCCTTTGAGTTTCAACCTTGCGGTCGTACTCCCCAGGCGGAGTGCTTAATGCGTTAGCTCCGGCACTAAGCCCCGGAAAGGGCCTAACACCTAGCACTCATCGTTTACGGCGTGGACTACCAGGGTATCTAATCCTGTTTGCTCCCCACGCTTTCGAGCCTCAGCGTCAGTTACAGACCAGAGAGCCGCTTTCGCCACCGGTGTTCCTCCATATATCTACGCATTTCACCGCTACACATGGAATTCCACTCTCCCCTTCTGCACTCAAGTTCTCCAGTTTCCAAAGCATACAATGGTTAAGCCACTGCCTTTAACTTCAGACTTAAAAAACCGCCTGCGCTCGCTTTACGCCCAATAAATCCGGACAACGCTCGGGACCTACGTATTACCGCGGCTGCTGGCACGTAGTTAGCCGTCCCTTTCTGGTTAGTTACCGTCACGTAATGGATTTTCCACTCCCATTACCATTCTTCTCTAACAACAGAGCTTTACGATCCGAAAACCTTCTTCACTCACGCGGCGTTGCTCGGTCAGACTTGCGTCCATTGCCGAAGATTCCCTACTGCTGCCTCCCGTAGGAGTCTGGGCCGTGTCTCAGTCCCAGTGTGGCCGTTCACCCTCTCAGGTCGGCTATGTATCGTCGCCTTGGTGAGCCTTTACCTCACCAACTAGCTAATACAACGCAGGTCCATCTCATAGTGGAGCTGTTGCCCCTTTTAAGAGTGAAACATGTGTCTTACTCTATTATGCGGTATTAGCTATCGTTTCCAATAGTTATCCCCCGCTATCAGGTAGGTTACCTACGCGTTACTCACCCGTTCGCAACTCCTTGAACTAGTGCAAGCACCAGTCCAAAGCGTTCTACTTGCATGTATTAGGCACGCCGCCAGCGTTCGTCCTGAGCCAGGATCAAACTCTCATTTAGTTTGAACTTACTCGTTCTTTTCTGTCCGCTGACAGATTTATTTTTGCTTTGACGGAGTCTATACTGCTTATAAACCCCTCTTCACTTTTTGGTTCGTCTTATTCAGTTCTCAAAGGTCTTTCCCCTCTTGCGAGGCAACTTCTTTATTCTATCAGCTTCTTAAGGCTTTGTCAATAACTTTTTTTACTTTTTATTGATACTTGCGCTAATCAGCTGACAACTTTCTTAGTATACTCACTTTCTGGCACTTTGTCAAGAGGTTTTCAAATTGAATCATTCCCGTAGTTAATATTGTTGTCCAATTTGTTATAGTCCAAAGGGAGATAATAATGACTTTCCTTGTCTTAACAATTGCTCAACAATATTCACTGATGCCCTTTCTTCCAATTAAATGCAAAAAAGGGCGAAATAACCCCTTGTTTATGTGGTGATTTTTTTGAACCAGTTAAACTACCCAGCTCGCAAGGTGAGTCCTTGTCCCTGACTTGGCTTTCCTTAAGGCAAAGCCGAGCATGACTAAAAAGCTCATGGCAACAGCTAAACTCATCTTCTTTAACCCTCGAATAGTATGGGTCTCAAACCTAAAGTCTCTGTCTAATCGTCCATTCACTCGCTCCACAGCTATTCGCTTCCTGTATAGCCTCTTGAACTTCTTACTATCTCGCGCTACTTGATTAAAGATAATCGGTTCAACACATCGTTTTAAACGAAAAATACAGTTATCTTGATACTTAGGGTGAAAACCATATCGTAAACTATCACTAGAAGAATCATAGCCCTTGTACATGAGCTGAATCGCTTGGCCTCTATCATCTACCCAAAACACTTCTCCTGATTGGTTATAAATCAAATCGGTATCCAAATATTGCCTAGTGCCATTCTTTTTCCACTTATGTGGGTTATCAATGATTGTGACGATATGAGCCTCCTCCAAAAGAGCTTGAAGAGGGCTGCCACTGTAGCCTTTGTCTGCCATTAGGTACTTCCCTTTTTCAAGCGTCATTGGACTGAGGTTCCTGATGAGCTCTTTCGCAACCGTTGGTTCCCCTTTTGAGGCTGGTGTTACTCTCCAAGCCACAGGTAATTCATAGGTCGTATCAACGATAAGATGACAACGATAGCCATAATGGGTTTCTTTAGTTACCATCCCATTTTTATGAGGGCACTGTTTGATTCCACTATCGGCATCTAAATCGGCACGCTTATCTTTCTTTTTCTTATATTTACCATAAGGACTAGCATAGCTATCTATGAATTTACCATCTAAGGCCAAGTTAACACCGAAATTAGGAAGAAGGTCATATAGTTCAGATATGCCAGATAATACCCAGTCCTCAATATCAGGGCAGACCTCTTCCAAGTCCTGGATGAAACGGGAATAAGCAGATTTAGAGGGGGCATGGACTAGTTTTATCGTCCCATTTTTCAATTTAACCCCGTGGGTTTCAAAGCCACAGATTTGACGTAGTTGACTATTCATATTAAGCTGACGAATCAACTGTTGATCGGTTTCCAATTGAAGAACTATTTTAGCAATATAGGCAATGAAATAGGACTGGATGGTGTAATCTTTTCGACCATGTTTTCGTTTGGCTTCTAACTGGTCAAAGAAATCCGTTTCTGGAAGACCATCTAATACCATCAAAATTTTTTCCAAATCACCCAGTTCCTGATCTTCAAAAAGGTTAAGCTGTGTTATAATTTTCATAGTGAGACCTCGTTAATAGAGATTTTTGCTTAAAACTATTATAACGCTTTGACGTTTCATTGAGGCTCACAAAAGGGAAAAATCGCTACTTAACGTGGCGATTTTTCTTTTTTGAGGGTTTGAAAAGCTATGATGGCTATGGAATAACTAACTACGGGAATGATTCAATACACGTTATCACGCCGTAAAAACCTATCGCAAGGGTACTTTCTGTTGATTTCATCTGTCGGCGTTACAAAGTCTCTAAAGCATCTCTTATGCGTTGGAATAAGCGGTTTGACGGTACCAAAGACTCTCTCAAAGACAAGTCTCATCGACCTCATAAATTGCATCCCAACAGTCATACTGAGCAGGAGCTTACCTGGATTAAAAACTGCATCCGTCGCAATCCCAAGGCCTCCCTCATCGAGATTTACTACAAACTTAAAATCAATAAGGGGTACGACAGACACCCCTGTTCTCTCTTTCGTATCTTGAGAAAACTGGGTTTCTTCAAAGTGAAAAAAACTAAGAAAAACTCTTACAAGCCTAAGCCCTACAACACCCCAACTCAACTTGGAATCAAGTGGCAGATGGACGTCAAGTGCGTTCCAAAAGGCTGTTATACTGGGACTCTACTTGATAAGTTTTACCAGTACACGATGATAGACGAGGCCTCCAGAGAGCGATTCATTTTCCCCTTCAAAGAGCAGAGCTCCCACTCCACTGTCCAATTTGTCAAAATGGCTATCAAACACTTTAGATACCAACCAGAAATCATTCAAACTGACAACGGCTTTGAATTCACTCATTTTAGGGAAACCGACAAGGTTCATCCTCTGGACATCCTCTGTCATCCTCTGGACATCCTCTGTCAGTAGATCGGCAGTGAACATAAGTGTATCAGACCTAGGACGCCAAGACATATTGGAAAAGTCGAAAGGAGTCATCGCAATGACAACATGCGATTCTACCAACATCTCCAATTCTACTCCTACGACGATCTCATTAAGCAAATGGAGCGCTACCTCTACAAGTCCAATCGACTACCCATGCAGACCCTTGACTGGCTCTCACCCATCGAAACAAGAAAAAAACTAGAAGCAGCTAGCTCCTTCTAGAGAATAGCATATTCAGTTTCTTTCAATCCCTGTTTTGGTCTCACATCATTGACAAAGGTACATTTTCAAATTTATTTTTAGTTTTAGCAATCAAAAGGGGAAAGGCGGAGCTAACACTTCGTTCAAGACCATTCAAAACAGCATAGCTCTAAAACAAAGCTTGAACGAGTTTGCCTGTGTTTTTTAGTTTTGGAACCATTCAAAACAGCATAGCTCTAAAACAACCAAGCCGTTCCATTGAGAATTAGCAAGGTTTTGGAACCATTCAAAACAGCATAGCTCTAAAACACACCGCGCCTATTATGTTTCCAACCGTATGTTTTGGAACCATTCAAAACAGCATAGCTCTAAAACCCCTGAATTCAGCGGTAATCATTGCATTGTGTTTTGGAACCATTCAAAACAGCATAGCTCTAAAACCGATAGCAAGTTCTGATAATCAACAGTCGCGTTTTGGAACCATTCAAAACAGCATAGCTCTAAAACGCTTGTTGACAAGTTGTCGTTAAATCTGCTGTTTTGGAACCATTCAAAACAGCATAGCTCTAAAACCGAAATGACTCACGGAATTTTAGTTGAAGCGTTTTGGAACCATTCAAAACAGCATAGCTCTAAAACAAATGGTGATATACTATAATCAAGCTTAAGGTTTTGGAACCATTCAAAACAGCATAGCTCTAAAACCTCGCTTTAATACTCGCGATTTCGCTGGTAGTTTTGGAACCATTCAAAACAGCATAGCTCTAAAACAAATGGTGATATACTATAATCAAGCTTAAGGTTTTGGAACCATTCAAAACAGCATAGCTCTAAAACAGTTGGCCCGCTACTTCTGCTAAGTTTGCAGTTTTGGAACCATTCAAAACAGCATAGCTCTAAAACAGCCACACGATGTGCTTCACTCGTATGTCCGTTTTGGAACCATTCAAAACAGCATAGCTCTAAAACATATAATATCACCGTTTCTTACGTAAAATTGTTTTGGAACCATTCAAAACAGCATAGCTCTAAAACATCCAAGGCGGGCTAGAATCGTCTGTGATGGTTTTGGAACCATTCAAAACAGCATAGCTCTAAAACATGCTGATAAGCGTTTTTTCTTGTTGTTCCGTTTTGGAACCATTCAAAACAGCATAGCTCTAAAACAGCTCAGTAGCCACTTTATCAAATTGATTAGTTTTGGAACCATTCAAAACAGCATAGCTCTAAAACAATGAACATTATTCTTCTCAAGAAAGCTTTGGTTTTGGAACCATTCAAAACAGCATAGCTCTAAAACCTCGTAGACAGGGTTTGTCCACAATTTTTCGTAATCGCGCTACTCGTCTTAGCTGGACTTCAGTTTTGAATCGCCCGTTCATAGCACTATTATACGGCAAAAACCTTATGAAATCAATTGGCTTAAGAAGTTTTTGGCGGCCGATTAAGTCTCAAACAATATTGGAGTTAGTTGCTGTAGTAAGCAAAAATTCTGCGCTGCTTTTCAACTTTCTCAGATTAATTTCTAGGCGGACTGATTTTGAGAATCCACCTTTGTTTTATTCTCTCTGCGGCAGCTCTACGGTTAATTGGCGGAGCATGAGCGATTTTTACTTTGATAAGCACAGTAAAAATCGCCTAATTTACGGTCCGCCTCACTCATTTCCCCTTTACCTATCACATCACTATTCTTTAAATTTGGCTAACTTGAACTATCTGACTGGTTTTAAGTACGGCATAGCTTTTAAAGGAACATTTACATCCTTTCATCTGCGTGAGCCCTTCCCCGCGAACGATAGCGGTATTTCCTAGAAGACTGTGGTTTTAGAATGATTTGCCTTTTATATAGTAGAAATATTCAAATGAACGCCTAAAGGATAGCTACTTGGAGCACCAACAAGGCCCCACCAAAAATTAATAGGAAAGCCACGACTGGCCATACAAACTTTAACCAGTGGGAATATTTCATATCAAGCATTTGGAGAGTCGCCATGACTAGTCCAGTGGGCGCAAGAAAGAGCATGGCGTATTGGCCAAATTGATAGGCCATCACAACTACTGAACGCGGAATGCCAACAGTATCTGCTAATGGAGCTAAGATCGGCATGGATAAAACAGCCAAACCAGACGAAGACGGCACTACAAAGCCAAGGAAGAAGTAGATAAGCATCATAACTATGATAAAAACGGGACCACTGACATGAGAGGCCATTTTTGAAGCTGCAAAGAGCATGGTATCAGAAATATATCCTTGGTTCAAAATAATGTTAATCCCACGCGCCAATCCAATGATGAGAGAAACACCAACTAAGCTTGCTGCTCCATTAACAAATTCATCCACCACTTCTTTCTCACCTATGCCTTGTTTGCCTGTAGCTGTCAGAAACATAATAATAATTGTGATGGCTAAAAATGATGAGGCCATGGTTGGGAACCACCAGCCTTTGGCCATTACTCCCCAGACCATGAGTGGAAAGGCCACTACAAAAAGGATTAAAATGATTTTTTGTTTGAAGGTAAAAACTGCGGCAGAATTGTCTGTTGCAATTGCCCACCGTGCATTAAATTCCTCGCGGTCCTCATAAGAATATGAAAAGGTCGGATCTTTTTTAATCTTCTTAGCATACCAATATAAATAACTAATGACAAAAACTGCCCCCATGATACAACCAAAGGTACGCCATCCCAATCCTTCAGTAAAGCTAATACCAGCCGCATTTGAAGCTATTACGGATGAAAAAGGATTAATCGTTGAAAAGGAGGTCCCTACTGAGCTAGCAAGAAAAATTGCCCCCACACAGATAATCGAATCATAGCCCATAGCTAGAAAAACAGGAACCAAAATAGGGTAAAAGGCAACCGCTTCTTCTTCAATCCCACAAAGGGTACCCCCAATAACCATTAAAAGGGCGACTAGGAAGATAAGCATAAATTCGTGTCCTTTGGTTTTCTTAGTTAAGGCTAAAAGTCCCGTTTCAAATGCACCGCTTCGTCTAACAACACCAATCATTCCTCCTAGGACCATGATAAAAACCATGATGTCAACAGCCTCAATTGTTCCATTTACCATACTGGTCGTAATATCACTGAGTTTTGCCGGGTTTTGCTTCAAGCTTTGATAGGTATTTGGGACAGAAACGGGTTTACTAATGGCCCCCGACGTAAACTCTTCAATTTTGATTTTGACATGAATCTTATCCAACTGCGCTTGGGTAGCTGGTAAATGGGTCGTCTTTCCCTGTGGACTGGTTTGAATCAATTTGGCACTTGCTGGATCATACTGTAGTTTTGAGTAAGATCCTGCGGGAATAAACCAAGTTGCTAATACAGACACAATCGTTAAGATAAACAAAATGGTAAAAGCACCTGGCATCCGGAATCGTCTGGTATTTTTGTTTACACTTTTAACATTTTCAACTTCCTGCATGAGTATTTCTCCTGTTATATGTATTTTAAGAGGCCTTTTGCAAAAAAAGGTACATAAGAAAACCGACTGCCTAGCTTTCTTTGTACCTTAGCTGTTTTTATTTAGTAATACGTGTTCCAATGTTTCCTTGCAGGGCCTGCTCTAATCCTTCTAAAGAAGTAATAAGAGCCATCCCTTTAGGATTTCTATCTAAGAAACTCATACAGGCAACAACTTTTGGTAACATACTCCCTTTTGCAAATTCACCACGGTTGACATCATCAATTATTTCTTTAACAGTAACATTTTTAAGAGCTTTTTGATCAGGTTTACCATAATGGATATAGACATGGTCAACGGCCGTTAAAATAATAAGTTGATCTGCATCAAGCTTCCCAGCTAGAAGGGCACTTGATTTATCTTTATCAATAACAGCAGCAACACCTTCATAACCAGCTGATGTCTTAATCACTGGGACACCACCGCCTCCGCCAGCAATCACTAAAGAGCCTGACTCAATAAGTGCTTGAATGCTTTTTAATTCTAAAATATTAATGGGCTCTGGAGAGGCAACTACGCGACGGTAACCACGGCCAGCATCTTCCACAAAGGTATGGCCTGTTGCTTGAGCTAACTTTTTAGCTGTCGCTTGATCATAAAATGCTCCGATTGGTTTGGATAGATTTGTAAATGCTGAATCATCTTTATCAACTTCGATTTGGGTGACAAGCGTTGCAACCTCTTTGTCAATGCCTTGCTGTTTTAATTCATTTAGCAAACTTTGTTGTAAATGATAGCCAATATAACCTTGACTCATGGCTCCGCATTCTGGGAAGGGAAAGGCTGCGCCCTGACCATGTTCAGCAGCATAGTTCATTCCTAAGTTAATGGCGCCCACTTGTGGACCATTGCCATGACTAATAACGACTTCGTGACCTTCTTTAATAAGCGAAACCAATGATCGCGCTGTGTTTTTAACCAGCTGTAATTGCTCTTTGGGAGATTTTCCAAGTGCATTACCACCTAATGCTACGACAATTTTGGCCATAGGTACCTCCTAATCCCCTAAGGTAGCAACCATTACAGCTTTAATGGTATGCATGCGATTTTCTGCTTCTTGAAAGACAACCGAATGAGGTCCTTCAAAGACTTCATCTGATACTTCCATTTCCTTGAGACCATATTTATCAAAAATTTCCTTACCAATCTTAGTATCAATATTATGGAAGGAAGGGAGACAATGCTCAAAAATAACATTTGGATTATTGGTCATTTCGATCATCTTTTGGGTGACACGATACGGTTCAAGTAAGCTGATTCTTTCTTTCCAAACGTCATCGGGTTCTCCCATTGAGACCCACACATCTGTGTAAAGGACGTCTGAATCCCGCACACCCTTTTCAATATCACTCGTAATATCAATAGTAGCGCCAGAAGCTTGGGCAAGCGATTGACATTTTTCAAGTAAAGCTTTTTCGGGTCTTAAGGCATCAGGACAAACCAAGTGGAAAGTCATTCCAACAATAGATGCACCAATCATTAAAGCATTTGCTACATTATTACGACCATCTCCTACGTAAGTAAAACGAATATCTTGATAAGGTTTGTGGAGACATTCCTTTGCTGTCAAAAAATCAGCTAATACTTGAGTTGGGTGATCGGCATCGGTTAAACCATTCCAAACAGGAACACCGGCAAACTCAGCTAGGGTTTCAACAGTCGCTTGAGAAAAACCGCGGTACTCAATGCCGTCATACATGCCACCTAGAACACGGGCTGTATCTTTAGCAGTTTCTTTTTTACCCATTTGACTGCCTGTTGGCCCTAGATAAGTTACACGAGCGCCTTGGTCATAGGCAGCAACTTCGAAGGCACAGCGTGTGCGCGTTGAATCTTTTTCGAAAATCAAGGCAATATTTTTACCATTCAAGCGTTTTTGCTCAATGCCAGCGTATTTAGCTTTCTTTAAATCTTCAGAAAGATTCAATAAAAACTCAACTTCTTGCTTTGTAAAATCCAATAAGGTTAGAAAATTACGGTGACGTAAATTTTTCATTGCTTATCGCCTCCTTTTTATTTATACTTACATTATAGATAGCGTTTTCAAAAAAACTCATAAAACCTCAAAAATAGTCACACTATTTTTTAGAAAGGCGTAATATGCTTGATATTTTAGCCGAAAAACACATGGAGCGACGTCAGAGAATCCTTATTGCTGCTATCACTATCGCTCTGGCAGCACAGGTGAATATTTCCATTATTACAGATGGTTTTATTTTGACATTATCCTTATTTATCCTGCCTGTCTTTCTCTATTTTAATGACGATGTCAATCCTATTCACATCTGTCTTGGGATTGCGATTGCCTCACCCATTTTTCGTGGGCTACTCTTATTTTTAGTTGGAGATGCCGAATTGATGCGGATTATTGAATTTGTCTTCACCGACATGATTTTTTATATCTGCTATGGTACCACTTTCTACTATATTTATTGGCATCGTTCCTCTCGTCATAAGGGAACTTTTTTCTTTGCCATTATTATTTGTGACTACTTATCCAATGTGATTGAAATGAGCCTCCTGCTAAAATTTACCCATTATCATCTGGAATTTTTTGGCTTACTTTTTTTAACGGCTCTTGTTCGAGCACTAATTAGCTGCGCGCTAGCCTACACTTACCATTATCTGACCTTGTTATTGCAAAAAGAAAATCATGAAAAACGTTATTACTATTTTGTCTGGTCTTCTGCCGCTGTCAAAAGTGAAGTCTATTTTATGCAAAAGAATATCCAAGAAATTGAAAATATTATGAAAAATGCTTATCTTCTTGATAAAGAATTAGAAAAACACCACTTGCCAAGTCATTATCAACACTTATCCTTAGATATTGCACGTGATGTGCATGAAATCAAAAAAGACTATCAAAATGTCATTAAGGGGCTTGGGACCTATTTTAGTGTCAAAAATGAGTCAACTATGGCTTTAAAGGATATTTTTCAGATTGTCTTATCCTACGCGCGTAGCCTCATCCACGCGCATCAACAAGACATTATCATTATCGAAAGTAGGCCACTGGATGTCACGGTTGCTAATTATTATTTCCTCTTAACGGTCATCTCTAACGTCCTCTTAAATGCTGTAGAAGCCATCGGAAAGCAACGAAACGGAACCATTGCAGTCTCAACAACAGAAACTAGCGAGCAGTTAACCATTACAATCAAAGATAATGGGCCTGGCATTTCAGCAAAATTAAAAGACTGTATCTTTCAGCCTGGTTTTTCAACCAAATTTGATGCTAATGGCGACATTTACCGGGGGATTGGTCTTTCCCATGTTAAAATGATTATGGCAGAGCAGTATAATGGAACCATCCAGGTAAGCGACCATTATCCTAAGGGTGCTATTTTTACTTTAACTTTTGATAAGAGCTGTTTAGAAGTAGGAGTCAAAGAATGAACTATTATATTATTGATGATGATCCTTCAATTACTATGATTTTGGCAGATATTATTGAGGATGACTTTGCCAACACTGTCTCTAAGACATGCAATTCTTCAGTAGAAGCCTTTAAAGACTTACTGATTTGGGATGTTGACATTGTCCTGATTGATTTATTGATGCCAAACCTTGATGGTGTTTCTCTGGTAAAACAAATTCACAAACAGCGGCCGCAACTTAAATTTATTATGATTTCACAGGTTAAAGATGAGGGTCTTAGGCAAAATGCTTACCGAGCAGGAATTGAGTTTTTTATTAGTAAGCCAATCAACCTTGTCGAAGTAAAGACCGTCTTAAAGAAAGTTGCACAAAGTGTTGAAATGGAACACAAACTGTCGACTATCCAACAGTTGCTGGCATTTAACTCGAGCGATAAAACACCGGTCAAAGCTGATAATCCTTATCTCACCAAAGCTCAAGCAATCCTTAACTATTTAAGTATTTCTTCAGAATCTGGCTATGCAGACATTCTGCGCATCTGCCAGCTTATGGTCCAAAAAAATATAACTTTTGAACACCTCAATTTACAGCAAGAACTGGGGATTGACTCACATGAGCAAAAGGTCATGATGCAGCGCGTCAGACGGACCGTGAAAAAAGCAATGGTTAACATGGCTCATCTGTGTATCGATGATTTTGATAATGCTATCACCCTCCAATATGCCAATCATTTATTTGGTTATCAAAACATCCATAAGGAAATTCAAGCCATTCAAAAAGACAGACTGTCCGGCGGAAAAGTCTCCTTGCGGAAATTTTTTGACGCCCTCACCATTGAATGTCATGACTAAGTCTTAAACGATTGCAGGTGAGCGCACCGGCCTCCCTCTTACCAGCTAGCAGCAATAGCAAGGCAGTGATTGCTCGCACGTAGATCAACACTTCTATAAATCCCTTCTATTAAAAAACCTTGGATGCCATTCCCCTAAATCGGCCCAAGTATGCAATAAGCACAGGTTGGCTTTGAATTGCCGGTTCTATCTTCTTTTCACAGAACCAACACCGGACCAGTCAAGATAAGTTTTTGGAAACGTTTCCGTCAATTAATTTGTACATTTTTGAACACTTTGTCCAAATTTTAGTAATTAATACTTGAGTTTTCACAAAAAATTCGTATAATAAACAATGTATTACAAATGGACATAATGTATAAAGGAGACAAGATGTTTAATGAATTAAAAACATTATTAAAACGTCCAAATTTATGGGTGACCATCGTAGGTATCGCCTTGGTACCTGCGTTATATAGCTTAGTATTCCTTACGTCTATGTGGAATCCCTATGGACACTTCGATCAATTCCCTGTAGCTGTTGTCAATCAAGACAAAGAAGCTAGCTTTCAAAATAAAAGCATCAATGCTGGTGACAAAATTGTAGACACCCTTGAAAAGAGCAAGGAATTAGACTTTCATTTTGTATCAGAAAAAACAGCCAAAAAAGGGCTTCATGATGGCAAGTACTTTATGATTGTCACTTTTCCAAAAGACCTTTCGCAAAAGGCAGTGACTATTCTTACTGATCATCCGCAAAAGGCCGTGGTTCACTATGAAACGTCCAAGGGTCACAACTTCATTGCTTCAAAGCTCAGCCAGTCAATGATGATTAAAATGGAATCCAAAATTTCCAAAACAGTAACCAAGACCTACAATCAATTATTATTTGATAAATTATCTAACCTGCAAGGCGGAGTTGGCAAAGCCGCAGATGGTAGCCAACAATTAGCCGATGGCGCTAAAAAAGCAGCCGATGGTAGTCAGGCACTCTCAAGTAATCTCAATCTTTTAGCCACTTCTAGTCAAACCTTCCAAGCTGGCGCTGGCAAATTAGCTAATGGCCTTGGCCAATACACTAATGGGGTCGCTCAATTAAATGGGGGCTTAGGACAATTGTCAAACGGGGTTAACCAATATACTGCTGGGGTGGCCAAACTCTCCAATGGTATTGCGCCAATTCAAGCTGGTGTTATCCAATATACTGGAGGGGTCGCTCAATTACATAATGGTTTAGGAAGTTTGGCCTCAGGACTTAATAAGTATACAGGTGGCGTTGCTGAACTCTCAGCAGGAGCTAACCAATTAAATCGTAACACTCCTCAATTAGTGGCCGGTGCTAAGCAACTGGCTGGTGGTTCTGCTAGCATGCAACAATTAATCGATGGAACCAAACAGTTAAACGCTGGTTTGAATGCTTTACAAGCAAAAACAAACAGCCAAGACTTGCAAACACTAAAAACTGGCCTAGGTCAGCTTCAAGCAGGGGTTGATAAGTTAAACACTGTCCTATCGCAAAGCCAAACAGATATTCCCCAAGTTGATACAACTAACCTAACCACAGCCCTTAGTGATATTGCTGCGCAGGCCAAAATGCTAGCAGCTGCATCAGCAAATACAGGTACAACTAATGCTAACGCCAAGGCCTTAGCTGCCGTTCAAGGTACCGCGGCTTATCAAACTATGACGCCTGAGCAAAAGGCTGAAATCAACGCGGCTATTCAAAATGCCGCTAGTGAGCCTGCTCCAAGCAGCAATCCAAATACTGCCGCAGCAGCCCAAGCTATCTTAGGAGATGTCCAAACCATCCAAGGATCACTTCAAGATCTCTCCAAGGCAGCCCAAGCGATGACTAGTGCGGCTAACCAATTGACACAACTAAAATCATCTACGCAACAACTAGCCTCTGCAGCTGATCAAGCCATTCCAGCAACCGTTCAATCTTTTAACCAAATCAACACGGCTTTAGGCCAAATGGTCCCTGGAAGTAACAAGTTAGCTGCTGGCGTTGATCAATTGCAAACAGCTAGCCAAGGCAGTCAAAAATTAGCGACTGGCCTTATCCAATATACAAATGGCGTTACTAAGGTAGCAAATGGCGCTAACATGCTTAACAGTCAATCTGATCGTTTAAATGCTGGCGCCAATATGGTAGCCGCTGGGGCTGAACGCCTTAATCGTAATTCTGCCAAATTAACTGACGGTGTGAACCAATTAGCTGATGGCGCTAATCTGCTTAATAGTAAATCTGCTGATTTAAATGCGGGGGTAACAAAAGCCGCAACTGGTGTAGCAACCTTAGACAGCAACTCTGGCCAATTAATGAGCGGAGCTGATCAATTAGCTAATGGCGCTGGACAAATAGCTGGTGGGGCTAGCAAGCTAGCTGACGGTGGCCAACAATTAAACAATGGACTCGTGACACTCACTGATGGGGCTGATACCTTAGCTGACAAACTTGGTTCTGCTGGTCGCGGTCTAAAAACCATTGACTTTAAACAAGCCAATGCCAAAGATTTGGCTGCACCAATCAAGCTCACACACCAAGATAAAGATAATGTTAAGGTCAATGCCGTTGGTATGGCGCCTTACATGATGTCCATCGCCCTCTTGGTTGCTGCTATGGCGGCTAACATTATCTTCTACGATATGTTAAATGGAGAAAAACACCAAGATCGCTTTACCTGGGCTAAATCAAAACTTTTAATCAATGGGTTGATTTCTACTCTAGCTGCTATCATCCTTTTTGTCACCATCCTCTTGATGGGATTTGAGCCAAGTCACAAGGCTTCAACCTTCCTCATCATTTTGTTGACAGCTTGGGCCTTGATGGCAGTGGTAACCGCCCTCTTAGGCTGGGATCGCCGCTTTGGCTCTTTTGCCTCACTCTTCTTCTTGCTCTTCCAACTCGGATCAAGTGCTGGGACTTATCCATTGCAGATTGTACCTCCAATTTTCATGAAGATTGGACACTTCTTACCAATGTACTATTCCGTAGCTGGCCTTCGTCAAGCAATGTCACTTACAGGAGATATTGCTAAGCCTGCTGGGATGTTAACTCTCTTTATCATTGGTGCAATGGTTGTGGGACTGCTCATTTACCGCAAAGACAAGGTTGAATAAAACAAGAGTCGATTTCTGGCTAAGCTGCTCTGTTTGGGCGGCGGCAGCACTTAACAAAAAAACAAAACAGAAAATAATCTTCTGTTTTGTTTTTTTATACTCTCTTTTCCCTAGACTCAAGGCTTGGGTCATCTACTTACTCACTGCTAATAGGATTTTAGAGAAAAAATTCTTGGTTGGTGGTGGTTAAAAGCAGAGCAGGTCTTATTTTTGAGGTTACCAGCTCTGCTTGCTGAGTTAGCAAATGCTACCCGGCACTGCAAAGGCAAACTGATCAAAAAAGGCATTGGCTAGGCCCTTTTAAGCCTATTTCTTAGCTCGGCTATTTTCCAGCCAAGCCTGATTAAAACGCTTAAGGATGATTGACTTGGATTTAGTGATATAGCTATAGTCTTCTTTTAGAAGGGGGATAGCATCTAGTTTTTTCAATTCACTACTTGTCTGCTGATCCTGTCTTATGGAACGGTTCGTCGCAGAGAGGGCAAAGGCTTCTTGGACCTCTTTTGAGAGGATGTAATCTATAAACTGTTTAGCCTCTGTTTGAGCTGAGCTGCCTTTTATGATGGCAACAGATGATGGCACAAAAACAACACCTTCTTTGGGATAGACGACTGACACATTGGCACCGCTTTTTTGTAAAGCAAGGGCGGGGTCTTCGTATGTGAGACCAACTGTCATCTTGCCTTCGGCTACGGATTGATAGACTTCTGTTGAGGACTGATACTGCACATGATCAATGTTTCGCAGCAATTGTCTGAGATAGTGCCAGGCTTGTGGATTTTTATAGCCACCTTTAGCTAACAAAATATTGGTCAATTGAGAAAAGGCACTTGAGGAGGTGTTTGGATTTCCAAAAGCAATCTTGCCTTTTAGATCCGGATTTAGCAGGTCCTGGTAACTAGTAATCGGGGTGTGTTTGGCTAGTTCATTGTTAACAATCAGTACACTGCCATTAATAGTATAAGGCGTGGCAAAATGGTTAGGCAGACGATAATCTGCTAGCACCTGTGGCAATTCTTTAGAGCGATAGGGGGTAAAATACTGACTATGACGATTAAAAAGGGTGTAGTTCCCTCCAAAAAAGAGATCTGCTTGCGGTGCTCGGTGCTTCACCACTTTTGTCATTAATTCGCCTGTTCCACCTTGAATGAGTTTTACTGAAATACCATATTTTTCCTCAAAAGCAAGAACGGTTCCCGTCAAAACAGATTGACTGTTTGGAGTCATAATGACTAGCTGCTTGGGATGGGAGTGCTGTATTGTCCAATACCGCGGTATTAAGTAAGAGCCCAAGAATCCTAAACCAGCTAAGCCAATCAGGATCAGCAAAAGGCGTCTTTGGCCTTTAATCTTTTGTTTTTGCATATTGGCCTCCATTTGCTTGCACCTGCCAGATACCTTCACGGAATTGTGTGGCATTTTGCCCAAGGTATTTTTTAAAGACGCGATCGAAATAACGGTAGTCAAAAATACCTACAGCTTCTGCAACTTGATAAACAAGCATATTGGGTTTCGTAACCAAGAGGCGCATAGCTTGATTCACCCGAAATTGATTAATATAATCATTCAACGTCATATCCAGGTGCTTTTTCGCCAACTGGTACAGGTAACTATCACTATAGCCCAATTGCTGAGCCAAAAGTGAAATGGATAACTTCTCATGATAATGCGTCTGAATGAAGGTCACCAATTCATAAATAGAATGAGGCATTTCCTGAGACAACTGAGGCAACGTTAGATAGGGAATCTTGACTGCTTGGCTTGTATCACAATCTAACCTTGCCAGAACCTGATCTAAGCATTGATACAGTGTATCTTTTGTGAGTGGCTTTTCTAAAAACTCCAAAACCCCATAGTGTAGAGCATTTCGGGCGTTTGGAAAATCGGCAAAGCCAGACAGGATAATCTTGGCATAAGAGACTTCTTTGGTCGCTTCAAACATATCAAAGGCAGACATGATTGGCATGTTAATGTCTGTTAAGACAATATCTGGCTGCGTGTCAAGGATTAATTGACTGCCTTCTCGGCCATCTTTTGCTTCCCCAACAAGCAAAAACGTCTCTGATTTTGCTGTAAGGGCTTGATGCAACCATTGGCGAATAAGATGTTCATCTTCGATGATAGCGATTCGATACATACCTACTCCTTTACATGAAAAATAACCGAAAAATACTGATCCGCTTGCTCAAAGTCTAGTGTCACACGCTGATAAGAATGCTTTAGGCGTCGATAGGTGTTACTCAAGCCATGTTGAGAGGCTTGTGAATGGAGCTGGTTTAAAATCACTTCTTGCTTAGCTGGACTAATGCCTTGGCCATTATCAGAAACCTTAAATAGGAACTGATCTCCATCAACTTGGCAAGTGATGCGAATAGCCACATCATGGCGTTGTTTAAAGCCATATTTAATAGCATTTTCTACCAAAGGCAATAAGAAAAGCTTTGGGACTTTTATGTGTTTGAGATTGGGGTCAAGATCAATTGTATAACGCAGCTCAGCAAAGCGAATCGCATTGATGGCTAAGAAGGACTCGATGATGACCAAGTCATCTGCTAGGGTGACAAGCTGAGAAGTCTGATCCACGCTGTAGCGAAGAATCTTTGTCAACTGCAAGACGATGGTTTCTGTCAATACGGGATCACATTGGCTAGTGATTAAAATGGTTTCCAAAGTATTATAGAGAAAATGAGGATTAAACTGTGCTTCAAGCATACGTCGCTCAAACTGGAATTTCTCTTTTTCTAAAACTAAAGTTTGATTATGTAAAGACTGTAGCCGACTGACCATTTGGTTAATCTGGTTAGCAAGATACTGAAACTCATCATGGCTGTGGAGTTGAATTCTGGTTTTTTTCTGTTTTGAAATAGCCTGCATATCCGTCACCATCTGTGAAATCGTCTGAGAATTGGCCACAGCAATTTGATTAGCTAGGATAGCCGATTTTTTGCGCAAGATGATAAAGATCGTCAAAGAAGACAGGAGTGAAAAGAGCAAAATCATCTTAAGAGGAAAGAGCGGACGATAGAGCCACAAGGTCAGCTCATCTGTTAAGGCTTGTGAGCGAACGGTGTAGGCTTGATGATTTCGAAACACTATCGGATGTTGCAAGGCGGCACTTCGGACTTTATCAAGACTTGACTCGACAAATTCGCGACTAGTAAAAACCAAACTATTGTCCCATTTATCAGCAATAATCACATTGGAGTTTAAGACTTGTACGGGTGTCAAAAATGTGGTCCCATTAAGAACCAATAAAGTATAGCCTTGGGCCCTGTGGCCTATCACAATAGGTTTAATAAACAGCAAGAAATGACTGTTATCATTTTCCATCGTTACCTTCAGAACTCTTTTTTGGGCATCTAGCTGAAGGTGTTGCAAAATTTCTCTGAGATGCACTGATTGGTTAAAAACATTTCCCAAATGCGGGTTACTGGCAAAAACCAAACTTTGCTGCTGATTATACACGACAAGCTCAGCCTGAGTTTGTTCATTCTGCCGTAACTGATAATAAAGCTGGTTCAGCTCTGATGAGGATAATTGCCCCCTTAGGTATTTAGGAACTAGGGATTGACTGACATGATTTAATAAGCCATAATGATGCCGAATGCTGGTTTGAAAATTCCTTTTAACCGTTTGAAAGTCTTGGTAGAGCCCGATCTCTTGGGGAGCAAATGAAAAAATAATAAAAAAGAAGATCAAAATTAAAGAAACAATCAAAGATTGCTTAGAAAAATGCCGCGAAATATCTTCTTGAAGATGACGTTTAAACTGTTCTTCCACCTGATCTCCTTTCATTTTTTACTAAGGTTATTATAACAAAAAGCAACGGCTTAAGGCTAGTGCCTCGTTAAGCTTGCACCATATCAAAAAAGATTAGCAAAACATAGACAAGTCGTCTGTTTTACCAATCTTTTTATTATGACTAACAAATACCAAATAGACCTAGCAAAATGCCAAGGAGCATGATGCCAAACATAATCCAGTTGATGTTGACTTTACGTTTTAAGAGCCAAAAGGCTGCCAAGGTAACCATTAAAGGCACAATGCCAATAAACAACTGATCAAGATAAGTCTGGATGGAAGCCACTTCTTTAGCTCCTTTGGCTGCAACCGTCAAAATTGTTTTAAACTTCACATTTGAAGCGGTCATCGAACCGACCATCATCAAACCAAGCATAGAAGAGGTTTTGGTAACAATTTTGATACCACCTGATTCATAGAGCTTTTTGATAAACTCAGCCCCAACAGAGTAACCACCATACAAGCTATAGTAGTGAATTAAGAAGGCAGGAACATTATATAGGAGCAAGAAGACTACAGCTCCCATAGCAGAACCAGTGCTAGCTAAGGAAATACCAATCCCTGCTGCTATTACCCGCAAAATACCCCAAAAGAAGGAGTCGCCAATTCCAGAGATCGGCCCCATTAAGGAAGCCTTCACAGCGGTGATGGCGCTGGCATCAAATTCTGGATCTTCACTATTTTTCTTTTCCATGGAAGCAACAAGCCCCATGATAAAGTTATTAATGTGCATGGTCGCATTAAACCAAGTTGTATGCCGTACTAAGGCTGCCGCTTTTTCTTCTTTGGTTTTGTAAAATTGATTGATGACTGGTAGTAAAGTATAGATCACACCAACGGCATGATATTGGGTTGCCCCTGTCCGGCTGGCATTCATGGTCCATGAGCGCCAAAAAACAGATCGAAGCATCTTACGTTCAGCTTTTGTTAATGTTTCCTTAGATTTCATGCAAAGAAATCCTCCTCTTCTGATTCTGTAGAATCAAAATGATTCTGTGAACTCACTAGACCGTTCCTCATCGCATCTAATTCTAAATCACGCTGTGAGCTAATCACACAAATGACACAACCTAGAACTGCAACCGCAACAGCTGGCAGTTTTAAGTAAGCTGTTAGGACAAAACCAAGCAGATAAAAGACTGCCAATTTGTTGGTCCACAAAAGCTTCATCAGCATAGCAAAACCAACAGCTGGTAAAAGGCCTCCAGCGGCACTCAAACCATTCATTAGATTTTGTGGAATATGTTCAACAAAAGCATTAACAGGTCCACTTCCAACCAGAATACCAATGAAAGAAATAGAGGCAATAATCAGGTAATAAACAATCCAAGTACCATAATGCAAGAGTACCAGTTGGCCTTGTTTGTTATCAGCAGCTGCTCGATCAACCCAAGGTGCAAAGATATTCATAAAGACATTCTTTAAAAACATCACCACAAAGGCTGCTAACATCCCAATAGGCACAGCTAAAGTCATAGCTGCTTTTTGGTCAATATGGGAAATGATGGTAAAGGTAGTCGCCATAGCTGTTGCTGTTACAGGCTCTGCTGCAATCACGCCTCCGATATTAACATTCCCTAAAAAGAGTGCTTCTAATGAAGCCCCCATCAAGATTCCCACCTTGAGATCTCCTAATAAGAGTCCGGTTACTAGACCAACCACAAGTGGTCGCTCCATCATACTTTGGCCGGTTAAATAGTTTCCCCCAAAACAGATTAGGACAGCTAAGGCTGCCATTGTTGCTGGCATTAACATAGACATTTCCTTTCCTTAGTCCATTAATTGATCAAGCATAAGCTTGCTATTAGTTGGCAACACTTGATTATAAACCTCTAGATTTGGCAAGGTTGTTAATTCTTTAGCGGCTGCCATTTCTGCTGGATTTAAGAGCAGACTAGGTGCTAATTTCACTTTGCTAGCTGGATCTGATTTATCAAATCGACCTACATTAGCCACATTGACAGCCTCTAAATGCTCGACATTTTTGGCAATTTGGCAAGCATCTGTCACCGAATTAACAATAACAAACAAGCGTTTATCAGTTGCTCTTGGATCATTAAAAAGTTTGATAGCATCCTCAACGGAACGAATTAAGAGCTTCATGCCATTAGGCACAGCCATTTTAAGCGTCATTTGGGTAATCTCATTTTTAGCGGCCTCATCATTAGCTACTACTAATAGAGGGGCATTGAGTTCTTTAGTCCAAACAACAGCGACTTGCCCATGGATTAAGCGATCATCCACTCGAATTTGCGTTATCATCTTAGTATCTCCTTATTCCTTATTCAAAAAAATCATCTTCTTGTGCAGCCGGCTGACTTAGATTAACAAGTTGCACGCGCGATTCCTCAATAACAGTTTGTAAATCACTTTCTAAGAGAGGTTCATTAGGCTTACAGAAAATCGTAGCCAGAACCGTTGCCAAATTAGCATTAGTGACCAAGAAAATATTATCTTTGCCGCTACTCATAACCGCTGTAGCAGCTTGTTGATTGACACTGCCTCCTAATAAATCTGAGAAGATAATACCTTGCTCTGAGTCAGCAACGTCTGCAACAAAATCCTTAATTTGCTGAAGATGATCATGCTCATCAATATAGGCATCCACCACAGTGAGTGATTGGCCACAGCCTGCTAAAATCTCAATGGAACTTTGAATACCACTGGCTAATCGACCATGGCTGGCTACCAAGAGTTTACGTTTCATTAGTGTTCTCCTTTGACGTCTTTTGATTGGAATAGTTTTAGTATCAGTGAGCTCATAGCTTCATTTTAGCAAATGTAAGCGGTTTAAAAATGCACAATCCTATGCTTTTTGTGGACAATTCTACACAGTTCACTTGTGCTTTGCGCAGCGATTTACCATTTAAGCACAAAAAAACACCTCCTACCCAAAGGTACAGAGGTATTTAGCTTTCTATCATCTACTTTAAGCTATAAGAGGGATAGCTCTTAAGCCGGAATGACCAAGGAAAAACAACTGCCTTCACCAAATGTACTCTGAACAATGATGTCTCCATTAATTTGATGGGCTAATTGCCGAGCAATAGACAGGCCTAAACCATGGCCACCAGTCTGCATATTACGGGAAGACTCAACACGGTAGAGGCGTTTAAAAATATGTTCGAGATCTTCTTCTCGGATGCCTTGGCCCTTATCAATCACATCAATGCGCAGCTGGTTTTTGGTCTGATAGGCCTTGATAATCAATGGTGTGTGAGGTTTAGAGTATTTGATGGCATTGCTGATTAAATTGAGCAAAATGCGTGACAGTATATCATATTGTCCATGGATTTTAACAACATCGGGATCCACTTCGATCTCTACCGGACGCTTTTCTTGCTCCAACTGGAATTGGAATTCCGAGAGAATATCAATCAGCAACTTTTCAAAATAGATAACCTCATCACTGTCTGTTTTCACCTGCTTTTCATCATTCAAGCTGACCAAGTGTAGCTCTTCAACTAACTGATTAAGGCGGTAGGTTTGCCGCGAAATCGTATTGAGGTAGCGGCGTTCTTCTTGTTTGTCAATAATGCCATCCAAAATTCCTTCAACGGTAGCTTGAATGGAGGTCAGTGGTGTCTTAATATCATGTGACAGCTGGGCAATCATCATTGATTTTTCCCGTTCACTCTCATTTAAGGATTCAAAACTGGCTTCTAGTTCAGCTGACATTTGGTTAAGAGTAGTTTCTAGTGCTGTAAATTCTTGGGGCGAGTGGATAAGCTGCTCCTGGTCGAAACGCTTTTGGGAAATGGCATACATCTTGTGCTTTAATTTCTTTAAGGAAGTAAAGACGTTACTCAGCAAAAGCATATTCACCACACCTCCCGCGACAGAGGCCACCAGCGTGATTAAGAGAATATAGGAAATATCCTTACTTTCAATCAACATCCGGTTCAAGCCAATGATCAAACCCGCAATGGTCATCAAGACAGACACTAAATAGCCAATTACAATGTAGGTTCGTAATCTCATGTTATTCCTCTAATTTATAGCCAAGCCCCCAGACAGTCTTAATTGTTGGGGTACGATCTGTGCAATAATGCGCTAAATCATTTCGCAACGAATGAATGTGGACATTCAGTGTATTGGTATCATCTAAGAATTCTTCACCCCAAACACGCTCATAAAGCTCTGTCTTTGAAAAAACATGGTTGCGATTGTTGGCTAAGAGCCACAGCAAATCAAACGCCTTGTTTGTTAAGGTCAGCTCGTGGTCGGCAATCGTCACTACACGGGTGCTTTGATCCATCGTCAAGTCACCAATCACCAGGTGCTCTGCTGGCTGACTCTTACCGTAAATCCGATTGAGAATATTTTTGACACGTAAAACCAATTCTCGCGGGCTAAATGGTTTGGAAATAAAATCGTCCGCGCCCAGACTCAAAGAATATATTTTATCGGGTTCTGATATTCTTGCCGTGATAAACAAAAAGGGCTGCTCGGGCTTTTCCAACAAAACCTGGCTAATAAAATCATAGCCATCCATATGCGGCATCATAATATCAGTGATAATCAAATCATAGGAGGTCTTGTCAAAACACGCAAGTGCTTGTGCCCCGTCGCTTGCCACGGTTACGGAGTGGCCGGCCTGTTCGAGGTAGCGCTGGTTGATGTCTGTGATTTCTGGCTCATCATCGACCAATAAAATCTTGTGATTCATGCTGTCTCCTTAACTAAAAACGTTAGTGTTACCTTTTTCAAGTATAACACTAACGTTGTTGACTTCCAAGTTTGTTGAGGAAAAAGGTTTCTCATCTGGCAGAAAAAAATTATACTGGGTATTTAATGCTTAAGTTTTGGGCTAATTTGCCATAGACGGAGCTGCCAAAAGACTCGGTAGACGAAGCTGCTGGCGTTGTACTTTCTACACCTGATGGGTATTTAACACTGAGGTTTTGGGCTAATTTGCCATAGACGGAGCTGCCAAAGGACTCGGTAGACGAAGCTGTTGGTGCTGCGCTTTCTACACCTGATGGGTATTTAACACTGAGGTTTTCAGAAACCTTGCCATAGACGGAGCTGCCGTAGCTTGCCACTTTTCTTGTTCTTAAAGCTGGATTTATAAGCCCCGAAGGGTATTTAATACTCAAATTTTGGGAGACTTTGCCATAAACTGAGCTGCCATGGGATTCAGCTGAAGCTGTTGCCGTATGATCTAGCACAGCGATTGCTCCACCAGCGACAAGCGCAGAAGCAACACCAAGTTTAGTCAGTTTCTGAGTTAAGGTTTTTGATGTCTGAGCTCTATTCATAGGAAAATCCTCTTTTCTTTCTTTGTTGACTACAGTATAACAAGCAGACTTAAAGCAACTATAAGGTAACTATAAATTATTTCTTAAATGAGTCTTAGGAAAGCCTAAAAGATAACAGCAGCTCACTTTCAAAAGAGTGAGCTGCCATGAAAATTCCGGCTCTATAATATCTGTAGTGGGTAAATCCACTCTGGAGATGATGAGCCTTTTTCATGCAGACAAAAAGTCCCATATGACTTATAATGAAAAGCGACTAAACTCACATTAGAAAGCATCATATGGAACACCTTAAGAATACCACAGAATTAATCGGAATTAAAGACAAAAATATAGCTTTAGACAACGTTTTTCAACATAAGACGCACATTGAACTCTATGCAAGGCTGGATTATGAGCCTAAAGAGTGTCCGACTTGTGGTGGAAAACAGATAAAATACGACTTCCAAAAGCCGGCGAAAATCCCATTTCTTGACATCAATGGCTTTCCTAGTCTGATCAGGCTTAAAAAGCGTCGGTTTCAATGCAAAAGCTGCCGTAAGGTTACTGTTTCTGAGACTAACTTGGTGCGAAAGAACTGCCAAATCTCTGAGCCTCTTAGGCAAAAGGTCGCTCAAGGTCTGCTCAACCGTCAAGCGCTGACACACATCGCTCAAAACCTAGCGGTTTCTCCATCAACCGTCCATCGAAAACTCAAGCAGTTCTCCTTCAAGGAAGACTTCTCGCAACTGCCTGAGGTGCTCTCCATTGGCGAATTTGCTTATCGAAAGGGGAGACTCGCCTTCATCGCTCAGGATTTTGAAACCAAGAAAATCATCACCATCCTTGATAATCGGACGCAAACAACCCTTCGCAATCATTTCTTTAGGTACTCTAAAAAGGCTAGAAACAGCGTTAAAATCGTTACTGTTGATATGTCTGGTTCTTACATTCCCCTCATCAAAATCCTATTCCCAAAGGCTGAGATTGTCCTTGACCGTTTCCATAGTGTCCAGCACCTGAATCGGGCTTTAAACCAAACCCGCATTCAACTCATGAAGCTGTTTGACAAGAAATCCCTTGAATACCGAGCCTTGAAGTACTACTGGAAATTGGTCTTGAAAGATAGTCGAAAACTCTCGCTGCACCGCTTTTATTCAAGAACTTTTAGGGAAACAATCACGCCAAAAGAATGCCTGACCAAAATCTTCCAGCTGGTACCTGAATTAAAGGGCTATTACGACCTTTATCAGCTCCTGCTTTTTCACCTGCAAGAGAAAAACCCTGACCATTTCTTTGGCCGGATAACAGAGGATTACCCCAACCTCAATCAAGCTTTCAAGACAGCTCTCCATACCCTTGTTCGCTACAAACCATATGTCACTAATGCCATCCAGCTGCCTTATTCGAACGCCAAACTTGAGGCGACAAACAAACTGATCAAAGATATTAAGCGCAATGCCTTTGGTTTTCGGAACTTTGAAAACTTTAAAACAAGAATTCTTATCGCTTTGAACATAGTAAAAGAGAAGACAAACTTTGTCTCCTCTCGTGCTTAGTTATAAGTTATAAGTCACCCACTACAGTTGACAATGAGCCCTTTTTCTGTATCCTACTGCGTTCTACTGTATTCTACTGTATTCTACTGTATTCTACTGTATTCTACTGTATTCTACTGTATTCTACTGTATTCTACTGTATTCTACTGTATTCTACTGTATTCTACTGTATTCTTATTACTAATAGTAACCCGACTACAATCATTTATCAACTAAAAGATAATACTGATTGCGGTCATTTTTACTTGAACCAAACCAAGTAATGATTCCTAAAACACGCAGATGATGCAGCATTTTAACAACAAACGAACGACTTCTCCCTGTCAGTTCAACAGCTTTTGCTGTTGTCATTTTATCGCCAGAATTATACATGTAGTGAACGATAGCTTGTTCATCTGCATTCAAATTCCCAAAATCAGAAAACTGCTTTTCTAGACTATCTCGTGTACGGAGATGTCGGCTGACAATATTATTTTCAAGTGTCAGGACAACCTTATTTCCAGGTTCTGAGTATTTAGGTTCATGGAGAAAGGCTGATTCCATCTCAGAATAGATACGCTTAACTCCTTCATTCATTTCACGAACCCAACCGAACTCGGTTAAAGTTCTAGCAATGCGAGGATTTCTTGAAAAACGTTCATGCTTGATATTGTCAACAGTGACGATATTTGGCAATTTCCCTGGACTATGAATTTCTAGTCGATCATCAAACATGAGTACACGAATGTGATCGCCATAAACCGAGTAATCACGGTGAGTCACCGCATTGATAACACCTTCAAACCAAGCAAATTCAGGATACTCAGGTAAAATTTGGAATTGCCCGTTGTCATCCAAATACTGAAATTCTCGAAGCTGTGTACGAATAAAATCCCGAACCTTGATAATCAAGGTAGGCAGGGCGTCGTCAAAAGTTACTTCCTTGATGACATTAAAGCTACTGCCCGTCCCCATATCCGTGCCATCAAACCTCTGGAAGCGAACACGAGATTGCGGGAAGAAGGCTGACGGGTATTTACCAAAGAGTAAAATTGCTGCCTTGGTCAACTTACTATTTACAAGAAAGCGCCGAGCTTTGAGAACCTCCTCTGTGGAACGGTCTGAAATATCAAATCGATTTTTGAAGTCCTGAACGAGGCTGTCATCAATATCTTCCAAAGTCGCATCAGGCACAACTTCATCTTCAAAGAAACGTTGACCCTTGTCGTAACTGAGTTGAGTGCGTTGTTCATAACTTAGTTTGACCGTTTCATCGCCCTGACGTAGGTAAACTTCATCATTAGGCGCAGCAATCACTCGATTTGATGACAATTCCACTGAGATAACTAAAATTAGGTCATCTTCTCCCTTGTGATTCACCACAGGGATTTCTTCAAAAGACAAATCCAGAGGTGTCTCTCGCATCCCACGGTCAATCTTCTTGAAATCGTCTATGGGATAGGCTCTGCCATCATTGAAACCAGTGATAATATTGCCCTGTTTCTCGTCCTCAATTCCAATAACCAACTGACCTCCGTCCGCATTGGCAAAAGCAATCAGGTGCTTAAGCAACTCCTGCGGCTTCTTGCGTGCTGATTTTCTATCCAAGTATTGGCTTTCTGGCGAGAATTGGTAGTGGGATAGTTTTTGATTCATGTGTTGCTCCTGCGTATTATAACTTTATTATAACATACTCCCTGATTTTATCTGACTTCAAATTTATTGTGCTAAGAAACCTTATGAGAAGTTGGCAGATGGGACGGTGCAGGAAGTTGATGTACCTTATGAGATACCAGAGAGCTGGGAGTGGGTGAGGTTAAGAAATTTGGAACAATCACATCAGGCGGAACGCCAAAATCCACTGAACCTAGTTATTATGGTGGTGATATTATTTGGATAACTAGCTGATATGGGAAAACAGCAAAAACATAAATTGTTTGCTACTTCTTCAAAAACACTCACCGAACTAGGATTACAAAAATCTCAGCACAACTAATTTCTAAACATTCTATTGTTTATTCTAGTCGAGCTCCAATCGGGCACATTAATATTGTTAATGATGACTTCACTACAAATCAAGATGTAAGTCAGTTACACAACATTAGTCAATTTAGATTTTCTGTATTGTTACTACAATTTAGAACTAAAGATATTTTCTACGTTCATCAGGACGATCAAACACAACTAAATTTCTGCATCTGCTTTGAAGAAACGCTCCTCCCTCTCCCACCCCTCGCTGAACAAAAGCGGATTGTTGTCCAAATCGAACGAGCTTTAGAAAAAGTTGAAGCATACGCTGACAGTTACACCAAACTTCAAGAGTTGGAGAAGGCTTTTCCAGATAAATTGAAAAAATCTATCCTCCAAAACGCGATGCAGGGGAAACTGGTTGCCCAAAATCCTGACGACGAACCTGTTGAAGTTTTGCTTGCGAACATCAAAGCTGAAAAGCAAAAACTCTTTGAGGCTGGTAAGCTCAAGAAGAAAGATTTGCAGGATGTGGTGGTCACAGGAGGAGATGATAACTCTCCCTATCAGGATGTGCCGTATGAGATACCAGAAACTTGGGAGTGGGTGAGATTGGGTAATATTGGAAACTGGGGTTCAGGAGCGACACCCTCTAAATCTAATCTAAAATATTATGAACCTCAATCTATTCCTTGGTTATTGACAGGTGATTTGACCGACGGATATATAACCCATATCCCAAATAAAATTTCCGACTTAGCTCTTGAAAAAACATCAGTCAAACTCAACCCTGCAGGCTCTGTACTCATTGCAATGTATGGTGCTACGATTGGTAAATTAGGAATACTCACTTTTCCTGCTACAACCAATCAAGCTTGTTGTGCTTGCAATACCCTATTTCAAGTTGAGAAACTCTTTTTGTTCTACTTTTTGATGTCGGAAAGAAAGAATTTTACATCTCGTGCCGAGGGTGGTGCTCAGCCTAATATTTCTAAAGAAAAAATTATCAATACTCTATTCCCCCTCCCACCCCTTGCCGAGCAAAAGCGGATTGTTGCGAAAATTTCCCAGGTCTTTGCAGTTATCGAAACTTTAGTATAATAGTTTGGTGCGGTGGAATTTCTATCACAAACAGATAGGAGTTTTAGGTGAAAGACTTTGAATTATATTTGAAAAAAGCTGGTTTAGCTGAAAATACCGTACGATCTTACCTGTACGGTGTTCGCTTTTTCTTGGCCCATTATGAGCTGAGTATGGAGGATTTACTGGAGTATAAGAGTTATTTATTGGATAATTTCAAGCCCAAGACGGTCAACCTGCGACTTCAGGGCATTAACAAATACCTCATCTTTATTGGTCAAAAGGACTTGACCCTGAAATTTATCAAAATCCAGCAAAAGCCCTTTTTAGAGGATGTTATCAGCCATGCAGACTACCTCTTTCTGAAGCGGAGCTTGAAAAAGGACGACAATCTCAAATGGCATTTTGTGGTTTGGTTCTTAGGGGCGACTGGTGCCCGTGTTAGCGAGCTGATAAAGCTGAAAATAGAACATGTAGAGGTAGGATATTTTGACATTTACTCAAAAGGAGGGAAGATGCGAAGGCTGTATATCCCCAAAAGATTACGGAACAGTTGTCAAAAATGGCTTGAAGCTGAAAATCGTCGGAGCGGCTATCTTTTTCTAAACAAATTTGGTCAGCCCATTACGGCTAGGGGTATCGCCCAGCAGTTGAAAAACTACGCCGTCAAATATCAGCTCAATACAAAAGTGGTTTACCCTCATTCTTTCAGACATCTCTTTGCGAAAAACTTTCTCGCCAAGTACAACGACATCGCACTTTTAGCGGACTTGATGGGACACGAAAGCATTGAGACAACACGCATCTATCTCAGAAAAACAGCTACCGAACAACAAGCTATTATTGATAAAGTGGTAAATTGGTAGCAAAATAGCAGAAAGTCAAATGGACTTTCTGCTATTTTTGTACTAGAAGCTCTCCTTATGGGAAGATGACAACTTGGAGGGCCTCAACATTAGGTCAAGTCGCTAATCTTTACACTGGTAACAGTATCAATGCAAGTCAAAAGCAATTACACTTTTCAACGGGTATTGGGACGAACTATATTGCAACAAAAGATGTTGCGCTCGATGGCAGTATCAGCTACGATAATGGTATTAAAATCCCAGATGCTTATTTAGATGGCTTTAAGTTAAGCCAGCCTCATTCTATCTTACTTTGTTTAGAAGGTGGAAGTGCTGGGCGTAAAATTGGCTTATTAAACCAGATTGTCTGCTTTGGAAATAAACTCTGCAACCTGTCGTTTTATGCAGGAAACAACACCTTTTTATATTATTTCCTACAAAGCCCGCAATTCCAAAATGCTTTTCAAGACAATAAATCAGGCATTATAGGAGGAGTTAGCCTAAAAAATTTAGGAAATATTATAATCCCTCTCGTTCCCAAACAAGAACAAGAGCGTATTAGTGCAAAAGTTGAGCAACTTTTTCAAAAAGTAAATCAACTTTAGTGATAATATCTTTCATCTCTCTAAAATTTGAGACAGGTATCAATAACTCAGAAATACTGGTGCTATTTAACGTTTTTCCTTTAATGGCATCCTTTGAATTGCCTGCTGTAGAAATAAGTGGTAAAAATCGCATTAAATAATCTCTTATAATATTTTCCTCGTCGCAATATGGAAATATTGAGATAATTGCCTCATTATGACTAGCTGGTATATCTAGTATTGCAACTTTACCAATAGATAACTTAAAACTCATCAGCAAAGTGCCTGCTGGAGCTATCTTTATATTTTTATTTTTTATAGCAATATCTGATAAATATTCCTTTGTTTTTGCGACTAGACCACTGTTTGGCATATCTGAAATTGATACCCAAGAAATATCATTTCCCAAAAAGTCGGTTCACTCCTTGGTGGTGTCTTTCCAATATTAAATAGAACTAAGCTACCAAATCTAACGTAACGCAAGTATTAGGAATATCTGGTATAGTCGAACTACTGAAAGTACTATTTTCTTCGTTCTTCCCATAAGGAGAGTTATCATCTCCTCTTGTGACCACCACGTCCTGTAAATCTTTCTTCTTGAGCTTGCCTTCTCAAAGAGTTTTTGCTTTTCAGCTTTGATTTTCTCAAGCAAAACTTCAACAGGTTCGTCGTCAGGATTTTGGGCAACCAATTTCCCCTGCATCGCGTTTTGGAGGATAGATTTTTTCAATTTATCTGGAAAAGCCTTCTCCAACTCTTGGAGTTTGGTGTAACTGTCAGCGTATGCTTCAACTTTTTCTAAAGCTCGTTCGATTTGGACAACAATCCGCTTTTGTTCAGCGAGGGGTGGGAGAGGGAGGAGCGTTTCTCCAAAGCCAGATGCAGAAATTTCTTGAATGTTGTCCCTGATGAACGTAGAATAATATCTTTAGTTCTAAAATTGTAGTAACCAATACAGAAAATCTAAATTGACTAATGTTGGTGTAACTGACTTACATCCTTGATTTGTAGTGAAGTCATCATTAACAATATTAATGTGCCTCGACGAGCTGCTTACTAAATTCAACAGAATGTTAGAAATTATTTGTGTTGAGGATTTTTGTAATCCTAGTTCGTGAGTGTTTTTGAAGAAGTACAAACAATTTATGTGCTGTTTTCCCGTTTTTAATATTATTAGCCTTATAGACAGGTATTCCTGTTTCTTGAACTTCACTCGGTTTAAAGTCGCCTATTTGTAGTCCTAAATTTCTTAACCTCACCCACTCCCAGCTCTCTGGAATATCATAAGGCACATCAACTTCCTGCACCGTCCCATCTGCCAACTTCTCATAAGGTTTCCCATCCTCACCTCGAAAGAGTTCAGTTTCCTTTTTATCTCGCCTGATTTTTCCCTCTGCGATGAGTTTTTCCTTTTCCGCCTTGATGCGTTTGAGGAGTTCGCTGGCTGGCTCGTCTGCTGGGTCTTGTGGGACTAGTTTTCCCTCCATGGCTCGCTGGAGGATGCTGGATTTGAGTTGCTCTGGTGTCATCCCTTATCCTCCAAAAGCTCTAAAATATCTGCCAAGACCGCATCAATCTTCTGATTAAGGACCGCTCGTTCCTGCTGGTAGTTTTGGATAAGCTCCAAAGGTTCTAGGATTTCTTCCTCCTCCTTTGGAAAACCACACTGGTCAAAGTTGTAGCTCAAATCCGCTAGCTCACTTGGTGAAAAAGCTTTCGCCTTGTAAAAATTCCCCTCTAAAATCTCCTCACGATTAGCCCACCAGTCACGGACAGGGTCAAAATGCTCAGCTTTCATCGGCTTGGTCTTAGAAAAGTTTTTATAACCCTCTGGCATGTCCAAACGGTAAAACCAAGTTTCCTCCGTCTTCTTGGTCTTATCAAAGAAAAGGATATTGGTATGGATGGAGGTATAGGGCGCAAAGACACTATGCGGCAGGCGGATAATGGTATGGAGGTTAAACTCCTCCACCAGTTTCTGCTTGAGGCGGGTCTTAGCCCCCTCTCCAAAGAGAAAACCATCAGGCAAAATCACCCCAACCCGACCCTTTTCTTTCAAGCGATACATGATAACTGCCATAAAGAGGTCTGCCGTCTCCGAGCTCCGCAATTCTGCTGGAAAGTTGTTTTTAATGGTCTCCAGTTCCGACCCACCAAAAGGTGGGTTCATCATGATGATGTCAAACTTCTCGTCCTCCGTATAGTCACGGACATTTTTCTCCAAGGTATTGCCGTGGATGATTTTAGGGTCGTCAATTTCATGAAGAAAGAGATTGGTCACCGCCAAGAGATGTGGAAAGGCCTTTTTCTCAATCCCAAAGACAGCCCTGTTGTATTTTTGAATATCTTCACTGGTCTTTCGCTGTTTACTGAGGTGGTTCAAGGTCGAGGTCAAGAAACCACCTGTCCCACAGGCAAGGTCAGCCATCGACTCCCCCAGTTTTGGATCAAGCATCTCAGCGATAAAATCCGTCGCCGCCCGAGGGGTGTAAAACTCCCCAGAATTTCCCGCACTTTGGATGTCCTTGAGGATTTTTTCATAAATGTCATTAAAGGAATGACGGTCTTCAGGGCTGTTAAAGTCCACCTCGTCAATGACGTTAATGACCTGTCGCAAAAGAATACCGTTTTTCATGTAGTTGTTGGCATCTTCAAAGGCTGACTTGACGATGCTTTTGCGAAGAGGCATATTTAGCGTGACTTCAAGATCTTTTAATTCCTTAAAGAGCCGGTTGTTGACAAAGTCCAGCAGGTCGTCCCCTGTCAAGACCTGCTCACCCTTTTCAGCGTGAGCCCAGTTTCGCCATTTGAGGTCCTCTGGGATGATGGACTCATAGTCATCCTCTTCCAATTCCCAGACCATCTCACGGCTATCGTAAATCTTCAAAAAGAGTAACCAAGACATCTGCTCGATCCGCTGGGCATCGCCATTGACCCCAGCGTCATTTCGTGTAATGTCTTGAATGCGTTTGACAAATGCTGTAATTGACATGATTTCCTTTCCTTAAGCTACGGTAAAAAGCCTTTCTTCCAATTCTTTTATCGCCTCTAAATAGCGTTTCTTATCTCCAAAATGCGTGTTGATAATCTTAAAGGTACCACCAAAGACCTGAAACTCTGGCAACTTCAGGGTTTCAAGACTTTCCAGTTCCCCAATGCCCTTATCCATATACTTGTCCAGCAAAATCTCCAGCACGGCACGCGCCTCCTCGCTGTACTTATAGAGATAACCACTTTGCTTGACCTGGCTTATCCGCTCGGTCTTGGTCAGACTCTTTTGCCCATAAGCCAGTTTCAGGAGCAAATCAAAATCATCAATCTCCTGTTCTGAAATTCCTTCCGCCTCTCTAATAGCATCAAAGTAAACGCCTTTTTGATAAAGTTCTTCCAAGATAACCTTTTTCTTGTCCGCCGCCTGCCATGCCGTGATAAAGTCGGTCAAGGTCGCATAAGCCCCCAAAACATTTTTCCGAGTGTAATCAGTCAGACTCTCCGTGACTAATTTGCCATTTTCATCCAAGACTTGAACCGTTGAGTTCAAAATCGTCACCTTTTTATCCGTCACACGGTATTTTTCCGTGGGTTCATTCACCTCAGTTGTAAATTTAGGCGGACTTTTCAGGTCTGTCTGACCACCGACGACCAATACCTTGACAGGATCGCCATCAAAATCTGGGTCAGCAAAGAGATTAGTTACGTTTCTAAAGTCAATGATGGTGAAAAACTCCTTGCCCTTGTCGGGATACAGCCGTGTCCCTCGACCGATGATTTGCTTAAACTCCGTCATAGACTGGATATTGGAGTCCAGCACAATCAAGCGACAGGTCTTGGCGTTGACCCCAGTCGTCAAGAGTTTTGAAGTAGTCACAACAGCTGGAAATTTAGAATTGACATCCATAAAGTTATCCAGCTGAGCCTTACCTTCTGCGTTATCTCCAGTCACCTGCATCACATAGCGATAATCTTCTTGTACTAGGTCGGGATTTTCCTTAACAAAGGCTGCTCGCATTCGTTCAGCATGGTCAATATCAACACAGAAAACGATAGTTTTATCGAAGCGTGCATTGTTTTGCTTCATGTAATCTGAAACAAACTTTGCCACCATCTGCGTCCGGTCATCAATTACAATGGTCTTGTCAAAATCCTTGCGACCGTAGTATCTATCTTCAATGAGTTGACCTTTAGTATCAACTTGACCATTTTCTGGACGATAGCCATCCACATCGATATCAAGATTTACTCGCATGACCCGATAGGGAGCCAAAAAACCGTCCTCAATCCCTTGCTTTAAGCTATAAGTGTAAACAGGTTCGCCAAAATAATCCATATTGGAAATCTCTTTAGTCTCCTTTGGCGTTGCCGTCATGCCTATTTGTGTCGCCGATGAGAAATAGTCAATCACCTTTCGCCAGTTGCTATCTTCTTTAGCTGAACCACGGTGGGCCTCATCAATGACAATCAAGTCAAAGAAATCCTTATCAAACTTTTGGTAATGAGTTTCCTCTCCGGCTTCACCTGTTAATTGCTGGTAAAGTCCTAGATAAATCTCAAAGGAATTGAGTTTTTCTGGGGCATTGAGCAGCTTTTCCGTGATTTTGGTCATGACCTTTTCAAAGGGCTTAAAATCTTCAGCCATGGTCTGGTCAACCAAGATATTTCGGTCAGCTAAAAACAATACTCGCTTAGCCAGCCCTGCCTTTCGCAAGCGATGGATAATCTGAAAGGCCATAAAGGTCTTCCCAGTTCCTGTCGCCATGACAAACATGACCCGCTTTTGCCCACGAGCAACCGCCTCAACCGTACGATTAATAGCAATTTGCTGGTAATAGCGAGGCGTTTTCGACGAAAAAGCATCGGTATAGTAAGGAATCGTAATAGCCTCTACAATTTCCGATGTCAATCCCTTCTCAGCCTTTAACCGTTCAAACAGCTCCTCACGAGTTGGAAAGTCATCCAAAGCGATTTCACGCTCTTGTCTCGTGATGCGGTCGTGTTCGATAAAGCCGTCCCCATTTGACGCATAAACAAAAGGCACATCCAAGATTTCTCCATATTCGATTGCCTGCTGTAAGCCAGCTCGAACACTATGTTTGTTATCCTTCGCTTCAATAATAGCAATACGCTGTCCAAATTGGTAATAAAGGGCGTAGTCTGACTTTTTACCCTCTTTTCGACGGGCTTTATCCCCACGAACTTCTATTCGACCATCTGTGAAATATTCCTCGTAAGCAATATGTTCCCCATTTTTCCAGCCTTTTGACAGAATGGCTGGCGTGATAAAGTTTGCCTTGATGTCTTCTTCAGACATTTTATGTTTAGGCTTTAATAAATCTACCATATTGAACCTTTCACATTCAATTGCACATAATAAAAAATTATCAGAAGTATATTTTATTTCTATTATACCATTTTCTAACACTATCTCGAACTATTTCTCAAGGGGGTTGGGGAGTCTCCCAGATATATAAAACATTAGGAAAATTGTCGGTTCGCCCTTTCTTGATGTTTTATTTTTTGCGATAGTGTGTATACACTATCTGAGCTCGCAAAAACCTAGAATCATGTTTTTAGGTCAATTCTAAAATCCCCGTACCAAACACGGTGACTGACATTGTCAGACAACTAATTTTTCAGAAGAACATCGAGTAGGGACTAATTTCTAGTCCCTCTCACACCACCGTGCGTGCCGTTCGGCACACGGCGGTTCAACTAACTGTTAACGCCTGTCGTTCTAAATAATAATCTAAGCACGAGACCAGTCCACGTTTAGTTAGGACTGGTTTTGATATGGCTCGTTTCAGTACAGACCTCTGAGCCACTAATTGGTAATGGTCACCCCAACCAGATATCTTATCAGCTATCCACTTCGGAACTCCTAGTTTGAGAAGTCCCCATAGTCGCTTAGATTTCTTTTTCCATTGTTTCCAGATAATAACTCTTATTCGAGTTCTCAGTCGTTCATCAATGCTTGCCATGACTGATTTCATGTTCGTCATAGAAAAGTAGTTTATCCAACCTCGAATCAGCCAGTTGAGTTTCTCAATACGACTGTCCAAGTCTCTGCTCCATTTGCGTGTAGTTAGCTTCTTGAGTTTCCTCTTGAAACTCTGCACACTATCTTGGTGCGGACGACTTTTCCATCCATCAGCTGATTTCCACAACCCAAACCCTAGATACTTCAGTTTGCTCGGTCTCACAATCTTTGTCTTGGTCATGTTGACTTTTAAACCTAATCGTTTTTCAATAAAGCGACTAATAGAGTGCATCACACGTTTGGCAGCTGCTTCACTTCCAACTGTGATGACACAATCATCTGCGTAGCGGACGAAGCGAAGCCCTCGTTTTTCAAGTTCTTTGTCCAACTCATTAAGCATGATATGGGATAAGAGCGGTGACAAGTTGCCTCCCTGCGGTGTTCCGACTAGTGTTTTCTGACGGTGTCCGTTGATGACGACCCCTGAATGAAGGTACTTACGAATCAGTGATTCTGTATCGCCATCTTGGATAATGTTATGGACAAGTGACATCAGTCTATCTTGAGGAACGGTGTCAAAGAACTTCTCAAGGTCTATGTCTACTATCCACTCGTAGCCAGCATTAAGGTATTCTAATAGTTTGACAATGGCTTTTTCACATGAGCGATTTGGTCGGAAGCCATAGCTCGTCTCAGAGAAATGAGGTTCACAAATAGGACTGATGACTTGGACAATAGCTTGTTGTATCATCCTATCCATAACTGTGGGGATACCAAGCTGACGGACTCCTCCGTTAGGTTTGGGAATGTCAACTCGTAAGACTGGCTGAGGCTTATACTTCCTCTGCTTTATGAGTTCTTTCGTTGAACGCCAGTGTTGGTGGAGATAGTCATCTATTTCGTCAATTGTTACGCCGTCAATTCCAGCTGAGCCCTTATTGGTCTTAACTTGATTGTAGGCTTCCAACATGTTTGAACGAGATAGGATATTATCTAGTAACTGTGACATGTGCGTATTCCTTTCTTATTTCGGTGCCTGTGAGACATCTTATATTAGCGAACTTTCCTCTAGTCAATACGTGACCGCATTCCGTTCTATCAGACCGTTCTTTACAGACACAAGTGAAGTAGGTATACTTCGGTTAATCGTTCGGTCCTTCGCTGCGTTTCCATTCCAGAAACTTCATCACTACTATGACCTCGGCTGACTTCTCATGAGTCGTTGTTACTACATCTTTTTGACGCTCATGAGACCTCACGGGATAAGTCGTACATCTTTCCTCGTTTACTCTCGTGATTTACGCCTATAGGTTACGACTACCTTTTTGGACTTTAGAGTTTTTGGCCCCCTCATCCTCTATATACGCCTTTATATCACGTTTCTGTTCGTAGAGCCACGATTTCGCTATCCCTTCCTCTCCCCGCTATCTCACGATAGTCAGGCTTGGGAGTCGCTATTGGGTTCACCGGTAGCGGGTGCCCACGAAGGACTTTCACCTCAGATGTACGACATGCCCGTCGTACTCAAAAAAGCACCCGTAGAGCAAACCTGCGAGTGCTTAAAATGTTGATATAATCGTAATGATTAACGTTTTGAGGCACGAAGACTGCATCTCCTTTGCAGCCGTATTCGTAAGCGACTAAAGCCGCAACGACTACGTCAATTGCGTCACCAGTTCTTTCAGAAAAGAAAATACTCCATGGTAATCCATGAAGTATTGTTCTGCTGTATTGTAGCTGGTTCTTAACGTTTTGAGAACTGGCTAGCCTTACGAGCTTTTTTGAGACCAGGTTTCACAAATTCTATTTATAACTTGTACGAATAACCTTTATTTCCAGCTGTTCTTTTGATTTCATTTTATTAATCATTCAACTAATTTCAAACAATTTCACTTGAATAAGGTGAACTTTTTTGTGCCTATAACATTAATAAGGAGAAAATAATGATCAATTTAGATAACCATATCGACAATCTTTACAATGCTATTAGACTACTTCAAAGTCAAATTACAAGAAATATTTTTAAAGGGGAACAAAGGTTTTCCGTTTTTTGTTTGGGGAATGATATTACATCCATTATATATGAAACCGACTTCGATTTCAAGATTTCAGATATTACTGCCTTAAGCTCTTATCAGGAACTCCTAGAAGAGACTCCACCTCGGTCAAGAGAATATCTGTACTCTAGGATTGAGGGGGGTTATCAGATTTGGTTAGAACCTGTGAGGGCGTTGATGTGAGAAGATAGATAATCAATTTCACTATTTTAGACATGTAAAGTGCTTTTTGAGATTCATAATGTAAAGTAAATAACATTGATTTATCTATCATGGTTTTAAAAAATTAAGTGAAAACCCATCAAAATCTGATTTTTTATATAGTTTGAAATGCTTTATGATAGCACGGTATCGCAATCTTAGACTGTAGGCGAACTACGCCCGATATTTGCTCACCGAAACTCGCAAAATACGCTCTTTCGGAACAATTTTTACCTAACCCCAAAGACAGTAACAAGAAAAAGGGGTCCCTCCCCCTTTTTCTTGTTGAACTTACTCTAAGAGAGTACCTAATTGTCGTATATATTAAACTCTCTTACCAGATGACAATTTGATTTTCTGATCCAACCCACATACCATCTCCTTTAGAAATATGATATAACTTAGTAAATTTTTTAGAATTGGATAATAAATTATTAACTCGTAACTTATTAGGAGTATGAGAATCTGTCAAAGTCATCATCTCTAGGTACTCATGCCGATAGATAATCCGCCATAACTTGGCAAACTCCCTATAAAATTCTTCTAATCTGAGAGGGTAGTATTTTGAAATGATTTCTTCCAAACAGTTGAATCCTGCTATATCAGCTATATTCTCAGAAAGTGTCAATGTCCCATTTACAACACATTCATCTAGTTGCTGACCGTCATACTTAGCTTCTATTTTTTTTGAGATAGATTGAAAATATGCTTCATCATCATGAGACAGCAAATTTTCGTATCTCCCATACTCATCAAATCGAATTCCATCTATATCAAAAGCATGTGAAATTTCATGAGCAACTAAAAAACCTAATCTAGATAAATTTTTAACACATGAATATTCCTTAGAATAAAATGGTTTTTGCAATATTCCTGCAGGCAATATAATCTTATTCATTTGAGCATGATAATAGGCATCTACAGTAAATGAATTAATATCCCAATTATATCTTTTAGCTTCATCCATCCATTTATTCCAACTTGAACGAGCTGAATTAGCTAGAATAGTATTTACATTGTCCACTAGTGTATCTTCAAGTAATAAATTATCTATTCTTTCTGGACGTGTTTTGGGTCCTCCAATTTGTACAACTATATTCTCTAATTTATTAATTATCTTTTTCCTAGTAGTTAAGGTTAATTCTAAACATTTTGCAATTTGATTCTTGTATTCCTGAATAATCATATCTACCAGTTTTTCAATATTTTTTTTGTCTTTTTGAGATAAAATTTGTTCAGAATACCAGTAACTTAAACTATTACCCAAAGCAAATTGTGTCAATTCATAAGCACTTTGCTTTTTATCCTCACTGTTATCAATCCCCATTAACATACATCGAAACTTGGATGATAATAGATCTACTTTATTTGTTAAACAGGAAGCATACATAGTTACAACACCGTAGATAAGTTTCGCTTTAATATGTTTCCACATTTCTTTAGAATAAAAAATTCGGGCACATTCCTTCCAAAATTTTTCTTCTGAAACTATTATTTTATTTGGTATATCAGCTATTACATCTTTAAAAAAACGATTTAATGGTAGTCCAGGAGCTAATTGACAAAAATCATTGAAGTCGTAAACGATATATTCCTCAGTTAAACTCTCATCCTTCTGTGATATATGTTGCCCTAACAGTCTATCTAGTTCAATAACCTTTATCAAAATATCATCTGATTCTTCTCTAGAAAAACCAACCTCTTCCAATAATTCTCTTTGACAATTTTGCCAAGTATCTAATAAGTATCTCCCTTGTTCACTATCAGATTCATAATAACTCATATCTGGAAAAGTTAAGCCTGGAGCTTCAGCCCAAATCATATTTTTACGAGAATCCAAAAAATCTGGAGCGATATGAAATGGCAATAAATTAGGTTGCCCAAGTAGTTCTAACTCTGATAATTGCAAAATATACTCTTCAAATGACTCCATGGACTTATAGCGATTTAAAACGGGAATAAGCGGCCTTACGCCTAATAATTCTCTCTTTTTAAAATCAGAAGCCTGTCGATAAAATATCGTAAAGTTTTCTAATCCATAATCTTTTGGAACCCTGCCTTTTTCTACCCAATGATTTGTTTCACAATATAGAAAATCACTAATCCTATCTGTTAATTCTGAAAAACTATCCACGTGAGTTTGAGTATCTATTAATTGTTTACTGGCCAACCAATCTTGGTTAATTGTATTATAAAAATCATTTTTATAGTCTATCATATTTTCTCCTCGAACTAACCTTTTTGATTCTCTTAGAAATGCTACTAAATCAGCGTTACTAAGGGTATGCATTGTTAATAATTAGATATCTAATTTTAAGCTACTCTGCCGTTTTGAGGGTTTGTCTACATTCTGACTATATCTATTTTTAAAGAGTGTAAATATCATGATAATGAGATAATACCTCTTGTAATTCAATCAATGGCAAATGACGTTGAGTATGGTAGAGATAACTATTCAAAAGCAATGATTCAATGCATTGATGTAGTTTTTTACTATTACGGTATTCGCTTGTCAATAGCAATGTATCTGCTATTCCTAACATTCCCTTTCTATAATCTTCATACTGAGCAAATTCAACATAGAGAGCTTTTCTCAATTTTAAAATCAGTCGTCGGTGCTTTTCTCTTCCAGTATAATAGAGCATCTGTATAACTCCAGATAAGCCGTTACAAATATATGGGGAATAACAACCTCCTTCTATTGGAACCAACAGCCCATCATCTGTCTCTTCCAAACGATTTAACAGGATATTAATACCTGCCTCAGCTATATTTTTTAAACCTTGATTATCTACTAAAACAATCACTCCTGATAGTCCCTCAAGACCAAGATTTCGTTCTAAATTCATCAACCTAATAATAGCATCTTCACTTTCAGGAGTAGTTACTGCCATATCAATCAAATATTTTTTATATTTATCAAATTCTAGACATGAACGCTCAACTTTTTTTATAAACGAAATAGAACTATCTTTTAAGTCTGTTTTTGGAGGTAGAACCTCGTCAATATCGATTGATGTGGCATCCAGTGACTCTAGCCATTTTACCAGTCCATCTTTTGTAACCTCACCAGATAACAAATAAGTAATAAACTTTGATAAGTTACTGTCAATTCCATAAGAATTCAAAAGTCGATTTAGTAGATCCGTCTCTACTGTTGATTGCTCCGAAACAGTCAGACGTGCCAATAGGAAAAGAAGCATATTGCCTAATTTATGAAAATCTGCCTGCTTACCATCTAGAAAATTCCAAGATTTTAAGCTAATTTTACTTTCAATACCTACAAATGGTTTTTCTCCATATAAATATGAATTCTCCAAATCAATAAAATGTAGTTTCCCATGCTCATCTCGTATAAAATTATCTGGATGAATATCGTTTAATATCAATTGATTCGAATGAAGATAAATAAGTATCTTTACTAATGAATTGACAATGTTGAGAAATTCTTTGAATAATCTCAAATTTTTTTTCTTATGAATTCGAGAATAAGAATTAATCCCATAATCCTTACAGAAGTCAGTCAGAGAACTCCCTTGAATATAGCGATAGACATAGTACGAATTTATCCACTCATCAACTGCTTCAATAGGAGTTATAACTTGGTTTACACCCTTTTCTTTTAATTCCAGAGAAAGCTCATATTCTTTTTCACGTAATTCCTTTTTTTCAACATTATAAAAACTAAGAATATGTGGTCGAGCCTCTTTTAAAATTACTGGTGATGTGAATTTTTTATCAACTCCTAGATAAATATTACCTCCCCCACCCTGATGAATAATTGAAGTTACTTCATAAGTACTCCCCAAGTAACTCTCTGATTCATCTTTTGAGGGTTCTTGAATATCATCAATCCAAGGCGGTAAATCAAAATAAGGTTTAGGGTAATCTTGCCATACCTCCCCCTCTAGCGTTGTTATGGTTGGAACACCATCTTGATAAACATTGGCTGAATCTTGAATTAAACCAAATCTATAGAACAATAGGCTTGAACCTTTGTAAGGACGATCACTTAAAATATAGATAGCTTCCTCTTTTTGAGGCAATAAACTAAATAAATCTTCCAGAGTTTTTATAAGAATAGAGGGAGAAGGATAAATAGTTATTAATTTACCTGATTCTGCAGCTAATTCACTTGTAGAAAAAACTCTATAAACGTCTTCTTTTTTATCAATGAACTTATAGGTAATGTTATTCATATCCAAATAGGGGCATACAATATCCAAAATAGTGTGATAATTTTGAAATGTCGCTGAAACATGAATTTTAAATCCAAAGATAATAGAAGGTAAATGTTCTATATTTCGATATGTATAGGACGGTGTCATCTATTTATGGATTGTTTTTGAAAAGGGAGTTTTATGTGTTTTGATAAATCTTTCAAGCCCGTTTTCTTCATCATCAACATCATCTTTTTGATTATTCGAATTTTTTGATACTACATCTTCGACATCGTCATCATCTGAAAAATCAACTTTCCCAAAAATAACAAACTTATTTTTCTCACTCGTACTTGCTACTTTTTTTGTTATTTCACCACCAAATACTAGTCCCAAAGTACCCAAAAGTGCAAGCGAACCTATAATAACCATTTTTTTCATTTTATGTACCTCATTCTTTTCTTCTTATAAAAAATTAGGGAATACTTCTCGTAAAAGCATTCCCCTAATTTTAATTTGTTTTTAGAATTTACCAAAACAAATAAATGTGTTGACTGTTTTACCACGAGCTGCTTTTACCAGTTCAGGTTTGCGGTTCAAATCTTTAACAAATGTAGTCATTATAATTTCCTCCAATATATAGATAATTGTGTTGTAGTTGTTGTAAGACTTACATGTACTATCCTACAGGAAATATTGACAACCTTTGAATTTATTACATATCTGTAAATTTTGATATGGTCGCTTCTATTTGTCTTGAAATATCATAGCAATCTAAAAATTCTGCTATTCTCTGGCATTCTTTCATTTCTTTTAAACCTCTAGCATTACCTTGTAAATAATTAAAATGTGATTTTAAAAATTTTAATTGTAATCGTTCAAATATATCCTGTTCTAATATATTTAAATTATCCAATTTTCTTATGAAACTAGCCGCTACTCTTTCTTCTCCTCTATTCAAAAGTTCACTTGCTAAGTTTAAAAGTATACGATACACTCTTCTACGATTTTCTTCTATTCCATTATAAAATTGTGTCCTGCTAACTAACTCGGTTCCTAATAATTCTAGTGCTCTTGTACTTAAAGCCCGAGAGCAGGTACCTAGAATCCATAACTCATAGAAACACCACTCATTAATTGACATTAAATAATCAGCTATAATCTGTTTTTCAGTATCTGGAATAGTTATATTTGAATCACACTTGTTAATCATTGAATGAAAAACTGCAATTAAGACACGGTCGGACTTACTGTTATGTTTTAAAACTTTCTTCTCATACTCTTGAATTTTCCTTTGAAGATAGCTAATATTACGGTTCTCTAAAGCATGGCGCAACTCTAATGAAAGGCGTACATCTTCATCTTGAAAGTAAGAACTATAAAAAGTTGAAAACTCTCCCTGTAGAATATCCATTCTTCCTAAACAATAAAAAAAAATATCTACTGATAGGTTACTTTTCCCATTTTCAAATCGTGATAATTGGGCAGGAGTAACAAAATCACCTGCTACCTCTTTGAGAGACATATTTTTCGATTCTCGAATAATTTTAAAAACTTTTCCATATTTCCCCATTACAATCACCTTGTATTACATTTAAGTAACTTTTTTTAAATCTTACTAAAAATAGTTTATCATATTTTTTGAAAATAAATAAATAATGGAGAAAACAAATGAAAAAATTCATGACTTCACTAGTATTAGCAATTATGATATTTAATAGCTCTTCAACTTTACCAAACAAAAATTTACAATCAGATTATAATCATAAATCAACAATTAAACCACCCTCAAAAGAGTATAAGACACGAAGCATCGAGGGGAATTTGAGTTGGTAAAAATGATAAATACTCCCAAACGAATCTTCTATTCTCTTTTTTTCAATGATTTATTGTCTGACTTTGGAGACACTCTCTATTATTTGGCACTAATGAACTATATTCTCTTGCTACCAGATAATAATATTGCTTTGTCAATTGTCACCCTATCGGAAACAATTCCTATTCTATTTAAAATAGTTATGGGGCATTTTGCTGATAAAACTGCTAGAAAAATCAATATTATTATCCTTACACAAGTCTTTCGATTCTTCTTATATATTATAGTCGGAATAGTTGTTTCTTTTAAGCCTGCACTCTGGATTATCATTATTGTCTCTTTTTTAAATATATTATCTGACTTAGCTGGACAGTTAGAGAATAGTTTGTATCTTCCTATTGAAATGCAGTTAATTGATGAAAGTGATAGGGAAAAAGTCTTTGCTTCAACACAAAGTATTTCTTCAACTCTAAATATCATATTCAAACTCAGTGGAGCAGCGCTAGTAACTTGGATTAGCTATCAAACATTAGCATTTGTTAATTCATTGACATTTTTAGCCTGTGTTTTATTTATGTTATTTATAAAATCACAACTAGAATCCATTATTAAAGCTTCTGACTACACTGAAATAAATCCCAATCAAAATTTACTAACAGCTATCAGAGAAGCTGTTACAGAAATCAAAAGTATCCCAAGTTTAGCAGAATTCTTAATTGTTATCTCTTGTATTAATGGACTATTCTCAATTACCACTCCATTAATCGTATCTACTATTTCTCAAAACAAGGATTTTATTATCGTAAATTCAGCCGCTACTATATCATTTTCTGGGGTGGTCATAGCGGTTAGTAGTATTTTAGGCATTATTGCATCAACAACTTTATTAGATAAAATTTCTTTAAAGTATATTCTTTACATTGCAGTAGCATTGTTACCAATACTTTTTGCCACTTTTATTTTACAAAATATTTGGCTCTGCTACCTTTTGTTATTTATTTTAGGAACCACAAGCGGTTCAATAAATCCAAAGTTTTATGGTTTTCTTATGAGTAACCTATCCCCTCAAAAGATCGGTATTTTAACTGGAAGTATTGGTATGATTATTCAACTTGGGATTATCATCTCTCAACTATCTTTTTCAATGTTAGTAATCCCTGCTTCTACAACGACTATTAGTTGGATATATTTAGTAATATCAGCATTATTAATCATTTATTTATTTCAACAATATAATATAAAAAAACAAAAAGGTACTTTATAAATGTCATCACTCTTAGAATTACAAAAAATAACGAAACAGTATGGAAACCAAAATGCAGTTGACCAAGTCTCTTTTAAAATAAAAAAAGGAGAAATTTGCGGACTTGTTGGAGAGAATGGGGCAGGAAAAACAACTCTCCTTAGAGTTTTGTCAGGTCTAATTAGGCAATCATCAGGATCAATTCATAAATCGACTAACTATCGAGTCGGAGCTTTAATTGAATCTCCTGCGTTACAACCTAATCTTCCTGCTTTTGAAAACTTAAAATACATGAGTTTACAACTTAATCTACAGATGAGTGACGATGCCATTTTAAATATACTTAATCGTGTCGGATTAGGCACTGTTGATCCTAAAAAGAAATCAAAGAATTTCTCTCTGGGAATGCGTCAACGCTTGGCAATCGCTTTAGCAATTCTAGACAATCCTGACTTTCTCATTCTTGACGAACCTATCAATGGATTAGATCCTGTTGGAATCAAAGAAATGAGAAATATCATTTTAAATCTTAGGGATGACCATCACATGACAATACTGATTTCAAGTCATATTTTATCAGAGCTAGAATTGGTGGTGGATAGATATATTATCATGCACAACGGGAAAGTGATTAAAGAACTTCCAAAACAGCTACTTCAACAAGAATTGGAAGAACAAATTTATCTCAAAACTTCAACAATCCCTAAAACAATTGAGGTTTTTAAAAAACATGGAATTTCCTACACAGAAGTTGGCGAATATCTCGCCTTGTCCACTGATATAGACACTATGGTCATTGTGCACTATCTCATTGAAAATAACATAGACCTACAAGAGATTTTTTCTAGAAAAATTTCTTTTGAGAACTATTATCTAAAATTAATCAGCAAAGGAGAAACGCATGATTCATTATCTTAAAGCGGACCTTTACAAAGTCTATAAGGAACGAAAACTAACCATCTCCATTACTATCCTATTGCTACTTTCTCTGCTCTCAGCATTTCTATTTCATGGAAATAACTCTGTAGATTATAGTTCTACTCTGATCCAATTATTATCTCAATTTATTACACTCTTCTTTATTGTCCCTACAAATATTTTCTTTGGAGAAGATTTTTCTCATCGTACAATCAATAACATTATGATTAAACAACAACAAAGAAGAAGAATTTTTGTATATAAGGTTTCTGCAACAGTCAGTTTAAATCTAATATATGTTGCATTGGCTTATACCAGTTCAAGTCTGTTTAGAGTAATACTAGGAGGGGAAATTGATTCTTCTTTAATCTATAGAATATTTGTTCACCAACTTCCTCTGTTTCTTTGTATATCATTACTTTGTATCCTATTATTTATTATGCTAAGTAGAGTTAATCAAGCCTATCTTGCCTACATTCTAATTAGTCTTCTATTCGATAATATTGTACGTCTCATAGGAACAAACATAGTAAAACTAGAGCTATCCACAGAATATTTTTTATTTCTATCCTTACAAAACGCAGAGATAATATCTACACTAACACTCTTTATTAGTTTCATTTTTAGCCTAGTATATTTCATTTTTAGTTATTCTATTTTTAATAAAAAAGAACTAAATTAAACTATTTTAAAAAATACGATTTGAAATTAATAAACACCTATTTCATTCCGAAAAAGCCAAATTTCAATTCCAAGTTAGCAAGCTCGTAGAAACTCCTTAGGAGATTTCTAGTCTAATATTTTTTTAGGATAGTTATTTATCCAATTTTCAATGAAAGCGACCTTTTTCTGGGTCGCTTTCTTAGTACCTTTTGGTAACAATCTTGTGATGAGTCTATTGTAGTTCTCATTCATTCCTCTTTCCCATGAAGCGTAGGGATGTGGGTAGTAGATGTTTTCTTCAGGAAACACTAACGACAGCCTATTAAACTCTGTACCATTATCTGCAGTAATAGATCGTTGAGACAGGAACTGGAATCCCTTTGACTTTGACAATTATTTCTAGAGAATAATTTTGTTTCATATAGTGTAGAATCTTATCCTTGGTCTCGACAAGACGAACAGATCTCTGCCGTTTCCTCTCATAGCTACCTTGTGCGTAGTCAGCTTGTTAAACCAATTCAAATTTACCCTTACGAATTAGTTGTCCAACAAGTCCACGTTTGAGTTCGTTATGAATGTTTTGAGGTGTTTTACCTAACAAGCCAGCGATAGCTCTATTAGACTTCCCTTCTGATTTCCATTTCTCGATGAGGTATCGCTCAGCTATTGTCAAATGTTTTACTTTTGGGGTATAATGTTCTTGCATCTCAAAGTATCCTATCTTGTGTTTGTGGTGAACTACAAGTATATCTCTTTGAGATGTTTTTTCATACTCTCAGCTGGCTAACTTCATTTTAGAACTTTCTTTCTGAAAATGATTCTTTTTCTGAAAGACATACAAAAAGAGACAGCCAGCGTATACTACACTGACTGCCACTAGGAGATTATGAAAAAGAAAAAATTTAGGATTATTTGTAGTATATAAGTGTGACCTTAAATCCAACTTAACTCATCTTTTGTCATTTACGTTATCTTAAATAATAAAACGAGATTCAATGTGTTTTTTTCAGCTTCATCGTTTAAGACATCTAACAGTTGATAGTATTCTTTAATACTGTCATATCCTTTATCATACATTGAAAATCCTAAATATTGTTTCGCTTCATCTACCTTTCCACTCCTAAACAACTCTAGATCATAATCAATTAAGAAATTTACAGGTATAATATTCTGTTCATCATATAATATCTTGTTCTTCACATTGGTATCCACAAAGTTAATTATATCATCACCCTTTAAATTATACTCCATAGATAACGTAAGAATTCTGTATGACGCAGAACTTTCCCTAGCATTGAATTTCTTAAGTAATTCACCAAACTCTGCATTCATCTTATAAAAATTTCTTATTGTTAACTGAATTAAAACTTCTTCGTCACTGTAATCTTCAAACATAGCTAACATTTGTTCATTCGTAAAATATCTCTCCTTCATTATATCTTTATTATCTCCAAGGTATAAGTAGTACTCTACATACTCTTTTTTTACATACTCTTTTATCTCAGAGTATACAGAGAAAAATCTGTCAATCGCAAAATAAATTGTTATTGATATTGAGAAGATGCTTGAAAAGTCGTTTGAAAGATTACTATTTACTAAAGATATAACAAACGCCACTAAGTACACTAGTATTTTCGCAATTATTTCTCGTGTCTTATTTGTAGAAAAGTTCTGTTGACCGATTCGTACTGTAATAATAGTTGTTAAAATAGTTGCAATTCCTATCGGTAAAGATAATAAAACAGAAAGAATTTTAGCAATAAATATTATCGCAAACAACATTAGAAGGATGCTGCTCGAACGAACTTCCTTTACAGCTTTCAATTTTCCAACAAACAATGGTTTGAAAAACAGTAAGATATTTACGACAAATAGGTATATATCACCTGTTCCTATTCGAGGTATGGAGACGAGAAAGAGTATCAGCAATATTAGGAATATAATCTTTATATCAGAGTAGAGAATTAAGCTTGAAATAGAAAATGCAAGTCCTTTTAATATCTCATTTAAAAGAGTTTCTTTTTTTAAAACTTGTATGGTTAAGTACAAAATTATTAATACTATTCCACCTTTGAGCAAAGCAGGGATAAATCCGTCTATTGCATACGAATGAGATAATTTAAAACCATAATTAATTATTTCTTCATTTGGAAAATAAAATATATTAGGGAAGGTTCCCTCGATAAACTTATCAATAAGCTCATTAAGATTTTGTGCCACTGCCATGATATAAGGTCCAATTATATAAATAAGTGGAAGGAATAGTTTATATATAGTAGTAAAAATTGTACTTGCTACAACAATAATTTGACCTAATAATACTAAAGCAAAAATATCTTTTTTCCTTATATCACCTTTTGAGACTCGTAATATTTTATTCGTGGTTATCTGAAAAAAAGTTGTTGTTCTCAAATTTATCAAAATTCATATTCATCTGCTCCTTTTAATTATGTTTATGTCCTACATACTGAAACGTCCTAACATTCTTATTATCGGATTCCAAAACAACTTGAAATTGAAAACAGTGGTCTCGTCCATCAACTGACTTTTCCTTATTGAGTTTAAAGTAGTCTTTATGAGACAATGCCATGGAAAGCAGGATATCATCAATGATAAAAGTCAAGGGTGTTCCATCAGCTGAGTAACGGTAAAAATCTTCTTCAAACTTGATATAACTCTCTGAAAAATAGTCTATCTGTAACTTATCTTTGTAAAGTTCTTTCCTATTCATCATCTACTCCTCCTTCCACTAGGTGAATGGCTAAAATATGTTTGACCTCGATAAGATGATATTTATCCCTTGATTTGACCACAATCTCATCTTTTGATAGTTCTGTCACCTGTCCTTGATAGGTGACTTTTTGCTTGTCTGCTTTGACGATGAATTGCCCTTTAAGTTGTCCTGCATAGAGTTGTGAGATAAGGGGCAGCTTATCCAGTAAGCTAAGTTCTTCTGAAAAGATTACCTTTATGCTTTTCCTCATCTAATGATGTGGTGTGTTCAGATAGGAAAAAAGCCCATCCATTTCATCATACCACGGTCTTGATGGTCTCTAGCAGATTGAAAAGGTAAATAGCTTCTATCTATCATTAGCTTAGCCCATCCAATCCACCTGCTGAATGTCCACCGACTAGCTTGCTTCTGGCAATAACCCGTGAACCTTCTGATAAGGCATTTGCTTTCAAAACCGAGGTAAATCCAAATTGTTGTCTGATGGTATCAATGGCTGATTGGAGCCTTTCTTCTTTTTCGATTTGTTCCACATCATCAAAAAAGGATAATAGCCCGAATGATTCGTCTACTAACTGAGAATAATAGACGCTAATACTTCTAACTGCCCTGAACTATACTTCTTATGAAAGAGGGCTAGCACATGGTTCTTCAAGGTTCCTGTTTGATTGGTTGGTTCAACCTTCATCTGAGCATGAATACTCTTCTTGCCTTCACTCCGAGAATAACCTACGCCAATAGAGACACAAGTCGTCTTCTTGCCTACTTTTCTGAGACGGACGGCTACCTGCTCTGCCATTTCCGAAAGGACTATCTCAATCTCCCTTTGTCTAACATAGTCCCTTGGTAATACCTGAGAATTGCCTATACCATTAGATTTTGGTTTATAAGGTTTATGGACGTTACTTTCGTCAATACCATTGGCATGAAAGAACAGGTCAATACCATTGACTCCTAAACGAGCCTTGAGGACATCAGGGTTACTATTGGCTAGTTCTTTGATAGACATAATCCCCAGAACATTGAGACGTTTTTTCATACGACTGCCAATTCCCCAAAAATCTGTCATTTCCTGAATACCCCAAACCTTAGTTTCTACGTCTTCATAAGACCAATTGGCACGCATGTTTTTTGTCTTCTTGGCTTCATTATCCAACGCCAGCTTAGCCAAAAGTGGGTTACTGTTGGACATGCCTACCGTTGAATAAACTCCTGTCTGTCGGAAAATATCATGCTGAATCCTAGTACCTATCATGTCCAACTTGTCTTTGCGATTGATATTCTCATCAGGAACAAAGTACTTTAACGATGATGTGAGGTCAATAAATCCCTCATCGATTGAATAAGGGAGGATGTCATCTGGGCTGGCGTAGTTTTGGAAAATGTGCTGGATTTCCATGTTCTTCTCGATATATAATCCATGCGAGGCGGAACGATATGAGTAATCCTAGCCCACTCCTCGATAAAGTGGATATAGTCAAGCGTAATCGGTAGACCTTGTCTGCGCGCAACGTAATAGTTAAACTTCCTGGTCTTAATGTCAAAAGGCAAGTCATAAGAACGGCTGACGTTGTTCTTTCCAAACACTTTCTTGAACATTGGCGAAGAAGCCAATATCAAGCCGTTAGCATTCTCTAATCTACTCATGACACAAAGAGAAGTTTTCAAGGGATGGAGTCCACGCTCCACACACTCAACGCTGGCATAGAAGGATTTCATATCCACAAAAGCTATGTCGCTCTTTGGTTCTCGTGAATAATCAAAATAGCCCATACTTAGTCCTCCAATGGCATGAAGTGACCAACAATCTTCCCAACTACTCGTGGGTTCTCATCGAATGGCGCAAACTTGTCAGGATAATCCTTATTGATTGACACCAAACGTAGCCCTTCTTTCTCACGATAGACTTTCTTGATGTAAGTCTGCGAATCCCAGACGACAGCATAAACTGCTCCGTCATAATCGAAACCAGTCTCTCTGATAAGAGCCACTTCTCCGTTTTGATAAGTTGGTTCCATCGAGTTCCCGTCAATCCAAGAGGCAAAATCATGTGGCAATTCTTCATTGTAATAAACAACATCATAGTCCAGGTCTCCATAAACGGAGGCACCAATACCAGCGGAAAGTTTCTCGTAAACATGATACTCTGAGCGCTTCTCAGCGATACTAATAACCTTCTGTGACGATACCAGGTCACGAACGTAGGTAATAGCTTTTTTTTGATTTGACTCTGTTAGTTGCTTATAGAGGGATGAAATTTCATCTTCACTCAGATATCCTTCTGGAACCCTTAAAACTTTCTCCAACTTGGCAATATTAGCTTTAGTCGGTTTCGACAAGCCCTTTTCCCACTTGAAGTAAGCCTGCTTTGAAACGCCGATGCATTCAGCTAATTCTTGTTGCTCTAAGCCCAGTTCTTCTCGCTTTTGTTGTAACTTATCAGGTTGATACATAACTACCTCTTTTCTAATAGGAGTATTGTTTTAGCTCTTAATTTAGCTTGCTTTGCTGTTAGCTTATCTGTACGCCAGGCATAGCCTACCGACTGCCCAAAGTCATACTCTAACCAAACACCAATATCATCTTCTTGTTCCAACTCCTTGCGAAAGCTATTTTCTAGCAACTCGGGAAACTCTGTACTTACCACAAAACAACACTCTCTCAGTCGATTCAGAACTTTAGCAAGCACGTTCTCTTCCACCGCTCTGTACTCGTCTTCAATCTCAGTATGAACTTCTTCAAAAAGATTAAGGACAGCATTGCTCTGACCCATTTGGTATTGGAAAATAGCTGAGCTTACTTCTTGATTATCTCGTTTCAAACGATAGCGGAATATATCTTGTAATCGAAATTTCAAGGCTTCTGCTGATACAGATAACTCTGTCATGACCTGCTTGAAACTATCCAAGCGATAATAGATTTTCGACAGCAAGACAATATCAGGCATAAGGATATAAGCAGAGAAAAGGTTTGCTTCGCTTTCTTCAACTGTATCTTTTTTACCACTTAATTGTGTAAACTGCTTACCAGAATGTCCTAACATATAGTGACCTAGTTCATGGCATTTGGTGAAGTTCTGCTTTACTTGTGGATTCTGGCTTTCATAGGAAATTGAAATACCGTCTTCGTCAATCATGGTAAGACCTTCAATCTTCCGATTGGTAAAGTGATGCTCCATCACCTTGATATTAAACTTTTGAATAGAATCATCGAAATAATAATGAAAGCGATAATTCAGAGGCGAAACCTGATTATCCTTCATGAATTGATATAGTTGGTCTCTTGCAATTTGGGTTACTCTTGTATAAACATCCTTCACAATGTACCTCCTCACAAATCTATCAGTCAACTATTTGGTTGACTAAAATTATATAAAAAAAGTGGACGAATGTCCACTAAAAATTAGTTTAACAACTAACACATCTTTCTTGCAACTAGATTGAAATCCTATCATTAACACGTTTGTAATACGATTCCTGTAAAATAAATTCCATCTAGGAGGAAACACTTATGAAAAAATTACTTAGCCTTATTACGCTTGCTTTTACTACTATCGTCCTAGTCGCTTGCTCAAGTATACCCAACATGGACGGAGAATACTATGAAATTGGCGACTTTGGGACTGACCTGGTCATCACCATCAAGGGGGACAAAGGTACTGTCGATGCCGAAGGTTCAACTAGTAGCATGACTATTGACACTGACACACAAACCTTTGAGATTTCAGAGTTCGTCAATCCAACAGTCAAATACAAATATAAAGATGATGTTATCACCGCTAATATTACTGGTTCAGAACGTCAATACTTCAAAAAGGGTAGTGAAGCTTATAATGAAGAGCTTGAGAAGTTTAATGTGATAGAAGAAGAATAGAATAAGCTCAGAGATTTTCTATGGGCTTATTTCTTAGAG